>NZ_JBIRUB010000018.1:0-160725 GCF_044334985.1 Embleya sp. NPDC020630
GCTCCCATTCCGCATCGGTCAGATCGCCCCGCCCCATATCCATATCAACGACCCGGAGGCGAAGTAGTCACATGATCGACCGGACAGGTCCTAGTCGAGGCGAGGCTGCGCGATCAGTTCCAACAGGTCTTCGAGCGCCTGCTCCATGTCCACCGAACGATCGTTGAGCCACTGCAGCTGGATGCCGTCGGCCACCGCGAGCACCAACGACGCCAGCCGCTCCGGCGGAATCGTGCTCTCGATCACGCCGTTGCGCGCCTGCCGGGCCAACAGCTCCCGGATCTGCCCGCGCACCCGCGGATACCGCTCGGCGAAGAACGCATGCGCGGGATGCTCCGGATCGCTGCCGGCTGCCGCCATCGACACGAACAACTCGATCAACCCGGCCGCCCGCGCTCCCGCGCGCACGATCTCCAGATGCGGATCGGGCCCCTGGTACTCGTTCCAGAGCCGCCCGTTCTCCTCGTCCCGGGCCCGAAGCACCTGCGTCAACAGGTCTTCCTTGGACGCGAAGTAGTGCATCAGCCCCGGCAGGCTCAGGTCACACCGCGCCGCCACCTTGCGCAGCGAGGTCCCCCGGTAACCCTCCTCGGCGAAAACCTCCAGCGCGACCCGAAGAATCTCCCGCCGCTTCGCCTCACCCTTCCCATACGGGCCACGCTTCACCATGCCGCCACCCTAATGCGCCCCCACCCCCCGACCCCCACCCCGACAACGAGGCGGCGGGGGGCGTGGGGTCACCGGGGGAGGGTGGTCACCTTGGTTTGGAAGTCCTTCATGGACACGATCCGGTCCTCGGTCGGCAGTTGCATGGTCACCGGGGCGCCGAAGGAGTCGTAGGTCGTGGTGGAGACGTGGCCGGCGCGGTTGGAGTCCAGGCGCAGCACGTAGGGCTTGTCCTTGGCGGCGATGAAGTAGGTGTCGGTGGTGGTGCCCTGGTGGGCGACGATCGCGGTGGTCGGCACGCCGGCGACTCCCATGAGTTCGTCGCCGGAGATCGTCCGACACCCCGCCCCCGCCTGGCCCGGCCGGGCCGTGGCGGCATGGGGAGTCCTGTTCGCCCTTCCCAGTTTCTACTGGGCCCTGGGCGGCCTGTCCGGCGCCTCCACCGCCGTCGCGCCCGCCCTGGTCGAACTGGCCCGCGAGCGCGACCCGGGCTTCGTCGCGGTCCTGTGGGTCACCGGTGTCCTCAAGCTCGTCGGCGCCGCCCTCGGCCTGGCGCTGATCCACCTCCGGGGCGGCGGGCGTCGCCGCGACCGGGTGCTGCAATTCCTCGCGTGGGGCGCGGTGTTCCTGCTTGCCTGGCACGGCATGGAGTTCGTGGTGCACGGCGTGCTCGTGGAGGCCGACGTCATCTCCGTCGACCCCGACCTGCGGACCGTCAGGCGCTGGTACACCTACCTGTGGGGGCCGTGGTTCCTCGCCGGCGGCCTCGGCTTCGCCCTGGCCGCCCGGGCACACCTGAGCACCGTCACCGACCGGCGCGACGCCCGCCGCGCGGGCCGCGTCGGCGCGCTCTGCGCCCTCGTGCCGTCCGCCGGCCTGACGGTGCTCGCAATGGTGTAGCCGCGCGCCGGCCGTACGCGGCCCGGGTGGGCGGCCACCAGCACGAAGGCCAGGCCGTAGGCCACGTAGCAGGACGAGCGGAACAATTCGAAATCCGTCATGTGCCACTCCTGGTCGGGCAGGTGTGGCACCGACCAGACCAGGAAGCTCGGAAAAACCAGGAGACCGGCGAACAGCGCGGTGTGCGCCCGGGAGTGCGGGCCGTGCAGCGTGGTCCACAGCAGCAGGGCGATGGGTACGCACCACACCCAGTGGTGGCTCCACGAGATCGGGCTGGCAAGGAGCCCGGTCACCGCGCACGCGGGCAGGCCCCACGCGTCCCCGCGGCGCCGGTACGCGATCAGCGTGCAGCACAGGCCGAGCAGGCTCAGCACGACGATCACCGCGGTCCAGCCGAGGCCGAGGTCCCGGGTGCCGGCGAGCCGGGTGAGCAGGCCCCGGATCGACTGGTTCGCGGCGTTCTCCAGCCGCCCGACCCGCTCCGGATCGAAGACCAGGTCGGTCCAGAACCGTCGGGTGACCCCCGGCAGCACCATCGCGGAGAACGCCACGGTCGCCGCCGCCGTCGCCAGCGCCGTGCCCGCCTCCCGGCGCCGCCCGGTGAGGAGGAGGTACACGACGAACACCGCCGGGGTGACCTTGATCCCGGTCGCGATCCCGAGCACCACCCCGCGCAGCGCGGCCCCGCGCGGCCGGGTGAAGTCCCACAGGACCATGGCCGCCACAGCGAGATTGACCTGCCCGTACCGCATGGTCGTGAACACCGGCTCGAACCAGATGACGAACGTCGTGGCCGCCGGCACCACCGCCGGCCCGAGCCGACGCCCCTCGGGATCCACCAGCCGCATCGACAGGCGCACCACGACCGCGACGAGTACCAGGTTCACCGCGACGCCGACCCCGAGCAGCACCCGCAGGGGCAGGTAGGTGAACGGCACGAACAGCAGCGCGGCGAACGGCGGATAGGTGGCGCGCAGGCCGTGCGGCGTGTTCAGCGGGCCGTACAGGTCGATCCCGTCGCGCACCGCCAGCCCCTCGGCGCGGTAGACGACGAGGTCGACCATGGACGGGTGGCTGAGGTGTCGCACATACAGATATACGGCGATCGAGCACGCGCAGGCGAGGGTCCATCCGATGATCCGCCGTCGCTCCCCGAGCCGTGCCCACCCCACCCACGCCGCGGCTGGTCCGAGGCGTGGGTGCGCGGAGGCGTCTCGCCGAACCATGGGATGTGAACCGGACCCGACGGGTCGTCTCATGGGACGAAACTAACCCGTCGGGCGGGTGCCGGCGCGGGTGTCGGCGCCTGCGTGTCGGTCGGGGGTGAGGCGCGCCACGTGGCTTCCGGGTTGGAAATTGTCCGAATTTGCCTTAGATTCAATGGTGCGTAAGGCGTTTTGTGCACCAATTAACAACTACGTGAGCACATGTGCCTTGGATTCGAACTGGAGGTAGTTTCATCCCCGGCGCTGTGCGTGAGTACGTCCTTGCCCACCAGACCGGCATTCTCTGGGCGGCCACCGCGCTGTCCCTCGGCCTGCTCGTCTACATGCTGTTGGTGTTCGGCCGCTTCCTGATCTATTGGGCCGGCACCCGGCACGCCTTCCGGCACAACCGGCCGGCCGATCCCGGTGATCCGACCGTCTTCGCATGGCACCTGGTCGTCCCCTGCCGCGACGAGGAAGCCGTGGTCGCGCAGACCCTCGCCGGCCTGCGTCGCTCCGCCCCGCACGCGCACCTGTGGATCGTCGACGACCACAGCGACGACCGCACCGCGGAGCTGGTTCTGGCCGCCGCCGAGCACGACGAGCGGGTGCACCTGGTCAGCCGCCGGCGCCCGGACGCGCGCATAGGCAAGGGCGCCGCGCTCAACGCCGCCTACCGTGAGATCCGCGCCTGGCTCCCCGCCGACGCCGACCCCGCGCGGGTGATCGTCGGCGTGATCGACGCCGACGGCCGGCTCGACCCCGGCGCCCTCGCGATGGTCTGCACCGACAAGGCAATGGGCCGCCCCGACACCGGCGCCGTACAGATCGGCGTACGCATGCGCAACGTCGACGACCCGCGTCCGCTGCCCGAGCGCGGCCGGTTCGCCAACGCCCGGGCCCGGCTCCTGGTCCGCATGCAGGACATCGAGTTCCGCGCCAACAACACCGGCATGCAGCTCCTGCGCCGACGTACCGGCAGTGTCGGACTGGGCGGCAACGGTCAGTTCGTCCGGCTCAGTGCCCTCGACTCGCTCGCGGGCGACGACGGTCGGCCATGGCCCGAGCGCGCATTGCTGGAGGACTACGAATCCGGCCTCGAACTGCGCCTGGCGGGCTGGCGGCTCACCCACGTCGCCGAGGCGCAGGTCTCCCAGGAGGGCCTGCCCTCGTCCCGCCGCTTCCTGGCCCAGCGCACCCGCTGGGCCCAGGGCAACCTCCAGTGCCTGCGCTACACGCGGCGGGTGCTGGCGTCCCCGCACTACCGCTGGTCGGGCAAGGCCGAGGTGCTCTACACCTTCCTCCAGCCGCTGGTGTGCGTCCTGCTGGTGCTGCTCACGCCACTGTCCCTGGCGATCACCGGGGTCGGGCTGATCGTGTTCCCCGACGAGACGGCCGACTTCCAGTTCCGCTTCGGGCCGGTGATGGCCGCCGCGTTCGTAGTCGCCGCGGTGCCGATGGTGGCGTGGGGCCTGGCCTATCGCAAACGCGTACACGCCGACCGCGGATGGCTCACCGGACTCGGTTGGGGCGTCCTGATGTGGCTGTACACCTACCACCTGTTCGTGGTCGCCTGCCGGGCCGCCGTCCGGCTCGCGCGCGGCCGCAACGGTTGGGCGAAGACCAGGCGCAACGCCGAGATCGAGCTCGCGGGCGTACCCACCGCGCTCGAAGCCTGACCCCGATTCATTGCCACCGCCCGCCCCCGGCTCGGAGATCCGTACGTGAACGTGCCCCACCTGCCCGCCGCCAGTGTCGCCGTCGTCCTCGGCACCCGCCCCGAACTGGTCAAGCTCGCCCCGCTGATCCACGAACTCGGCCCCGCCGCCCGGCTGGTGCACACCGGCCAGCACTGGGACGAGGCGATGTCCGGGCGGTTCCTGCGCGACCTGGACCTGCCCCGCCCCGAACTGCTGACCGGTGTCGGCGGGCGTCCGCGCGCCGGGCAGATCGCCCACTCGCTGGACCAGCTCGACGACGCCTTCGCCGAGCGGCGGCCGGTCGCGGTGATCGTCCAGGGCGACACCAACGCCACCCTCGCCGGCGCACTGGCGGCCAACGCCCGCCACATCCCGCTCGTGCACGTCGAGGCCGGGCTGCGCAGCTTCGACCGGGCGATGCCCGAGGAGCACAACCGGGTCATGGTCGACCACGTCGCCGACGTCCTGTGCGCCGCCACCGCCACCAACGCGGCCAACCTGCGCGCCGAGTCGGTCGACGAGAGCCGCATCGAGGTCACCGGCAACACCGTGGTCGAGGTGGTCCGGCGCCGACTCCCCGACCGGGCCGCGCGGGCCGCGCTGCTCGCCGGGTACGGTCTGCGGCCCGACGGCTACGTCCTGGCCACCGTGCACCGCCCCGAGAACACCGACACCGCCGAGGCGCTGCGGGCCGTGTTGACCGAGCTGGACGCCATCGCCCGAGCCGGCACGCCGGTGCTGTTCCCCATACACCCGCGCACCCGCGCCGCCGTCGACCGGTTCGGCCTGGCCGCGCTGCTCGGGCGGATCACCGCCGTCGAGCCGGTGGGCTACGGCGAGTTCCTGGCCCTGGCCCGGCATGCCGCGCTGCTGGTCTCCGACTCGGGCGGCATCCAGGAGGAGTGCACGGTGCTCGGCCGGCCGCTGCTGGTGGTGCGTCGCTCCACCGAGCGTCCGGAGGCGATCGACGCGGGCTTCGCCGCGCTGGTCCGGCCGGGCCCGGAGTTGGGCGACACGGCGCGGTCGTGGCTGGCCGACTCCGGGGAGCGGCTGGCTTGGTTGGCCGAGACGGCCAGTCCGTACGGGGACGGGCTCGCGTCGGCGCGCATCGCTCATCTGACCGGGCGGCTGGCGGGGGTGGCGGCGGTGGCGGCCTGAGGCACCCGTCTGGGGAGTGTGCGACGGCCGACGCCGGTCGCCGGGGAGGTTCCGGCGACCGGCGTCGGCCTGGTCGTGTGGGGCGGGGTCGGGTCAGCCGAAGAGGCCGCCGGTGTCGGCGCCGCGACGGCCGGGCACCAGGGGCGCCTGTCCGACCGGGACGGCGGGCCATGGTCGGGGGCGGGCGATCGGGCGCCGCAGGTAGTACGCCGCACAGGCCGAGGTGAGCAGACCCGCGCCGAGCACGATCAGGCCCTGCGGGTCGAGCCATCCGAGCGAGCCGCCACCCGCGAGGTCGACGAGGCGCGGCAACAGGAACGTGCCGACCGTCGCCGCGCCCGCACCGAGTGCGACCCGGAACGCCACCACGCCGGCACCGACGACCATCACGCCGGCCAGGAACAGGCAGGCCATGCCGAGCAGGGCCAACCAGGTGGCGGCGTAGGGCGGTCGGCGCAGGCCGTCCGGGATCAGGCTCGCCAACGCCAGGCCCGAGACGGCCAGCCCGGCGGCCGTCGGCCACCGCAGCGCCGCACCGGCCGCCTCCCGCGCCACGCCCCCGCGCCCGGGGCCGGAGGCCCCCGACCCGACCCGCGCCCGCCGCGCACCCCGTGCGTCGGGGCGGCGATCGGAGACGGGCCGCGGGCCCTGTGCGGCATGGACCGGATCGTTCAACAGCTCGGCCAGCAGCACCAGATCGCTGATCGGCCGCTTGATCGCCACCTCGCGCAGGGCGTTGTCGGCGTTCACGTCCGAGCAGTCCTTGAGGATCGCCAGGACGCGGGCCACGTCCGGAATCGGCCGGTTCACCACCGCCAACCGCAGGAGTTCGTCGGCCGGACCACCATCTCTCGTCGCCGGCACGGTCGAGGAAGCGGCGGGATCGGGGATCGGGGACGAGGGAGGATCGAGGTGGGTACGGGGCGACGCCACCGCATGCGGGTTGGACGGGATTGCCATGACGCGTTCTCCAAGTCGACGGGTGGGACCGTGCCGACACGCGTTCCGTCGAACGCGTCCTCCGTGCCGGACGCCCGCGTGTACCCGGGTCGACACCCATTCAGTCGACCGCCGACCGGCCCACCGGCCCCGGCCACGCGCTCCGAACCCACCCCGCCGGCACGCGCTTTCCCACAAAACCACCGGTCACCGCACCACGAGGCCCCCACCACGGAAGCGGGCCCGCCTGCGCCCGCTCCGAAAGCACGGCACCCAAACGAGTGACCGTCCCACCCGAAACAACACCCCGGAACCCCAAAGCCCGTTCGCGACGGAACCCGTCAACATCCCGGCGCCACGCCGGCATTCACCCGGGTTCGGCCGGCCGGTCTCGGCATGAGCAAAGACCACCGAGGCGCGGTGATGGGGTCCGCGGGCGGAGGGGGTGCGGCCGGCGTCGTGGGCTCGGGCAGCAGGCCGGGGGGCGAACTGTCCCCGGGTAACGGGAAACCCGGGCGACGCGGGGCCGGGCGCGACGAGGCGGGACGCGCGGCGGGCGTGGTGACAGGCCCGGAGGGACTGGATGGGCCGGCGGGTGGCGCGGGGCCGGATCCGCCGGCCGGGAGGTCGGGAGCGCGGCGGGCGGGTCAGACCCGGCTGGGTACGCGGGAGCGGTCGACCTGGCGGATCGCGTCGTCGACGGTCGACTGCGCGGTGTCCAGCCACGCGTGGGTGATGTCGAAGCTCTCCCCCGCCTCGGCCGGCCACCGATGCAGGCGCGGTTCCTCGCCGGCCTCGGCGGGGCGCGCGTGCAGCAGCGCGTGGCTCAGTCGGGCCACCGCCGCGAGTTCCTCGCCCGCCACCCGCAACCACTCGCGCACGGCGGGGTCGGTGACGTGGCCGATGTTGCCCGGATCCTGGAGCGCCTTGCCGATCGCCCCGGCCGAACGCCCGGTCAACTTGCGCGCCCGCAGGCCGGGCGGCAGGCCGCTCAGGCGGGACAGTTCGGAGAGCACAAGCCCCTCGACGAGCGTCACGGAATAGGTCAGTCGGCCGATCTTCAACAGGTAATCGTCATCTGGAAGCACCCCGTCATTCTCCGTTACCCACCCCGCCCGGAGTCACTTTCCCACCCCGCGTGTCTCGGCCCGAAACGGCCGCGCGTTCCGCAACCGGGGCGATGGGGGTCGGGAGGCGAGCTGTATGGTTTCTACATCGTTGTAGAAGTTTTGGTCGCGGAAGTCACGGAAGTCGCGGAAGGGGGCTCGGGCGCGGTGGGTAGGGCTCAGCGAGGTGCCATGTGGCGGCAGATCGTTCGCGTCGCGGTCGAGCGGGAGTTTTGTGGGCCGTGGCTGCTCGACGAGTTGCGGCGGCAGGGGTTCGAGGTCGCCGCCGAGCGGTTGTACGCGATGCTGCGCCGCATGGAGGGCGACGGCACGCTCGTGTCCGAGCACCGGACGGTCGACGGGCAACGGCGCCGGATGTACCGCGCCTCCGCGGCCACCCGCGAGCGCGTGGCGCACGAGTAGCGAGCGGTCGGCGGGGCCGCCGGTTTTGGGCCGAGCGCGTGTCGTGGAGACACGCGCTACAACGGCGTCGCCGCGATCAGGAGCAGGACCAGGGCGACCGCGGCGTTGAGCGAGGCCAGTACGGACACCGTGGTTCCCGTCGCGGCGACCAGGGCCGCGACACCGGCGCGGGAGCGGGGTGTGGGCCACGCGGTCGGCGGCGGTGGACCGAGCAGGGCGGCGACCCGACGCGGCACCGGGCCGGGCGCGGCGAACGCGGGTGCGGCGAACGGCGGGCGGCCCTTGGCGGCCAGCGCCGCCTTGCCCACCGCGCGGGCAATCGTGCGCCGGTCGCCGAGGGCTTCGGCGGCGTCCTCGTCGGCCCAGCGTTCGACCGTGTAGGCGACGGTGGTGTGGATCGGGCGCAGCAGCGGATGTGCGCAGGCCGCGAGTCGGGTGGCGGCGAGCGCGAGGTGGTGCCGGCCCCTCAGGTGGGCTCGCTCGTGGGCGATCAGCGCGCGGCGCTCCTCGTCGTCGAGCGGGAGCAGCATGCCGGTGGAGACCACGATGCGGTCGGGCGGTCCGCGCAGGGCGTAGGCGTAGGGCATCGGGTCGGGCAGCACGGTCAGTTCGCCGCCGGCGGGCGCTCCCGCGACGGCGTTCAGCGCCAGGCGGTGCTCGACCCGGTCGCGCCGGTGGGTGACGGCGACGGCGATCAGGATGGCCAGGAAGGTGGGGATGGCCAGGATCCCGAACAGGCTGACGTGCGGGATGGCGTCGCGTACCTCCGTGTCCGACCAGCCGTCGGGCAGCGGATTGCCGGGCAGTTGGGCGGTGCCGACCACGACCAGCAGTGCCAGGCACAGGGTGCTGCACACGGACAGGACCACCGAGACGACGGTGAGCAGGCGGGTGGCGGTGCGCGGGTGCAGGTGGTCGCCGGCCAGTCGGGCCACCGGGAACGCGGTGAGCGGCAGCAGCAGTGGCAGGTAGAGCGCGAGCGGCATGCTCAACCCCGGCTCTCGGCCGGTCCGGCGGCGCCGAGCAGGGCGCGCAGGATCGACTCGTCGGCGGCCGAGAGTTCGGAGACGAAGCTGGCCAGCACCGCCTGGCGGTCGGCTTCGTGGTCGAGGAGCGCGCGCATGCGGCGGGCCACGATGCCGGCCTCGTCAGTGACCGGGGTGTAGGCGTACGCCCGTCCGGAGCGGGCCCGGGCGAGCAGTCCCTTGTCGTGCAGGCGGGACAGGATGGTCACCACCGTGGTGTAGGCGAGGTCACCGGCCAGTTCGGCCTGGACCCAGGCCGCGGTCCGCGGTCCGCGCGCGACCCACAGCAGCGCCAGCACCTCCGACTCCAGCTCCCCCGGGCCACGCCGCACCCCACGCGCCGACGGTTTGCCGGGATTTGGACGGACCGTCATATCGCCTCCGGGAGTCGTGCCGCGGATCGTGCCGGGGTGGTGCCGATGTCGTGCCGGGTGGTGGTGACGTGGCGCCGAGGTGGCGAGGTGGTGCCGCGCCGCCGTTCCACGTCCGTGTTCCGAGCCTTCTGCGCCTACGTGCTTTCTGCGTCTCTGGGCTTTCTACACCTATGTAGAGTATCGCCGCCGACATCCACGGCACCGGCCGCACCCACTGCGGCCTCGCACCCCCCGACGCTACGGGACGCCCCCGGCGCCGCGCCGACCCGAGGTGGCGGCGGGCTGTCGGGCCCCCAGGCCGAGGTCCATGTCGAAGGCGATCAGCAGACCTCGCGGGGTGAAGGTGAGCGCGCGCGACGGGGCCGGGAGGAGGATGCGGTCCAAGAGGCGGCCGGCGTCGAGGTCCCAGACGCGCGCGGTGGGGTCGTCGGCGCCGGTGGCCGCGACGGATCGGCCGCCGACCGTGCCGCACGCGACGGCGTGCACGTTGTCCGCGTGACCGGTCAGCGGCCGGCCGAGCGGGGTGCCCGCGCGCGGATCCCACACCCGCGCGGTGGCGTCGCCGGCGGCGCTGACCACGACGGGACGGCCGCGCACGGTCGTACAGGCGAGCGCGTGCACCACGCCCGTGTGGCCGGTCATCGGCGCGCCGACGGGCCGACCCTCGGCGGGGTCCCACACCCGTACGGTGCCGTCGGCGGAGCCGCTGACCACGACGGGGCGGCCGTCGAGGACGGTGCAGGCCAGCGCGTGTACGGGTCCGGTGTGGCCGGTCAGGGGCATCCCGATCGGCCGGACCGTGAGCGGGTCCCACATCCGGATCGTGGCGTCGGCGGAGCCGCTGACCACGATCGGCCGGCCGTGCAGCGTGGTGCACGCCAACGCGGTCGCCCACCCGGTGTGTCCGGTCAGCGGCTCGCCGAGTCGGGCCCGACCGGTCAGGTCCCAGAGCCGGACCGCGTTGTCGCGGGACCCGGTGGCCGCGATCGGCCGGCCGCGCACGGTGGTGCAGGCGATCGCGTGCACCCACCAGACGGGTTCGGCCAGGGTGGCGCCGATCGGGTCGGGGATGTCGAGGCGGCGGATCCGGATCCGGTCGTCCTGCCCGCCGGTGACCACGACCGGCCGGCCGGCGACCGTGGCACACGCCATCGCCCGCACGGCGCGCGCGTGGCCGTGCCGGGGCCCGCGCGGTTCGTCGACGAGCCCGGTGCCGCCGGCGGCGATCGGCTTCCACGCACCGGGCGCGGTCGTGCGATTGAGCCATGCGGCCAACGCGGGCGCGCCGCGCCGATGCGCCTCCAACGCGAGCAGCAGCCGCCGGGCGGGCGGAACGGCCCCGTGCGGCGGCGGCGTCGGATGCACGACGGCGGCCATCCGTCGCTCCGACATGCCCGCCCGAGCGAACGCGGCCGGCAGATCGGCGGGGTCGCCGCACGCCAGGTACGCGTCATCGGCCAACACCTCGCCCAGCCGCCCGGCCGCCTCGGCATACACCAGGACATGCCGCAGCAGATACGGCGAAGCCGCATCCCACCGACGCCGCGCCCCCTCACGCCCGACACACCCCAGCAGCCGATCCAGCACGGCCCCGGGCGTCGGCACGCCCGCCTCGGCATCCGGTCGCGGGCGGCGGATGAGGTGGTCGACGAGTCCCTGATGGCTGAGCCGGTACAGGAGCGTGCCGTCGTGGTCGGGGGTCGCCCGCACATGGAACAGCGCGTCCGGGAGCAGTGCACGGGCCCGCTCGGGGTCGAGGTCGGGCGCGAACAGTCCGGCCAGGGGCAGCGCGACGTCCGCCGGCATGCCCTCACCGCGCGCATGTGCCGGCGCGGCCAGGATCGCCCGGATGTGCTCACCGTCGGCGCGGACGCCCAGGTCCAGGTCGAGCACGGCCGGCAGGTCGGTCGTATACCACCCGGGCGGCGGCGATCGTATCCGCCACACCGCTGCCCGACTCCGCGCCCCGAACGCCGGCATGGACCTTTGTCGTGCGATACCCGAGCCGGGTGAGCGCCGCGGCGACCTCCGCCCAAGCCGGCGCGCCCCCTCCGTCCCCTCCGCACCCATCCGAACCGACCGCGTCCAACCGGCCGATCCCCACCACCACGGCACGCGCGTCAGCCTCCACCGGGACCCGCTCCCCACCCTCGGCACCAGCCGGCATGCCGGCGCGGCACGACTCAGGGGACGACTTCGCGGATCTGCGCACGGGCGAGGGCGGTCGGTAAATCCTCCCGAAAAAAGGAGGCGGGCACGCCCTCCACGAGAACCTGTTTTCGCCATATCCTTGACGTCGTCAAAAACCCTTGCCTATCGTTCCCGTGCCGACGCGGGTCGCGCGGACGACGAGGCACGAGGGGATCACCATGGCGGGCGGCACGATCGACGGATTCCAGGTGCACGGGCAGGACATCCCCTGGCTGCTCCGGCACTGGGCCGAGCACCGCCCCGAACATCCGGCCCTGGTCTGGGAGCCTGCCGAGGGCACCGGCCGCACCTGGACCTACGCCGAACTGCTGCGCGACACCGAACGATTGGCCGCCGGCCTGACCGGGCGCGGCATCGGCCGCGGCGCCAAGGTCCTGGTCCACAGCGAGAACTGCCCCGAGATGGTGCTGGCCTGGCTGGCCTGCGCGACCGTCGGCGCGGTGGCGGTGACCACGAACACGCGCGCCACCCCCGCCGAGATCGCCTACTTCGTCGAACGCGCCGGGTGCGTGGCCGCCGTCACCCAACCCCACCTGGCGGCCCCGCTGGCACAGTCCGGCGCCACGTTGGAATGGGTCGCGGTCATCGACGGCACCGCCCCGGACACGGTCCCCTTCGCCGACCTGTACGGCGACGCCGCGACCTGGACCGGACGCCCGATCGAACCGCTGCTCCCGTTCGGGATCATGTTCACCTCCGGTACCACCAGCCGCCCCAAGGCCGTCGTACACACGCACGCCAACGCGATCTGGGCAAGCCGCTCGGGTCCGCGCAGCATCGACCTGGGCCCCGACGACCGCTACCTGATCCACCTGCCCTTCTTCCATGTCAACGCGCAGAGTTGGTCGTTCTTCTCGGTACTCGGCGTGGGCGCGACCGCCGTCCTGACGCCCAAGTGGTCGACCAGCCGGTTCTGGGACGTGGTCGCCCGACACGGGATCACCCACATGTCGCTGATGCCGTTCTGCTTCGGTGTGCTCGCCGCCCCGAACCGCCCGGAAACCGCCCTGCGGGTGGGCGTGTTCGGCCAGATCGCCCCGGCGCTGGACACGATGCTCGGGCTGCGCGTGTACGCCGCGTTCGGCATGACCGAGACGGTCACCCACGCGATCACCGGCAAACCCACCGAGTACCTGCCCGCCCGCTCGATGGGCCGCCCCGCACCCGGGTACGCCTGCGCCGTGGTCGACCCGGAGACAGGCCGGGAATGCGCCGAGGGCGAGGTGGGCGAGTTGTGGCTGCGCGGCCAACGCGGCGTGCAGCTGTTCCTGGAGTACCACGGCGATCCCGAGGCCACCGAGGCCGCGTTCGTCGGCGACTGGTTCCGCACCGGCGACATGGTCCTACTCGGCGCCGGCGGCAACGTGTTCTACCGCGAACGCGACAAGGACCTGCTCAAGGTAGGCGGCGAGAACGTCTCGGCCCGCGAGGTCGAGGACGTGATCGGCGCGATCCCAGGCGTCACCTCGGTCGCCGTGGTCGGCAAACAACACGACTTCCTCAGCGAGGTCGTGGTGGCCTTCGTCATCCGCGCGGCAAACGCCCCGGACGAGAACACCCTGGAAAAAACCATCCTGTCGGCCTGCCGAGAACGCCTGTCCGACTACAAGATCCCCCGCGCAATCTACTTCGTGGACACCTTCCCCCTCGGCACCCTCGACAAGGTCCTCAAAAAGTCCCTACGCGAACTCGCCGACGCCCGCCCGGCGGTCTGAACCAACGGCCGGCACGAACGGGCCCAACCGGCGGCCGGCGCGGCCAATGAGCGACACGGCCTTGCCGCTCAATCAGGCGGGCCGGCCGTCGAGTTCGAGGATCATGGCGTTGTAGAACGGCGCGTCCTCCCACGGATGCGACACTCCGACGGTGCGGTAGCCCCACGACGCGTATGCCGACCGCGCAGGCGCGGCCTCCGGTTCCGGACGGACGGTGAGTGTCACCCGCTCGACGTGCAGGCCCTCGAGGAGCGCGGCGTGGAGGGCAGCCGCGATACCGCGACGGCGCCATTTTTCACGGACCGCGAGTTCGAGGATCACCCATGTGCGGTTGCCGTCCTCCCGCGTGAAGTCGTCCGCGAGGACCCGGTCGACGTTTGTCCACCATCGGGTGTCGCGAGGCAGGAAGTATCCGTACGTGAAGCCGATGACGTCGTCGCCGTCTCGGGCCACGATCAGCCGCATTCCGGGCCGCTGCGTGTGGAACAGGTAGTGCTCGATGAACGCGGCGACGTCGGAAGGGCCTTCGCTGTACGGCGGTTCGGCGTAGACCTCCTCGTAGGCCGGCAGGAAGGCGTCGAGTTGTCCTGCCGCCTCCTGGCCCTCGTAGCGCTCGTACGTCGGCTCGGCCATCACGCCGCTCCCTTGGTTTTCAGGTGCTCGGCCAATTCTTCGGCGGCATCCCGGGCGGAGACGGCGTCGACGGTGCGCAGCGAGCCGACCACCTCGGTGAGGCGCCGCATGACCCGGCCCGACTCGACCTCCCGCAAGTCGTCCAGACTTGCCACGGCTTGGGCGGCGCCTTCGTCCACTTCTCCGGCGCCGATGAGGCCCCGGGCCAAGGTGAGGCGGTACAGGGCTCGGTTGCGGCCGTATTTCGCTTCCTGGTGGGCGAGTGCGGCGCGGAGGAATCCGGTCGCTGCTTGGTGGTGGCCGAGTTCGGTGTACAGGAGTCCCTGGGCGTAGTCCAGCTCGGCTCGCCCGTGGAAGGCGGCCCACTCGGGCGAGGGGCGTCCGCGCCCGCTGCGGTCGACGAGCCGCATGGCGTCGGCCATCCGGCGTCGGGCCGACGTGCCGTCGGCCATCAACGACAGGGCGCGTGCTTCCCTGGCGGCGATGAGGGACTGGAGGACGGGCGAGCCGAGTCGGGTCGCACGGTCCTGGGCGGCGCGCGCCAGGTCGAGACCGTCGCGGGCCCGGCCCTCGTGGCACGCCTGGAGGCTCATGGAGGAGAAGACGAGGATTTCGAGGTTCGCGTCGCGGAGCATGGTGGCCGTCGTCAGTGCCTCACCCCAGAAGTGCTTCGCGTTGTCCTGTTCGTCGGCGTCGTAGTACAGCCAGCCGCAGTGTTCGGCGATCTCCCCCGACAGGAGCCGGAGTTGTCTGCCGATCGTGTCCGGGTACTTACCGGCGTTGATGATGCGGCGGACGCGGCTCAGGTGGCGGACGGACAGCGAGCGGACGTCGCTGCCGCCGTACGTTGCGTCGAGTTCGAAAAGGACATGCAGGCCGGCCCTGAGTTCTCGAAGATGCGTAGTGCCGATGGCGCCGGTGCCCCCGGCGGAACTCAGCGGTAGGGCGCGGGCGGGCAGGCCCACGGTGGCGGCTGCGCCGATGGAGTCGGCCAGGAAGGCGCGTCGGTCCACGGAGGTGCCTTTCTGCGCGGGGAGTGGTGCCTTTCCCACGGTGGCACCCGGCGGTGGTCCGGGAAACCCGATCTCGCTGGGGCAAACGCCGAACATGGCGTGGAGGGTCCTCCAGGCGCGCGCTCGGGGCGCGGGCGGGGCGGGTTGGCGCCAGCGGCGGTATTGGCGGTCCGTCACCGTGATCGTTTCGCCGATCAGGTCGGCCGCCGCCTCGAAGGCCCGTAGAAAGTCGGCCGGCTTGCCCCAGCCGTGTGCGAGACAGGCGTGCTCGAAGGGCGTCAACTCCGGCACTACGTCACCTCCGTGATCCGAGCCACTACGAACGGTAGCGACTCTCGGGTGGCGGAAAGTCCGATGTCCGCGAAAAGTCCAGCCGAATGTCCGGCGAAACGTCCGCTGAGACTGGTTTGACGGGAGTTGGCTTATTTGCGAGATCGCCAACGCACTCATCGGCCATCGTTCCGCTCGGAAATGCGGAGCAAGACCGAGCACACACACAGAGGATGCACCTCGTGAGTGATCGCCTCACCGCGGTTCGTGTCGTCGACACCGGCGACCCGGAACAGCCCCTACAGGTACGGATGAATCGGGATCGGCTCGACGGCCGGGACTACGACATGACCCTTGTCCAACTCTCGCAGCCGCACGCCGACATCGGCGCGCGGCCGGCTCAGTACCCGGCCCCGGTGCTTCCGGCACGTGATGCGCGATGACCAGTCCATCGCATGATGGCGCGAGCCTGATCGTCGCGGCACCGCAGGCCGGTGAGACCGCCGTATCGGTCAGGAGCATCGCCCCGGCGGCGAGCGCCCCGCGCGGCGTCGACTGCCGGGTCTACACGAGGTCGTTGCCGTCCCTGCCGGAATCCGCTCGGGAGGCGCGTCGGTTGGTGACGTCCGCCTTGGCCGGGTGGGGGATCGTCGACGACGGCCGGGCGGTCGTTGTCGTCACCGAGTTGATGTCGAACGCCCACCGTCACGCCGCTACGCCGACGATCCGCGTCGGTGTGCGGCGGATGGGGCCGCGGGTGGTGCGGGTGTTCGTGGTGGACCGGTCGGACGACATGCCGATGGTCCGACGTGCGGACACCGGTTCCGTCGACGGGCGGGGTCTGACGCTGGTGGACGCGTTGTCCGAGGGCCGGTGGGGGGTGGAGCCCTTGCCCGTCGGCAAGCGGGTGTGGGCCGAAGTGGCCTGTTCCACGCCTGCGAGCCGCGTATCCGCCGTCTCGAGTCTCTCGTCCGCGCCTACCTGGAGCAGCGCGCCACCGCATGACGAAGCACTCCACCCCGGTCGTGAAGGAATCCACGATGTCCCTTGACCCTGTTGTTCCTTCGGCCGTGTCGCCGGAGGGAGGTGAGCCGTGGGCGTGGCTGCTGGACGCGGCACCGGTGGCGCCGCAGGCGCGCGCGGAGTGGGCCCACGCCGGGGACGGATGGTTCACGCCCGGGACGGTGTTCTCCGCCGTGACCTTCCCGGCAGGGGCCGTGCGCGCCGCCCTCGGGAGTTGTCCGTTGGACGAGTTCGCGGACCATCTCACGGCGGTGATCGACGGTCCGATGTTCTATCGGCCGAGGACGAACCGGCGCGACGACGACACGTTCACCGCTCTCGTGTCCTGCTCCGTGGGCCGCCGTTGGGGCGTGCCGTTGACGACGGTGGAGCCGGCTCACCGGCCCATGTTGCTCCCCGCGCCCGATCGGTACACGCCGGAGCGTACAAGCCCGTGGTGGGTCGTCTCCGTGGCGGAACCGGCTCGCTTCTGTTCGCCCCGGGCATTGACCCGGCTCGTCGACGCCGGACGCGGACGATGGGTGAACCGGTGACGGAGACACGGGAGCAGACCTTCCGGCGCCTGGATGACGCGATCAGGGACGTGTCCGGCGGGCAGTTCGAGGTCAGGCCACCGAGCGAGGTGTACCTCCGAGACGTGCTCGTCCACCCGGAGGGCGGTGGCGTGTTCGATACGGAGACGTGCCCCGGCGGGTCGATGGTGTCGATCATCAGGGAATGGACCGAGGAACGGCCCGGGGTCGTGCGCCTGTGGGTGCTGCCGTTCGGTCCGCGTGCCGCCCACCTGACGACGGTCATGTGGGTGGGCACCGACCTCGACGTTCAGGGACGGTACGCCGGGTGGCGTGCGGCGCTCGCGGCGGACGGATGGCACATCCCGGCCCCCGCCGCGAGCCTGCGCGGCTGCGAAAGCGATGCGCCCGAGATCGAGCAGGCCGACCAGGACGGCGGGCATCAAAACCGTCGGGCCCGCGGAGCAGCAGGGGTTCGGTGCGCCGTCAACCCCGCCGCCGGCGGGGGTTGACGGTGTGGTTATTGAGTAATAACTTACTTGGCATGGCAGCTCCTACCAGTCGTGTGGCCGGCACTGTTCGGATGAGTGCGGACGAGCGTCGTGTCGCGGTGATTCGTGCCGCCGTGACCGAGTTTGCCAAGGGCGGTCTGAACGGCACCTCCACCTCGGCGATCGCGAAGCGTGTCGGCGTTTCGCAGCCGTACCTGTTCCGTCTGTTCGACGACAAGAAGGCGCTCTTCCTCGCCACCGTGGAGTACGCCTTCGATCGGGTCGAGGAGCGCTTCCGCCGTGCCACCGAAGGCCTCACCGGTTACCCGGCGATGCATGCGATGGCGCACGCCTACCACGACTTCCTCGACACCGACACCGATCTGCTGCGCATCCAGTTGCAGGCCTACGCCGCGGCCGAGGACGCCGAACTGCGGTCCGAGATCCGCGGGTTCTGGAACCGGCTGGACGCGTTCGCCCGGGAGGTCACCGGGATCGACGGCGAGGAGCTGACCAACTTCTTCGCGCGCGGCATGCTCTGCAACGTCATCGCCTCACTCGACCTGCCCCGCACCCGGTACTTCGACGACGTTCTCTCCGCGGACGGCAAGTTGCTCCACTGCGATCTGTGCGAGGACTCCGAGCGGTTCGGCGAGCTGCCGGCGCCCGAGCCGCCCGCCCCCGAGTTGCCCGCGTCCGCACCGTCCGACTGACCCAAGCCCCACCCGACCCGCCCGCACCACTCGCGGGCCCTTCTCCGTCCCCGCCGGCGCCGAAGGGCAGAGCCCTGCCCGCAGTAGTTAGTAATCAATAACTAATCCTGAGCGTCAAAGTTAGTCATCGATCACTACATCCGGACCTCGACCCAAGGGATCCCATGAGCCAGCAGCAGGCGCGACCCGCGACCGGATCGCGCACCGTCCTGTGGACCTTCCTCGCCTCCAGCTTCGCCCTCTTCATGGCCTCGCTCGACAACCTCGTCGTCACCACCGCGCTGCCGTCCATCCGTGAGGACCTCGACGCCGGAATATCCGAGCTCGAATGGACCGTGAACGCCTACACCCTCAGCTTCGCGGTGCTGCTCATGCTGGGCGCCGCGCTGGGCGACCGGTTCGGCCGCCGCCGGATGTTCGCGGCCGGCATCGGGATCTTCACCGTCGCCTCCGCGATCGCCGCGATCGCCCCGAACTCCGAGACGCTGATCGTCGCCCGCGCCCTCCAGGGTGCCGGGGCCGCCGCGATCCTCCCGCTCAGTCTCACCATCCTGACCCGCGCCGTCGCCCCCGAGAAACGTCCGATGGCCCTGGGGCTGTGGGGCGGCATCAACGGGCTCGCGGTGGCCCTGGGCCCGCTGGTCGGCGGCGCCGTCGTCGAACACGGCTCCTGGCAGTGGATCTTCTGGCTGAACGTCCCGCTCGGCCTGGTCCTGGTCCCGCTCACGCTGCGCAAGGTGGACGAGAGCCACGGCCCCAACAGCCGCCTCGACCTGGTCGGCACCGTCCTGGTCAGCCTCGGCCTGCTCGGCCTCGTCTTCGGGCTTGTCCGCGGTGAGGGCCACGGCTGGTCCAGCGTCGGCGTCATCGCCCCGATGGCCGTCGGCGCCGCCCTGATCGCCGTCTTCGTCGGCTACGAACGCCGCACCGCACAGCCCATGCTGCCCATGACGATGTTCCGCAACCGTGCCTTCACCGCCCTGACCTTCTCCGGGCTGCTCATGTTCGCCGGCGTCTTCGGCTCTATCTTCCTGCTCACCCAGTACCTCCAGGGTGTCCAGGGCTACTCGCCGCTCGACGCCGGTCTGCGGATCCTGCCGTGGACGATGATGCCCGTGGTCATCGCCCCGCTCGCCGGCCCGCTGTCCGCCCGGATCGGCGGCCGGCCGCTGGTCGTCGCGGGTCTCGCCCTCAGCGCGGCGGGTCTGGCCTGGTTCGCGCTCACCGCGTCGACCGACGTCACCTACGCGCAGCAGATCCCGGCCCTGATCCTGTGCGGGCTGGGCATGTCGCTGTACTTCATCCCCACCGCGAGCCTGCTGATGTCCGTGGTCCGCACGGACCAGCAGGGCGTCGCCTCCGGCGCCAACAACGCGCTGCGCGAACTCGGCGGCGTCCTCGGCGTGGCGGTGCTCGCCTCGGTCTTCAGCTCCAACGGCGGCTTCGCCTCGCCCCAGAGCTTCGTCGACGGCCTCGTCCCGGCGCTGTGGGTCGGCGTCGCCCTCGCCGGCGTCGGCTCGGTCACCGCCGCGCTGATCCCGCGCGCTCGTGCGCAGGCGGCGACGGAGACCCCTGCCCCGAAGGTCCCGGTCGGCGTCTGACCTCCCGCACCACCGACACCTCGCGGGCGCGCCCTCTCCGGAGGCCGCGCCCATGAGGTCTCGGCCGGTCGAACAACGCGCGCAGTCAGTGCAGTTGGGCCAGGAACACCTTCGGGCGCAGGGGCTTGCCCGAGGCGTCCAGGACGGTCAGCGGGGTGCCGTCGCGCAGTACGGTCGGAGTGCCGGTCACCCCGGATTCGGCGAAGTCCGCCTGTACCCGGTCCACCCAGGCCCGATGGGTGAACCCGCGCACGACGTGGTCGAAGTCGGCGCCGCGCAGCCCGGGCACCTCGCCGGCGGCGTCCAGCAGGAAGTCGGGGTCGGCGAAGGTGTCCGTCGACTCGTCCGGCTGCCGTTCGTACAGCACGTCCAGGTAGTCCAGGAACGCTCCCTGGCCGACGTCCGCCGCGCCGCGCAGGGCGTTCACCGCCCGATGCGAGCCCTCGCCGCCCAGCCGTCGGTCCAGGAAGGTGGCGAAGTGGTACCGCAGTACGAACCGGCCCTCGTCCGCCAGTCGCCGGAACACCGGCCCGAGCCCCACCTCCATGCGTCGGCAGAACGGGCAGCGCGGGTCGGCGTAGAGGTCCAGACAGCGGGCGAGGTCCTGGGGCCCGTAGACGAGGGCCGTGCCGTGCGCGCCGGGGGCGCTGCGGAAGCTCATTGTTCGCCTCTGTCCGGCCGGCCGCGCCGCGACTCCTCCGCCCGCCCGTTCGGGGTAACCGGCCGGTCGCGTACCGTGTCGGCCGCCCGCACGGCCGTCCTGGGGTGCTTCGGCGCTTTTGCGGTCATCGGGTAGGTTCACTGGAACCGGCGGGTCCGGGAACGACTCCCCACCCGGCACTGGGGAAGGTGACGCCCGGATGGACGCGGCCCCGAGGTTTCGCCACGAGGCGCTGCTGTACGCGGGCCTCGACGACTTCGTCGAGCGCACGGCGGCCTTCGTGCGCGCGGGGTTGCGCGCGGACGAGGCGGTCGCCGTCGCGGTGATCGAACCGCGCGCCGGCGCACTGCGCAAGGAGTTGGCCGCCGACGCCGATCTGGTGACCTGGATCGACATGGAGCGGGTCGGCCGCAATCCGGCGCGGATCATTCCGACCTGGCGGGAGTGGACGGCGGCGCAGGGCCCTCGGGGCCGGCGCGGCGTCGGCGAGCCGATCTGGGTCGGTCGCGACGCGGCCGAACTGGTCGAGTGCGGCCACCACGAGGTGCTGCTCGACCTGGCCTTCGCCGACGAGCCGTGGTGGCTGCTGTGTCCGTACGACGTCGCCGGCCTGCACCCCGAGGTGATCGCCGAGGCGCGGCGCACCCACCCCCCGCTGCCGGCCGACGCCGCCGACGAGCGGCACTCGCGCCGGGACGCCGACGTGTACGCGGCGATCCTGCGCGGGCCGCCGCTGCCGGCCGCCCCGGGGCATGCCGAACGCCTGGCCTTCCGGGCGGGCGAACTGGCCGGTGTCCGGACGCTGGTCCGGCGGATATTGCCCGACGCGACCGCAACCCGGGTCAATCACGCGCTGCTCGCGATCGGTGAGATCACCGGCAACAGCGTGGTGCACGGCGGTGCGGCCGGCACGATCGTGCTGTGGTCCGAGGGGGCCCACCTGCATTGCGACGTCCACGACGCCGGCCGGATCACCGACCCGCTCGCCGGCCGTCACCGCCCGACCACCGATCAGGACGGCGGACGCGGCCTGTGGATCGCCAACCAGATCTGCGACCTGGTCCAGATCCGCTCCACCGAAACCGGCACCACCGTGCGGTTGCGCCTGCGGGTGTCGGACTGATCGCTCGCCCCAAGCCGGTGCCGCCGCGCGACGGCCCCGACCTCGTTCGCCCAAAGGAGCGGGCGGGTGAGGTCGGGGCCGCGGGGTGGAAAGACTGGTGGGACGGACTGGTAGGGGATTCAGTGTCGGGAGGTCGGTGTCGCGCCCGGCGCCGCGCCCGGCGTCGCACCCGGCGCCGCGATCTGTTCGATCTCGATCATGCACGCCACACAGAACGTCTCCCGCCGGCGACTGCCGTGCACTTCACGAAAGTTCGGCAGGGTCTCGCCGCACAGCGCGGTGTCCTCGCCCTCCATCGCGTGCCACACGACGTTGTCCGGACCTTCGACCGCTCGCATCACATGCATTTCCGCTCCCGTGTGCTGGGATTCACCGGCTTCACCATGCAATCCGGGGGCGGTCCCGCGCGCATCCGGGCCGGGGCCGCCCCGAGCCGGGCCGGGTGGTCCCGATCCGCGTGCGGGGACACGGAGTACGAGGTCACCGGCACGCGATCGGCCGTCGAGACAGGCGGGGCGGGGTTGGCCCGTCCGGGTGATCGACCGCGACGACGGGCGGGCCGTCGCGCCCGGGGCGACGGGGCCACGCCGCTCGCCGACGGCCTGATCCGCGCCGCCCGGGGCTACTCCGGCCGGAGTAGGCCGTTGTGGAGGAGGTCGGCCAGCTGGGTTGTGGCGAAGAGTTGGGGTTGGCCGCCGGTACGGATGACCAGGGTCGGGTGGTCGGGCAGGAGTGGGGAGGCGAGGAAGACGACGGCCGTCGGTTCGCCGACCGTGCCGGCGAACATCACGGCTCGGCCGAGCGGAGTGGGCACGGTTTCGACCGGGCGGTCCGTCGGGATGTCGGACTCGGTGCGGTAGAGGTCCTTCGGGCTCAGGCCCTCCCATCCCGGCATGGTGCGCGGGTCGCAGGCCGTACCGAAGGACTGGATCACCAGATCCGGGCCGGCCATGCCCCGATTGACCACGACCCGCGCGCCCGGGCAGAACGAGCCGGACACCGCCGCCGAGTCGCCCTGCACCCAGCGGTCGGTGGGCACCCGCAGCCGGAACACCGCGACCCGGGTGCGCACCGTCGCCAGGGTCAGCCGAGCCCCCTCCCCGGTCCACGGCAGCGCGGAGGGCGCCTGATCCGGAGAGGACCGCCGATACCCGCCCCCACCCGAATCGCTGCACGCGGTCACCGTCACCGTCACGGCCAGCACGACCGGTACGACCGCCCCGCGCAGCCACGCCGTCCCCACGGCGACCCGCCGTCCACCCATCGTGCGGACTCCCCTTCCGTCGGCACATCCGGTGAATGGACGCGGCCCGCTCCGAACGGGTTCCCCCGCGCGTACCCGCCGCCCCGCGCCTCGGTCATTGTGGCAGGCCGCCGTGTCGTGACCGACGTCG
This sequence comes from Embleya sp. NPDC020630, assembly GCF_044334985.1. NCBI lineage: Bacteria > Bacillati > Actinomycetota > Actinomycetes > Kitasatosporales > Streptomycetaceae > Embleya > Embleya sp. NPDC020630. Next base: position 22,857 of record NZ_JBIRUB010000018.1, read on the forward strand.
ACGGCATCCGCATCACCACGCTCGCCGAACGCCCCGCGTTCGTATCCCGGCTCGACGAAATCACCAAGACCTGGCCGGAGTTCGTACCGCAGGATCCGGTGCTGGGCGCGCTGTCGGGGCCGGGTGCCCGAGGAGTTCCCCGAACACTGCGTGGTCGCCACCGACGGCGATCGGGTCGTCGCCCGGGGCTGAGCGTGCCGTTCGACGGCGAATCCGACGACGGGGACGGCGGCGAACGCCGCGATGAAGACAACCTGAGAACACCCCCAAGCGCGCCCCAAAACCCGACACCGCAACCCGGAGCACGTCCGCGCGCCCACCTCCGCGAGCCCGCGATGAGTTTTGCCGGCCCCGGCGGTCCAATGAGTGTGACGTCGCGTATTCACTCGGTCGAGGGTCAGGAGAACAGCGGGATGACGATCAGTGCACGCACCGCCGGCTATGCGCCGGTCAACGGGATCGAGATGTACTACGAGGAGCACGGTGTCGAGGGAGCCGCGCCCCCGTTGGTTCTGCTCCACGGTGGGGCGCAGACCATCGACCTGTCCTTCGGTGCGCTGTTGCCCGCGCTCGCCGCGAACCGGCGGGTGATCGGCGTCGAGTTGCAGGGGCACGGGCACACCGCCGACACCGACCGCGAGATCTCGCTGGAGGTGCTGGCCGACGACGTGATCGCGCTGCTCGACCACCTCGACATCGATCGGGCCGACCTGCTCGGCTACAGCCTCGGCGGCCTGACCGCGCTGCGTGCGGCGGTGCGCGCGCCGGAACGGGTGAACCGGCTGGCCCTGTTGGCCACGCACTGTCGGCACGACGGCTACTTCCCGGAGATCTCCGCCCCCGAGCAGACCTCGCCGCGCCTGCCGACCGAGGCCGACTTCAAGGCGATGGTCGCGGCGTACGCCCGGGTCGCCCCCGACCCGACCGCCTTCGGGGCGACCCTGGCCAAGCTCCAGCCCGTCGCGCACGGCTTCACCGAATGGACCGACGACGAGTTGCGCGCGATCGCCGCGCCCACCCTCCTGGTGATCGGGGACACCGACTTCATCCGGGTGGAACACGCCGCGTTCATGCACGGGTTGATCCCCTCGTCCCGGCTCGCGGTCCTGCCGGACACCACACACATGGCCGTGCCCGGACGCGCCGAGTTGCTGCTCCCGATCCTCGACGCGTTCCTGCCCGTCGGCTCCTGAACCCTGCCCGCGTGGCCCGAGCGACCGTCGAAGGCGCGTCCGCCGCAGCACGCCTTCGACCCCCGTTCCGCCGACACCACGCACGCCCTCCGCGCGTGGTGTCGGCCCCGGGACCGTCGCGGGATCCCGGGTGCCGCCCCGCGCCGCGGCGGCTCAGCCCCAGGACGCGCCGGCCGGCTCCTCGATCGTGGTGTTGATCCGGTTGAAGAAGTTGGTGATCGAGATCATCAGGATGATCGCGGACAGCTGCCGCTCGTCGAAGTGGTCGGCGACCTCGTCCCACAGCGCGTCCGGTACGGCTTGGCCGCTGTGGTCGGCGAGCCGGGTCGATGCCTCGGTCAGGGCCAGTGCGGCGCGCTCGGCGTCGGAGAAGAAGGGAGCCTCGCGCCAAGCCGCGACGGCGTGCAGCCGCTCGTCGGTGGTGCCCGCCTTCTTGGCGCTGGTGACCCCGGCGAACACGCAGGCGCTGCAACCGTTGATCTGGCTGGCGCGCAGGTGGACCAGTTCCAGGACCTCCTGCGACACGCCGCCGGAGTACATCGCCTTGTAGATGGACTGGATGCCCTGCATCGTGTCGGGCAGGACCATGGCGGGGTTCTTCATCCGAGCGCTCATGACGCCTTCTTCTCTCTCGATCGTGGGCGGTCGGTTCGTTGGTGTACCGGCCGGTTATCGTCCTTCACTGCACTGACGAAACGGCCGATGGAGATGTGACAGGTGAGCGAAGAAGATTTCCTGGCGCAGCGGTTCGAGGAGAACCGGCCGCATCTGCGGGCGGTGGCCTACCGGATGCTGGGCTCGCTCGGCGAGGCCGACGACGCGGTTCAGGACGCGTGGTTGCGGCTGAGTCGGTCCGACATCTCGGAGGTGAAAAACCTGGGCGGCTGGCTGACCACGGTGGTCGGTCGGGTGTGCCTGGACATGTTGCGGTCGCGGACGGCGCGCCGGGAGGATCCGTTGCAGGACGACGACGGGTTCGTGCGCCTGCCCGATCCGATCGTCAGCGGTCCCGACGGCATGGATCCCGAGCAGGAGATCCTGCTGGCCGACTCGGTCGGCATCGCACTGCTCGTGGTGCTGGAGACGCTGGCCCCGGACGAGCGGCTGGCCTTCGTGCTGCACGACATGTTCGGCGTGCCGTTCGACGAGATCGCCCCGGTTCTGGACCGTACGCTCGCCTCCACCCGGCAGCTCGCCAGTCGGGCCCGGCGCCGGGTCCAGGGCGTCTCGCCCGCGCCGGAGCCCGACCCGGGTCGGCGGCGCGCGGTGGTCGACGCGTTCCTCGCCGCCTCGCGCGGCGGCGACTTCGAGGCCCTGGTCGCCGTGCTCCACCCCGAGGTGGTGGCTCGCTCGGACGGCGGCACGCTGCGGCCGAGCCTGCTCCGGCGCGGTGCGGCCGAGGTGGCGTCGCAGGCGATCACCTTCGCCCGCTTCGCCGAAATCGCGCTTTCGGCGCTGATCAACGGCACGCCGGGCGTGGTCTCGCTGGCCTCCGACGGCACGCCGCTGTCGGTGATGGCGTTCACGATCGAGGACGGGCGGATCACCTCGCTGGACATCCTCACCGACCCGGAGCGGCTGGCCGGGATCGACCTGAGCGTGCTCACGGGCTGACGGGATCGCCCCACGGCGGTCGGTGCGAAGGGCCTTCGGCCTCCGCGCCGACCGCCGACGCGCGCCGGGGCGTTGTGACGCGGGTACGCCCTACGGGCGCGGGATGCGGCTGTAGTCCTGGCCCGGGATCTCGATCAGCGCGTGCGTCGGCGCGATCTGCAGGTGGTGCGACCCGTCGATCTCGTACCCGCCCGGGACACGGTATCCGGCCCAGATCGGCAGGTCGACGCGCAGCGCCCAGGCGCCGGACGCGGTGCGCTCCCAGCGCACCACACGACACAGCAGTACGCCGCGGTCCTCCGGCTGCCGGACCCACACCCACGTGCCCTCCGCCGGTGGCGGCGGTCCGGGTTGGGCGTGGCGCGGCGCCTCGGCGCCGGCGCGGGCCGCCTGCGCGCGGGTGGCGTCGACGCGTTGCCCCAGGGTCGCTCGGCCACCGGAGAACGACGCCTCCAGTGCGTCGACGTCCGGTGGCTCGGTCATGCCGATCATGGTAGCCCCGATCGAACCCGAATTCGAACGTATGTTCCCATCGGGCGTCGGGGCCACCCACCGGGCGTACCACCCGCCTCAGGCGCCCCCGTAGCGCACCCGCAGCACGTCCACCACGTCCGATCCGGCGCTCGATTCCGCTCAGCGGTCACGCGGTCACGGTCCACGACATGCGCGGCACCACCCACCGGGAGCGGGTCACCACGCCCACCCACCGCCCGCGCCCGGCGCCGCCCGTCCCTCGGGCCGGCCGGACCCGCCGGCCCCGTCGGCTCCATCCCGGCCCGGACCTGATCACACGGCGACGCCGAACGGCGCGGTCTCCTCGACGAACGCCTCGCCGCCCAGCTCCACCGTCAACCCCGCGCGCCGCGGACCGCCGCGGCCTGTCCGGTGGCCGCCGGGACCGCGGCACGGGCCGTTCCCGCGTCGATCGACCCCGTACATGCCAGGAGCCGACCGTCTCCCGACCCCCGCGAACCGGGCCGTGAAAGGCCCATTTCACACACGACTCCCATGGAACGCACGCCGGTTCGTGGGCCACGCTGGTACCGGGCCGGGGCACGCCCGTCCGGCGAAACGCGCGTCGAGAAGGAACCAGATGAACACTGCGGAGCCATCGGCCGGTTCGCCCGCGCCGCCGACCGAGCGCGGTCGCCTCCTGGTCGTCGACGACGAGCCCGCGATCGTGGACACCGTCACCCGGTTCCTGCGCTTCGTCGGCTACGACGTGCGCACCGCCGGCACCGGACGCCAAGCGCTCACCGTGGCCCGGGACTTCCTGCCGGAACTGGTCCTGCTCGACATCATGCTGCCCGACGGCGACGGCTTCGAGGTGCTGCGCCGACTGCGCGCCGACGGCCTGCCCGTCGCCGTGGTCTTCCTCACCGCACGCGACACCCGCAAGGACGTGGTGCGCGGGCTGACCGCCGGCGGCGACGACTACATCACCAAGCCCTTCGGACTGGACGAGGTCACCGCGCGCATAGAGGCGGTCCTGCGCCGCACCCGCCGCGCCGACCCCGGCGGCGACGTGCTGCGCGTGGCCGACCTCGAACTCGACTCCTCCGCCCACCAGGCGCGCCGCGCGGGCCGGCACATCGACCTGTCCCCCACCGAGTTCCGCCTGCTGCGCTACCTGATGCTGCACCCGGATCGGGTGTTGACCCGGGCCCGGCTCCTGGAACACGTCTGGTCCTACGACTTCAACGGCGACGACACCGTGGTGGCCACCTATATCAGCTACCTGCGCCGCAAGATCGACGACGGGCAGAGTCCGCCGCTGATCCACACCCGGCGCGGCGTCGGCTACTGCCTGCGCACCCCGCCGTGCTGAGGCTGCACGCGCGGATCCGCACCCAACCTCTGCACCGCCGCCTGGTGGTGGTCATCATCGTGGTGTGCACGGTCGTGCTGAACACCTGCGCCGCGGTGACCGTGGGGGTGCTCCGGGAGTCGCTGTTCGACCGCCTGGACGAGCAACTGGACACCACCGCGGCAGCGTTGCGCGCGCTGGACACCCGCGAGCGCAGCAACGCGCCGATGAGCCTGGATCCGGGCGTGTGGCTGGAGTACCCGGGCGGCCTGTACGTCGCGCTCGCCGTCGTACACCGGCAACCCCAGGGCCCGGGGCCGAGGTTGACCGGTCCGCTGCCCGCGACCGGCGCCACGTTCACCACCGGCTCGGCGCAACCGGGTTCGCGGGAGAGCTTCCGGGTGCGGGTACAGGAGTTGACCGACGGGCGCACCGCCCTGATCGCGCTGAGCGTGCGCGAGACCGAGGCGGCGGCCGACCACGCGCTCTACGTCGTGCTGGCCACCGTCGGCATCGCGCTGCCGACCCTGGCCCTGCTCGCCGCGCTTTTCGTGCGGCGGGAGTTGCGGCCACTGGAGCGCGCCGCCCGGGTCGCCGACATGATCGCCGCCGGCGACTGCGCACAGCGCGTGCACGATCCGCTGATCGGTCCGCGCACCGAGGTCGGCCGGCTGGCCATCGCGCTCGACCGGATGCTCGACGGGATCCAGGCCGCGCTGGCCGCCCGGGACGCCTCCCGGGAACGGTTGCGCCGATTCGTCGCCGACGCCTCGCACGAACTGCGCAATCCGCTGCAATCCATCGGCGGATACGCCGAGTTGTACCAGCGCGGCGCGCTGCCCGACCGGGCCGCGGTGGACGACGCGGTGAACCGGATGCGCGCCGAGATACGCCGGATGAACGGGCTGGTCGAGGCACTGCTCCTGCTCGCGCGCCTGGACGAGGAACAGGACACCGACCTGGAACCGGTCGACCTGACCCGGGTGGTCGCCGACTCCTGCCGCGACGCCGCCGCGGTCGAGCCCGACCGACCGCTGACCTGTGCGGGCCTGCCGGCCGAGGACCGGGTGAGCGTGCTCGGCGACGAGGATCGGCTGCGGCAGTTGGTGGCCAACCTGCTCGGCAACGTCCGGATGCATACGCCCGTGCATGCCCCGGCCGAGGTCGAGCTGCGCGCCGCCGGCGGCGAGGCGGTGCTGACCGTCCGCGACCGCGGCCCGGGTATCCCGGCCGCCGATCTGCCTCATGTCTTCGACCGGTTCCATAGGGCCGACAAGAGCCGCAGCCGCACCCAGGGCGGCAGCGGTCTGGGGTTGTCCATCGTCGCGGCGATCGTGGAGATGCACCACGGCACGATCACGATAGGCCCGGCGCCCGACGGAGGGACGGTGGTCGAGGTGCGGTTGCCCGCTTTGGCGGAGGCCGGCCCGGTCGGTGGGGCCGGCGGGCCGATTTACAGGCTCAGTCCTTCGTGACGGTGAGGGCGTGGAAGCCGGTCAGGTCCTCCAGGAGGCGCCGGCCGTCCTCCCGTACGGGTGGAGGCAGTTCGTCGAGCAGCGAGCCGACCCGTGGGGCCCGTGCGGGCGCGCGCAGTGCGGCGAGCAGGCGGGCCAAGGTCTCGGCGGGCAGGAGGGTGCGCGTGGTGTGCCCGCAGGCGGCGACGATCCGTACCGCGCCGATGTCCTGCCAACGCACCGGCTCGTCGGCGGGCAGCCCGACGGCGACCCCGTCGCTCAACGGCCTGTGTGGCGCGGGCGGCGGCGCGGGGAAGAAGCCGCCGGCCGTCCAGCGGCGCAGCGACAACGTCGCCACCCACTCGCGGGCCGCCTCCTCGTTCGCGCCGGAGCGGAAGAAGTCCACCGCCTGGTCGAGCGCGGCGGGCAAAACGCCTGCCGACAGCGGCCCTTCGACCCCCTCGGGTGGCGCCCAGGACGGACCCGCGAGCGGCGGCAGCCCGGCCGTCTCCATCTCCTCGCTGAGCATGGACTCGGGGGTGGGATCGGTCAGATACTCCGCCACCTCGAAGGCGGCGCGGGTGAACTCGCGGGGCAGGCCGACATTCACACTGGTCGCCGGGGTGTCGTCGAGCGCGCTTTCCCCGACGTGGTAGTGGCTCGACGGCCAGTAGAGCATCTCGCCCGCGTGCACCTCGACCGCGAACGAACCCGGCAGGTAACGCTCGTAGTCCAGCACCGAGGTGACCGCCTCCGTCCACGGCCGCTCCGGCCAGAAGCGCATCACCTTGCGGCCCTGGAGGGCGAACATGAACGACGCGAACCGGTCCTTGTGCGCGCCGATCTGGGTGTGCTCGTAGTTGCCGTGGAACATGGTGGTGATGGCGCTGCTCAGCGGCAGCCCGAAGCGGCGGAAGGCACCGTCGTAGAAGGTCCGTTCGCAGCGCCACAGCGGGTGGTGGAAGGCGTGGAACGCCTGCACGGTCAGCGAGTACCGGCGGCCGTCGAGGCGTTCGGCGAGGCGCGTGGCGTAGCCGTCGAGCGAGTCGTCCTCGGCGAGCGGCAGCCAGCCGTCGGGGCGGGACTTAAGGTCGCGGTCGACGGCGAAGCGCACGTGTTTGGGGATCTCCCCGGCGGCGTTGGCGGCGGTGGCGGCCACGGCGGAGCCGAACACGTCGTCCGGGCGGAAGGGGTGGGCCGACGGGCCGTCCGGGAGGCGGATCAGGACCGGTCGGCGGTCCCAGTAGCGGTCGGCGATCAGGTCCCAGTCGAGGCCGTCGATGACGTCGACGCCACCGGTGCGGTCGGTCATGGCCGTTCCCCCGCCGTCGATTCCGTCGTTTCCGTCGTGTCCGCGTCGGCCGCCGATTCGATGGCGCGCACCCGGTACAACACGCGCAGCAGGGTCAGGACGCCCTCCTCGCGGGTGGTGTGGCCGGTCACGCCCACGTCGGCGCACACCTCGGCGAGGTCGCTCGTGCGCCGCCGGTCCAGGGCGGCCAGGACGCGCGGGGCCAGTGCGCCGCGTACGGGGAGCAACAGGCCGTTGACCGCCCATACTTCGGCCGAGGGGCCCTCTGGCACCCGCAGGACCTCGGCGGCGAGCCGGAATCGGGAGCGGGCGTCGATGGCCGGTTCGGTGCCGGGGCCGGGTGCGGTGGCGGAGCGGGGTTCGGGTACCGGTTCGAGGCCGGCCGCCGTGCGTCGGGCGGCCCAGCGGCGGCGCACCGTGCGGGTCAACTCTCCGTCCGGGTCGCCCGCCACCCGGCCGAGCACCTGCGCGACCTCGGCGAACTCGGCGATCGGCGGCGTCGAGCCGTCCGCGTTCTCCGGCGGCGGATAGGGCAGGTACGGCATCGGTTGGGCGGCCACCGGATCACGGCGGACCAGGTCCTGGAGCACGCCGCGTACGGCCGGGAGCGCGGTGGTCGGATCGGTGGGCACGGTGATCCGCAACACTGCGGCCCGAGCGGTGAACTCTTCGCCCCCGTCCGGCTCCACGGCCGCCGCCGGCTGGTACAGCACATCGCCCGCGCCGGCGTCGAGCCGATGGGTGCCGGCGAGTACCCAGGTCAGCACGTCCGTCCCGGGCGCGGGTGGTGGGGTGCAAAAGCCGTGGCCGAAGCAGAGTTCCGAGGTGAGCGGCAGCGCCGGCCATCCGATCCTGGACCACAGTCCGGCCAGCGCGTCCCGGGCCCGCGCCCAGCGGGGGAAGTCCAGGACGAAGGGGTGCCGGATGGTCAGGAGCCAGCCCTTGCCGTCGAGTTCGTCGTCGAGCCGGTCCGCGTAACGATCGAGGTCGTAGTCGTCCTCGGTGGGCAACAGGGCGCCGGGGGCGGCCAGTCGGCCGTCGACGGTGAAGAAGCGCACGGCCGAAACCGATCGGGGGCGCGCCCCGGCGCGGAACGGGCCGCTCATCGCGGTCGCGGTACGGAAGGCGGTGACCACGTCGATCGGGGGCACGACATGCGATACGCGGGCCGGTTCGCGATCCCAGGCGCGGGCGCAGACGTCGCGCCAGTCGGCTCCGCTCCGCTCGTCGGTCGACCCGTAGGTCGGGGCCGCCGGCCCGGTCCTTCCGGTCCTACCGGTTGCCGTGCCGCTCACGACGCCTCCGCGGGGGTGCCGAGCTTGGCGAGGTGGATGCGCAGCGTGCCGCCGGCCCACTCGTAGCCGATCCGCCGGCCCGCCCTCGGCCAGTCGAAGTCGACCCGGCCGTCGGCGCCGCCCTCGGACCAGCGCAGCGTCACCCCCAGTGCGGGGTCCACCAGGGTTCGGGTGTCCGGGAGTTGCTCGATCACCCCGACGACCGCGTCGCGCAGGGCCGGGCCGAGCGCGGCCAGGGTGGGGTCGGCGTAGCGGTGCAGTCCGGCCGTGGGGAATTCGGGGACCTCCGCCTCGGGGCTCTCCCGGAGCGGAACGGGCGTGGCCAGGAAGGGTTCCGGCGCGGGGGCTATGGTGAGCAGCGGTGCGCCGGAGCCGGCCGGGTCGCCGTCGGCCGGGGCCGCCGCGCAGAAGTAGTAGGGCACGTCCCAGCGGCTCAGTTGCGCCTTCTCGTCGACGCTGAAGGGTTCGCCGTCCGGGTAGCGCTCCGCGGTGGTGCCGCGCAGGCGGGCGTCGATGGCCCGGGCGTAGTCGGCGGTCGGGCGCGGCACGATGCGGATGTACGCCCGGCGCGCCCGGGGTTCCAGCTCGCGCCGCACCGCCTCGCGGTGCCGGCACAGCAGCGTCCAGGCGTCGAACATGCCGCGCAGCATCGACAGGAGGTGGGGTGCGCGGCCGAACCCGCCCTCGGTGTCCGCGACGGCGGAGGGGACCACCGTGCGGGTTGGTGGGCGGTCCATGGGCAGCAGGCGCAGCATCCCGTCGGCCGAGCGTCGCCAGACCAGTGCGCCGCCCTCGAGGGCCCGCCAGTCGGCGGTGTCCTCCAGGCCGGGCGGGTATTCGAAGTCGTCGGCGCCGGCCTCGGCGGGCGACGGGGCCGGGCCCAGGAGGCCGGTGGCGCGCAGTCCGCTCGATCCGGTGAAGTAGCACTCCAGGTCCACCGGGTACAGCATGGGTTCGTCGTGCTCCCGGTGCGGGCGCGCTCCGGCCAGGACGTTGCCGCCGATCAGGTCGGAGATACCGAAGGCGATACAGGTCGCGGCGAGGTTGCCGGCCCGATGCCAGAAGCGGCGCGCCTGTTCGGGGGTGAGGACCGTGCCGGTCATCGTGGTCGAGCCGTCGACGCGGACGGGACCCTGCTCGGCCGGTGGTTCGATCCACTCGTGCCAGCTGTAGCCGCGCGCGCCGGGGCCGCTGCCGGTCCAGGTGGCGAGTGTCGGCAGTCGCACCGGTCCGGCGGCCTCCGGCAGTGCGTTGATCCGTGCGAACAGGCCGGCCGGGTCGGCGGGTTGCCGGTCGTCCCCGATCGGGCCGTCGGCCAGGAACAGGGCTTCGCCGTTCGCCGGTCGCGGTTTGTACGCGAGCGCGCCGCCTCCCGCGAACGCCAGTCGTAGCACCCGGAGTCCGCCGTTGTGGGTTTCCGCGCCGTGCGCGCGCAGTTCGACGACGGGACCGGCCAGGCGCGGGTCCCGGGGCCGGTTCGGTGCCCCCGGGTCCGTGCCCAGGTCCGTGCCCAGGCGGACGAGGAACAGGTCGAGGGCGGACTGGAGTTGGGTGACGCGCAGATCCGCCAGGCGTTCGGCCACCTCCGCCGGGGAGTGGTGGCACGCGGTGAAGATCGCGCTCAGCGTGGGGCCGAACAGCGCGGAGTCGACCGGGTCGAGTACGCCGGGCGCCAGGAGGTCGGCGTCGACGCCGGCGGCGGCGCGGACGCTCCAGGCGTCGAGTCGCTCCATCGCGCGCCGGAAGGGGGCGAACCGGTCCTCGGCGAGCAGCGCGGCCACCTGTTCGGCGTCCCGCACACCGCCCAACGCGCTGTCGGGCGCCAGGGTTTCGGCGGGTCCGTCGGTGACGACGGGCGGGAACACCTCCTGGGCGCCGCCCTCCCGTACATGCCGGATCAGCCGGTCGAGCACGGGAACCGGCAGCGTGGTGGCCAAGACGAATCGTCCTTCCGTGAGGGGGCGGGGCGGAACTCGGGCCGGCCTCGGGCGCGACTCGGGCCGGCCTCGGCCGGGCTCGGGATGTGCGAATCCGGGCGTCGGATGCGCCGGAACACGCCGGATGCCGCACCCTCGGGCACGGCATCCGACGTGCGGGCTCAGCCTCAGGCCGGGCAGTACCCGTAGTGGGTACAACTCGTCGGAGGACGGAGCCGGTCGTCCACGAGTTCGAACTCCAGATCACCCACGAGAATGTCGAACGATTCGTCCTCGTCGGCCGATTCGATGTGGAGTTCCGTACCGCCGTGCAATTCCATCGCAATCTCCCTTCCGTGTGCTTTCGGTGAGGGGTGCGTCGGCGAATCGATCACGGGCGGGGAGGCCCACATACCCGCCGACAGATCTCATCATTGGCGGGAATTCCTGGGGACGGCAGCCGAATTCCGGACACTTGTCCGACCGCACCCGGACCCGATTCCCGGTCGGCGCCGGCGGGCCCGGTGGCCGGCGGGCGGGACCTGCCGGCCGGCCGGAAATCGCTCCTCCGGACGATCCGTCGGTGTCGGGGACGGCGTCGATCCCGAGGTGGAGCCGAGTCGATCGACCCGAAGAGGGTGACGTGCCCCATCTCGTCCGGCATACTTCCGATTCATGTTCCTCATCGGCGGCCTGTTCCTCGCCCTCACCCTCCTCGGGGTACCGCTCTGGGCGCTGTTGTCCCTGGGCCGGTACCTCGCCCGCGTGATGAGCCGGCCCCGCCCGGAGCACGCCGCGCGGCAGACCGCCACGACGACGACGGCCGTACACACCTGATCCACGCGCACCGAGCACGGCGGCATCGCCGGCTCGACGAGCGCCCGGACCACACTTCTTTGCGTCCGTCCGTCCGGCCGAGCCGGCACCCGGACGATCCCGAAATCGAGGGCTCCCCTCCCTCGGGAACCGCGACGATATGCCGTCGCCAAGAATGCGCGCATCGATCTTCATCGATCCCGTCGGCCGGCGATGATCAAATTCGCCCACCCATGGCCCGACCTGCGCATACACTCGCCGATATCCAAGGCAAACGACCCGATCAATGCCATCTCGGCAGTTGTCACAGATTGGGGAAACGGAATACGATCTTCGCGTTCTCCCTCGATCGACGGGTAATCGATCTTCCGCCGGATTGGCCGCGACACACTAGCCAAGCCGACCGGCCTGCTATACAGTCAATCCCGGTCATCAGTCCGCGCGAAGTCGCACGGGATAATTTGATGACCCGAACCTTTGGTTAAATTGAAATGAATAGCTGAACCCTAGCCATTCCGAAGCTTCCCCGCGAAGCCGACGCCCTCTCCTCCGGTCGACATCGGCATCGACTCGACCGGACGAGCCGGGCCCGGCCTCCGCGTCCCGACCGCCGACTCTCGAAATTCGAGAACAGGCCGGCAGGGAATCTCGTGCGCGCACCATCCGACCACTTGTCACCGCCCGACGCACCGCGGACCACCGTTCGACCACCGCGGCGCCCGGCGGCCACCCCTCCGAGAAGCATCCGTCGTGAAGCTCCGTGCGTGCCGTTCCCGACGCCCGGGGCTGTCCCCCGGTCGTCCCGCGTGTTACGCGCGTCCAACGGGGATTTCGCCGGGTGACCAGTCCTGCGCGAGTGCTGGGAGTGTCGTCGAGCCGTGGGGAAACCAGTCGAAAACCGTGTTTCGGGAAACATCGAGCCCCAGTCGGCGCAGTACCGCTGTGTCGGCATCGGAGTCGGTCCCGCCAACCTGAGCCTGGCGTCACTGCTGCATGGGCGCGCGGAGACACCGAACCTCTTTCTCGACCAGAAGGAGCGGTTCGGTTGGCACGACAATCAGCAGATCCCCGGCGCGTCGTTACAGGTGTCGCTGCTCAAGGATCTCGTCATCCTCTCCGACCCGACCAACGGGTTCTCCTTCCTCTCGTATCTGCACGAGCAGGGCAAGATCTACCACTTCATCAACGCCCAATACGACGCGGTTCCCCGCCGGGAATTCAGGAACTATCTGGAGTGGGCGAGCCGACGCAACGAGAACATCGTCTTCGGCGAAAAAGTGGTCGCCGTGGAGTTCGACGACGCACGTGACACGTTCGTCGTGCACACCGGCCGGCGCACCGTGACGGCGGAGAACATCTGCGTCGGTGTCGGTACCACGTCGTGGGTTCCCGAGCATGCCCGGGACAAACTCGGCGACACCCAGTTCCACGTCAGCGACTTCATCGACGGAAAACGCCCCGGACTCGCCGGGAAGCGGATCGCCGTGGTCGGTGGCGGCCAGTCCGGGGCCGAGGCGTTCCTGGATCTGATATCCCGCGCGCCGCAGGAACTGCCCCGGCGCGTGACCTGGATCTCGCGGCGCGGAAACTACTTTCCCATCGACGACTCGCCGTTCACGAACGAGTACTACACGCCGAGCTATTCGGAGTATTTCGCCGGCGTGGACCGGGCGGTCCGCGAGTCGCTCAACAGTCGTCATGTGCTGAGCAGCGACGGCATCTCCGAGTCGACGTTGCGGGAGATCTACCAGCGCTGCTACGAGCACCGCTTCATCGAGGGCACGCAGGATCTGCTGGCGCTGCTGCCCAATCGTGGGGTCACCGACGTGAGCGGGAACGAGTCCGGCGGGTGGACCATCGAGATGGGCCACAACGACCGCCCGGGTGTGGTCGAGTACGTGGACGTGGACACCATCGTGTGGGCCACCGGATTCCGTCCGGCGTCGACCGAATTCCTCGCGCCGATCGAAAGCCGCCTGGAACGTGAGGGCGACGAGTATCGCATCGACCGGGATTTCGCCGTGCAGTGGGACGGCCCCCGCGATCGCCTCATCTTCATGCAGAACGCGGCACGCGGTCAGCGCGGCCTCGCGGATCCCAATCTGAGCCTGACCGCCTGGCGCAGCCGGCGCATCCTCGACCGGCTTCTGGGGGTGGGCTCCGACGAACAATTGCCGTCGTTCGTGGAGTGGTCCGCCAAACCGCCCGTCGACGACCTGGACGCGCTGTGAGCCGGGAACACACCGATGTGGCGGTCGTCGGCGCGGGAATCGTCGGCTGCCTGGTCGCCCGGGAGATCGTCGCCCGCGCGCCGGAGGCGTCCGTCCTGCTCCTGGACCGGGACACCGTCGGTACCGGCGCGAGCCGGCGGTCGGCCGGGCTGCACTGTCCGCGCGGCGCGACGGAGCGGGTGCGCCGAATGACGGCGTACAGCCAGCGGTACTACGCCGACCTCAAGCACGCCGCACCCGCGTTGCCGATTCACGCGGTACCGATGTCGGTGGTCGCCTCACCCGCGAACGCCGCACGGGTGCGCGAGATCTACCTCGACAGTGCCGAGTTGACCCCCGTCGACCCTCCCGAGGACCGAACCGGCCCGCCCGATCTGCGACTTCCCGAGCATGCGCGAGTCTGGGACTGTCGGGGCGCCCAGTACGCCGACGTCTACACGCTGGTCCACGACCTCACCCGGGAACTGCGGGCACGGGTGACCCTGCGCGAGGGTGTGCACGTGGACGCGCTGCGCGCCGTCGGCCACGCGGACCGGGGCGCGGACCGCGTCGAAATCGCCCTCGGCACCGGCGAGACGGTGAGCGCGGATCGGGTCGTGTTGGCCCCGGGACCCTGGCTCGCCGAACCCGCCTGGCGCGAGTTGCTGGCCCCGCTGGGCGCCAGGGTCAAGAAGATCGTCGCCCTGCACGTCGAACGGGTCCCGACCCGCACCGACCGGGCCGTCGTCTTCCACGACGAGGACGCCTTCCTGCTGCCGCTGCACGCCTCGGGGCACTGGCTGTTCAGCTACACCTGTACGACCTGGGACGTCGATCCCGACGACCTGGCCGGCGGCCTGTCCGCCGACGACGTCGACCAGGCGCGCGCGAACCTGCGCCGCCACGCCCCCTCGCTGGCCGAACACCGCGTCTCGGGGCGGGTGTTCTGCGACGCGTACAGCCCCACCGGCGAACCGCAGGTGCGGGCGCTGGGCGGCGGACGTGTCGTCTTCGCCGGCGCCGCCAACGGGTCCGGATATCGGCTCGCCCCGGCGATCGCGGCGGAGGCCGCGGATCTGCTGGACCTGTCCTCGATTCCTGCGCACGCGTGATCGAAGTGAAGGAGCCGTCGTGAAGATCAGCACCTACCGCCCCGACGCCCCGCACGCCGCCGACGGCGTCGCCGTGGCCGCCGTGGAGGCGGGCTCCGCGACGCGGCTGGGTGTCGGCGCGACCTGGGTCGGCGTCGCCCCCGGCGCGCGCTCGGAGGCGCACCAGCACGACGAGACGGAGACATGGGTGTTCGTCTCCGGCACCGGGGAGTTGACCGTGGACGCCGAGCGCCATCCGGTGTCCGCTTCCACCGTGGTCCAGTTCGAACCCTTCGAGACCCACTCCGTGGAGAACACGGGAGACACCGACCTGCTGTTCGTCAGCCTGTACTGGCGCGACGGCGAGCGGGCGACGACCGCCGCCCACGACACCGGGCACCGCGGGTTCGGCACCCGTCCCGTGTTCGTCTTCTCCTCCGCGCCCACGCCCAACGGCGACCTGCATCTGGGGCACCTGTCGGGGCCGTTCTTCGGCGCCGACGTGTTCGTCCGCCACCAGCGCATGCTCGGCGCCGACGCGTGGCACATCACCGGCAGCGACGACTACCAGAACTACGTGGTGGCCGCCGCCCGTCGGGAGGGCCGCACGCCGGCGCAGACCGCCGCGCACTACAGCGCCGAGATCCTGGCCACACTGAAGCTGATGGACATCGACGTCCACCAGTACACCGCGACCAGCCGCGACGACGCCTATCCGGCCGCGCTGCGGGCGTTCTTCTCCCGACTGACCGCGTCGGGAACCGTGGCGCCGCGCGAGGGCGCCGCGCTGTTCGCCGCCGACACCGGCGAATACCTGTACGAGTCGGGGGTGTCCGGCCGCTGCCCCACGTGCGACGGCGACAGCGGCGGCAACATCTGCGAGACGTGCCTGGAACCCAACGTGTGCACCGACCTGATCGAGCCGCGCTCGGCGGCGTGCGACACGCCGCCGCACGAGCGGGCGCTGGTGCGCTACACCTTCCCGCTGCACGAGTTCGGGAAGGTGATCACCGACCACCACCGGCTCGGCCGGGTGCCGGCGGCGGTCAAGGAGCTCGCCGAACGCCTGGGCCGCCGCGAGCAGTTGCACATCCCGGTCACGCACGTGGCCGAGTGGGGTATCGCCCCCGCCGAGACCGATGTGCCGGGCCAGGTGATCTGGTCCTGGCTGGACTACGCCTTCAGCATCCTGTACGGCATCGGCGAACTCGGCCGCGACCTGGGCCGCGACTGGGACGCGAACGCCCCTTCGCCCGACTGGAAGATCGTGCACTTCCTGGGGTCGGACGGCAGCTTCTTCCACCCCATGTTCATCCCGGCGCTGTACCGGGTCGCGCATCCGCGCTGGCAGCCGGACATCGACTACAACATCAACGAGTTCTACCTCTTGGAGGACAGCAAGTTCTCCACCAGCCGCGGCCACGCGATCTGGGGCAAGGACGTGCTGAACCCCCGCACGGTCGACGCGATCCGCTTCTACCTCGCGCTGACCCGCCCCGAGGGCCGGCGCACCAGCTTCTCCCCCGACGCGTACGAGACCTTCGTCCGGGACACCCTGGTCGGCACCTGGCAGACGTGGCTCGACGACCTGGGCGGGCGCGTCGCCGAGCGGTACGCCGGCGTGGCGCCCGACGCCGGCGTCTGGCGGCCCGAACACGCCGCCTTCCTGGCCCGGTTGGAGGCGCGCCGGTCGGCGCTGACCGGGGCCCTGGGGCAGGACGGCTTCTCGCTCAACCGCGCGGCCGAACTGCTGGACGGCATCGTCACCGATGTCACCGCCTTCGTCCGCCTCCAGGCCCCCGCCGCCGACGTGGCGGACTTCAAGGACGAAGCGCGTACGGGGATCGCCCTCGAACTGGCCGCCGCCCGACTGCTCGCCACGTGCGGCGCCCCGGTGATGCCCCGGTTCGCGGAGCGCCTGTCGACCGCGCTCGGCATCCCCGCACCCACCCGCTGGCCCGCCCGGGTCGACCTGGTACCGGCGGGGACCGTCGTCGACCTGGCGGGACAGGAGTTCTTCGCCGTTCCCGGGACGACCGACGCGCACCCCTCCTCGGCCGCCGCCGACCAAACGGCCCCACCGCTGCTCCCGTGGTTCAGCGCGCTGGTGCGCGATCTCCTGCGGCTGCCCGCCGACGAGCCCGTGCACGACCGCTCACTGATCCAGCTGGGCATGGCATCGCTACAGGCGATCGCCCTGCAGTATCAGCTCACCGAGCAGGTCGACGCCGACGTCCCGATCGAGGAACTGCTCGGCGCCCGCACCGTCGCCGAACTCAGCGCGCTGATCGCCGAGGGCCTGGACCCGGACGACGTCGCCGCCCGCACGGGGGTGCCGGCGTGAACCACCTCGGCGTTCTCCGCGAGATCGAGGCCAGGGGGCTGACCATCTCGGCCGCCGGAGCCGATCTGCGCCTGCAGGGTCCCCGGGAACGTATGGATCCCGAACTGCTGCGTCTGATCAAGGAGCACAAGGCGGCCCTGGTCGCCCACCTGGACCCGCCGGACGGCTTCGCGCCGACCGACCTGCAACGCAGCTACCTGGTCGGGCGGGGCGAGCACGTCGAGATGGGCAACGTGGCCAGTCACGTCTACCACGAGATCGAGGGCGCCTGGGATCTCGACCGCCTGGAGGCCGCGCTGCGCGCGGTGGTGGCGCGCCACGACGCGCTGCGCACCCGCTTCACCCCCGACGGCCGACAGGTGCGGGAGACCGAGGTCGAGGTGCGCGTCGGGCGCATGGACCTGCGCGGCGCGACCGAGGCGACGTGGCACGAACACCTGCGCGCCGAACGCGCGTCGCGCTCGCACCGCATCCTGCCCGCCGACCGCGCGCCGCTCGTGGCGGTCGACGTCACCGTGCTTGCGGACGACCGGATGGTGCTGCACGTCGACCACGACGGCCTGGTCATGGACGCGATCGGCATGTTCCTGTTCTTCCGCGACTGGCGCCGGGCGTACGACGCGACCGAGGGTACGGCCGAGGCCCCGGCGGAGGAGGCGTCCTTCGAGGCGTATGTGGCCGCCGTGGAGGCCGCGCGCACCCGGGCACCGGCGAAGCGGGCCCGCGCCTACTGGATGGACCGCCTCGACGACCTCGCGCCCGCCCCGGACCTGCCCCTGCGTACCAGCCCCTCCTCGATCGTGGCCCCACGCTTCACGGCGCGCTTCGCCCGGCTGACCGAGCCGCGGTGGACCGCGCTCAAGGCCCGGGCGGCGACGGCCGGACTCACCCCCTCCGCAGTGCTGTTCGCGGTCTACGCGGACACCCTCGCGGCCTGGGGCGCCGGTTCGCGGTTCACGATCAACACCACGGTCGCGAACCGTCCGCCGATCCACCCGCGCATCTTCGAGGCCGTCGGCAACTTCTGCGAGACGATGCTCGTCGAGATCGAGGTGGATCGGCGCGTTCCCTTCGTCGAGCGGGCCCGCGCGTTGCAGGCAGGGCTGCGCCGGGGGTTGGACAACCGGCACTTCACCGGTATCGAGGTGTTGCGCGAGGCCGCCCGGCGCGGCGACGGCGCGGCGCGCGGGCCGATGCCGTACACGTTCAACAGCACGCTCGGCTACGCGCACGCCGACGTCGACGGCTCGGCCCTGGAGCTGTTCGGGCCGGAGGTGTACACCTCCAGTCAGACTCCGCAGGTGTGGCTCGACGTCTCCACGTTCGAGCAACACGGCGGCGTGGTGGTGCAGTTCGACAGCGTCGACGGGCTGTTCCCGGACGGCCTGGTGCCGGACCTGGTATCGGGCTACCAGCACCTCCTGGAGGCGCTGCTCGCCGAGGAGTCGTGGTCGGCGCGGACGTTCGACCTGCTGCCCGAGGCGCAGCGCGAGCGCCGCCGGGCCGCCAACGCGACGGCGACGCCGCTGCCCGCGCCGGGCATGTTGATCGACGCGTTCCTGGCGCACGTGGAGCGCGCGCCGGACGCGCCGGCGGTGCTGACCGCGAACGCCTCGCTGAGCTACGCGCAGGTGTACGGGCACGCGGCGCATGCCGCCGCCTGGTTGCGCGCCCGCGACGTGGGCCCGGACGAGTTGGTCGGGCTGGTGATGCATCGAGGCCCCGAGCAGGTCGTCGGCATTGTCGCGACGCTGCTCGCCGGGGCCGCGTACCTGCCGGTCGATGCCGCGCTTCCGCCGGCGCGGCGCGCGTACATGCTGGACAACGGCCGGACGCGGGTGATGTTGACCAACGACGGGGAGGCGAGCGCCGACGCGGAACGCGAGGTGTTGGTGCTGGACGCCGGCCGGCCACTGCCGCCGGGACCGGTGCCCGATCCGCGTCCGGTGCCCGGCGCGGCGAACGACGACCATCTGGCGTATGTGCTGTACACGTCGGGGACCACCGGCGAGCCCAAGGGGGTCATGGTCGCTCGCGGGAGTGTGGCCAACGTGGTCGCCGACTGCAACGCGCGCTTCGGCATCGGGCCGGCGGACCGCTTCTTCGGGATCAGCGCCTTCAACTTCGACCTGTCCGTCTACGACGTCTTCGGCGCCCTGTGCTCCGGGGCGGCCGTGGTGTTGCCGGACGCGGACCGCGCGGCCGATCCCGCGCACTGGTTGTCGTTGTGCGGCCGGGCGCGGGTGAGCGTGTGGAACTCGGTGCCGGCGATCGTGTCGCTGCTGCGCGACCAGGCGGCGGAGGGCACGGACGCACTGGACACGCTGCGCCTGGTGATGATGAGCGGCGACCGTATTGCGCCGACGTTGCCGCAGGAGTTGCGCAAACTCGTGCCGGACGCGCGGATCGTCTCGCTGGGCGGGCCGACGGAGACCACGATCTGGAACGTGTCGCACCCGATCGGCCCGGACGAGGACGGCTCGCGCAGCATCCCCTACGGCCGGCCCAACGCGAACAACCGGGCGTACGTACTCGACGAGTTCGGGTGCGACGTGCCCGACGGGGTCACCGGCGAGATCTGGGCGGCCGGGGTGGGTTTGGCGCGGGGCTACTGGGACGACCCGGAGTTGACCGCCGAGCGCTTCGTGCTCGACCCGGAGCGCGGCGAACGCCTGTACCGGACCGGGGATTTGGGCCGCTACCTGCCGGACGGCGAGATCGACATCCTCGGCCGGGGCGACTTCCAGATCAAGGTGAACGGCTATCGCATCGAGGCCGGCGAGGTGGAGACCCGACTGGTGGCGTTGCCCGCCGTGGAACGCGCGGTGGTCTCGCGACAGTCCGGCGCGCGGGGCGATCGGCTGGTCGCCCATCTGGTCCCGGCCGGCGACGAACGCCCGGACGTGGAGGCCGTACGCGCCGCGCTGCGCGAGCATCTGCCGCAGTACATGATCCCGGCCGCCGTGTACTGGCACACCGCGCTGCCGTTGACCCGCAACGGCAAGGTCGACCGGGCCCGGCTCGCGGCAGCGGCCGAGGCGGTCGCACCGGCGTCGGCCGCGCCCACCGCCCCCGACTCGGAACTGGAGCTGGTGGTCGCCGGATTGTGGGCCAAGCCGCTGCGCGTCGCGGACGTGGACCTGGACGTCACGCGCCCGCTGTACGACCTGGGCGGCGACTCGCTGGTGGCCGCGCGCATCCTGGCCGGCGTGCGCAAACGGTTCGGTCTGACCATCACGCTGGACCGCCTGCCGGAGGTGGACACGATCCGCACGATGGCCGCGCACGTCGAACGCGGCCTGGCCGAGCGCGCCGGGGCGGGGGCGAGCACGCCGTGAGCGATTCGGTGATCAACCACATCGTCTCCCGGGCCCCCTCCCCCGGCGGGCGCATCTGCTTCTTCCGGCTCGGCGGGACCCGGACGATGGAACTGACCGAACTGCACACGCGTGCCGGGCGCCTCGCGCTGTGGTTGCGCGACCTGGGCATCGAGCGGGGCGACCGGATCGGCATCCTGGCCGCGAACGGCCTCGGATGGGTGCTGCTCGATCTCGCGGCGATCCGCCTGGGCGCGGTGACGGTGGGCTTCGACCCGGCCAAGTTCGACACCGACACCGGACTGCGCGAACGCTACCGACTGGCCGTGCTGTTCACCGACGGGCAACCGCAGTCCCCCGGCAGCAGGGCGCTCGCCGAGATCGAGGTCGCGTCGGCCCTGCCGGACGACGGTCGGGTCCTGGAACCGATCGTCTACGCGCCCGACGACGTGTTGTCGCTGAAGCTCACCTCGGGCAGCACGGGCGAGCCCAAGACGCTCACCGCGTCGGTCGGCAGCATCGACGACGATCTGCGCGCGGTCCAGGAGATGTTCGCGCACGGCGACGGCGACAACCTGCTCGTGTTCCTGCCGCTGTCGGTGCTCCAGCAGCGCTACTGGACGTATTCCGCGCTGCGTTGGGGCCACGACGTCACGATCTGCACCTACGAGGCCGCGTTCCCGGCGCTGCGCGCGATCCGGCCGACGGTGGTGATGGGCGTGCCGGGGTTCTTCGAGACGGCGAGGAAGCACATCGAGGCGCGCATGCGCGGCGCGGGTACCGACACGGACGAGGCCACCGCGCGGCGCGACGGCGCGCGACGGTTGTTCGGTGACCGCATCCGCTACCTGTGGACCGGTTCGGCGCCGGCCTCGACCGGCACGCTGGCCTTCTTCGAGGACGCGGGACTGCCGATCTTCGAGGGCTACGGGCTCAACGAGACGTGCATCGTCACCAAGAACCATCCCGGCGCACATCGGCGGGGCAGCGTCGGGCGCGTCCTGCCGGGCAAACGGGTGATCCTGGACGCCGAAGGGGTGATCCACGTACACGCCGACCACCCGGTGTGCGCGGGCTACGAGCAGGCGCCGCCCGGGGTGTCCGAGCGGGTGTTCGCTCCCGACGGCACGGTGCGGACCAACGACATCGGCCGACTCGACGAGGACGGATTCCTGTACGTGCACGGCCGCGCCGACGACGTGATCGTGCTCGACAACGGCCGCAAGATCGTCGTACGGCCGCTGGAGGAGCGGATGAAGGCCAGTCCCGCGATCGAGGAGTGTGTGGTCTTCTGCCCGACGCAGACCCGGCTGGTCGCCGTGGTCTCCCCGGCGGCGGGTATGGGCGGACCCGACCTGGAGCGCGCCGTCGCCGCACAACTCGCCCGTACCAACGCCGCGTTCGGGCCCGACGAGCAGATACGCGCGGTGGTGGTGGCCAGTCCCCGGTTCAGTGTCGGGAACGGACTGCTCACCTCGCAGCTCAAGCCCAGGCGCGGGCGCATTCTCGACGCCTACCGTTCCCGGATCCACGACACCGAGGGAGGCATCCATGCAGTCCGAGATTGAGACCGTGGCCAGGACGAACCTGGCCCGGGTGTTGGAGTCCGACGTCGCCCCCCAGGACCTCGACCCGGACCAGGACATGGTCGGCACGTACGGATTGACTTCACTGAACAAGGTCTTGTTCCTGATGGCCGCCTGCGACGATGCCGGGGTGGACCTGGCCTGTTTCACCGAACCCGACGTCGCGGCCATGAGCACGCTGCGCGATGTGACCGAGGCGCTGTCGCGCCACGCCGGAAAGGCGGCTTGAGATGAGCTGGGTGCGGACCGCTTCGACGACACTGGAGAACGAGCACGTCCTGCTGCGCCCGATCGTGCCCCAGGACCGCGAGGCGATCCGCAAACAGGCGATGGACCCCGAGATCTGGCGCTACTTCGTGCTGGTGATCGCCACCGACGCCGAGTTCGACGCGTTCTTCGACGCGGCGCTGGCCGATCAGGCCGCCGGTCGCCGGGTCGTCTACAACGTGATCGACAAGTCGGTGGACCGCACGGCGGGCAGCATGAGCTTTTGCAGCATCGCCGAGCCCGACGGGCGGCTGGAGATCGGCTGGTCGTGGCTGGGCGCCGAGTTCCGGGGCAGGGGCGTCAACCGCTGGGCGAAGTTCCTCATGCTGGAGCACGCGTTCGAACAACTGGGCGCCGAACGGGTCGAGTTCAAGACCGACGTGCTCAACCTCCAGGCGCGCGCGGGTCTGCGCAACATCGGCGCCACCGAGGAAGGCGTGCTGCGCAGCTTCAACCCGATGCCGGGCGGGCGGCGCCGCGACGCGATCTACTACAGCGTGCTGCGCGGCGAATGGCCGTCGGTGCGAGAGCAGTTGCTCGCCGGACCCAAGGTAACCCGACCGACGGGGCAGGCATGACCACCGACACCCTCGCGGTGCCGGTCGTGCGGGCCCGGGGCGACGCCTTCGCGTGCGGGCGGCGGCACGGCGTCGAGCGCGCGCAGAGCCTGCGGGCCTTCCTCGACGACGGGCTGGCCCGGTTGAACCGGGTCGGGACGACCCCGGTGTCGTGGACGACGCTGCGGCCCGTGCTGGACGCCTTCCGGGTCGAGATCGAGGGACAGACGCCGCTGCTGGCCGAGGAGTTGCGCGGGCTGGCCGAGGGCGCGGGGCTCGACGCCGACGAGGCGCTGCTGCTGCAGATCCGGCGCGAGGTGATGGGATACCAGCGCATCCCGACCATGGGCGACTGTACGACGTACGCGGTCGCCGGCCCGGCCGGTCCGGTGCTGGCCCAGACGGTCGATCTCAACGGCGACCTCGACGACCAGATCTGTGTCCTGGACATCGCGCGGACCGCCTCGCCCCGCCGGGTCCTGCTGCTCGGCTTCGGTGGGCTCCTGGGCTATCTCGGGATCAACAGCGACGGCCTGGCCGTCGGGCTCAACCTGGTGCTGGGCGGCCGATGGCGGCCGGGCCTGCCGCCCTACCTGGCCATCCGTCACCTGTTGGACAGCGCCGCCGACGTGGACGAGGCGGTGCGGATCCTGCGCACCCTCAAGCTCGCGAGTTCGCGCAACCTGGTGTTGTGCGACGCCGGCAAGACGGCGTGGGTGGAGATCCTGGACGACGAGCAGCGGGTGAGCGTGTCCTCGACGAGCATGCACACCAACCACTTCCTGCACCCGGACTTCCTCGCCCACGACGAACTCAACGTCTTCGCGCGCAACTTCTCCCGTCAGCGGCTGGACGCCTGCCGGGCCCGGGTGGGCGAGTTGCCGCCCGACGCCGGCGTCGAGGCACACTTCGCGCTGCTGTCGAAGGCGCCGATCCGGGTCGAGGGCAACGGCGACGTCCGCCGGGAACGCACCGTGGCGGCCGTGGTGTTGCGGCCGGATCGGGGCGAACTGCACGTACGGCCGGGCGATCCGGCGCTGAACCGTACCCACTCGTTTTCACTGCGCGCGCCCGCGACACTCGGCGGGTCCGCGCCGGCGGAGGTGATCTCGTGAGTGTGTCCGTGACCGGCGACGGCTGGTTCGTCTCGCGCGACGACGACGCCGCGCACACCCCGCTCGTGTACTGCTTCGCGCACGCCGGCGGCGACTCGCGGTCGTTCCTGGCCTGGCAGGGCGAGTTGGGCGACGAGGCCGAGCTGGTCGCGGTGTGCCCGCCCGGCCGCGCGCACCGGGCGCGCGAGGCCCGACCGACGCTGGCGGAGTTCGCGGACGGCGCGGCCTCGGCGATCCGGGCCCGGGCCGGCGCGCCGGGCGTCGATGGCACACGCCCGGTGTACCTGTTCGGGCACAGCCTGGGCAGCCTCGTCGCGTTCGAGACCGCGCGACGGTTGCGCGATGTGCCCACGCTGCGCCGGTTGTTCGTCTCCGGTGTCTCGGCCCCCTCGCTCGCGCCCTCGGAGCGGGTGTGTCGGCTCGCCGCCCTGGAGGGGCGCGCGTTCGCCGAGGCGCTGGAGTTCTTCGAGGGGCTGCCCCCGGAGGTGCTGGCCCAGGACGAGGTCCTGGACCTGCTGTTGCCCGGCGTGATCGCCGACTTCCGGATGGCCGCCGGCTACGAGTACACCGCCGCCGCGCCGCTGGCGGTGGGCGTCACGGTGATCGCCGGGCGCGACGACCCCTATCTGTCCGCCGACAAGGTCGCGTTGTGGGAGGGGGAATGTGTGCGCCCGCCCGAGTGCCACTGGGTCGACGGCGGCCACTTCCACTTCCGCGACAAGGGCCCCTCGGCGGTGATCGACCTGCTGCTGAGGGCCGTTCGGGCCGACCAGCACGTCGAAGTGATCTGACCCCCAGTGATCCGACTCTCCCTCAGCGCGTGACCACATGAGCGCGTCGACACACCGGCGCGTCGACACATCGGAAGGAACGGCAATGCTGCTCGACCCGGCTGACCAGTACCGCAGGGGCCTCGCCTTCAAGGAGGCGCACGAGAGCGAGGGCGCGTTCGTGGTGGCGAACGCGTGGGACGCGGGCAGCGCCCGCCTGCTGACGGGGCTCGGCTTCACCGCGCTGGCGACCACGAGTGCGGGACTGGCCTTCGCGCTGGGCCGCTCCGACGGCGTGAACCTGCTGGATCGTGGCCAGGCGCTGGACAACGCGCGCGCGATCGTGGCCGCGACGCCGCATCCGGTCAGCGCCGACCTGGAGAGCTGCTACGGCGCCTCGGGCGAGGAGATCGCCGAGACGATCCGTCTCGCCGCCGAGGCGGGCCTGGTGGGCGCCTCCATCGAGGACGCCACCGGCGACCCCGACGACCCGATCCTGCCGATCGACGTGGCCGTGGAGCGGGTGACGGCCGCCGTGGCGGCGGCCCGGGCGCTGCCGTTCCCGTTCACGCTGACCGCACGGGCCGAGAACTTCCTGCACGGCCGCCGCGACTTCGCGGACACCCTCGCCCGGCTCCGGGCGTACGAGGCGGCGGGCGCCGACGTGTTGTACGCGCCGTGCCTGCCCGACGTCGAGGCGATCCGCACCGTGTGCTCGGTGCTCGACCGGCCCGTGAACGTGCTCGCGGGAGTCGGACCGACCTTGTCCGTGCCGGAGTTGGAGAAACTGGGCGCCCGGCGGATCAGCCTGGGCTCGGCGTTCGCCCGCGCCGCGCTGGGCGGTTTCCTGCGCGCCGCGCGCGAGGTGCACGAACACGGGACGTTCACCTTCGTCGCCGAGGCCGTGCCCTACGCCGAGGCGAACACGCTGATGTGCGCGCCGGCCGGCGCGGCGGAGGAGGACGCGTGAGCGCAGTGGCCGCGTACCTGCACCAACCACGCTACGTTCTGGGCGAGTTCGAGGTTCCGCACACGAGCATCGCCAATCTGCTAGCGCGCGCCGCGGAGTTCAGGATGGCGCCGACGCCCGACCTGTGGGGCTGGGGCAGCGTGCGCCGGACCGAGCGCGGCCTGGCCGAGCTGGCCGCGGAGAGCGCCGCGGCCACACTGCGCGCCGGCGCGAGCGACGCCGACGCCGTCGTGTTGTGCTCCACCCGTGTGCCCGGACCCTCGGAGGGGCACGGCGCATTCATGGAGACGTTCCTGGCCGAGGCGGGCCTGGGCGACGTGCCCTTCTACGGGCAGAACATGAACCGCTGCGTCAACCTGCTGGCCGCGATCGACACCGCGACCGCGTTCGTCCGCGCCGGCCGCCACCGGCGGGTGCTGGTGGTCACCACGGACAGTGCCGCGCACGAGGACGACCGGATGGCGAGCTACGCGCTGTTCAGCGACGGCGCGGCGAGCTGCCTGGTGACGGCCGCCGGCGAGATCGCGGGCGGCTATGAAATCCTCGCCTGCGCGAGCGCGCAGGACCGGGGCAGGCTGGCGCACTCCAACGAGATCAGCGCGGACCTGGCCCGCACCGTGAACTCGCGCCTGCTCACCCCCTTGGGCATGAAGCCGGGCGACATCGCGGGCCTGATGCACGCGAACATCTTCAAACCCGTGATCGTGATGAAGGAACGGCAGGCCGGCTTCACCCCGGCCCAGCTCCATCTGGACAACATCCCCCGGGTAGGCCACTGCTTCGCCGCCGATCCGCTGATCAACCTGGTCGACCGGGCCGAGGCGGGACACGTACAGCCGGGCCGGCACTACCTGTTGGCCGCCGGCGTCCCCGGGCAACGGATCGGAGTGCTGTTGCGCCGGGCCGGCGCATGAGCGCGGCCGACCCACCGCCGAACGCCCGAGCTGGAGGCTCAGGATGACCACCGCACCGCCTATGCCGGGTCCCGGCCGCGCCTTCGTGCCCTTCGTCCTGCCCGACACCGTCGACGCGCTGCCGCACCGGCCGTTCGTCTTCGGCCGCGCCGCCCTGGACGAGGCGCGGGCGGCGGTCCGCGCGGAGCCGGTCGAGGTGTTCCGCCTGCTGCTGCGCGACCAGGAGTCGGAGTCGACGCTTCTGGTCGCCCGATGGGTGCTGGATGCGTTCCTGGCCGACGCGGGCGGCCGGGGGCCGGGCGCGGGGGGCGGCGTCGACGGCGCTGACGAAAACCCAGCCGACACCGAAGCCGGGGCCGATGTCCTCGCCGAGGCGATCGCCGCCCAAGTGCGGGGCGCCCGAGCCGAGTCGGCCGCGATCCTGGACGCGCTGACCCGATCGGGGCCGGAGGCGCGCGCGGAAGCCCTGCGCGGGCGCGCGCCGTTGGCGCTGGCGGCCGGCTGTTGGCTGGACACGCTCTCCCAGCCCGCGACCCAGCCGTCCGTCGTGGTCAACCGGCTCTTCGCGCACCACCTGACGCTGCGCGGCGGCGGCAACCGCGAGCGCGGCCTGGCCCGGTCGCGGCGGCGCACGCTGGAGGACGCGGGTGTATTCCTGCCGGAACTCGCCGCCGCCGACTTCGCGGACCGGGCCCGCACCCGCCCGCTCACCGCGCTGCACGCCGCCTTCTACCTGGCCCTGTCCCGGCTGCCGGCCAACTTCCTGCCCGAGGTCTCGGGCGTGCACTACGCCTTCCTCGCGCTCGGCGTGGACGACCTGCTCGCCGACAACGCACCGCTGCTGCCGGAACCGGCCCTGCGCGAGGTGCTGACCGAACACCTGGCCCTGGCCGGACCGGCCGCGCGCCGCCGGTTGTACACGGCCGTGCGGCTGACCCTGGAGTTGGAGCGGGAGCACGTCGGGATGCTCGCCGAGCACGCCGCCTGGCGCGCCGGCCGCACCCTGGAGTCGCGGGTCGCCGCGATCATCGCGCGCCATGCCCCGCTGGCCGGCCGCCAACACGGCGGCACCCGGGTCGGCGGCAAGGCGTTGACGGACGTCTTCGGCGGCGCCCGGATCGACCTCGCGGGATTCCTGACCGATCTGCGTGAGTCCGGATATCTGCGCGGGCCCGGCAACGGCGACTGCCGGCTCCTCGACGCGATGCGCTTCGGCGGGCCGATGTTCGGAATCTTCGACGAGCACGAAGCGGCCACGTTCCGGGCCTGGGCGGTGAGCGTGCAGGCGGGTGAGCGGCCCGCCGTCGAGATCTCCGCCGAGACCGCCGGCGACGCGGCGGCCGAGCGCCGACGTGCCGCGATCATCGGCAGCGCCCCGGCCGATGTCGTGATCGCCGAGGCCGAACCCCGCGACCACCGCGAGCTGTTCCACCGCCTGGTCAACATCGAGAACTTCGCCAACACGCTGCCGCTCGCCGCCGAGCGGGCCGAACAGTGCTTCCGGGACGCGGAGATCCTGTTCGTACACGGGGCCGGCGGCCGGTATACCGACGCGACCTGGTTCGACTACAGCGCGCAGGCCCTGTACGAGCGGGCCGAGCGGGTCTACTGGGAAAAGCTGGTCGACCCCTACGAACCGCTGCGGGAGATCCCGGACCGCGACGAGGTGTTGTTCCGGCAGTCCACCTACTACCTCACCTACCTCATCGACGGCGCATGGCTGCACCGCCTCGGCAACCTCGGGCACGACGAGCGCGAGACCGACGCGATGTTGTTCGCGATCTACGCCGACGAGATGGGCAACGGCGACCTGCGCAAGAACCACATCACGCTGACTCACCGGGTATTGGCCAGCGCGGGCATCGAACTGCCGCACATCCGCGACGAGGCGTTCATCGAGCAGAACGAACTCCCCGACGATCTCTATGGGTTCGCGATCCAGCAGTTGTGCATGTGCCTGTTCCCGGATCGTTTCCACAACGAGATCCTGGGCTACAACCTGGCGATCGAGATGTTCGGCTCCGGCGAGATGCGGCTGCACGAGATCCAGAAGTTGCGCCGGCACGGCATCGACGACTGCTACGAACAGGCGCACCTGACCATCGACAACTTCTCCGCCGGGCACGCCAAACAGGCCGCCGACATCATCGTCGGATACCTCGACCGGGTGCGGCGCACCGCGGGCGAGGCGGCGGTGGCCGAGCAGTGGCGCGGGGTCTGGCGCGGCTACGCCTCCTTCGCGTACTTCCTCGAACAGCCTCTGCTCAAGCGCATATCCGCCGGTGATCCACCCGCCGAACCCGACACCGCGTCCGGCGACCCTTCCTCCCCGGGCGCGACCGACGACCTGGCCGACCTGGTCATCTGAGTCGGCCGTCGCCCCCCGCCCCCGCGCGGTCACGAACAGGCAACCCGTACCCGGAGGACAGCACATGGCCGATTCCCGCCCGCACACGACCGACATCGGGATCACGATGCGGCACGAGACGCGCGAGAGCGAGCGGCGCGCGCCGATCGTGCCGGCCGACGCCGCGCGGCTCGTCGCGCAGGGCATCACGGTCACCGTCGAGCACTCGCCGCAGCGTGTGTTCCCGATGGGGGACTATCTCGACGCCGGCTGCGTGGCCGCCGAGGCCGGGAGCTGGCGGGCCGCGCCGGTCGCGGAGTTCGTCGTGGGGCTGAAAGAACTCCCCGACGAGCCATCGACGTTGCGACACCGGCATGTGTTCTTCGGTCACGCGTACAAGGGCCAGCGCGATGCCGAGGCGCTGCTGCGGCGCTTCACGGCGGGCGGCGGCGCACTGCTCGACCTGGAATACCTCACCGACGCGGACGGGCGGCGGCTGGCCGCGTTCGGCTACTGGGCCGGATACGTGGGCGCGGCGCTCGCGGTGCTCCGGCATCGGGGCCGGCTCGATCCGCCGCTGCGACCGCGCCCGAAGGAAGACCTGGACCGGGTGTTGCGCGAGACGTCGACCGGCGCGCGGCCGAGCGTACTCGTCATCGGGGCGCTGGGCCGATGCGGGCGCGGCGCGCGCGACGCGCTGGCGGTCGCCGGGATCGAGCCGACCTGCTGGGACGTCGCCGAGACCCGGTCGCTGGATCACGCGGCGCTGCTCGATCACGACATCCTCGTCAACGCTGTGCTTGTGACCACGCCGACCCCGCCGTTCGTGACCCCCGCGTCGCTGCGGTCCCGACCCCGGCGACTGTCCCTGATCGCGGACGTCACCTGCGATGTCACATCTCGGAACAATGTGTTGCCCGTCTACGACGACATCACCGATTGGCTGGAGCCGGTGTGCATGGTGAGCGATGTCGGCGACCCGCTGGGCGTGATCGCCATCGACAACCTGCCGTCGCTGCTTCCCGGCGAGGCCAGTACCGCCTTCTCCGCCGAATTGACGCCCCATCTGGCGACCCTGGGAGAACCGGGGCAACCCTGGCAGCGCTGCCTGCGGGTCTTCCGCGAGGCATGCGAGGCGAACGGCCTGGAAACGGAGAACGTCCATGTCTGACGCGATACCCGCCGGCGGAACCGTGCACTGGATCGGCACCGGCCTGTCCACCGGCAGCGGACTGCGTGTGGTGGCCGACCGGGCCGGACGGCTGCTGGTCTGGGGCCGTACCGACACCAAGGCCGAGCGGTGCCTGGCCCGGCTGGGTCTGACCGGTCGCGCCGCCGTCCGCGCCTACGATCTCGCCCGGCTGGCCGGGGAGTTGCGCACCGGCGACATCGTCGTGTCGATGTTGCCCGCGAGCGAACATCCCGCGCTCCTGCGGCTCTGTGTGGAGCGCAACGCCCACTTCGCGTGCAGCAGTTACGTGTCCGAGGAGATCGTGGCCGAGGCGCCGGCGGCGACGAAGGCCGGTCTGGTCGTGCTGACCGAGGCGGGCCTGGACCCGGGCATCGACCATCTGTTCGCCGACCTGCTGGTGGCCAGGGGCCGCGAGGTCGTCGGGGAGGGCCCGGCGACGGTCGAGTTCACCTCGTACTGCGGCGGAGTCCCCGCCGAATCCAACGAGTTCCGCTACCGGTTCAGCTGGGCGCCGCGTGGGGTGTTGAACGCGCTGCGCGCGCCCGCCCGCTACCTCGACGGCGACGCCGAGCAGGTGGTCGACCTCCCGTGGACGGCGACTCGTTCGCTCGTGCTCGGCGGCGAGACGTTCGAGGCATACCCCAACCGCGACAGCCTCCCCTACCTCACCCAGTACGCGTTCCCGGTCGACTGGCGGGCGCGTGTGTTCGTCCGGGGCACACTGCGCCTGGACGGCTGGCTGCGGGCGTGGGAGGACGTGTTCGCCACCGTGCGCACCGGCGACGGCGACCGCATCGCCGCGCTCGCCGACGAACTCGCCGCCCGGTATCCGACCACCGACGCCGACCGTGACCGGGTCGTGCTCGCCGTCGGGCTCGACATCGAGGGCGCGAACGGCGCGGGCTGGCGCGGCGAATACGTGCTGGACACGGTCGGCGACGCCGAGGAGAGCGCGATGGCGCGGTGTGTGTCCCTGCCGCTGGCGTACGGGATCACCGAGATCCTCGCCGGGCGGGTGCCGGCGGGCCTGCGCCAGGCCGCCCAGGGCGCCGAGGACGCCCGGCGGTGGCTGGAGTTCCTGAGCACGAACGGCGTCGACTGGCGCTTCGACGAGCAGCACGGGACGGGCTGAGCGCTACTCGCCGCCACGTTCCACCCGGCAACCCGATCCGAACCACCCGAGCACCCGACCCCGTCCGAACCACCCGGACCACCGGAACCGCCCGATCCAGGAGGACACCGAACCATGACCCAGGCACCGTTCGAGTCGCGGGAATCGGCCGACCGGCCCCAGGCGTTCATCCTGACCGGCTCGTTTCCCGTGATCCGCCGCAATCCGCTCTACCTGACCGAACTCTCCGGGCGCGGGCTCAAGATCCTGGTGATCACCGCGGAGTCCTACCGCGCGCAGGCGACGGAGGCCATGGCCGACACCTCCAACCCCGCCGCGCTGATCACCGAAATCGCCTATGTGACGGGCGACTTCACCGTGCAGGGCGCATTCGTCGCGGGCGCGATCGCGCGCACCTCGGCGTGGCGCGAGGCGTACACGATCGTCGGCGCCTACGCGGTGGGCGACTACCTCGCCGAACCCACCGGCCTGCTCGCCGACGGGCTCGGCGTGCGCTCGCCCGGTCTGCGGGCCAGCCGCGCCTGCCGCAGCAAGTACCTCCAGCGCTGGTACGCCCCCGACCTGGGCCCGGCGTCGTCGACCATTCCCGCCGGCGAGCGTGAGCGGGTCGACCTCGAAGCGGTGCGCTTCCCCGCCGTGGTCAAACCCGCCTCCCGCGCGTCCAGTTCGGGCGTCGAGACGGTGGCGGACCCGGCCGGGTTGCGGGCGAAACTGGCGACGTACCCCGACCACGAGGTGGTCCTGGTCGAGGAGAAGGTGTCGGGCCCGGAGTTCTCCGTGGAGAGCCTGATCCAGGACGGCGAGGTGGTCTTCGCGTCGGTGACCGACAAGGTCACCACCGACAGCCACGCGCACACCTTCGTGGAGATGGCGCACAGCGTGCCGAGCGTGCGCGAGGACCTGCGCGAGGCGCTTCTGACGGCCAATCGGGAACTGGTGGCCGCGCTCGCGTTCGAGCACGGCATCGCCCACTCCGAGTGGCGGGTCGGCGAAGACGGTCGCCCGCGCCTGATGGAGGTGGCGGCGCGCACCCCCGGCGACGGGCTGCTGACGCTGTATCAACTGGCCACCGGGCGACCGCTGGAGCCGGAGATCCTGCGCGTCGCGCTCGGCGAACCGGCGAACTACCCCCAGCCGCACCGCTACACCCGGCAGGTCTACCTGGAGCACCGGCCCGGCACGCTGGAGGACGTGGTGCTCGACTGGCCGGACGTACGACCGGAGTGGATCGGCGCCAGCGGTGTGTGGCCCGACATCAAACCCGGCGGTCCGGGCGAGGAACCGACGTTGCGCGCCCTACTGGTGCTGCGCGAGCGCGGCGCGTCGCTGACCCCGCTCGCCGACTCCGACGACCGGTCCGTCACGTTCTTCATCGACGCCCCGACTCCCGACGGGCTCGACGCCCTGGAGCAGCGCGTGCGCGCCGCCATCCGCGTCGTCGTCGGCTGACCGGCATGGTCCACGTCGCCCGCGAGGAGGGCCACGACAACGACGAGGTGACCGTGGTGGCCACCTTCCGGCAGGCGTCGCTCCCGGCGAAAACCCTGCTCACCGGGGCGTTCATCAACCGCCTCGGGGCCTTCCTGAACATCTTCCTGGTGTTGTTCCTGACCTCGCGGGACTACTCGGACGGCCAGGCGGCGTTCGCGCTGGGCGTGTACGGCGGCGGCGCGATCGTGGGCGTACTGCTCGGCGGGGCGCTGTCGATCCGGCTCGGCGCGCGCAACGCGAGCGTGGTGAGCATGGTCGGCGCGAGCGTGCCGCTGGCGGCCATCCTGTACCTGCCCTCGTTCGGGCTGATCCTGGTCGCGGTGGCGCTGGTCAGCATGGCCGGGCAGCTGTACCGCCCGGCGTCGGCCACCCTGCTCTCCGACCTCACCCCGGCGAACCGCCAGGTGATGATCTTCGCGATGTACCGGTTCGGGCTGAACCTCGGCGTCACCGTCGCGCCGCTGTTCGGGTTCGCGTTGTACAACCTGGCCGGCCACAGCTATGCCCTGGTTTTCTGGGTGGAGGCGGCGGTCGCGCTGTGCTACGCGACCCTGGCATGGGTGACGCTGCCGCCGCGCTCCGCCGAACCGGGCGCGGCGGGCCGCGACGCGAACCCCGAGGCCGGCGAGGAGGGCGGGGAGGGAGAGCGGGTCGGGCGCGGCGGGTATCGGGCGATGATCCGCGATCGCCGCTACATGATGTACCTGACCGCGATCTTCTTCTTCGGGGTCGTCTACGTGCAGTATCTGTCCACACTGCCGCTCGACGTGAAGGACAGCGGCGTGGCGATCTTCTGGTACACGCTGGCCGTGTCGCTGAACGGCTTCATCGTCATCGCGTTCGAATTGTTGATGACCAAGTACGCGCAGGCGTGGTCGCAACGGCTCACCATGGCCTGGGCGTTGGTCCTGGTGGGCGTCGGCGTCGGCATGTACGGCCTGCCGCTGGGGCCGGCGGTGATCCTGCTCGGCACGCTGGTCTGGTCCGTCGGCGAGATCCTGGGCGGGCCGGCGACCACGGCCTATCCGGTGGTGGCCGGGCCCGCGCGGCTCAAGAGCCACTACATCGCGGGCTTCCACTTCGCCTGGAGTCTGGGCGCGGCGGTCGGGCCGGTCGTGGGCGGGTGGTTGTTCATCCGGTTCGGACACGGGGTGTGGCCGGTATTGACCGTGGGCTCGGCGTTGTCGATCGTGCTGGTGTTGCTCTCGGTGCGGGACCGGCCGACCACGCCGCCGGCCGGCGGCGACGCCGACTCCACCGACACCTCGACCCGCGCTGCCGCCGGCCCGGGCTGAACACACCGCGCATGCCGCCCCGGTTGGAGTGGTTGAGCGCCTCCCGGGCCCGGTATCGATCCGCGGGCAGCACGGGGGCACCACGCTTGCGCTCGCCGCCGGGCGGGGCGGACTCGGCCGTCGGCGCGGACTCGGCCGGCGGGTCGACGGCCCGGATGGGCGGCGCGAACCAGGGCCCGCGTCGGTCCGGGACGAACGTGCCGTCGGGTGCCCGGAGGCGGGCCTCTTTTCGTCTTCGGCGACGCGGAGCTCGCCTACGTCACGGGCGAGGTCTCGCAGGTCGGCGGGAAGCGGGTCATCGCGTTGACCGCCCGGCAGGAGGACGAGACCACCCGAACCGTGCACGTGCTCGCCGAGGGCAAGCCGTATCCGGTGAAGCTCCAAGTGGACGGGCCCGACCCGGTGAACCTCGTCCTCGCCCGGGCCGGCAAGAGCTGCACTCCCGCCGCACCGCCGGCCGACCGCACATTGGACATGGACGACGCCGACACCGCGTAGGCCCTGTGGGCGGGGGCGCCCGTGGTGGCAGGTCGGCCGCCCCCGTCGTGGCGCCGAAGCGTCAGGCGACGCCCCCTTCGTCGCCGCCCGGCGGGGTGCCGCAGCTCGGGCCGCCCGGGCCGTCGAATTGCACCGAGCTGAAGAAGTCGCGGTAGGGCGGAAAGAAGTTGCCCTTGCCGGTCGGGCCGGACGAGGTGACGGCCGTACAGCCGCTGTATTGCGCGTCGGACCACAGGTAGATGGTCGAGGCGGTCCGGTTCCAGTCCGACTCGGCCCGGTCGTTCATGCCGAGCGCGGCGAGATCCGGCGTGCTCGTCCTCAGCGTGATCATGTCCCCGGTTCCGTCGAGACCGGAGAACATGCAGTAGTAGCCGTTGGGGCACCGGTCGTATCCGTCGGCCGCCCGGGCCGGGGAGACCGGCGCGGCGCCGAGCACCGCGACCACGCCTGCCAGTCCGAACACGATTCGTTTGGTGTGTGACATGCCGGGCTCAACGATCACGCCGACTCCGGGTTCCGGTCCGGAGTCCGCCGGTGCGCTCAGTTCTCGCGCGCCTTCGTCGCCGCCACCCGGGCCTCGATTTCCTCGCGGGTCGGACGGTAGCGTTCCTCGGCCGCCCGCATGCGGGCCACGCAGCGGTCCCAGGCGCGGCGGGAACGGGCCCGGCGGTTGGGGAACCAGGAGTATCGCCACAGGTGCACCGTGGCGGTGTCCGCCATCAAGCGGGGCTTCGTCCGGATGCCATGCTCCCAGCGCACCTCGGACTGGGCGTCCATCAGTTCCCGCACGAAGTCCTGCGCGGCCCGCTCCCACCGGGCCGCCTCCTCCGGAGTACCCTCCACCTCCGGGCGCTTCGGCGCGGGGATCGTGGTGATCTCGTAGCGCACGAACTCGAGGCCGTCGGGGACCTCCACCCACGACATCCTGTCCCACGGCTTCGGCACGAGCGTGAACGTCAGCGAACTCAGAATCACGGCCGATGCTCCTCACCGAACGAACGTTTGTGCCCAGCGTAGTGCCGGGCCACGGCCCTCGGCCGCGCGCCTCATATGTGCAGCACGATGCCGCGCCGGGCGGCGAACTCGTCGAAGCGGTACGGCGCGAGCGCCGCGGATACCGCCTCGGGGGTGTGTCCGGACGGGTTGTGGAAGGTGACCGCGTCGTCGCGCCGACCGGTGACCAGGACGAGGTGTCCGCCACGCCCCGGTGCCGGTCGCTCGGGGCGGCGAATCTCCCGGTGCACAGAGGCCATCACCAGGCGGCCCCGGTCGAGTTCGTCGGCAAGCCGGTCCGGCCCCAGCTCGGTGACCACCTCCGCCCGCAATCCGTGCGCCTCCCGCACGTACTCGACGAACGGCCGGTAGTAGAGGCCGTCGATCCCGCCATCCTCCCGACGCACATACCCGCCGTGCGCCGCGCAGCCGACCATCAGCTCGTACAAGGGAGGCGCGTGGCCGTCCCGCGCGCACAGCGCCATCCGCAGACAGGCCATCCCGCACCACCGCCCGGCCCAGTAGCCGTACGCGGCCCGATCCGGCGCCCCGCTCACCGCCCAGGCGTCGTCGCCGCCCGGCGGATGGCCGGCGTAGACGATCGCGCCGATCAGGTCCGGGCTCGCGTACTGGGTGATCGCCGGTATCGGATGACGCGTGTTCGGATGACGCGTATTTGGATGATGCGTGTATCGATCGGACACGTGGGCTCCTTCCGGCTACCGGGCGGCCTCCTCCAAGAGGATCCGGGCCAGTTCGTGCGGTTGGGAGTACATCGGCCAGTGGCCCGTGTTCATCTCGACCAGCCGCCACCGTTCACTCGTCAGCAGCTTCGCCACCGCGTCGCTCGGTTCCGGGCCGTCGAGGAGGCACTTGAGGTAGGTCGTCGGGAGGTCACCCAACGACCCGGCCAACTCGGCGCGTTCGGTCAGAGTGGCACCGGGATGCGGCGTCGCGTCGGCCACGAGCCGGGCGAGCTGCTCATCGGTGAGGCCCTGTCCCGCGAACTCCGCCGCCGGCGGCGGTGCCCAGGAGCCGCCGTTGGCCGCGATTGCGGCGGTGATCGCCGCCTCGCCGGACCAGAATCCGGACGCGAACGATTCGTCGTGCACGGCCACGTTCGAGTCGACCAGGACCATCCTCCGCAGCCGGTCGCCGATCCGCTCGGCGGCCTGGCCCACCGGGATGCCCGAGTAGCTGTGTCCGACCAGGACCACATCGCGCAGGTCCCGATCCTCGACCTCGTCCACGATGTCCCGGACGTGCGTACGCTGCCCCGCCGGCACGCCCCGCTTCTCGGCGAGGCCGGAGAGCGACAGCGGATACGCCCCGTGTCCTGCGGCCCGCAGCTCCGGCACCACCTCGTCCCAGGCGGGGGACCCCAACCACGCACCTGCGACCAGTACGAAATCCGTCATCGCAGCACGCTATCCGATCACTCCGACACCGCCCGGAACGACATCACCCGCCGGTCGCGGTCCTGGGACCGGGCGGCGGGTGACGGGTGACGGGGGTTCGACGGATGGGCGTTCGACGGCGGACGCGCTCGGGCGCGCGACCGTCACAGCCGTACGTATGCCAGGTCGTAGGCGTCGGCCATCGCACGGACACCCGCGTCGTTGAGGTGCAGGTGGTCGCCGCTGTCGAGGTCGGCCCGGATGAAGTCCGGGGCGTCGGGGTCCTGGACCGCGGCGGCCACGTCGACGACCGCGTCGAAGACGTCCGAGGCGCGGATCCAGTCGTTCACCCGACGGCGTTCCGCCCGGCCCTGGACGCTATCCACGCCGGGGTAGATGGTGCCGCCGTACGGGCCCATCGTGGCGGCGATCGAGGTCAGCCCGGCCGCGCGGGCCTGTGCCGCCAGCGCGATGAAGCCGTCGATCAGGTCCGCCGCGCCGGCCGGCGGCTTGCCGGACATGCCCGGCAGGCCCAGGTCGTTGAGGCCGAAGTGGAAGAGCACGTGGGTCACGCCCGGGACAGACAGCACGTCCCGCTCGAACCGCGCGAGCCCGTGCAGCCCGACCTCGTCGGTGAGCAGCCGGTTGCCGCCGAGCCCCTGGTTGACCACCCAGCCCCGGGCCAGTCGCCGGTTCAGCTGGTTCGGGAAGCGCAGGTTGGCCCCGACGGTGGTGCCACCGCCGCCGAACCAGGAGTCCCCGAACGCCACGGCGATCGCGGTGCCCTCGGGGGCCAGGACGTCGACCCCGGCCACGTAGTACCGCCCGTCGACCTCCTCCGCGTCGTCGAACGCGGCCCGGCCCACGGCGTTGCCGGCGACCAGGTAGGCGTTCTGGGAAGGGGTGTGCGCGTAGGTCGCCAGGCCGGTGTCCTCCGGGAAGTACAGGGTCAGCGCCAGGTCGGTGCCGGCCTCGGTGGCGAACTCGACCGGGTCGCTCTGGATCCGGGCGCCGACCGGGATGGTCACCTCGGCCGCCCCGGCGAACCGCAGTACGGCCTCCCCGGCCGGATCCACGACGCCGCCCGCGCCGGCCGCACCGACCCGCGCAGCGCCGATCACCAGGGGCTCCCGGCCGTATTCGTTGCTCAGCAACACCCGCAACGTGGTGCCGCCGCCGTCCATGTGCAGGATCTGCCGGAGTGTCTGGTCGCGAAAGACGCGTGACGGCTGGATCTGGATGTCCTCGTACGCGCCGAGCACGGCGGAGCGGAAGCCTGCCACCCAGGTGGTGGCGGGGGCGGAGATGGTGGTGGGGGTGGTGGCGGTTGGGGTGGGGGCGGTGGCGGTCGTGTCGATGCTGATCATGATCGATGAACTCCTCTATGGCTGAACCCGGTTGGGGTGGATGGGTGGTCGTGCGGTGGGCGGGCCCGATCAGGCCCGCGCAGGCCGGCTCCCCCGCAGGACCGTCACGGCCACCGCGGCGACCGCGAACAGTGCCGCCGCGGCGTGGAAGGCGAAGACGTAGCCGTCGGTGGCGGCCTGCTCCGGCGACGGGCCGGTGCCGGTGTGTGCGTCGGCGAGCGAGGCGAACAGGGCCATGCCGATGGTCGGGCCCATCAGCATCGAGGTGTTGAAGGCGCCGCCGGCCAGTGCGGCGTCCCCGGCCGACACGCCCCGCGTCGCGCCGACCACCGCCGAGGCCGCGGTCAGGCCGATCCCGACGGGAAGGACGAGCATCCCGAGCAACGGCGCGCCGACGTAGGCGGATTCCGCGTCGATCCGACCGAACAGCAGGAACGCGATCGCCATCGTGATCAGGCCGAGGGACGCGGTCCGCCGGGCACCGAGCCGGGCCACGATCAATACGCTGGTGGCGCTGACCACGATCAGCGCGAGGGTGTACGGGACGAAGCCCAGCGCCGAGCGCAACGCGGACCAGCCGAGCACGCGCTGGAAGTACAGCGACATCAGGAACGCCGCCGACGATCCGGCGATCGGCGCGAGCATGCCGGTGGCCAGCGCGCCGACCCGACGCCCCGAGGCGAGGAAACGCAGCGGCATCAGCGGCGCGGCGACCCGGTTCTCGGCCACGGCGAAGCCGAGCAGGAGCACGAGTCCGGCGCCGATCGGCAGGAGTACGGCGGCGGTGAGCCAACCGTGGGTGCCGACGGCCACCAGGCCCAGGCTGAGCAACGCGACGCCGCCGGTGACGAGGGCCGCGCCGAGTACGTCCACCCGGCCGCGCGTCGGGGTCGGGCCCGCCGGCAGGTATCGCCCGGCCAAGGCCGCGACCACCAGGCCGACCAGAGCGAGGGCGACGAAGGACCAGCGCCACGAGGCCCAGGTGGCGGCGGCACCGGCGAGTTGCATGCCCAACGCCGCGCCGACGCCGGAGAGTCCGCCCCACGCGGCCATCGCGCGCCGTC
This sequence comes from Embleya sp. NPDC020630, assembly GCF_044334985.1. NCBI lineage: Bacteria > Bacillati > Actinomycetota > Actinomycetes > Kitasatosporales > Streptomycetaceae > Embleya > Embleya sp. NPDC020630. The sequence continues at coordinate 62,181 of NZ_JBIRUB010000018.1, forward strand.
GGGTGGCCTCGACCGGGAACACGTCCCCGACCAGGGCCATCGCGGCGGGCGCGGCCACGGCGGCACCGGTGCCCTGGAGCAGCCGGACGGTGATCAGCCACCCCCCGCCGGGGACGAGCGCGCCGGCCAGCGAGGCGGCGGCGAACAGGGCGATGCCGGCCCGGAAGGCGTTGCGGCGGCCGTATCGGTCGGCCATCCGGCCGCCGAGCAGGAGCAGGCCGCTGAAGGCGAGGGTGTAGGCGGCGCCGGTCCAGACCAGGCCGGAGGCGCCGAGGCCGAGGTCGGCGGCGATGTCGGGGCCGGCGGCCGAGGTGATGGTGACCGAGGTGTTGAGGACGGCCTGTACGGCGGCCAGCAGCGCGAAGGCGGCGCCGGTCCGGGTGGCCGCTGTGGTCGCCGGTGTGCCGGTTGCCGTCGGGAGCGCGGCGATGCCGGGGGTGCCGGCGGTACCGGCGGGCGCGACCCCTGTCGCCGATGCCGCCTTCGGCCTCGTGGCCGTGTCGTGGTTCATCTGCCGACCCCTTTCAGGTGTCCGCCGTTCGATGAACCAAACCATACAGTGCAGTTCACATGAACTCAACAGTGCAGTTCAGTTGAACCGATCTGTACGGTTCAGAATTGATTAGACTGAGTAACGATCCGGCGTTCACGCACCGTGCCGAAGGAACGCGGCACCGCATGAACGCGACGACGAGCAGAGGAGCCGACCGTGTGGGCCGCCGAGCAGACCCCCAAGCGCATCCCCTCGGGTGACCGCGCGGCACGCAAGCGCGCGGCGATCCTGAAGGCGGCGACCGACGCCTTCCTGCGCGACGGCTACGGCGTGGGCATGGACACCATCGCCGCCGAGGCCGGCGTCGCCAAGGTGACCGTCTACAACCACTTCGGCAGCAAGGAGGCCCTGTTCATCGCGATCGTCGGCGACATGCTCGATCGGGCGCTGGTCGACTCCATGCACCTGATCGAGGAGCGCCTCGGCTCCTCCACCGACGTACGGGCCGACCTGATCGCCATCTGTGAGGCATGGGTGGCCGGCCACGCCACCCCGGAGGTGCTCGCGCTGCACAACGTGGTGCTGGGCTCGATGCCCCGCCTGCCCGAACTGGGCCGTACCTGGCAGGAGTTGGGCCCGGACCGCTTCCACGTGGTGGTCCGCACCGCGCTCACCCGGCTGGTCGAACGCGGCGAACTGGCCATCGACGACGTGCCCTTGGCCGCGATCCAGCTGTCCGGCCTGGTGCTGATGCCGCACATCGCGTACGGCTCCACGGGCGCCGCGCCCGACGCGGACCTGACGGCCCGTCTGATCACCGGCGGCGTGGACATGTTCCTGGCCCGATACCGCCCCCAGACCCGCCCGGACGCCGGCTGATCCCCCGGTCGGCGCACCCCCACACACCACGGAAGGCACGCATGCCACGGACCCGCCGGACACCACGAAGCGATCTTTCGAAATGTCCGCTTCTTTTCCGTGAACTCCCTCTAAGGTCTGCCAAGTAACCTTTTGGAAGGGATTCGCCTTGAAGCTCCGTAATGCCGCCGGCGCCGCCGTGGCCGCCCTGGCACTGGTCCTGTCACTGCCCGGAACCTCCTTGGCCGCCGAGGGCGGGTTCCACTACAAGTACGTCGACGAGGCCGGCCGGGAACATCAGGTCACCCTGCACGACCCGCGCAGCGGCGTGTGCATCGACCTGTACGGCGTCGGTTCGGACGACGTCCCGCCCGGCTACGGCCCGCACAACGACACCGACTCCTGGGTCACCGTCTACCGGGGGGCCGACTGCACGGGCGCCGAGTGGCGCCTGAAGCCGCACGGCAAGCCCGCCCGTGACGACCTGAAGGTGCGCTCGGTGTTCTTCGACGTCGCCGGCTGACCCGACCCCGCATCTCGGCGTCTCGGCGTCTCGGCGTCTCGGCGTCTCGGCGACGGTCTTCGTCACATCCGCCGTCCCGCATCGGTCAAGGTGGCAACGCCGGGTGGGATCGACGACGAAGGGTGCGCAACGATGAGCGACGACGCGCGTCAGGGGCCGGAGAGCGGTCGGGACGAGTATGTGCTGCGGCCGATCGGCCGGGTCGAGTCCCCGCTGCTGGATCGGGCGTCCGCGCCCAAGCAGGGGGACGAAGGTTCGCCGGAGGCATGGCTCGTGTTCGAGCCGGACGTGGCCGACGGGCTCCGGGACCTGGCGGTCGGCACGGACGTCCTGGTGCTGACCTGGCTCGACCGGGCGGACCGGGACGTGCTGTCCGTGCACCCGCGCGGCGACGCCCGCACGCGTGTGCGGGGCGTGTTCGACACCCGCTCGCCGGATCGGCCCAACCCGATCGGTCTGCACCGCGTACACATCACCACGATCGACGGACTGCGGATGGGCGTCCGCGACCTCGAAGCGCTCGACGGCACCCCGATCGTGGACGTCAAGCCGGTATTGGGGGGCATCGGCGAGCGCTGACCGCACCCCCGGGCCGGCGACGCTGCCGCCGCCGGCCCGGGGGCTCGGCTCGACCACGGCCTCAGCCGAGGAGCTTGACCGCCTGGTAGTAGGTCCAGGCCGTGCTGTTGCAGGTCGCCCGGGCCACCGCGCCGTAGGGGGCGCAGACCCGCTTGAGGTCCTCGTACAGCGCGCTGTCCAGCCGGGGCTTGTTGGCGGCGAAGGTGCCCGCCGCCTTGTAGTTGCGGTATCCGAAGTCGTGCCGGGCACAGGAGTTCTGGAACGGGAAGCCGAGCGGGTTGTCAGGCGACTTGCTGCAGTAGTCGGTGGACCAGTCGAAGTTGTAGGCGGCCCAGGCGCCCTGGTTCTGCCGGGCGGACCACCAGGCGTTGTAACTGGCGGCGCTGGTCTGGGTCCAATTGGAGAGCACCTGCGGCTTGTCCGCCGGAGCGGCCTGGACCGGCGTGGCGACGCCGACTCCGACGCCGATCGTCATCGCGGTGGCGGCAAGTGCCATGGACAGTCGACGCATCGAATACCTCCAGGATGCCGACGCTCCCGGTATGGAGTGCCGTGGGCAGGGGATGCAGGTGGTACGGCCGAGCTCCGAACTCCGAACTCCCCTCGACCGGTCGGCGACGCGAGACGCGATCCGAGAACGCGGGAACGGACGCCATCCCACCGGAGGACTGCGGTTGCCGTCCAGCCTTCGGCGGACTTCGGATGACAATTCATCCTCCGGGCACACCCGATTCGCCCGAAGCCCTTGCGCACACCACACCTTGGCCACCGCCGGGGTGCCGTCGTGGGCGTGCTGCGGGCCGGTCTACGGCGACGCTACGCGCGTCCGCCTCTGTCCCGCCGACGAGACGGCCGACGGCGGCGGTTCGTCGGGGTGGGCCTCCCGTGCGGCCGGGAAGCGGGTGGTGATGTCCAACCCGCCGTCCCAGGCGGCGAGGGTGGGGTCGCCGTCGTGGACCATGCCGATCGCGCGGACGATCGATGGGCCCAGACCGGCGCCGTCGGCGGATCGGCGGGTGTCGCCGCCCCGAACGAACGGTCGGCGAGCCGGTCTTGGTCACGCGGAGGAATACATGGTCGCCGATCCGGGTAGTCGTCCGCGCCGAGGGTGAGCCCGTCGACCCGGTCCCGAACGGCACCGGACGCAATGAGCATCAGGATCCGCGAGGTGCCCAACGCGGCAAGCCGCCGACAGACGGCGCCACCGGGCGCGATCGGCGGATCCCGATCCAACACCACCACGTCACATGGGGTGAATTCCCCCTTATCGTGGGCACTTTGCCTGTCCCCGGCAGCGTCGACGGCGAATCCGTGTTTGCGCAGTCCGGTGGCGATGTAGCCGACCACCGGCTGCTCGACCAGGGCAACTCCGAGCACCACGAAGGTCTTTGCGGCCGGCACCCGACCGCGCCGCGACTGTTGCCGATGTCGGGCGATTCGATCCCGTGTACGACGAGGCGGCCGTCCGCCTCGCAGGCGGTCGTGGCTCCCAGCACGGCCGGTGCGGCGGTCGCTTCGACCCGGAGCGTTCGGCGTCGTCCACCGTGGCCAACCGTCTGGGTGGGCCGTGATGTCGCTCGTGCTCGGCGTCGCCGTGCCGCCGGCCGGTCCCGGCCTTCGCCGTCGTGCTCGCCGCCTCGGTCGCCGCCGAAGTCACCGACACGGGGCCCACGTTGTTCCTCGCCGCCGGCTCACGCGGTATTCCCTCGCCTGGCGCCGCCGCTGTTTGCCCACCCCGGCGATCGCCGCACTGAGCGCGATCTGCGTGTTCGGCCTGCCCGTGAAACACCCTGCCGCGACGGTATCCCAGCCAACCCCGGGCACCGCGCCGAACCGCACGAGCCCGGCACCCCCCGCGCCCGCCCCCCTCAGTGCGCCCCCGTCCGAGCCCCGGCCCGCCGGGCGGGTGTCGACGGCGTCGGCACGGTCCGCTCCCCGTCCCCGGCCGTGCCATAGGGCAGCAGGGCGTACACCATCCACCCACCGTTCGGATCCGGGCCGATGTCCAACCGCCCGTCGAGCATCGCGACCCGTTCGCGCATGCCGATCAGCCCGTGGCCCATTCCGTCGCCCGGTGCCTGTGCGCCGCGCCCGTCGTCGCCGATACGCAACTCCAGTGCCTGCTCCAGATATCTGACCAGCACCTTCGCGGTGGCCTGCGGACCGGCGTGTTTGCGGGTGTTGGTCAGCGCCTCCTGGATGATGCGGTAGGCGGTCAGGGCGACGGTCCGGGACGGGTCGACCGGTACCCCCTCGACGGTCAGGTCCACCGACATCCCCGCGCGGCCGACCTGGGCGACAAGATCGTCGAGGTGGCCCAGGTTCGGCTGTGGGGTCATGCCCTCGGTCTCGTTCTCCGCGCGCAGGACGCCGAGCAGCCGGCGCATCTCCACCAGTGCCTCGCGGCCGGTCCTGGCGATGGTGTCCAGTGCCTCGCGGGCCTTGTCCGGGGCGGTGCCGATGGCCCGTCCGGCACCGTCGGCCTGAACCACGATCACCGACACGTTGTGTGCCACCACGTCGTGCAACTCGCGGGCGATCCTGGAGCGTTCGGCCGCCGCCGCGATCTGTGCCTGCTGGTCCCGTTCGAACTCCAGGCGCGCCGCGCGTTCCTCGAGTTCGGCGTAGTAGGCCCGCCGGGTACGCATCGAGTCGCCCAGGACCCACGCGATACCGAGGCTGGTCACCATGAAGCAGTAGCCGAACAGGCCGTCACGCACGCTGAGTTCGAGGTTGGTACCCCATCGCGCGAAGTAGAGTCCCGGCCCGACGAACACGGCGACGAGCGCGATCCGCGCCCGCCGCCGGCTGCCCCACTTCGCCGTCGTGTACAACACCATCGGTACCGCGAAGCTCGCGGCGGAGATCGCCCCGGTGAAGAACAGCTGCCCCACACCGCCCAGCGCGACCACCAGGAAGGCGGTCCGGGGGTGGACCCGGCGCAGCACCGCGCCCAGGCAGAACACCGCGACGACGACCCACGTCCAGGTCCAGGCGTGACCGGTCGGCGCGTCGTCGGCGTTCTGCTGACTGGCGCTCAGCAGCGGCAGCGGAAGCATGTACAGCACATCCACCACGAGCGGATGCACGCGCAGCCAGGCGTAGATTTTTTGCACACCCGGACGTTACGGTCGCCGCGCCCGCACCGGCGTCATCCGGTGCGGCGAGCGCTCCCCTACTCCGGAGGTCGCACATGTAGGGGTCGTCTCTCCTCCAGCCGGCTCCGGGCCCGGTGCAGAAGTTCATCCGGATTGCGTTGACCCCCGAGCACTCCTCATGCAAGCTCGGCGCGGGGGATCTTCGCGAGGAGGCAGGGTGGGGTACTGCGGGAGTTGCGGCGGCAACGGCTGGATGCCGATGGAGACGATGTGCTCCGGGTGCGGCGGATCCGGCCAAAACACGCTGGTGCAGGACGGGATGGGCTGTGGGGGTTGTGGCGGCAGCGGTCGCAACATGCAGATGCAGCCGTGCCCGAACTGCAACGGCACCGGGGGACACGGCGGCGGAGGCGGAGGTGGCGGAGGCCCCGCCTACACTCCCCCGCGCGGGCCGATCTCGGCTGCCGCGCGGATCAAGATCTTCATGTACAACCTGATCCTCATCGGCGGACTCGGCGGATACGTCTACTACACGACGCGATAGCCCCGAGCGCACCGATCCCCGGCCCGGCCCACCGGGCCCGGCCCGACACGGAGTCGGCCCGGCGCGGGGGCCGACCCGGCCAACGCTTGGCGACCGGCCGGTGTGTTCCAGGTCACGTCGTTCCGGGCCGAGCGTGTCGGAGACCAGGTACATCGGCGTCGCGTTCAACCGGTCGGCGAACGGGTCACCGGCCCGCTCCGGCCAGGCGCCCGCCATGGTGACCCAGGTCCGCTGGCCGAACAGCAGCGCCTCGGCCTTGCCGGCCGCGTCCGCGAAGGCCCCGCCGACCACCTCCGGATCGAAGAACGGATGCGGCCAACCACCGTGGGCGAAGCCGCCGTCGGTGTCCTCGTCGGGACCGCCTCGGGACCCGACCGGGCCGCCGTATCGGCCGCCGGCGCCGAGGGTGGTTTCCGAGGCCGGTTTTGCGGTGACCGCGGCGCACGCCTCCTCCGGGGGTCCGCGCGGCGCCCGGGGCATGGGTCACGGGTGCGTATAGGCGGGGATTCTCTGCTGCTTTTCACCCACGCGCGCTGCGATGCTCTTCCTGCACGACCGCACGAGCACGACCGCACGACCGCACGACCGCACGGCTGCACGGCTGCACGGCTGCACGGCTGCACGGCTGCACGACGGAAAGGAACCCTCCCTCGGATCCGGCCTCGGACCGTGATCCGACCCTAGTGAGCGGAGTTCTCTCGTGACTGCAAAGACCCTTCGCAAGCGTCTCGGCCGAGCGTGCAAGGTCACGGCCCTGACGGTGGCCGGGATCACCGCGATGTTGGCGCTCGCCGCCGGCCCGGCCGCGGCCGATGCCGACGGCGGGTTCGGCGGGTTCGGCGGCGGATCCAGCGGCGGTGGCGGCGCGACCGGTACCTGGTAGCGGGCCTCGGGCCGGTGCGGCCCGGTGGACGTGTACCGAGGCCGCACCGGCTCCGCCGCACGTGCGATGCCCACCGTCGAAAGGGGCCACGATGCACAACGGTTGGATCATCCTGGTCATCGGCGTCACGCCGCTCGTGTTGTTCGGCGTCTTCATCGCGCTGGTCAAGCCCGATCCGAACACCTGCGCAAACTGCGGGCATCTGCCCGCGGACCACGGAAACACGTGCGGCGGGGACGAGTTCGATGTCGGTGAGCTCGTGCCCAACGGCAAGTCGTGCGGCTGTGTGCGGTATCGACGGCGCTCGACCACCGGCTGACGGCGCGGCGCGGGCGTCCGGTCGACATGCGATGGAAGATGTGGTCCACATCACACAACGTGATGCCGGAGCCGGGTGGTCATCGTGGTGTGAAGCGAACTGGTTGTGGGATCGGGCTCTCGGTCGTGATACCCGTGTTCAACGAGTCACGGCGGTTGCCGGGGACTCTGGCGGCGGTGGTCGATCATCTCCGGGAGGTCGGAGGCGAGTGGGAACTGGTCGTCTCCGACGACGGATCCACCGACGACACGTACGCCGTCGCCGCGGCGGTGGCCCGCGACGAGCCGCGGGTGCGGCTGGTGCGACATCCGGTCAATCGGGGCAAAGGGCATGCCGTACGGGTCGGGGTCGCGGCCACGCGCGGTGACCGGGTGCTGCTGTGCGACGCGGATCTGGCCACCCCGATCGACGAGTTGGCCCTGCTCCAGGCCGCGCTGGACGCCGGATTCGACGCGGCGATCGGCTCGCGCGGGCCGGCGTTCGCGGTGGCCCGGCCGCCGGTGCGCCGGGTGTTGTCGGATGTCGGGAGTCGGTTGATCCGAGCCGTCGTGCTGCCCGGAACGGTGGACACCCAGTGCGGGTTCAAGCTGTTCCGGGGCGATCGGGCCCGGGCCGCGTTCGCGCGCGCGAGCGTGGACGGGTGGGCCTTCGACATCGAAGTGCTCCGGCTCTTCCTCGCGTTCGGCTGGAGCTTCGTCGAGGTCCCGGTGGCCTGGACCCACCAGGACGGCTCCAAACTGCGCCCCGGACACTGCCTGGAAGTGCTCACCGACCTGGCCCGGGTACGGCTGCGGCACGGCCCGGCGCCGGCCGCCGGCCGCACCCCCGGCGTGGAACCATTGCGGATGCCGCTCCCCCCGGGACGGGCCGCGTGACCGCGGTGCGCGAGTCCGTCGCGCCGATCCGCGCGATCGCACTCCCCCGCTCCGGACGCACCCTGGACGCCCTGGTGTGCGGCGCCTTCCTGGCCGCCTCGCTGCTGCTGTACCGCGGCCTGTGGTGGGGCGGGCCCGGCGGGCGCTATCTGGTGGACAGCGGTCAGGACCAGCGCCAGTGGGAGTGGTTCTTCGCGGTCACCGCGCGCGCCGTCGCACACGGGGAGAACCCGCTGACCACGACGCTGCAGAACCATCCCGACGGCGTCAATCTGATGGCGAACACCTCGATGCCGGGGCTGTCCATCCCGCTCGCGCCGATCACCTGGCTGTTCGGGCCGTCGGCGACCTGGGCGATCGTGCTGACCTTCGGGCTCGCCGCGACCGCCGCCGCCTGGTACTACCTGATCTCGCGTCACCTGGACGTCTCGCGCCCGGCCGCGGCCCTGGGCGGCGCGTTCTGCGCGTTCGCCCCGCCGATGATCTCGCACGCCAACGCGCACCCCAACCTGGCCGTGTTGTTCGTGATCCCGCTGATCATCGACCGGTTGCTGCGGGTGGCCGGCGGCCTGCGGCCGATCCGCGACGGCATCCTGCTCGGCCTGCTGACGACCTATCAGATCTTCCTCGGCGAGGAGGCGCTGCTGCTCGCCTCCACCGGGATCGCGCTGTTCGCCATCGGCTACGCCTGCGCCGAACCCGCCGCGGCGCGCGCGGCGCTGCGTCCGCTCGCCCGTGGTGTCCCGATCGGCGCGGCGCTGTGCCTGGTGCTGGTCGCCTATCCGCTGTGGTGGCAGTTCAACGGCCCGCAGAGCTACACCAATCTGCTGCACGGCCCGGCGGGCAACGACCTCGCCGCGCTGAGCGCGTACGCCGACCGCTCCCTCGCCGGCGACATCGACGTCTCCTCGCGCCTGTCGATGAACCGCACCGAGGAGAACGCGTTCTTCGGCTGGCCGCTGCTCCTGCTCGCCCTCGCCCTCGTCGTCGCGCTGTGGCGCACCGCGCTCGCCAAGGCGCTCGCGGTCGTGCTCGTCGGCGCCGCGCTGTTCTCCCTGGGCCCGGAGATCGTCCTGAACGGCGAACCCACCGGAATCGACGGGCCGTGGCGGTGGCTCGGGCAACTCCCGCTGTACGAATCGGTGTTGGAGAGCCGATTCACCATGGTCTGCGTGCCCGCGTTCGGCATGCTGCTCGCGCTCGGCGCGCAGGCCGCCACCCGTACCCGCGATCGCCGGATCCGGCTGCTGTGGTGCGTGGCCGCGCTCCAGGCACTGGTGCCGCTGCTGCCGCAACCGCTGACCACCCAGCCCCGCGAGGCGACGCCCGCGTTCTTCACCGACGGCACCTGGCGCCGATACGTGGGGTCGGGCCGGGCCATCGTGACGGTGCCGCTGCCCGATCCGTCCGACGCCCGCGCGCTGAGCTGGCAGGTCGACGCCGACCTCGGCTTCCCGCTCGCCGAGGGCTACTTCGTCGGCCCGTTCGGGCCGGACCGGCTCGGCGGGTACGGCGCGGTCACCCGGCCGACCTCGAACCTGCTGCGCGAGGTGCGCGACAGTGGCAAGGTTCCGGAGGTGACCGAGCAGGACCGCGCCCAGGCCCGCGCCGACCTCGCCTTCTGGCACGCGGACGTGGTGGTGCTCGGCCCGCACTACCAGGAGAACGCGCTGTGGTCGACGCTCGAACTGCTGCTCGGGCCGAGCCGGCAGACCGGCGGCGTGTGGGTGTGGGACGTCCGCGGTGGGAACGGCCGGGCTGTGGACGCCCGGAACGGGGGTGCGGCCGGTGCCGGCTGAGCGGGTGGCGGCGCGTCGGACCGGGGGAATCGCGGCCGACCCGGAGTCGATACGGTCCCCGGGAGGCGCCGGCATCGGCGGTTGGGCGAGGGAGGGCAATCGGGTGCGGGCGAGCGACGAGCACGCGTACACGGAGTACGTGTCCGCCCGGCTGCCCGCGCTGCGCCGGGTCGCCCGCCTGTTGTGCGGGGACCCGGACCGGGCGGACGACATCGTGCAGAACACCATCACGCGCCTGTACGTGCACTGGCGGCGCGCCAGTGCCGCGGACGACCTCGACCGCTACGTGCACCGCATGCTGGTACGCGCGTTCCTCAACGAGCGCCGGCTGGCCTGGGCCCGGGTACGCCTGGTCGGCGCGCCGCAGGACATCCCGCTGCCCGCCGCGCCGCCGGGACCCGACGTGGAGACGCGCGACGCGGTGCGGATCGCGCTGTCCCGGGTGCCGCCCAGGCAGCGGGTCGTGCTGGTGTTGCGGTTCCTGTGCGATCTGCCGGTCGCCGAGGTGGCCGAGATCCTGAACTGCTCGCAGGGCACGGTGAAGAGCCAGACCGCGTTGGGCCTCGCGCGCCTGCGCACACTGCTGGACGGGCCCGTCGTGGCCCGATGGGAAGGGGTGTAGGCGGGCGATGGACACCGAGGAGTACGAGGGCGCCCGACTGCTGGCCGCGTTGCGCGAGACGCCGCCGGTCGGGTCCGACGAACCGGGCGTGTTCGTGGCGCGCGCGATCCGCGACGGTCGCCGAACGGTGCGGGCCCGCCGGGTACTGGCCGTGGTCGGCGGCGCGGTCGCGGTAGCGATGATCGCGCTGGTGACGGTGGTGCTCGCGACGCCGTCGCGCGACGGGCGCTTCGGGCCGGCCGCCGGGGGCGGCTTCGACGTGCGCGAGCGGGTCTTCCGGGTCGGCTCGGCGGGCGGATACACGCCGGTGTCCTACGAGACGGGCCGCTTTCGCCAGCGGGTGACGCTGGGGCCGGAGAAGCCGGGGGCCGCGCCGGAGTTGGCGGCCACGCGGGCGACGGTGACGATGTACGCGGCGGGGCGGTTCCCGGCGATGGCGAGCGCGGCGGGTTCCACCGCGCCGTCGGTCCGGGAGCGTCCGGCCGTGTGGCTGATCGGGCCGACCCCGGTCGACGGCCGGCTCGAACTGGCCTGGCAGTGGACCCGGGACGCGTGGGCCGTGGTCTCGCTCACCGGCCCGGCCGCCGAGGCCGAACGGGTCCGGCACATCGCGGAGAGTGTGCTTCCCGACGCCCGGGTACCGGTGCGCGTCCCGCTGACCCTGGACGCGGGGGCGCTGGCGAGCGGGGAGCACGTGGTGGCGGTGATCGCGCCGATGGCGCCGGAGAAGTCCTCGCTGTACGCGCTGCGCTTCGGCACGACCGATCCGCCGAACGCGGAGGGCGGCGACCCGGCCTCGTTCGTGGTGGGCATCGGCGCCACGCCGGGCGCGCACGACGTGCGTCCCGACCGCATCTCCCGAGCCGACGGCGCGTTCGCCGAGTCCGAACCCGCGATCGAGGCGAACCGCCTGCGCGCGTTGCTGGCGGCGATCCGACTGCTCGACACCGCCTCCATCCAGCCGACCCTGATCCCCTCCGATGGCGCGTCCACCGCGGCGGCCCCGACCACATCCCCACCCGCCTCGGCGTCGGGATCGCCGACCTCGACGACCGGCACGGCCGGCAACCTGGACGGCGCCGCCACCTCCACCCGAAACCCCACCGGCGGCGGCACCCCCTACATCCCCAACACCTCCGACACCTCCGGCTCCCCCACCACCTCCACGTCCGCGTCGACGGGGTCGGCCCGCTGAATCACACCGATTCGACGGCGAGGGCGAGGCCGGGGCGGAGCGGGCCGCGACGCGCGCCCGGCTCAGCGTCGGCGGCGCGGTTGCGGCATCGGGCCTTCACGTTTGAAGGTTTCGACGATCGCCCGCCCGGTGGATACGGCGCCGAACAACGCTCGACCGCAGGCCGGGAACCGATGCCACGACGGACATCGGTCCCGGCCCGCGTCGGTCGCCGGCCGGGCCTGGACGTCGGCTCAGGCGTGGGCGAGTTCGACGACCTTGGCGTCGGCGGCGTTGCGCTTGATCGACTCGATCCCGTTCATGCACGCCGCACGCGTCTCGTATGCCTCGCCGACGGCGATGATCTGCCCGTTGCCGGCCTTCAGGCGGAATCTGAACTTGCCTGCCTTGTCGGTGTACAACTCGAACTTGGCGGCCATGGCACACACCTCCCGCTCATGTCGCCCTCCCCACCATGGTCCCGCTCCCCTGCGCCGAGGGCATCTTGCACGGGCGGCGGATGTCGGAAGGCGGGCCGCCGCGTGGTCGCCGCGTCGCGTCAGGCGGCTCCCGACCATCCCCGGAGCACGTCGGCGGCGGTGCCGGCGAGGAATTGCCGGATCAGCGCGGCGATCGTCTCGGGGGCGTCCTCGTGGCTGTAGTGGCCCACCCCCGGCAGCTCGGTGATCAGGCCCCGGGGGAAAGCGGCGCGGAACAGCGGGAGGAAGTGGGCGGCTGCCAGGGTCCGGTCTGCGGTGCCCCAGATGGCGAGCGCGGGAGTGTCGGCCAGCCGGGCCCGGGCCTGGGCGGTCGGCGTCTCGAACGTATGCGCGCCGGTGGCGAAGCCCCGGGCCCAGCCGATCGCGCCGACGCATTCGTCGGGGGTGCGGAAGGCCGAGCCGTACGCCTCGATCCAGGTCGGGGAGATGATCCGGGGGTCCTCGAACCCGTTCAGCGCGAGCGTGCTGAGGATGGTGAAGTCCAGGGCGCCCAGCACCTGTTCGAGCGTGCCGTCGGCGTGCGCGCGGGCGATCCAGCGAAACCAGGGCGACTCGGCGGCGTTGGCGGCCAGTACCGCGCCCAGGTCCTCCTGCCCGAACGGCGTCGGCGCGTTCACGGCGACGACCCGCGCGATCCGGTCCGGGTGCCGGGCCGCCAGACCCATGCCGACCGGGCCGCCGAAGTCGTGCATGACCAGGGTGATGTCGGTCAGGTCGAGATCGAGGACCAGCGCCTCCAGGTTGTCGACGTGGTCCTGGAGCCGGTACGAACGGGTGGACGGGGTCTCGCTCTTGCCGAAGCCCATGTGGTCCGGTACGACGACGCGATGGTCGGTCGAGAGGCGGCGGATCAGGTCGCGGAACAGGTAGCCCCACGTGGGTTCGCCGTGCAGGCACAGCACGACCGGGCCGGCCCCTTCGTCCACGTAGTGCATCCGGAATCCGGGCGCCGAACTGTGGTGCGGCGCGAAGGGATAGCTGCCCAGGAAGGTCTCGTCGGCGGCGATCATCTCGGGGGTCTCCTCGGTCGTACCGTCGTACGGTCGGTCGGTCCGTCCGTCCGCATTCCGAATGGTGGCAACTTGCAACCACCATGACCATAGGAGAGCTGGTTTTAATATGCAACCACTGTTGTTCGGTCGCCCCCGCCGAAAGGGCGGGGGTCGAACCGCTACGGGTGGCGGCGGCCTGCGCTCGGGCGGTCGCCGCGACCGGTCAGGGGGTGTTGCCCAGGGCCTGGCGCAACGGGAGGGCGCCGGTGGCGATGTGTACGCCTCGGGAGACGATGCGGGCGTTGGTGGTGTCGAGCGAGGCCAGGCGGGACAGCGGGGCCGGGCCGTCGTCGTGCAGCGAGCAACACAGGAGCAGGATGGTGCGCAACGCCCCGTCGGGATACGGCCCATCGGGCGCGGTGACCACCTCGCGCAGCGTCTCCCACCGCACCGACGCGTAGCGGCCGTCGTCGGACCAGTCCAGACACACCGCGTACAGGTCGGGGCGGCGGACGAAGGAGCCCTCCTCGGTGAGGATGTACGTGGTCGCCTGCGCCGCGAAGTCGCCTTCGGCGGCCCGGTACAGCGCGGCCTCGATCACCTCCGAGGACATCGCGGGCACGGACGCCCCGTTGTTGTGGCGCGTGGCGCGGCGGGCGGCGGCCCGCTCGATGCGGTGCTTGCTGTCGACGCGGTTGCGGCGGCTGCTCGGGCGGCGTTCGGTGCTCATGAGACCGCCCTCCGGGACGGGTCGGGCGCCCACGTGTGCGCGGGGGCGAGGAGGTGTGCCGGGTCGACCTGGAACAGTTCGGCCAGGCGCTCCACGTCGTTGAGGTCGAAGGGCAGTTCGCCGGTGAACCGACGCCACGCCCAGGAGCGGCCGTGGCCCAGTGCCTCGCCGATGGCCCCGTCGGTGTAGCCGTCGCGCCGGGCGAGCATGCGCACGTTGCGCGCCACGATCATCCGGATGGGTTCGTCGGCGGTCGGGGTCGATATCCGCTCCGCCGTTCTGGTCTCACGCGCCCCAGGCGCCACATGCCTCATTCCGGCAGGGTAGAACGCGAGTTGCGGGAACGGTAGATCCGACGCAACACAATCATCCCTCTCTGCGGGAAAGTTGCCCGAACAGCGAAAGCAACCCCACGCCCCGGAGGCGCAGTTGAAGCCGACCACGGACCAGGGGCGGCGCGGAGCGGGGGCCGGAGCTGTTGCCGGGTGGGGATTGGTTGTTGGGGTCACAGGGGGTTCGACGCGGTCCAGGCTTTGGTCAGGCGGGTGGTGACCTCGTGTAGGGCCTCTGGGTCGAAGGCGAAGAGGACACGTAGGAAGGTGTCGTGGGTGCCGGTGGCATCCATGGCGGCGCCAGGGACGACCTCGATGCCGTGGCGCAGGGCGATCTGGGCGAAGATTCGGGCGTCGGTGCCGGGCGGCGGGAGTTCGATCCACAATACGGAGCCGCCGGTCGGCGGGTGTACGCGCCACGTCGGCAGCGCCTCGGCGAACAGTCGCCGCGCGGTGTCGAGTCGGGCCCGGCGCAGCGCCGCGCGCGAGGCGCTCAGGGCGGGCGGTTCGGGAAGCAGCCGGGCCGCCAGTGCCTGGTCGAGCAGCGGCGTGCTCAGGTCGGACCCGGCCTTGAGCCGGGCCAGCGGTTCGATCACCGTGCGCGGCGCGCGTACCCAGCCGATCCGCAACCCGCTCCAGACCGCTTTGGACAACCACCCCACGGTGAGGACCGACCCGCCCCCGGCATGGGCCGCGATCGGCGCCGGCACCTCGCCGGGAGCGGCGGCGGCCGCGTGCGCGCTGTCCTCCAGTACGGTGACCCGGTGCTCGGCGGCCGGTTCGGCGATCCGGCGGCGGCGCGACCTGGGACGCCGCGAACGAGGCGGACGCGCCCGGCCGCTTCCACGTCAGCCTCCCGCTCGCCGACTGGTCCGCGACCGAGCGCGACCAGTGGCTGCGTACCGGCTTCAGCCGCAACCTGATGGCCGACATGGTGGTGCCCGAGGTGGCCTCCGGGACACCTCAGCCACGGCCGAGCCATGCGCCGCGCCGGCAGCGCGGTCCGGCGCACCGTGCTCTCCGAGGCGTTCATCGAGGGATGGGCGCACTACTGCGAGGAGAGGGCCCTGGAGGAGGGCTTCCGCACCGATCCGGCGTTCGCGATCGCCGTCGCGCAGGACGCGCTGCGCCGGGTCATCCGCTTCGCCTGCGCGATCGGCCTGCACACCGGCGCGATGACCGTCGAGGACGCGGCCCGCCGGTTCACCGAGGACGTGGCACTCGCCGGCCCCGCCGCCCTGCACGAGGCTCGGCGCGGCCTGTTCGACCCCACCTACGGCCGGTACACGTGGGGCAGGTTCGCCGTCCTGGACCTGCGCGAACGGGCGCGCGCCCGCTGGGGATCGGCGTTCACCCTGCCCCGCTTCCACGCGCCGCGATGCCGAACCTGGGCGCACCGCCACTCGGCCTCCTGGACGCCGCCCTCGACCGAGGCTGAAAGCTCGGCCGACCCGCCCCCACCCACCCGGCGTACAACAGTTGCTATATTGCGCAACTATAGAAACAACAGTCGGGGCCGATCACTTCGCCTCGAACGAACCATCGGGACGAGGTCGCGCGATGTCGGGAAGTCACAGGTCGGGCGCAAGGCCCGAGTCGGGGCCGCCGCCCGGGATATCCACCGAGACACCCCGCACCCGCCGCCCCCGCAGGCGCCGCCGACTCGGCGGCATCGCCCTCTCCCTCGTCATCCTCCTGGTGGCCGGCGCCGGCTGGATCTATCTCCGGCTCAACGGCAACATCCGAACCTTCTCCGCCGACGGCGTCTCCCCCGACCGCCCCGAGGAGACCGGCGGCCGGAACGTGCTGGTGATCGGCTCCGACTCGCGCGCCGACGGCAACGACGCGTACGGCGGCGGACAGGGCGACATCGGCCGCTCGGACACCGCGTTCCTCCTCCACGTGTACGCCGACCGCAGACACGCGGTGGCTGTCTCGATCCCGCGCGACGCGCTCGTGGAGATACCCCCGTGCCGACTGCCCGACGGCTCCTGGACCGGGCCCAAGACCAACACCATGTTCAACGCGGCCTTCTCCGTGGGCGACACCACCCGGGGCAACCCCGCCTGTACGCAGAACACCGTCGAGAAGCTGACCGGCCTGCGCGTCGACCACACCGTCGTGATCGACTTCGCCGGCTTCGCCAAGATGACCTCGGCGGTCGGCGGCGTGGATGTCTGCGTACCCACCGACGTGTACACGGGCGACCTGAACCCCAACCTCCACGCTCGCGGCGAACTGCTGTTCGCCAAAGGCCGCCAGACGGTCTCCGGCAGAAAGGCGCTCGACTACGTACGCATCCGGCACGGCCTCGGCGACGGCTCCGACATCGGCCGCATCCGCCGCCAACAGGCGTTCGTCGCCGCGCTGATCACCCGGGTCAAGGGCAAGGGCCTCGATCCCACGACCCTGTTCCCGCTCGCCGACGCGGCCACCAAGGCGCTTACCGTCGACCCGGGCCTCGGGTCGGTACAGAAGCTGACCTCGTTCGCGATGTCCCTGCGCGACATCGACCTGCACAACACCAAGTTCGTCACGGTGCCGTGGCGTTACCAGGGCGAACGGGTCGCGATCGTCCGCCCCCGGGCCGACATCCTGTGGAGCGCGCTGCGCGCCGACCGCACCGTCGACGGCGAGGACGCGGGCGGCAAGTCCCCGGACCCCACCATCACACTCGGCCGCACCTTCGCCGGCGAGCCACCCCCGACCACCAATCCCACCACGCCCACCACGCCCACCAGCACCTCGACACCCGCGCCCCCACCGGCATCGGTCGTCGACAAGGTCCGCTCCGCCGACGACGACCCGTGCTCCAACCTCTCCTTCGGCTGAGCCCCAAGCCCCAAGCCCTGAGCCCTGAACCCTGAGCCCCGAGCCCCGGACCCTGGGCTCCCAACCCCAAAACCCCCGTTTCTCACTTGCGCAACCGTCGAATCCCGCCCGACGAGTCACACTTTCGCCGCGACCCCCGTCATATAGCCGAGGACGCGCGGCCCGGACCGCTCCGGGACATCCACCCGGCTCGCACCGGCCGCCGCGCCCCGCACCGCGAATCGAGGACGAGAGGGACGTCGCGCATGAGCGCAGGGGGCATAAGCGCAGGGGGCAACGACGCCGGGCCGCACGCCGGTTCGGCCAAGGGCGGGGAGAACACCCGACTCCCCGTCCCGGACGGCCCGGGCGTCCGGTTCGCCGACGCCATCGACAGCCGGCTGGGCATCTACGGCGCGACCAAGAGACACCTGCGCAAGGTCTTTCCGGACCACTGGACGTTCATGCTCGGCGAGATCGCCCTGTACAGCTTCATCGTCCTGCTGCTGACCGGCGTCTTCCTCACGCTGTTCTTCAAGCCGAGCATGACCGAGGTCGTCTACGACGGCTCCTATGTGCCGCTCCAGGGCATCCACATGTCCCAGGCATACGCCTCGACCCTCGACATCAGCTTCGACACGCGCGGCGGCCTGATGATCCGTCAGGTCCACCACTGGGCCGCGCTGATCTTCATCGCCGCGCTGTTCGTGCACATGTTCCGGATCTTCTTCACCGGCGCGTTCCGCAAACCCCGGGACCTCAACTGGCTGTTCGGCTTCCTCCTGCTGGTGCTGGCCATGGTCAACGGCTTCACCGGCTACTCACTCCCCGACGACCTGCTCTCCGGCACGGGTCTGCGGATCGCCGAGGGCGTCTGTCTGGCCATCCCGCTCGTCGGTACCTACCTGCAATTCTTCCTGTTCGGCGGGGAGTTCCCGGGCGACGACATCGTGCCGCGCCTGTTCACGATCCATGTCCTGCTGATCCCGGCGATCATGGTCGGCCTGGTCACGGTGCACCTGACCCTGGTCTGGTACCAAAAACACACCCAGTTCGTCGGCCCGGGCCGGACCGAGAAGAACGTGGTCGGCGCGCCGTTCATGCCGGTCTACGCGGCCAAGGCGGGCGGCTTCTTCTTCCTGGTCTTCGGCGTCACCGCGCTCCTGGGCGGCCTGGCGCAGATCAACCCGATCTGGTCCTACGGCCCCTACAACCCCGGCCAGATCACCGCTGGTTCGCAACCCGACTGGTACATCGGCTTCATCGAGGGCGCCCTGCGCATCATGCCCAACTGGGAGTGGAGCGTCTGGGGCCACACGCTCAGCTTCAACGTGCTGATCCCGTCCCTGATCATCCCGGGTGTGCTGTTCACCTTCATCGCCGCGTACCCGTGGGTGGAGAGCTGGATCACCGGCGACAAGCGCGAACACCACATCCTGGACCGGCCGCGCAACATGCCGGTCCGCACCGGCTTGGGCGTCGGCTGGATCGTCGCCTACGGCGTGTTGTGGATCTGCGGCGGCAATGACGTGATCGCCACCCACTTCCACCTGTCGATCAACACCATCACCTGGATCGGCCGCTTCGCGTTCCTGATCGCCCCGGTCCTCGCCTACCTGGCCACCGTACGCATCTGCAAGGGCCTCGAGCGCCGCGACCGGGACAAGGTCCTGCACGGCCGCGAGACGGGTGTGATCAAGAAGCTCCCGCACGGCGAGTACATCGAGGTCCACGAACCGCTCGACCCCGCACTGCGGCACGGCCTCACGGCGCACGAGCAGCCCAGGCCGTACGCCCTGGTCCCGGCCGTGGACGAGAACGGCGTGGCCCGCCAGGTCACCCGCTCGCAGAAGTTGCGGGTGCGGATGTCGCACTGGTACTTCGCCGAGCCGATCGCCAAGGCCACGCCCGAGGAGTTCCGGGAACTGGCCGAGGGGCCCGGACACCACCACGAACACTCCTGACCGGCGGGGGCGGCCCCTCCCGCAGGCCGCCCCCGCGCACCTCGCCGCCCACACCGCCGCCCCGAGGAGATCCGGCATGCCCTGGACCGTCCCGTCCCGTTCACATCGCGGCCGTACCGCCGACGGTCCGCGCCCCGATCCGCTGCTGATCCACGCGGTCCACCACGCGCTGCGCCGGGACCTGGCCGACCTGGTCGAATGGGCGCGGACCTGCATACCGGTGGCCGGCCCCGGGTGGAACCGGTTCCGGCACTACCTCACCCTGCACCACCGGGCCGAGGACGCCACGCTGTGGCCGGTGCTGCGCGAGGCGTCCGGCCGAGGGTCTCCGTTGCACCGGCTGACGGCGGTGATGGCGGAAGAGCACCACCGACTGGACGAACTGGTGGCCACCATCGACGACTGCCTGACCGGACGCGGGCCGGCGAGCCGCACGTTCGAATATGTGACGCAGTTGGACACCGCCCTCACCGCACACCTCGACTTCGAGGACTCGACCCTGCTCCCGTTGATCTCGATGCTGATCACGCCCCATGAATGGGCCCACTTCGACGTGGCCCAGCGACAACCGCTCTACCTGGTCGAGGGCGCGGAGTTCCTGTCCTGGCTGGTAAAAGGCGTACCCGCCGATCGCGAACTCGCAATCCGCCACGTGTTCCCACCCGCTGTCCGCCTGACCCACCGGCTCCTGCGCCCGAGGCACGTGCGCTGGTGAGGCGGACGGGCGACGGCGCGGTCAGCGGCCGCGGGGCTTGCCGCGTTTGCCGGTCTTGCCGGAGCCCGGGCCGCCACGTGCGCCCCGGCCGGTCGCGCCGCCGCCGACGCCTCCCGGCTTGCGGCGTGCGTCGGGGCGTTTGGCGGCCGCCTTCGCCGACTTGGGCTGTGGCGGGGTGGGCGTACGTCCGCGCGAGCTGTTCACCGTCCGTCCCCGGACGATCCCGATGAACTCCTCCATCAGCTCGGAGGGCTCACCCTCCGGCCAGGCCAGCGCGACCCGCGACTGCGGCACCTCGGCGGTTTCGGCGGCCTCGTCGACGGTCTCGCCGGCTCCGGCCAGCGGTCGATATGTCAGGTCCTTGCGGTGGTGCAGTCGGGCCAACGACTGCGGGACGATCAGCAGCCCCACCCCGGCCGCCACCAGCTCGATCGCGTCCGCCGTGGTCGCCGGCCGCTCCTTGGCCGGCACGCCGGGCGGGCCGGCGGTCCAGTCGAGCGGGTCGTCCAGCGGGTGCAGCAGCACGAAGTCGGCCAGGTCCTCGACGGAGACCTCGTCGACCGCCGTCACGTCGTGGTCCTTGGGGACCACGACCACGGTGGTCTCGGTGTACATGGGGATCGTGTTCAGCCCGGTCCGATCCATCGGCAACCGCACCAGACCCGCATCGGCACCACCGCTCCGCAGCGCCTCGGCCGCCTCGGCGGCGGTCACCGCGAGCAACGCCAGGGACACGTCGGGCAGCCGCTCGTTCCAGATCCGCACCCATTTGGCGGGGGTCACCCCCGGAACGTAGGCGAGCCGGAACGAAGAGGGTGTTTCCGCGCCTGTCACCACGTCAGGTTACCGGCCATGATCGGCGGCACCGCACACGGTCGCTACTCTTGACCCCATGACGTCGCACAAGACCACCCAGACGATGAAGCCCGCGACCGCGGCGAAGAAGCTGGGCGTATACCTCGAGGCCACCCCCGCCGAGTTCCGGGAAGGTGTCGTCTCCCGCGACGAACTGAACGCACTTCAGGCCGACCCGCCGGAGTGGCTGCGCGAGCTGCGCGCCGCCGGTCCGCACCCCCGGCCCGTGGTCGCGGCGAAGCTGGGCGTGTCCATCGCCGGGCTCGCGCGCGGCGGGATCACCGAGGCGCTGACCACCGAGCAGATCGACGCGCTGAAGGAGGAGGGCCCGGAGTGGCTGCTCCACGAGCGCGCCGTCCAGGCCGACGTCCGCAAGGAAGCGGTCCGGATCAAGGAGAAGAACCAGGCCAGGGAGGCCAAGGAGCAGGAGCGACCCGCCGCGCGCCCCGCCTCGGCCCGCCGCCCCCGCTCCTGACCCGGCTCGGCCGAGTCCGGCCCGGCCCAGCCCCCGACGGTCGCCCGGCCCGCCCCGGGCGACCCGCTCCATCCTCGGCGGCCCGGTCAGCCCGGATATGCCGGCGCCACCGCCGCCGTCGTCAACCGCCGGGGCGCCCCCGACCCGTCCGCCGGCAGCGCGTTTACAGATCCGCCCCGTAGTCGCCCGGCAGCGCGCAGAGGGGGCGAGGCCGGAACGCCGCCCGGAGCGGGGGCTCCGGGCGGCGTCCGGCGGGGCAGTACCGCGACTGTCCGCTACATACACGTCAGGGGACCCAGATCCCGGTGATGTCGGTGGCGGATCCAGCCTGTCCGGCGTGCGAGGTGCCGTACATGTCCTCGATCGTGCGGAGCAGGTTGTAGTGGTTGTAGGTGGTGGCGCTCGAACTGCCCGCGACCACCTGCTGTCCGTACAGGACGGTGGCGATGCGGTTGCCGCTCAGCCGGTTGTCCTCGTCGAAGGTGACCACCAGGAGGCTGTTGTGCGTCTTGGCCCAGGTGGCGTAGGCGCCGAGCTTGTTCTGCAACCAGGTGTCACCCGTGCTCACCGAACAATCGTGCATGTCGTTGCACAGGTTCGGGACCACGAAGGAAACCTTGGGCAGGGTGGTGAAGTTCGTCGGGAACTGCGCGAAGGTCATCGCGGTGGAGGTCGGCACGTTGGAGAAGGCGAACCAGGGGTTGTGCTTGCGCGCGTACTGTCCGCTGGAGCACACGGTCGAACCCTGGCTGGGCAACGACTCGTTGTAGCTCGCCCAGGTCGCGCCGACCGCGATCAGTTCCGAGCCGAGGTTGGGAGCGGAGCTGAAGCCGGGGGTGTAACAACTGTCGTCCGTGATGCCCTGGGTGGAACCGGAGAACATCGCCAGGTAGTTGGGCTGGCTGGGGTGGGTCTCGGCGTAGAACTGGCTGAGGTTGGCGCCGCCGGTCTTCAGCGAGTTGATGTACGGCGCGCTCGAACTGCCGATGACCTGGCTGTAGCCGTGGTTCTCGAAGACCACGACGATGGTGTGGTCGGGAGTGGGTACGCTGCCCGCCGCCCGCGCGGTGGGCGCGCCGGCGACGAAGGCCCAGGCGGCGACCAGGGCTGCGGCGAGGGCCGGCAGGGCGCGGTTGCGGACGCGGTCTCTGCGTCGGGGTACGGACCAGTCGGACACGGTTGTCTCCTGTGACATCGGAGTGAGTGGAATACCGCGTGCTCGATGGTGCATCCCAGACGCTAGGGAATCATCGGGTTCGCCCGGGAGAATCCCGAACGTGAAGTTCGTGCGAACGAACCACCGGCCGCCGGTCGCCAACCCGTCGATGGAACGTCGATCGAACGTCGATCACCGTGCGGCGCACCCGGTCGGACCGGACTCGTGACGACGGCGCGGGGAACGACGGCGGCCCGGGACACGATGGTGTCCCGGGCCGGTCGGTCGGCGGATCGGTGTGGTCAGCGGGCCTCGCCGGACAGACCGGCGGCGGCCAGGAGGTAGGCGGTCATCGGGGCGTAGTCGCGGGCGTCGACGACGTGGTCGTCCAGCGGGACGGTCACCGTGACGGTCCCCTCGGCCTCGCCGAGGAACAGCGCCGGGTCGTTGCTGTCGGCGAACGCGACGGTCGGGATGCCCTGTTGCCCGGCGCGGCCGGCCCAGCCGTGGTCGGCGACCACGAGGTCGGGGCGGGGTCGGCCGCTCTCCGCGAGCGCGTCCAGGATCGCGCTCATCGGTTGCGGGGCGTGCGTGTGCCACAGGGTGGCCCCGCGCTCCAGGACCGCGACGCCGCCGAACTGGCGGACGTCGCCCCAGGTTTCGTCGTCCCCCTCGGTGGTGCGCAGGTCGCGCGGGATGTCGATGACGGTGGCGCCGGCCGCGGTCAGCGACTCGGCGATGGCGCGGTGTACGTCGAGCAGGCCGCCGGGGTGGCCGGTGGCGACGAGGACGTGCAGTCGGCGGGCCGCGGCGTCGCGCAGTACGGCGGCCATCCGGTCGAGGGCGGCCAGGGTCAGCTCGGGGTCGATGGTGTCCTGGCCGGTGCGGTGGGCGGGGTTCGGGTCCACGCCCGCGCGCTCGGCCATCACGGCGAGCACGTCCTCCTCGGTCTTCCAGCGGTCGCCCAGGTCCAGGCCGAGCCAAAAACGCAGGTTTCCGCGGACCAGTTCGGCGTAGTGCCGGAGGTTGACCTCTCGTGGGGTGGCGATCGGGCCCGCGATGCGGGTCGCGACCAGGTGCCGGAGCAACTCGTCGGGCGACGGTGGGATGTTCGGCGTCGTCATGCCGCCATTGTGCGCACACGACAACCACCCGGTGGCCGGCGCCCCCACCCCGGGAGCCGGCGGCGCGGATACGGGCCCGCCGGCGCGGTGGTCGCGTCGGGGTCGGCATCGCGTCTCCCGGCGGCCCGCGCCCCTGTCCCGGATCGGGCTCGTCGAATCCCGTTCACGCGCACGAAATCGCGCCATAAGTCGGCCGATTCGTGACGTTCTCCTTTTGTTGCGCAGCGTGGAGACTATTGGCGCGGAACGGCGGCCCACCCGCCCCACCAGCACCGGAGGACACAGGTGCGGGCGGCGACCGGGGACGGCCGACGACCGTGAAGGTTCGTGTACTGATCTGCCCGCCTCTGCTGCAGGAAGGATCGAAATGAGCCCCGTGATGGTAGAGATCCGCGATGCCGGACCGCTCGACGTCGAGGTCGAGGAGGAACTGGTCGAGTTCGAGGACGAGACCAACCCGGAACGCCGGATCGAGTCGTGTCTGGCCGACCCGTGGGTGACCGCCACCACCCGCGTGGGGTGCGACTGGGCCTGACCGGCCCGTCGCCCGCCGCACACCGGATCCGGCCCGGAGCCCATCGATCCGGCCGCCCCGCACGGAGCACGCATCCGCGCGGGGCGCGCGGTCCCGTACCGCGCATGCCGGCCGCGGACGACGCCGGCGATCGCCCGGCGGACGGTGTGTTCGCAACCACCCGACCCGGAACGGCAAGGAGCGGACGTGGGCAAGGCGCGGGCGGTCCCCGACGGATCCGTGCAGGACCTGAGTCGGCGTCTGGACACGCTGATCGCCGGCCACGATCGACGCCACCGGGCGGACTCGGTCTGGCTCCACCTGTTCGATCCGCGGATGCCTCCGCTGGACCACGGGTGGAAGCTGCACGTCTCGACCCGCCCCGAGGACCTCGCCGAGACGCTGGACCTGCTGGTCCCGGTGCTGCTGCGGTACACCTGCCTGGCCAAGTTCGCGGCCGGCACCGCCGTACTGGAGGAGATCAACGCGGGCGTCCGCGATCCCGCCCTCGTCGGCAAGGCGATCACCGTCTACCCGCGTGAGCGGGACGTGGCCGCGCTCGGCCGGGAACTCGCCGAGGTGCTGGCCGGTCGCGGCGGGCCGCGGGTGCTCGGCGACCGCCGGGTCCGCCCCGACGCCCCCGTCTACTACCGGTACGGGCCCTTCCGGGCGAGCGGCGGCGACGACGCGGCGCTGGTGATGACCGGCCCCGACGGGCAGCGCTTCCCGGGTCGGGCCACCGTGCGCTACCGGCAACCCCCGTGGGCCGCCGACCCGTTCGGCGCCACCGCGCCCGCGCCGGGACGCACCGCCCGGCTGATCGGCGGCCGCTACCGGCTCACCGGCGGCATCGCCCGCTCCCCGCACGGCGACGTCTACCGCGCCCTGGACACCGCGACCGGCGACCGCGTCGTGGTCAAGCAGGCCCGGGCGTACGCCGGGGAGGACGGCGGCGGACTGGACGCCAGGGACCGCCTGCGGCACGAACGCGCGGTACTGGGCGCGCTGTCCGGGCTCGACGGCGTCCCCCGGGTGATCGACCACCTGCGGCACGGCGAGGACGAGTTCCTGGTCACCACCGACTGCGGCCCCGGCGACCTGCGCCGCGACGTGCTCGCCCACGGCCCCTACCCGGGCGACGCCCGCTCCGGCCGGCGGATCTCCGAACTGGCCCGCCGACTGCTCGCGGTGCTCGACGGCATCCACGAACGCGGCGTGGTGGTGTGCGACCTCAAGCCGGGCAACGTGGTGTTGGACGCCGACGGGAACGCCCGGATCGTCGACTTCGGGATCAGCGCGCTGGACACCCGCCGGCCGGCCGGCGGCACCCCCGGCTACACCCCGGCACCCGACCCGGACGGCGGCTCGCCCGTCCCGGTCGACGACCTGTACGCGCTGGGCGCCACGCTGCACTACGCGCTGACCGGCCTGGACCCGGTGATCGTCGATCCCGATCCGGCGGTGAACCGGCACCGTACGCTCGCCTGCCTGGCCGCCGCGCTGCCCGGAGTCACCCATCGGCCGGTCCGGGCCATGGTGGCCGCGCTGCTCAACCCGGATCCGGCCGAACGCTCCGCCTGCGCACGGCGGTTGCGAGCCGGGCAGCCCGAACCGATGCCCGGCCGCCGACTGCCTGCGCCGCCCCGGATCACCTCCGCGCTCCTGGACGACGTGATCGGCCACACCGTCGCCGCCTGTGTCCGGGGTGTCGCCGACTGGCCCGCCGCCTCGGGCCCGCGTCCCGGCTCGACGCTGACGCTGTACGTGGGCGCCGCCGGCGTCGGCCTCGAACTGCTGCACCACACCGACCGCCCGGGCGTCGCCGGCGCCGTCGCGCGCCTCGCCCACCGCACCGCGGCCCACCCCGAACTGGGCGAACTCTCCGACACGTTGTACACCGGCCGCACCGGCGTCGACCTCTTCCTCCGGGCCGCCGCCGACCTGCCGGGCGGTGCGCCGGCCCCGAACACCCCGCCTGCGGCGAGGCCCTACGACGACACCGGCGACCAGATCGGCGGCGCGGCCGGCGGCGGTACCGGGCACCTGCTGCTGGCCGCGGCGGCGCGGGCGGCGGGCGACCCGGAGCGGGCGGGCGTACACCTGGCCGCCGCCGCGGCGTGCGCCGGCATGCTCTCGGCCCGGCACGGCGAGCCCGAACCCGACGAACTCGGGCTGCCCCCGGCCTCCTCCCGCGCGGCCTACGCCCACGGGTTCGCGCACGGCCGGGCCGGCATCGTGTACTTCCTCGACGCCTACCGACGCACCGACCCCGACGCGGCGCCAGCAGTCCACGCCGCCGCCCGGGAGGGTCTGGCCGACCTCGCCGCGCGCACGCCCGACCTGCTCGCCTCGGCCGCACTCCCCGGCGCCGCCCGCAACTTCGGGTCCTGGTGCCGGGGCATGGCCGGCATCGGTACGACACTGATCGCCGCCGGAGCCGCGGATCGGGACCCGAAGCTGCTCGAACTCGGCCTGCGCTGCGCCCGGTTGTGCCATTCCCTCGCGCCGCGGATGAGCCTGGTGTCCCAGTGTTGCGGCCTGTCCGGCATCGGCGAACTGCTCGTGGACGCCGCCGTCGCGACCGGCGACGACGAACTGTGGGGGGCCGCCGAGGACGTGATCGGCCTGATCCTGGCCCGCAGCGGCGGCACCACGCGCCGCCCCCTGCTCCCGGACAACACCCGCGCCACGTCGAGCCCGGCGTGGGGCACGGGCAGCGCGGGAGTCCTCTCCTTCCTCCGACGGGTGCAACAACGCGGCGGGCGGCGCTTGTTGGCTCCGGCGACGAGCCCCTGAGCGGCGCGTTTGGTGGTGGCCTCCGCTTCGGGGTAGGTCCGGGCCGGCACCCGTACGACCATGCCGCGTCCGAGGCGTCGGCGTCCGTCGACCTGCCGCGTGTGATCCACGGCCGACCCTGGGCTGGCGGGCCCCGGCGAGCGGGCCCTGGACGTCCGGGTGAGCGATCTCGGTGACATCGGGCACCTTCCGTCCGGGATCGGCTCGGCGCCGCACATCCTGGCATGGTCCGCCGACCACACGTAGCTCGGCTCGGCCGCTCCGGCGACGGCGGGTTCAGCGCCGGACCAGGGCGGCCTGCGCGGCGGACAGCAGGGCCACGCGCAGCTGCTCCAGATCGTCGAGGGGGCCGTTGCGGCGCAGCTCGGTGACGAACGCACGGGCCGCGTCGCTCACTTCGGCCGGACCCTCCAACTGGATTGCGCCGAACGCCCGTTGCAACGCGGGCAGGTCGTCGTGACCGCCGCTGTTGGTGCGGCGGGTCAGGATCACCGACTCGGCAACTTCGAGGAAGCGCAGGTAGGTCCAGCCGGTGATCAGGCCGCCGGCGAGCGCCGACCCGGCCGCGAGCAGCGCGATTCCCCACTCACTCATGAATCACATTGTGACGGGCGCCCCCACCGGCCGCAGACCGTTTCCCCGCTCCCGAGATCCGCACCGGATCGCGTCGGCGGGTCGTGGCGAGCAGGAACAGCCAGGCCGCCACCGCGATTGCGGCACCCGCCCCGTACATCGTCGCCGTGCCGCCCTGTTCCAGCGCGAGGCCGCCGATGCCGGTGCCGAGCGCGATGCCCAGGTATATGGCGGACGAGTTCAACGAGACCACCAGCGGGACCTCCTGGGGCGCGGCCTCGATCAGGCGGTGCTGTTGCGCGGGGGTTTGCGCCCAGGAGGCGGCGCCCCACCCGAACAGCAGCGCGCCGACGACCGCCCGGGGCGGGTCGCCCGCCGCCGACCCCGCGAGCAGCGCCAGCGCCGCGGCCATCACGGGATAGGTCGCCGCGAGCACCCACGTCGGGCCCCGTCGGTCGGTGGCCTGCCCCGACCACAGGTTGCCGAGCACCGCGCCCGCGCCGTACAGGACCAGCATCCAGGCCACCGCCGAACCGGTCACCCCGACCGCCGCCAACGCGGGCGCGCTGTACGCGTATGCGGTGTAGGCGGCGGTCATGCCCAGGACGGTCAGCGGCAGCACGCTCAGCACGCCGGGTCGGCGCAACACCGCCAGTCGTGCCCGCAGCGGCACCCGCTCGGTGCCGGGCAGCGCGGGCATGACCACCCGGACCGCGACGGCGATCGCCAGGCACAGCCCCGCGACCGCGCCGAGCGCGATCCGCCACGTGGCGAGTCGGCCGATCAGAGTGCCGAGCGGTACCCCGAGCGCGGTCGCCGCGGTGAGCCCGCCGATCACCACCGCCAGAGCCCGCCCGCGCAGTTCGGGCCGCACCAACGCCGCGCCGACCGCACCCGCGTTGGGGGTGAAGGCCGCCGCGCCCACGGCCGCGCCCACGCGGGTGAGGATCAGCACGGGCAGGTTCGGCGCCAGCGCCGAACCGAGATTGGCCGCGGCCAGCACCAGCAGGGCCCCGATCAACAACCCGCGGCGGGGCAGCCGGGCGGTCAGCGTGGCCGACACCGGCGCGGCAAGCGCATAGGCCACCGCGAACGCGGTCACCGACTGCCCCGCCGCGTTCTCCGACACGTCCAGCGAGTTCGCCATCGCGGGCAGGAACCCGGCGACCACGAAGGCGTCCGTACCGACCGCGAAGGTGCCCAGAGCCAACACGAGAACGGTCGAGATCTCGAACATGTGGCGCCTCCCGATGAAAACGAAGAATCGGGATATCAAACATCCCGATTCATGCCGTGAAGAAAGACAAGCAGGAACCGGACCCGGCCCCGCCCGCTCAGCCGCCCATCCGGGCATATCTGCGCCGCGCCCGCTCGGCCGCCGCCGGTGGGGCCGCCGCGAGCGCGTCGGCGATCGTACGCCCGGCCAACTCGCGCCGGTAGGCGAGTTCGGCCTGCCGCATCAGCGTGCTCACCCCGCAATCGACCCGGAACTCGGCCGCCGCCGGGTCCACACCGTCCCCCCGGCGCCGGATCTCGGTGCACCGGAAGAGTTCGTCGGGCCCCTCGACCGCCACGACCACGTCCAGCAGGGTGATCGCCTCCGGCCGCCGCGCGAGCAGGAACCCGCCGTGCGCCCCGGCACTGGAGGTCAGGATGTCCGCCCGAACCAATGCCTGGAGGCGCTTCTTGAGGTAGGCGGGCGGCAGTTCGAACCAGGCGGCCAGCGTCGCTGTCGACACCGGCCCCTCGTCCTCGAGCCAGGCCAGCACCAAACAGCAGTGCAACCCCCACTCGACCCCTTCGCCCATCCGCATGATCGGGATACTACACGTCCCGATTCACCGACCGACTGCCCGCCCTTGGTGTCGCGGTCACTCCATCCGGGGGCCCTGCGCGCTGACCAGCGTCCATCCGCCGCCTCGCCCGGCGGGATCGGTGACGAAGACGTGGGTGTAGCGGCTGCGCGACTCGAACGCCTCCCCCTCGAAGCGGCCGGACATCCGGGTACGCCCGATCACGATCGCCTTCGCGTCGAAGAACCGCACGCTCGGCTCCTCCCCGTCCACCCCGATCGCCTCGAACTCCAGCCGCCGCGACGCGATCAGCGGAACCAGATCGGCCTTCGGGATCACCGACCCGGCCATGACGTCCACCAGCACGAAGTCATCGGCCGGCAGGCGGTCCAGTGCGTCCCCGTCCGCCCGGACCAGTGCGTCGAAGAAGGCCAGATCCGCCCCGACCACCTCGCGCCCGCCGTGCGGGTCCACACCACTCGTCTCGGCCATCGCGCCCGCTCCCTCGTCGCCGTCGTCCCGCATGGGGTCCCGACGCTAGACGTTGACGTCGGCGTCGGCGTCAACGCCAATCGGGAAACCGCGCACCGCGCCTCCGCCGCACCGGCCCCGACGCGTCCCCACCGCCGTGCGCTCACGCCCGAGCCGTCGCCGAACCGCCCGTCAGCCCGTTCTCGTAGGCGGCGATGACCAGTTGTGCCCGATCCCGCGCGCCGAGCTTGGTCAGCAGTCGGCTGACGTGTGTCTTGACCGTGCCGACGGCGAGGAACAACCGCGCGGCGATCTCGGCATTGGAGAGGCCGGTGGCGATCAGGTACAGCACCTCACGCTCGCGGTCGGTGACACTCTCCAGGCTCGCGAGCGGTTGCCGCCGGACGGCGGGGCGGCTGACGAACTCCTCGATCAGCCGCCGCGTCACGGGCGGCGCCAACAGCGCCTCGCCGGCGGCGATCACCCGGATCGCGGCCAGCAGTTCGGCCGGGCGGGTGTCCTTGAGCAGGAATCCGCTCGCGCCCGCGCGCAACGCGCCGAACGCGTACTCGTCCAGCCCGAACGTGGTCAGGATCAGCACCCGGGGCCCGTGGGGACCGCCGCCGGCCATCACCTCGCGGGTCGCCTCGATGCCGTCGAGCAGCGGCATCCGGACATCCATCAACACCACGTCGGGACAGCTCTCCCGAATCAGCCGCACCGCCTCGCGCCCGTTGCCCGCCTCGCCGACCACGGTCAACTCCGGGTCCGAGTCGATCAGTATCCCGAATCCCGCGCGCACCAGGCTCTCGTCATCGGCGACGAACACCCGAATCGTCACGCCGCCCCCGTCTCGGCCCTGCCGAACGTGCCCGCGTACACGGGATGTTCCCCCGGCACCGGCAACCACGCCGCGACCCGGAAGCCGCCTTCGGCGCGCGGCCCGACACTCACCCGACCACCGTATAGGGCGGCCCGCTCGCGCATGCCGATCAGCCCGTGGCCGGCCGGATGATCCCACTCACCGGCCGAACCCCCGCGCAGTGCCGAGCCGTTGGGGGAGGTCGCCGGCGTGGCCCCCGTCCCCTTCGAGGTCACCGATCCATGCGAAGCAGCCGAAGCCACCGACGCCGGCTCGGCTTGCCCCGCCTCCATCCGACCCACCCCGTCGTCGACGACCTCGATCCCGATCCCGGCGTCGTCGACCGACACCGTCAACCGGGCCCGGTCGGTCCCCGCGTGTTTGGCCACGTTGGTCAGCGCCTCCTGCACGATCCGATACGCCGCCCGGTCCAGCCCGTGCGGCAGTTCGTCGAGGCCACCGCTCACCGTGGCGTCGACCCGTACCCCGGCCTGGGCGCTGCGCGCGAGCAGCCCCTCCAGGTCGGCCAGCGCACCGGGCGAGTACTCCGCCGCGTCGCCGTCCCGGAGCAGCCCCACCAGTGACCGCAGTTCGACCAGCGCCGACCGGCTGACCTCCTCGATCGCCGCCAACGCGGCGGCGGCCTGGGCCGGCCGGGTGTGAATGACATGGTTCCCGACGCCGGACTGCACCGCGATGACGCTCAGGCTGTGCGCCACCACGTCGTGCAACTCGCGCGCGATGTCCAGTCGTTCCTCGGTTACCGCGCGGCGCGCCCGAGCCACCTGAGCCGCCGCCCGCTCCTCCGCCTGGCGGCGCAGGCCCTCGTTGTGCGCGCGGCCTCTGGCCGCCGCCCACCCGGAGACCCACGCGGCGAACTGCACGATGACGATCTGAAAGCCGATCATCGGTCGGCCCGAAAGCTCCTGCATGACAAGGCAGGACGACAACTCGCCCAGCAAGGAAGCTCCCAGCACGAGTGCCGTCACCCGCCGCGAGCGAGCCTGTGCCCCGTAGGCGACCAGGACCGCGAGCATCCACACCGCCAGGAACCACGGTGTCGCCATCAGCGGCGGCAGCAGCACGGACGTGGCGACCATCGCGGCGAGCGGCGCGAACCGGCGCAGCACGAACGCCCCCGCGAAGAGCCAGATCGTCACGAACACCACCGGCACGGGCAGGCATCCGTGCCACGTCAGCGTGGAGACACCCAGTGACAGCACCACGCCCAGCGCGCCGGCGATCGCCACGTCCACGGCCACGAGCAGCCGGCGCCGCGGACCCTGCTTCGGGGTGTACGCCTGCGGCGTCGTCGAGTTCACGTATCGACGCTACGGGCGCGAGCAGGACGTGACTTCTGTCTCCGGGCCACCCTTCGCATCGTCCTCAGGTCGTAGCCGCGCCCCGCCATCCCCCGCGCGACAGACCCGCCATGCTCTGTCGCCCGCCGGACGCGCCCGGGCCCGGCGAACTGCGAGGTTCGAGAGGCCGAACCCGCACCGCCCTCCCACCGACTTCCCCAGCGAGAGGAAGTGATCCCGATCGTCTCGACCGAGCACCCGTACCGCGCCGAGGCCCCGGCCTCCGTGCCCGTCCGCGAGCCGACGCGGACCGCCGGCGGGTTCCGTCGCGCCGTGGGCCGGTGGTCGCGCGCCCTACTGCTACCGATCGCCTACCTGTTGGCCGCAGGTGTGGTCACGGCCGTCCAGACCTGGGTACTCGGGCCGGGCAGCCGTGCCGCACTGGTCGACTGGGCCTCGACCGACCTCACCAACCTCCGCGGCCGACCGATCGAGTCACTGGCCGCTTCGGCATTCGTCCTCGAACCCGAACGCTGGTCGCGCCTCGCCGTCACCGCCCTCGCCCTGACCGCACTGACCGACCGCTTCGGCAACCGCCGAGCCGCCCTGATCGCAGCCACGGGACACGTGGTGGGCACGGCAATCGGCCAGGGCCTGCTCGCCACTCGAATCGCCCTCCACCGTGCCCCGACCGACCTGCGCCACATGCCCGACGTCGGCCCGTCCTACCTGGTGATGGCAGCGCTGGCAGCAGTGGCCCTGACCGGCCGACGATGGCCGACCCGCGCCCCTGCGATCACCCTCCTGGCATGGAACGCGCTCTCCTGGCCGGAGGGCATCACCCACGCGAGCGTCACCGAAATCGGCCATGTGACCGCCTGCCTCACCGGCGCCCTCCTCGGCGGCGCCCTGGCCCTCCGGAGCCGGGCCGCAACCCGATCGTGGCGATCGCCGGTCGGCGCGACCCCGGCGCCGGCAGCCCCCGCACCCGTCTCCGCGTACGCTGTGAATCCCGAAACGCGAGGATTCGACACCGTGCCGCACAGCCCCGAAGAGCAGATCATCCGCGTCGCCGCGACCGCCGGCGAGCCCTTCGGGGTTGCCCTGGGCGGCAGTCGGGGGCTGGCGCGGCACGGGCTCGTGGAGCGGGACGGTGACACCGTCGACCTCGCCCTTGCCGCGCGTGACGGCAAGCGGCTCGGTGCCACGCGGGCCGCGATCGTGGCCGCGTGGACCGAGGCGGGGTTCGGCGTGGGTATCGACGGAAAGGCGGCCGGCAAGACCCGGGTCCGGCTGAACGTCCGGGCGCCGGGCGCCAAGCGGGCGATCCCGGTGAGCCTGTACGTCGGACCGCGTCGGCACGGGCCGGTCGTGGTGGGCGACGTCCCCGTGCTGCATCCCGACGACCTCGCCGCCGCGAAGGTGGTCACCCTGGGGTCGCGGGCCGAACTCCGGGACGCCTTCGACGTGCTCGCGCTCTCCGCCGCCTACGACACCGGGCGGCTGCTCGAACTGGCCCTGGCCTATGACCCCGAACTGCGCGCCGAGGACTTCCTGACCGGGTTCAAGCACGTCACCGAGCGCGAGGACGCGGACTTCCGCCGACTCGGGTACACCGCCGCGCAGGCCGACGCGGTGCGTGCGTACTTCCAGCGCTGGTTCGCCGAACTGTCCGCCCGTGGCAGCCGCCCGATCGCCGCCGCGCTCGACCCGGAGGTCTTGGCGAAACTCGCGCGACTCGCCGAGCCGGCGGCGACGACCGAACGCGACGAGGACGCGTAAGCCTCAGGACCGCCGGCCCCCGGGCGTGACCAACCCCGTCTCGTACGCCAACACCACCGCCTGCGCCCGGCTGGACAGGTTCAGCTTGGCCAGCGCCCGGTTGAAGTGGGTCTTGACGGTGGACTCCGTGACCACGAGCGTGCCGGCGATCTCGGTGTTGGCCAGGCCCTTGCCGACCAGGCGCAGCACCTCCAACTCCCGTCCGGTCAGCGCGTCCAGGGCCGGTGGCACGTCGGCGTCCGGCGAGGTGGGCGCGGCGGCCACGTACGTCTCGATCAGTCGCCGGGTGACGCTGGGCGCGAAGAGCATGTCGCCGGCCATCACCGCGTCGATCGCGGCGAGCAGTCGTTGCGGGCCGATCTCCTTGAGCAGGAACCCGGAGGCGCCGGCGCGCAGTGCGGCGTAGACGTACTCGTCCAGGTCGAAGGTGGTCAGCATGACGATCCGGGGCGGGTTGCCCTCGGCGGCGGCCAGGATGCGTTCCGTGGCGACCACGCCGCTCACCCCGGGCATCCGGATGTCCATCAGGACCAGGTCGGGTCGCAGCTTCGCCGCCATGTCCACGGCCTCGGCCCCGTCGGACGCCTCGCCCACCACATCGATGCCCGGGGCCGCGCGTAACAGGGCGGCCAGTCCCGCCCGGATCAGGACCTGGTCGTCCACTACAAGTACCTTGGTCACCCCGTCGTTCCTTCCGTCACGTCGGCCCGAGGCGACCTAGGTGTCGCCCGCGCCCACGACCTTGCCGCCCGACGTGCCGGGCTCGGCCGGGATGGGCAGGACGAGGCCGACCTCGAACCCTCCTTCCGGGCGCGGTCCGGCGGAGAACGTCCCGCCGTAGAGCCTGGCGCGCTCGGACATGCCGATCAGGCCGTGTCCGGACGCGCCCCCGATTCTGCCCGAATTCCGGGTCTGTGGGGTCGCATCGGAGTCGGGTTCCCCACCGTCGTCGCACACCGCTATGCGCAGTCGGGTGGGTTCGTACTCCACCGTCAGTTCCACCCGTGCGGTGCGGGCGTGTTTGAGCACATTGGTCAGTGCCTCCTGGACGATCCGGTACGCGCACAACTCGACGCCGGACGAGAGCGGACGGGCGATGCCCACCCGTCGGATGGCCACCGCCACCCCCGCCGCCCGGATCCGGCGCACCACGTCGTCGAGGCGGGCCAGGCCGGGCGCCGGGTCCATGGTGTCGTCGGCGGCGGGCCGGTCCGGGCCGGGCACACGCACGGCGTCCATGTCCTCGGGGTCGGCGCGCAGCAGCAGCAACATCCGGCGCATCTCGTCCAGCGCCTCGCGGGTGGTCTCCCCGATGGTGTGCAACGCCGCCTGGGCGGTGGGCGGATCGGAGGTGATCACGTACTCGGCCAGCCCGGCCTGTACCGAGATCACCGAGACGTGGTGGGCGACCACGTCGTGCAGTTCGCGCGCGATGCGCACCCGCTCGTCGGTGACCGCGCGCCGTGCCCGCGCCTCCTGTTCGCGGGCCAGTTTGGCGGTCAGCAGCGCCAACTGCGCGTTGCGTTCGCCCAGTCGGCGAGCGGCCGTGCCGAACCAGCAGACGACCGGCGGAACGGTCAGGATCTGCGCGACGACGGTGACCATCGAGCCGCCGTCGGCGGCGAGGCCGGCGTAGATCCAGACGGCGCCCACGGCGGCGATCCCCGCCGCCGCGATCCGCACGGGCCGCTGGGAGGCGACCGTGTACAGCGCGAGCAGCGAACCGAGGGAGTTCACCACCGGCCAGTAACCCAGGGCGATGAACCAGACCTGGAGCGCGAGCATCACGAACAGCACGGCGACGGGGGCACGCCGGCGGGCCAGGAGGGGGAGATTGATCAGGACGATCAGGACGAAACCGAACGTGTCGGTATGCCGCCAGTTCCCGGTCGGGTCCTCGCGTGCCAGGAGCAGGCTGACCACCATGTCGGCCACCGCCGGCGCTATGTCCACGGCTCGCGGAGGCACGCCGGCGGACAGTCTCTTCCACACCGCTCGGGCCCGCATCGGCGCAGCGTAGCCCGCGGTTGATGGCGTGTCGTCACACCGGCGGTCCAGGTGTGCATACCGCGCTGGTTGTAGGCCGGGGGCGGGGTCCCGGGAGGCCCCGGGGACGGCAGCGGCGGGATCCGCGTCGACACGGTCCGATTCGGGCAGGTAAGGATGACAGGGATCGGGCCGCTCTTTGGCACATGTTGCCGTCGAGAGTGCGGCCCGTACAGCGTGTACTGAATACCGATCGTTCGGGCGGGGCGACGCCGAGTGCCCCCGCTCGGGCGTTACGGGTGTGGCGAAAGGTGTGGGCGTGGCGCAGGCGTGGTGGGGCGGCGAGGACGTCGACGGGCCGGACGCGGTGGCCGCGCGCTTGGACGGCGTGGACTACCTGGCCGGGGACGGTGTCGGTACCGCCGCGTATCTCGCGCTGCGGATGGGCCGCCCGCTGCTGGTCGAGGGCGAGCCCGGCGTGGGCAAGACCGCACTCGCCCAGGCCCTCGCGCAGGCGTTCGCCGTACCGCTGTTCCGGCTCCAGTGCTACGAGGGACTGGACGCCTCGCAGGCGCTCTACGACTGGGACTTCCCGCGCCAGATGTTGCATCTGCGGGCGGCCGGCGCGGCGGGGGAGAGCGACGCCGCGACGCTGGAGGCCGGGCTGTACGACCGGCGCTATCTGATCTCGCGGCCGGTGCTCGCGGCGATCGAGGCGTCGCCGGCGGTGCTGCTCGTGGACGAGGTGGACCGGGCCGACGACGAGTTCGACGCGTTCCTGCTCGAAGTGTTGTCCGATTTCGCGGTGACGGTGCCCGAGTTGGGGCGGATCGCCGCGGCGGTGCCGCCGCTGGTGGTGCTCACCTCCAACCGCACCCGCGAACTGCACGACGCGCTCAAGCGGCGCTGCCTCTACCACTGGCTGGACCACCCCGACCACGCCCGCGAGGTGGCCATCGTGCGCCGCCGGCTGCCCGAGGTGAGCACGCGGCTCGCCGAGGACGTGGTGCGCGCGGTGGGCCGGCTGCGCGCGGCCGACCTGGTCAAGCCGCCCGGCGTCGCGGAGACTCTGGACTGGGCGGGCGCGCTGCTCGTGCTGGGCGTGCGCGAACTGGACCCGGAGGCCGCCGCCCGCACCCTGGGCGCGGTACTCAAGCACCGCGAGGACCTGGAGAGCGTACGGGCGGCCGGGTTCGACCGGCTGCTCGCGGTGGGCGGCTGAGATGAGCGCGCGCAGCCCCCTGGACGCCGCCACGCTGCGCGCCGCGGCGAACGCGCCGACCCGCCGGGACGGGGTGGAGGTCCTGGTCGGGTTCGCCCGCACGGTGCGGGCCGCCGGGGTCGCGGCCGACCCCGAGCGGGTACGGGTGTTCCTGGCCGCCGCCGCCGAACTGGGCGCCGATCGACGCGAGGACACCTACTGGGCCGGGCGGCTCGCGCTGTGCTCGGCGCCGCAGGAACTGGCCCGCTACGACGCCGCGTTCGCCGCGTACTTCGGCGCCGAACAGCCCGTGCCGGGCCGCCGCCGGCCGCGCGTGGACGTCGAGCGCGCTGTGGGCGTGCCGGACACCGCGTCCGCGCCGCCGCGGGGCGACGAGCGGGACGGGGAGGCGCGGGTGGCCGCCGCGGACCGGACCGAGATCCTGCGCCGGCGCGACATCGCCTCGCTCGACCCGGCCGCGCGCGCCGAACTGCGCCGACTGCTCGCGCTGCTGCGCCCGGCCGCGCCCACCCGCCGCACCCGGCGCCGGCGTCCGGCCCGACACGGCCGGATCGACCGCACCCGCACCGTGCGGGCCGCGCTGCGCACCGGCGAGTTGGACCGGCTGCACCGGGCCGAGCGCACGGTGCGACCGCGCCGCCTGGTGCTGCTCCTGGACGTCAGCGGCTCGATGGCGCCGTACGCGGACGCGCTGCTGCGGCTCGGCCACGCCGCGGTGCGCCGTCGTCGGGGCACCGAGGTCTTCACCATCGGCACACGGCTGACCCGGATCAGTCGCGAGCTGGGCCACACCGACCCGGACCGGGCGCTCGCCGACGCATCGGCCGTGGTACCCGATTTCAGCGGCGGCACCCGGCTCGGCGACCAGCTGCACACGTTCCTGACCCAATGGGGACGGCGGGGCGTGGCCCGGGGCGCCGTCGTGGTGATCGCCTCCGACGGCTGGGAACGCGGCGATCCCGAGCCGCTGGCGGTGGCCATGGCCCGACTGCATCGGCTCGCGCATCGGGTGATCTGGGTCAATCCGCACCGGGCCCGGGATGGGTATCAACCCCTTGCGGCGGGTATGGCCGCGGCCCTCCCGTACGTTGACGACTTTGTCGCCGGGCACAGCCTGGCCGCCCTGGAGGAACTGTGTGCACTGCTGGTCGACGAGCGAGGGGCCCGGTGATCGGCCGTGCGTGAACTGCTTGACCACCTCGAGGCGTGGTACCGGACCGGACGCACCTTCGCCCTGGCCACGGTGGTGTCCACACTGCGCAGCGCGCCGCGCGACGCCGGTGCGGTGATGGCCGTCTCCGCCGACGGCACGGCGCTCGGGAGCGTGTCGGGCGGGTGCGTCGAGGGGGCGGTGTACGAGCTGGCGTTGGAGGTCGTCGAGGACGGCCGACCGCGCACCGCTGCCTATGGGATCAGCGACGACGACGCGCTCATGGTGGGCCTGACCTGCGGCGGCACCCTGGAGGTGTATGTCGAGCCGGTCGACCCGAGCCGCTTCCCGGAATTCCCCGAGCTGATCGCCGCGCTGCGCGAGGGCCGCCCGATCGCGGTGGCGACGGTGGTCTCCACCCCCACGCCGGAACGACTCGGCACGCGGGTGCTGGTCGGCCCGGACGAGGGCGACGCGGACTCGCCGCGGACGGCCTCCATACGCGCGATGCTGGACGCCGACCGCACCACGCTGGCCGGCTCGGACGGCGACGCGCTGGTCCCGGTCCAGGCGCTGGGGGTGCGGCAGGACGAGGTGGTCTTCGTCCGCTCCCACGTGCCGCGTCCGCGCCTGCTGGTGTTCGGCTCCAACGACTACGCGGTGGCCGTGGCCCGGGCGGGCGCGTTCGCCGGGTTCCGGGTGACCGTGTGCGACGCCCGGCCGGTGTTCGCCACCGCGGACCGCTTCCCCGGCGTGGACGAGTTGGTCGTGGACTGGCCGGACCGCTACCTGGCGGACACCCGGGTCGACGCGCGCACGGCGATCTGCGTCCTCACCCACGACCCGAAGTTCGATGTACCGGTCCTGGTCCGGGCGTTGCGAATGCCGGTCGGCTACGTCGGCGCGATGGGCAGCCGCCGCGCCCACGAGGACCGACTGCTGCGACTGCGCGAGGCGGGGATGACCGAGGCGGAGCTGGAGCGCCTGCACTCCCCCATCGGCCTCGACCTGGGCGCCCGCACCCCCCAGGAAACCGCCATCGCGGTACT
Organism: Embleya sp. NPDC020630; assembly: GCF_044334985.1. Lineage (NCBI taxonomy): Bacteria > Bacillati > Actinomycetota > Actinomycetes > Kitasatosporales > Streptomycetaceae > Embleya > Embleya sp. NPDC020630. The sequence continues at coordinate 101,101 of NZ_JBIRUB010000018.1, forward strand.
GGCCGAGATCATCCGATCCCGCCACGGCGGCACCACCCGCCCCTTGTCCCTCACCACGGGCCGCATCCACCGCTGACCCCGGGCGACCACCCCACCACCTCCCACCCGCCGCGGAGGGCGTTCGACGAAGTGGCACCGGCGGCTCAGGCGTCTCGGGTCGCCACTGCGCCGACAAACAGGGCCCGCCGCGCCAAAGTCGGCGGGGCGGGCCCTGGTTCGGGTCGGGTCGGGTCAGACGAGCGGTGGGGCCGCTTCCGACAATGCCTCGATCGCTGCGGTGAAGCAGGCCGCCGGGGGGGTTACCAGGCCGGCGCCGACCTGGCCGGTGCCGGCCACCTTGCCGGCGATGCCGGTGTTGATCTGGGGCAGGATGCCGGTGCGGACGACCTTGGTGACGTCGATGCCCGTGGGTGTGCCGCGGAAGTCGAGGACCGGGATCTGGTAGGCCGGGTTCTCCGCCAGCGTGATCTCGTACATCCGCCGCGTCGCGGCCAGTGCGTCGTCGACCTCGCCGCCGATGAAGCGCACGATCGCCGGTGCCGCCGCCATCGCGAAGCCGCCGATGCCGGCCGTCTCGGTGATCGCCGAGTCGCCGATGTCCGGGTTGGCGTCGTCGGGGCCGTAGGCGCCCAGGTACAGGCCGTCCGGCACCTCGGCCGGGCCGGTGTACCAGCGGTCGCCGGTGCCGGAGACCTGGATGCCGAAGTCGGTGCCGTTGCGGGCCATCGCCACCACGAGCGAGGAGCCCGGTACGTCCCGGCCCGCGTCCATGGCCAGCTTGCACGCCGGCATGTCCAGGTTCAGGAAGAAGTGGTCGTTGCCGCCGACGAAGCGGGCCGCCTCGGCGATGTCCTTGGTCGGCGCGCCGCTGTCGACCATGCTGGGCAGCAGTTCGCGCAGCAGCATGAGCGTGCCCGCGCGGTTGCGGTTGTGGCCCTCGTCGCCCATCTGGAGCATCTGCGCGATGATCGCGCGGATGTCGATCGGCTCACCCGCGCGCACCGCGGTGCGCAGCAGCGGTCCGAGCACCGCCGACATCCACTGCAGCCGCTCGATCACCTCGGGCCCGTACGCGCCGTAGCGCAGCACCTTGCCCAGGCCCTCGTTCAGCGAGCACCAGGCGCGGGTGCCGTGCGTGGTGTCCTCCAGCTCGAACATCCACATCGACGGGCTGACCACGCCCGCCATCGGCCCCACCGCGTGGTGGTGGTGGCAGGAGTCCAGCTCGGCGTGCCCGTCGGCGAGGAACTTCTCCGCCGCCTCGGGGGTGTCGGCCAAGCCCTCGAAGAGCACCGCGCCGATCAGCGCGCCGCGCATCGGCCCGGACGCCCGCGCCCAGTCGATCGGCGGCCCCGCGTGCCGGAACTGACCCGCCGTCAGGCCCAGTGCCTCGCTCGCCGGCTTGACGTCGACCAGGTGCGGCGTCGACGCCAACACCCGCTCGATCGCGACCTTGTTGGCCGCGTCGCGCCGCTCGTCGGCGAGTACGCGGGCCAGCGCGTCGGAGGTGCCGGGCAGCGGCGGGCGCCAGTCGACGGCGGTCACGGGGACGGCCTGCGCGGCGAGCGCGTCGGCGAGCAGTTCGGCGCCGACCGCGACCACCGACGGGTCCTGGGTGAGAAGACGGTTGGGAGCGCTCACGCGTCGAGCCCTTCTACGATCGCCACGGCGCGCCGGGCGGCCTCGGCATTGGACAGGTGGACCTCGGCGCCGGCGTCGGCCAGCGTGCGGGCCTGGGCCTCCAGGTCCTGCGGGTCCAGGTCGGTTCCGCACAGCGAGATCAGTACGACGGGCGCGTCGGGGCCGGCCGTGCGCAACACCGCGGCCAGGTCGGCGGCCGGGTCGGCGTGTGCGCCGTGGCCGAGTACGACGTCCAGGAGCAGCACCGCGGCGGCCGGGTCGGCCAGTTCCTCGGCGAGGCGTTCCAGGCGCAGGCTCGGGTCGATCATCGGGTGCGGGCGACCCGCGGTCAGGCCGTCGTCGCCGAAGTCGATCATCAGGTGGCCGGCCGCGTGCATGTCGGCGGGCAGCGCCCACTCGGGCCGCAGCGGGATGTTGGACGCGACCGGTCCGAGCCGGTCGGCGGCGATGATCATCGCCTCGTCGCACAACGTGCCGCCGCAGAACAGCCCGCGCAGCGCGCCGGTGCGCGGAGTGCGCGGCGACTCGGGCAGCCACACCCGGTCCTCGACGCCGGCGTGGCCGATCGCGGCGAGCGCCTTGGTGGCGGCGGCCGTCAGGTCGTCCCGGCCCTGCCCGAGGAAGGCCAACTGCACCGGCGTGCTCAGGGTCGCGGCATAACGCTCGACCTCGGCGGCCACCGCGTCGGCCGGCGGCTTGGACACGACCACGATCAGCTCGGTGTTCGGGTCGGCGTCCAGCATGGCCAGCGCCTGGAGCGTGGAGCGGGCGCCGACGGCCTCGCTCAGGTCGCGTCCGCCCACGCCGAGGCAGTGGCTGACGCCGCTGCCGGCCGCGTGCAGCAGGCACATGAGTTCCTGCGAGCCGGTGCCGGAGGCGGCCACGATGCCGATCGGGCCACCGCGCACGGTGTTGGCGAAGCCCAGGCCGACGCCGCCGACCAGCGCGGTGCCGCAGTCCGGGCCCATCACGAGCAGGCCGCGCTCGCGGCCCATGTCCTTGAGCCGGATCTCCTGCTCGACCGGCACGTTGTCGCTGAAGATCAGCACGTCCAGGGCCGCTTCCAGGGCGTCGACGGCCTCGGCGAAGGCGTGCGGTCCGGGGACCGAGATCAGCGCCAGGGTGGCGTCGGTGCCGGAGGCGGCGGCGGTGCGGATCGTGCGCGGCGGCACGCCGCCGGCCGCGCCGATCCCGCCGCCACCGCCGGTGGACAGCTCCAGGGACGTCTCCAGGACCGCCTTGGCACGGCTCAGCGCGTCCTCGTCCTCGGCCCGGATCGCCACGATCAGGTCGTTGGGTCCGGCGCCGTCGGGGGTTTCGAAGCCCATGCCCGCCAAGAGGCCGACGTTGAGTTCGGTCGCCATGGCGACGAGCGCCTTGGTCACCCCGTCCACCGCGGATACCGATCGGCTCACCTGCATCAGGCTGACCGAGTCTCGGTATGTTCCGCGGCGCAGCTCAAGCGCGCTGCTCACGGGCGCTCCTTCCTTCGGGGTACGGCAGTTTCGGGTATGGCAGTTTCGGGTGCGGCAGTTTCGGGTGCGGCAGTTTCGCGTGTGGGAGTGTCGGGTGCGGGAGTTCGGCCGGCGCGGCGCCCGTGCGCATCGCCTCGGCGCCGGCGAGTACGCCGAGGGCGAGGTCCGCGCCGGAGGTGTGACCCACCGTCAGCAGGCGGCGCAGGCAAGGGAGTACGTCGGTGTCGCGGCCCATCGCGCCGATCAGGTCGATCAGTTGTGTACAGCCGTCGCCGCGGGCGGCGTGGCCGAGCAGCGCGGCGGACAGGTCGGTGGTGCGGCCCGGGGCGTGTGCGGCGACGCGGGCGCCGAGGGTGTGCGCGTGCCGGGCGCCGGCCGCGCCGGGGTCGAGGTGGCGCAGCGCGAGCAGGAAGCCGCAGAGCGCGTCGTCGCCGCTGGGGGTCAGCCCGGGGCCGAGCCCGATCAGGCGCAGCGCGGCGCCGGCGGCCCGTTCGGGGTCGGTGTACGCGTACCGGCTCAGCTCGGCCAGATCGGCACGGGCGCCGGCCGGCAGCCCGGTGGCGGCGGTGTCCAGCGCGGCGCACAGGGTCGTCACACCGTGGGCACGGGTACGCACGTCACCGGGCGCCGGCGGTCGCGGCGGCGTCCACCACCGCACCGCGTCCACCCGCAGCGACCCGAGCCCGACCAAACCCCCGCCGATCCGCGCGTCGGTGCAACCGGTCAACGCCGGAAACGGCGACCGCCCGGTCCGCGCGGCGAGCACGACGGCATTCGGGAGCCGCACGGCGTCGTGCGTACACACCGTCACGACCTCCCCGGAGTCGACATCGGCCAGGTACAGCGCGGCCGGAAACACCCCGAGCACCCGAGCGGCCCGCTCGGGCCCCGCCAACACCGCCCGCAACACCGTCGACGCCGCCCCGGGCACGGACACCGCGCCCACCGGCGGCACGGCGCCCGGCGCGGCTTGCACGCCCACCGATGCCACCGCGCGGTTCACCTCTCCCGGGTCTGCCACGGTCGTGCCTCCCGGTGCGAGCGATGCGAAGCGAAGCGGCTGCCGTATACGTCGGAAACGGTACGAAGTCACCCGTGGACACGGTGTGCCCGTGACGCCGGAGGCACGAGTGCACCGGTGGGGCGTCTTGCCCGAACCGATTTGAATCGGACCGGCTCTATGTCTGTTGTGAACGTAATCCAATGGCTATGGTCCTCGAATGGAGCAAGTTGCCAACCTTGGCGCACTTAATTCGCGTAATCTGCCAAGCCCTGGCGGAGGCCCCGGCGGGGTGCGAACCGCGAGTACCGGCACGCTCGTTCGCGGCGTCCCGGTCCGCGACGTGCTCAGCCTCTCCAGCCTGTCGGGCGCCGAACTGATGGCCGGCGAGCGCGGTCTGGACCGCGTCGTGCAGCGACTCAACGTGATGGAGGTCCCGGACATCCTGCCGTGGACCAAGCCGCACGAACTCCTCCTGACCACCGGGTACCCGCTGCGCGAGACCCCGCAGTCCCTGTGCGACCTGGTCACCGCGCTCGAATCGCGCCGGCTGGCCGCGGTCGGCATCAAGCTCGGCCGCTACCTCGACGAGCTGCCCGCCGACATGCTGGCCGCCGCCGACCGGGTCGGCCTGCCCATCATCCGGCTGCCCGACGACGTCGCCTTCGACGACATCCTCAACCAGGTGCTCACCGACATCCTCAATCGGCAGGCCGCGGTGCTGGCCCGCTCCGAGGAGGCGCACCGCGCACTGGTCAGCGTCGTCCTCGCGGGCGGCGCCCTCGAAGCGATCACGGACGAGCTCAGCCGCCTGCTCGGCGGCACCGTCATGGTCACCACCCCCGACGGCCGGCTCCTGGCGTCCTCCGAATCCCACAACGAGGGCGAGGCGGCGCAGCAGACCCCCGCCGCGCGCCGCGCGCTGTTCGACGCCTCGGGACGCTTCCGCGTCGAGCGCTTCAAGCACGGCGCCGGCGCCCTGGAGGATCCCGGTACCGGCGTGGCGCTCGTACCGATCCTGGCCGGCGCCCTCGACCATGGTCGGGTGGTCCTGATCTCCGCCGGTCGTACCCTGGACGAGAGCGACATCCAGGTGCTCGAACGGGCCGCGGCCACCGCCGCCCTCGTGATCACCAAGGACCTCGCGGTCGCCGCCGTGGAGAGCAAGTACCAGGGCGACTTCATGCGCGACCTGCTGGCCGGGCGGGCGGGCGATCCCGCGCACACCGTGCGGCACTGCGCCTCGCTCGGCTGGGCCATCGACCGCCCGCTGATCGTGGTGGTCGCCCAGCTGGAGCCGGGCGAGAGCCCCGACCCCGACTCCGACGATCTACGGCCCGCCCACGAGCGGTTCGCCACCGCCTGGGGCATGGTCGTGCGCGAGCGCGACGCGCGCGCGGCGGTGGTCGGCTACAGCCAGGAGGTGGTGGTCGTGATGGGCGCCTCCCAGCGCACCGCGCCCGGCGAGACGGTCCGCCAGATGGTCACCCAGGTCTCCGGCGACGGCGGTGGCGGACGCCGGTCGTTCTCCACCGGGGTCAGCCGTGTGGTCACCGACCCGGCGCTGCTCCCCGAGGCGTACGAACAGGCCCGCCGCGCGGCCAAGGTCGGCCGCCAGATGCACGGCCCGGGCGGCATCGCCGACTTCGACAGCCTTGGCGTGTACCGGCTGCTCAGCCTGGTCCCCGACTCCGCCGAACTGACCAGTTTCATGCGGGAGACCCTCGGCGAACTCGCGAGCCGCGAGGACGAGGAGACCACCGATCTGCGCACCACCCTGGAGGTGCTCCTGGACACCAACCTGAACGTGGCCGAGACGGCCCGGATCCTGCACTTCCACTACAACACGCTGCGCTATCGGATCGGGAAGCTGGAACGACTGCTCGGCGCGTTCACCACCGACTCGCATCTACGGCTCAACATCATGCTGGCGCTCCAGGTGCGCCGCATGCGCGGGCTGTAGCGCGGCGCGCACGTACGGAGAAAGCCTTGGTCGTTCATCCATACGCCGACACACGACGGCAACAAACCTTGGGTGAATTCCACAACACCACCGGGCGAGCTCTGTCACCTATCACCCAAGCCTCGGTGACGGACCCGTCCATAACCTTCCCCCAACCTCGTGGCGAGACCGGCGGACTCCACCGGATCGCGCTCACCGTGCCGGGTCGTGCGACAACGAATCGCCCTCGCACCCCCCTACGCCTGGAAGGCGGCTGAACATGGCACTCGGCTTGGGATGGAAGCTCTACGGGGACGGCAGCACCCCACCTCCGGGTGAGGTCGTACGCCCCGACGAACGGCTCTCGTGGGGTCGGACCATCGGTCTGGGAGCACAGCACATCGTCGCGATGTTCGGCGCGACATTCGTTTTCCCGGTGATCATGGGCCTGGACCCGAACCTGGCGATCATGATGTCGGGTCTGGCCACCGTGGTCTTCCTGCTCGTCGTGCAGGGGAAGATCCCCAGCTACCTCGGCACCAGCGCCGCGTTCGTCGGCGCGGTCACCACGATCCGCGCCTCCGGCGGCTCCAGCGCGACGGTCACCGGCGCGATCCTGGTCGCCGGCGCCGTACTCGCGCTCGCGGGCGTACTGATCCACCTGCTCGGCGCCGAAGTGGTCAACAAGGCCCTGCCGCCGGTGGTCACCGGCGCCGTGGTGTTGCTGATCGGATTCAACCTGGCCCCCGTGGTGGCCAAGACCTACTGGCCGCAGGACCAGTGGATCGCGATCCTGACGATGACCGCGGTGATCGCGATGACCGTGCTGCTGCGCGGCTTCTGGTCGCGCATCGCGATCTTCCTCGGGCTCGTCTTCGGCTACGTGCTGTCGTGGCTGTTCGACAAGGGGTTCGGCCAGATCACCTCGGTGCAGCCCGGACAGCACGACGGCAAGGAGTTCGCCCACGACCGGGTCGACTTCTCCGGCGTCACCTCGGCCGACTGGTTCGGCATGCCCTCCACGCACGCCCCGGACTTCAAGACCTCGGCGATCCTGGTCGCGCTGCCCGCGGTGATCGCGCTGATCGCGGAGAACGCCGGCCACGTCAAGGCGGTCTCCGAGATGACCGGCGCCGACCTGGACGGCAGCCTGGGCAAGGCGATCACCGCCGACGGTGTCGGCACCATGATGGCCAGCGCCGTAGGCGGCTCACCGACCACCACCTACGCCGAGAACATCGGCGTGATGGCCGCCACTCGGGTCTACTCCACGGCCGCCTACTACGTCGCCGCAGTCGTCGCCGTGCTGTTCGGCCTGTGTCCGAAGTTCGGCGCGCTGATCGCGGCCACCCCGGGCGGCGTGCTCGGCGGCATCACCGTCGTGCTCTACGGCATGATCGGCCTGCTCGGCGCCAAGATCTGGATCGAGAACAAGGTCGACTTCGCCAACCCGATCAACCTCGTCCCGGTCGCGGCCGGCGTGGTCATCGGCATCGGCGGCGTCGCGATCAAGTTCAACGACGACTTCGTCATCGAGGGCATCGCGCTCGGCACCATCGTGACCCTGGTGGTCTACCACGCCCTGCACGCCCTGGCCCCCGCGCACATGCGCGACCCCAAGGCGCCCGCCGACGTCGAACTCGAGGGCGGTACCGCGCTGTCCCTGGGCACCGTGGAGGAACACCCGCCCGGCGGCAAGCCGTTGGCCGGCAGCAGTGCCGCGCCCCCGCCGCCGCAGAGCTGACCCACCCACCCGCACCACCGCACGCACCACCTGGAGGGGACGACACGTGAAGCCGCCGGCATTCCGATATCACGCACCGACCGACCTGGCCGAGGCCCTCGACGCCCTCGCCGAGGTCGGCCACGACGGAAAGGTCCTCGCCGGCGGCCAAAGCCTGATCCCGATGCTCAACATGAGACTCGCCGCCCCGGCCCACCTGGTGGACATCAACGGAATCGGCGAGTTGGCCTACGTCCGCACCGACCCCGGCGGCGTCGCGGTGGGCGCGCTCGCCCGGCACGCCGAGGTCGAGGCGGACGAGGCCGCACACGCGGCGGTCCCGCTGCTGCGCCAGGGCCTGCGCCTGGTCGCCCACCCGGTGATCCGCAACCGCGGCACCACCGTGGGCAGCCTCGCGCACGCCGACCCCTCCGGCGAGATGACCGCCGTTCTCGCCCTGCTCGGCGGCTCGATGACGCTCGCCCGCAAGGGCTCGACCCGCACGGTCGCCGCCGAGGACTTCTTCGTCGGCCCGCTGGAGGCGTCCATCGAGGAGGGCGAACTCGCCGTCGCCGCCTACTTCCCCCGCCTGCCGGGCCGCACCGGCACCGAGTTCGTCGAGATCGCCCGCCGGCACGGCGACTACGCGATGTGCGGGGTCGCGGCGGCGGTCACCGTCGACGACGACCTGCGCATCGTCTCGGCCCGCGCCGCCTACCTCTCGCTCTCCCCCGTCCCGCTCGTGCTCGACCTCACCGACGCTCTGATCGGCCGTACCGCCGACACCGCCGTGTGGCAGGACGCGGCGACGTTGGCCGCCGGGAGCCTGGAGCCCGAGGGCGACATCCACGCCACCGCCGAATACCGCGCCCAACTGGCGGGCGTACTCACCGTCCGGGCACTGCGCACCGCCACCGAGCGCGCGGCCCTGGTCGACCCCAACGGCACGACAGGCACCACCAGCACCGAGCGGAGCGCCCGATGACCGAGACGCAGATCCCCACCGAGCAGCGGCTCGACATCCGGCTGAGCGTGAACGGCGTACTGCACACCACCACCGTCACCCCGCGCCGGCTGCTCTCCGACTGCCTGCGCCACGACCTGGGCCTGACCGGCACCCACGTCGGCTGCGAACACGGCGTGTGCGGCGCGTGTACCGTGCGCATCGACGGCAAGCCGATGCGCGCCTGCCTGATGTTCGCGGTCAGCGCCCAGGGCCACGAGATCACCACCGTCGAGGGCCTCGCCGAGCCCGACGGCACCATGCACCCCGTACAGCAGGCGTTCCGCGAGTGCCACGGCCTCCAGTGCGGCTTCTGCACCCCCGGGTTCCTCACCGTCGTCTCCGCCTTCCTGGAGGAGAACCCGACGCCCACCGAGGAGGAGGCCCGCGAGGCGGTCTCCGGCAACCTGTGCCGCTGTACCGGCTACCAGAACATCGTCAAGTCCGTGCTGCGCGCAGCCGAAATCACGGAAGAACGCAAGGGCTGCGCGCACGCCGAGGGGGACGCCCGATGACCACCAAGATGTTCGGCGCGCCGGTGCAACGCACCGAGGACCTGCGCCTGTTGGTCGGCAACGGCCGCTACCTCGACGACCTGGGCGAGGGCGCCTACGAGGCCGCGTTCGTGCGCAGCCCGCACGCGCGGGCCCGGATCACCGGGATCGACGTCACCGGCGCGCTCGACGTCGACGGCCTGATCGCGATCTACACCTACGAGGACCTGGCCGGCCGGGTCGCCGAGCCGCTGCCGCTGCTCATTCCGCACCCCGCGCTCACCCACGGGCGCACCGCGTATCCGCTGGCCAAGGAGTTCGTCAACCACGTCGGCGAGGCCGTGGTGATGGTGGTGGCCACCGACCGCTACCTCGCCGAGGACGCGTGCGAGCGGATCACCGTCGAGTACGAGGCGCTGCCGCCGGTGGTCGGCATCGAGAACGCGTTCCGCGCGGACCGCCTCGTGCACGACGACGTGCCGGGCAACTGCGCCGCGCACCTGGTCCAGGAGGTCGGCGACGCGCCGGCCGCGATCGCCGCCGCGCCCAACCGGCTCGAACTGAAGCTGGACATCGAGCGCAGCGCGTGTATGCCGATGGAGGGCCGGGGCGTCTACGCCCGCTGGGACGCGGCCGACGAGAGCCTGCGCGTGTACACCTCGACCCAGACCTCCACGGGTGTCCGCGCCGCCGTGGCGGCCAAGTTGGACCTCCCGCTGGACCGGGTCGAGTGCGTCACCCCCGACGTGGGCGGCGGCTTCGGCGTCAAGATCGTGCACCCGTGGCCCGAGGAGATCCTGATCCCGTGGGCGGCCCGGCTGCTCGACCACGAGGTCAAGTGGACCGAGGACCGCCGCGAACACTTCATCTCCGCCGCCCACGAGCGCGGCCAACTCCAGACCGTACGGGTCGGGTTCGACGACGACGGCCGACTGCTCGGCCTGGACGTGGAGATCCTGCACGACAACGGCGCGTACACCCCGTACGGGATCATCGTGCCGATCATCACCTCGACGCAGCTGCTCGGCCCGTACAAGCCCGGCGCGTACCGGGTCGACTTCCGCAGCCTGTACACCAACACGGTGATAGTCACCCCGTATCGCGGCGCGGGCCGCCCCCAGGGCGTGTTCGCTATGGAGCGGGCGATGGACGCCATCGCCGACCACCTGGGCAAGGACCGCACCGAGGTGCGCGCGGTCAACTTCATCCAGCCCGACGAAATGCCGTACGACCACGGGCTGTTGTTCCAGGACGGCCGGCCGCTGATCTACGACTCGGGCGACTTCCCCGGCTCGCTGGAGGCGCTGAAGAAGCTGGTCGGCTGGGACGAGTTCGAGGCGTACCGGGCGCAGGCGCGCGCCGAGGGCCGCCGGGTGGGCATCGGCGTGGCGTGCTACGTCGAGGGCACCGGCGTCGGCCCGTACGAGGGCGGCCACGTCCAGGTCGAGACCACCGGCAAGGTCGTCGTCGCCACCGGCCTCACCAGCCAGGGGCAGGGCCACCAGACGGTGTTCGCGCAGATCGTCGCCGACGAGCTGGGCGTGCCGATCGAGCACGTCACCGTCACCACCGGCGACACACGCCGATTCCCGTACGCGGTGGGTACGTTCGCCTCGCGCGCGGCGGTGATGAGCGGCAACGCCATCGCGCTGGCCGCGCGCAACGTCAAGGCCAAGGCGCTGCGGATCGCCGGCGAGGCGCTGGAGGCCGACCCGCGCGACCTGGAGATCGTGGACGGGCACGTGCGGGTCAAGGGCAGCCCCGGCGCGTCGGTCGCGCTGGGCACCGTGGCGGTGTTGTCCAACCCGCTGCGCTACGCGTTCGACGAGGCGTCCAAGGCGGCCACCCAGTTGACCGGCAAGGCCGACTTCTCCAAGCCGCCGGTGGCCGAGGACGACGAACCGGGCCTGGAGGGGCGTGACTACTACTCGCCGCCGACCGCGACGTTCGCCAACGGGATGCACGCGGTGATCGTGGAGACCGATCCCGACACCGCCGAGATCCGCATCCTGCGCTACTGCGTCGTGCACGACTGCGGGCACCTGATCAACCCGATGATCGTCGAGGGCCAGGTGCACGGCGGCGTCGCCCAGGGCGTGGGCGGCGCGCTGTACGAGCGTATGGAGTACGACGAGCACGGGCAGTTGGTGAACGCGTCGTTCATGGACTTCCTGATGCCGTACGCCAGCGAGGTCCCCAAGATCGAGATCGACCACCTGGAGACGCCCTCCCCGCTCAACCCGCTCGGCATCAAGGGCGCGGGCGAGGCGGGCGTCATCCCCGCGGCGGCGGTGTTCGCGTCCGCGATCGAGGACGCCGAGGGCTTCCCGATCACGCGGATGCCGATCCAGCCGTCCGAACTCTTCCACCTGCGCAAGCGGTTCGCCGCCGGCGAGATCCCGGCGCTGCGCCGGGGCGCCGACCATGCCGCCGGCACCCACCGTTAAGGAGCACGACCCAGCATGAAGGTCCAAGGAAACGCCATCCTGAACGCCCCTGCCGACAAGGTCTGGGCGGCGCTGAACGACCCGGCCGTGCTCACCCGCACGATCCCCGGCTGCGAGAAGCTGGAGGAGACCGGTCCCGACGCGTACCGGATGACGGTGACGATGGGCGTCGCCTCGATCAAGGGCACCTACCTGGGCAACGTGCAGCTCACCGACCAGGTACCGCCGGGCTCGTTCATGCTCAAGGCGTCCGGCTCGGGCGGTCCGGGCACGGTCAGCGCCGAGGTGAAGGTGACGCTGGAGGACATCGACGGCGGCCGGACGCGGTTGGAGTACGACGCGGAGGCCGTGGTCGGCGGCGTGATCGGCGGTGTCGGGCAGCGCATGCTGACCGGGGTGGCCAAGAAGACGGCCGGCGAGTTCTTCAAGTCGGTGGACAAGATCCTGACCGGGCAGACGCCGCTCACGGCCGCGCCGAAGGGCGGCATGCCGGCGGCGGTCAACGGAACCCCCGTGGTGGCGACGGCGGATGGCGGCGCGGTCGCGGCTCCGGCGGGTACGTACGCGGCCCCGGCGTCCGCCTTCTCCGGCGACGACTTCGCCAAGGGCGCGCTGTTCGGCGCGGCGGTGGCGCTGCTCGGCGCGATCGTCGGCGGCGTGATCGCGCGTCGGCGCTGATCCGGTTCGTTTCGGGAAGGGAGCGACAACATGCGTGCGTTCACGGCCGCGGCCGTTCAGGTCGTGCCTCGCCCGGGGCCGCTCACGGCCGCGGTGGTGGAGGCGAACATCACCCACGCGTCGCAGTGGGTGACCCGCTGCGTCGAGTCGACCGGCGCGGAGTTGGTGGTGCTGCCGGAGAGTGTGACCACCGGCTTCACCCCGGCGCTGCCCGCCGAGGAGTTGTGGGACCTGGTCGACGCCATCCCGGGCAGGCTCACCGAGCCGTTCCAGGAGCGGGCCCGGGAGTTGGGCGTGCACCTGGTGTGGGGCACGTACGAGCGCGGCGCCGCGCGCGGCGAGGTGTACAACTCGTCGGTGCTGGCCGGTCCCGACGGGCAGGTGCTCGGCGTGTACCGGAAGACTCACCCCTTCGGCCCCGAACTGCGTTCGCGCGGTGGGTGGGTGACGCCCGGTGAGCATGTCAGCGTGGTGGAGACCGACCTCGGTCGGATCGGCATGATCATCTGCTTCGACGGCGACTACCCGGAGCTGAGCCGGATCCAGGCCGTGCAGGGCGCGGAGGTGATCTGCCGTCCGTCGGCGCTGCTGCGCTCCGCCGACCTGTGGGAACTCACCAACCGCGCGCGGGCGTACGACAACCACGTCTACGTCGTCGGCGCCAACGCCACCGGCAGCGACCCGGCGGGCGTGTTGTACTTCGGCAACTCGATGATCGTCACGCCGGGCGCCGAGGTGATCGCGCGCGGGTCCTCCCACGAGGGCTGGGTCTCGGCCCGGCTCGACCCGGAGCGCGCGTTGGCGTCGCTGACCCCGGGTTCGAGCGTGCCGCAGGTGTTCGATCACCTGGCCGACCGTAACCTGGACCTGATCGCCAACTACGCGGACGATCTGGTGCGTCCGGCGAAGACGACGTTCCCGCACGGGTAGTACTTCGGCGACGGGCGGCGCGACGGGCCGGCGGGGGTTGCTCCCCCGCCGGCCCGTCGCGCGTAGCATGCATGGCGACACCGCGACACCGCACGGGGGGATCCGACGTGGAGTACCTGTTCTACTGTCGCGATCGGCCGGGAACACGGCCGCTGCGCGACGAACTCCTGGAAGAGCACTGGGCGTTCATGGACCGCTACGCCGAGGGCATGATCGCCCGGGGGCCGACGTTCGCCGCCGACGGGGAGACGGTGACCGGCAGTGTGCACATCGTCGATCTGCCGGACGCGGACGCGGTCCGGGAGTTCGCCTACGACGAGCCGAACCACCGGGCGGGCGTGTACGAGCCGGAGGTGCTGATCCGCCGGTGGGGCAACACGCTGGACCGGAAGATGTGGGACTTCAAGGGGAGTTCGCCGGCCGGGCCGCGCTTTTTGCTCCTCGCCCACGCCCGGCCCGGCAGCACCGCGGCCCGGGACGCGCTGCACGCCGAACAGCGCCGCCATCTGCTCGACGGCGAGCACGCCGGGTCGCTGATCGTGTGCGGGCCACTGCTGTCCGAGGACGGTGCGCGGTGGCTGGGCACCGCGATCCTGGCCGAACTCCCGGACCACGCCACGGCCGAGGCGCTGCTCGGGCGGAGCCCGTATGCGCGGGCCGACCTGTACGCGAGCATCGAGGCGCACGCGTGGTGCTTCGGTGGCCGGGATCAGGACGACGGCTGATCGACTCGGCGACTATTTGCCGAAGCGGCGTTCGCGGGTGGCGTACGAGCGCAGTGCGCGCAGGAAGTCCACGTGCCGGAAGGCCGGCCAGTAGCAGTCCACCCAGTGCATCTCGGCGTAGGCGGACTGCCAGAGCAGGAAGCCGGACAGCCGCTGCTCGCCGGATGTGCGGATGATGAAGTCGGTGTGGGCGGCGGTCGGCGAGTACAGGTGCCGCGAGATGTCCTCGATCTCGAACCGTTCGACCAGCTCGGCCGGGTCGCCGCCGGCCGCCATGTGCTGCTCGAACGCGCTCTTGACCGCGTCGACGATCTCCCGCCGGCCGCCGTACCCGACCGCGACGTCCACCCTGAGCCCGCCGCGCCCGGCCGTCGCGGCGGTGGCCTCCTTGAGCACCCGGGCGCCGGCTCCGGGCAGCATGTCCAGCGAGCCGATCACCTGGACCTCCCAGGAGCGGCCCTCGGCGGTGATGTCCCGGACGGTCTCCTCGATGATCTCGATCAGCGGGCCCAGCTCCTCGGCGGGCCGGCCGAGGTTGTCGTCGGAGAGCATGAACAGGGTCACGTGCTCGATCCCGGCGGCACTGCACCAGCCCAGGAACTCGGTCACCTTCGCGCCGCCGGCCCGGTAGCCCTCCCGCACGTCGGAGTGCCCCGCCTTGCGCGCCCAGCGCCGATTGCCGTCGAGCATGATCCCGACATTCTGCGGACGCGGCAGCCCGACCAGGGTCGACGCCAGCCGGCGCTCGTACACCGCCTCGATCGGCCGTCGAATGAACAGCGGGAGCAGCTTCATGACCTTCTCCGTCGCATCACGTCGTGGCAGCCTCGGCGGACCCTACCAGGGGGGTTGCCTCACCCGCTTCGCCAAGCATCCCCAAAGCCGTTGCCACACAGGCTACTTGGCCGGGTGGTGCTGCTGGGGACGCGCCGCAGACGCGCGGGACGCGCCAGGGACGCGTCGTGCGCGCCTGGGCAAGGCGGCCGACCCGGTGCCATATCTACCTACTGTACTGTTTTTGCCGCATATGGTAATCATGCGAGGATGCGCTGGAGCCAGTGGGTGCGGGTCGCGTGTGCGGCTCGGCTCAACGCTGCCCGGGGGGCGTGGGTGTCGAAGCCGTGGAAGGCACCGGGCCAGATGTGGAGTTCGGCTCGGCCGCCGGCTCGCCAGATGGCGTCGGCGTAGGTGACGGCCTCGTCGCGGAGGGTTTCGGCGGAGCCGACGTCCAGGTAGGCCGGGGGCAGGCGGGACAGGTCGACGGCGCGGGCGGGGGCGGCGTAGGGGGAGACCTCGTGGGCGCGCTCGCCGAGGAGGGCCTGCCAGGCGGTTGCGTTGGAGGTGCGGTCCCAGGGGTCGAGACCGGCCATCTGTCGGGCCGAGACGCTGTCGTTGCGGTCGTCGAGCATCGGGGACAGCAGGAGTTGGCCGATCGGGGTGGGGCCGCCTCGGTCGCGGGTGAGCAGGGCGAGGGCCGCCGCGAGCCCGCCGCCGGCGCTCTTGCCGCCGACGACGACGCGGTCCGCGTCGATGCGGAGGTCGGCGGCGTGTTCGGCGACGTGCACGAGTCCGGCGTAGCAGTCCTCCACCGGTCCCGGGTGGCGTGTTCCGGGCGCCAGGCGGTATTCGACGGAGACGACGGCCAGTTCGAGCCGGTGGGCCCACGCGCGCAGGAGGCGCGGGAGTACGGACCACGCGTTGCCCGAGACCATGCCGCCGCCGTGCATGTAGTACAGGAGCGGCAGCGGGCGGGCGACCCCGACGGGGCGGGCGCTCACGAGCGTGACGTCGGGCCCGTCCGGCGGGCCCGGCACGCGCAGTTCGTCCACTTCGAAGCGTCCGCCGTCGCGCAACTGCTCGGGCGTCGGCGTGGGCCGCACGGCCGCGTCCCGGGCCTGCCGCTCCGCGAGGTTCTCCGGCGTCAGCGGCTGCGCCGACCCCCCGCCGCCGCCCAGTTCGGGGTCGAACGGCGGCGCGGCTCGGAAGGTGCGCGTGGGGTCCATACGACGCAGTCAACCATCCGCCCGGACGGCCGCCGGCGGCTCAGGTCAGTTCGTCCGCGAGCAGGTCCATCAGCAGGCCGTCCTCCCAGTCGCCCGTGCGGTGGTCGCGCCAGTAGCGCCGCATGATTCCGACGGGCTTGAAGCCGACCTTGGTGTAGCAGCCGATCGCGGAGGCGTTGGCTGCCGCCGGGTCGATGGTCAGCCGGTGGTGGCCGCGTTCGTCCAGCAGCCACCGGGCGAGGGTGCGGACCGTGTCGGAGCCGAGCCCCCGCCCGTGCCGGCTCGCCGTCAGAAACAGGTCGATGCCGGCGTGGCGGTACTCGGGATCGGTCTCCTCGTCGCATTGCACGGCCCCGATGACCTCGCCCTCGTAGACGACGGCCCACATGTCCTCGTAGTCCTCCGGCGGCGCCCACCACGCCGCCACCTCCGGCTCGGCGACGATGCGATCGAGGATCGCCCGATCCGCCTCGACAACCGCCCGCAACACGACCCGATCCCCACGCAGTTCCTCCATGCCCGCATTCTCACACCCGGCGGCGCGCGACCGTGACCTGTTTTGGTGGTGATGGCGTTTGCTGCTCAGGCCGGGGGACGACGGGGCTTGAGCAGGTCCGCGACGAGGGTGTCGACCAGGGCGCGCGGGATGGGCGCGCCGGTCATCGCGCGGTAGACGATCGGGCCGACGAGGGCGTCCATCGTGGCATCGGGAGCCAGGTCGGGGGCGATCTCGCCGGCGGCGGTGGCGCGGGCGAGCAGGTCGCGTTCGGCGGCGCGGCGGGGGTCCAGATAACGCTCGTGCAGCGAGGCGGCGGTGGCGGAGTGGTGTTGGGCCTCGGCCAGGAGCGCGAGCAGGACCCGGCCCGCGGGATCGCGGGTGACGAAGCGTACGAAGGCCCGCAGATAACGCCGGATGTCGTCGGCCGTCGGCTGCTCCTCCGTCGGCACCGGGAAGCGCTTTTCGCTGTCCTCGATGAGTACGTCGAGCAGGATCTCGACCTTCGAGGGCCACCATCGGTAGATCGTCTGCTTGGCGACGCCGGCCCGGCGGGCGATGGACTCGATGGTGAGCGCACCGAAGCCGTGCTCGACGAGCAGGTCGTCTGCGGCGTGGAGCACGGCCAGACGCGCGGCCTCATCGCGCCGATTCCCGGAGTGCGCCCTGGGGGGCAAAGAGCTGGCGGCGGACATGGGGACACCGTACCGGGCGGCGCCGCCGCGATCCAGTCTTGACGCAACGTCTTGTCTAGACACGACGTCGCGTCTAGATTGGAGCCATCGACCCCATGAAGGAGCCAATGTGTCCAGCACCACCACGACCCCGCGCCACGCTCTCGTCATCGGCGCCTCCAGAGGGCTGGGGCTCGTCCTCACCGACGAACTGGTTCGGCGCGACTGGCAGGTCACCGCGACCGTGCGCGCCGACGGCGACCAACTGCGCGCGATGGCCCGCCGTTCGGGAGGCAGGCTGACGGTCGAGTCGTTGGAGATGACCAGCGCCGAGGACCTGGCGTCGCTGCGCAAGCATCTGGCGGGTACGAGACTCGATCTGCTCTTCGTCAACGCCGCGATCGACCGGGGCGATCTGCCGATCGACCAGGTCCCGACGGAGATGTTCACCGAGGTGATGATCACCAACGCGTTCAGCCCGATGCGCGCCCTCGAAGCACTGCGCGAACTCGTCGCGCCGGGCGGGACGGTCGCGGTCATGTCCTCCGACCAGGGCAGCATCTCGCGCAACACCGAGGGCGGTTACGAGCTGTACAAGGCGAGCAAGGCCGCCCTCAACCAACTGATGCGCAGCTACACGACCCGCCACGCCGACGACGACCACACCAAGCTGCTCATCGACCCGGGCCACAACCGGACCAGGCTGGGCGGCTTCGACGCCCCGTTGGCCCCGGAGGAGAGCATCCCGGCGGTGGTCGACGTCCTGGAGGCGCAGGCGGGCGCCCCGGGGCTCCAGTTCCTGGACCTGAATGGGGAGGTGGTGCCCTGGTAGTTCGGGGGGCCGCACACACGAAATCCCATGATCACCCAATGCGCCGATTCGGCGGCACTCGGTGAGTTTCGGGAACTGGCATTACGGCGGGAATCACCGGGCCCGAGTGCGAAGGAGCCCTCGCGCCGGACGACGCAATCGCCATACGTGACTCCAAGGCCCCCGCCCAAGGCACCTTCCTCTTCCGTGAAGCCTCTTGGGCCCCGTTCCTGACCACCCTCAAGAACGAACGGCCGACTCCCTGAACTCGCTGCCCGGGGGCGTCGCCGGTCCGAACTCACCCGGTCGCGGCGGCGGCCAAGCGCGTGCGTACCGTCTCCACGAACGTGCGCGCGTCGGCGGATTCCGGGTCGGCGACAATCGCCTCGATCGCGGAGCCGGCCGCGTGCTTCGGGTCGAGCGCGCGCGCGTCCGCCGCGACGGCTCGGGCCCACCGCAGCGCCTCCGGGTTGTCCGCTGTCGCCGCGATCATCAACAGACCCACGAGTCCATAGAAGAGGTTCGCCCTGTCCGCCGCGGCCATGGCGGCCGAGGAATCCTCCTCACCCAACAGGGCCAGCGCTTCGAGGTAGACTCCGCGAAGCGCGTGCGGCACTCCCCAATCCCGCAAGTTGTCCCGAACCAGCCGAGGCACTGTCAAGTCCCGCGCAGGCGCGGCGAATGCCCTCTCCAGGTCGGCGAGTGCCCGTGCCCATTTGCCCTGCGCGAGACGAGTCGTGGCAAGCATCGCGCATGTCGGCCCGTCGTCCGACGGCGCACCCGTCGAGGTCAACAACGTTTCGGCATCCACGAAGTTGAAGGCCCGAAGGAGCAGCCCCGCACGGTGCAACCTACCGACGTAGGCGCCCGAGGTCAGCGTCAGGACCGAGTCCAGGACTCGCACCGCCGCATCTTCCGTGCCCGAGTCGGTTTCCCTGCGGGCGAGTTCGAGAACCGGGCGGTGGGGGCTCTCGACCGCGAGCAGGGCCGCGCGCTCGGCCGCCGGCACCGCCTCCGTGCGGCGGCCAGTGGCGAGCAGCATGCGCCAATGCCAACACGCGAGTTCGAGGTGGTCCGGATACCGGGCCGCGGCGACCCGCGCGAGATCCAGGGCATCGGCGGCCCGGGCGAGTTTCACACCGGCGTCGATGGCAACGAGGTGCATGTAGGGGATGTCGTCGTACCCGTCGGCGAGCAGACCGGTCGCCAGACCGTATGCGGCGACGTGGTCCTCGTCCTCGTCGGCGATGGCCATCGCCGCTTCGCGGCCCACGCGGTTTGTCGGGTCGGCGGCCAGGATCGCGGTGACCAACGCGCGGGCCTGCTCGGCCGCCGCCCTGGGCCAGGTGTGTTCCGGCTGCTTCGCCTCCCGCCACAGGGTCCGGGCCAACCATGCCTGTTCGGTGAGGAGTCGGGCGTCTTCGCCGGCGGCTCCCGGTTCGTTGAGGTGGGGACGCCCGACGGCGCGGCACGCCAGGGTGTGGACATCGGCCAACTGCTCGCAGAAGCCATTGGTCTCGATGTCTCTGATCACGCCGCGGACGGCCCTCGGCGACGGATCCAGACGCAGGCAGTTCGTCAGCAGGCCGCGCGCCTCCTCGACCTTCCCCAGCCTCATCTTGACCAACGCCATGTCCGCCAGGTTGTCGGTGCTGTGCGGGGCGCGGGCGAGGGCCTCGGTCAACGCGGCCTCCGCGTCCGACCAGCGCTTGCTCCGGCTGTGAGTGCGAGCGCGGACCTCGTACCCGATGCCGCTGTGCGGATCCAGCCGTATGGCCTCGTCGGCGGCCGCGAGCGCTTCGTCCACGCGGCCCGGAAGCCTGGCCAAAACCCTGCCCAGCAGCGTCCATGAGTCGGCGGCATCGGGGGTGAGTTCGACGGTGCGGCGGGCGTGCGACTCGGCTTCGACCAGTCGTCGCCGGCGGAGGTGAATCCACGCGAGGCGCCGATGGCCTTCCCTGGCGTTGGGGTAGTGGGTGACGAGGAGGGAGGCGACCTCGGCGGCCTCTTTCAGGCGGTCGTCGAGATACAACAACCACGCGAGATGTGACAGGCCGCCGAAGTGGTCGGGATCGGCTGCGAGGACGCGGCGCAGTGCGGCCTCGGCTTCGGGGTACCTGTGGATGTCGATCAGGTTTCGCGCCCGTTCGACGTCCTTGCCCCGTGTGTCCTTGGTCCCGCCGACCGGCATCAGAGCAGCTTCTTCTCGCGGAGGTAGGCAACCAGATCGTCGTATGCGCCACCTTCGTTCGCGAACAGCGCCACCGACTTGGCCGCCTCGAACCAGGAGGAGACCGAGGGCCGCAACTCGCCCAGGGCGGCGGCGAAATCGGGCATGCCGATGAGCCGCATCTCACCGGTGCGGATCGAGTCGACGAGCGCCTTCTCGGCGGCCGACTCGCACAGGTGCGCCAGGTCCGCTCCCGAATAGCCGTCGGTGCGCCCGGCGAGCGCGGGTACGTCGATCTCGCAGATCGGACGGTCTTGCAGGTGGAAGCGCAGGATCTGCTCGCGCGCGGGCGCGTCCGGGGGCAGGACCAGCAGGGTGCGATCGAAGCGGCCGGGGCGGCGCAGCGCGGGGTCGACATCCCACGGGCTGTTGGTGGCGCCGAGGACGAACACGCCCTCGTTCCCGGCGTCGACGGAATCCAGTTCCTGGAGGAACTGGTTGACGGTGGTGCGCATGGCGCTGCTGTTCAGTTGGCTCCGGCGTCGGCCCAGGGCGTCGATCTCGTCGAAGAACAGCACGCAGGGGGCTTGTCGGCGCGCGGCCACGAAGATCTCGTGCATGTTCCGTTCGGAGTTGCCGATCCACATTTCCAGCACGTCCGAGATGCCGACCGAAACGAACGACGCGCCGAGTTCGCCGGCCACCGCGCGCGCGATGAACGTCTTGCCGCAACCCGGCGGGCCGTACAGCAGGAGGCCGCCGCGCAGCGACTTGCCGTACAGGCGGCGTAGTTCGGGGTTGCGCATGGGGGCGAGGAACGCGCTGTCGAGGCGGTCCTTGACGTGTTGGAGGCCGCCCACGTCGGCGAGCGTGACGGTGGGACGCTCCGTCTCGAACGTGTCGGCGGGGCCCAGCTCGTCGTGGTTGGCGACCCGAAGGCGTTCGGGCTGCGGAGTATCGCCCAGATCGTTCTCGGCGGCCGACCAGTCGAAGGAACCCGTCCCGGCGTCGGCCGGGGGCCCGGACGGCTCGGCGGCGGCGGGCGCGACGGCCTCGGCCGGCGCGGAGCCGGCGGCCCGACCGACCGCCACGGCCATCAGCTCACGGGCCGCGGCCGAATCCGGATCGAGCTTCAGCGCCTCGGCGATCTCCATGACCGCGTCGACCACCGCACC
Organism: Embleya sp. NPDC020630; assembly: GCF_044334985.1. Taxonomy (NCBI): domain Bacteria; kingdom Bacillati; phylum Actinomycetota; class Actinomycetes; order Kitasatosporales; family Streptomycetaceae; genus Embleya; species Embleya sp. NPDC020630. The sequence goes on from NZ_JBIRUB010000018.1 coordinate 122,488, forward strand.
GGCGGCGACCAGGGCTTCCGCAAGATGCAGGCGGTATTCGGGCCGATCGGGCGCCGCCGCCACCGCTTGCCGCAGCGCCTGGATCAGGGGATTTTCGGGCGAGCCCGGCACCGACATGCACTTCCCTCCGTGGACTCCACAGGAACCTATCCGCATCGCCGGTCCGACAGGATGTGCCCGCGTGTTCCGGCCGATCGGTGCGGCGAAATCCGCGCTCGACGTACAGCGGACGGGCGGGCGGCCCTGCTCGTCCGTCATCCGTCATCCGTCGTCCCTCGGCGACGCCGGCCCAGGTCCACAGGCCGCCCCATCCTCATCGATCCCGTGGACCCGCACGGCCCGTGCGGTAGCGGCCCGGGGTGGTGCCGATGATGTGGGTGAAGGCGGTGATGAAGCTGCTCGGGTTGGCCCATCCGCACGCGTGGGCGGTTCGGGTGGTGTCGTGGCCGTCCGCGAGGAGTACGAGTGCGTGGTGGATGCGTAGTTGGGTGCGCAACTCGTGGAAGGTCATGCCGAGTTCGTCACGCAGCAGGCGGCTGAGGGTGCGCGAGCCGGCGCCGACCGCACGTCCGAGTTCGGCCAGCGTGGAGTTGTCCGCGGGGGTCTCGGACAGGATCCGCGCAAGGGACCGCAACCGGCCGTCCCGGGGCTCCGGCAGGTGCAGTGGCTGCTCGCGCGTCTCCCGGAGTTCGTCGACGAGCACACGAAGCAGGCGGGAACGGGCGCCGCGGCCGTACGCCTGCGCCGCAAAGCCGTCGTCCTCGCGCGGCGCGGTCAGCGCGAGCAGGACCTCGCGCGCGAGGCCGGACGCCAGGAACACGGCGGGCCGGTCCGGGATGCGCCGGGCCAGGGACGGTGGGAGGAAAACGATGCGCATGTCGGTGTCGCCGTGGGCGCGGTGCCGGTGTGGGCATCCGGCGGGCGTCCAGGCGATCCGGTCGGCCGGGACGATCGAGGTGCCTCGATCGGTGTGCACCGTCAGGACGCCGCCGGCCGCGTACACCAGGTGTCCGCGCGAGTGCGACTGCGGCGCACTCGTCCCGCCGGACGGCCAGAGGTGGCGTCCACCGGACGGCCACACTTGCGACGTCACACCGGCGCTTCCACGCGGTTGGCGGGTATCGGGCATGATCCGGCAGCTTATCGGTGGTCGGCCAGGCCCCGCCGTGGTGACCTGGAGTGGTCCCGAGCCGCTGCGGCGTATCCCGCAATGCCGCCGCGGTCGAAGAGTCGAAGGAAGGAAACCCCATGGCGACATTCGTGCTCGTACCCGGCGCCTGGCACGGCGCGTGGTCGTTCGACCCGGTGATACCGCTCCTGGAGCGTGCCGGGCACACCGTCCACGCCCTCACTTTGACCGGGTTGCGACCCGACGACGACGCCGCGACGGTGGCCACCGCCAACCTCGACACGCATGCCGACGACGTACTGCGCCTCCTCGATCGCGCCCACGTCACCGACGTGACCCTGGTCGGCCACAGCTACGGCGGCATGGTGATCTCGGCCGCCGCCGACCGCGCAGGAGGCCGGGTCACGCGCCTCGTGCACCTCGACGCCTACGTCCCGCGCGACGGCGAATCGTGCTGGTCCTCCACGACCGACGGCTATCGACAAAAGTTCCTGGCGGGCGCCGCGACCAACGGCTACGCCGTACTCCCACCCGCCGGCGGCGACCCCCGCCGCCGACCCCACCCCTTCGCCTCATTCACCCAGGCGATCCGCCTCACCGGCGCCGTCGACCGGGTCCCCCGCCGCGACTTCGTCTACTGCTCCGGCTGGGAGGACGGCACCCCCTTCACCCACCTCCGCACCCGCCTCCAAGCCGACCCGACCTGGCAGGTCCACGACCTCCCCACAGTCCACAACGCCATGCGCGAAGCCCCGAGAGCCGTCGCCGCACTCCTGTGACCAGGGCAAGGGCGAGGGCGAGGTCGGAGCAGGTGCGGTCGGGACGAGAAGCCCTCGGGCGTCCGACCTCGATCCCGGAGGCCGGTGCGGAATTCGAGCGGATCAGCGGCCGAAGTTCGACTTCAACTGCTCTGGAACGCGTCCGCCCTGGATGTGAATTCGGGCTGCGGCCTCCTCGATACGCTGCAGGTCACCGGGCGTCAGTTCGACGTCGAGTGCGCCCAGGTTCTCTTCCAGGCGGTGAAGCTTGGTGGTGCCGGGGATCGGGACGAACCACGGCTTCTGCGCCAGCACCCAGGCGAGGGCGATCCGAGCCGGCGTGGCTCCCTTGTCGTCGGCGATCTGCCGGAGCAACTCGACCAGTGCCTGATTGGCCTGTCGTGCCTCGGGTGTAAAGCGCGGCAGGGAGCGCCGCAGATCGTCGTCGGCCAGCGACGTGTCGGCATTGATTTTGCCGGTCAGATAGCCCTTCCCGAGCGGACTGTAGGGCACCAGACCAATGCCCAGCTTCTCCAGGGTCGGAATAATGTCGGTCTCGTGCTCTCGTGTCCAGAGCGAGTATTCACTTTGCAGCGCCGTCACAGGCTGCACGGCGTGGGCACGGCTGATCGTCGTCGCGCCGGCCTCCGACAGACCGAAGTGCTTGACCTTGCCCTCGGAAATCAGCTCTTTTACCGTGCCGGCCACCTCTTCGATGGGCACGTCGGGATCGACACGGTGTTGATAGAGCAGGTCGATGCACTCGGTTCGAAGGCGCCGGAGCGACGCCTCGGTTGCGCGGCGGATCTGCTCGGGTCGGCTGTCGACCCCCGACGTCGGGGTCGGCCCGTGTTCGCCGTGCCTGATACCGAACTTGGTGGCTATCACCACTTGGTCACGCACCGGCGCCAGCGCCCGACCGACCAGCTCTTCATTGGTAAATGGGCCATAGACTTCTGCGGTGTCGAAGAAAGTCACGCCGCGGTCGACTGCCGCCCGCAGCAGCTTTGTCATCTCGGCCGGGTCCGGGGACGCACCGTAGAAGAAGCTCATACCCATACAGCCGAGCCCGAGAGCTGAAACCTCGAGTTGCTGCCCAAGTTTGCGCTTTTGCATCGGAAATACTCCTTCGGGAAGAATCATCCGGCTATTGCTTTCCTCTGCGTCGAGCCGGGAATCGACTACAGGTTAGGCAGGCATTGCAGCCGGCAGGGAGACCTTGGCGATACAGGTACTGCGAAAACCACCCTCGCGCCGCATCGGGTACGGCGGCTCCCAGTCGCTGCGGTCGTCGGGGTACCGGCAGTACCTCCCTCGGAGCACGGAGCCGGCTTACGGTGGGGCAATGGCCACGATCGATCCCCGCGCGGATATCCGGGAGTTTCTCGGCTCGCGCCGCGCCCGCATCACCCCCGAGCAGGCCGGCCTGCCCGCTTACGGCGGCAATCGCCGGGTCAAAGGTCTGCGTCGTGAGGAGGTGGCGCTACTGGCGGGGGTGTCGGTCGACTACTACGTGCGCATGGAGCGGGGCGGCCTCGCCGGTGTCTCCGACGGCGTGCTCGACGCGTTGGCCTCCGCCCTGCAACTCGACGAGGCCGAGCGCGACCACCTGTTCCACCTCGCGCGCCGATCCGGGGCGACCGGCGGCCCACGTCGACACAAAGCTGCCGTGACGGTGCGCTCGACCCTGCATCAGGTGCTCGACGCGATCACCGCCGCGCCGGCCTGGATCGGCAACGGATGTTACGACGTGCTCGCGATGAATCAGCTCGCTCGCGCGCTGTACTCACCGGTCCTGGCCGACCTGCGACGGCCCGCGAACACGGCACGGTTCGTCTATCTGAACCCCGAGGCGGCCAGGGACTTCTTCGTCGACTACGACCGCATTGCCGGCGTCGTGGCCGCGAAGCTGCGCATGGAAGCCGGCCGCAATCCGCACGACGGGAAGCTGATCGCCCTGGTCGGCGAACTGTCGACGGGCAGTGAGCTGTTCCGGCAGCGGTGGGCATCCCAGGACGTGCGGCTGCACCGGTCCGGACGCAAGCGGGTGCGCCATCCGATCGTGGGCCGGCTCGACGTGGACGTCGAGTCCCTGGAACTGCCCGCCGAACCCGGCCTGTACCTCAACGTCTACACCGCACCCGCGGGCACACCGACCGCCGACAATCTGGCCCTCCTGGCCTCGTGGGCGGCCACCCAACAAACGCCGGCACCCGGGCTCGAAGCACGCAACGGATAGTCCAACGGGCTGATCCACCACGGCGCCGTGGCGAGTGCGTGGTGCGCCCGCTGCCACCTCGGCGCTCTCGCGCGTCCAACTCCTGGACCGGAACCGACGGGGGTGGCGCTCACCGACGCCGGCGGTGTGCTGCTACGTGAAGCCCGAGTAGCCCTCGATGGGGTCGCGGCTGTCGCGCGCCGGACCCGGCGGGCAGCGGATCCCCAGCGGCCGCTGCCATCCGCCGATGTCGACGGGGACCAACCAGAGTTTCATCGTCAGCAACCTCTGTGAACGGAACCGCTAGTCGGGCAGGGTGCGGCTCAGTTTGCGGAGCAGGTGCGTGAGGGTGGCCTGTTCGTCGGGGGTCAGGCCGGCGAGGAGGTTCGACTCGTTGTGGAGGTGTTCGCCGACCAGGGCGTCGATCAACTCCCGGCCGCGGTCGGTGAGTCGGATCAGCCGGCCCCGGGCATCGCCCTCGGCGGCGCGGCGGGTGACCAGGCCGGCGCGTTCGAGGCGGTCGACACGTTTGGTCACCGCGCCCGAGGTGACCATCGTCGAACCGCTCAGCTCGCCGGCGTTCAGCTCGAACGGCGCGCCGGAGCGGCGCAGCGTGGCCAGGACGTCGAACTCGCCCCGGCCCATGTCATATCGGCCGAAGACCCGGAGCAGCCGCTCCTCCAACGCCCAGTGCAGGCGCGAGATCCGGCCGACCACATGCATCGGACTCGGGTCGAGATCGGGTCGCTCGCGACGCCACTGGCCGACGATGCGATCGAGGGGATCGGCGTCCTCGGGCGAAACGGGGGCGGGGGCGGGCTCGGCGGGGTCCTGGGTCATGCTTGACGATCCTTTCCGTGGAAAGTAATCTGCTTTCCATGGAAAGTATCTAGGCCGTCACGCCTGGACACAAATCGGCGACCCTCCCCTCCCCGCCTTCCTCTCACCCGTGCGGCGCCCTTGTCGGCATGCCCGAAAGTCCCGAAACCCCCGAAATCCCCACCGGAAAGCAGAAATGTCAACGAACGCACACCCCCACTCGGCCCTGCGGTCGTGGCTGGGCGTCGCGGTCATCACCGCGAGCCTGTTCACCTTCGTCACCACCGAACTCATGCCCGTCGGCCTGCTCACCCCGATCGGCTCCAGTCTGGACATCTCGGTCGGCGTCGCCGGGCTGATGGTCACGCTGTACGGCGTCTCGGCCGGCCTCGGCGTCCCGTTCATCGTGGCCTGGACCCGCCGCGTCAACCGGCGCACGCTGCTCACCGTGCTGCTCGCGGTGTTGGCGCTGGGCAATCTGGTCACTGCGATCGCGCCCAACTACCCGCTCGTACTGGCCGCGCGGCTCGTCATGGGCTTCGCCAACGGCGTCTTCTGGGCCATCGGCGTGAGCATGGCCATGCGTCTGGTCCCGGAACACCAAGCCAACCGCGCGGCGGCGGTGGCGCTTTCCGGCATCTCGATCGCCACGGTGGTCGGCATCCCGCTGGGCACCTTCCTGGAGGACCTCACGAGTTGGCGGACCACGTTCCTGATCTGGAGCGGCCTGAGCGCGGTCGTCTTCCTCGCCGTCGCGGTCACCGTCCCGTCGCTGCCGTCGCAGAACGCGGTGCCGGCCCGGGAGGTCTTCGGCCTGGCCGTCAAGAACGTTCCGCTGCGGCTGGTGATGATCACCGTCGTGCTGTACGTCCTCGGGCACTTCGGGGCGTACACCTTCGTCCGACCGTTCCTGGAGGAGAAGTCGTCGGCCACGCCGGGCTTCGTCACCGCGCTGCTGATCGTGTACGGAATCGGCGGCGCGGCAGGCAACTTCGCCGCCGGGTACACCGTCGGCAAACGCCTGCACGCCACCTTCGTCGTCGCCCTCGCCGGGATCGTGGTGGCCCTCGTACTCCTGCTGACCATCGGCCGGTCGCGCCCCGGGGCGATCGTCGCCCTGGCCCTGTGGGGCGTCTGCTTCGGCGCGGTGAACCTGTGCCAGATCAACCTGACGCTGGCCGCCGCACCGGACACCTTCGAGGCGGCCATGTCCATCAACACCCTCGGCTACAACACGTCCATCGCCCTCGGCGCGCTGTTCGGCGGCCTGCTCACCGACCATGTGGGCGTCGCCGGCGCCGTCGGGTTCGGCGTGGCCCTGACCACGGCCGCACTGGCCCTCACCCTCACCACCCGCCGCACCGCCGAGCGGACCCCGTCCGACACCGATGGCGCCGCCGATGCCGATACCGCGACGACCGATGCGGAACCACAGGCCCTGCCTGCCCGGTAGACCGGCCACACTATCCGCACCTCTGGTACCGACCTCGCGGGCCGACGGCGGCGGCTCTCACCGGCCGGCTCGAACGTGGCTTCCATGTGGGCGGGTTCCTCTCGTACGTTGGACGGGTCGCGCCGGGCAGGGAACGTCGTATGCGCATGTCCCGGTGCCACAGCCGGACTTCGGCCCGGACATGCGCACCGGGTCGAGGGGGAACCGTGAACCGCACCGAGTGGATCGGCTTCGTTCGGCTGGCCCGGTTACGGTTCCTGCTCTACAACATGCTGCCCGTCGCGCTCGGTGGGGCGGTGGCGGTGCACGAGGGGCATCGGATCGACCTCGGCTGGTACGCGCTGGCCCAGGGCTTCGCGTGGGTCACGCACCTGATGACGCACTATTGCAACGAATACTTCGATCTCGACGCCGACCGCGCCAACCGCTACCACACACCCTGGACCGGCGGCAGCCGTGCCCTGGTCGACGGCCTGGTCCGGCCGATCGTGTCGCTGTCCACCGCCTTCGTACTGCTCGCCGGCGCCGTGTTCGTCGCCGTCGCGATGCCCACGCTGTCCACGCGCCTGACGGCCGCCGCCGGCATCATGCTCGCGTGGTTCTACACCGCGCCGCCGCTGCGGCTGAACTATCGCGGACTGGGCGAGGTGACCGTGGCCGTCGGCCTCAACGGGATCTGGCCGATCGTGGCGGTATCGCTGCTCGCGGGCGGCGTCCCCGGGCTGATCCTGCTGATCCTGGCCCCGACCGCGCTGTTGCAGGCGGCGCGGATGATGGTGATGAACCTCGCCGACATCGAGTCCGACGCCCGGGTCGGCAAGCGCACCCTGCCGGTCCTGCTCGGACCGCGCCGGGTCATCCTGATCTTCACGCTGTGTCAGATCACGGCCTATGCGGCGCTCGTCGTGTTCGCGCTTGCGGGATGGGTCCCCTGGCCGGTTTGCGCGGCGATGGCGGGCACGGCGCCGCTGTCCGTGTGGCTGGTGGGCCGACTGCGGTCCGGTGCGCTCGCCGACCACGACCCGCGCCGGATGACGCCCGTGGTGTTCTGGGCCTCCAACCACGTCGCCCTGATCGTGTGCGCGGCGCTGGTCGGCGTCCTGGCCGAGACCGCCACGGATCCGCAGGTCAACGACGGTATGGCCGGCTCGCTGGGCTTCCTGACCGCGATCCTGGCCGGCTTCCTCGTGCTGTTCGGCGTACGCCTGGTCATGGCGCTGCGCAGGTTGCACAGCGCGGACGAAACCGCCCCGATCCCGTGTCCCGCCGAGAAGGCCTCGACCTGAACCCGGTCGGGGTGGGTAGGGGCCAAGATCGTAATCTGGGCGTATGTCCGACGAGCTTTCCCCGTCGCCCGAATCCGAGGCGATGTCGCCCGAATCCGAGGCGATGCCGGATTCCCCGCTGATTCGGAGCCTGCGTTCGGCCGTCGACACGGCGCCCCGAGATCTGCCGCTGCGCCTGCATCTGGCTCAACTGCTGCTCGACGCGGGGCAGTTGGACGCCGCCGTCGGCGAGGCGGCGGTCGCGCTCAGCCAGGCGCCGGCGGACCCGGAGGCACGGGCGCTGATGGCGCGGGCGATGGGCGGCACGGCGCCGGCGACTGCGGGGGCACCGGCCACTGCGGTGGCCCCTGCCGCATCTCCCGCCGCTCCCCCGCAGCCGCCCCGCCCGGCCGGTTTCGACTGGGCCGCCGCCGAGGAGGAGGTCGAGGGCGTCGTCCCGCCGCGCTTCGTCGCGCCGGAGGGCCCGGACGCCCCGGGCACCCCCGCGACCCCCCTCGCCCTCGACGCCCCCCTCGCCGCCGACGGCTCCGGCGACCCCGGCGGCGCGAGCGCGTGGGACGTGGAGGCCCCCGAGGGGTTGCGGCTCGCCGACGTCGGCGGCATGCAAGAGGTCAAGGACCGCCTGGAGGCCGCGTTCCTGGCCCCGATGCGCAACCCCGAACTGCGCCGGCTCTACGGCAAGAGCCTGCGCGGCGGCCTGCTCCTGTACGGACCGCCCGGCTGCGGGAAGACGTTCATCGCCCGCGCCGTCGCCGGCGAACTGGGCGCCAACTTCATCTCGGTGTCGATCAGCGACGTCCTGGACATGTGGATCGGCAACTCCGAGCGCAACATGCACGAGGTGTTCGCCACCGCCCGCCGCAAGGCGCCGTGCGTGGTCTTCCTCGACGAGTTGGACGCGCTCGGCGCCAAGCGCAGCCGTACCCAACACGGCGGCCTGCGCAACACCGTCAACCAACTGCTCACCGAACTGGACGGCGTCGGCGACGTCAACGAGGGCGTGTTCGTGCTTGCCGCGACCAATGTGCCCTGGGACGTCGACCTCGCGCTGCGCCGCCCCGGCCGGCTCGACCGTACGCTGCTCGTCCTGCCGCCCGACCGCCCGGCGCGCGAGGCGATCCTGCGCTACCACCTGAGCCAACGCCCGATCGCCTCGGTCGACCTGGGCAAGCTGGTCAAGATCACCGACGGCTTCTCCGGCGCCGACCTCGCGCACGTCTGCGAGAGCGCCGCCGAGTCCGCGCTGCTCGACTCCGCGCGAACCGGCTCGGTCCGGATGATCGGCATGGCCGACCTGCTGGCGGCGGCGAAGGCGATCCGGCCGTCCACCGACGCCTGGTTCGCCACCGCGCGCAACGTCGCGATGTTCGCCAACGACGGCGGCACCTACGACGACCTGCTCACCTACCTGCGAAGGAACGGCAAGCTGTGACCGAGCACCCGCTCGTCGAACAGGCCAGGGCGCTGCTGACGCTCGACCGGGACGAGGAGGCGGGCGAACTGCTCGCCCGGCGGCTGGCCGAGGACCCGGACGATGTCCGTGCTTGGGTGCAACTGGCCTACGTACACCAGGGTTTGGGGCGGGACGAGGAAGTACTGACCGCCACCGCCGCGGCGTTGGCGCTCGCGCCGGACGACTACGAGGCGCTGATCGTGCGGGCGTACGCGCTGCGCCGGTCGACGCGGCGCGAGGAGGCGGAGGCCGCCGCGCGGACCGCGATCGGGCTCGCGCCCGAGTTGTGGAACGGATACGCGGCGCTGTCCGAGGCGTTGACCGCGTGGCAGGAGCGCTGGCCGGAGGCGTTCGACGCGGCCTCGATGGCGGTGCGGTTCGGCCCGGAGGCCGTCAACGCCCACCGCGCGTTGTGGAAGGCGTCCCTGCTGGTCGGCCGCAACGACGTACGGGCCCGGGCCGTGCGCGAAGTGTTGCGCCTGGACCCGCAGAACGCCTGGGCGTTGGCCGAACTCGCCGACCAGGCCGAGTACGACGCCGCCCGCGCACCCCTGATCGGCGCCGGCGCCAAGCTCACCGCCTCCGCCGACGCCGCCGCCACGGCGCTGGTCGCCGACCCGACCTCGGAGCGCTTGCGCAAGCAGATCGACGCGGCCGTGTTCCGCATGTTGCGCGGGACCCGCTGGATCGCCCTGGTCTGCCTGGTCCTGGCCGCGCTCGCGGCCCGGGTCTTCCCCACCGGCGACGACGCCACGTCGTTGCCCGCCCCGCTCGGCACCCGCGTCTGGGCGCTGACCCTGATGGCCCTGGCCTGGGCCTTCGGCGCCTGGCGCCGCTACCGCCGGTTGCGCACGGGCGTACGGCTCAGCATGTGGTCGCTGGTGCGTCGGGTCGGCTGGGCCCGCCTGGTGGTGGGGCAATCCGCGTGGATCACCACCACCGCCGTGGTGATCGCGCTGACCCCGTGGTCCGACCGGCTGGTCCCGCAGATCCTGTTCTGGGCGGCCCTGGTGCCCACCCTTGTCACGATCCGCCTGGAACACGCCGCCGCGCGCTGACCGCGGCCCCGGTTGGCCCCCGCTCAGCGCCCCACCGCGTAGCCCTGTACGCCGCGTGAATCCGCCGCCGCCGAGAGCACGCCCGTGCGGGGATCCCGCGCGACCGCGCACAGGCGGCCCTGGGACCACGGTTCGTCGACCGTGACCAGGTGGCCCCGCTCGCGCAGTGCGGCGACGGCCTTGTCGCCGAGGCGGGATTCGACCGTGAGGCTGCCGGGGCTCATCGTGCGGGGGTGGAACGAGCCGGGGAAGCTCGCGGTGTGCCAGTTGGGGGCGTCGATCGCGGCTTGGAGGTCGAGGCCGCCCAGCGCCACGGCGAGGAAGAAGTGCAGGGACCACTGGTCCTGCTGGTCGCCGCCCGGCGTGCCGAAGGCCAGCACGGGTATGCCCTCGCGCACGGCGATCGACGGGGACAGGGTGGTCCGGGGGCGACGGCCCGGGGTGAGCGAGTTGGGCAGGCCGGGCTCCAGCCAGGCCATCTGGAGCCGGGTGCCGAGCGGGAAGCCGAGTCCGGGGATCGCCGGGCTGGACTGGAGCCAGCCGCCGCTGGGCGTCGCGGAGACCAGATTGCCCCAGCGGTCGGCGACGTCGAGGTGGCAGGTGTCGCCCCGGGTGGCCCCGTCGGCGCGGACGGTCGGCTCGCCCGTGCCGGGCGGCCGGGTCGACGCGCCCGGCCCTTCGGCCTGTGCCACCGGCAGGCCGGGCAGGCGCGGGACCCGGCCGCCGGGGCCGCCGGGGCGCAGCTCGTGGGAGGCCCGTGCGTCGATCAGCATGCGCCGGCCGGCGTTGTACCCGCCCGCCAGCAGGTCGTCGAGCGGCACCGGCGCGGCGTCGCCGTACCAGGCCTCCCGGTCGGCCATGGCGAGCTTGGTGCCCTCGACCAGGGTGTGCACGTACTCGGGGTCGTCGTAGTCGAACCCGTCGGGCAGCAGCGCGAGTTGCTGGAGAAAGACCGGGCCCTGGCTCCACGCGCCGGGCTTGTACACGGTCCAGCCCCGCCAGTCGTGGCCGGCCGGCTCCTCGTAGTGGGCCGCATATCGCACGAGGTCGTCACCCACCAGGGTGGAGGCGTGGCGCCGTCCCGAGGTATCCATCGCGGGCTTGGCGGCGAAGTCGGCGACGGCCTCGCCGATGAAGCCTTCGCGCCAGATGCGCCGGGCCGCCTCGATCTCCGCCTCGCGGGTGCCGCCGGCGCATTCACGCAGCAGCGTGCGCCAGGTGCGGGCCAGGGCGGGGTTGCGGAAGAGTGCCCCGGTCTGCGGCGCGGGCAGGTACACCTCGGCCGAGCTGGTCCACTCGGTCTCGAACTGCTCGCGCATCCGCGCCACGGTCGCGGCGAGCAGCGGCGAGACGGGGTGTCCGGACTCGGCGTAGCCGATCGCGTACGTCAGCACCTCGGCGAGCGGCTTCGTCCCGTGGTCGCGCAGCAGCGTCAGCCACGCGTCGAAGGAGCCCGGCACGGCGGCGGCCAGCGGCCCGGTCCCGGGCACGAGGTCGAGGCCGAGGGAGCGGTAGTACCCGATCGTGGCCCCCTGCGGCGCGGGCCCCTGGCCGCACAACACCCGGACCGCGCCGCCCACCGGGGCGAGGATGATCGGGACCTCTCCGGCCGGCCCGTTCAGGTGCGGCTGTACGACCTGGAGCACGAAGCCGGCCGCCACCGCCGCGTCGAACGCGTTGCCGCCGTCCTCCAGGACCGCCATCGCCGACTGCGAGGCGAGCCAGTGGGTGGTCGACACGACGCCGAAGGTCCCCCGTACGGTCGGCCGGCTCGTCCAGTCGCTCATCGCGCCTCCTCCGCGCCGGGCGCCACGGCCCCGCCCTGGGGCACCGCCGAGCACGATCCGGCCAGTCTCGCGGGGTCGCGCCGCTACCGAAAGTGATTCGGCGGGGTCGTGCACGCTTCGGCAAACCGGGGACACACGCTTCGGTAGACGGGATCAACCGAGAGCGATTCACCAACTGTTGCCGAGCTGCTTGGCAGATGTTGCCGATTCCGCAGGATCGCCCGGCGAGTTGAATCGCTGTCAGCAGCCGGGCGAACAGCCCTCCACGAATGTGATCGAATCACCTCCCCTCCGATTGGAGCGCGCTGATGACGCCTGCCGCAGCGGCGGGACCCCGCCGACGGATCCGAATCGGCATCGACACCGGCGGTACCTTCACCGACGTGGTCGCGCTGGACGAGGAGTCCGGCGAGCTGGTCACCACCAAGACGCCGTCCACGCCGAGCGACCCCGCCGACGGCTTCATGAACGGCATCGACAAAGTGCTGGGCCTGCTCGGATGCACCGGGGCCGACGTCACCGCCGTCGCGCACGGCACCACGGTGGCCACCAACCAGCTCCTGGAAGACAAGATCGACCGCCTCGGGTTCATCACCACCGAGGGCTACGAGTACATCCTGGAGATCGCCCGCCAGGCGGTCCCGGACGGCTACGGCAACTCCTACTTCTGGGTCAAGCCGGACCGGATCGTCCCGGTCGACCTGGTGCACACCGTGGGCGGCCGGTTCGACCACAAGGGCAACGAGGTCCGCCCGTTCGACGAGGAGGGCGCCCGCGCCGCCGCCCGTCGACTGCGCGAGCAGGGCATCCTCACCATCGGCGTCTGCTTCCTGCACTCCTACGCCAACTCGGCGCACGAGGAGCGCATGCGCGAGATCCTGCGCGAGGAGCACCCCGAGGCGATCGTGTCGATCAGCTCCGAGGTGCTGCGCGAGTACCGCGAGTACGAGCGCTCGATGACCACGCTCGTCGACGCCGCGGTCAAGCCGCGCGTGGCCCGCTACGTCGGCGGCATCCGGGAGCGCCTGGACGCGTTCACCACCGCCGGCGAGGCGCCCCGCCGTGTGCCGTTCGCGATCATGAAGTCCAACGGCGGCGTGCTCTCCGCCGAGGAGGTCGTGCACCAGCCGATCACCACCGTGCTTTCCGGCCCGGCCGCCGGCGCCCTGGGCGCCGCGCTGATCGCCGAGAAGGCCGGCTTCGACAAGGTCCTGACCTGCGACGGCGGCGGCACCTCCACCGACGTGTCGGTGGTGCTCGGCGGCGAGCCGACGCTGACCACCGAGGGCACGGTCGGGCGTTTCCCGTCCAAGATCCCGATGATCGACGTGGTCACCGTCGGCGCCGGCGGCGGCTCGATCGCCTGGATCTCCCCCGAGGGCACGCTCAAGGTCGGCCCCCGCTCGGCCGGCGCCGACCCGGGCCCGCTGTGCTACGGCAAGGGCGGCACCGAGCCGACCATCACCGACGCGCACGTCCTGCTCGGCCGCATCCCCCCGCACCTGCTCGGCGGCGAGATCCCGCTGGACGTGGACGCCGCCCGTGAGGGCCTGACCAAGATGGCCGCCGAACTGGGCATGGGCATCGAGCAGTTGGCCAACGGCATCCTGGAGATCTCGGCCTGGAACCAGGCCAACGCGCTGCGCCAGATCACCGTCAAGCGCGGCCTGGACGTCCGCGACTTCACCATGGCCACCTTCGGCGGCTCCGGCTCGCTGCTGCTGTGCCGCCTCATCGACATCCTCGGCCTCGCCGGCGTCATCGTGCCGCGCGACCCGGGCAACGTCTCCGCGTTCGGCCTGCTCACCGTCGACGTGCGCTGCGACTACGTGCAGACCGCGGTCGGCAGCCACCCCGAGCTCGATCACCCCAAGGTGGCGGGCATCTTCGACGAGTTGGCGGGCAAGGCGGGCGACGCCCTCGACAAGGAGGGCTTCGCGGCCGAGGACCACCGCTACGTGCGCACCGCGGACCTGCGCTACTTCGGCCAGGCGTTCGAGGTCCGGGTGCCGGTGCCGGACGGCCCGTTCACCGCCGAACTCGCCGACACCGTCGCCGAGTCCTTCCACGCCGCGCACGAGCAGCTCTACGGGTACAACTTCCGCGGCGACGCGAGCCAGCCGGTGGAGTGGGTCAACCTGCGCGTCACCGGCGTCGGCCCGATCCGCCGCCCCGAGCTGCGCGAACTCCCGGGCCGCGAGGGCGATGTCGAGCGCGCCCGCACCGGCACCCGCGCGGTCTGCTTCGTCGATCGCGACGGCTATGTGGACACCGCCGTGTACGCGCGGCCCGAACTCGCCCCGGGCGACCTGGTCGTCGGCCCGGCGATCATCGAGGAGTTCGGCTCCACCATCCCGATCCACCCGGGCTTCGCCGCCCGCGTGGACGCCTACGGCAACGTCGTGGTCACCCGCGACACCGACACCACCTCGACCGCTTCGAAGGGAGCCTGAACATGAGCGCCGGCACCACCGCCACCACTGCGCAGGACGCGCTGCACGGCGTCGACCCCGTGCTCCTGGAGATCGTCGAAGGCACCCTCGCCTCGGTCGAGATGGAGGTCGAGACCGCGATCGGGCGCACCTCGCGCTCGCCGATGATCCGCGACGCGCACGACTTCCGGGCGGGTATCCACGACCGCAAGTTGCGCAAGCTCACGGGCCGTTCGTACTCCGCGCTGGTGCACCCCATCGCCCGCGACTTCCCGCTGGAGACGATGCGTCCGGGCGATGTGTTCTTCCACAACGACGTGTACGAGTCGGAGGGCGGCATCGGCCACCTGCCCGACCTGTGCGTCACCGTCCCGGTCTTCGCGGACGGCCAAGTGGTCGCGTTCGTCCAGGCGTTCGGGCACCACGACGACATCGGCGGCTGCTGCCCCGGGTCGATGCCCTCGGGCGCGACGACGGTGTACGAAGAGGGCCTGATGGTCCCGCCGATCAAGCTGTGGGACCAGGGCGTGCCGAACCAGGCCGCGCTGCGCATCATGACCCGCAACTCGCGGATGCCCGACTCGCTCGCCGCCGACCTGGACGCCGAGTGCTCGGCGTGCCTGATGGGTTCGCGCCGGCTCGGCGAACTCTTCGAGCGCTACGGCCGCGAGACCGTCGAGGCGTGCTTCGACGCGATCCTGGACAAGACCACCGAGACCTACCGTCGCGAGATCCTGTCCAAGATCCCCGACGGCGAGTACGTCTGGGAGGACTACGCCGAACACGACGGCGTGGACGAGCCGATGCTGCACACGCAGCGGATCACCCTGACCAAGACGCCCGACAAGATCCTGATCGACTTCACGGGTACGTCGAAGCAGGCCAAGGGTCCGATCAACCACTGCGGCGACTACGCGGACGGCAACTTCCTCAAGAAGTGGCTCGCCCCGATCCTGCGCAACCTCGCGGACACCCCCGAGCGGATGGCCGAACTCGACGTCAACGAGGGCGTGGTGCCGCTGATCGAGATGAAGTTCCCGGAGAAGGGCACGCTGCTCACGCCGATCTTCCCGGCGCCGACCAACGCGCGCACCTTCGTCATCCTGCGCCTGCTCGGCGTGCTCTCCGGCGTACTGGCCAAGGCGGTCGACGGCCGGATGCCGGCCGACCAGGAGACGATCCGCTACACCGGCGTGTACGGGCACGACGCGGAAGGCCGCTCGTACCTGATGCGCGAGGTGCTCGGCGGCGGCTCGGGCGGGCGCTACTACGCGGACGGCGAGGACACGATCCACGTCGTTCCGGACTCGCGCAACCTGCCGACCGAGTTCACCGAGTCGCGCTTCCCGTTCCTGGTCGAACGCCTGGGCCTGGCGGCCGACTCGGGCGGCCCGGGCGAGTTCCGCGGCGGCCTCGGCTACGAGAAGCACATCCGGATGTTGCTCGACGCGTCGTTCATGTCGATCGCCGACCGCTCGATCCTGTCCTGCTGGGGCGTCAAGGGCGGCAAGGCCGGCCGTCCCTTCCAGGTCGTGATCGACCCGGGCGGCCCGAACGAGCGCGAGATGGAGGGCCTGGTCGACGACGAGCCGGTCAAGGCCGGCGAGGTGATCCGGATCCGCACGACGGGCGGCGGCGGCTGGGGCGACCCGCTCAACCGCAAGACCGAGTCGGTCCTGCGCGACGTCCAGTGGGGCAAGGTCTCGCGGGCGGCGGCGGCGGACGACTACGGCGTCGTCCTGACGGGCGAGGGCGACGAGTTGGCGGTCGACGAGGCGGCAACGGAAGCACTGCGCGAGTCGATCCGCACGGCCCGCCCCGAGGTCGAGCCCTTCTTCGACCGCGGCCCGGGCTACGCCCTGCTGTCGGGCGGGCAGGCATACGCGGCGGTGGACCTGCTGTAGGCGGCGGCGCCGGGGGTGGGGCCGGCGACCGGAGTCGCTGGGACCCACACCTGGCCCGTCCCCCTCTGCCGATGCTCGAAGAGCACCCCGAACAGCCGCGCCTCCCTCCGCGATCGGGAGGCGCGGCCCCGGCCTCGACCGTCTCGACGGTCGAGGCCGTTGGCGTTGCTACAGGCCCAATCGCGCGGCGAAGGCCGAGAAGGTGGGTGCCACAACCCGCCACCGGCACAGGCCGGGATCCGTCCAAAAGTCACTGCCGACAACACGGGGATCCGCTGGTTCCGTCCGGTAGTCGAGCGCCAGGGCAACGTCGTCCCCAGGGTTGCGATTGACGGCGACCAGCACCGCCTGTTCGACGTCGAGCCAGGGAAGTTCGAGCGGTTCGGTGGCGGTGCTTCCGCGTGCCTCGCGAAAGAAGGCGCAGCGCGGATCGTCCGCGAACATGTCCATCGATCGGGACTCGAACTCCATCTGCTCGGGGTTCGATACGAAGACGAGCGGATCCTCGAACCACGGGATGACCTCCGCCGACACCGCGTCCCCGGGGTGCCGCCAGAGGCCACGCTCGATGAGCGAGGCCAGCCGGGCGGGGAGAACAAGTCCTCGGACGGTCGCAGGCGCCATGGCATGCAGCCTCGCACGGCGGGACGACTCCCGCGCAAACACCGCCCTCGGCAAGGAACCCCGTTCCGGGGCTGCCCCGGAACCGCCCACCGCGGAGCGGCCGTTCGCGGCGGGAACCGCCTCCCATCCGCCCGGCAGCGGGGCGGAGCCGTGGGCGGTCCTACGCCGGTTCGCCCGGTGTGCGTTCGGTGGGCAGGGCCTCGACCGCGTTGGCGATGGCGGGGCGGAGGTGGTCGAGGGTCGTGTCGGGGCCGAGGATCATGCGCCGCAGGTGCGGCATGGTCAGGGTCCATGCCACCAGGCCGAGGGTGAAGAAGAGCCGGCTGCGCGGGTCGTCGTCGGGGTGTGCGGTGGTGGCGGCCCGGATCTTGTCCTGGTAGTGACGGGTGCGGGCGTCCTCGGCGGGGACGGGCCGGTCGCCGAGTTCGAGGGCTTCCCACATGAGCAGGCGTAGCGCCTCGGGGTGGGCGCGGTGGTGGTCGAAGAGGCGTTCCGCGTAGGCGGGCAGGTCGTCGTCGCCGGGCGGGACGTCTCGGGCGAGGTCGGCCATGAGGCGTTCGAGGACGGCGGCGAAGAGCTGCTGCTTGTCGCCGAAGTACTCGTAGATGGCCCGCTTGTTGGCCTCGGCCTGGGCTGCGATGCGATCCACCCGTGCGCCGGCGACGCCGTGCGCGGCGAATTCGGCGGTCGCCGCCGCCAGGATGCGTTCCTTGGTTGCCGCAGAGTCGTAGGCCATGGAGCGATTGTAAGGAACCGGTTCGTTTGACGAGGGCGCGGTGGCGTGCCAGGCTCTCCTACGAGCTTCCGAACTATCTGGTTCGTTCGTTTGGAGGAATGTGATGTCCCCGACCGATCAGTCCTCACCGCCCGGCGAGCCGCGCCGGCGACTGTCCCTGCTGATGGCCCTGGCCTGCGGCGTCTCGGTGGCCAACGTGTACTTCCCGCAGGCCCTCGGCCCGCTCGTCGCGGACGGCCTCGACCTCACCCCCGACACAGCGGCGGCGGTGGCGACGCTGACCCAACTCGGCTACGCGCTCGGGATCTTCCTGCTGGTCCCCCTCGGCGACCGACTGCCGCGCCGACCGCTGATCACCACTTTGCTCGCGGTGACCTCGTGTGCGCTGCTCGTCGCGGGTCTCGCCCCCGCGTTCGGCGTACTCCTCGCCGCCGGCACCGCGGTCGGCATCGCCACCGTCGTCCCTCAGGTGCTGTTGCCGATGGCCGCGGGCCTGGTCGCCCCCGAGCACCGGGGCCGAATCATCGGCACCCTGCAAGGCGGCCTGATCGGCGGAATCCTGCTCGCCCGCACCTTCGGCGGCATCGCCGGCGAACACCTGGGCTGGCGGGCGCCGTACCTGATCGCCGCCACACTCACCGCGCTCCTGGCAGTCGTCCTCGCTCGCGCCCTCCCGGCCACCGCCGCGTCCGGGCACGAGAGCTACCCGACGCTGCTCGCGGACACCCTGCGCATGCTGCGCACCGAGCCCGCCCTGCGCCGCTCGGCGCTCTACCAGGCCATCCTCTTCGGCGCTTTCAGCGCCGTCTGGACCGCACTCGCCCTGCTGGTCACCGGCCCCCGCTATGACCTGGACACCCAGACCGTCGGACTACTGGCCCTGATCGGCGCCGCCGGCATGTTCTACGCACCGGCCGCCGGACGCCTGGTCGACCACCACGGCCCCGCCCGTGTGAATCTCTCCTGCGCCCTGGCCACCCTCGCCGCCGCCGCGATCCTGACCCTCGGATCCCTCGCCGGCGTCATCGGACTCACCGCCCTGGCGGCCGGCCTGCTCCTGCTGGACGTCGCCATCCAATGCGGCCAAGTCGCCAACCAGGCACGCATCTTCGCGCTGCGCCCGGAAGCGCGCAGCCGGCTCAACACCGCGTACATGACCTGCTCGTTCCTCGGCGGCAGCGCGGGCTCCTGGCTGGGCATCCACACCTACACCCGACTGGGCTGGCAAGGCATCTGCGCCCTCACCGCACTCGCCGCAACCATCGTGCTGCTCATCCACGTCGCCTCACACCGCCACGGAAGGACCCGGGCCACGGCGAAGCCGCCCGCTCCCCAACCGACAACCACAACACGGTGAGGCCCCCGACAACACGACCCCACGACCCACAACCAACAACCAACAACCAACAACCAACAAGGACCCCATCATGACCTTCCCGGCAATGCCCCCAGCCGTCCTCCAGTTCTTCCGCGCCTCCCAGGACGGCGATGCCGACACCTGGGCCGCCGCCTTCGCCGAAGACGGCGTCTTCCACGACCCCATCGGCACTCCGCCGATCACCGGACGCACCGCCATCCGCACCTTCATCGCTTCCGTCATACCCAACTTCCACCCCTTCCTGGGCCTGACTCCCACCCAAGCTCACACCGTCGGCAACCACGTCGCCGTCACCTGGTACGGCGCCGCCGTCACCCCGGACGGCAAACCCGTCAACTGGTCCGGCATCAACATCTACGACCTCGACGACACCACCGGCTTGATCCGCGAAGCCAAGGCATACTTCAACCCCGCCGTCTTCCAAGCCCAACTCACCCAATAGCCAAGGCGAAACCCGACCGGCAGCGGCGGGCGGAGAGGGCGGCGCGGTCGCATCCGCCGGGCACCTTCCCGAGTGGATCGGGTGTGTGCGGCGGGCGTTGCGCCTCAGCCGGG
The DNA here is from genome assembly GCF_044334985.1 of Embleya sp. NPDC020630. Lineage (NCBI taxonomy): Bacteria > Bacillati > Actinomycetota > Actinomycetes > Kitasatosporales > Streptomycetaceae > Embleya > Embleya sp. NPDC020630. The sequence goes on from NZ_JBIRUB010000018.1 coordinate 142,078, forward strand.
TGGTGCCGGCGCGGGGCCGGTCAGAGTCGCCGGGCCGGCCGCCGCCGGCGTGCGGGGCTCCGAGACTCCGGACTTCCGGTGAGATCCACGCTTTGGTCGGCGAAAACCGGCCGGTAGCGGCGGGAGGGGGCGGGTCGGGTCTCCCGGGGGACCTTCCCGAGTCAATCCGGAGCGCTTCGGGAGGAGTTGGGGTTCGAAACCAAATCGCGATGGGTGGGTGCGAAGCCTTGAGTTCTGGTGACCTGCGGTTTCGCGTGGTCGGGACGGAGAATCGGGTGTCGAGTGCCGGTTTCGTGGGTCTCGACTGCCAGTCGGTCGCAAGTCCACCGCAAGGGGGCGGAGGAGAGTTGGCTCAGCCGGGGGTTCGTCCACCGGAACGGGGCCCGGCCGAAGCCGGGAACACGCAGGCGGCGTCCGCGCCTTCCGGCTTTCGCGCTGCCACCCGCCCGTACGGATCAGCGCGGAAGGGACTGTTCGTGACACTACGGCGGGGCCTCGCGGTGGGCCGACCGATGTGGACGGGACACCGGCGTCCTTCGCCGGCTCGCGAGCCACGCCTTCAAGGGAATCCGGGATCATGAAATCCTTTCTACGCGCCGGTATCGGTGGCCTTTTTCTTCTCGTCTCGCTGGCAGTCGCCGCGTACAGTTTCTATCAATTGATGCGCACCGGTAGTTGTTCGTCCGGCGGGGTTTACGTGTCGAAGCGTGAATGCCCTGCAGGAACCACTCTATGGGCGTTCGCACTGCCGATATCTTCGATCACGGGAATCCTGAGCGCCTTTCTGCTCGCGGCGGGCCTTCGGGGTGGCCCCCTCGACCCGTTCGCGCGCCCCGCCCGCCCGAACGCCGTGGTGACCGGGCGGGCCGTGGGCATGTTCCGCCACCTGCAGCTCCACCGGGCCCTCGCGGCGGACGAGTCTCTGGCAATGACCGGCGATTCACTCGTGCGACTGGAACGCCTGCAGGCGCTGCTGATCTCGGGTGCCCTGACGCCTGTGGAATTCGAGCTGGCCAAGGGAAGGATCCTGGACGAGCTCTGACGGCCTCCGCCCGCCGACGGCCGGACCGTGGTGCCGGCACCGGCCACCGTCGGTTCGGCCCTCCCTCCGGTACGCAAAATGGCGGACGTCGCAATGTCGACTGCACCCGGAATACGCCCGGCACGATCATTTCCGAATGACGACCGGAACGCAGCAATAGGCACCGGGACGAGATGGCAACAACAAGCGCGGTCAGGGCAGGCCCACCGAGCCGTCCCCGTCCGGAATTCCGGACCTTGCGAAGCGGATGCAAGCGAGCCGCAAGACCGGCATCGAACCATGTACAGGAGGGCAACTCACGCCCATCCGACAGAACGAGGACGGAAGAAATGCTGAATCCGACGGTCGTCGGTGCCCACCGTGGCGGTGTGCTCCAGGGGGCGCCTGTTCACGGCCCGCGCCGCGCGTGGGGCTCCCGGGTGTCCGAGGCGCACCTCGGCGGCCTCGCCGTGGACGGACGTGTCGCATGAGCGGGCCGCAGGTCTTCCCCGCGGCCGACGGACCCGGCGCGGACCCGTGGATGATTCCCGGATACACGCCGTCGAGGGAGCTGGGTTCGGGCGCGAGTGGCCGCGTGATGCTCGCCCGGCACGACGGGACCGGGTCGCCGGTGGCGATCAAGTACCTGTCGGAACGGCTGCGCGGCGACAGCACGTTCCTCGCCGGGTTCCGCGCCGAGGCCAAGCTGCTGGGCACCCTTCGGTCCCCCTATGTGGTCGAGTTCTACGAGTACGTGGAGACGTCCCTCGGTGCGGCGATCGTCATGGAGCTGGTGGACGGCATTCCGCTCCGTGCGCTGCTCGGGCAGGAGGGCGCCACCGAGCCCGAGGCGGCACTCGCCGTACTCAAGGGATCGCTGCTCGGCCTTGCCGCCGCCCATGCGGCCGGGGTGGTGCATCGGGACTACAAGCCCGACAACGTCCTGATCGCCGCCGACGGGACGTCCAAGCTGGTCGACTTCGGCATTGCGGTGCCCAGTGGGGATGCCGGGGAATCGGCCGGTACCCCCATGTACATGGCGCCCGAGCAGTGGACCGGCCGGCCGGCGAGTCCCGCGACCGATGTGTACGCGGCGACCGCCACGTTCTTCGAGTGCCTCACCGGCGCCAAGCCGTATGCCGGCGAGACCCTCAGGGAACTGGCGATGCAGCACATGGGGGCGCCCGTCCCGGACGAGCTCGCCCCCGAGCGGGTGCGTCCGTTGATCCGCAGCGGTCTCGCCAAGACGCCCGGGAAACGTCCGGCCACCGCTGCGGACTTCGTAGCCGAACTCGAAGTCGTGGCGACAGCCGCCTACGGCGAGGACTGGGAGGAACGGGGGCAGCGCAAACTCGCCGCGCTGGCGGCCCTGCTCCCCCTGCTGTTCCCCCGGGCCGACCCCGGCGGCGCCTCGGACACCACGGCGCCGGCCACCACCGATCTCGGCCCCGGCCCTGTATCGAGCGCCACCCCCGGCTCCGGGCCCGGCCCGGCCCGGGGCAAACACAGTCGTCCGCCGCTGAACCGGAAGGGAAAGGCCCTGGCCGGGATGGCCGCCGGCACGCTGCTGCTCGGTGGGATCGCCATGACCGCGGTGGCCGTGGGCAGCGATCACTCGGTGAACGAACCGGTGGCGATGTCCGGTCCTTCGACGTCCGGTTCGCCATCCGGCAGTGCTTCCGCGAGCGCAACCGCGAGCAACGAGCCGTCGACGACCGGAGCGCCCAGCGTGTCCGCTTCGGCGCAGGAGGCGACCGACGAGCCGTCGGCCCCGAGCACGGCACCGCCGGGCACGGACAGCCCAGCGGGCCATGACGACCTCCCCGGTGGTTCGTCGAGTGGCGGGGGAGGCGGTAACTCGTCCGGTTCCGGCACCACCGGCGGTGGCGCCTCGGGCAGGCCGTCGGGCGGATCCGGCGGATCGTCGGGCGGATCGTCGGGCGCAGGCACCGGCACCTCGGGAGGCGCGAGCAGCGGCGGTACCTCGGGCGGGGGCACCATCGTGCCGCCCGCCACCCCGGCACCGGAACTCCACGTCGTCTCCGTGAAGATCGACGCGAGCGGTCCGTCGGCCTCCGGGTGCGCCCTGGTGGCTTCCGTGACCGTACTGACCGACGGGGCCGCCGACGGAACGCTCAACCTGACCTGGTTCACCGGTTCCTCCGCCAGGGCGGTGGGGACGGTGGTCGCCACCGACGCGGTCGCCCTTCCCAAGGGGCGGACACAGGTCTCCGGCAGGTACACCCACACGTTCATCACCCCGGAACGCTCGCCCTACCTCGGCGTCAAGGTCTCAACCGGCCCGGCCGCCGGTTCCGGCAACGGTGCCTTCGTGACCGTCTCGGCGCCCCGCGGCTGCAATCCGCCCCGCTGAGAGTCCGGGGATCCACGCCGTACGAAGGAGAGGAGATGCCGGATGACCACACCTCAGGACATCCCCGACGAGAGCACCGTGCGCCTTCCCCGCGCGGACGAGGTCGGCACCGTACGACTGCCACCCGCCACCCTCGCCGCCACGCTCCACACCTGGGAACCCGTCGCACCCGGGCCAACCATGCGCCTCCCCCGCACGGACGAAGGCGGCACCGTACGACTTCCTCCCACCACCCTCGCCACCACACTCCACACCCCCGAACCCATCGCACCCGGGTCGGAGGGGGCGACCCGCTTCGGCCCCGGAGTGCCCACCCCGACGGACCGCACCGACGGCCGGGTGGCGAGCGTCTGGCACGGCACCTCATCCCCGGGCCCGAGGCCGCAGGACGTCCCACGCCGACGCCGATCGCGCAGGGGCGTCCTCGGCGGCTGGCTGCTGCCGGCGGTCGTGCTGATCGCGGTACTGGGCTACCTCGCCTGGCAGCGGTACGCACCCGCGCTCGCCGTGACCGGAGCCACCGTCCACGCCGACGCCGCGGGTCCGGCCTGCGACGGCACCGCCACGGTCGTCGGCACCCTGCACACCAACGGCCGCGCAGGCACGGTGGACTACCGCTGGAAGCGCAGCGACGGCACGGTTTCCGGCGTTCTCCGGCAGCGGGTCGCCCGGGACGCGCACCGGACGGACGTCGTCCTGCGCTGGACCTTCGACGGCCACGGGACCGTGCAGGCGACCGCCACCCTGGAGATCCTGTCGCCCGACCCGACGGACGCGTCGGCCACCTTCACCTACGCCTGCCCATGAGGTCGCCGATCGACCGCAGGAGGCTGGCGGCCCCGCAGCGCTCGGCGATGGGGTACGCCCGGCGCAAGGCGGACTCGGCCTCCCGGGCGGGGCCGTGGACCGCCAGGGAGTACAGGGCACGGGCATGTTCGAGACGGGCGGAACCGGGCGCGAGCAGCGTCACCGCCTCCCGGAGTTCGGGCACCCCGTGGGCGCCGCGCAGTTCGCCCAGCACCCGCAAGGACCGACCCAGCATGCTCGGCGCGCCCCATCGGCGGGCCAGCGCGAGCTCCTCCCGGGCAAGGGTCTCCGCCTCGGCCCGTTCGCCGACACCCGCCAGCGCCTGCACACGCAGCGGCGCCCACGGCCACCAGGCACGGTTGACCACGGACGACGGTAGCCGCCGGGCGGCGTCCAAGCCGGTGAGCGCCTCGTCGTGACGCCCTTCCGCGATGAGCACCCGGGCCTGCGTCTCCCTGGTGAGGAGGTCGCCCTCGGCATCCCCGGCCGAGGCGCGCATGCGATCCAGGCACGCACGGGCACCGGCGGTATCGCCCAGATCCAGCAGAACCCCCGTCAGGATGTCCCAGACTCGCGAGGCACCGGGTGCGAGGCCCCACGCCTGGTGCAGCTCCACGGAGATCGTGAGGGACTGGAGTGCCCCTCGGAGATCTCCCCGGTCCCACTGGGTGAAACCCCGCCACATGTGGGTCGAGAGGACGGAGAACAGCGAGCCGCGCTCGTCGGCACGGGCCAGTGCCGCGCCCCACAGCTCTCCGACCTCCTCGTCCGCCAGGTGCAGGACGATGACGGCGGCGTACCAGAGCAGCTCTTCCCCAGCGTCCAGCAGTACACCGTCGGCGACGGCCGAGCGGGCGAGCGCGACGGCCCCGCTGCGTTCGCTCCCGTCCTGGGCCGCTTCCCAGGACAGGTAGGCGGCGAGCATCCGGGCGCCGGAGCCGTCGCCGTCGATGACGGCGTCCTGCGGGCTGCGCCACGGCTGCCGGTCCAGGCCGTGCATGTAGGCGCTCATCCGCTCCAGCGCCAGCAGGCCCTGCCGTTCGTCCTTCAGTTCGGCGGGCAGCCGGGCCGCGGCACCTCGGGCGAACTCGGTCGCCTGACCCTGTCGGCCGGCGAAGACCAGGATCCGGGACAGGAGAAGCGCCGCAGCGGCCCGGCGCGGCGGGTCGGTCAGCGTCTCGTAGGCCTGACGCAGGTGTTCCACGGCGGCGGGACCGTTGCCGAGGGTCTCGGCGCGGCCGAGTTCGAGAAGCACCTCGGGTTGTCGGGCGGGGCCGGGCGGCTCCCGCAGGGCGCGGGTGAGGTAGGTGGCCGCGGCGTCGGCGGCACCGCGGCCCGCGGCTTCCCGGGCGGCGGTGCACAACATGTCGACGACCCAGGGGTCGCCGCGGTGCGGGGTGAGCAGCAGGTGGGCCGCCGTCTGCTCGGGGGGTGAGGCCGCGGCGTGCAGGATGCGGGCGGCCCGCTCGTGCCGCAGTTGTCGTTCGCCGGGCGGCAGATCCCGGTAGACCGCGTCTGCCACGAGGGGGTGCACGAAGCCGAACGGGTAGTGGTCGCGGATGATTTCGGCCCGGACCAAGGGCGCGATGGCGTTCGCCGCCTCGTTTTCGGACACGTCCATGACGGCGGCGACGTCGGGCAGTGTCGCGCCGTCGCCGAGAACGGCGACCGTTTGGGCCACGATCGTCGCGTCGGCGGGCAGCCGGGCGAGGCGGCTGAGAACCAACTGCGAGACGGCCCTGGACCCTACGGAGGTGACGGTGCCGGCGTGGGCGGCCTCGGGCCGGATGCCGCGTGACTGGAGCGCCCGTACCAACTGGCGCAATAGGAGGGGGTTGCCGGACGTGGCCCGGTGGCAGGCCTCGGCGAACGTCGCGTCGGGGGGCTCGCCCAGCGCGTCGCGGACCACGTCGGCCACGCCCGCCGGCGTGAGCGGAGTGGGGTGGATCCGCAAGGCCGCGGTGTTGTCGGCGAGTTCGGCCAGCAGCTCCCCGTCGTGGTGCGGTTCGCCGGTACGCAGGGTGACGGCGATGAGGATGGGAAGTCCTTCGAGGCGGCCCGCGAGATGGGCCAGGAAGCGGAGCGAGCCGGTGTCGCACCACTGCAGGTCGTCGATCGCCAGGAGGAGGGGGCGTTCGGCGGCGAGCCTGAGGGTCAACTGATGGAGGCCGTTCAGGACCGCGTAGCTGTCGGGCTGGTGGCCGGGGTCGGCCGCGTCGGGGTCGAAGACCGCGGTGGACGCGGCGGCGGCTCCGGTCATCAGTTCGCCGCCGCGTCTGGCGACCAGGCGTTCGAGGAGTTGGCGCACAGCGCCGTATCCGTAGTCCTTCTCACGCTGGCTGCCGCGCGCGGTCAGCGTCAGCACGTCATGTTCGGCGGCCAGTCGGCGGACCTCGGCGAGTAGACGGCTCTTGCCGATACCGGCGGGGCCCTCCACGAAAACCATGCCGGCCCTGCCCTTCAGCGCACCGGCCAGACAGTCGCCCAGTTCGCTCAGTTGCCGGTCCCGGTCCACCAGGACGTCCGCGCCCCGGGAAGCCGATCGGGCTGCGCCGGCCGGCTGTATTCGCGTCCCCTCCGGGGCCGCGGTCGCTGTCTCTCGGTGCGCCGATCCGGTGGCCGCAGGCCGGTCGAGCGCGGGTGACTGTGCGAGAACGTCCGCTTCGAGGGTGCGCAGAGCGAAGCCGGGATCGGTCCCGAGTTCCTCGGCAAGGACCTGTCTGGCGCGCCGCAACGCGCTCAGCGCGTCGCCCTGCCGGTGCGAACGGTAGAGGGCCAGGGCGAGCAGACGCCAGCGTTCCTCGCGCAGGTGGTCCTGTCCGATCAGTGCCTCGATCTCCGGCACGAGGACCGTATCCTCACCACGCTCGAGGCGTGCGGCGAGCAGCCGCTCACGAGCCACCTCACGCAACTCCGCCAGCCGTGCGGTCTCCCCCCGGGCCCACAACTCCGCCGAGTACTCGGCGAACGCCGGTCCTCGCCACAGCGCCAGTCCGCCCTCGAGCACCCGCACCACCTCGGCCGGGTCGGTGATCGTGGCGGCATGCCGCAGTGACTGTTCGAAGCACCACGCGTCGACTGCCTCATCCGGTATCCGCAGGACGTATCCGGAGCCCTCGCTGACGATGAAGCCGCTGCGAGACCTGGCCTCCCGCCCGGGTTCGAGCCGGCGTCGCAGATGCGAGACGTACGCGTGCAGCGCGCCCTGCGCCCTCGGCGGCGGCGATCCGCCCCACACCCCGTCGACCAGCCGGTCACTGGTGATGATCCCGCCCCGTGCCACCAGCAGAAGGGCCAGCACCGCGCGCTGCCGAAGCCCTCCCAGGTCCACGACCTGGTCCTGGAACGTGGCTCTCACCTCGCCCAACACGCTGATCCGCAGCCCGTCTCGCATCATCGCCCCCTGTCGTGATCCACACATGGTGGCACGCCACAGGGGGCGACGGCCGCGCCCGTTCGAGCACGGGGCGGCGAGTTGCCGGAGGTCGTCCCCTCCCGAAGTCCGTTGCCGGAACGTACTGTTCGGCATGAGGTGCCGGGTCGTGCGGGGATGCGGTGTTCTCGCTGGTCGGCGGCGGATCGAGCGGTCGGGTTCGGGGCGATACGGATGACGGCTTCGGAGCGGCCGGGCAGACCCTCGTCGTCACGGGCGCAGACATCGGTGGAGGCTGCGCGCGGCCGGCGAACGGGCGGCCGGGGAACCGCTCGACCGCGCGCGACACCGCTCTGCCCTCGATGATGCGCGCGGCAACTGCGGCCGGCCGGTCGGCTGTCGACGGCGCCATGCGCCATGCGCCATGGACGGCAAAACGGCCCTGCGGCCGGCCAGGGGAAAGGCGCTGCGCGTGCCGGGGGGGCGGCTGTTCGCGCCGACGACGTCGGCGCGAGGAGGTCCCATTACTCCGAAAGTGGTCAATGGGGTGTTATGGGCGAGTTCGCAATAGTCTGCACTGCCCGTCCTTCTGCGCTGAACTCGAAGAGCCATACGGTCCGTGGGGACCCCCGCCTGGCTGTTGTCACTCCAAGGCCCCGGGTTTCCGGTGATACGCGCGTTGGTCGGCGAAGTCCGGCCGACAGCGGCGGGCGGGAGGGCGGTGCGGTTGGGTCGGGCGTGTGCGGCGGGCGTTGCGCCTCGGTCGGGTGGGGCCTGTGCGGGGCCGGTCAGAGTCGCTGGGCCGGCCGCCGCCGGCGTGCGGGGCTCCAAGGCCCGAAGCCCCCGACGAAAGCTGCACTTTGCTCGGCGGAAAACCCGGCCGGCAGCGGCGGGGAGGGGTGAGGGGTCGGGTTGGGTTTGCCGGGGGCCCTTGCGAGTGGCCGGGGCGTTTCTGTGTGCGGTGGGCTTGTGAGTGACGAAGGCTTACGAAACCGGACGGCGTTGGGTGCCGCGGCGCCGAAGTGAGAGAAAACGGCAGGTCGGAGCAGAAGGAGAGCCGTTTCGGGTGCCTCGGGATCCGGTTTCGGCCCCCACCGGCCCTCACTGGGCAGTTTTGGTCGTCTTCGCCGGCCTGCGTGAGGCCGAAGCGCGCGAAACCGACTCGACCGGGTAGTTTCGGTCTCTCCCACCGCCGTCGAGGAGCCCCAGGCGCACGAAACCGGCACTCGACACCCGATTCTCCGCCCCGACCACGCAAAACCGCAGCTCACCGAAACTCAAGGCTTCGAACCACCCATCGCGATCCGGCTTCGAACCCCAACTCCCCCGGAAGCACGCTGGATCCACTCGGCAATGCTCCCCGGAAGACCCAACCCGACCCCTCCCCCGCCCTCCCGCTGCCGGCCGGTCTTCCGCCGAGCCACATGCGCGTCTCACCAGGGCCCCAAGTCTCGGAGCCCCGCACGCCGGCGGCGGCCGGCCCGGCGACTCCGACCCGCCCGCACCCCGACCGCAGCGCAACGCCCGCCGCAAACGCCCGACCCACTCGGGAAAGCACGCGGCGGGCCCAACCGCGCCGCCCTCCCCGCCCGCCGCTACCGGCCGGCTTTCCGCCGAGCAAAGCCCGCGCCTCGCCGCGAGCCTCGAGTTTCGGAGCCCCACACGCCCGGCGGCGGCCCGCACCGCGGCTCTGGCCGGCTCCGACCTCCCGACCGAAACACGACGCCTGCCGCAAGCACCCGGCCCGGCCCCGACCCCGGCCCGGCCGGCTGGTTTCGTGATCTATCCAGCCGCCTTGTCGGCGGATCGTCGCCGGTAATGGCTGTGTCGGGCTGCTGTCTGGTGGCGTCTGCGCCAGGTGGGCCAGTGCGGCACCCCGGTCGCTGACGGGGCCGGTGGGTCGACGACGATCGCGAGTAGCCGGCGGATCCCCGGGACGGTCAGCGGGAGCGGTTCGAGGCTGCGGGCCAAGTGGTGGGTTCGTCAGGCCGGTTGGGGGCCTGACCGGCGGCGTTGGCTGCAAGGAAGATAAGGGCGAGCATGGCCAGAGTGATGTGCCGGTGCCATGAGATTCGGTTGCGGACGTGGCTCCCGGGCCGGGTGGGGCTTGGTCGCGAACCGTACGTTGTCGGGTATCCCGGCAGCGTGACGGCGTTCGGGATCACCACGCCAGGGGTGCTCGGGCAGGTGGGGCCGGCCGTCGATCAGTGCCCTTCCCCGGCTGGTGGCGTAGGCCGGTAAGACTTCGACCCGGGGAGGCCTCGACGCGTCCTGCGGTACCGGCGTACTGCCGTTGCACTCCTGCTGAGCACGCCCGGATGGCGTCGGCGTCCCGGTGTGGGTGCCGCGGCAGCCGCTGCATCGGTCCGGGGCGGGCGCGATCGGGCTGTTCGGCCGACTGCCGGCGGTTCTTGCGCTCGACGTTCGACGGCAGCCCGATCAGGTGGGCGCGGACACCGGCCCGGGGCTCCACTCGACCGAACCGGCCCTCGATCCGAGCCCTGACCTGGTTGAACGTCGCTCGCCGGCGGGCGGGGTCTACGCTACGGCCGGCGGGGTTATGTCCTTGGTGAGGCGGGCGGTTCCGTCATCGTCGGTGTGTGACGCCGACTGGTATCCCTCGCCCTGATAGAGGGCGATGTTCCGGCGGCTGTGGACGCCGGTGTGCAGCACGAGGCGGCGGCAGCTCGGGTCGGCCGCGGCTTCGGCGGTGCGCAACAGCCAACGGCCCAGTCCCCGGCCTCGCAGGTCGGGTACGACGCCGAGGCGGCCCAGGTGCCAGTCGGTGTCGACGCGTCGGGCCCGCACCATGCCCAGCAGCCGGCCGTCCCGCCACAATCCCATGGCGTGCCAGGTTGCCAGCCACTCGCCTGTCTGCTCCGGCGACTCGTGCAGGGCCGGGATGGCCAGGGTGTCGTTGGCAAGGGCCTCGTCCACCCAGCAGCACCGCTGCACCACCGTGACCTCGGCAGCGTCATCAGGCGTCAGCCGCCTCAGGTAGGAACCCGGCAGCGGGCCGGGCCGCAGGTCGGGGTGTGCCCCTTCGCGCATCGGGCGTAGGGCGTGGGCGACCCGGACCAGTTCGTCCAGGACACCGACGGCCGCGGCGGCGAGGGTGGCGCTCGGGCGGATCCGTCCGTCTTCGACCGCGTCTCCGATGCGTATCGCGACCGTGCGTCCCAGCGGCACCAGGCGCAGTGTGGTCACCACCTGCTTGGCGTGCTGGACCGCGCGCGTGCCTGCGGAGGTGTTCCCGTAGCTGACGAAGCCGATCGGTTTCCATGCCCACTCGCGACCGAGGTAGTCGAGCGCGTTTTTCAGGGTCGCCGGCATTCCGTGGTTGTACTCCGGCGTCACCACGATGAAGCCGTCCGCGGCGTCCACGAGCGCGCTCCATCGTCTGGTGTGTTCGTGCGCGTAGAGGCCCGACGACGGATGCTCCTCTTCGTCCAGGAAGGGCAGGTCGAGGTCGCCGATGGCCATGGGCACGAGTTCGACGTCGAGTTCCCCGGCGCGAGGCGTGATCGTCTCGATCAACCACGTGCCGACCGCCGGGCCGAGGGCGCCGGGCCGGGTGCTGCACACGAGGACGAGGACGCGCGGCGTTTTCGTTGACATGGAAACGAAAGTAACCGCTAGATTGATTACATGTCAAAGAAATCCTCGACCGAGAATGTGCGCTGGCTGAATCCGGACGAAGAGCGGGCGTGGCGGGCCTACCGGCGCATGGTGGTCGCCGTGCAGGCCGCCACGGCGCGTGACTTGGCCGCGATCGGGCTCTCCGAGCCCGACTACGAGGTGCTCAGCACGTTGTCGGAGCGGCCCGACCACACCAGCACCCTGCGGGAACAGGCCACCAAGATGCGATGGTCCCGCAGCCGGCTCTCCCGACACGCCACCAGGATGGAAGCCCGCGGCCTCCTGCAACGTGCGCCCGACCCGGCGGACGGCAGAGGATGTTTCCTCATTCTCACCGACCACGGCCTGGACACGCTCGAGACCGCCGCCCCGGCGCATGTCGCCTCGGTGCGACGCCACTTCATCGACCGGCTCCCGCCCGAGGACCTCGGCGCCCTCGAACGCATCGCCCGGAAGCTGGAGGACATCGAGGGCTGACGGCGAGCGCCGGTCGGCCGCGCACCTACGACGGCGACCGGCGAGCCCCGACCCACTCCCACCCCGACGGGCAAACACCGTTGCAGTAATAGACTTCGGGGCATGATGTTCGGCACCGATCGCACCGTGGAGAGCCGGCTCGTCCGGGTGGAGCGGAAACTCGATCTGATTCTGCGTCACCTCGGCATCGAGGAGGACGACTCGGAACTCGCCCAGATCCGGGCGCTCGTGGACGAAGGCCGGACGATGCAGGCGATCAAGGTCCACCGGGAGACCACCGGCGCGAGTCTCAAGGAGGCGAAAGACGTGGTCGACGCCATCAAGGCGGGACGCCGCTGACCTCCGGTCCCGCGTCATGGACCCCCGCCTCGCAGGCGGACTCGGTCCGACGCCGACGCGCGGTTGCCGACGACGTCGATCCCGCCGTCCCCGGCCGGGCCCGCTCCGGCCGATCCCGCGAACGGCGGGCGTGGCGAGCGGAATCCGTCCAACCGGACGCCGTGTCGGTGGCGGTGTCCACGATCATTGGGCCATGCGTGCCGCCCGCCTGATCCGTATGGCCTTGCTCATCCAGTTGAGCCCCGGCCTGACCGCCTCCGCCATCGCCCGCGAGTTTGACGTCTCCGAGCGCACGGTGATCCGCGACGTCCAGGCGTTGCAGGAGGCCGGCATCCCCGTCAGGTCGGAGCGCGGCCGAGTGGGCGGGTACCACCTGGCGCCGGGCTACCGAACCCGACTCGCCACACTGCACCCCTCGGAGGCGGAGACGCTGTTCCTTTCCGGTCTGCCCACGGCGCTACAGGATCTGGGGTTGTCGGATGCGGCGGACAGCGCCCGCCTGAAGGTGACGGCCACCCTGCTGCCGTCGGTGCGGGCGGCGGCCGAGTCGTCGGTGCGCCGGTTTCATCTCGATGCGCCGGCCTGGTTTCGGGAGCCGTGCACGCCCGCGCTGCTGCCGGAACTGGCCCGCGCCGTGTGGTCGGACCGCACTGTCGAACTGGCCTATGCGCGGCCGGGCCGCGACGGCTCGCCGCCCTCCACCGTGTCCCGTGCGGTCGAGCCGTACGGGCTCGTCCTCAAAGCGGGCTTCTGGTACCTCGTGGCCCGGCACCCGGCCGACGGGGCGAGCCGTGACGGGGCCTGGCGTACCTACCGCGTCGACCGCGTCACGGCACTGGCTCCCGGCGCGCCGGAACCGTTCGTGCGCGATGCGGCTTTCGACCTGGCCGCGCACTGGGCGACGCACGCGGCCGGGTTCGCCCGGACCCTGCTGCGCACGAGCGTCACGGTGCGCCTGACGGAGCAGGGTTTGCGCCGCCTGCCCGCCGTGGTCGACGAGGCCGGTATCGAGGAGGCGCTGTCCGGCGCGAGCGAGCCGGATGCCACCGGGCTGGTGACGCTCGACTTGCCGGCGGAGTCACCGGATGTCGCCTTCGACCAGCTGAGCAGGCTCGGCGCGGACGTGGAGGTGTTGGCGCCGGCGGGCCTGCGCGCCCGTTTCCGCGAGCGCGCACTCGCCCTTGCCGCGCTCTACGGGACGGAGCCGCAGGGTCAGCGGTAGTCGTCCGCCGAGGCGTCCTTCCCGCCGTGGGTCACGTCCTCGAAGTACGCCCAGGCATCCGGCCGGCTGCCGTCCACGTCCCGGACGCCGTAGATCCTGGCGAGTTCCCCGCTGGAGGTGGACCTGCCGTTCCAGCGTTCGGCCCGGTCCGGGTCGGCGGCCAGGGCGGCGACCGTGCGGGCGAGGAAGTACGGGGACTCGGCAATCGCGAAGGACGGTTCCCGGGCGATGGCGTCGCGCCAGTTCCCCTCGGTCACGCCGAAGTGGGCGAGCATCTGCTCCGAGCGCATGAACCCCGGCGAGACGGCGACCGCCGTGCCACCGTACTGCGCCAGTTCCTGGCCCAGCCCGAAGGCGAGCCGGATCGGGGCGTTCTTGGCGAGGTCGTAGTACATGTTCTCGCGGTAGCGGCGGTTGGAGACCGCGGTGCCGTCGGTGATCTCCACGTGCAGCGGTGCGTCCGAGCGGATCAGGAGCGGCAGCACGAGCGCCGCGGTGATCACGTGCGAGCGGACACCGAGATCCAGGATGCGCAGGCCGTCGGCGAGCGGGGTCTCCCAGCTCTTCTTGCCGAAGACCGAGGCGACGAGGAGGTGTTCGCCACCCCAGAGGTCGTTGACGAGGATGTCGAGCCGCCCTTGCTCTCGGTCGATCCGCCGGACGAGGGAGCGGACCTGCTCCTCGTCCAGGTGGTCGGTGGGGACGGCGATGCCCGTGCCGCCGGCCGCGGTGACGAGTTCCGCGGTCTCCTCGATGGTCTCCGTCGCCCGGCCGACCTCGCTGTTCTGGGTGCGGGTGGTGCGTCCGGTGACATAGACGGTGGCCCCGGCCCGCCCGAGTTCGACGGCTTGGGCACGCCCGGCGCCGCGGGTGGCCCCGGCCACGAGTGCGATTCGGCCCGCGAGCGGGCGTTCCTGGGAGGCATTCGGAGCGCTGTTCGGAAGAGACGTTTTCTGACTCATGCCATTGATCATCCACGCCAATAGTGACAGAACACGTCACCCTTTCCCGGATGTCCGCGCGCATGCCCGGATGTCCGCGCGCACCGGGCCGGACCGCCCGCGGGCATGTTCGCGAGGCGATCCGGATCGCGCGCGGTCTGGCGGCGGTGACCGTGGAACCTCGGTCAGTGGACGACGTCGAAGACGTTCTTCTGCACGCCGTTGGCGTACGCCTCGTGCTCGACGAGCTTCAGCTTCTGGGTGTCCTTGTCCGTGGCGCTGAACAGGCGCTTGCCCGCGCCGAGCAGGAGCGGGAACACGAGCAGGTGGTAGCGGTCGATCAGGCCGGCGTCCGACAGGGCCTGGTTCAACGTGGCGCTTCCGTGCACGATGATCGGACCGCCGTCGGTCTGCTTCAGCGCGGCGACGTCCTCGAGCGAGCGCAGGATCGTGGTCTCGCCCCAGTTCGACACCAGGTCGCCCTCGGACAACGTGGTGGAGACGACGTACTTCGGCATCACCTTGTAGTCGGCGAAGTCGGCCATGTCCGGCCACACCGCGCTGAACGCCTGGTAGCTGACCCGGCCCATCATCATCGCCGCGGCTTCCTGCTGTTCACGGCCCTTGATCTCGAACGCCTCGGGGAGGAACTCGATGTCCTTGAAGGTCCATCCGGAGTTGCGGTAGCCGGGCTCCCCGCCCGGGCCCTCCACGACGCCGTCGAGCGAGACGAAGGCGGTGCTGATCAAAGTACGCATCGAAGGTTCCTGAGTGTCTCGTCGCCGTTTCCGGCGGGTTCGGTCGGTGTGCGCTCGTTTCGCGGCGCACCGGACATGATCTTGGACTATGGATCACGGGGAAACCGTCTTCCCCCGTTCGAGTTCTTCGGGCGCCCGGCTGTGGTCGCGGCAGTGACGCTGCGGCGCCGGGTCGCCCAGGGGTGCTCAGGCAAAGAAGTCGACGAGAACGGGCGCGAGGACAGCCGGGGCGACGTCGTGGGTCTGGCCCGGCAGGCTGATGTAGCCGGCGGCGGGGATAGCGGCGGCGACGGCGCGGGTGGGGGCGCGGAGGGTTTCGGGGCTTGCGTCACCGTCGACGGCGAGGACGGGCACGGTGATGTCCGCGAGGAGCCCGGCGGGGACCCCCGCGCCGGTGTCGATGCCCAGTGCCGCGGCGTCGTAGGCGAGGGTGGGCGCGACGGCTTCGAACGCGGGCCACATCGGGGCGGCGCGCATCTGCTCGACCGCCGGGGCCGGAGCGCCCGCATAGAGCATGAGTTCGGCGACGGCGTCGCCGTGCCGGTCCTCCGCGAGCGCGGCACGGAGATTGCGGACGTAACCGGCGAAGTCCGCGGCGCCGGCCTCGTCGGTGGTGAACGGGGGCTCGTACACGGCGACCTTGCGCACGCCGATCCCGGCGGTGGCGGCGCGCAGGGCGAGCGCGGAACCCGACGAGATTCCGACGAGGTACGCCGTGCCGCCGGCCGCGGCGATGATCGCGGCGAGGTCCTCGATCTCGCGGTCGACGTCGTACGGCGCGGTGTCGCCACTGGCGCCGCGCCCGCGCCGGTCGTAGGTGAGGACCGTGTGGTGGGCGGCCAATTGCGCGGCGAGGGCGGGGCCGGGGCCGAAGGCGCGGTGGCACAGGGCGCCGTCGACGAACACGACCACGGGACCGGTCCCGGTGGAGGTGTAGGCGATGGGCGTGCCGTCCGCGGAGACGACAGGGGCGGGGGCGAGCGTGACGGTCATGACGAGCCTTTCGAGATGGGCGCGGGGCCGGTATGCACGCGGCGGACCGCTATTGTGGACAGCGTCCACATGGTGCGGGCGGTCGGAACCGGCCGCTGCGGCGGATGTCAGGATCCTGCCACACACATGTGGACGCCGTCCACAATGGAGGAAGCGTGCCCGTCGACCGCCCCGAGCCCCCGTCCCGCTCGCGCAGCACCTACCGGCACGGCGATCTGCGCCGGGCGCTGATCGAAGCCGCTTTGGAACTGGCCCGCGCCGGAGGACCCGACGCGGTGGTCCTGCGGGAGACCACACGCCGCGTGGGCGTCGCCCCGAACGCCGCCTACCGCCACTTCGCCGACCGCCACGCCCTCCTCGCCGCCGTCGCCCAGGCCGCCATGGCCCGACTGGCGGTCACGATGGAAGCCGAGATCGACGCCGCCACCGCACACTCGGCCCGGGACGCCGACCGGCTGTCCACCGCCCGCACGCGCTTCCGCGCCGTCGGGCAGGGCTACGTCGCCTTCGCCCAGGCCGAACCCGGCCTGTTCCGGATCGCGTTCACCTTCCACGCCGACATGGCCCAGGCCGAGGACAGCACCGCCGCCGGAACCGCGGGGCGCACCCCGTTCCAGATCCTCGGCGACGCCCTCGACGACCTGGTCGACGCCGGAGCGCTCGACGAAACCCGCCGCCCCGGCGCCGAGTTCCTGGCCTGGTCCGCCGTCCACGGCCTCGCCGCGCTGCTCGTCGACGGCCCCCTTCGCGGCCTCCCCCCCGCCCAGGCCCGCGCGTCCACCGACGACCTCGTCGACATGATCGAACACGGCCTCCTCACACCACCGACCACCGACGACCGCCAGGGCATGCATGGGTGAACGTCCCCACGGGCCACGGAACCCGGGCGCGCGGACGGTTCGGACGTGCCGCCCCTACGCGAAGGCCCGCCTGCGCAACGGAAGTTGGGCAAAACTGCTGCGCCCGGCCGAACTCGCCGAGACGAAGAAGACCGTCATCGGGTAAGCCGCGTTCTTGGGTGAGTGGGCGTAGGCGGTCGGAGACCGTTCGACCGGGGCACCGGTTTGCCCGGCGAATCAGAGCCGCCATGGCCTGGATCGCAGACCTCGCACGACCCGACATCCACTGACTGCAACCGGCAACATGACCCAGCTGGGCAGCGTTTTGAGGATCAAGGTCTGAGCCAGAGGCGGATGGCGGCGAGGGGGACGGGGCCGTGGAAGACGTAGGCGCGCCGGTCGTAGCGCGTCGTGACGGCGCGGAACGCTTTGAGGCGGTTGACCGTGCGTTCGGCCTCGGTGCGGCGGCGGTGGTCCTCGCGGTGGAAGCCGACGGGCGTTGGCCTGGTCGAGAGGCTCGGGGATCGTGTGCCGGATACCGCGCCGTCGCAGGCGAGGTGGACCTTGCTGGTCAGCCCACCGAGGGCCCGGCCGAGCGCCTCGCCGGAGCGGTGGTCGACGATCCCCTTTTTGCGGTGGCCGCGCGGTCGGCACGCGGTCCCGGGTACCGTCCGGGGACCAGCGGCGGTGCCGCTGGTAGACGGTCTGCCGGTCCCCGAACCGCTCAGGCGGATCCCGCCACGGCACCCCCGTCCGCAACCGGTACAACACCCCGTTCACCGTCGTGCGATGGTCCGCCCACCGCCCGCCACGGCCACCCCCTCGGCGGCAACAACGGCCCCGGCACGTCCCATTCAACCTGCGTCGGATCACCGCGACCCACGGCCGGCACAACGAGCCAACCGTCAGGACGTCGACGATGAAGGGCGTCGTAATCAGCACGCCGACGTCCCAACGCCGCGCCGGGTGGGCTGCCGAGCCCACTCTCCGCGCGGTCAGGCGAGTTGCCATTCGGCGGCGATGACGTCGGTGACGCCGAGGCGGACTGAGGCCGCTTTTGCGGTGACCGGGATCTCGTAGGTGACGTAGCCGGTATTGGTCGTTCCGGGTGGAAGGGGGAACGTGGTGGGGAACTTCGGCCCGGCATTGCTCTCGCCGCTGGGCAGATCGCCGTACAGGGTGCCCTGGTCGTCGGCGATGCGGGTGAGGGAGTTCGGGCTGAACGAGTCCGGCATGGTTCCGGTGACGACTTTCCACTGGAGTGCGATGTACCGGTTCCCGGGGCGCGGTTTCGCCCAGTCGTATGTGGAGACCGGCGGTGCGGGGTCCACGACGGAAACGAGGGTGATGTCGAACGTCTGGCCGCCGGCGCCGCGATCGACATGGATGGTGTCACCCACGTGGCCGGTTCTCGTGGGGCTCTTCGGCGTCGGCGGTGCGGTGTCGCAGTTCTTGCGCCATTCACCGACGGGCATGTTGGGGTCGTTGCAGTTCGGGCCCTGTGGGTGCGGGCTGTCCGGGTTCTCCCTGGTGCCCGACTTGACCACCTCGTGGCCGCCCGAGCAGGCGGCAAGTGTGAGGCTCAGGACGGTGGTTGCTGCGGCGTAGGCGAGAGCGCGCATGCGCATGGGGTCCCCCGGGTTCAGACGATGTGACCATGATGCCAATCCGTGCCGGCTGCCGCCGACAGCGTGGGCGGATGGTGGCGGTGCCCCGGGCGCGGCCGGCGCGGCGGTCCCTCCGGCTCAGACCTTGCTCCCCAAAACGCCGCCTAGTACTGCAATTGCGTTTGCCGTGACTTCTGGGCCTGGTGGTCGTTGTTCAGGTCATGGGTGGGGACCTTGGTGTGGGTGATGTGCGGCGAT
>NZ_JBIRUB010000019.1:0-153225 GCF_044334985.1 Embleya sp. NPDC020630
CCGAAGTTGTTGGTTCCGTCGAGCGGATCCACCGCCCAGACGAACGGCTGATCCGACCAGTGGGTGTACGGCTCCTCCTCGGCCACCACGCCATGGTGCGGGAAGGCTTCGAGCAGATGCCGAACAATGATGCGCTGGGCGGCGAGGTCGGCTTCCAACTGGACGTCGTTGAGGCCCTTGTGCGCGGTGATCGAGCGTGACCCGAACCGCTCACGCAAGGCCCGCCCGGCTTCCCGCGCCGCTTCGCGGGCGACCGCCGACTCGCGGGCCATGGGCGGAAGCGGGTCCCGACCCGGCCCGAGGTCGCTCGTCCGGGCTCCGCCGGGTTCGGGGCCCATGCTCATTCCGTCCTGGGTCCGGCCGTGTTGCCACCACGTCTGAGGCGATGTTCCTCGGCGACGATGGCGGGAATGGTGGCGCTGACGACCGGCAGCACGATGCTCGCCACCGCAGCCCACGCCTGTCGGGCCGAGGAACTCGACCCCAATTGTGCGAACACGCCTCCCTGCCAGAGGATCAGGGCCGCGCCCGCGACCGCGAGCGTGGACAACAACGCGGTCGACCATCGACTGCGGCCATCGGCCGGCGCGGCCGGGTGTCCGGAGATCCAGGCGCTTTGGTGGGCGAGACAGGCCAGCGTCGCGCGACGGTCGCGTTCGACATATCGGGCGACGGCGACCGGTACGAGGTCGCGGGTGCCGGCCCGCAACACGGTACGCAGGGCCAGAACCGCGTCGTGCGTGGCCCACACGGGTGGGGATTCGGGGGCCGTGACACTGCACTTCCACGTACCGTTGGCCTGTTGCAGCGCGAGCAACCGACGGACTCCGTCCAGCATGATCGCCTCGTCGAGGCCGTGTCCCGCGAGGCTCAGCGCCGTCAACGCCCATGGCGTGCCGAAGTGCCGGTAGTCCATGCGGATCGAACGGGAGGGGTCGACGGAGGTGTTGGCCGTGGTCGACTCCCACGGCTCGTCCTTGAAGGCGTCGAACGTCTCGATCAAGTGGTCGCAGCCGGCGACCACGGCCGGGTCGGTGGCCGGCGACTGGGCGGCGAGCAGGGCGACGATCGCGTAGCCCGTGTACGCGGCGGAGGGGGTCCCGTTGCTGTCGGTGGCGCGTGCGGACGCGCCCCAGCCGCCGTTGGGGCACTGTGCGTGGCGCAACCAGGAAACGCCTCTGGTCATGGCGTCCATCCGGCCGAAACCGGCCAGGGCCCGAACCGCGACAGTGGTCGGAAAGACCATCGACTGGTCGTCCGCCGGCGACGACGACCAACCGCCGTCCGTCCGTTGCCGAGCCTCCAACCAGGCGATCCCCCGGGCGATCGTGGGATCCGCGGCCGAACGGCCGGCCTCGCGCAGGGCCATCAGTGACGCGGCGGTGCTCTCGATGATCGACAGGCTGCTCTGGCCGCCGATCAGCGAACTGCGCACCCGCCAACCGCCGTCCGGATTTTGTACGGCCTCGAGCGTTTGCGCCGGTCGGGTGACGAATTCCCCTTGGGCCCCGGCGTAGATGTGCGCGAGCAGGGCTTCGGCGGTGGACAACACGCCGATGGATCGGCCGTCCTGGTACTGGTTCCATCCCCACTGGCCGTTCTCGATCGACAGGTGGCTGTCCAGGTAGGCGACGGACATCGCGAACGCGCGCTGGATCGACATCGTCAGGTCGGTGGCCGAGCCGGCCGCCCGGCACCAGTCGCGTGCCGTGACCAGGTGGGCCGCGTGGTCGATGTCGGTCCCCCGACCTGCCGCGTCCGCGAAGCTCAACACCCGCAACTGCCGGTCGCCGGGGAGTGTGACCTGGGCCGGCCGGACGGTGGCGACCGCGACGAGCACCACCGTGTCGTCGACACGTTCGCACGCGACCAGGCCCACGTACGAGACGTCCACCCCCAGAATCCTCGACGCGTGGTTTTGGACGAGTTCGTCGAAACCGATCGTGCGGTCCGCGCCGGTGGCGGTGAGGTCCAGCCGCACGTACCCCAGACGGGATCCGTCGGCTCGGAACACGAACCAGTCGCCGTCCGGGGCGAGCAGGATCAGGTCGACCCGGGTCAACATGAGGCGTCCTCCGAGAATTCGACTCCCTCCAAATGCTTCAGCAGGAAGGTCAGTTGGCGGGCCAGGCAGCGCGGCGAGAACGGCGTGAGCGCGATCGCCGGGCCGGCCCGCAGGCTGCTCCGAGCGAAGACGTCGACGCTCGCACGGCGGTCCCGTCCCTGAAGGACCAGGCTCGCGGTCGTGCGTGACGGGTCGCCCAGCACCCGGTGCAGCACGTCGGCCGAGAGTTCGTACTTGGTGCCGGCCGCCAGGTCGGCGTCGAAGACGCACAGCAGTCGGCGCGTGCCTCGGGGGATCAGCGAGTACGAGGAGGAGTCGTCGGCGGAGTGGTACGCGTAGGCGTGGAACGGTTGCCCCGGTTCGGGACCTCGTTCGAATCCTGGTTCGCTCGCCCGTTCGGCCTCTGGTTCGATCCCCGGTCCGGCTCCGGGCGCGACCGCGGCCGACATCACCGGATCCAGGGGAACGAACTGCTGGTAGCGGTAGCCTCCGGTGAGCAACAACGAGGAGAAGTCCCAACGGTGATTGTGCACATTGGCGGTGTCGTGCCGGGTCGCCTCTCGCATCCACCAGATGTGCAATCGCAACTGGTGATGCGGACCCGAGGCGAGGACGACTTTCGAGAATCCGTTCGGATGGCGGTACGACTTCGCCGCGACGGCGGCCAATCCGGACTCGCTCGCAAGGATCGTCCGCAGGAGTTCGCCGACGACTCGTCGCTGCTCGAACGGAGCGAGCGCGTCGGCCAGGGCGCCCCGGCGGCCGCACGCGTGCATCTCCTCCTGTTCGGCGAGGTTGGCGACCGAAGCCGCGGGATGCATGGCGGAGACCACGACTTCACCCTCGCGCGATGTCGGCGTTCGAGAACTGCGGAACTCCGGTGACTTCCCGATCTATGCGCAGGAAATCCGGCAGGAGCACCTCTTGCCGTTCGTCGGCGAGTTGGATCTCCAGGATGCGACAGGCGCGGGAAGCGGGTTCGCGGATGTCGTCGAGCTCGAACAACTGGCCACGCCATGTGAAGAACCAGCGTTCCTTCGTCACGGGTCGTCGACCGGGATCACGGCGTTCACGCAATTCGTCGTACTGATCGCCGGTGATCTCCACCTCTTCGATCTCGCGCACTCCGGGGCGCAACGGCCTCAGGATGGTGTGGGCATAGTGAACCGCCTCCTTGCCCTCCTTGCGCCTGATTCGCTCCTCCGCGTGGGCGCTCACTTCGAGGTAGATCTGTTCGAGGTTCACCCGTTCCGCGGCGGCGAGGACCGGGTGCCGAAGGCTCCCCGAGGCGGCCAACAGGAACTTGCGCTCAATCTCGACGAGCACCGCGTCTCCCCCCGGACGGCGACGACACACGGCCGGCCGCTCCTCGGCGCCGTCCTCGGGCACCGCGTTGGTCGGCCGCACCATCACTCGATGATAGCGACCGGCCACGCGCCGTGGATCCCCTTTGCCGGATATTGCCCGTCCGCCGGAAGCGCGCGGCCCCGGTCGGTGGGCAAACGGCCGCCGACGAGGCCGCCCGGCCCCACTCGACGGGCGAACTTCGACCGGCCGTCGAGCGATCGACTCCCCGGCCCATGGCGAGCGTCGAACGGGGCACCTCTGACGGCTGCGATCGTCCGCACTGACCCCGATCTTGCGGGGGAAGACGCGGGGACGGTGCGTGTCGGCTCGGCCGGTGGCCGGTCACGGGCACGGTGGGGTGTCCAGGGGGACGCGGAGCGGCTCCGGCGACGTCAGGTCCGGGGGCCGCGGCAGTAGGTCGGCGGGCGGGGCGGTCTCGGTGCAGATCCGCCGGATGGCCGCCTTGGCGGTGACGACCCACAGCTGGACCACGCCGGCGTTGTTCGCGGTGGCCACCAGATCGCCGCTACGATCGAAGGCGACCCCTTTCACGAACCGGTTGTGTGCGGCCGGCGGGGGCGTGCGTGCCCTCGGGTGGTCCGGGTCGGTGACGTCCCACAGCAACAGCATGTTCTCGCTGCCCATGGCGAGAGTCTTGCCGGGGGGTTGAAGACGGCCTTTGTAACGTTTCGAACGTTTTCGCGATGTTCCACGAACTCACCCGGCCGTCTCCTCCGGTCGCCACCAGCGTGTCACTCGCGCGATCGAACGCGACGGCCCGCATCTGTTCGGAGTGACCGGTCAGCGACGCGGACAGGTTCCACAGTCGCATGGTGCGGTCGCCGCCGGTGGTGTCCACCGTACGGCCGTCGGGGCTGAAGCCGGATGCCCGGACGATGTCCGTGTGTCCGGTCAGGGATCGGGGTTCGTCATGATCCACAGCTGGGTACTGTTGTGCGAGCCGCGGGCGGCCGGCACGCGGCCGTCGGGGCTGAACGCGAGTGGATGTGCTGATCCCCGAACGCCACGTTGACGTGGGAAGCGCCGGAGGCGGTGATGCCCACGCCCGGGGGCGGGCCCGTGTCGGAGCCTGCTGCCCCCAGCGTCGTCCCCGTCGTCCGGGGCGGATCGGGGAACATTCGCCTCCGTAGGATCGGGCGTAGTCACTTTTCGTGGATGTGCCGGTCTCGCCCGGCCACGTTGACGCGCCCCTGATCGGAAACCCTCGCGTGCACCACGATCGACCGGATGGCCCCCTGTTCGTCGTCGCTCAGCGCGGGCAGCGGCGTCTCGTCCAGTACCCGCTGCAACTCGTCCGCCAGCGCGAGCTGTTCGCGCAACAGACGCTGGAGTCGGGTCCGCCAGGGGCCGACCAGCGCGACCGAGGCCTCCGGATCGCCGTCCCGACGCGCGATCAGGATGTCCTCCCGGACCTCAGTTCGTCCTCGACCGAATCCGCCTCAGTGCCCCGCGCCGCCCGTCGGCGCCGGGCCGGCCAGCCGTTCCTCCAGGCGTTTGCCCTCGATGTCCGGGTCGGGGACGTATTTCGCGAACCACTGCGGGTGGTACCAGAGTTTGGCCCGGACGATCGCCATCGTCGCCGGGACCAGGGTGAGCCGGACCACGAAGGCGTCCAGGAAGACACCGACCGCGAAGCTGAAGCCGATCACCTTGATGGTCGGGTCGTCGGTGAACATGAACGCCACGAAGATCGAGAACATGATCAGCGCCGCCGCCGTCACCACCCGCGCCGACAACCCGGTGCCGCGCGCGACCGCGCCTCGGGCATCGCCCGTGGTGGTGTAGTCCTCCTTGATCCGCGAGACGACGAACACCTCGTAGTCGCTGGACAGGCCGAAGATGATCGCGAGCATCAGGATCGGCAGGAAGCTGATCGTCTCGGTGGGGGTGATGTCGAAGATGTCCTGGCCCCAGCCCCACTGGAACATCGCGACCTCCGCGCCGAAGGCCGCGCCGATCGACAGCAGGAAGCCGAGGATCGACTTGATCGGCACCAGGATGGTCCGAAACGCGAAGGTCAGCAGCACGAAGGCCAGCCCCACCACCACCAGCAGGAACACCGGCAGCGCGTCGGAGAGTTTCGTGGACACGTCGATGTTGGAGGCGGTGCTGCCGCCGACCAGGATCGGCGCGCCGACGCCGTTCTCGATCGCCGCGCGGTTGTCCCGGATGTGGTGCACCAGGTCGGCGGTGGTGTCGGAGTTGGGTCCGGTGGTCGGGATCACCCGCACCACGGCCACCTCGTTGTTCACGGCGAGCGGACCCGCCGCCGCGACGTCCGGTTGTTGCCGCAGCGCGTTCACCAACGTCTGCACGCCGCTCTGGTCGACGGGTCCGTCGGCGACCACCAGGAGGGGCCCGTTGAAGCCGGGCCCGAAGCTCTCCGCGGTCAGGTCGTACGCCTTGCGCTGGGTGGAGGACTCGGGCTGCGACGCGGCGCTGGGCAGCCCCAGGTCCATGCTCGCCGCCGGGATCGCCAGCACGAGCAACAGGCCGACGCCGAGGACCAGGACCGGGATCCGGAAACGCACCACGAAGCGCGCCCAGGTCGCGCCGAACGTCCGGGCCGGCTCGGTCGCGGTGATCCGCGCGACCTCCTCGTGGTGCCCGGGTCGCAGCCGGGTGTCGATGAACTTGGCGACCTTGGGACCGGCGAAGCCCAGGATCGCCGGCAGCAGGGTGAGCGCGATCAGCAGCGCGACCGACACCGCCGCCGCCGCGCACAGTCCCATCAGGGTCAGGAACGGGATGCCCACGACGGCCAGCCCGCACAGGGCGATGATCACGGTGAGCCCGGCGAAGACGACCGAACTCCCGGCGGTGCCCAAGGCCAGCGACGCGGACTCCTCCGGCGTCATGCCGGCGATCAGGTTGTTGCGGTGCCGGAACAGGATGAACAGCCCGTAGTCGATCCCGCAGGACAGACCGAGCATCAGTGCCACCGTCGTGGACGCCGACGCGATGTCCACCACCGACGCGAGCGCGGTCACCCCCATCAGCGCGATCACCACGCCGATGATCGCGTTGACGATCGGCACGCCGGCGGCGACCACCGCGCCGAAGGTGATCAGCAGGATGATCAGCGCGATCGCCAGCCCGATCAGCTCGGGCAGTTCGGAGGGGGTGATCCGCCAGCCCGGATACACACTGCCCGAGTACTCGACCTGGACACCGGCCTGCTCGGCCGGCGCCACGGCATCCTCGAGTTTGTCCAGGGTGGAATCCTCGACGTCCGCCGGCTGCGCCGTGTACTGCACCCAGCCCAACGCGACCTGCTGGTCGGGCGCGACCCCCTGATCGGTGAACGGGTCCGACACGGAGGCCACTTGCGGCACGGTCCGCAATTGCGCGACGGCCGCCTCGATGCCGGCGCGAGGGCCCTGGTCGGTAACCTTGGCCGGGCTCTTCACAGCGAACACCACCTGGGTCTGCGCGCCGCCGAGCGCCGGCAACTTCTGCTCCAACAGGTCCGTCGTCCGCTGCGACTCGGTACCCGGGATGGTGAAGCTGTCGTTGGTCTGGCCACCGCTGACCATGGCCAGGACGATGGCGGCCACCGCGACGGCGAGCCAGAATCCCACGACCCACCGCCGACGCCGAAACGCCCATTTCCCCAGCCGGAACAGATAGGTGGACAAGCCGCTTCCCTCCGCACCTATCGACAGGCCGCAACCGGCACACGAAGTACCACGCGGCGACCCGCGACCACAAAGACGCACAAGAACATGCAAAACCCAATAATCTCGCCCTATTTTGTCCTCTTCGATACAACGAAACCCCGCCGACGCGCCGACAACCCCAACCACCCGAGGGCTCGCCACACCGAGGAACCGGTCGGGCATCGACGGCCCCGAATGGACCCGCCGCCACTGGAACAGCGGCGACTACGCCGTCCTGACCCACCTCGACACCCCCTCCCCGAAGCCGGGGCGCGTGGCGGGCGGCGGTGTACTCGGATCGTGCACCGGTGATGCAGTGGGACGACGGCGGGCACTCCGGCGACGGCACCCTCGGGCACCCCGACGCGGGCCCCTACGAGCGGATCCAGGTCACCGCCGGGGTGCGGCGCATCCCTGGGACGACGTGGTCGCCGGCCCGTTCGATCCCGTCGGCTTCGTCCTCGGGTCGCACGTACCCGACCGCCTCGCCCAGCCCGTTCGGGAGGACCGGGGCGGCGGAACCCTGTGGCTGCACACCGCCGACACGGCCGCAGCCGAGCAACCGGTCTGTATCGCGACCGAGACCAACCGCTCGCCGCGCCGAGGACGGTCATCGAGCGGCAACGCGCCTGACCGTACGGCGTCTTCCGGGCCCGTCGGGCCATCCCGACGGGCCCGCGTCGTATCCTCCGACCCCGGCGGGTCAGGTCTCCGTGTCGGCGGTCGGCATCTCCTTCTCCTGCTCGATGTCCACGGGTTCCCGGCCGTTCTCGGGTGTTTCTTCGGCTGCGCGGGACGAGGAGACGTGGATCGTCTTCCAGTACGAGTTCGAGTAGAGGGTCTTGCAGGTTTCGACGGGCAGGTACTCCTGCGAACCCCCTGCTCTCTCCTCGAGGTGCCTGTTTGTGTGGCTGACGAAGCGCAGCGTGTCATTCGCCCGAAGCACCCGGTGGCCGCCTGCGGTGATGTTGCCGGTCGTGCTGATCGAACCCGCCGTCTGGCTGATGCTGTTCTCGACCGTGAAGGCGCCGTTGATCGTGGACTTGACCTTGATGACGGCGAGGGTGCCGTAGACGTTCATGTTGGCCGTGTCCTTGATGTCGAGGCGGCCCGTCTTGAGCCAGATGTATCCGTTGGCGCCGGGGTCGACGGTGACGTTGCCGTTGACGGTCAGGGACTTGCCCGACTCGATGGTGACGTTGCCCTTGGCCGTGATGGTGCCGTTCGTGGTGAGCGGGCCGTTGGCCGTGAGTTCGCCCGTGGTTGCCGCCGGGCCGGCCTTCGCGGTGAGTGCGCCGAAGACGGTGATCTGGCCGCCGTTCTGCGGGATGGTCAGCCCGGCCTTGCCCTCGAGCGCCAGCGTGTTCTTGACGGCGATGGTGCCTGCGGTGGTCGGGGCCGCCACGCTGGTGACGGCGATGTCCGGGGTGTTGACCTTGATGTATGTGGTGAGGTAGCGGACTTCGTTGCCCATCTTGGCTTCGAGGGTGAAGCTGGAGTCGTCGACCAGGGCCACCGGGGAGGTCCAACTGCCGTTGCTCGCCGGGGCGGAGCCCTGGGTGCCGTCCGGCTTGCGGTAGTACATGGTGTACGTCGCGTGTGGGGTGCCGTCCCACAGGAGGGTGGCCTTGGTGTTGCGGGCGATGGCGACGCTGGCCGGTCGGAAGCTGTGCAGGTAGAACGAGTCGTCGCGCTTGCGCACTTCGCCTCGGCCCTCGCGCTCCTCGAAGCGGCCGGTCGCTCCGGTGGTCGACGTCGATTCCTCCCAGACGATGTCGACCGGGCCGACACCGCCGTTGACCTCGATGCCCCACAACTCCAGGACGACGCTCCAGGTTCCGTCGAACGCGGCGGGCTCGTCCGGCGGCGGCGAACACGTGAAGATCACCTGGTTCGGGTCGCGGGTGTCGCGGTCCACGGTCCACTGCCGCTTGCCGGCGGGGACGGTCAACTCGTACTTGATCAGCCCCGGTTCGCTGGTCAGCGCGGATGCCTGACGGCCGGTCGGGATCCGGACCTTGAACCACTTGCAGTGCACGGGCCAGGTGCCGCCCGACTTCACCTTGCCGTAGGTGAGGGTCAGTTTGGCGTACTCCGGTTTGGCGAACGTCGAGACGTTCGGCGTCCCCGGCTCGGGCACCATGGCGGGCGGGAGCAGCATGGGAAGGGCGGCGGTGGTCACGGCTCTCCAACTTTCTCGGACGGCGTGGCGGTGGCGGTGGTGAGAGTGGTGTTCCCGGCGCGGCGCCGCGGGGAGCCGTCACCCGGCGCGGTGTCCTCGGTGATCCGGCTCAGGGTGCCGAGCGGGGTGCTGATGTCGAGGATGAGGGTGAGGGTCCAACTGCCGTCGAAACCGGCCGGTTCGGCGGGGGTGAGGGTGAGGAGGGTGGTGGTCGGGTCGGTGGTGCCGGTTTCGACCAACCACTGTCGGCCGCGCCCGGGGCCGCGTCGCACGTCCAGTCGGGTGCGCAGGATCACGGGTTCGCCGGTCCGTACGACCGCGTCGTGGGCGATAGGGAGCGCGAGGGCGATCCGCGCGCACCGCACCGGCCAGGCGGTGCGGCCCTCCGGGTCGTCGCCCACGGTGAGCCGGACGCGGTGGAGGGCCGTCTCCGCGGGTCGGGTGGCCGGCGCCGGGGTGTGCTCCAGGCGGTACGGGAGCAGCAGCGCCGAATCGGGGCTGGTCACGAAGCACTTCCTTCCTCGACCGGGGCGACCGGGGCGACCGGGGCGACCGGTGCGGCCGTCGGGGCCACCGTCGGAGCCGGCGAACCCCCGCCGCCCGGCGCCGCACCGCGCCTGCGCACCGACCCGGCCGGTTGCAGTTGGAGGTAGCCCGAACGGGCCACCGGCAAGGGCGCGTCGGGGTGGGACAACGGGTCCGCGTTGTGGATGACGTGCTCGTCCCAGTCCGGCAGTGCCGCGCCGTCGGCCGTGCCGTCCACCACGATCGGCTCGGCCCAGGTCCACTCGCCGTGCCAGGCGGCGGGACGGGGCATCACGAGGGAGCTGTCCGGCGGCTCGGCCCGCACGCCGAACTCCCGGACCGCATACGGCTCGTCGGCAACACCGGTGTGGCGCAGCCGCAGGAAGCGTCCGGCGAGCGGGGGTTCCACATCGTGGTGGATCTCGGTCACCCGGCCGTAGCCCCGCAACACGGTCCACTGCTCGCCATCCGCCGATGCCTCCAGTTCGGTCGCCGCCGGAATACCACTGCCGTCGGCCCTGCCGAGGAGGATGTCGACGCCCGCCACCTCCCGCTCCACGTGCAGGTCGAGGCCGACCCAGTCGCCGGCGACCGGCGGTTCGGCGCTCTCGTAGGAGGTACTCGGGTCGCCGTCGGCCATCGCGGCGGCGGGATGCCCGGCGCCGGCCTCGGCGGAGGCCGAGGCGATGGGCGGGCCGAAGCGGTCGGGGGCGAGCAGGGGATTGAGCCGGAACGAGGCGCGGATCCGGGCCAGGGCCCGATGCGTGGTGTCGGCGTCCACCCCGACCTCGGCGACGGGCAGGATGTCGGTGGTGGCGTGCACGGCGGTGTGCGGGCAGGCCAGCAGGGTCAGGTGGTGGGTGGCGGGACGATCGGCGGGCCGAGCCGGCACGGTGAGGTGGGCGCCGGTGTCGATCGCCGTGACGTACGTGTTGGCCGGACCGCTCGGGTCGACGGCGTGGAAGCGGTGGTACCGGGTGCGCAGGTCGTGGTCGTCGGCGGCGAAGTAGCCGATGAGCCCGTCGGAGAGCCGGTCGGGATCGCCCAGGCGCACGGTCCAGCGATAGTCCGGGTAGTCGCGGTAGTCGGGGTACTCGCTCTCGTCGGGGTAGGGCTCGCCCGCCGGCACGAGCGCACGTTTCCAACTCGGGTCGCTCAGCGGCTCACCCATCAGATCCAGGTTGAGCCGGGCCCGGACGAGTGCGATGGGGCGACCGATCAACCGCGCCGGGGACCGGTCCTCGTCGGGCGCGGGCTCGACGATGTGGTCGAGCGCGGTGTCGATCGTCTCGGTCAGTGCCTCGAACGCCGCCGGCTGGTGGCGGAGCAGGCCGCGCGCGAAGGCCGCGAGGTGCGGGTAGGCGGCGGCGAAGTCGTCGTCGTCCGGGTGCCGGAACGGCGCGTGCGGAAGCGTATTCCAGGCGGTGGTACGGATGTTGTCGACGTCGCGGACCACCCGCAGTTCGCCCAACGGCTCCCCGTCGGGGCCATACGCCAGGAGGGTCCGGTCGAGGTGGTTGACCAGCAGCCACCCGGCCACCGGAGTCTCGGCGCCGGCCGATCCCGCGACCTCGACGGCCCCGGTTCCGGCCCCATCCACCTCCGCGGGCGGCTCGTCGACCCGCAGCGGCACGGGATCCAGCCGCACCCGAGCCGGTTGTCCGATCCGGGGCGGCAGTTGCACGAAGCGCTGCGGACCGGGCGGGTCGAGGAACAGATCGCGATCCGGCACCACGCTCTCCGCCCGCACGAGCGGAAAGTGGATGGGCTGGCTGCCGACCGGCTGCACCAGCGAGCACACCCGGCCGAAGCGGTCGACGACGATCAGTTCGATGAAGTGGAACTGGCCGGCCCGTACCGGCTGGAAACGCCGCGTGCCATGACCCTCCGCGCCGTCGGGCACGTGGTTGGTCTCCCCGGCCAGGGCCAGGACGGACGCGTCGGTGACGGCCTGGGCGGCGCCGTCCTGCTGGAGGAGCCAGTCGTGGAAGCCGTCGAGGCTCTGGGAGAGCACATCCAGGGTCTCCAACTCCTCGCGCATGTCCCGTAGTTGCCGGGCAAGCTCCGGCGGCGCGTGGTCGGCGAGTCGGCGCGCCTGCTCGCGCAGTACGTAGCGGGTGGAAGGGGTGACGAAGGCACGCGCGCCGAAGGCGGTCCACCGTCGGCCGCCGTCCCCGTCGCCCTCGGCCGCGTTCGTACCCTGCCAGCGGTAACGGTGGATGTCGGGTTCGGGGTCGCCGTCGCGACCGGGGCCGAACTCCCAGTTGAGGGTGGCGTCCGGACTCCGGTACGGGGTGGCGCAATACTTGACCTCCCACTGGAGGTAGAGCGGCAGCCAGGGTTGCCGCCACACCCCGGTGTATTCGGGCCACGGACCCACGGAGTTGGCGTCCGGGTCGGCGACGACGGCGTGCAGCGCCGTGAGCGCGGGCTCGCCACCGGTCGCCGGGGTGCGTACGGCCCGGTCGAGCAGCGCGAACTCCGCCACCAACGCCCCGATGCCGCCCGGAACTTCGGGGGTGTTGACGGGCAGCAGCGGGGTGCCGGAGACGTCCGCCCAAGTGCCGTTGATCTTCACCCGGGTCAGCAGCCGGGACGGCAGCCGGCACGGCAGCGGGTCGTCCTCGTCCCGGCCGAGCGGTTGTGACGTACCCGAGCCGGTGAGCGCGAGGACGGGGTCGGCGGGGCTGTGGAAGCTCTGCCGAGGTGTGCGCTTCAGCTCCAACTCGGCGGGCAGTTCGCGGGTTTCCGCGTGGCCATCGATCGCGGCCTGGAGCGCTTCGGGAGTGAGCCCGTGCGGGACCTTGGGCGCGAGCCGTTCGACTTCGGCCCGGCAGTCCGTCACCCGCGTGCCGGCGTCCCGGATGCGCGCGTCCCAGGCGCTCTCGTCGAGGTCGAAGTCGAGCGGGCGGCGGTTCTCGGGCAGGTGGCGCAACCACCACAGGCGCCAGAGCCGCCACTGCGCGGCGGCGAGGTTGTGGCCGGCCCGGTCGTAGTCGTCCTGGTCGACGTTGAGATCCGCGATCCAGCCCGGTTGCGCGGGCGGCGGGGCCTGGTTGTCGGCCTGTTCGCCGGGTCGGTTGACCACCTGCCAGCGGGCGCCGCCGTCGTGTCCGCTGAACCACGACCGGCGGGTGATCTCGTCCAGGGAGACCTTCCCGTCGGGGTGGTCGAGTTCGTCGGGGTTGCCGTGGAACAGGGCGCGGACCCGGTCGGCGAGGTCGGTGTCACCGGTCGGCTGCGCGGCGAGCGCGGCGACGGCGTCGGCGGTGCTGTGGCCGATGGCGACGTTGACGTTTCCGCTCGCGGGCCGGTCGGATTCGGGGTGTCCACCCTCGCGGTCCCAGGGGATGCCGAGGGCGGTGCCGGCGTACAGGGTGCGGGTGATCGTGCTCGGCATGCCGTCGGGCGCGGCCCAGCCCAGCGCCCGGAGTACATCCGCCGGGTCGTCGGGGTCGGCGTCGGGGGGCAGCAGGCCGGCGATGTCGCCGGCGGTGGCGAGGATGTCGGCTTCGTCCCGGCTGTACCAGCCGATCACCTGGTAGCTCACGGTGCACGGCGGGGGGTAGTTGTCGTTGGCCTTCAGGTCGGCGAGGGTGTCGTGGAAGAGGAACACGTTCTCGTGGTACGGCGCGAACGCCGCGAACGCGGGCAGTCCGCTGCCGATGGCGGTGAGGAACAACGTCCGGGCGGCCGGTTCGCGCCAGGGTCCCTCGCTCAGCGTATGCACCCGGCCGATGTAGTCGGCGCGGGGCCGCTCCTTGGGGGAGGCGGGGTCCACGAACGGGGTGAAGGCCGACTCGACGGGCCCGCCGTCGGCCTTCTCCAGGTAGTCGGAGTGGACCAGGAACCCGGCGGCCTTCAGCGTGCCCCGCACCTCGGCGTAGCGCACCACGAGCCAACGGTTCGGCACCAGCGGGAACTTGCTGACGCCGGTGGCGGCGTCGATCACGCCGGTGCTCAGCGCCTCGGGCAACTGCCACTGGACATGGATGCCCTCTTCGGGGTTGCCCTCGGCGTACTGGACGGGCGGTTCGGCGTTGCTGCGGAACTCCTCGGCGAAGGTCCACGGGTAGCGCGGGCTCCAGCGACGAAAGTCGTCGTACGCGGCCACGTCACGCGTGGCGAGGAGCGCGTGGACCTCGACGGGGACGATCAGGTCGGTGTCGGTCGTCGAGGCGCTGCCGATCGTCGGATCGGTGTCGGTCATCGGGCGCTCTCCCGTTCCGGCGCGGGGTCGAGGGTCAGGCGTTGCTCGACGGGGGCGTTGACGAGTTGCAGGGCGAACTCGCCCGGCGCGAGGTCGCGCAGCGCGGGGTCGAGCCCGGCGGCGAGCGCGGGTACCAGGCCCCGGTCGCCGCGCAGCGCGAGCACCTGCGGGACGTCGCCCTCGTGCGGCAGGCGCAGGTGGCGGGTGAGCAGGCCGCCCTCGGCGGGGTAGTTGCGGCGCAGCGGGTGGCCGAGGTTGTCACCGGGCCGGTGGTCGCGCAGGTTGACCACGCTGTTGTCGCCCGGCCCCTCCTTGCTGTCGACGCCGAAGTGGATGCCCTGGCCGGGTTCGCGGATGACGATCTCGTCGGGGACGGCGTCCAGGAGCACCAGCAGGGTGTCGGGGGCGACGTGGTCGCGGCGCAGTTCGCCGACGTCGGCGCCGGCGATGCTCGCGATGAGGTCGAACACCGGCCAGGCTTGCACGAGTTCGGAGCGGATCAGCAGTCCGGCGCGGCCGGCCGCCCCGGTACGGGTACGGGTGCGGCGCTGGTCGACGGCGGCGGTGAGCGCGGTGTCGACGAGGGCGTCGAGGGAGCTGTGTACGCCGACGTCGCGCGCGCCCGCGAGCAGTGCCTCGATCCAGTTCTCGTCGATGCGGAAGAGCCGTATCGATTCCGGGGGGAGCATCGCGGGGTGTGGGACGAGGTAGTTGAACGGTACGCGGCGGAGCAGGGTCAGTTCGTCCAGCCAGGCCGGCAGCGTGCGGGTGTGTCGTTCGGCGGCCGCGGTCAGGGCCGCCGTCGCGGCTTCGGCCGCGAGCGCGGCGCGGGTGCCCTGCCGGGTCGGGCGGGTACGCCGGCGCCGCGTCGGCGTCGGGGCCGCCCGGTCGGGCGTGGCCGGCGGGCGGCCGAGTGCGTCGAGCAGGCGGGCGGCGAAGCCGGGATCGGCCAACTCGCGCAGGGTCCGCCCGTCCGGGTCGCCGTCGGCGAGCGCCCGGCCGGCCGCGGCTCGGGCCATCACGGTCGCCGCGGTGTTGGCGAGTTCGCGCCGGGCGCGGGTGATCTCCTCGCTGTAGTCGGGGTCACTCAGCGCCAGGGTGCGGCCGAGGGTCCAGGCGGCGGCGTAGGAGACGTCGAACAGGCCGTGTTCGGGTTCGTAGATCAACGCGTGGTCGGCGGTGGTCTTGGGCGTATCCCGGGCGAAGTCGCGGGTCTCGGCGGCGATCACGGGGACGAACGGGCCGCGGTACCAGCCGTAGGTGGTCTCCCCGGACAGCAGCCGGTACGGCACCGGGGTGTAGCCCAGGTGCAGTCGGCGGCGGGTGTAGTCCTCGGCGTCCCCGGTGGACCGGGCCGCGACCTCGCCGTTCGGGCGCAGGCGCAGCGCCAGGTTCTCCCGGTCGGTGCGGGCGGGTGCGACGAGGTTGCCCAGCAGCGCGGCGGCGTCGCGGGTGCCGGCCGGGTCGCTGGTGAACGTCCACGAGTGCAGTACGCACAGCCGCACGAACCGGATGCCGGCGCCCAGTCGGCCGGGGTCGAGCCTGCCGTCGAAGCCCTCCAGGGAGACCAGGTGCGCGGTGTAGGTGCCGGTGTGCCGGGGGAGCCGGTTGGCGGCCAGGACGGCGTACTGTCCCTCGGTCGGGATCTCGCCGTCGTCCAGGAGTTGCGGCTTGGTGGCGACGTTGCGGACGTGGGCGAGGTAGTGCAGTTCCTCCTCGCGCGGTACGAGCGCGGTGAACAGCGCGGCGGGCACGTCGATGCTCTGGCAGCGGCTCGCCGCGACGCCCGGGGTGATGCCCTCGTCGCTGAGGTCGGGGCCGAGGATGCCGGCGCCGGGGTCGCGCAGTTCGGCGACGGTACGGGTGGTGGTGCGGCCCATTCCCTCGGGGTCGTCGGGCAGTTCGCCCGCGCGGAAGACCATCAGCGCCGGCCAGGGCGCCTGTTCGGGTACGGCGCGGCCCTTGATCAGCCGTTCCCAGGGCAGGATGGAGCGGTCCAGCGTGATGTGCGGCAGGGTACGGCGGAAGTCGCCCGCGGCGCCCTCGGCGGGGTAGTGGGCGTGCACGGACGCCGGGTCGAGCACGAACCGGACCGCGCGGATCTCGAACTGCCGCGTGGTGGTCGGGATGGCCGGGTTCGCGTCGACCCGGTTGCCGCCCTTGGTCAGGTGGTGCTCCGCCGTGAGTGTGTAGACGCCGGCGGGGGCGAGCGGGCGACGGTAGTCGTGGAAGGCGACGAGGAGGTCTTCGGTACCGCTCAACGTCGGTTCACCTCTCGGCTGTGGTGGTCATGGGCGCGGTGGTGAACGTGCTCCTGGCGAGGTCGGCGTAGCGGGTCGGCGGTTCGTCGGTGCCGGGGGCGAGGCCGAGCGCGGCCAGGGCGGCGTGTACCGAGGCGCGGCGTTCGGCGGTGGTGGGCGCGGCGATGCCGGTGTCCGGGTCGACGATGGCGCGGATACTGCCCTCGCCCTCGTCGTCGGGGATCGACGGCGGCCCCTCCGGGTGCGCGCCCAGTCGTGGGATCTCGGCGTCCGGGAGTCCGTCGGCCTTCAGTGCCTTGCCGTCGACCCAGCCGACGGCGGGGCCCAGTTCGGGTTCGGGGATCTCGAAGGTGAGGCCGGCCGGGCGGTCGGTGAGCAGGCCGTCGCCGTCGAGCACGTCCGTGGGCTTGCCCAGTGGCGCGCCCCACATGCCCTTGGGCATGTCCTGCCGGTGCACGGTGACGCGCCATCCGGTGGGGGTGTACTCGGTGTCGAACCGCTCGAGCGTGACGTGGTGTTCGGAGACCACGCCCTGTCCCTTGGCGCCCATCGGCCGGATGTCGATGGTGTCGTCCGCGCTGCCGGCGAAGGTCTTGCCGTTGAGGGTGATACGGCTCGCGGGCACGGCGGACTCGGTGCGTACGGTGAATCCGTCACCGGAGACCAGCAGTGGCTCCCCCGCCGCGGACCGGCTCGCGGTCTCCTGCGGGTCGACGTCGACCAGCAGTCCGGCCAGCGGGGCGATCGACAGCGGCGCGGGCAACTGCACGGCGAACTCGGGCCATTCGATTGCCGGTACGCCGGCGCGGTCGGTACCGAAGCCGATGGTGAAGCCGATGAACCAGACCTTGATCCGGGCCCGGCCGCCGATCGGCGGCCCCCACAGGTCCAGCGACACCCCGACCGACAGGGAGACCCGCACGCGGATGAACAACACCTTGACGGTGGCCGCGACGCCGATGCTCAGGCCCATGGACAGGTCGAAGTAGAAGGGTTTCCATTGCACGAGCGCGTCCAGCCAGGCGGTGAACCAGGCTTGCAGCTTGATGCCGTGTCCCTTGTCGTAGTTCGCGGACAACTCGCCGCCGGCCATGAAAGCCCCGTCGGTGAGCGCCGCGTACACCTGGCCCCGGATGGCCACCGGCCCGATCGCCCAACGCCAGCCCACACGTGGCGGATTGGGGTAGTACGCGGGTCGTTTGAACCGCGGGTGGTAGCCGCCCAGGGTGAACACGAAGCCCTTGCCGCCGCCGACGGCGGTGCGGTCCTTGCCCCAGATGTACAGGGACAAGCCGCCGGTGAGTTCGGCCGCAGGGTCGATGACGTAGGAGCCGGGCGCGATGACGGCGTCCATCGAGAACAGGCCGTGGTCGTGGTGGTATCCGATGGCCAGGTCGATCACGACGCGGGCGATCGGTTTGGCGGCGGCCTTGTTGCGCGGCAGGTCGATCGTGGTGCGCCCGATCAGCAGCACCTTCCACTGTTCGCCGCCCTCGACCAGGAGCAGCGCCCGGGAGCGGATGAACTCGAACGAGCTGAACTCGATGCCGCCCGCGCCCCAGTACCGGCCCTCGCGCGGGGTGATCCAGCCGCCGGGACCGGCGAGTTTCTCCAGCACCTGTTCCGGGGTGTCGCCGCTGCCGCTCCCGTCCAGGCGGTTGACCAGCGGGAAGGTGCCGACGTCCGTGATGGTCGGGGTGCGGACGGTGCTGTTGACGCCGAAGCCGAGCGAGAGGGCGATCACCCGGAACGGGGGCGGGCCGAACAACCCCCGCTCGCCGCCGGAGAGTTCGCCGAACAAGAACATCGACGACCAGCCGTCGACGGCCTTGGCGTACGAGCCGGCGGCGTGCAGGGCGAAGAATCCGGTCTCGATGGAGGCGAGTCCGACGAACTGTTCGGTCAGGCCGGGGGCGACCTCCGAGCCGGTGCGGCGCTCGACCATGCCGCTGATCCGCAGCGGCGGTTGGTCCAACTGCACGCCGGCGCCGCGCAGTCGGGGCGAGACGGTCAACTCCCCGTCGATGCCCAGGCCGAGGCCCATCAGCACGAGCCGGACCGGGCCCACCGACAGCACGGCGTCCAGCGCGACGAGGATGCGCCCGTCCGCGAGGCCGACGCCGATCCGCGAGATGCGCACCGCCCCGAAGGTCAGGTCGAGGTCGCGCGCGCCCGTGTCGGCCGGTGCCGCGTGCACCGTGAGCGGGGTTCGGGCGGCGGCCGCGAGCGTGCCGGCGGGGCCGGTGGTGATCGGCAGCAGCAGCGGGTCCTGCGCCACCCCGCCGATGCTCAGCTCGATCTGTACGGCGAAGCCGGGCCCGGCCGCGGTGCCGCCGGCGAAACGCGGCAGTCGACGTTCGCGGCCGGAGTCGATCCGATGCAACGCGTCGTTGATCGCGGCGGCCTGCGGCGCGTCCCAGCCGGTGGGTGTGGAGGTGAAGGCGATGCCGTCGACGACGAGGTCCGCGCCGGGCGGGATCGCCTCGCCGACCAGCGGCAGGTCCGAGGCGCGTGCCCCGAGCCGGGCGCGCACCGCCGCCGCGTGCACCCGGGGTGCGCCCGGACCGGTGCCGGGGCGGGCGGCGTAGACCCAGCCCGTGTGTTCGGTCGAGGCGGTCAGCAGCACCCGGCCCGTCGCGGACTCGTACCGCACCGACAGTGTGGTGAGCACGGGCCGCAACACGTCGGGCAGATGGGGCAGTTCGATGCCGAGCGCGGCCACCAGGTCGGTCAGCGCGACACCTTCGTCCGCGTGCCACGTCCCGGTGATCGTCGCCGCCGGGCCCTGTTCGTGGTACTCGACGGCGAAGACCAGCGTGCGCGGGTCGTCGTGCCCGTCGGGGACCTGCACGGTCAGCGTGCCGGCGACGTTCTTGTCGTACCCGCCGGCTGCCCGACGCGTCAGCCGGGCGGTCAGGTCGAGCACGGCGTCGGCATCGCCGAGGGGGAAGGCGCAGGAGCAGCCGAGGTCGAATTCCCGGCCGCCGCTGTCGAACGAGACGCTGGTTTCACGTACCGTCAGGTCGGCGAGCAGCGCGGGTGGTGGCACGTCGAAGAGGGCGAACAGGTCGGCGGGGACCAGGTCGTTGGCGATGCCGGAGAATCGCCACAGACCGTTGTCGTAGCGGGCCGCGATGCTCAGCCGGGTCCCACCGACGGCGGCCTCGGCGCTCAGCCCGACGGTGCGGCCGGCGGTCCCGGTGCCCTCGACGGACAGCGTGATGCCGGTGAGCGCGAAGACGTCGCCGATCTCCCAGTCGCCCGCCAGGTCCAGTTCGACGCCGAAGTCCTTCGACCGCGCGTCGAGCCACGCCCCGAACGCCTCGACCGTCCCGGTGGGGATCTGGGCGCCGGGTACGAAGAGGGCGAGCACGTCGGCGAGCGGGAGCGGTTGGAGCAGCTCGGCGGTGAGGTCGAGTTCGGGCACGGAGACGGACACGCCGACGAAGGCGTCACCGATGCGCAGGACGCCACCGAGCCGGGCGTGCACGTTCGCCCCGGTGCTGCGCGGGGACGCGATGCCGAACTCGACGTCGATCTCCTCGACGTCGAACACGCCGGGGATCAGGTCCCAGCGGGCCGGGAGGCCCACCCGTACCGACGCGCCGAGCACGGGATCGAGACCGGCCGCCGCGCGCTGCGCGTCGGGGGTGAAAACGACGCTCAATTCCAGGAGTTCGAGCGTGGCCGGGAGCGGCAGGCCGGGCAGGTCGGGCAGCACGAAGCGGCCGCCGGGTACTCCCGGGACGAGTTGGCCGAGGTCGCCGAGGGTGGTGAAGCCCACTCCGGCGAACGCGCCGTGCAATGTGTACGTACTGGCGGCCGGGCCGGTCTGCACGAGCGTGCGCAACCGCAGCGCCGCTTCCCCGGCGGCGGCGAACGGCAGGTCGCCGCCCACGGTCGCGACTGTGGACACCGCGTCGTCGGCGCCGGGTTCGGCGGACAACACCAACAACAGTCGGTCGAAGCCGTAGGCGCGCAGGAAGCCGGCTTCGAGCCGGAGGTAGGGGAGGTCGATCTTCCACTCGCCCGGGTCCGGCGCGGTGGTCAGGGTGACGTCGACGGTCAGACCGGCCACCACCGGCGGCGATGCCGTCGTGTTCGCGGTGAAGGTGACCGTCGCCGCGGCGCCCGGGGTCAGGCCGGGCACGGTCACCGCCCCGGAGAGGGTGAGGTGTTCCGGGTCGACGGCGGTGACCCCGGTCACGGCCAGCGGGCCGCCCAGGTAGGTGCCGAAGAGGTCTTCCGTGCCCGGCACGGCCAGTTCCGCGGCGGTCAGGCGGAAGTCGCCGCCGATCGTGGGAAACCTGCGCCGGAGTTCGTCTGTGGTCAGCGCCATGGCGTTGTCCCCCGGGTCTCAGTAGCCGATCATGACGTTGCCGGCGGCGTCGAGCGTCAGGTGCCATGTGCCGCAGATGAAGCGCTCGTCGTCCGGTGTCGTGGACGTCCAGTCCGGGTTGACCATCAACTGCGAGGTGAACACGGCCCGGTCGGTTTGATCGACCAGGAACGACGGGTTCGGCGCGGCCCGGTCGTCGAAGTAGGTGTACTCGTGCGGTTCGGCGGGCTGGACGACGCCGGACCACGTTTTCACCTGTTCCAGGTGGCTGATCTTGGGGATACCCGAGCCGTTGAAGGACTTGGTCCCGGAACTGACGGTGAGCCGCTGCGGTTTGATCAGCTTGATCCAGCGCTCGCGGGAGGAGGTGTCGCTGCCGTGGTGCCCCATCTTGAGGGTGACGTTCGCCGAGGGCAGCCGGGGTGCCCAGTTGGCGAGGATGAAGTCCTCGGTGACCACCGTCGAGTCCGCGGCGAACACCATGACGGCCTTCTTGTAGACCAGCGCCAGCACCGCGCTGTCCGGGTTCGGGTCGTAGCGTTCGAGTTCCTTCCGCAGGCGTGTTTTCTCGTGCGGATCCGTTGCCGGGGCCAGGAACTTCTCCCACTTCGCCTTGCGCGTCGCGTAGGTGCCGGTGGCGTTGGCCGCCACGGCGTAGAGCCCTTCGTCGGTGCCCAGGCGCACGATCGGCTGACCGTACTGCCAGGGCACGCCGGTGCCCCCGCCGGCCGGGGGTCCGCTGAACGCGAGGGAATTGGGCAGTGGTTGCGCGCCGTTGGCCTGGAGCCACCGGTAGGTGGCGTTCGGTAGACCGCCGGACTTGTCGCGACCGTTCTGGTAGTCCTCCAGCACCCCGGTGTAGTAGGCGGACTTCACCGTGAATCCGTCGAGCGCGCGCACCAGCAGGTTGTAGTGGTCCTCGTCGGCGTGCGAGATGAACAGGTAGTCGATCGTTTTCCTCGGCACGAAGGTGGCGAGGAGGCGCTTGACATTGGTGAGGGCGTCCACGACCTCCTGCGTGGGGGTGGTGATCAGGCAGCGTGCGCCCTTGGTGGAGCCGCAGTCGATCAACACCACCTCGCCGGTGCCGTGCGGTGGGTCGGGGAAGATGATCAGGGTGCAGTCGCCCTGACCGACACCGACGAAGATCACCCTCGCGTGGGGGCCGGGTGGCACGGGAATGGCCATCGCAGACTCCAGACATCTCGGATGTGCAAGGCAGCGGAGTGGCTGGACAACAGGTCGACCGGGCGACCCGGCGGCCGGGCGGTGCGGCTGGGGTCACGACGGCCGGGCGCGCCTCGGGAGTCGGGCCCTATCCGGGCGCGGGACGAAGTCCCCTCCGCATCGGATGACCGACGAGCGAATCCACCACGGACAACGGCACGAGACGCCCCCTCGCCCTCTACGCACGTGACCTGACACTGTTTACGGCTCTGCCAGGCCCCGATCAGATCACACTTCGCAATCACTCGGTACCACAAAGCGATATCTCGCCATGCGATGGCCGGATCCTCCCCATCACCCGCCGGTGTCCAAGGTTCTCGCCTTCCTGCCCACCGGCGAACGCGCCGACACCGCCGTCGACGAGGCGTTCGCCGCGCGCTGGAGTTCAGCCGGCACGGCCCTACCGCGTCGACGAACCCCTTGCCGCCGCCGGGGGAAGGCGATGCCCGGCCTCGCCTCCAGTCCCCCAGGCAGGAGCCTCGGGGTTGGCCGGCCCGAGATCGTGCAGGCGCCGCGCCTGCGTTCGAACTCCGGCATCCACGCCGCGGCAATCTCGGGTGTTTCCAGGGGAAAGCGATCGTTGTGGCCCGCGGTATCCAAGCCCCGGGTTGTACCGCCGCAGCCCACCCGGCGCCGCTGAGCGACGGACCCAATGCACGGCTCGATCGGCGCGTGAACGCGGTCAGGGCGCCGCCGACGTGACGATCGCGCGCCGGATGTCACGCTCCACCGACGTTCAGAATGGGGGTGTGTCCGTGCCACCGGTCGCAGCCGGCCAGGCCGGCCTGGGGCGGGGCCGTCGCAGGTGCGCCACGGCTTCCTCGATGCGGCCGAGGTCGATCAGATACCGGGCCGGAACTCCGGGTTGGCGGTGGGGTGCCGTTCGAGCTCGGTCACGGCCTCCTCGGGCCGGCCGGCGTCGGCGAGCACCTCGGCGATGGTCCACGCCGCGTACGAGCTGTCTCCCTCGGGGTCTGCGCGGGCCTGGGCGATCGCGTCCTCGTGCAGCCCGCATGCGGCCGGCAGGGCGATCCGGCCGGCGAAGAACTCCCAGTCCTGCTGCCCCGGGATCAGGACGTCGAGATGGGCCAAGCCCTCCCGGGCCCGGCCGTGGTCGGCGTACAGGGTGCACAGCATGGACACGGTCCAGTCCTCCGGGCCGGCGTCGACCAGGGCCCGCATCACCGCGATCGCCTCCTCCACGCGGCCGTGCCGCTCCAGGAATTGCGCGAGGTGCACCTCGGGGTGAAAGAAGCCGGCCCGCGCGTCGACGCGAGCCCGCAGCACCGTGATCGCGCCTTCCACGTCGCCGCGTTCCTCGAGCCACTCCACCAGACGCGCCGCCGCGTGGCCGTGGCTTTCGACCCTCGCATAGGCGCGCAGTTCCTCGAACCGGCCGTGCCGCGCGAGCAGGTCGGCGAGCGCGTCGCGGTTGCCGACCGACGTGGACTCCCGGGTGCGCAGGAGGGCGACGGCGTCGTCCACACGGCCCAGGCGCTTACGGATCCCGGCGAGTAGTTCGACCGCGTTCCATGGGTAACGCCACGGCCACCGCACGACGGTGAGCCGCAGCGGCCACAGTCGCGCACCGCCCGGATGCGGGCGGTCAGCAGGTCGGCGGCGTCCTCGTCGCGACCGGCGACCGCGGCGACGTCGACCAGCGCCGCCGCGGGGATCCACTCCGCGACGTGCGGAGCGAGCATCCAGAACGCCTCGTCGGCGCGAGCGTGGCGGGCGAGCAGACGGGCACAGAACGCCGGCTCCGGCGAACCCCCGCCCTCGGCGTGCGGGCGCACCGGCGCGATCGGCTCCTCGGCCTTCCCCCACCCCTCCAGCACCTCGGCCCGCCCTCCACCACCTCGTGGCCACGTACGGGTCGAGCGCCCGCAGCGCCTCGACTGGCGGTCCCGCGCGGCCGGCAACCGTGCGTGCTCGCGCGCGCAGAACCACTCCCCGCGCGCCGCCCAGGTCTTCACCACCTCGTGGTGCCCGAGCTCGAGAAGGCGGGTGACCAGGTCCGGAGGAATACACCCGGACCGAGTCCGGGTTCGAGAGTCGAGATCTTCAACGTCCACAGCGGCGCATAGGCCCCGCCTGCGACACCTCCGGGGCCTCGAGACACGCCCCCGTTCACCCCGGAACCGGTCACCCTCCCGTGCCCGAGTAGCACCGACCCAGGCCGCGCGACCGCCCAGACCTCGTGGTTCCGTTCCTGGCGGGCGAGCCGGGTGGGGTGTAGGGCAGTTCGAGCCGGCCGCCGATCGGCAGGTGTTCGGAGAAGAGGAGGCTGCTGCCGGTGAGTTCGCGAAGGCGCAGTTTTGGAATGCCGCGCTCTTCGAGGGAGTCGTTCCTCGAAGACGGTGGTCCAGGGCAGGGATGGCGGGTATCGCCGGCGGGGCGGCGGTGTCGGTCCGGATGATCACGCCGGTCGCGGGGTTGGGCCGTACCGAAGAGGGGCGCTCCGACGGCCGGAGGCCGCAGGAGCGCCATGGGTGTTGTCGGCTGTCAGTTGAGCGCGGCCCAGTTCTGGGTGGTGGTGTTGGCGGTCGGCTTGGTGATGACGGCGGCGCCGATGGTGACGGAGGCGCTGTCGAGGGTGAATCCGCTGGCCGGGTTGGTGATCGTGAAGGTCCCGCTGCTGTTCTGGGTGACCTGCCATTCCTGCCAGGCGTTGGAGGAGTTGACGGCCCGCAGGGTGGCCTGTTCGCCGGCGTTGTAGGGCGCGGTCAGCACGAGTGCGTCCGGGCAGCCGTCGATGAGTTTCGCCGTGCCGTTCGCGTTCGCCCTCAGCGTCCACTGCTGTCTGGTGCTGGTGGGATCGTAGGTGTAGAGGTTGGCGGGGGCGCTGCCGGACGCACCGCACTGGCCGACGCGTTCCATGGCCAGGCCGCCGCCGTTGGTGAGGGCGTGGGTCCGGCCGTCGCCCACGATCGTGGGACCGTAGTTGATGGCGTGGGCGGCCAGGCGGTTCAGCGCGCTTCCGGTGGTGGCGAGCGGGGGGTTGGCGGTGGGCCGAACGGCCTTGAAGTAGTCGGCGAATGTCGAGGGGGTGTGCGTGGTCAGCACGCTGATCGTGCCGTTCCAGCCGCCGTCGACGTTGTTCCACAGGTCGAGCAGCGAGCCGTCCACGTTGCCCTGGACCCGGTCCCCGGTGTCCCAGCCGGTGGAGTAGGTGAAGCTCCGGCTGTCGCCGGTGGGCCACACGTAGCGGTAGTCCCCGAGGAGGTAGGCGGCGGCGGAGTCGGCGAAGCCCTCGACCCAGGCGCAGGTGCCGGAGCTGGCCTTGTCGATGTAGTGCGGGTTGCAGCCGGTTACGTTCGGCCACCACCCGTCGTACAGGCGATGCAGGAGGAAGTGGCCGCCCTCGTGGAGCACGGTGTGCTCGGAGTC
Source organism: Embleya sp. NPDC020630 (assembly GCF_044334985.1). Lineage (NCBI taxonomy): Bacteria > Bacillati > Actinomycetota > Actinomycetes > Kitasatosporales > Streptomycetaceae > Embleya > Embleya sp. NPDC020630. The sequence goes on from NZ_JBIRUB010000019.1 coordinate 25,227, forward strand.
GGGGTCGGCGGCGGAGAGGTGGACGGTGTTGGCCAGGTCGTAGAACGGACCGTCGACCGAGTCGGCGGTCCATCGGATATTGAGTTCGGTGCAGGCGTTGTTGTTCGCCTCGTGGGTGGACCAGCAGTCGCTGACGGAGTTGTTGCGCTTCCACCACAGGAGGTTGACGGTGTCGAAGGCATGCCAGGCCCGCGCGGTGCCGGCGGTCGGCTTGAGGGTGCCGAGGTTGACGCCGGCGGAGATGTTGGCCTGGGTGGGTGAGTCCAGGGTGTAGGGGGCGCCGGTGGTGTCGCCGACCTTCCACAGCTTGGTGCTCTCGGTGCGGAATCGCACCCACATGCTGCTCATCGAAGTGGTGGAGGTGGGGGTGTAGCAGAGGTTGAAGCCGCCGTCGTCGACGCCGGTGTACTGGTAGTCGGGGGTGAGTTGGCGCGGGGCGTCGGTGGACTTCTCCTTGCCCCACAGTTGGGCGTTCGCGTTGCGGACCGGCTTGGTCATCGTGGGCTTGTTCGTGCCGGCTTCGGCCGACTGGTAGTCGTACTGGAGTTTGCCGCTCAGGCAGATGGGGGACGCCGCCGCGGCGTCCGACGCCGTCAGCGGAACGGCGACCGCGGCGAACAGGGTGGCGAGCAGGGCGGTGCCTATGGCGGCGAAGCCGCGTGGCAGCCGAATTCGGATGGGCAAGGTGTTCCTCCCCTGGGGCACTTCGAGGTCCTGTCCAGACGGGCCGCCGCCGTGCGAGGAACCGGGCCGGCCCGTCACGAACGCAACGAAACTCCGGGCGCACGAGCAGTATGCAAGTCGCCCTGAAATACCTGGCGTTACGATGCCAAATCAGCTTGTCACCATCCATCCTGTGAGTTGCCCTGTTTAAGGAGAAAAGGAGATATTTTTATCGGCGGAGCGATGGCGGTACGGGTCGACGTCGAGCGGCTCGAACGCGTGAGCCACATCGTTGCCTTCGACACGAGGCACCCTGCACGATGGGGTCTGACGATCACCGCGATCGACGAGCGGGCCGGGATGGAACGCAAGATCGTCACGCACCGCGCGGCCCGGTTCCACCTCCGCATCGAGGGCGCCGATATCCCGGAGAACGCGACGCCGCGTGCCCCGCCACGCGCCCGCGCGCGCCCGAATCCGCGCCTGCGCCGCGCAAACAGGCCCCGAAATCCTCGTTCACCCACAGGAGTTGCCCACCGCCCGATGCCCGGTTCCCTAGCATGGGGGCGTGTCACCTTGGCGGGGGAGTGGCGCGGACGTCGAGGGGACACCATGGACCAGGACAACGATTCCGGCCCGCCCCCGATCGACACGAAAACTCCCAGCGTCGCCCGCATCCCCTGAACCCCCATCACGGCCACCCACCACGCCGTTGCGGGTGATGGGCCTCGCACAGACGCTGTGCCTCCCGCACCTCGCGGGTACGGGGCGGCGTGGTCGAGACTTCGTCGAGGCACAGCCGTCGTGCGTCGGCGGCACAGTACTCGCCGTCGACAACGCTCGGCGTCGACGCAACCGTCTGCAACGATGTGCCGATGAGCTACGACCCTGCCGTGGGAGACGGGCGACCGTCTCCCTGACGACGATCGAGCCGGCGCGATGTACGACGAACTCTACGAGCGCCACTCGGAGTCGGACGATGTCGTCGTGCCTGTGGCGTCGTGCCTGTGGCGCCGAGCATCCTGGCGCACGTGGACACCCTCGTCGCGCGGTACCCCGACGACGTCGACGGCAACGTCGTGGAGGCGTCGGCACCTGTCGTCGACGAGGCATCGGGATCGATCGTGTCCCTGCTCATGTCGTATGGCAGGGCCGAGGAAGCGTCCGAGTACGCCGCCGACCCGGCCCGGGAACACGGCCTCGCCTGCTTTGATCCGCAGGGCGAATGCCCGCGACCGTGAACCGGCCGTTGCCCGGCGGGTGGATCGGCGACTGTCGGGCTCACCCGACGGGGCGGAACACCTGGGCCCCTCGGTCCGGGTCGACCTCGGGCGGAATTCCCGGCCGCGTCCTGTAGGCCACACCGTCGACGACGATCGTCTCCTTGAGACGACTCAGGGGAAGGCTCTCGGTCCGGCCGTTCGCCGGACCCCCGACGAACGTCACCAGCACCGGCATCTCCGCGAACTGCGCCGGTGGCGCGGTCACGGCATCGCCGTTCGGCATCACCAGGGTCTTCGGTTTTCCGGAAGGCGTTGAACCCCCCGACGGCGTCGGCCAGCCGGCCGCGCCCGGTTCTGGAGTCGAACCGGCCGGATCCTTCATGTCTTCCCCCGATGTGCAGCCGGTCGCCAGTGCCACGACGAGCACGACGGACGCAAAGTATCGAACACGCATCCGCGTACTGTCCCACCGAGGTCACTCGCCACGGCGTGCCGCCCCCCATCATCACGCGGCTGCCCCCGGCGTGGTCGACCTGGAAGGATCGGTACGCAGGGGATCCGCGGGAACGGCGCACCAACCCGGACGTGTGCGCGGGCCCGACCGGATACTCATGTCTGTGCCTGCGCGCGGTAGCGGTGATGGGCGGCGACGATCGTCTCCTTGCTGCTGGTGCGGGACTCCGCGGCCAGGTAGAGCCGTTCCAGGAGCGCGCGGTAGCGCTCCACATCGCGGGCGCGGCTGATGTACGTGGCGGCCTCGACGTGTTCGAGATACACCATCTCCTGCGGGCCCCCGTGGGGAAAGCGCAGCAGCGTCATCGACGACGGCGGCGTCAGGTCCGTCGCGCTGGCGAACCGCACGATCCGCACCTGCACCCACCGGCGTTCGATCGCCTCGAGCAGGAACCTCATCTGATCGGCCATCACCCGCGCCCCGCCCACCGGACGTTTCAACACGCTCTCGTCCATCAGCGCGATCAGCATCTCGGTGCGCTGCCCGTTGCCCAGGACCTCCTGGCGTCCCCGGCGCAGCGCGACGCGTTGGTCGATCTCGTGGGGTTCGGCGTCGGGCAGGCCGCCGGCGATGACGGCGCGGGCGTAGTCGGGGGTCTGGAGCAGGCCGGGGACGACGTGGACCTCCCAGGTGCTGATCCGTGTCGCGGACTCCTCCAGGCTGATCAACCGGCGCAGCCAGCCGGGGGTGACGTCGGCGTAGCGATGCCACCAGGGTTTCTCGTCGGTTTTGCGCAGCAGATCCTCGACGGTGGCCAGTGTCGCGGGCTCGCGTACGCCGTAGGCGTGCAACAGGTCCATGACGTCGTGGTGTTTGGGCGGGCTCTCGCCGCGTTCCAGGCGGGAGATCTTCGACCGGGACCCGCGCACCACCTCGGCGGCGGTCTGCAGCCCACGCCCCGCTCCGTGCGCAAGTCCCGCAGCATCGATCCGAGGACCTTCATCGCGGCCGACGGCCGATCGGGCACCGACTGCGGGGCGCGATCGGAGGATAAGTTCCCGACGGCGTCGGAGGACAACGTCACGCGGCGACTCCACACGAACGAAGGAAGAAGAAAAAAGGGGGATGCGCGTCAGTATTCCGCAGGCGCACACCCCCGTCCGCCGATCGCATCATCACACCGCGTTCTTTGCGTGAACTATTCGATCAGGACGTCGAATTCCCCGGCCTTGGCGCCGGCGACGAACATCGCGATCTCGGTCTTCGTGTACACCAGCGCCGGCCCGTGCGGATCCCGCGAATTGCGCACCGCGACCGCCCCCTCCGACGTCACGCCCAGCTCCACGCACTGCCCCGTGGCCGAACTCGCCGCGCTCCGCACCCACTCGGAGACGCCCAACGTTCCCGCCGGTGCGCCGTTCGTACCTTCCCGCACGTTGACCACCGCTTTCCCACCCGCCCGACATCCGCATGCCCGTACACGACAGCACGGCTTCCCGTGCAATGCCATATGCATTTGCACGAGCCGATTCCTCATGCTAGCCGGCCAAACGAGGTCGCGAAGTCCCTCGAACGAGTGGTGGGTCGATACCAAGGACGTCGGCAAGATCGCGGACGCACTGCAGCGCCCGCCGCTCGATGACTCCTGCCGCCACAGCCCACCCCAACGCCCCATCAGGGCTCGGTGCACGCCCGTCCGCTGGTGGGATACGCTCCGGCGGCGTCCGAGCCGGAACGAGAGTCGTCGGTTGCCTCCCGCCGCGTGGCGGTGGGCAGGCGAATTCGCGGGCTTCGTAAGGAATCGGGCGTCTCGCAGGCGACGATCGCCGAGGCCGCGGGCCTGAGCCGCCCGTTCTACGGAGCCATCGAGAACGGCCGCCGAAACGTGTCCCTGGACAACCTGTTCGCCATTGCCGACGCTCTCGGCGTCGATGTCGGCGCGTTCTTCCGCAATCCCTGAGCCTGCGCAACGCCCACGCGGCGACGTAGGGCCGGCGCGTCGCCTTCCCCTTCTCGACCGGGCCCGATCACCAGCCCTGCACGGCGCCCGAGAGGCATCCCGGCACGGCACGAGGAGGTCGTTGCCGAGTATCGCGCCGGACAGGACACCGCGAAGGTCGGGATCGGGTTCCGCAGATCGACCGACGGCATATTCGAACAGCGACCGTCCCTCGGATGTCCGGCGTGCGCAGGAGCCGGGTACGCGTCCCACGGAGGCGGGGAGTGACGCGTCGTTGTCTCGCCACTCGTGGTTCGTGAGCCGCTTCGGGATCCGGGCTTGTGTACGGGAAACCCACCGATTGCGGACGAACGGCGGTCCGTGGACTCTGCGGTCGTCGGTAGAGTCCCGGGGTGAGTGTGGGACGTGAGGAGGGCCGCCTGATCGTGCTTCGGGGAAACTCGGCGTCGGGCAAGTCGTCGGTGGCGGCCGGGATTCGTGACCGATTCGGCCGGGGGCTGGCCCTGGTCGGGCAGGACAACCTTCGCCGCGTCGTACTGCGCGAGCGGGATCGTCCGGGCGCTGCCAACATCGGCCTGATCTCCACGGTGGCCCGATACGCCCTCGACGCCGGCTACCACGTGGTCGTCGAGGGCATTCTGTACGCCGATCGGTACGGGAAGATGCTGGCAGACCTGGTCCGGGATCATCGCGGCACCACGCGGTGCTACTACCTGGACGTTCCCTTGGCCGAGACGTTGGAGCGTCACGCGACGAAGCCGGATCCGGAGTACCTGGCACACGTCACCGCGCGGGACCTGCGTGATTGGTATCGCGAACGCGATCTGCTGCCCGGTGGAGGCGAGACGATCATCGGTGCCGACAGTCCCCTGAAGGAGACGATCGAATTCATCCTGCGCGACACGGGCCTGGCCGGGCTGTCGTCGCACGATCTCTGACGCGGAGCGCTCGGGGCTCGACGATCCCCGCCGCCGGGAACATCCTGTGCTCGACGGGGATGCCGTCGGTCGATCACCTTCCGCAACGCCACCACCTGGACGCCGTATCGGTGGTGGCACGTTCGGGGAAGTGGCCGCGCGGCCGAGGCGCGCCACAGGCATCGGACGCGAGTCTCCGCGATCCGGTGGAAAAACCGTGGGTCGACGCATTCGCCGAAGCCTGTTCCAGGTGACCTTCGCGCCGGAGGGGCGACGTGGGATGCGGCTCCCCAGCTGACTGCGCATCGCGGGCCGCGTGGCCGGGAATTCGAACACAGGTGCATCGACGTGCGACTCGTGACGTCGTGCCGACGGACGTCGGCACGCCCGGAACAGGGGTCCCGCGCCGGTGGCGTCGGGCCCGACGTGAACCCTGCCCGCGCCAATGGGTCGCGCCCTGACACCCGGCGGACTGCCGCCATCCCCCTGCCCGCTCCACCTGGTGTTCTCGTCCCGGGAACACGAGGACGGGAGGTGATCCTCGCCGAGTACCCCCACGAGTCACGTGCCGCCGCCCGTTTCGTTCATCCGCGCCCGGGTGAGGTGTCGACTCGTGGGTGGGTGGTGGTGTGTCAGCGGTAGTCGTCGGGGTGGCCCTGCATCCAGGTGTTGATCCGGTCCCGGGTGTGGAGCAGCGTGGTCTGGTGCTTCTTCAGGTTTTCGAAGGATCGGTCGCCGCGGAGTTCGGTGTCGAGTGCCTTGATCAGGGCTATCGGTTCGGGGAAGTGGCCGGCGCCTTTCGGATCCGTCTTCATCGCACGGTCCAGGCGGTGCAGTTCGTCGTGGACCCGCCCGAGGAAGTAGGCGCAGTTGCTCGGGGTGCAGGCTTCTTTCAGGGTTGCCTGGAGCCCGGCGAACGCGTCCCGTACCTTCACTTTCGGTACCGCGGCCGACGGCGCGCTCGACGCACCGGCGGACGCCGAAGTACGAGCGGGGGTGGGCGAGTCGGTGCCGAGCATGTGCGATGGCACGGGCACGCTCGCCGGCGCACTCGCCGCGGCCGCCTCCTGCGATCCGCCGTTCGAGGTGTCGCAGGAGACGGCGAACACGACGGATACCGTCACGGCGAGCACCGTACCGCGCACCGGGGGTGGGAACGACGTGAACACGGAAATCCTCCTGCGGTCGTCGAGTTCCACGACCCTAGCGTTACGCACCGACGCCATCCGGCTACCGCGATGAAGGGAACTTCGAAAACCCTGCGGGAATTCGACCGGGTGCTCCGTGCGACGCTGCGGCCGACGGGGCTGTTTGCCGAGTCGGGCGGATCGCGGAACGCGGCGGCGCCCGCCGTATCGACGGATGGCCCAGGTGAGTACAACCCCGGCGTCCGTGCGCCCGGGGCGGCGCCCGACGCCGGGACGGTGCGCCTGGGCATGCGCCCGCGCGACGGCAGACCCCACACAGCCGCTCGATGTACTACGTCGAGGAGGCCATGTTCCCCGCCTGGCCCCGGATCTGTCCCCGGGAACGGCCGCATCCGTCACGGCGTACACGGTCCGCGGACCCGGGACGATCGCCGACAGGATCACCACCTTGAGAGCATGCGCGACGCCGCCCCGCTCACCGGGCCCACCTCCCGGACCGCCCGCACCGAACAGCGGGCCAAGCCACACCCCGCCCGGTCCGCCCGTACCGCCTGCGTGACCCGCCGAAGGAGGAAGACGATGTGTGGGACGCCGTCATCGGTGGCGGGGGAGGTGCCGGGACGATCGGTCCGTGCGGTGCGCGACACCCCACTTGATGCTCGCGACGAGCCCGCACGCACCCGGCCGATCCGCAGCGTGCGGCGGCGACCGTTTCGTCGGACGGAACTCGCCTGTCGGACGACATCGCGATCGGTCCGACGGGTGCGGGCACGGCGACGGGGTTTCAGGGTGTGGGGTGGTCGGAGAGGGCTTCGGCGAGGAGGGTTCGCCAGTGTCGGGCTCTCGGCCGGGACACGCCCTTGAGGATCGGGGGGACGTCGAGGGGGTTCTCCCGATCGACGAGGAGGAGGCGGCACAGGAACTCGACCATGCCGCAGTCGTACACCCGCCACTCGCCACTCTCCTCGTACAAGACGGTTCTCCATCGTGTCGGCCCCACCGACCACGTCACCACCGTGGAGGCCGCCCCCCGAACGATGCACACGACACGTCCGACCGAACGGCGGTGCCCGTATCGGCCGCTCGCCCTCGCCCGTCAGTCGGTGGTGCAAGGGACCCCTCCGGGAACCTGACCTCGGTGCAGATGCCAACCGGCGCCACCGCCTCGCTCACCGGCTACCAGACCTACGCGGGCGCCCAACTGCCCGCCGGCCTGACCGACCCGAACGGCAACAAGACCTCCTACTCCTACGACACGTCCGGCAACACCCTCGCCGTCACCGACGCCACCACCGGCGGCACCGGCGCGCAACTCACCCACTCCTACAACCCCGCGAGCCCGACCTGCGGCGGCTTCAAGGGCCGGCGCTGCACCAGCAACGACGCGAACGTGGCGGTGTTGCGCCGGGCGATGCCGAAGCCGCAGCTGTCCTGGTCGGACCGCGTGCTGCTGTCCGCGCCGGCCGGATGCTGCTCAAATCGTGGCCGCGCGCGAGCGGTTCGACGCCCGCGCGGCCGAGCCGATGGCACCGGTGGAGCAGAGCCCCTGACGCGGGAACCAGTGCTGCGCCCACGCGGGGGGCGGTCATGCGTGCGAGCAGGGCACGCACGTGCGCGGGGACGGCGATTCGGACCTGTGTGGTGAGTTGATCGGCGGGCAGGCGGTGGCCGGTGAGCTTCTCGACCAGGACCAGGCCGAGGGCGTACAGGTCCGCGGCGGATGATGCGGGCTGTCCCTGGATCTGCTCAGGGGCCATGTAGGCGGGGGTGCCGAACGCCATTCCCGGGGCGGTGACGGTGCGGGTGTCGGAGGCGTCGTTGCGGGCGTTGCAGAAGTCCATCAGCACCACGCGTCCGTCCGCGCAGATCATGCTGTTCGCGGGTTTGACGTCGCGGTGCAGGATCCACGCCTCGTGGACGTGGGCGAGCGCGTCCGCCACCCGGGCGCCGGTGTCGAGGATCGAGTCCACGGGAGCGGTCTCCCACGTTGCGCCGTGGAGTTTCTTCACGACGAGGTAGGGCAGCGGCCGGCCCTGGCGGTCGATCGTGCCGGCCTCTTGGACGGTGACGACGCCGCCCGTGGGTGGAGCGAGGCCAGGGTCCGGGCCTCGCGGGCGAACCGCCGGGCCGCGTGCGGGTATTGCACGACACTGGTGACGAACTTGATCGCCACCCGCCGGTCGAGCCCGAGGTCCACCGCCTCCCAGACCTCTCCCAAACCCCCTTGACCCAGCAGGTGTTCCACCCGGTAGCGGTCCCCGACGCTCATGCCCTCGTGCACCCGGTCTCCCTCACAGGACGTCGCGACACTGCCTCGTTCGGTGTGCGTGCGGATACCGGCCCCGGCCCGCACCGCACACCGACGGGAAAGGGGCGGGACGTGGGTCAGCACAACAAGCCGGATCCGGACCCTTCGAAAGGCAGGCCGCCGCCGGGGAACAAGGACGGTGAGGTCCCGGAGGAGCCGGAACCGGACGGCCGGCACCGGAAGCCGAAGCCGTGACGAACCCCGACCCCGACCTCGACGCACATCCAACGCGTACGTGCCCGTCGATCGTGACGCCGACCCGAGCGCCTGGGCGCGGTTGCTGTACGCGGGCCCGTACGACGCGGCGATCACCGAGATCACTGCGGGCCGCCCGTCGGTGGTGGGGGCATGCTCGACGCCCTCGACGTCGAACCGGCCAACGGTCCTGGAGTTGGGCACCGGTACCGGCTGGAACGCCGCCCTGCTCGCACACCGCGTCGGCCCCACCGGCCACGTCACCACCATGGAAGCCACCCCGACCCTCGCCGCGAACGCCCGCGCCACCCTGGCCGGGGCCGGCTTCACCGACACCACCACCGTCGTCCACGGCGACGGCGCCCTCGGCCACCCGGACACCGCCCCGTACGACCGTGTGATCGCCACCTCCGAGATCGAACGACGCGTCCGCGCCCTGCTCGCCGGACTCGCCATCGAGGCGGCATGACCGGCACCGCGACGGGCGCGCACGTCACGGCGATGCGCCCCGAACACGCCGACCCGGTCCTGGCGATCTGCCGGTTCGGCATCGACGGGGGCGACGCCACCTTCGAGACCACCGCCCCCACCTGGCAGGCGTTCGACACGACCCGACTGCGCGAACACCGCCTGGTCGCCGTCGACCGGGACGACCACGTACTCGGTTGGGCCGCCGTTGCGCCCGTCTCCGACCGCTGCACCTGCGCCGGCGTGGTCGAGCTTGACTCGGACCCGCCGACTACCCCCCGTGCCGTCCTGCGGCGGGCGCGAGGCCAGGAGTGGAGGTGATGCCGAACTCGCGCCGCAGCGCGGCTCGGGCGGCCAAGTGGCCGCACATGCCGTGCACTCCCGGGCCGGGCGGTGTGGAAGCGGAGCAGAGGTACACGCCGGGCAGGGGAGTGCGGTACGGATGCCACGCGGGCACCGGCCGGAACAGTGACTGCGCAAGCGTCACGGCGCCCGCCCCGATGTCGCCGCCGGGGTAGTTCGGGTTGTACGCCTCGTATGCGGCCGCCGACATACCCCGCGCCGCGATCACCGTGTCCGCGAACCCGGGCGCATACCGCTCGATCCGGTGGGTGATCAGCGCGACCGGGTCGCGTACGTCCCCATTCGGCACGTGAGCGTACGCCCACACCGGGCGGCGACCCGCTACCGCGCGGTCGGGGTCCGTCACGGCCGGATCGACAACGAGCACGAACGGTTCCGGGGCCGCCCGTCCCAGGGCCGCCGCGTTCTCGGTCGCGAGGATCTCGCCGCGCGTTCCGCCCAGGTGGACGGTCCCAGCGCGGCCGACGTCGGGATGGGTCCAGGGGATCGGCTCACCGACGAGGAAGTCTGCCTTCGCGGCGCCCGGTCCGTACCGGAAGCGCTCCAACGCCCGGCGGCGGCGCCGCGGGAGGCGGTCCCCGGCCAGCGCGAGGAGTCCGTGCGGTGTGGTGTCGAGCAGCACGACGCGGGCGTCGAGTTCCGCGAGGTCGGTGACCCGGTGCCCGGTGAACACGGTGCCGCCGTGCGCCCGCAGGTCGTCGGTCAGGGCTTCGGCGATGCGGGCGCTGCCTCCGCGCGGCACCGGCCAGCCGGTCGTGTGGGCCAGGTGCCCCAGCAACAGCGCGACAGTTCCTGCGGGCAGGCTGGGCAGTCGGCCGACGGCGTGGGCCCCGACGCCGGTGAGCAGCGCTCGGGCCGGTTCGGTCCGCAGGCCGTTCACGCGCGTGAAGTGCCCGAGCACGCGCGGGCCGAGCAGCGTGGGGGCGATGAGGTCCGGTGGCAGGGAGCGCAGATCGGACAGGAGAAGATCGGTGACCCCCGAGCCGCGTCGGATCAGCGGTTCCATCAGCCGTCGCCAGCGCGGCCCGTCCGGGCCGAGTCCGTCGCAGGTGAGGTCGAGGTCGCGGTGGGCGAGGGCGGCGGCACCCCCGTCGAGGGGGTGCGCGTACGAGATCGCGGGCGCTGTCAGCGCGACGCCGCGCGACACGAGGTCGAACTCGCGGAAGAAGGGCGAGGCCGCCGCCATGGGGTGCACGGCCGCGCAAAGGTCGTGCCGGATCGCCGGGTCGAAGAGCGCCTCGCCGCGCAGGCCGCCACCGATGGTGTCGGCCTGTTCGTGGACGTGAACGGTGAGCCCGGCTCGGGCCATCGTGATGGCGGCGGCGAGGCCGTTGGGGCCGCTGCCGACGACGGCGACGTCCGGGCGGGTCATGCCGGCGCCTCCAGCGTAGCGAACTGCCCTTCGGCAAGCCGCCGGTAGACCTCGTCGGACACGAGCAACTCCCGATGCGTGCCGACGGCCCGCACTCCGCCGTCCTCCAGCACGATGATGCGGTCGGCGCGCACGATCGTGGACAGTCGGTGTGCGATGGCCAACACCGCGCATTCCCGCGCGACTTCGGTCATGGTGTCCCGCAGGGCAGCCTCGGTGTCGCTGTCGAGATGTGCGGTTGCTTCATCCAGCAGGAGCACCTCCGGTCGCTGCACCAGCGTACGTGCGATGGCGAGCCGTTGCCGCTGGCCGCCGGACAACCCGGCGCCGCGCTCGCCGAGTTCGGTGTCGAGCCCGTGGGGAAGGTCCGCGACGAAGCCGTCCAGCCCGGCCAGCCGCAACGCGCGGTGGATCTCGGCTGGTTCGGGGTCCGGGTTCGCGTACGTCAGGTTGTCTCGGATCGTGCCGCGAAGCAGCGGCGCGTCCTGTTCGACGTAGCCGACCCGGGAGCGCAGTTCGGCGAGCGGGCAGGCGGCGATGTCGCGGCCCGCGACGCGGATGGTGCCCGCATCGGGCCGATGGAAGCGCTCGACGAGCTGGAACAGGGTCGTCTTCCCGGCACCGGAGCCGCCGACGATCGCGGTCAGTCCGCGACGCGGCGCGGTGAAGGACACGCCCCGCAGCACGGGAGCGTCGGCGTGGTACGCGAAACGGACCCGGTCGAACTCGACCGCGGATGCCGACTCCGACGGCCCACCAGCGGGATCACCCGTCCATCGCCGCGCGGACGTCTCGCCGCCTCCGCGCGGTTCGACCCACTCGTGCCGCGGCTCCTCCTCGTGTTCCTCCTGCGGGATCGTGCCCAGTTCCCCCACGCGTTGGATCGCCGCGCGCCCCTGCTGGATCTGGCCGATCGACAGGAACAGCAGGACCAACGGTGTTACCAGATAGAACAGGTACGTCACGAAGGCGGTCAGGTCCGCGGCGGGTAGCGAGCCCGTGGCCACGCGAGCCATGCCCCAGCACATGACGGAGGCGAGGGTGAGCTGGGTACCGATGTTCATCGCCGGGGCGAGCAAGGAGCCGAAACCGGCGACGCGGATCCCGCTGCGCCGCGCACCATCCGCGAGGCGGGCGAGTTCCTCGGTCTCCCGCTGCTCGGCGCGCGACGCCTTGACCGTGGTGAGCGCGCCCAGCACCCGTTGCAGCCCGGAGCCGAACGCCCCCACGGACTCGCGGCTTTGGAGCGCGGCGATGCGCAGCCGGCGGGCGAGCAGCAGCGCGCAACCGGCGGCCATGCCGAGGCAGCCGACGGTGACGAGCAGCAGTTGCCAGTCGATCCGGGCCATCAGGACGATGCCGCCGACCAGCATGAAGACCGAGGTGACCAGTTGGGTCGTCGACTGGGCGACGACCAGGCACGCGATGGACGTGTCGGACACGACCCGCGCGAAGACGTCGCCGTGCTCCAGACGGGAGAAGTCCGGGATTCGGCTGCGCAACAGGCGACCGCCGAGGTCGCGTCGGGCGTCGTAGACGATGTTCTCCCCGGCGCGGCCGATCGCGTAGGCCTGTCCCGCGGCGAGGGTGGCATCCGCGACGAAGAACAACACGATCAGCGTGATAGGCCCGACGAGCGACGCGTCGAGGGCGACGGCCTTGATCAGGCGGCCCAACATCCACGGCTGGGCGAGCTTCGCCGCGGCGCCGACGAGGCTCATGACCAGGCCCGCGAGCAACAGAACGCGGTGCCGGCGCACCGTCTCGCGGAGGTTCATGCCGGCTTGGTGTAGGAGGCGACGAAGACCCCGCCCTCGGGGGCGTAGTCGTGCAGCCGCCAGTCGCCGAAGTGCCCGTCGGGCCGCAGCCCGGCGCTTTCAGCGTAGGCGTCCACTTCGCCGGGCGTGAGCAGGTGCGCGATCTCGGTGCCGATGCGGTGGGTGCCGTCGGCCTCGAAGAGGATGGTGGACACCTGCCAGATGCGGTTCCCGGCGAGGAGTGTGGCGTTCAACTGGACGCCGGTGTCCGGGTCGGGGTACGGCATGAATATCGTCGTGCGTGCCTGCCCCTGGTGGAGTGCCTCGACACCGGGACGGTTGTGCGTCTCGACCAACAGCCTGCCGCCGGGCCGCAATCGCGCCGCCGCGCGCGCGATGACTTCCCGCTGTCCGTCGGGGTCGAGGATCAGGGCGAGGGTGGCGCAGACGCAGTAGACGAGGCCATATTGCCGATCGTCGGCATAGGTGCGGATGTCGCCGAGTACGGCGGTCACCACTCCCTCGTCTGGCTTCTTCTCCAGCACTGCCAACATCTCGGGCGAGGAGTCCACGCCGGTGATCGGGCCGACGCGGTGCGACAGCGGCAGCGCGATGCGGCCGGTGCCGACGCCCAATTCCAGTGTGCCCCAGTCGGGTTCGGGGTGCAGCGAAGCCAGGGCGGTGACGGTGGTCCGGGTCGCGGCTTCGTCTTGGAACATGCGATCGTACCAGGCGCCGAACTGCCTGCCGTAGCCGTTTTCCGCGATCGTCATGAGTTCTCCGTTTCCGTGATGGGTCGCGGTTCAGGCGACGGGTGCCGCGACGGGCCGAGGCGTTGTGGGCCGGGATACGGTGCGCCGGGCCGGCGCGTCTGGACGCGCCACCGGCCGCGGTGCGACGGTCAGTTCGCACCTACGCCGGGTCAGCACGTAGTGAATTGCCGGGTGTGTGGCGCCGAACGCGAGGACGAAGCGGTTGAGCCCCATGAATTCGCCGATGCCGATGTGGAACGCCGTCATCGTGCCGAGGTAGACGCGGGCCGCAGGCTTGGGGAGGACATAGATGAGGGGGAACCCGCACTCGATGGCGATCGTGCCCCAGCACAGTGCCTTGGCGAGCGTCGGGTAGCGGGACAGGACCTTGTGCGCACGGGGGTCTCCGTAGTTCTTGGTGCGGATCACTCCCGCCACGGCCTCCCCCTTCAGCCAGACCGGGGAGACGAGTTTCACCAGTCCCGAGGACACGTAGGAGATCGTGGTCTCCAGCGCGAGGGTGCGCATCGCGAGGTCGTCGGCCCGTGCGCGGTCGGCGATCAGCCCGGTGGAGGCCATGGTGACATTGATGACCATCTGCAACTGGTCGGCACCGTCCCGGCCGAAGGGGATGACCTGGGCCTGCACGCTCTGCAGGGCGGCCAGCGTGGCGCCGCCCACGACGCGGAGCGCACGGTTTCTCGGCCAGATCAGGGTGGCCGCGGATATCGCGGCCTGCGCGCCGAAAAGGGCGTACGGGAACGCCGTCGACGCCAGCGCACGATGCAGTCCGGGGAACCGCGTGGCGAACTCCGGTTCCAAGGCGTCGACCTGACTCCCCAGTAGATCACCCTTCGCGAAACGTTCGTGCCGGCTGAGCGTCTCCAGCGCGGCGATGAGTGTCCCGGCGGAGGCGAGTCGGCGCGCGGTGACGGTGGGGTTCGGCGGGGTAAGGGACGCGGCCCTCCGGGCCAGACGACGGAGCACGGGTTCTCCTTTCGGTCTCGTAGTGGGCAACGGTCGGGCACGGGTACGGCACGTGCGCATGTCCGGTACAAGGGCGGGTACCGCCGACGCCGACGCGCACGCGCGTCGGCGTCGGCGGTCCCGAATGCCGGACCGGCTGTGTTCAGGCCGTCGGCCGGGTGTCAGCCGTTGCGGGAGACATAGTTGTAGACGTTCGCCGCCAGCGCCCCGGTCGCGGCGCCGACGAGGGCGACCACCTCGGGGCAGGTGACGGTCAGGAAGGTGGCCATCACGGGGTCGGCAGGGGACTCGAGCCCCGTGGCGACATCGGCCGCCGTGAGCAGCCCCGGCGACACCTCGATCAGGCGTTCGTTCGCGAACTCGGTGACGAGAGACATTCGATCCATACCTTTCTTGTGGATCCGGTGACGGATCTCCTTGATGGTGCTTGGACATGACGTCGACCACTCCCCAGCGGCGCGTCAGGCGCCCGCTTCGGCTGGGGATTCCGTCCTCACGCGCGCAGGCGAACAGCGCGTACGGTGGCCTGAGGGCGGAATCCCCGGTCGACGCGACCTACCGCGCAAGGATGGCCGCGGGGGTGTCGGCCGGCGGTTGCGCGGGCTTGAGTGGTATGTGCTCGGAGGCGAACATGGGCTGCACCCGGTACCGTTCGGCGGTCTCGGGATGCCCCTGCAACATCATGAACTGCGTGTGTTGGGCGCCTGGTTCGTGTGCGACGCACGTCGTCAGGTAGCGCCGTATGAGCCGGTAGCCGGAGCTGGCGACGAGGTTGGGCATCTCGGAGCCGGACTCGTGGGCTGCCTTGACGATGATTTGGAGAGCGTCGAAGACGACCTTGGGGACTCGGTTGCCCGCGTTCCAGAACAGGCTGTACCAGGGCCGCTCCCGGATCGCCTCGATCTCCGACCAGGGAGTGGCCGCGCCGTCGACGATGTCGCGGTAGAGCAGGTGCATGTCCGACACCCCGGGATTGGGTCCGAAGAAGCGCCAGTTGGGTGCCCGCAGGAGGCGCAGCGGCCCCTTTTCGAGCAGGTGGTCGAACCGTTGGTCCGGAAGTTGCCCGGCGGCGGTGTTGACGAGCCACACGGCGAGCCCCGTGGATACCGCCGCGTACACGGCGCGTTGCCCGTTCACGGCCGGCTCTCGGGGGAGGCCAGGTGCGCGAGAGCCTTCGCACACCTCTCGTCGGCGACGACGCCCATGTGGTCGACGTCCTCGTACACGTGATGTCGGGAACGCTCCGACAGCGCCAGCAGCCGTTGCTGCGAGGCCAGGTGGCGCTCGGCGATCGTGCCCTTGAGGGCGGTCACCACGTGCAACGGCATGTCGAGGCCGCGTACCGGTCGGTAGGAATGCGCGGCCAAGTACTCCCGGTACGCGGTGGCCCATGTGCGAGGCAGCGCGTGATACTGGGTGAGGCTGGCCCTGATCTCGTCGGAGAAGTGTCCTCCGAACGATCCGAGGGGCCGCAGGACGTTGAGCCCCGCCACCGCCCACACGCGTTCCATCAACAGCCGTTGCCGTGTCCACGCGTCGGCGGAGTCGCCGGCCCGGGCCCGGAGGTCGGCGGTGACGGTGGGATCCACCATGACGACGTGGGACAGCCCCGTACCACCGCGAAGTTCGGCGTACGCGGCGGCCAGGTGGCCCCCGAGCGAGTGCCCGACGAGGACGACCGGCAACCCGTCGAGGTAGCGGTCGCGCAGTTCGTCCACGATCTCGAAGTGTTCTTCCAGGGTGACCCCGTCGCGCGGGCTGCTGAGGCCGTGGCCGGGCCGGTTGTAACCGACGTGTGCGGCGGTCTCGGGCAGATACCGGCGAACACCGGTCCACTCCTCGTGTGGCAGGCCGAGTCCGTTGAAGAAGACCACGCCGAACGCGGCGTTCGCCGGGCGCCGTTGATCGACTTCGACCACGGTGCCGTCCCCGCGCGGCATCACGGAGAACTCCGCCTCGCGTCGGCGCCTGCCCGCGCGCCTCGCACGCGCACCGATTGCCCAGCTCCACGCGGACAGTCCCGCCACGCCGATGGCGAACTTCCGTTCGAGCGACGTCGTCGTCACCGTCGACGCACCTCCTCTCGTTCGTGGGTGCCGAATCGTGTGTTGTGATTGGGGTTTCGAACATGAGCACGCCCGACCGACCCCTTATAGGCCGATTGATCGTTCCGAACGGGCACCAGACTTGTCCGTATTGAACGAAGCCACCTGTACGAAGGCTCGTCCGCAGTCACGAGGATCGATCATTCCCCGGAACCAGTGTGTCGAGGAACGATCGGAAAGTTCTTGTCGTGGCCTGCACGGTTCTTGTCAGTTCTCGCACGACACCAAATGCGTGAAGGTGGCCGTAGTCTCCGGGAGGCATGCCGTATGAAGCTCGAAAGGCGCGGCTGAAGTTGGCGCCATCCGTGAAACCCCACCGGGCTGCAACGGCCAGGATCGTGCGGGAACGCAGAGCAGGATCGGCGAGATCGTGTCTGCAGCGTTCAAGCCGACTTTTCTGCGGATCCCGTCGGCCACTGAAAGGCCCTGCCCTTGGAAGAGCTTGTAGAGGTGGCGAGTGGAAATACGCGTACTCATTTCACTTTGACTGGCCTCAACCACGCTCATGGACGGGGGAGTTCACGACACCGGCGCTTGGCGTCGTCGGCGCGGGTCGGACGGGAACGCCACGGACGATCCCGACCCACGACCTCGAGGGCTTTGCGGAGCGCACCCGGATTGTCGTGACGGTGTGCCCGCCGTGGTCCATCGCAGACTTCGGGGGAAGGCATGTCCATGCGCTCGTCGGGCACATCGATACCCGGGGGACCATCGGTGCGCGGACCCGTTCGGGACGGCGTCCCGGTGCCCGGGGTCGACACGCGACACGCGACCTTCGGCCACGTACGGGCCGGCCCGTACCCGCCGGGGATCGCCCCGGACGCAAATGGTGCGAGCCCGCCGCCGATGATCCGCCGGAGTCGGGGGCACCGGACGCGCCCGGCCGAGGCACGAACCGCCCTGCCTGGCCGGGCGCGACGCGGACGTACGGCATCGAGTGACCGTGAGCGTCCGGTCATGTTCACTCGGGCGAATCGCCTCAGCAGTTGCCGTCGGTGTAAGCCAGGTACACCGACTTCGCCGTCATGTTGCCGTTCTTGTGCCCGGAGTCGATACAGAAACTGCCACCGGAACCGTTCGACCCCACGGCGACCGCTGCATCGGTGTCGCGGTTGTTGTACACGGATCGCGCCGTGAAGCGGAGATTCTGCCAGTAGCCGGGGTTTTGGTACTGGAGTTTTTCCCCGTAGCCGCCCGTCTGGCTGTAGAGGCAGATCCAGCCGCTCGGGCAACTGTATGCCGCGGCCGTGGTCTGCGCCGAAGCCGCAGGGACCGCGAGCAGGCCGACGCTCATCGCGGTGGCGGCCGCGACGGTGGTGATCTTCCTGATTCCGTTCATTGGTTACTCCTCTACATGTCGTGGTGTGGGTCTCGGCTGTCTGGGTGGGTGTGTGCCCCCAGTGCATGGGTCCCGATGACAAGACGAAAGGCTGGCCAATCCCCGGAGACCCAGGCAAGGACGGATCGTCGTCCCGGACAGTCCGGGAGCCGTTCGGCCTGGTCAGCGCCTTGTTCGGAACGTGTCCCGTTCTTGTTCGGGACGCCGGACGCGGGGCGAGAAGGGGAAGTCCCCTTCTCGCGGGGAGGCGGCCGTGTCGGCCGGTGCGTGGGTTCCGAGAGCCGACCCGGCCGCGGAGCAAGCTCTTCGTCGTCGCTCAGCCGTGGGACCGGTCGTTCCTCGCGGGCATGTTCACGGGGTTGGGCGAGGACAGAGAAAGGGCGTTCGTTCCGCACTTCGACGCTGTCGGGATCCGCAGTCGGTTCCCGGAGGACCTGTCCGAGGAGTCGCGCGCCGTTGCGCGTTCCGGGAATGGCGGCATACCCGGCGACCTTTCGATCGGTACGAGGGCGGCGAACCGCGCACCATCTCGACGACGTAGGGTGCCCGGCCCCGAAGTCCGGGCGGGGCGGGTGCCCGAGCGGCAAGGTGCGGTACCCCGACCGGGAGTCCGCCGTTGCGGGCCTCGGGCAGTATCGAAGCCCGAGGGTCGACCGGGTGCTCCAACGGTGCTATAGCTGCCTGCGGTACCGCGGGTGGCACCTGACGAGTCGCGCGTAGCCGTTCCGGGGCTCTGGGCCGGCGGTGCAGGGCCGGTGTCCCGCGATCACGGCGGGCGTGTGTCGGAGGACTCCGTGGAGGGTTTCGGGGTTCCATCGTCGGGTCAGGCCGTCGGAGTGCATGACCAGCGCGCTGCCGGGAGGCAGTGGGTGCGCGGTGGTGCGGGGGGCGCGCGTGTGGTGTCCGACGATGCCGGGCTGAGAGGGCAGGTCGGTCTTGGACGTGGGAGTCACGATCGCGGCGGCGGTGTCGCCGACGCCGCAGAAGAGCACGTGGGCGCGGTCGGGTTCGACGCGTGCCACGGCCACCGCGGCGCCGCGTGTGCCGGCAGGGCCTGGTGGATCGCCCGCACGATCTCGTCGGGTCGGGTGCCGCCGGTGTGGAAGGCGCGGATCGCGGCCCGGGCGGCGGTTTGCGCAGGGGGCCGTGGCCGAGTCCGTCACACAGCATCACCAGCACCGCGGGCCCCGCCCCGAAGGCGGCGAGGGCCGGCACGGGCACGGGCACGGTCCGGTCCGGGGCGGGGACACGGGCGCCTGCCACCGCGTCCCGCGCGGCCGGCCCGGGCGCCGATGCCTCGGTGCCGTCCGGGCGGGCCGCCCAGCCGTCCCCGCACGCGGGCGGGGCGTCGCCTCGCGCCGGTGTTCCGCTGATGGGTCGGGTCACTCCTGCCACCACGCATCGCGGCGGTGCGCCACGGGGCAGATTTTGTGCGCTTCGAATCATCAAAAATCTATGCTGACTGGAGTAGACATCGAGTGGTGGTGTGGTTATGGTTTCTGTCGTAGCCCAGAGAGACCGAAGGGTCTGGCAGGGACGAACTGCCAGCCGCAGTAAGGCAGTACAGGTAGTCGCAGTGTGCAGGACGGTGTGCTTGTGGAGTCTCGGAGTCAGGGTTGTCGCAGGACGGCGACGGGACTGACGGCCGCACCGGGTGGCCCGCGTTGACCGGGGTCGCCGTGAGCAGTACCGCAGTTCGGTATTCGCAGTACCCGCAGTTGGAGTAGGTGAGCGGTACCTCGGTGAAGGCGTCGGCTGTGGACGCGCGCACCGGGAGGTTCGGCAGTGGGGTTCCACGCCAAGCGGATGCAGGATGGGCGATCGGGGCTGGCTGCCGAAGGTGGCGCAGTGAAAAGCCACCGAGCAGTACGTATCACCCGCAGTACGCAGTAACCGATGGAGCAGTACAGGCAGTACGCAGCAACCGCAGTACGTATCACCCGAAGTCGCAGTACCCGCAGTACGCAGTAGCAGTTGATGTCACAGAGGAAACGACGAAGGAGTGGAAGCGCCATCGGATCGCCCGGGCGGGAGTGTCGGCCCGGGTACCGCAGGACATCGATAGTGAGGTGGTCTCCGGTCACGCATCCGCGATCCCCGCACTCCCGACGGAAGTTCGGTCGGGTCTGCGGAAACAGAGGGCCGGCGCAGTGCCAGGGCCGGCAGATGGTGTAGCAGTTCCTTCGGGGCCCTGGTGCCAACGGCACCAGGGCCCCTCCACGTGCAGCTCCACGACCGGACACGGACGGACAGAGAGGTGAGATGACGGCAGACGACCCGCACGGCCGTCTCGACGACGACCACCACCCCGCCTACACCACCGGCCTCGCCGCCGAACTCCTCGGCACCACCCCCGGCTTCCTGCGCGCGATCGAGCACGCCGGCCTCATCACCCCGCGGCGCTCCGCCGGCGGACACCGCCGCTACTCCCGCCACCAGCTGCGCATCGCAGCCCGGGCCCGGGAACTCGCGCACGGCGGGACCTCCATCGAGGCCGCCTGCCGCATCGTCACCCTCGAGACCCGACTCGAACAAGCCCGGCGCCTCAACGCCGCACACAGCCCGCCCCTCGAAGCGGCGAACCCCACGGCCGCCGCCTGAAGACGACCGGGACCCGTACCCCCATCGGCCTCACGGACGCCGCCCGCACATCCCGCCCGCAACGCCGAGCGTTCCGGGCGACTTCACCCCCCGGCGGTAAGAATCCGGGCGCGGGCCCGCCCCCGACGTTCCCGTGATCCTCCTCCCGCCGTCGGACTCGACGACCTCACGCCCGGCCTGTTGCGACCGTCGCCGATCGGATCCGGGCGGGGCGAGGCGGCATGGACTCGTCCGCGGCCACCGGTGATCCCCCACCGATGATCCGCGCGACGAACCGGAACGGCTCCGACCGCACGCGCGGTCGGAGCCGTTCCCCTCCCCGCCTGCGGGGCACAGCCCGCACACCACGCCGCGAGGTGAATGTGTGGACCCCACGAAAAGGGCACCCGCCCAAACCGGCCCGGCCCACTTCACGATCGACGGCACCCTCGACCAGGACACGGCCGTCGCGCCGAAGTGCCGCTGCCTTCGACGTCGTGTTCGAGTCGATCGGCATCGAGGTCGTGCCCACCGTGTCGCAGGCGCCGCGCATGAACGCCTCGTGTCCGCGACGTACGCGCTGCCGTCCCCGGCCACCGCCGGCCCCTTCGGGTCGGAGAGGCCGCCCACGAACGTGGTGGCGACCCTGCCCGCCGCTCCCGCCGCCTCCGCTGTTCCCTCCTGCGTCCTGCGTCGACCCGTCCTCCGCCGCCCGCGCTTCCGTCTCCGACGCGAGGTCCCCTTCCGTCCGTCGCGTGGCCACCCCCCCGGCGGCGACCACCCCCACAGTCCCCACAACGACGGCAACCGGTTGTACGTATCGAGGAAATGGCCTGAAGCATGTCCGGACACCCGCACGTCGTGTCCCGCCGCGCCGAACGCACCCGACCCGACCCGACCCGCCCGCCACGGCAGGGCCGACCACCGTTCGACCCGAACGACCGAAGGCAATCACCCGGGCACGAACGTGATTGCCCGGCGAGCGACCGGCGACTCGCGCCGGGGCCCTCACCCGTCGCTCCAAGCCTTGTCCTCGGCGGCACCGGGCCGGTGATGGCGTTCCGCACGGTGGGTCGGTCGATCGGAAACGGAGCCGGACCGGGGCCGCCCCCGTCGCGTGGTGGACGCGACGGGGGCGGCTGCCGGCGTTGGGCACTGGCCACTGGCCCGTCGTGGTGCGGCCAAGGGGTGTGCTGCTCGGGCGGGTCAGGTGACGATCAGGGCGACCGGCCCGGCGAGTGCGGTGTAGCCGTCGTTGTGGAGGTACCAGACCCGGTAGTTGCCGGGGGCGAGCTTGCCGCCGGCGGGGAAGTCGAGGCTGCCGTCGGCGGCGGGGGCGTATTTCCAGTCGACGGCTGAGCCGTTGGCGGGGCCGGTGCCGTCACGGTAGAAGCCGATCCAGTTCGTGGCGGCGAGGGTGGCGGCCGGGGTCGAGTAGCGCATGGTGATGGTGCCGCCGGTGGCGACGGTGGAGGCGGCTGTCGTGAGGGTGCTGGTTGCCGCGGGCGTCGAAGGCGGGGCAGGAGTCGTCGGTGTCGTCTCGGCGGGGAGGTTGTAGTAGGCGGCGAGGCGTTCGGCGATGGTGTCGGTGTACGGGGCGAGGGCCGGGAATCGGGTGGCGATGGTGGTCCTGGCGGCGGCGGTGAGTGCGGCACGGTCGGTGCCGGCGCCGGCAAGGTGGGGTTCCAACTGCCGCATCAGGTGATAGTCGCTGGTAATGCCGAGAGTGCCCATCGCCTTGGCCAGGGACGGGGTCGTGGTGGCGGTGTCCTGGACGCGGCTGACGAAGGTGACGCGGTGCAGGATGCGCCAACACGGGGGCTTGCGGTCGCCCTGCCGGGTTTGACGCAGCGCGCGGGCGTCCGGTCCGGTGTTGCGGTCGAGCCACTCGGGGTCGACGACCTTGCCGTAGAAGTCCTCGTAGTTGTCGGTGGAACTGTCGAGGTAGAAGGTCATGAACCGGTAGGCGTCGACGCGGCCGGGCACGAGGACCGGGTTGCGCGCGATGTCGAAGACGGGCTTGTCCCCTTCGCGCTTTTGCAGGTCGCGTGCGGGCTCGGCCTTCACTTCCAGGCTGAACGTGCGCTTGGCTTCCTTGGTCTTGCTGCGGGTGACCGCGTAGCCGCCGCCGAGGGTGACGCTGCCGGAGAGGTTGACGCCGACCGGGCCCGCTTCGATTTCGGCGAATCCGCCGACGCTCAGGCTGCTGCTGACCGTGTAGTCGCCGGTGGTGACCTGGGTGACCTGGTCGGTGGTGGACTTCGTCTCCGAGAACAGGTCGCCGGCCGCGGTCCACACGTAGGTGTTGACCATGTGGCGGCGGGACGCGCTGTTCGCGGCCTTGCGGACTTCGGCCGGATTGGCCGTGTCCGGAGTCAGACCCGTTCCGGTGCCGCCCATCATGCCGCCGAGGACCCGGTTGGCCTGGTCGCGGACGGGGTTGTGGGCGGCGAAGGTGGCGCTCTCGGTGGACACCGATTCGTAGAAGCTCTGGAGTTGCTGCTCCTCGCGTTGGATGCGTCGTTTGATGGCGTACGCCTCGCGGGGGCGGTAGTAGCTGTGTTCGCCGCCGTCCCCGGCGTTGGGGAACGCGGGGTCGGGGAAGGGCTGCAGCGCGCCGGAGCTGCCCTTTGGGGCGAAGCCGACCAGGCCGTCCAGGGTGCCCTGCTTGGTGTAGCGGGGGTTGATGGGGAACGCGATGATGTTCCAGTCGCGTGGGATGTCGGCGTTGGGGATCATCCGGTAGGCCACCAGGACGCCGGTGTGGGCCAGGCGCAGCGCGTACAGGTCGGCGGTGGCGGACTGGACGATCGCGAAGCCGGTGTTGGCGGGTATCCAGCGCCGGCCGGCGTCGGGGTTGACCTGGCCGGTCCGGGCGTCCTCCTCCCACTGGCCGGTCAGCACGACGCCGCTGGTGCGGGTGGTCTCGGTGCTCTGGGACACCGCGAGGTTGGTGGCCCAGCCGTTGGAGAACTTGATCTCGGCCTCGACGGTCATGCCCACCTTGACCTTGACGGCCTCCTTCGCGGTGCCGACGCCGAGGGGCGCGACGACGATGGAGGTGTCGTCGTTGACCCAGAACTCCACCTTGCCCTTGGCGGACGCGTCCAGGCTGCGCTTCTCGTCGTTGGAGATGGTGTTGGTGACCGAGTCGGCCTGGACGAAGGACACGGACGCCTTCTCGG
Organism: Embleya sp. NPDC020630; assembly: GCF_044334985.1. Classification (NCBI taxonomy): domain Bacteria; kingdom Bacillati; phylum Actinomycetota; class Actinomycetes; order Kitasatosporales; family Streptomycetaceae; genus Embleya; species Embleya sp. NPDC020630. The sequence continues at coordinate 49,003 of NZ_JBIRUB010000019.1, forward strand.
CGTAGTCGTCGGCGGTTCCCCAGACCATGTTCTCCGAGGGCATCGGCGGCGCGCCTTCGAGGAAGCCGACCAGTTGCGGGTCGAATTGGGCCTGCCCGACCCACGTGCTGGTCAGTTCCCCGGTCTTGAAGCCGGTGTGCAGCTCCCACCTGCCGTGCCGGATGAAGGTGTAGGCGCGTTTCATGACGCCGAACGCACGTCCGTCGGCGTCGGCTTGCAGGTCTCCGTACTCGGAGGCGGCGGGGGCGCGTCGATGCGGGCGTTGAAGGTGCTGCCGATTCCGGTGAGTGCGGAGCGGACTTCCGCGGCGTCGGCGGAGATGGGTGCGCTGGAGATGACGTTCCGCGGGGCGTCGGGCGAGGGGCTCAGGTCGTTGCCGCGTGGTCCGGAGTCCTTGACCGTGGCGCCGGCCTGGGTGGAGGCGCCGTCGAAGGGGAAGTAGGCGACCATGTCCTTCGTCTCGCCGCGCAGCCGGCCGAACATGTTGTCCAGGATCTGCTCCCGGGTGCGGCAGGTCCGCCAGATCCGCACTTCGTCCATGGACCCGGCGTAGCCGTTGGCCAGTGTTCCGCTGTGGCGCCGGCCCGCGAGGGTGGCGTGCGCCTCGCCGGGGTAGATCGGTTGGGCGTACATGGGCGCGATCCAGGCCGGTTGCGGGGCGCCGTCGATGTAGAAGGTGGCGAGGTTTCCGTTGGGGTCGGGGGTGCGCACGCGGCGGGCGCCGCGCACCTTGGCGGGGAAGGTGTCGCAGGCGTCCGCGGTGACGGCGCCCTCCTTCTCGGGGAAGGCCCACCACGCGGTCAGCCCCGGGGTCTTGGGGGTGATCGCGGCGCCGATCTGCTTCTCGTCGCGGGCGACGTTTCAGATCCGTACGTCGGTCAGGGAGCCGCGCAGGTGACTTGTGGTGCGGCCCTGGCGGTGGCGGCCCAGTTCGCAGTTCTCGTCGTTGCCCACCGGTGCGGCGCCCTCGAACACGAATGGCTTGTGCCCGACGGGGGTGCCGTCGATGTACAGGCGGATCGCCACGCCGCCCCTGTCGTTGTGGCCGCCCTTGCGGGTGACCGCGACCCGGGTGAACACGCCGACTTGGAGCTTGGTCCCGGAGCGGACGGTGACCAGACTGTCCTTGCCGCCGCCGCCCTTCTCGAACATGAACGCCAGTTGCCCGTCCGCCTCCACCACCAGCGCGTACGGCAGTGCCGTGCCCGCCGCCCCGCCTTCCACCACGCCCTTGCCCACCAGGCCGTGCACGACGCCGAGCGCGTCCAGGCGCACGCCGGCCTCGATGGTCAGATCGCCGAGCTGGTTCAGGCCCTCGGGCCCGCCCGCGTCCAGGTGGCCGGCGCCGTCCATCGCCATCGCCCAGTGCTGTTTGAACGCCAGCGCGACGTGGCTCCAGTCGCCGACGGGGCCCCTTCCGACAGCGTGAACGTCTGCGCGCCGACCGTGGCCACGGGGGCGTAGCCGTCCAGCCCGGAGACCGACGGCCGGTACGGGCCCACCAGGGTCCCGTGGTTACCGCAGCCGGAACGGTCGAGCGTCGATCCGTTGCTGAACTGCCAGTACGCCAGCAGGTCGTTCTCTCGGCCGCGGAGCCGTCGGCGCATCGTCTCCTTGATCTCGTCCGCGGTCCGCGCGCGGCCCCACACCCGCACCTCGTCCAGGCAGACGCGCGCACCAGGGTTCCCGTCCTGGGCCCGGTACCCGAGCCTGACGGTGCGTGAATCGCCCTGACCGACCAAGCTCTGGCCACCGAAGGTGCCCGTGGCGACCGCGCCGCCGGTTCCGGAGGTGCACGCCATCTCCACGCCGTCGCGGTACACCCGGCGGGTGCCCGTGGAGGCGTCGTGGACCACCGCCCAGTGATGCCATTCCTAGGCGGGGACGGTGGCGGTGGTCACGGCATAGTCGAGGTCGGCCCGGCCGGGGGTGCCGAAGTCGCCGCCGAACAGGAAGCGGTTGGACGAGTCGATCCCGACCAGCAGGCTGAGACCGGTGCTGAACACCAGGTCCTCGCGGTTGACGGCCTGGCGGAAGACCCACATCTCGATGCTGAAGCTGATGCCGGTCAGCGTGAGGCGGTCGCCGCACTCGATGACGTTGTCCTCTTCGAAGCTGATGCCGCTGGACAACGTGGTGCCGCGCAGCGCCAGGCCGTAGGGGGTGGCGGGACCGGCGGCGCGCAGCACGGTGCCGGTTGCCGAGGCGGGGTTGAGCCACGCCTCCAGCGTCAGGTCGCCGTCCGTGCCGAAGTCCGCGCCGTTCACGGCGGTCAGGTACTGCGTGGTTCCGTCGAACGCGGGTGCGCGGCCCGGGGCGTGGCCCCGCCAGTGCGGCCCGACCCCGTCGCCGGCGTCCTTCGCGTCGCCGTCGGCGACCACGGCGGCGGTGGAACCCACGCGGGTGACGGCGACGATCCGCGACCCCGAGGACAGGTCGGTACCGGTCACGCCGGCGGTGGCGTCGGCGTAGTCGTAGAGCGCCGCGGTGACCTGCGATCCGGCCGCGGCGGTGACCGGGTCGCCGGCGACGGTGAACGTGGTCGCGCCTGCCGGCGCGGCGGCGTCGATCTTGCGTACCCGCCCGCCGACCAGGACCAGGCTGCCGACCGCGAGCGGTGCGGACAAAGGCGCGGTCAGTTCGACGAGCCGGTCCTTGACCGACAGGACGATGCCCAGCAGCGTCCCGGTCGGCGGGTTGCCGTTGAGGACCGCGGCCAGCGAGGCCGCGGCGCGCGGCACGCGCAGGTAGGTCTCGGTGCGTGACCCGCAGGTCACGGTCACCGTGCACAGGTCCGCGGCCGAACCGGCATCGGCGGCGACCCGCACGGTGAAGTCCTTGGCGCGCGTGGCGGTGTCGCGGGCGACGAACTCCAGCCGGTCCGCGCCCGCCCCCAGGCTCCGGGTCGCGCGGGTGACCAGCGTGGAGTAGTAGGCCGAGAAGAACTGCCCGGCCCCGCCCCGGAAGTACAGCACCACGTCGCCGCCCGTGCCGTCCAGGAGGAACGGCGCGTCCTCGGTCCAGGCGAACGCCAGCAACGCGCCGCAGACCGTCAGTCCCTGCCGGTCGGTGGAGACCACCGGCATGGCCACCACCGTGTCGCCGCCTCCGCGGGTGCCGCCCGACACGGTCACCAATGCGTCCTCCGCGGTGTCCAGGGCCGCCTGGCGCGCGCCCAGCCGCTGCTGCGCGGCCTGCTGCTCCTGGAGTTGCCGATACCAGCCGGAGAACGACACGTACGCGTAGCCGAACATCCCCTCCCAGTAGCCGATGTTCGCCTGGGTCTGCGGGATCTGCGCGGCCACTTGCCGGTCCTTGTCCAGACTCGCCCGCGCGGCGTCCACGGCCGCCTGTGCGGCGGCCACCGCTGCCGCGTCGCCCACCATCGTGGGTTTGCCCGCCTCGGTCAGCGCGACCAGCGACGGGGCCGTTGCCAGGCGTCCGTCCCGGGCGACCGCGAAGTCCACCGCGGCGAGGTAACTGCGGTTGGCCGAACCTCCCGTCGGTGCAGGGCCGGAGGTTCCGCACGCCACCAGCACCCGCGTCTGCCGCTTCTCGTGCCCCACCGCCGTGCCGTACCCGGACGTGGCGGGTTCCTGCTGGGCGTACACGACCGCCGCCAGACCGGTCGACACGGCGCGGCCGGCGAAGCCGAACACGTCCCGCGACAGCCCCGGCCCGTCACCCACCGGAGCGTCGGAGGCCGCCCACACAGCACCGTTGTGCACCGTGCCGTCGCGCATCGCCCGGGTGTGGTCGCCGACCACCGTGCAGGCCCCCTCGTCGAAGCGGCAGTACACCGCCAGGCCCGGCTCGATGCCCGACAGGCGCAGCCCCCGATCGCCGAACTCGTGCCTCGGTTCGCGCCCGTTCCCACACCCGCACCTCGTCGACGTCGCCCTTGAACCCGGCCTCCGGCGTACCCGACACAAGCTTCGCGCCGACACTCGCCGCCGACCTCGCGTCCGGCACCGCCGTCACCGCGCGTACGCCCGCCCGCACTCCGCCGATGTACACGGACGCGTTCTTGCCGTCGAACACCGCCGCGACGTGCACGTAGGCGTTCACGGGCACCGCGGTGCCCGACACCACGCGGGTCCCGCCCAGGTCCGCCACCAGCTTGCGGTCCGCGTCCAACTCCACCGCGAACGTGCTGGTCGGCGATGCCCCGGTATGGTGCGCCAGGATGGTCCCCGAGGCTGCGGCCGGACGCACCCACGCTTCCACCGTGTAACCGGACGACGCAACCGCCGCGGACCCGGGCTGCGCGGCCGGCAGCAGCACGTGCGTGTTCTTCGCCGGGTCGAACCGCATCGCCGTGCCGGCCCGGTCGCGGGTCGCCGGTACGGGCACAAGCGGCCTCTTGGTGTGCGGGCACGTCCCCGGCCCGCGCTCCAGCACCGAGGAGGCGAACTTCGGGTCCGGACTGGTGTAGAGCCGAGCGCCCACCACGTCGAACAACCCGTCCGAGCCCTGCGCGCAGTTGTGTACGAGCCGTGGACGATCGACCCCTGCGAGCGAAGCCGCACGCGCGCCCAGACTCCAGAGGGGCGCCACTTCGCATGCCCGGTCTCGCGAACGCCCGTTCGCCCCCGCCCTTCCCGATGCCTTCCGCTTCCCCCGACCCGCCTCACCCCACCCCCCGATCGAACCGGGCGATCTGATCATGACACCGGATGATCGCGCGTCGGAAGAGGCGGCCGGACGACGTCCGGAAGTCCCTCTCCGTGCCGCGGAAGCGGCGCCTCGAGTGGGACGGACGGCTCACCGCTCAACCCACGGCACCGCGTCTCCCACCTGCGGCCTCAGTGTCATCCAGCCCTCGGCTTCCGCCGGCCGTAGGCCGCTCGACCGCAGCCCCTCGATTTCGATTTGGCCGATTGGAGCCCTCTGGCCCCTCACGCGATCAAGGCCCAACCCTCTCGACACTCGCCGCGATCCGCCGACACCACCCAGTCGGCCCGGTGCTGTACAGCGCAGGCACCACATGTCACGGAGCAGCGTGCGGACAGACGAGACAGGCCGGCGAGTTGGGCCCTGTGGTCCCTGATGCGGGGCCGACGGCGGAGAGGTTGGTCGGCGACGACCGGGTCGCCCCCGATGTCGCCACCCCGATCGTGGCAGTGGCCGGGCCGCCCGTGCAGGCCGCTGGTGGCGGGCCGTCCGCCTTCGCAACCCGCAACGCTCCCGCCTCCCGATCGAGGCCGCGGTCACGGGCCGGATGCGCCGCCGTCCGACGATTCCGAGGTGCCGGTGGTCAGGGTGGGCCACAGCAGTGCGACGACGCGGTCGATCGTGTTGCGCAGGACGGACGGCCATCGGCTCCGGGCCCTCCCGGTCGCGCGCCACGGCTCGTCCCGCGGCGCCTCGCGCGTTGCGAAGCGGCCCGTGATCGGGGTCGGTTCGTAGCACAGGCGCGGCAGTACAGCCAGCTACTTTCGTAGTCACGTCGTGCAACCTTGGCGGGTTCCCCTGTGAGGCCGGTCGTTGCAATCGTGTAATCGTTCGTACGCACCGCGTATGAGAGCCCCGCACAGGCACTCGGCAACCCCGAAGTACTCGAGGCGCGTCCACGTCGAAGCTTCGCCGGCGCCGTCGGTGCGTCGGCCCGCCGGTCGGCGCCCGGCCGGGAGTCCGGCGGGCCGGCTGCGACATCCGTGCGCTCGCGTGTGAACCGATCGGCCGCGCGCCGCGATGGCCCTCGATCCGGGCCTGACTTCGCCGACCGCACCACCGCACCCGACCCTGGCTCCGCACGAGGTGGACGTCAGCGAACGAACCCACTACGGGAGGCATCGATGTGATGGGGGAAACCGATCCCGGGTCGTGGTACCCGAGGCGCGGGCGTCACCCTTCGGCACCACACGCGTGTTGTCGATGTACAGGCACGACGCACCGTCGTCCGGGTACTTCGGACCGACGTGCAGGCGAGGATGCGGCCGGCGGCGGCGAGCGCGTGGGTCAGGGCACCTGAAACCCCCGGTGTCCGGAGAGGCACTCGGGTTGGAGAAAGGGGTTGCTCGGGCGTGGGAGTGAACGTGCGCGCAGTACGATTTCCCACTTCGTCTCCCCGATCCGCGACGACGCCCTGGTCGGCACCGGCTCGCGCCGGAACAGCCATTTGTGCCGGACCGCCTGCGGCGCCTCGAACTTGTTTCTCGAGTGTGCCATCAGGGCTGAGGGCGAGTTTGAATCAGCTGGACCGACTTGATGCGGCGCCGTGCAGACGGTGAAGATTCCAGCGGCAACCCGGCGGAGTTCCCGACCCGTCGGACGAGTGATATTCGGAAAGAAGGCGGTGCGCCAATGGTCGTTGGGATCTCGTAAAAAGAAAAAGTGTCATCGCTTCCTTCTTTTCCTTATGCGTGCGTACCCAGGGAAAGGAATTGGTGATGACGCTTTTCTTGGCGTTGCGCCGATTTCTTCCGCCGCGGAGCACTCCACTCGGCCGGGCTGATTATCCACGACTCGTCGGGGACGATGAACACGTTCGACGGTCGGAGGGCCGGTGCGGCTTCACATGTGGCGGATCGTGTGGATGCGTTCCCGGGCGGCCATGGCACGATGGTGCCCTGTCCGCTCGTGCGAGCAGGCAGGGCACCACCATTTCGGGGTCTCGGCAGGGGCAGGTCAGCAACCGCCACGCGAGATGGAGCTGATGACGTCGTTGAACTGCCACTCGTAGGCCAGCAAGGACGAAACGACCTGGCGGGGCCCGATTTCACGCCGCGAGCCCGTGTACGAGACGTCGGAATATACGCACCATGCGTCATCCGTGTTGTTGATGATCGCGGTGGTCTTGTCGTCGAGGTCCCGGTCGGACAGTTGGCTTTGGTTCCTGGTGAAACCGGCGAAAACCGCCTGGAAATTCTCGTCTTCGTACAGGCAGAAGCGGTTGCTGCTGCACTGTTCCGGAGACGCGGCGGCAGGGCTTGCCGACAGTCCGGCGAATGCAAGACCGGCGATCACTAAGGCGGCAGAGGCCGCCGCGGACTTCCGAATGTTCATTGCTACCCTCCGGGGTGGAGTCAACCTTGCCGAGTGCAAGGAGGAGTTCAGCATATGGGTGACCGAGTGAATGCGCTACGCGTCTGATGGCCTTTTCTGGTTCTGTCGCGATTTCCGTGAAATCCGGAATGCTGATCTTGCCGGTTCACGATCATGCGGTGTTTCCATATTCGAGCCGACCGTCATTCTTGGCCCTCGCGGTACGCTTGCCGGATCCGGCCCAGCCCGCCGTGGCAGCTCGCGCGGGCCAGGCGGTGGCGCGATTCCTGCGGTGGCCGCGAAGTTGAGGCCGGCACAGTTGCCGTCCGCAGCCCGGGTGGGGTTCACCGTGCCCGACGCGTTGCTCACGTGCGACCCGGACGCGGCCCGCGCGTTCGTCGCCGAGCAGTGTGATCGTGTCGCGGTCAAGGCGCGGACCCAGCGGCACACCACGTTCATCCCCACCACCGGCCCGCGCCCGGGCGACGACCCGGCGGCCGTCGCCGTGACCGTGCACTACCTCCAGGCCCTGGTCGAGCATCGCGCCTTCGACGCGTGGGTGACCGTGGTCGGCGATCGGACCGCCGAGCTCCCGGTGCGCGGAGTCCAACGGCTCGGCGAAGTCCTTCTCGCGGACGCCCTTCGGGTCGCCCTTGCGGCCGCGGTGCAGCCGGATCCGGAACATCGGCCGGGTGCGCCGGCCGGGCGCGCAACACACCAGGCCGGCGCGCGAGATACGCCCCGAGACCTTCCCGCCGACGGGGACGACGGGCGGGTGGCCCCGCCGGGACCAGGTCCGTGCCTTCGACGGACGCAGAGTCTGTGAGCGTGACGGTCGCAGGGGGCATCCGGTGCTCCCGCCGGGACTGTTCTGGTGGTTCGAGGCGGGGCTCGCCACGCCTGGAGGTCTCGGTGTCGGGTCGGCGCGTTGGGTGCGGCGATGGGGCTGCGGAGCGGGCCCGGTGGTGGTCTCGTGTTGTCGTCCGGCGGGTTTCTCATCGGACGGTCCTTGGGGCGCGTGGCTGCGAAATCGGGATCTGTCTTCGTGCGTAGGGGAGTCGGTGATCTCGTCTCGGCCGGGTGGGCGGGACGACACCCAGGGATCGGCCGGCCGCATGGTGAGAATGCCCTGCCAGACGGACCGGAACGCACTGTGAATGGTCGGTGTCATGGCAGCGGTCGGTCGTCGGCGACGGGAGTCGACGGAGGGCCTGTAGCGGTGGTTCGGATTCTCGCGTCGCCGGCCGACGTGAGGCGACCAATCGGCTGCCGCAGGGTGATGAACGAGGCGTGAGACCGGTGTCGGCAGGCTGACCATTCACACCAACTACCCACACCGATCGCGGACGTAGTAGGTTATCGGTCGACCACTAATATAGGAGCGAGCATGACACGCACGGAAGACGACGCCCGCCGCGCCGCTGCCCAGCACGCCGTGGCCGAGCACCTGCGCCTCACCGCCGCGGGAGACACCGAGGAGTGGGTGAAGCTGTTCGCCCCGGACGCGGTACTCGAGTTCCCGTACGCCCCGGACGGCGTGCCGAAGCAGGTCATCGGGCGAGACGCCCTGCTCGCCCACATGCGCGGCTTCCCCGAGACCTTCGACGTCAGGTTCGTCGACCTTGTGTTCCACGACACGGTCGATCCGAGTCTCGTGGTCGCGGAATTCCGCTCGACGGGCACGGCGCTGCCCACCGGCAAGCCGTACGAGCAGACCTGCATCTCGGTCGTCCGCACCGACGACGACGCACGCATCACCCACTACCTGGACTACTGGAACCCCCTGGTCGCGATCGAGGCCCTCACACCCTCCGAGGTGCCGGCCGCCTCCGACCGCAGCGTCACGTTTGGCACCTGACCCCAAGCCATGTTGGACTGACGCCCATGCCTGCCGCCGGTACCAGCACCAAGAGCGACGAACGACGCCGGGCCATCATGGCCGCCGCGGTCGACTGCTTCGCGCAAAAGGGGTTCTACGGGACGACGACGCACGAGATCGCCGAATGGGCCGGCGTCTCCCAGCCGTACCTGTACCGCCTGTACCCCAACAAGGAAGCCCTGTTCGCGGCGGTGGTCGACCACGTGTCGGTCGTCATGACCGACACGCTGGTCGCCCACGCCCCGGCATCAGGTGGGGCCGGGCCGGAGCCGGAGGAGGCGCTGGGCGCGGCGCGTGGCGCCTACGCCGCGCTCGTCGCGGACCGGAGCATCCTGCGTTTCCTCATGCACGCGAACTGCGCCGCCGGCGAGCCGCTCGTGGGGCAGGCCGTACGCCGGTGCTACGCCAAACAGGTCGCCACCGTTCGGCAGCTCCTGGGCGAGGACGACGCCGTGCGGCACTGGTTCGGCGCCGGAATGCTCGACAACGTGGTCGCCGTGCTGGGCCTGGCCGACATCGACGAGCCGTGGGCGCACGTCCTCACCGCACGATGACCCGACACCGGCGGTTCGGCGACGACGGCCCCGGGTTCCGCGTGCCGGACGCCGGCCGGAGTCACGGCGCGTACCGGTGGGTCGGGTGGGTCGGGTAGCCGGCGTCACCGCCCCGTGGAAAGCGCCGTCTGGCAGCCGCAGCGCCTCAGCGGTCGGGACGACAACGAGGACCGGGCGCACGTGCCCGCTGCTCGTCGTCGTACCGGGCGGGTGGGTCGCCGGGGCCGTGTCGGCGTACCGCGCTCGAACGTCGCTCGGGTCCTGCGCGCCGCCGGAAGGACGACCGAGCGGTGGAACCGGCCTCGATCGCGGACCTGTCGGTGTCGATGGACCGCATGCCGCCGGGCTGGGAGCGGGCGTTCCGTACCGTCGACCGCGCGCTGTTCGCCCCGGACCGCGTGTCGCCGTTCACCTACGCCGGCCAACGGCCGCCACACCGGGCCCACCCCGGGCCCGGTGGCGTCGTCGGCATCGATGCCCTCCGCCGTCGCCGACATGCTCCTGTACCTCGACATCCACGGCGGCGAACGCGTCCTCGACAGCGGCACCGGAACCGGCTGGACCGCCGCCCTCCTGGCCGCCCGCGGCTGCACGGTGACCACCGTCGAGGTCGACGAACACCTCGCCGACCAGGCCCGCAAGAACCTCACCCGCGCCGGATACCCGAACGTCACCGTGATCACCGGCGACGGCCCCCACGGCCACCCCACCGGCGCCGCCTGCGACCGCATCCACGTCACCGCCGGAGTCCGCCACATCCCCGCGACCTGGCTCGAACAAGCCGCCCCCGACACAATTTTCCCCCTGCCCTGGGGCACCGACTACGGCCCCCACGACGCGGCCCTGAGCCTGGTCGTGGAGTCGTCGACGCGGGCGAGTGGTCCGTTCACGATGGCGCTGTCGTTCACGAAGCTGTGCGCGCAACGTGCCGCGCCGCCGACGATCGACCTTCCCGAGGGGTGGCCCGGCGTGGCGAGTGCCGGCGGCACGGTTGCCTCGGTGGCCGCGGCGGGCTTTGCCGATGGTCGTCGTCCGAACGTCCTTCAGACGAACACCGAAGAAATTGAGCACCTCAGACACGCTGACGTGGCCGAGCAGGACGCCGATCCCTCCCACCTCGTCGACGCGGCCGCCGTCAGGGCATCCCACGTGGACGCGTCCGACCCGATCTCCGAACGCGACGCCGACGACCGCACACCCGACGCCGTCGGAATCCTCGTGGGTACCGCCGCCGGGACCCGGGACCGGGCCCGGATCAGGGGCGGGTAACGGACCGGGCACCGGGCCCGACACCGGCCACCTGGCGTCCACCGGCGCCCCGGCACCACTGGGTGCGTTGGCCGGATCCGCCGCCGTGTTCGGCGCACTGGGCGGTGCCGCAGTCATCCTGACCCGACGCCGGCGCGCCTGAGTCGCAGCGGAACGCAAGGGGGCTTTGGCGACGCGGGTGATGCGGAACCGTCAGCCGGCGGATTGTGCCGTCTGTGGCGGCACGGTCCGTCGGCGCACGTTCCACAGCGCCGACCGGCTGATCGCGAGCCGCGAGCCGCGAGTCGCGAGCCAGGGTCACGGGAACCACAGCCATGTGGGCGGCCGAGGTGAAGCGAGGCACCGCGCCCATGGGTAGGCACGGGCGAACTGCCATGCGATCCGGGGAACTGCCGCGCGGGCAAGCCGATGCAACGCCTGTGCCCGGGTTGTCTGCCGGCCCGTCCCAGGACGGCCCGCGCAGGCCGCAAGACGAGAGACAAGGAACTGGGTCGTGAGTCTGTCCTTCGAAGTCGGTGTACCACCCGTGCGGGGTGCGGTTCCGGCATGCCTCACAACTTGCCCCCGTCGATGACGACGCTGCTGCCTGTCAGGTAGCCGGCGGCGGGTGAGAGGCAGAAGGCGGCGAGGCGGCCGAACTCTTCCGGCCGGCCGAATCGGCGCAGCGCGATGTTCCGTGGAGTTTCGTGAGGTTCGAGTGGGGCGCCGTCGGTGGGAAAGCGTCCGGGCAGAAGGGACAGCACGCGTATGCCGCGTGGGCCGAGTTCCGCTGCCAGGCTCTTGGCGGCCATGGCGAGGCCCGGTCGAAGGCCGGTGGACAGAGCGAACCCGGGCAGCGGGATGCGGGCCGAGGTCGAGAGCAGGAAAGCGATGGCCCCGTGCTCGGGGAGCACGGGGGCGACCGTCCGGGCGCACCGCACCATGCTCAGGAACAGAAGCTCGAAGTGGTCGCGCCAGGCGGCATCGGTGGCGCCGAGGACGGTTCCACGTACGCTGCCTCCGGTGCCCAGCAGCGAGCCGTCGACACGCCCGAAGGCGTGGATGGCGGTGTGGACGAGCAGGTTCGGAGTCTGCGCATCCAGGAGGTCCGCGGCCAGTCCAGCGGTGCGTTGCGGTGCGGCGAGGCGGGCGACGGCTTCGTGGACGCGGTGCTGATCGCGGGAGCAGATCACGACGTTGGCGCCCTCGGCGACGAGGGCCTGGGCGGCTGCGAAGCCCAGTCCGGACGTGCCTGCGGTGACGATGTAGCAGCGTCCGGCGAGTCCGAGGTCCATGACTTCAGCGGTCCGGGGCAGCCGGGACGAAGCGGTGGCTTTCGCCGTGATGCCAGGGGAAGTAGTGCAGGGCCCAGCGGCGTTGGCAGTTGACGTACAGGGCGAGCGCCGCGGCCAGCGACCGGAATTCCTCCTTGGAGCGGATGGCCGGCAGGATCCGGTAGGCACGGTGCAGGAACGCGTGCAGGTTGTGGAATCCGCAGTGCCCGAGGAAGTCCGCTTGCATCACCGTTAGGCGCGGCAGCATCGCTCGCAGCGACCCAACGGTCACCTGCGGATCGAACGTGGCGGCAACCAAGGGGTTGAGAGTGGTGGAGCCGAGCAGGCGCAACTCCCCGTTCACGTAGACGAGGGTGGAGAAGTACTGGCCTCGGCTGCCCAGCGGGATGCGGCCCGTGTGCAGGTCCAGCAGGTCGCGGGGCGGGGTGAGCCAGATGCGGGCGGTGTGCGCATGCAGGTCGTCCATCAGGGCTTGGGCCTCGGGATCGGCTATCTCCGGCTGGCGCGGGAGATGCCACGGCGCGTCTGGCTTTCCGTGCCGGGATACGCGCGTCTCGACTATCTGTTTGGTGTGGTAGACCGCCTCCCAACACTGCTCGGCCACCTGACGAAGCGTCGGCAGGTCTTCCTCGGAGACCTGGGCGACGCGGGCGCAGACGGTGGGTTCGAGGAGCGGCGCGTACTTGATGAGGAGGTGTTGGAGCCGGGAGAGATAGATGCTCCCGTCGGGAGCCCGGCTGCGGTCCTCCGGATTGGTGTGGGGAGCGTGGACGGGTTCGACACTCGGTGCCAAGTGGTAGAAGTGGCCGTCGGCCACGACGGCGTGGCTTTGGACGCTGCGATACGGGAGCATGTCCCACCAGACCAGGGCAAGTTCGGGGTTGAGGTCCTCCGCGAGGGTGGCGGTGACTGCGGCGCCCAGGCCGGGCCAGGCGATGTCCACGCGCTTCATGCGGTCCTCCGGCAGATCGAGGGCGGCTGTGGTGCCGGCCGGTGCCGGCTAGCGGGGATGCGGCGGGTCGAGGATCGCAGGCACTCGGTCCGGGCCTCGGAAGACGCGAGGCCGCGCGCGAGGCGGGGCTGCCGTGCTCTCCGCCAGGCGGGCGTTCGGAAAGCGTCCGGCGAGGGCGTTGAGGAGCGCGTCGCCCAGGCTGTGCACGAGCGGTGCTCCGATGCAGCGGTGGGCGCCCAGGCCGAACTGCACATGCCGGTTGGGGCTGCGCAGCCAATCCGCGCGGGTCGGGCCGCGGAAGACGGCCGGGTCGCGGTCGGCGAGAGCGAGCGAGACGATCACGATGTCACCGGCGGCTATCGGGGTGCCGGCCAAGGTCAAGTCGGTACGGGCGAACCGCCATACCCCGCGCACGATCGGACCATCAAGCCGCAGATACTCCTGGATGGCGGAACGCCGAATAGCCGGGTCGCGGCACAGACCCGCCCACCCGTCCATGGCGAGGACACCGAGGAGCAGGGTGCCGAGGAAGTCGGCTGTGCTCTGGCGGCCCGCCACGTACATCTGCAGGACCACGTCCGTCCACTCCTCGGATGTCGCGGGCGGCCAATCCTCCGCCGTTTCGTCCGAGAGCACGTCGCACTGCGGGCGGGGGCCTCGGCGTCTCGCGTCACCGGACGCAGGACGAGCGGCAGCCCGAATATGACGCTGGAGCGTTACGCGCGCCTCGGCGATCCCGGCCCTGACGGCGTCCCCGTCCAGCGGCCGGACCAGGTTCTCCGCCTGGGACCGAAGCGTCTCGTTGGTCCGGTGTGGCAGGCCGAGGAGTTCGGCGACGGTGTGGTCGACCAGCGGCCGGATCAGGACGGAAAGGAGGTCTGTGGGCCGCTCCGGGGTGAGCCCGTCGACGAGTTCCGCACAGAGTTCCCTCGCGCGCCGGTCGAACTCGGGCAGTGCGCGTCCTGAGAAGGCGCGCAGCGCGGCGGCACGGAGACGGGTGTGGTCCGGGGGGTCCTTGTCGATCAGCCCGACCCGCATCGGCGAGATGTGCGGGGCCAGGTCGGGATGTACGTTCCGTTGGTCGCTGCCGAGTTCCGGGGCGTTCAACGCGGCCACGGCGGCGGAGTGTGTGGTGGTCCACCACACGTTGAAGCGTCGGTAAAGGCGCACCCGCGTTACCGGACCCGAGAGGCGCAGCCGTTCCAGCAGTGGATAGGGGTTGTCCATCGAACCCGGGTCGTCGGGTAGGTGGTGGACCGGGCAACGCGGGTCGGGGCGCCGCTCCGGCCTACTGGGGTCCTCCGAATGCATGACGCGGTCCTGTCCTGGTGCGCGTCGAGTCCCCGGCCCGATGGTGGCGGGCGGGCGTCGGCAGCGCGGGCTCGCACTGTGGGGAACGTCGGAGCGGAGCCGTTGCTCGGCACGGTGGACCCGGCGAGTCCGGCTCAGTCGATGGTAAGGGTGGCGATGCTGTCGATCCTGGACACGGTTCCGAGGCCGAGTGTGCAGGCGAGGACGTCGGTTGAGGGTGCGACGAGTTGGTAGACGACGGTGTCGCCGGTGAACAGGCCGGAGGTCACGGTGCCGGTGACCGTGGTGGTGAGCGCGGCGGCGGCGAGGTTGACGGTGCGGGTTCCGCTGACGACGGTGGTCGCCCCCGTGTTCCAGGTGAAGCTGATGGTCGTCGGCGCGGTGTTGAGGAGGGTCAGGCACGAGTAGGACGGGATGGTGACGCTGTGGACCGTGACGGGGGCAGAGTTGATGGTGGGCACGCTCAGGGACGTGCACGTGTTCAGATCGCGAGTGATCGTCACGGTGGTGCCGGCAGGTGTGAGGCTGAGCGGTGGCGAATACGTGGAGGAGTCGTTGCTCGGCACCGTGCACAGGACGTCTCCCACGGTCGCCTGGGCCGTCGGCGCGGCCATGATCGGTGCTGCGGCCAACGCCAGGACGCTCAACGCGCTGATGACAGAGTTCCGCCTCATTGACGAGCCTCCTTCATGAGATTGGGAGCGTCTCAAAGCCCCGGATGGCCTGCCAGTGTCCATTCGGCCATATGTTCCCGCTGCTGCTGTCCTGCTCGAGTACGTGCTCCTGCTTCGCCGGAGTGATCAGTCCCATGGGGGAGGCCCGGCATCAGCAAGGAAGAGACCAGTGTTCGGTACGTGAGACCGCCCGGGTCCGGCGGTGGCACAAGGCGCTCGGTGGCGGTGCCGGCTGGAAACGACGGGCAAGTGGCCGTGGGAGTGTCGGCTGAGGGCGGTGTTCGTCGTGTGGCCCGGCCTCGTTCGACGTTGTATCAGACACGCTGCCGGAGGGGTCCGGAAGCTCTCGGTCCTGCCTTGCTGTGCAGTGGTCGGAAGTTTCCCGGCCGCACGGACCGAAAGCGGCGTCAGCCGCCTTTCATCCATCCGTCGTCCCGCGCGGTCCAGGCGTACACGGATTGCCGGGAGGCTCCCGCCTGCCGGGCCACCGGATCGCCGCCCTTCACCGGCATGACCGCCCGATGCCGGTGCTCGGTCAGCCGGCGGCGGTCGTCGACAGCGTTCTCATCCCGCTTCTCACCCACGTTTGGCTCAACGACACGACGCTGTCAAGGATGTGCTCGGACCGTCCAACATGTCACCGGACTTCCGTGCCCGACATCTCTTGGGACTTCACACCAGCGGGGATGTCTCAAGGCCGCCGGCGGGGACGATCAAGTTGCCATGGACACGAGCGGCCTGAACGGATGATCTCGACCGGCGAACGGGTTCTCGACGGGGGCAACGGACCCGACCGGTCGGTCGAGGCGGTGCCGGACGTCCGTCAGATGCGGATCATCTTCCCGGCACCGTCCGTGGCCCGGCGCATCCCGGACCGGTCCGCCGTGTTCCTGATGTCGGCACTCACCCGCGAGGTGGTCCCGGCCCTGACCGAACCCGCCGCCGCGCGGGACTACGACCGGCCGCCCGTACCCGTCTCCGGCGGGTCCTGTCCGAAGACGCGGCGAACAACGCCCCGTTGGCCGAACCGGGCAGGGCCGTCGGGGCCGGTTCCCGCACCCCCGGCCGACTTCTGTCCAACGAACTCGGCATGAGCTTTCACGAGTGGCGCACCCGACTACGCGTCCACCGCGCACTTGTACTGCCGGCCGAGGGCCACGGCACCACCCGAACCGCCCATGCCTGCGGCTGGGCCGACCCGAGCGGCTTCATCGCGGCGGTGACGAACACCATCGGGTCGATGCCGGGGCGATACCGGGCGGGGAGGCGAACTGCGTTGCGCTGAACGAGACTTCGGCGCGTGCGTACATTTCGATGCCCGGGCCGCACCACGCTCGTGCACGTTCCGTGACAGGTCATGATGTGACCCGTCACACTGCCCCCGACCGTCGATACTCTCGGTGCGTCCCGAGTCGACGGTGCGTGCCGCGAGGGCACGATCTCGGTTGGTTACGGGCCTCCCTGAGCACGTCCGTTCGGTGATCGCTCGATCGTCAATGGAAGGAACGTGTACTGATGAAGCGTCTGTCCCGCATCGTTTGCGTCGGTGTCCTGGCCGCCGCCGCACTGTCCGTCGGTGTCGACTCGGCCATGGCCGCAAGCTCGACGACCTCGGGGGTATCCCACTACGGGGGCAAACCCCGCAGGTGCGATGCCGAGTACACCGCCGCCTACTACCACGCCATTCAGGAAGGCTGGGGCGACCTGCTGGCCCGCGAGTACGCCGACATGGTCTACGAGGGCTGCGGCTGATCGTGCGACGTGAGGGGGACGCGTCGAAGGAGGAGACCGCGCACGCGGTGGCGTCCGCAGTTGCCGGTCGGAAGCCCCGAAGCCACGGCTCGACGACTGCTCCGATGCCGCAGGGTCGTGCCCTCCGTCCTCGAACAGGCGGAGGACACGACCCGTCGACCCGGGGGCGAACCGGCATCCGGGCGACCGGGACGACCCGTCAGTCGTCGTCCTGCTTCTTCTTGCCCTTCTCGTTCTCCTTTCGCCCTTGCTCCGGGGGAGTTTCGAGGCCGCCGCACGCTTGCTCAAGTCGTGGGAGCCACTCTCCGAGCCGACGACCACCGCCGCCACCGGACGAGCCGGAGGGCAAGCGTGGTCGAGGGGGAGTCCGGCGGCCTCTTGTCCGGGGTGATCGTGGTCTCAACCGGGCGGTGAACGGGTCGCTCACACCTCCTCGGCGACCCTCGAACGCGAGAACGCCCGTCGGGCGACGTGAGGGCGTCATGGGCGGTGACAGGAATCGTGTCAGTGATGGCGAGGGCTTCGTCGCAGGCCGTGGGGGCGGGCATGTGGTGGGGAGATCCGGACAGTTGTGAACGATTCGAGGCAGATTCCCGCGAACGGATCCCGTGCGCAGGCCTGTGGTGGACACGCTGTACCCGACCTGTCCGCGGCAACGTCCGAGGACTGCTCGAATCCATGGGAGATCTCGATGGCGCTTCTCGAACAGCAAGCGAACACCACCCAGGTCGACCATCGGTTGCGCACCAGGGACGTCGACCCCACACGGTTGCACGAACTGCCCACGTTCGACCTTTCCGACCCGGCGAAGGCGGAGACGTTCGGTGTTTTTCTGCAGGCTCAGCAGGACTCGGGGCGCGAGTACGTCGTCGCCCGTTCGGAGCGCCAGTCGTTCGGCTACGCCCCGCCGATCGCGGTGGGGCCGGCCGTGCGCAACGCCACCTCCCAGACGATCACGCGGGATATCGGCGGCGAGGTCACCGTGGGGACCAGCAAGAACTTCTCCGTGTCCTCGACGGTGGAGGCGTCCCTGTTCTCGGTGATCGACGTGTCCGTCACCTCCTCCTACGGTCAGGAATGGCGGCGGGACGAGACGTTCAGTGACCGTCTGTCGGTCCCGATCCCTCCCGGGGAGACCATGTGGCTGGAGCGCGAGACGGTGATGCGGCGCATCACCGGCGGCGACTTCATCGTCATCGCCCCGTATCTGCTCCTCCCCGGTCAACCGGTTCGTAACGTGGTCTACCGCTTCGTCGGGACGGTCACCGGCCCCGGTCTCGCGGGAACACTCATGGACAGGATCACCGTCCGGTCCCAGCAGATCTCCGAGGCGCGCTTCGCCCCGATCGCCGAACTGATCACGGACGGCAAGGACAGTGGCTCGACACAGTTGAGCGTCGAGGACGGGGTCTACGTCTTCCCCCGGCACTGGCGGCCCTCCTGTAGCGGAAGCGTAAACCGCCGACACCGACCGGCAAAGCCCGCAGACGTTGTGGGCGCCGCCTTCGTGTTCGAGTTGGGCGTACCGGCGCAGGCGGGTGATGGGTGCGGTGCCGTGGGCGAGGAGCCCGGCCGCGGTGGCGTCGGCCGCTTCGGTGGCCGCGCGCATCGCATCGACGACCGCGCGGGGGAGCTTGCCGCGCGGATCCAGGAGTTGTTTGCGGGCGACCAGCTGCTCGCCGGTGCGCGGGTCGCACCCGGCGGCCAGGACCCGGGCCCGATCCCGGTCGGCGTCGGTCAGCAGCAGCGTGCCGGGCTCGATGCCGACGTCGTTGAGGCCGCCGCCGATCCACTCCAGGGGTTGTTCGGTGTCGAGGCGGTACTCGGTCTGCGCGTCCTGAGAGAGCTTCGTGACCAGTCCGCGCCGGCCCGGCGCGAGGACGACTTCGGGGCGACGGTCGGTGCTGTCGAGCGGGCTGGGGCGACCGTGCCGCGGTGGTGTCCCGCGCCCCGGTGCGCACCCTGGGAATCGATGCCTGCCGGGTCGAGTGCCCCTCGTACCGACGACCCCCGCACGTGCTTGGGCAGGATGCGGTCAGTGTCGGGGTACCGCCCAGGCTGCACCGGGTGTCTTGTCGCACCACACGCGTTGCTTCCCGTCGGGGTGGACGTCGAGGCCGAAGGTGTCGAAGGCGGGACGTCCGTGCTCGTTCCACCATCCCCACGCTGTCTCGACCTCGTCCCAGACGCGGCGGGGTCCGTGTTGGCGGACGTGGAAGGTGTCGAGTTGGTGTCCGTCGTAGTCGACGCTCGCCCACGATGTCCCGGCGTCGTCGCCGACCCACAGCCGTGATCGCACGCCGGTCTCTTCGGGTTCGTCGTTCCAGTGGGTCCACAGTCCGGGCAGCAGCAGGCCCATGACGGCCTCGTCGTGGCGGTCGCCGCCCGCGACGGCCCACGGCGACAGCGTGGTGATCGACGTGTCGGGCCGGTGGTCGGGGCGGACGACGTCGGCCACGTCGGCGACGGGGGAGCGGTGCCCGCGCATGGCCATGAACGCCCCGCCGGGACCGAACCTCCCACGCGCTCCGCCGTCTTCCCCGACATCCAGGCGCAGGGTGCCGTAAGCGGCCCAGGCGGTGGCCCACGGGGTGACGATCCGCCCGCCGGGCGCGGTCTGCTCCAGCCACGCCCCGGGGACACGGGTGACCGAACACGTGCACACGATCCGCCGGTACGGGCCGCCCGGCGCCCATCCCTGTTCGCCATCGCCGGTGACCACGCGCGGCCGCAGATCGAGCGCCTCCAGGCGCCCGCTCGCGCCCGCGGCCAGGACCGGATCCACCTCCACGGTGACCACCCGATCGCCGCCGAGCCGGTGGGCCAGGAGCCCGGCGTTCCACCCGGCACCGGTGCCGATCTCCAACACCGTGTCGCCGACCGCCGGTTCGAGCGCGAGCAGCGTCGCGGCGACGATCGAGGGCTGCGACACCGACGACGACGGCCACGGCGTCTGCCCCGCCTCCCACGGCATCCCGTCGCGCACCTGCACGACCACCGGGACGTCCGCGTAGGCCGCGTCCCACCACCGCGCCGGATCGTCGGCGCGGACCACGCGTTCGTGCCCCTCACCACCGGCTCTGCGCAACCAGATGACATCGGGAAGGAACGCATGCCGCGGCACACCGATGAATGCCTCGCGCCAGGGCTCGGGCAGTGCCCCGACGACGTTCTCGACGCGCCGGAGCAGGCCCAGCGGGGCCTGCTCCGTGTCCGCGGCCGCGATGTGGGTGCCGGCGGCCATCTCGCTCACTTCTTGGTGGGGGTGCCGGGGTTCGGTGGCTTGTCCGGCGGGATCGGTGGTGGGATCGGCCTGCCGGGATGGTTCCCGTCGTCGGTGCTGGGATCGCGATGCTCGCCCATGCGCGTCTCCTCCCCGTTGCTGATCGACGACCCGTTCCACGGGCCGTCACGGTCCGTGCGGAGACGGATACGCGTCCAAGGTACGGCGGAGGCGACCCCCAAGGGAATCCTCAATCGAGAGCATGGGCCCCTACGAGCGGCGGTGGTGCCGAACCGGCATCGCGGGCGCGGCGTTCCTGTGGTGTGGCGGAGCGTTTCGGTGGTCGGGCGGGGTGATGGCTTGTCTGGGGCTTCGTGGGTTGATTGAGAACCCATCGGGTGGGTTGGCGACCCCGGGGTGTGGTGGCGGGGATTTCGCGGGGCGGTCCGGTGGCGGCGGCCTGGCTTTTCGGAGTTTCGTGAGAACGATCCGGGTATCTCGGTGATGTATTGATGTGCCGTGAGGCAGCCGCGGGTTTTCCGGAGGTTTCGGGGTGTCGGTGTGGGTGGCCCGAGGTGGGTGTCGATCCTGTCCGGGACCGGATTGTTGCGGTCAGGCCGGGTTGTGGTGGCGAAGCCGGACGGGACGACCGGCCGCAGCGGTTACGCGGTTGTCCGAGGGGCGCGGGGCCGATGCGTGCTTCCCTCGATGTACCGACCCGTAGGACCGGGGATTCCCTCAGGCCTCGGCCTCGGGTGATGCGGTGGGGAGCAGCCGTTCGGCGAGCGACGCGCTCGTCTGCGATGCCGTGTCGACGTCGATGGTGCCGCTCGCCCGGCCGGGCACGTTGGTGCCCGTTGCTCGCCAGCGCACGGGTAGTGATCGTGGAGCGGGTGCCCGCGTGGTGATGGTCACCGGCTCGAGGTCGACGGTGTCGAAGGCCCGCACGGACACGGGGGAGAAGACGATCTCGACATCGCCGTCGTGCTCGTCGATCTCGGGGGCACGCGGATCGGGGAAGCGGTATGCCAAGGCGCCGAGGTCGCGCGGCGACCACGTCGCGCCTTCTCGCGTCATCCATTCCGGGACCGGCGACGGCAACAGATTCCTGCGCCGCGGGCCGTAGGCGCGCGGCAGGTCGGGAAACGCCGCGACCGGAGGCGCATCGGCGGGGAGGGCGACCACGGTCCCCTCCTTCGCGACGGTGACCACGACCTGGACACCCTCGACGTAGTGCTTGCTCGTGTTCACCAGCCGAAACCGCAACGTCGGCCCGGAGGCGAGCAGCCCGCAGGCCTCGCGCACGAACTTCTCCCGGCAGTCGGCGAGGTGGGCCTTGACCTCGGCACGGTATTCCGTGGGTGACCGCGGATCGGGGTCCGTCGTGGTGAACGCCAAGGACGCGTACGTCCGGCGCACGCGCTCGCCGATGCCGCGCAACTCGGCGACGTACCGGAGCTCCTCGGCCGTCAAGGTCTCCCCGGCGCGTTCCCGGGCGTCCGACTCCGTCCCCTCCTCGAGAGTCCTCGCGCCTTCGCCCGACTCGGCAACCACCGTGTCCACCTCGGGGAGCGTCGATGCGTCGAACCCCTCACTGTGCCGGGCCCGCCGCCCCTCCCAGGTTTCCAGGGAGGCCGGCGCCTCGCGTCCGCGTCGTTCGAGCCACGTTCGCAGGTAGTCCTCCCCCAGGTCGAACACGGGCACCTCGCCGACGACTTCGAGGCAGACGACGTCGTCGATCTCTGGGCCGCTCTCGCGTGTCAACAGCCGCCGGATCAACGCGATGTCCTCGGACGTCAACTGCTGCCCCTCCTGGGCGTTCTGGGCCTGCTTCCACTCCTCCAGCTCCTCGACGGGATAGGCCGACTCGTGACCGTCGACAACGGGATGGTGCACCCCACACAGCAGGAGCAGGTTCTCGAAACCGTTGACGTCGCCCTCGTAGAGGGGATCATGGCGGGGCCCGCCCGGCTTCTCCGAACGAATGTGCGCGATCTGTACGACCGGTGTCGGACAACCGCGCTCCCACAGAATCAGGGAGTGCCCGCAGCCGGGGTACGCGCAAGACCGCGCGCCGCCCACCGCCGCCGCCCGCCGCGCCGCCGCTGCGCCGGTTTCGGGTGTGATGCCGAGTTCTCGGAGTTGTTCGAGTTGTCCGGGGCGGAGCTTCGCCTGCGCGGCGGTCGTGGCGTGCCGCTGCGCCCATCGGCCGATGTCTTCGCCGTCCGCGATGTGTCCGGGGGCGAGTTTGTCGAGGGCCCCGCCGCAGCTCTGCTGGGTCAGGCTTTCTTGGGGGAGGCCGTGGCCGAGGGGCAGACACTGCCGTATCGAACGGCAAGTGAGGTCACGACAGTTGAGGAAAGAAGCGGGTACCGGCCTGCGCGCTCCGCCCCCTTGCATGTCCTGCGGACCGGCACCTTGAGGTCGTTCCTGGTTCAGGGAAGCAGCAGGAGTTTGCCGGTGGTTGCGCGGGACTCGATGTCGCGGTGGGCCTGGGCTGCGGCGTCGAGTGGGTAGCGGTGGCCGATTCCAGGGTCGAGGTTCTTGTTCCGCACCAGGTCGAAGAGGTCGGCGCTGTGACGCAGGAGTGCCTCGCGGGTGGGGATGTGGTCCCGGAAGACCGGATAGGAGATCTTGATGCTGCGGGGCAGCTCCCGCAGGTTGACCACAGGGGCCGCGCCCAGGACGGCCCCGTAGTACAGCAGCAGTCCGTGCCTGCGAAGCACGCTCATGGACGCGCGGAAGGTGGTTTCGCCGCCGCCGTCGAAGACGACATGGACACCCTCGCCGCCGGTGAGGTCCAGCACCGGTTCCACGAACGCGGCGCCGGTGGACAGTACGACGTGGTCGGCGCCGGCCTGGCGGGCGGTGTCGGCCTTCTGCGCGCCGGACACGATGCCGATGACGGTGCCGCCGCGGGATTTGATGAGCTGGGTCAGTTTCTGCCCGAGGCCGCCGGCCGCGGCGTGCACCACGGCGGTCTGGCCGGGCTGGATGTCGGCGGCCTCGGTGACGAAGTGGTGAGCGGTGATGCCCTGCATCATCAGGCTCGCGGCCACGTCGTCGGGGATGTCGTCGGGCACCGGCACGGCGTCGGCCGCGAGCAGCACGATCTGCTCGGCGTAGGAACCGTAGGCGTACGCCCAGGCGACCCGGTCGCCGACGGCGAACTCGGTCACGTCGGAGCCCAGCGCGCTGACGCGACCGGCGCCCTCCACCCCGGGCACGAAGGGGAGTTCACCGGTGGCCGCGCCGAGCCGGCGGGCCCCGGTGTCCATGAAGTTCACTCCGGCCGCGGTGATGTCCACGCGGATTTCGCCCGGTCCTGGTTCGGGGGTGGGGAGGTCGGAGAAGTGCAACTGCTCGGGTCCGCCGAGTTTTTCCACAACGATGGCGCGCATGTCAGGCACCCTTCCTCTTTCGGATGCCGCCTACTGTCCCTCGCATAAAATGGACCGGCAAGTCCAATTCTGGAGCCTGGGAGGCACCCGTGACCATCGGCGCAGACGGAGCGGAGCGATTGACCCGCAAGGGCAGGGAGACCCGGCGGCGCATCGTCGAGGGCGCGGCCGAGGAGATCCGCGAGCGAGGTGCCGCCGCCACGACCCTCGACGACATCCGCGCCCGCACCGCGACCAGCAAGAGCCAGATCTTCCACTACTTCCCCGGCGGGAAGGAGGAGCTGCTCCTCGCGGTGGCCGCCCGCGAGGCCGACCGCGTCCTGGAGGACCAGGAGCCCCACCTCTCCGACCTGCGCACATGGTCGGCCTGGCAGGACTGGCGCGACGCGGTGCTGCGGCGCTACGAGCGGCAGGGCGTCAACTGCCCGCTGGGAGTGCTGATCACCGAACTGGGCCGCACCACCCCGGCCGCGCGGCAACTTACGGGCCAGTTGATCAGTACCTGGCAGACGGCCCTGCGTGAGGGCGTCCTGGCCATGCAGGAGGCCGGAGAGATCGACCGCCGGCTGGACGCCGACCGGACGTCGGCCGCACTCGTCGCCGCGGTGCAGGGCGGGGTGACCATCCTGATGGCCACCGGCGGCATCGCCCACCTCGAAGCGGCTCTCGACACGACGCTGTCGCTGCTGCGGGCCGATGCTCCGGATCGGCAGGGACCCGACACGTGAGGGGTCTCTCATCCCTATACACACTTTTTTGTCAGTACTTCCAGTGACAAGTCATGCCGTCGTACGGTGCGGCCATGACGACCAACGCAACGCGGCAGAACGCCGGACACTCTCTTGAGCAGCGCCTTCAGTACCTGGAGGACCGCATCGAGATCCAGGACCTGATGGTGCGCTACGGCCTCGGTCAGGACCTGCACCACGACGGCGACAACGACGTCCTGGAGCAGTGGGACTCGGTGTTCGCACCCGAGGCTCGCGTCGACTACTCGGTGGCCGGCGGCGCGCGGCTGAAGGACATCCCCTACAGGGACCTCGTCGAGGTGATGCGCGCACCCGACGGATCGATGAGCGGGCTGCTCAAGTGGCAGCATTTCCAGGGGTTTTCCACTGTCGACATCGATGGCGACCGCGCGGTCGCCCGTACCCAGCACCTGCACACGCACAAGGGCGACACCGACGGGCAGGGCTGGAATCTCATCCAGACGGGCTTCTTCGTCGACCGGCT
Organism: Embleya sp. NPDC020630; assembly: GCF_044334985.1. Lineage (NCBI taxonomy): Bacteria > Bacillati > Actinomycetota > Actinomycetes > Kitasatosporales > Streptomycetaceae > Embleya > Embleya sp. NPDC020630. The sequence goes on from NZ_JBIRUB010000019.1 coordinate 73,512, forward strand.
GGAGCGGCGTTCGGAGGGATGGCGCATCGTCCACCGCACCTTGGAGATCATCTGGATGGACACCTTCGCCACGGTGTGACGGGGCGCGTCAGGCCGCCTCCCCAGCCCCGGAGGCGGCGCTGCACGACCGTTCCGCCCAGTCGTGCAGGGCGTAAAATGCTGTTGCCAACTCCGTGCTGGCCGGGGTCAGTTCGTACTCCACATGGGGCGGCATCTCGTCGTAGACGATGCGGCGCACGACGCCGTCGCTCTCCAGCGCGCGCAGTTGCCGGACGAGCATCTTCTGCGTCACCTGCGGGATGGCCCGTTCGAGGTCGGAGAAGCGGCGCGGCCGGCGGACCAGCAGGTGATGGATGATCAGCAGTTTCCATCGGCCGCGCAGAATCCTCAGGGCGTGCTCGACCCGGCTGATGGAGCACGCCGAGGCCGGCCAATCGGCGATGTGGGAGTCAGGGGGCATGGTGCTGGGAACCGTTCTCGGCAGAAGATTCGTGTGAGGAGTGGCGAGTTGTGAGGGCGGGCACCAGCCGCCGGTTGGCCTCGTGGGGCGCCATGCCCCAGTCCCACTCGGTCTTGTGCGGGCGCAGGGAGACGACACCGTGCCAGGCCGACCACAGCAGGAGCGCCGCAGCGAACGGGGTCTGCGGATCGACACGGTGGGCGAGTTCCACGATGCGCCGCTGCAGGCGCGGGCCGTGATCGGCGCGGGTCGCCGGGAGTTGGTCATCGCTCTCGAACAGCAGTTGGTAGGCGCCTGGGTGCTCCAGCGCCCAGGCGATGTATGCGCCCCCGCGACGATGAGCCGGTCGGCGCCGTCGGGCGCACCGTCCAGTGCCGCTTCGACCGCGCTGATCAAGGACGTGTACTCGGCGTCGAGTACGGCGGAGCGCAGGCCTGTCTCCGAGGGGAAGTGCCAGTAGACCGCGGACGGGGCGACGTGGCAGGCCCGCGCGATCGAGCGCAGGGACGGCACGGCGACGGGTTGCGGCTGCGCCAGCATCTCCACCGCGGCGGCGACGCGCTCGCCGCGCAGGTCGCGTCGGTCTGTGGCGTTGGCTGCTTCTCTGGATCTGCTCACCACTCCATTGGCGTGGAGGAGCCCATCGACGCCATCGTGCGGATCGGCTTCGACTCGCAGTCCGCGATGCGCGGGGCGCTCGCGACACCGGAGTACCAGCGGGCGCACGAGCTGCGCGGGGCCTATATGCGGGAGGCGTCCACCGGTATCCATTCGGCGGTCCCGGATCGGCAGGTGCAGCTGGTCCAGCCGGGACGCGTCCCGGCTACGCGGCGCCGGTGATCAGGTCCTGCGACAGGTCCCACAGGCGCCGCGCGCCCGCTGGGTCGACGGCGTAGCGGGCCACGCCGTGCAGGGTGCCGGAGCGGCGGTCGACGATCTCGGTCTCGTTGCAGTCGACGAAGTAGCGGCCGCCTACGCCTTCGAGCAGAGGCGAGGTGGCCAGGAGCGCGGACGTGGCGGCGCCCTGTTCGACGGTCTTGATCAGCTCGGCGGGCACGCGGCCGCTGCCCCGGCCGCCGGTGTGCCGCTGCAGGTTCGTGTAGATGGCGCCCGGCATCAGGGCGTTGGCGGTGATGTTGTCGTCGGCCCAGCGGCGGGTCGCCTCGACCGCGAACAGGACGTTGGCCGTCTTGGACTGACCGTAGGCGAGCCACGGGTCGTATGGGCGGAAGGCGAAGTCGATGTCGTCCCACACGACCGGCGACTGCTGGTGGCCGGTGGAACTCACCACGACGATGCGGGCGTTGCCGTCGGCGGCCAGCGCTCCGTGCAATCCGGTGGCCAGGGCGAAGTGGCCGAGGTGGTTGGTGGCGAACTGCCATTCCCGGCCCTGCTCGGTGTATTGCTCGGGGCAGGCCATGACGCCCGCGTTGTTCACCAGGACGTGCAGCGGGCCCTGCCAGGCGGCGGTGAAGGCCGTGATGGACGCGGGGTCGGTCAGGTCCAGGCGCGCGGCCCGTACGTCCTGGTTGCCGGTCGATCCGGTGATGTCCTCGGCGACGCGTTCGCCCGCCGCCACGTCCCGCACGGCGAGGGTGACGGCCGCACCCGTGGCCGCCAGGGCGCGGGCAGTCTCCGCCCCGATGCCGGAGGAGGCACCGGTGACGACCGCGCGGCGGCCGAAGAGATCGATTCCTGACACGACCTCGCCTGCGGTGCTGGCGAAACCGAACGGAGTGGTGAGGGCACTCATGAGGGGACTCCTTGCTGAAAGGCCGGATGTTGAAGCGGCGACGGGTGCCGCAGACGCGCGGCGGCCGGTCGGTGAGGTCGGGTGCGCTCAGGGGACGAGCATCGCGTCCTGCTCGACCGGAGGCGTGCCGTCGTGCCAGGGCAGGACCTGGCCGAAGCGCACCAGTTCGCCGTAGAGCGTGGGGTCGACGTGCTCGGCGAAGACCAGATCGAGGACGGCCTCGGCGGCCCGGGCGGGCGACTGCGCCTGGCCGTAGTCGCTGAACCACGGGCGTGACGTCGCCGTGTCGACCATGCCGGGGCAGACGGCGGCGACGAGCGTGTCATCGGCCAGGTCACGGGCGCGGCGTTCGGCGGCGACGGCGCGCACGGCGGCGACCTGGGCCACCTTCGAGGGCACGTTCAGCCATAGCGGCCAGCCGGCCTCCTGCGCGGTCTTGTTGTGGATGGCGCTGCGCCACGACTCCACGGCGTACTCGACCTGGTCCAGGCTCGCGTCGTCGAACAGGTGGTGCAGCCGACCGTCGAGGTGGCCGAGCGTCCCCAGGCTGCTGGCCACGACGAGCATGCGCCCACCGGGACGCAGCACCGGTCCGAAGGAGCGCAGCATCGCGTGCGTGGCGGTGTTGGAGACGTCGATGAACTCATCGGCCCGCTCCGACTGCGACTCCCCGGGGAGCAGCCGGGCGACCGCATTCGAGATGACGACGTCCACCCGTCCGTGGCGAACCCGCAGGTCCTCGGCGAGAGAGGCGATGGCGTCGGAGTCCGTGACGTCCAGGACCCGGCCCTCGACCCGGGCACGGGCGGCGGACAACCGGCCCACTTCCCGGGCGGCGTCCGCCACACGCTGTTGACTGCGACCGGTGAGCAGGACCAGGTCCCGCGGATCCATGCGGGCCGCCAGCCCCTCGGCGAAGGCCCGGCCGAGCCCCTGGTTGGCGCCCGTGACGAGGGCGATGCGTGAAGTGGTCATGCGTCCACGCTAGGAACCCGTCATCCATGAGTCCAACGAAAGTTTGGAACAGCTAGCATGCGTAAACATCATGGACTTCACTGATGTGTCACTGACTGCGTTGCGCGTCCTGCGGGCCGTGGCCGAACAGGGAACCTTCACCGCTGCCGCGGCATCGCTCGGTTACACCCAGTCCGCGGTCTCCCGGCAGATCGCCGCCATCGAGCGCGCGGCAGGCGCCGAGCTGCTGGAACGGCGGCGCGACGGGGCTCGGCTCACGCCCGCCGGCCGCGTCGTCATGCGCCGCGCGACGGTCGTGCTCGACGAGATCGCCGCGGCCGCCAGGGAACTGTCGGGCCTGCCGGAGCAGACCGGAACGGTGCGTCTGGGCTGGGTGCCCAGCGCCGGTGCCGTGCTGGTGCCCCGAGCCCTTGCCGCACTGCGTGAGAGCGACCCCGGGCTCGAAGTCGTCGGCCGCGAGGGCGGCACCCCGGCACTGGTGCGCGCCCTGCGGGCGGGCAGCCTGGATCTGGCCCTGCTCGCCTCGGCGCCACCGTTCCGCGCGCCGGACACCGAGTCGCCCCCACTGGCCCTGCAGACACTCACCGAACGCCCCCTGTGTCTCGCGGTGCCCGCCACGCACCCCCTCGCCCGCGGCACATACGTGGACGTGACCGATCTGCGGGGGCAGCGCTGGATCGCCGGGTCCTCATCAGGGGAGGACCGCTTGATGGGCGTGTGGCCCGGCCTGGACGAGCGCCCGGAGATCGTCCACACCGCCCGCGACTGGCTGGCCAAACTCCACCTCGTCGCCGCAGGGTGCGGACTGACCACCCTCCCCGCCTCGCTCGTCTCCGCCGCGCCTCCAGGAGTGCGGGTCCTCCCCGTCCGGGGCGGCCCGCAAGAACAGCGGCGCCTGCTCCTGGCCCGCCTGCCCGCCCCGCCGGCCCAGGCCGTGACGCGTGTGGCCGCTGTCCTCCGCGCGACCGTGCTCGACGTCAACGTGCCCCATCCCTCCGCATGAGCGCGGTGTCGCGCCGCCCCGGACCCGCACCTGCTCATGGCGTCTCGATCAGCTCCAGCAGATTCCCCTCCGAGTCGGCGACGTACGCGTAGCGCATGCCTTCACTGGCGCCGGGCGCAGGGTGCGACACCGCAGCGGCGCCGCAGTGCTGCGTCAGGCGGGCGAACGCGCCGTCGAGATCGGGGACTTGAAGAGCCAGGTGGGTGAAGGTCTGCACGGCGGTGGCGGCGAAAGCGTCGGTGTGCGAGACGGGACGCGAGCCGGACCGCTCGACGAACTCCACCCGCAGGCCCGCCGTATCACTCAGAACGACGGTACGGACTCCCACCTCGGGCATCTCCAGGCGCTCTTCCACCTGCGTGAGTCCGAACGCGTCGGCGTACCAGGCTTCCTGCACGGCAAGGTCCGCGACCGAGAGGCTGATGTGGTGAAAACGGGCAACGGACACGGCTTCACCCTGGCCGAAGCGAGCCGCCGGGCCGGAGTGAGCGTCGCGGCGCCGTACAAGCACTTCACCGACCGGGACGCGCTGCTGGCGGAACTCGCCACACAGGGCTACCGCGAGCAGCGGAATCGCTTCGCCGCGGCCGTGAACGGTATCGAGGACCCCGCTGAACAACTGGCGTCTTTCGCGGCGGCGTACGTCAGATTCGCCGCCGAGGAACCTGCTCTGTTCGATGTGTCCTTCAATGCGGGACTCGACAAGTCCAGGTTCGCCGAACTGGCCACGGCGGGCGACGAGGTGGCCCGCCTCCTGCTGCCGGTGGCCCGACGGCTCGCCTCCAACCCGGACGCTGCGTTCGACTTGCTGCTCAGGATCGCCGCTGCCGCGCACGGCCTGGCGGTTTTCCTGCGGTTGGGCTTGTTCGGTGTGGGAGACGCGGTCCTCTCGGACACCGAGGAGAAGGCCGCCCGCACGGCGCGGGCAATCACGCGACAGGACGCCGGCTCATGATCACCTGAGTGGTGAACCCTGGCGCGCAGCCCCAGGCCCGAGAAGGGCCACGTTCGTGAGACTGATCCGCTGGGACGCGGAGTAGGACACAACCTGAAGCCGCAGGTCACAGCATCGCCAAGAGACACGGCCGTTGAGATCCCACACGCATACGTAAGGTCTCGCGGTTCGTGGCGGGGTCTCGTGGATCTTGGCGGTTCGCGAGAACTCGTCGGTTCGCGAGCCACATCGGCCGGCGTGGCCAACGAGCTGCCGACGGCATACGTGGGCCCGGCGAACCATGGTGGACGCTGATGTCCGCGGCTCCGCATGCCTCACCAACCCCGAAACCGGCCGTGTCGAGTTTCCGTATGAACCGCCGCTGTTCCGGATCCGGAGGATTCGGACTCGCCGCAGCGAGCGAACGCAGCCCCCAACTCCAGCCTGGTCCACGGGGCATCGGATCATGCCGTCTCGGGCAGACTGCGCGACCGTGGCGCCTGGTGGCCGTAGGGTGCCCGCGTGGCGGTCATCTTCTGCGACTCGAACATCCTCTACGCGGACATCGACAGCGATCGGTACGATGTGATCCGCGCGATCGCTCGCACCGAACACCGGGTGTGCATCCCCGCGGTGGTGCGGGACGAGCTGGTCGCCAGGAAGGTGATCGCGTACCGGGCCGCGCAAACCGCGCTCTCGGCCGCCGCCGCGAAGTTCGCCAAGGGCGCTCCGTGGATCCAAGTGCCACCGTTGTCGCCGGCCCTCGACGAGTCCGCCGCGCAGGAGTACTGGAAGGGTGTGTACGCCGACGTCTTCGAGATCGTTCCCACGCCTGCGGGAGCGGCGGACGCGGCGCTCGAACGCGAGGCCTACTGTGACAAGCCGGCCAAGCCGGACGAGAACGCCGAGGGCGGCGCGCGGGACGTGGCGATCCGGCTGACGGTGGTCGACTTCCTGCACCGGGACCCGCGCGACGAGGTGTACTTCGTGAGCGCGAACAGGAAGGACTTCGGCGACGGCACGTCGTTCGCACCAATGCTGGAACGGGATCTGTCCCACCATCGCCACCGTTTCACGCTGTCGGCCTCGTTGGAGTCGGCCATCGAAGCGGTGACGAAGCCGGTCGAGGCCCCGGACGAGGGGACCGCGTTCGTGGACCCGCTGGTGTCCGACGAGACCTCGGTGAAGGTCGCCGGTGCCGCGGTGCACGACCGCCGCTTCCGCGACGGCTGGTCCGCGGTCGACCTCGACCATCCCGGTGGCACCCGATACCCCCGGGTGTTCGCGCGCGAAAGGGCCGGCACGCCCGTGACGCTGCTCATCGACGTGACGAACGGGACCGCGCACCGGATCGGTGAGGACACCTGGCACATCGCGACCGCGCGGTGGGCACTCGCCGGCCTCGCCGCGCACGACCCGGCCTCCGATCCCGGGGCGCCGACCGTGACCATGACGGGCGCGGTGTGGCGCACCCGCATGCTCATCGGAACCGTCCCCGGTGAGGCCCCCGGCGTCCTCAAGAGCGAGGCGATCGAGGACCCGGGCCACGGCGACGGCCCCTGCAACGACACCCTCAAGCAGGCCGCCACCCTGTGGCGCGAGTCCCACTCCAGCGGTGAAGTCCTTCTCCGAGCCCGAGTGGAACAGCAACTGCGCCGGCAGCGACTACACGCGTTCATCGACACGTTGCCAGGCCGAGCGACCGCGCCCAACGGAGACATCCCGCCGTTCACCACAGACACCGCCCTGGACGCCGCCACGACGGTGGTCCGGTGGCTGTCCCCCCGGATCAACGCGCAGTTGAACGCCGACCTGACCGCGGACGAGGAGGACTGAGAACCACTGGGTCGCCGCTACGGGAACGCGTTCCTCAAGGGACCACTTCGAGGGGACGAGCCGTTCCGATCCGGCCGCTCCGGACCGGTACCGCCCGCGGCCACGTCGATCCCGTCGTCGTGCCCGTGGTTCACATTCTCCAGCGTTGGTCGGGTGTGCCCGCCCAGGCCCATCGGGCGTCCGGCTCGACGGTGATACCGAAGTCGTAGGCGTGGACTTGGGCGTCGTCCTGCCAGGCGATGACGGCGGCGGCCTCATCCCACAGCCGCCGCGGACCGCCCTGGAAGGCGTGACCGGCGCCAGGGCTGTCGTCAACCAGGGCCCGCGAGTCCTTGCCGTCGTGCAGCCCACCATTGCGCGCCGCCCGCCGCGGCGGTCCGCGCCACCCACCCGGAAGACCGGCCTGAAGACCCGCGCCCCGCGCACCCTCCCCGTCACCCGGTAGCTGCCATGTCCGCGCCCGTGCCCACCCCCGAGCCCGCCGGTTTCCCCATCGACCTCGACCGCTGCATCGCCTCCGGGATCTGCGCCGCCACCGCCCCGACCCACTTCACCAAGGCCCCCGACGGCCGGGCCCGGCTGCGCCCCGACGCCCCACCCCCGACCCCCGAGGCCGAGGACGCCGCGTTCCTGTGCCCGATGGAGGCCATCACCCGCCACCCGCCGATCCAGCCCACCTGAGGCCGACCCGCGCCCGCCCCGACCCGAGGGGTGTGGTTTTCCACAGTCGATCCCGGCGCCGCGCCCCATGTCGCGCGCCGCGCCGATCTCGCAGGCTGCTCCTACCGGCGTTGCGGGGCCCGTTCACCGGGAACGGGACCGCGCCGGCGAGCGAGGAGGTCGGCGGATGCCGAGGAGCAGGGCGCGCGGGGCGTCGGTGGTCGAGGTCGCGCGCGACACGTCGCCGGTGGCCGCGCGGGCGAGAGGGCTGGTCAAGGAGTACGGGTCGGGGCCGACCCGGGTCACCGCTGTGGCGGGCGTGGACGTGGACCTGGACCGCGGAGGGTTCACCGCGATCATGGGGCCGTCCGGGTCCGGCAAGTCGACCCTGATGCAGTGCCTGGCCGGACTGGACACCGCCACCCGGGGCAGCGTGGCGATCGGCGGCACCGAACTGGGCGGCCTGAGCGATGCCGCGCTGACCGAACTACGGGGCACTCGACTGGGGTTCGTCTTCCAGGCGTTCAACCTGCTGCCGACGCTGACCGCGCTGGAGAACATCACGCTGCCGGTCGAGATCGCCGGCCGCCGGGTCGACCGGGCGCATCTGGACCGGATCGTCGAGGCCACTGGACTGGCCGGGCGACTGGCCCACCGGCCCGCCGAGATGTCGGGCGGCCAGCAACAACGCGTCGCGGTGGCCCGGGCGTTGGTGTCGCGGCCGGAGCTGGTGTTCGCCGACGAGCCGACCGGCAACCTGGATTCGCGCGCCGGGACCGAGGTCCTCGGGCTACTACGGCGCGGGGTGGACGAGTGGGGCCAGACGGTGGTGATGGTCACCCACGACCCGAGCGCGGCGGCGTACGCGGAGCGCGTGGTGTTCCTGGCCGACGGCCGGATCGTGGACGACCTGGCCGACCCGACGGCGGACGCGGTCTACGCACGCATGAGGCGCTTCGACGGCCGAGGCCCGGACGTGGCCCCGCGCGAACCCGGCCCGGACGGCGTCGGGTTCGACGTCGGCGCGGGTGTCGTTGGGCGGGATCCCGGCCGGGGTGCCGCCCGGCGCGAACCCGGCCCGGGCGGCGCCGGGTCGGACCTCGGTGCGGGCACGGCCCGGCGCGACGCCGGACCGGGTGTCATCGGGCGGGACCTCGGCGCGGGCGCGGCCCGGCGCGACGCCGGACCGGGTGTCATCGGGCGGGACCTCGGCGCGGGCGCGGCCCGGCGCGGCCCCGGCCCGGGTGGCGTCGGGTCGGATCCCGGCCGGGGTGCCGCCGGGCGCGGCCCCGGCCCCGGCATCGCCCGGCGGGACGCCGGCCCGCACGGCGTCCCGCCAGGCGGCACCGCCTCCTTCCGCGTCGCCGGCGGCCACCCCGGCGAGGTGCGGTCGTGACGCTCGCCCGGATCGCGCTGCGCGAGGTGGTCGCACACAAGGCCCGGCTGGCCCTGGCCCTGGTGGCGATCGCCCTGGGGACCGCCTTCGTCGCCGGGACCCTGGTCTTCCGGGACTCGGTCGCCGCGTCCGCGCGTACCTCGTTCGCGGCGTCGGCCGCCGATGTGACCGTGACGCCCCGAACCGGCGGCGCCGATCGCCAGGACGGCACCGGGCTGCCCGCGACCCTGCCCGCCCGGGTGCTCGACGCGACGGCCCGGGCCGAAGGGGCACGCGCCGCCCACGGCCGGATCCGGGTGACCGACACCGTCGTCCTGGACGCCCGCGGCAAGCCGCTGAGTTCACGCGGCGACACCATCGCCGACTGGCCGACCGACGCCGACTCCGCACCCCGACTGATCCGTGGCCGCGCCCCCGCCGGCCCCGCCGAACTGGTGATCACCGCGGGCCCCGCCGACGCGCACGGGATCCGACTCGGCGACCGGCTGCGGATCATGGCCGTACCCGGCACGTTCGAGGCAACGGTCGTCGGCATCGGCCGAGACCGCGCCGACCGGGCCCACGACGCCGACGTGTACGTGGACGCCCCGACCGCGCAGCGCGCCCTCCTGGGCGGCGCCGGCCGATACACCTCCATCGCGGTCACCGCCGCGCCCGGCGTCGACGACACCCGCCTGCGACACAACGTACTGACCGCCCTGTCCGACGCCACCCCCTACACCGTGCGCACCCGCGACGGCGAGGCCGCCGCACGCGGCGACGCCGCCGGCGCCTCGCTCGACGTGGTCACCTACCTGATGCTCGGCTTCGCCGGCATCTCGGTGCTCGTCGGCGTGTTCCTGATCGGCAACACGTTCTCCATGCTCGTCGCCGCCCGGACCCGACAGAGCGGACTCCTGCGCGCCATCGGCGCCCGGCGCGGCCAGGTCGACCGGCTGATCCTCGCCGAGGCGGCCCTGCTGGGCGTGGCCGGTTCGACCGTGGGCCTGGCCCTGGGGGTGGGCCTCGCGGCCGGTCTGCTGCGCATCGTGGGACAGGTCGGGGACGCGCCGGCCGCCGCCGCGCCGACGCTGCGCTGGGCAACACCGGTGGCCGCCTACGCGGTGGGTGTGCTGATCACCCTGACCTCCGCCTACCTGCCCGCCCGGCGGGCCGGCCGGGTGTCCCCGATGGCCGCGCTGCTGCGCGCGGCCGGCCCCGCGACCGCGCGTTCCCTGCGGGTACGCAACATCGTCGCCGGCGCCACCGGCCTGCTCGGCACCGCCGCGCTGCTCGGCGCGGTCGGTGCCGACGACCTCGGCACGGCCGGGCCGTTGCTCGCGCTCGGCGTACTGCTCACCCTGGTCGGCGTGGTCGCCGGCGCGCCGACCCTGAGCGTGGCGGCAGTCCGCGCCCTGGACCGGCTGCTCGCCCGCCGGCCCGGCCCGGTGGGCCGCCTCGCCCGGGGCAACGCGATCCGCGACCCCCGACGCACCGGGGCCACCGCCGCCGCGCTGACCGTCGGCATCGCGCTGGTCGGCTTCCTGTCCCTGGTCGCCGCGTCCCTGGTGACCTCGGTCGACGGACAACTCGAACGCACCATGAACGCCGACTACTTCGTCATGTCCACCAAGCCGATGACCGAACAGGTGGCCCGCGTCGTCCGGGAGACCCCGGGCCTGGATCACGTCACCGCGCAAAAGGCCGTACGCGCCGACCTGATCACCGCACACGGCACCGACAAGGACCACGACCTGACCGCCACCACCGAGCGCTTCACCGACGACTTCCGGCTCGCCTTCACCGCCGGCGACGCCCGCTCGACGCTGACCCCGGGCGGAGACGGGATCACCGTGCCACAGGCGTTCGCCGAGGAGTACCGGCTCGCGGTCGGCGACCCGATCGCGGTCCGCTTCCACGGCGGCGGCACCGCCCGGCTCCGGGTCGGCGGGATCGTCCGCGACGGCGACGTGTTCTCCTCCGGCGCCACCTACGTCGGCACCCACGTGGTCCGCGCCCAACTGCCCGCCGACCAGGTGCCGTTGGACGACGTGTACATCGCCACCGCCGCGCCCGGCGCCGACCGGGACCGGGTGTACGCGGCGCTCGCCGAGCGGCTGCACGACCACCCGCAGACCAAGGTCCGCGACCGGGAGAGCTACCGCAACGCGCTGCACGCCTCGGTCGCCCTGGCCCTGGACCTGGTCTACGCGCTGCTCGCGCTGGCGATCCTGGTGGCCGTGCTGGGCGTGGTCAACACCCTCGCGCTGTCCGTACTCGAACGCACCCGCGAACTCGCGCTGTTGCGGGCCCTGGGGCTGACCCGACGCCGGTTGCGCCGGATGATCCGCACCGAGGCCATCGTGATCGCCGTGGTGGGCGCGGTGCTCGGACTGCTCCCCGGACTGCTGTGGGGCGTGGCCACCCAGCGGGTGCTGGCGACCAAGGGCCTGGACACGCTCACCGTCCCGTGGACGACCTGCGCGGCCGTACTGGTCGGCGCGGTCGCCGTCGGAGTGCTCGCCGCCTGGCTCCCGGCCCGCCGCGCCGCCCAGGTGCCACTGCCCGCGGCCATGGTGGATCAGGGCTGAACCGGGGCACCGGCGCCCGAGCGACCCCGGCCGCTCGGGCGCCCGCCCACGCCTGGCAGGCTGCGGGTCGCACCCTGACCAGCGGGAGAAACCCGACGACGGACAGGCAGAACGGACGCAGAGGAGCCATGGACGGTCCCACCCGGTCGAGCGACGCGGAGCCCCCGCACGGCCTCGGCCCGACGCTCCGGGCCGCCGCGCGCACCGCCGCGACCGCCACACGCGGCCTCGCCGGCGGCACCGCCACCGCGCTGCTCGAACTCCTCTTCCTGCTCGCCGCGGCCCTGCTGCACGCGGGCACCGCGGTCCTGCCGCGCTCGCGCCCGGGCCCGCGCCGCCGCGCGCTGCGCCTGATCACCCGCGGCGCCCGGGCCCTGACCGAACTCGAACGCCGACGCCTGGCCCGACAGGGCCAGGTCCACCCCGCGCCGCCCGGCCCCGCCCGGCTGCTTCGCTACCTCGCCGCGCACGTCCCCCTCGGCCTGCTCGGCGGCGCCCTGCTCGCGCTGACCGCCGGCGGGATCGGCTTCGCCGCGGTGATGGTGGGCGCCTGGCTCGGCGGCAGCCCGAACACCACCACCGCCGACGTACTCGTCCTGCTCCTGCCCGGCCCGGCGCTGGGCTACCTGGCGCTGTACGGCCTGGTCGGACTCGCGGAAACCGACCGAGCGCTGGCCCGCCGGCTGCTCGGCCCCGACCCCAACGACGCACTCCGGCGCCGGGTGGACGAACTGGCCGCCAGCCGCGCCGGCGTCGTGCACGCCGTACACGACGAGCGCAGGCGCATCGAACGCGACCTGCACGACGGCGTACAGCAGCGCCTGGTCGCCCTGGGCATGCTGATCGGCCGGGCCCGGCGCAACGCCGACCCCGAACGCGCCGACGCATTGCTGCGCCAGGCACACGAGCAGGCCCAGCAGGCGCTGGCCGATCTGCGGGACGTGGCCTGGCGCATCCATCCCACCGGTCTGGACGACGGCGGGCTGCGCGCGGTGTTGCAGACGATCGCCGAACGCGCGGCGGCGGGGGTCGAGTTGACCTACCGGCTGGCGCTCGAACCGGCGCCGATCGTGGCCACCGCGGTCTACTTCGTGGTCGCCGAGGCCGTCACCAACACGGCCAAACACGCCGGTGCCGACACGGTGACCGTGTCCGTCGACGCCGTCCGGACCGGCGCGAGCGGCGCGGACGCGGTGCGGGTGCGGATCGTCGACGACGGCATCGGCGGCGCCGACCCCGCCGGCGGCGGACTGTCCGGACTGGCCCGCCGGGTCGCCGCGTTGGACGGAACATTGCGGGTGGACAGCCCGGTGGGTGGCCCCACCACGATCATCGCGGAGGTACCGTGCGCATAGTCTTGGCCGACGATTCGGCCCTGCTCCGGGAGGGCCTGGCCCGGCTGCTCGCCGACGAGGGACACGAGGTGGTCGCGAGCGTCGGCGACGGCGAGGCGATGGTCGAGGCGGTCGCCCGGCACGTACCCGACGTGGTGGTGGCCGATGTGCGGATGCCGCCCACCCACACCGACGAGGGCCTCAAGGCCGCCCTCGAGGTGCGCCGCAGGCTGCCCGGGGTGGGCGTACTGGTGCTGTCCCAGTACATCGAAAAACGCTACGCGGTCGAGCTGTTGACCCAGGACGACGCGGCGGTGGGCTACCTGCTCAAGGACCGGGTGGCCCATGTCGACGACTTTCTCGACGCGTTGGCCCGGGTCGCCGCCGGCGGCGCCGCGTTCGACCCGGAGGTGGTGCGCCAACTCCTGGCCCGCACCAGCCACGTGGACCCGCTGGACCGACTCACCCCGCGCGAGCGCGAGGTGTTGGCCCGGATGGCCGAGGGCCGTACCAACGCCGCCATCGCCAAGACCCTGCACATCTCGCAGAGCGCCGTGGAGAAACACGTCAACGCGATCTTCGACCGCCTCGACCTGACCCACCTGGCCGCCGGCTCCGGTTACAGCCGCCGCGTCCTGGCCATCCTGCGCTACCTCGGCGGCTGACCGGACCACCCCGACCGCGCCCCGCCCGTACCGGCGGGGACGAAGCTCGATCTCGGCGCGGTGCGTTCGGTGTACTACCGTCGTCCGACCCGGCCGCGTTTCCCGGTGGATATGTCCCCTCCGGCGCGGCGCATCGCGGAGCGCGAGGCTCGCCTGGGCTTCGGCGGGCTCCTCGCCGCGTTGCCGTGCCGGTGGTTGCCGCCTGCGGGTCGGGCGGCGGACGCGGAGTACAAGCCGCTCCAGCTGCGCGTGGCGGCCGAGTGCGGCCTTGTGGCCCCGCGCACGTTGATCACGAACGACCCGGCCGCGGCGCGGGCGTTCGCGGTCGAGGTGGCGGGCCCGGTGGTGTACAAGTCGTTCGGCCCGGTGCGCGGCGTGGTGGACGGCTCCTCCGTCGCGGTGTATGCGAGCGTCGTCGACCCGGCCGCGTTGGACGATCCGGCGATCGCCACCACCGCGCACCTGTTCCAGGCCGCTGTCGCGAAGGCGTACGAGTGTCGGTTGACGGTGGTGGGCAGGGTGTTCCCGGCGGAGATCCACGCGGGCTCCGCTGCGGCCCGGGTGGATTGGCGGCGCGACTACGACAGCCTCTCCTACAAGGTCTGCGATCCGCCCCCGGCGGTGATCCGAGGCGTCCTGGCGATGCTCGACACACTCGGCCTTCCCCACGGCGCGTTCGACTTCGTGATTACCCCGGCCGGCGAGTGGGTGATGCTGGAGCTGAATCCGTCCGGACAGTACGGGTTCGTGGAACAGGCCACCGGGTTGCCGATCACTGCGGTGATTGCCGACTACCCCGAAGGAATTACGTGAAGGTTCTCGACGAAGAGCAGGCCCTGATTGCCGCGCGGGTGCGCCTGGTGGAGCGGATCGCCGCCGGCGACGTGGTGCTGTCGTCGCGGATCGCCGAAGCGTTCCTCAACGTCCCGCGGCACGTGTTCACCCCGGTGTTCTACCGCCGTGAGCACGGCGACCGCTTCCTCCCGTGGCGCGCCGACGACTCGGACGGGGCCGGCGGCGGGTCGTGGTGGGACGCGGTGTACTCGGGGGAGGCGCTGATCACCGAGGTCGACGGCGTCCACGCGGAACACGCCCCGTCCGGGGGTGTGTCGGGGGTACCGACGTCGTCGTCGACGGCGCCGGATCTGATGGCCGACATGCTCGACGCCCTCGACCCCGTCCCGGGTGCGCGGACGCTGGAGATCGGTACCGGCAGCGGCTACAACGCCGCCCTGCTGGCCCGGCTGGTCGGGGCGGAGAACGTCACCACCGTCGACCACACCGCGCACCTGGTCGACACCGCCCGCGAACGCCTCAAGGCTGCCGGGTTCACCCCCGACGTCGTCCTGGCCGACGGCACCGCCGGCCGGGCCGCGAACGCGCCGTACGATCGGCTGATCGCGACCGCCTCCGCCCCGCGTGTCCCCGAGGCGTGGCTCGAGCAGTGCGCGCCGGGCGCGGTGTTGGTGGTCCCACTCAAGGGCACCCTCGCCGGCGGGTCGATCGCCTGGCTGAAGAAACTCCCCGACGGTACCGCCGCGGGCCGCCTCATGCACACCCCCGCCGCTTTCATGCCGCTCCTGCCCGACACCGACGTGGACGAAGGGGACCCCCAACCCGCCCACAGCGAAGCCGGCCACGCCGCACACGAGACCCGCACCTCACCGCTGACGCCCAGGATCCTGGACGACTGGACCTTCTCCTTCTTCGCCCAACTCCACCTCGACCCCCACACCACCCGCACCTTCACCCACACCGACGGCCGCCATACCACCGCCCTGCGCACCCCGACGGCCACGCGACCACCATCACCGAGACCGAGATCGGAGCCGACGTCGCCCGGTCCGGCGAGCGGGACCTGTGGGCGCCGATCGAGCGGGCGCACCGCCTGTGGCTGGGCCTCAATCGCCCCCGCCGTGAGTGGTTCACCCTCGAGACGGGTCCGACTGGCCAACTCGTCCGCCTCGCGGCTCCCGACGGACGCGCGTTCGCCCGGAGACTGTGAACACACTGCAAGCACCCATCCGCGAGGACGGTGGCACATGCGCCGGGCGATCATCCCAATCGGGTCCGTACCGACCGGTGTGACGCCCGGGGTCGGACCGGTGTGACGTTCGGCCCGGATGTCAGCGCGCGGGACTCGCAGTTGCGGCGGAAACCACCGCGCGCCTCGAACCATGCGCCAGACGTGGCGAGCCGCTCGGGCGCACCTGACAAGGCAGACCGGATGCGCCTCGGGGCGCGGACGCGTCAGGGTTTTCGGGTGGCGCACCTGATTCCCGGGGGTCATCGATGGAGCAGCCACCAGGTGATCCAGCTTCCGGCGGTGGTGCCGGCTCCGGTGGCGGCTCCGCGTAGGGCGTGCGCGGTCAGGGCGCGCCCGAGCCGAGTGATCCGTGTGCGGATCCGCCGAGCGACGGGGATGGGTGTGGGGTCGGTCGTGTCCATGGTGTCCTCCCGAGTCGGGCCCGCCTTGCCGCAGGCCGGTGTCGGGTTCCATCCGGCCTGTTCGAAGGATTCTTCGGCGAGGGCCGATACGAAGGATCGGACGCGTCTACGCTGTTCGTTCCGAGGAATGTGGGTTCTTCGGTCGGAGTTCGCTTCGTATCCGACGTCGAACGGCGGGACGCGTGGAGGACGAGAACGCGGTTGCCCGGTTGGTCCACCGGCTGCGCGAACTACACGCGCTCGCGGGTTCGCCCACCTACGACGTGCTGGTCCGACAAGGGGCGGCACACGTCCCGGCGGTGATGTTGCGGCCCGCGTCGCTGAGGGACTGGTTCAACGGCCGAGCGGTGCCCTCGGATGCGGCGAAGTTCGCGTTCCTGGTGACCTTCCTGGAGACACGAGCCCGCGCGACGGGCACCCAAGTACCACCATCCTCGTGGGAACGCCTGCGTCAGGAGGCCGTGCGAGAGCGCCGACCTCCCGGCCGTCCCCGCCGCGAACACCCCACCGACGGACAAGCAACCGACGAGTACCACGGCGTGGGCCGCGCCATCCGGGAATCGACCGACCCGTTCGCACTGGAGGTCCACCGCGCTATCGACCCCCCGGACGACGCCCGCGCCGATCTGCCGATACTGCCCGTCTACGTCGAACGCGCACACGACGCAGCGTTGATGCGCGCCGCGCACCGCGCCGCAGCGGGCGAGAGCACGATGGTCTGCCTCGTCGGGGAGTCCTCCACGGGCAAGACCCGTGCCTGCTGGGAAACGGTGCAACGTCTGCCCGGCGACTGGCGCCTGTGGCATCCCCTCGACCCCACCCGCCCCGAAGCGGCCCTCGCCGAGCTGCCCCGTCTGGGCCCGCGCACCGTCGTCTGGCTCAACGAGGCCCACTTCTACCTGCAACCACCCAACGTGGGCGAACGCGTCGCAGCCGCCCTACGCGAACTGCTGCGCACCCCGGACCGCGGACCGGTCCTGATCCTGGGCACGATCTGGCCCGAGTTCTGGTCCCTCCTGACCACCACCCCCCACCCCGGCATGCCCGATCCCCACGCCCAGGCACGCGCGTTGCTCACGGACACCGACATTCCCGTCGCCTCGGACTTCTCCGGCACGGACCGGGAGAACCTGCGCCGCCGCCTGGACGAGGATCCCAGACTGGCCCAGGCATGGGCCGCCTGCGAGGACGACCGGATCACCCAGTACCTCGCCGGTGCCCCCGCCGTGATGGAGCGCTACCGCAACGCCTCCCCGGTCACCCGGGCCGTGATCGAGGTCGCCATGGACGCCAGACGCCTGGGCCACACCCTCGCCCTGCCCCACGGACTGCTCGCCGAAGCCGCTCCCGGCTACCTCACCGACCTCCAATGGAGCCTCCAACGCGACGACTGGCTCGAACAAGCCCTCGCCGAGGCGGGCGCCCCGTGTCGAGGAGCCCGCAGCCCGCTCACCCGCATCCGACCACGCCCCGGCGAACCGGCACCCACCCAACCCCACTACCGCCTCGCCGACCATCTCGAACAGCACGGCCGCCACAGCCGCCAACTCCTGTGCCCACCGGCCTCCTTCTGGGAAGCGGCCACCCGCCACCCCGGCACACCCGCCGACCTGCTCACCCTGGCCCACGCAGCCCTGAACCGCTCACGCCTGGCCACGCCGATCTGCTCCACCAGCGGGCACTCGACACGATCGCCGACGGCGATCGAGGTGACACCGAGAAAGAACACGGCCGACTCGAGGACTTCGTCATCCTGAGACGCGGCACCGGGGTGTCCCTGCGCACGATCGCCTACGCGCGTGAGGCCGCGGGCGACACCATCGGTGCCGAGCAAGTCGCCCGCCAGGCGGCTCTATCGGGGATTCCCGAAGCGATGACGGACCTGGCCTGGGCCCGCCTCGCCGGGGTGATTGGCCTGGCGCCGAACGCGTGGCCCACGAGGCGGCGACCGACTTCGGCACGGGCGCCGAAATCCTCGAAAAGCTGGCCTTGTTCCTCCTCGACGCCCAGGACACCGAGAGCGCCCAACGCGTGGCACGCCTGTTCTCCGAGTTCGATGACGAACATGCACTGGACAGGATCCTCAGGAGCGCGAGGTTCACCGACGACGACATGAGGTCCTTCCTCGACGGAACGAGAACCGACCCCGTGGACATGTTCGTCTACGCCGCCGAGCGCACGCCCGACACCCGACTTGACGCGTCTACGAAAAGGCCGCGGAACTCGGCCACATCCGTGCGCACCATCTTCTCGCCGAGTTCTGCGAACGCGCCGGCGACACCGCGAGCGCCCGGGTCTGGCACCAGCGCGGCGCGGCCCTCGGTGACAGCACCTCCAGCCGCGCCTTCGTCCTGTTCCTGGAACGCGTCGGCGAACGGGCCGAGGCCGAGTCGATCGCGCTGCAAGCAGCCTCGAAGCACGCCGCCGCCGCACTGGCCGACCTCGCCCGAAACCCGGGAATCGGACGACCCGGAAGGCGCCGAGCGCCTGTACCGAGCGGCTGTTGACCGTGGATATGTGACCGCGCTCATCGAACTCGCCCACCTACGCGAGGAGCAACACGATCCCCAAGGCGCACAACACCTCTATCGACAAGCCGTCGATGCCGGAGAGCGCTTTGCGTTCCAACACCTCAACCGTCTTACCGGACCGGAATGGCGGATGGCATACATCCACGGGGGTCTGTAAATCGAACGGCTCTGCCTCACATTCGGTGGTAGCTCTGCGTGAGCGTTATGGGAGAAGGATGCGGTGGCGGAGGAGGTCGAATCCGGCGCGTCCGTGCATTTGCCTCATGATGCGTTTGGTTCGGGTGTTGACGCCTTCGGTGCGTCCGTTGTGGTGGGGCGTGGTGAGTGCGGCGTCGACTGATGCGCGGTCGAGTTCGAGGCCGTTCGCAAAGGCGTGCAGGTGGGGCAGTTCGGAGGCGCGGACGGCTGCGATCCATGTCGTGAGCCTGGCGTCGTGCCCTGGGCCGGGGTTCAGCAGTGAGGCGAACTCCCCGATAAAGACGTTCAGTTGCGTCATCTCGGGGCATGCGGCGGCGAGGTCTCGGATCAGGTCGGCGTCCTTCTCGCGGCGGTTGTCCGGCCGGGTGAGGAGAAGGCGGGCGAAGCGTCTGGGGGTGGTCACGGGCCGGTCGCCCTCGGCCCGGCCCTGGGTGATGTAGCGGTAGAGGAGGTTGAAGCTGCCTGTGTAGCCGAGTTCCTTGATCTCGTGGAAGAGCTGGGGCACGGGCACGGCCGGGTCGACCGCGCGGCGTGCGCGCTGGTGGTCCCGGTAGGGGTCCACCAGCGTCGGCCGGTAGCGCGGCGCGCGTCGCAGCGTGTCGGGTTCGCGTGTGCGCGCGTAGCGTTTGACGGTGTTCAGGGACACATCCAGCCGGCGGGCGCATTCGATGAGGCTGACGCCTTGGCCGAGCAGGTCGTGGACTTGGTGCCAACGCTCGCGTGTGGTCTGTTCGTGGACGCCGCCGGGCCGGGGCGGGTTGACGGTGGCCCGGCACGAGCTGTGCGAGCGGACTTCGGCGAGCGTTTTGTCGCACAGGTTCCGCCATAAATGCCACCTGTCGGTCACCTGCATTGCGTCGGGCAGGGCGCGGCGTATTGCTTCGGCGTAGGCGCTCGAGCCGTCCCGGCACACGGTCTCGACGCCTGCGTGATGACGCAGCCACGCCTCGAGCGCGTCGGCGCCGCGGCCGGGCAGCACGTCGATGCGTTCGCCGGTCTCGGCGTTGGTCGGCACGGTTGCGTAGCGGTGGCGGCGCTTGAGTGCGAAGTCGTCGACGCCCAGGACACGCGGCACCGGGCGGGCCGGCAGCGGGATGCCGGTCAGGATGCGCAGGGCGGTGCACCGCGACAGCCCGGTCCCGAGCGCCTGCAGCGTCCGTGCGCCCGCGCGGCCCGCGAGTTCCCGCACCACGGCGCGGACTTGGGCCAACAGCCGCACCGTCCGCCGCTGACAGCGCTCCAGCACACCGGCAACCTGCTCACGAAACGTGATGCGGGGACAGGCCGAGGCAGGGCAGACGAGCCGGCGGAGCCGCGCCGAAACGACAACCCGGCGGGCGTCGACGGGGACATCCGTCACCGTGCGTTCGTGGAAGGCGTGCACCCGGCCAGTCCGACCACCGCAATCCGGGCAATCCACCGGACCACCAGGCGTCCGGGCCCGCACCCGAATGACGTCACCCTCGTTGGCAACCTCCTCGACCACCAGCGGCCCAAGCCCCGAAAACACCACACCCACAAGCTCGTTCACGTTCAGCACCCGCACATGATCACGGACTTACAGTCCGTGACCACCGAATGTGAGGCAGAGCCGTTAGTTTTACAGTCCCCAGGGTTTACACCGAGTCCTTGATAGTCCTCAGCGCCGGGACGTCGAGGCCGCGCCGGCGGGTGCATACGCGAAGGCTCCACGGCGAATCGTCGCGGGGATTTCGCCGATCGAGGCTGGAGGTTTTCGATGTTGTGTGGGTTTGGTGAAGGCGAACGGTTGTTCCTGCTCCGGTTGTTGTTCGGTGGGTAGCGTTTGCCGTCGACTGCGTTGGTGGGTAGGGGCTTTGGGTGTCCGTTGTGACACCGGGTGGCAACGGGTCGCGGGGCTGGTGGGGCCTCGTGTCCGTCGACGTGGGTGTGCGGCGGCCGGTCGGCCGCGTCGTCTTGTGATGTGCGTTCCTTGCTTCCGTGTGCGGCCTGCCGCGTGCGGCTTCGGCCTGTGCCGAGGCGCGTCGCGGGAGCCCCGCGTGCCGCCCGCCTGCGCGCGGGCACGAGTTTTTGGGGGGTTCGTGGTTTTCGACGAGGGCTCGGTGAGGGTCTACCGGGATCGCCGGTACCTGAGCACGACGATGGTGCGGCACGGCGGTACCACGGTGGCGTTCGCGATGGACGACCAGCGGCGGATCTGCTACACGGTCCTGGATCTGGAGCAGGCGTCAGCGAAGCGCGGACCGTTGGACGCGAAGTACTGGAACGAGGAGCCGGCGCCGGTGCCGTTCCCCGGTGAACTGGCCGACGTGGCGGCGCCGGGCGCGACGGCGGCGGGTGTCGGTTCGCCGGGACCGCTGCAGATGCCGATCGTGCGCAAGGGCAGCCGGACGGAGTCGGTCGGCAAGCTGGTGCCCCCGGACGAACGTGACCCCTTCCTGTCCACCACGGCGCGGTTGAGCGCCGCGCAGCCGTTCCAGGTGCTCTCGGACGGCCGCTACATCATCCTGTTCCGGCAGTCGGTCGAGGCGTCGCACGAGGACGCGGCCGGCAGCGCTTCGGCCGGCACCGGCACGACCCCGGCCGGGCTGGTGGACCGGTCGCTGTTGTGCGACCGGTTCGTCCTGGTGGGCGCGGTCCTGAAGCCAGTCGTGGAAGTGCGCTACCAGCGGTCCCGGTCGAAAGCGGGCGGCGCGTCGGAGAGCGACACGCTCGGCACCCGGGACATGGAAGGGAACCCGTTCTACGAGCCGACGTCCAAGTTGTCGTTCGTCGGGCCGGTGCGGGACGGGCAGTTCGCCGCGGTGCTGATTCCCACCGCGGTCGCGGGGAAGTTCCGGTGGCAGTTGTTCGCCACGAACGCGGCCGGCGGCGTGGAGGGCTACAACTGCGCCCAGCGCGAGGACGGCCTGTTCGACGTGACCGGTGCGGAGCTGTACACCAGTCCGGACCCGAGGTTCGTCGGATCGGTGCTCGAACGCGCGCCGGGGATGTGCCCGTTCACCAAGCGGCCGCTGGTGCTGACGACCGCGGCGGGCGACCGGGCGGGGACCGCGCTGCGGTTCGAGGCGGCCAAGGGCACTCACGTTCGGGTACCCGCGCTCCCGGCCGCCGGCGGTGCCGCCGCGCCCGCGGGCTTCACCGTCGAGGCGTGGGTCAAACCGGCGGCCGCGTCGGGCACGATCGTGGCGCAGCCCGCGATGGGTTCTCCCACCGGTGGATTCGTGCTGGAGCTGGACGCGGACCGCCGGCCGGCCGCGGAGTTCCGGGGCGTCCGGGTGGTGTCCGGCACGCAGGTTCCGCTCGGTGTCCACATGCACGTCGCCGCCGTGTTCGACGGCCGCAACGCCGTGCTGTACGTGGACGGCGACAAGGTCGGCGGTGTCGCGGCGACCGTCGTGCCGAGTGCGGGGTGGGCAACCACCCTGGGCGCACGGCTGGTCGCGGACGCGCCCGAGGCGGGCTTCGTGGGCGACATCGACGAAGTCCGACTCTGGGATCGTGCCCGGCAGGCACCCGAATTCGCCGACCGCGGACGCCGGTTGCCCGGGATCGAGCCCGGTCTGGCCGCGTACTACCGGTTCGACGAAGGTATCGGCGCCGTCGTCGGCGACCATACCCGGGCGCGGCGCGACGCCGAGGCGCGCAACACCCCGGAGTGGGTCGCCTCCGGCGCACCGGTCGGGGACGGTCCGGGGCTGGCGCGGGACGTTTTCCGGGTCGCCGGCCGCAAGGCGTCGACGGGGCTCGCCGCAACGCTGTACTCCCAGCAGGAACCCGCCATATCCGGCTACGGCACCACGGTGACGCAGGAGAAGAGCCAGACCCGGCTGCTGCTGGCCTACGGCACCACCGGCCCCGCGCCTGCGGGCGGTGACGCGAGCCGCAGCTATGTCGCGACGGTGGACTTCGGTGTCACCCGGGACGGGCGCCTCGCCTCGGCCCCGGCTTCGCTCACGCTGCCCGAACGCGGCAGCACCGCGTCGGTGGGGGATCCCGCGGAGATCGCGGACGCGGAAGCGAACGTGGCGCGGACGCAGGCCGTGATGGCTCCCTATCGCGCACTCGCCGCCCAGATACCGCAGATTCTCGCGGAGTTCGCCGCACTCAACGCGAGCCCGTCGCCCGGCCGCACCACCTGGGACTTCGGTGACCCGCGCGATGTGAAACTGTTCGGCTTGGAGGAGCGCTTGCGGGCCGCGCGGGCCGCACAGCATCTGCTGGGCACCTTCCAGGCGGTCTTGGAGGCGGCCGAGGACAGGTTGGCGACGGTGTCGGGCGGTACCCGCGGTGGCGGGGACACGGTGGTGGACATGCCGCTGGTGTCGACCGACCGCCAGGGCCTGACGGTGTTCGGCGCGCTGCTGGCGTTCGCCTGGACCGACCAGGCGCCGTTCCTTTTGGATTCCTCCACCGGCGACGTCGTCATGTACTTCCGGGGCGGCGCGGGCCAGTTCTTCAGCGCCTACTACTCCACCCTCGTTTCCCGGGCCACCCGCAGCACCGCCATCGGCAGCGGTTCCGTGCAGTTCGTCGCCCGGGACACCGGCACCCGGATGCGGGACTTCGCCGTCCGGGTCACCGCCGACTCCGCCGCGGACCTGTGCACCGTCACGGTGACCCGCGGGCTCCGCACCGAGACGTTCCGGGGCGTGCCCCGCGCCGCGGCGTCGTTCGCCGCGGTCCTCAACGGAAACCTCCCGCCCGGGGCGGTCCTGGGCACCGTGCGGTCGGTCAAGGACCGGCTCGTCGAACTCGCCGCCCCGACGACGATACCGCTGGCCGTCGGAAGCCGGGTGGCGGTGGGCGGCCGGATCCGGACGCTGGAGGCGGCGGTCCCGGCCGGCGCCACGACGTTCGGCGTGATCGGCGCCACGGTGACCGCGGCCCCCGGCACGCAGGTCACCGCGGTGCTCTACGACTACACCGACGCCACCTGCACCGTCCCCGGTGTCGACCTGTCACGAGGCTCGCAGATCGTCGCCGTCAACCGTCTGGGCACCACCGCGGCCGTACCGGACGGCACCGCGGCCGACCTCGCCGACGGCGTCGGACCGCACTGGCGCGGCCACGCGCCCGGGCGCGCACCGTCGTTCGACGGCGACTTCCAATCCCTGTCCGCCTCGTCCACCGCGAACTTCGCCACGGACGCGGACCTCACGCTGGAAGCCTGGGTCGACCCCGGGATCGGCGCCGGCCGTAATCTGAGGCGGCCGGTTGCCAACGCCATGGTGGCGTACACCGTCCTGCACGCCACCCCCGCCGGGACGCCGCGCTACGGCATGAACCTCATGACCGGCCACCTGTACCAGAGCCTGCAGTTGGGCGGCGACATTCGGGTCGACTGCGGAGATCGCCTGCGGTTGGGCGGCCGCGACTTCACCGTCGAGATGTGGGTCCGCCCGGACGGCACCGATGCCTGCCACGTGTTCACGAACGGCAGCCCTATCCATGGCGGGAAAGGAACCACGCTGACCCTCGGATTCGCTGACGGGAATCGGTTCGGCGTCGGAGTTCACGGACCCAACCCAATGGTTGCAGCCACCACCGTCAGGGCTGCGGTCGGCACCTGGGAGCACTGGTGTGTCGTCCACAAGAACAGCACCGGTGAATTCCTGGTCTACCGGAACGGGACCGCACAGCCGCTGGTCGACCCGAACTCCAACAATCCGCTCGCACCGATGCGACACACCGGCCCCGACGGCAAGACCGTCATCGGAGCCGAGGTCGGGGTGAACCCTTCCACGTTCGGGATCGACGAAGTACGGGTGTGGGACAGTGCGCGGACCCCGGCGCAGATCACGGCAAACATGCGGCGCCGGCTGCGGGGCCACGAGAGCGGCCTGTTGGCGTACTGGCAGTTCGACGACCGGCTGACCGTCGACCGCTCCGGCAACGGGCACGACGGGAAGCTGCAAGGCCCCTACCGGAGCGCTCAGTCCCCGCTGCTCGGCTATCGGCCGGTGGCGACGGTGGGAGACCAGGAGTTCCGCACCCAGGCCGCCACACCGTTCGGTGACTGGACGCATGTCGCCTTCGCGTTCAAGCAGCACTGGGCGATGTCGATGGACGGCGGCCACCTGGACGCGGGTGGACCCGACGGACTGAATCTCACCGGGGACCTGACCATCGAGGCAGGTGTGTACCTGGACCGACTCGGGGTCGTGCACGGGCTCGTCGGCAAGGGTGCCCTGGGGGGAGGCCGTGCGGGAACTGCGGTGCCGTACGCGCTCTATGTGGAACCCGACGGGCGTGTCGCGTTCGCGTTCGAATCCGGGGCCGGCGAGAAAGGGGTGACAATCCTCCGCTCGACGATCCCGATGAAAGCGAAGACCGTCACCCGGGTCGCCGTCACCCGCAAGAACGACGGCAAGGGCAACGCGACCATCACGATCCACGTCTCCGACGGTTCCCTCACAGCCCCCGCGGTGCACACCTTCGATGGCGCCCCGCCCGTCGGCAACGACGAGAACTGCGAGGTCGGGCGCATCCGCCGGGGCCGAGAATCCGCAGGGCTGCGGGGGTGCCTCACGTATGCGCGGATCTGGAACATCGTCCGCGAGGACAAGCAGATCGGCGCCCCGACCGGCGCCGATACGCCCGGGCTGCTCGCGTGGTGGAACTTCCCCGAGAAGGACGGGCCGGTCACCGCGGACGCGTGCCGGGCGTACCCCGCCAAGCTCTGCGGCCCACGGCGGATCCTCACCCCCGACCCGAAGGGCAATCAGGCCACCTTCTACATCGACGGCGCCGCGGAATCGGCCGAGGTTGTCCCGGCACTCGCCGATGACCCGCCGTCGGCCGGGAGGCCGCGGGCGACGGTCGCCGCCGAAGCGCAGGGCGCTTCAGCGACGACGGGCGATTTCGCCGGGGTACTCGACGAGGTCCGGGTGTGGCGGACCTGCCGTACCCGCGAGCAGGTGCTGGACAACATGTTCGGCCGCCTGCGCGGCGAACAGAACGACCTCATCGCCTACTACCCGTTCGACGGCGCCTCCACGATGCCCGGCGCCAACGTCAAGGACGCCGGGCCGCGCGGCAACGACCTGACCCCCGGTTCCACTCCGCCGCGGAACGTGATCTCCAGCGCGCCGATCTCCGCGGACACCGCCGAGGTCCGCTCCGCGCTGACCGGCATTGTCAGCACCTTCAACACCGCCATCGACACGATGCCCGCCGTCTCCGAGTACGGCGACCTGCAAGCCGACAGCAACGGCCACCCGTTCGGGGTCATGAAGCGCGCCTATGCGTACATCCGGAATCACCGGTGGCATCTGCGCACCGGATACAAGATCGGCGCGCTGACCACCACCTGGGTCGGGCAGGCACAGTTCGACCCGCAACTGGTCGGCTTCCTCGAGGGCGCCCCGCCCATGCCGTCCGAGAACATGGTCTGGGGCACCGCCGCCACCTATGCCGACAAGGCGGCCGTGTCCTTCGTCCAAGCGGATTCCGTCACCAACACGCTCTCCCAGAACGAGAAACGCAGTCTCGAAGCCTCCGCGAAGGCGACGATCGAAGTCTGGGCCAAGGACAAGACCAACGTCGTCGCCGCTCCGCTCGGCGTCGGTACCGCCAAGCCCGCACTCGAGGTCAAGTTCGGCCTGACCGTGGAGGCGGAAATCAAGTTCGCCAACAGCTGGTCGACCAACCTCCAGGTCTCGCAGAGCACCGCGACCACGCGCACCAGCAAAGTCACCCTCAACGGACAGTGGGAGGAGGACGCGGCAAGCGGACAGGTCAACCCCGCCGTCGGACGGCGGTGGGTGCCGGCCAACACCGGCTTCGCGATCGTGCAGTCCGCGACCGCCGACGTGTACGCCCTTCGCCTGGCCCACAGCGGGGTCCTGGTCGCCTACCGCATGCTCCCCAACGCGGACATCCCCCTGGACTGGAACATCATCGATTTCCCCATCAACTCCCGCTACACGAAGCAGGGGACGCTCGACGGCTTCGTCGGCTACGCGCCCAAGGCCGCGTCCGGGGCCATGCAACCGTTCCCGGACCCCGTGTTCCCCCATGCCGGGGACGGCGGCGAGTGCAGCTATTACCGCCCCCGCGAGGCCTACGCCATCAAGCGGCGCATCCAGCGCGAGGAGCAGCAGCTCCAGAGCTTCTACGAGTCCGTCTCCACCGACAGCTCCACCTTCGCCGCCCGCAACCCGGTCCAGGCCCAAGCCGAACGTGTCCTGGGCGGCATGCTCGGCGCACACGGCGGCTCCGGTCTCGGCACCGGCGCCGCGGACCCCGAGGTGGCCCGCCGCAGTGCCCAGGTCGCCGCGCGCCGCCACATGGCCAACACCTACGTGTGGACGGCCGCGGGCGGCCTGTTCTCGGAGACGACGTCCACCACCGACCAAGTCACCCAGGTGACCACGGGCGAGTACAGCGTGAGCAGCAGTGTGAAGCACGGCGGCTTCGGGAACTTCGAAATGGGACCTTCCGGCGTCAACCTCAGCGGCAGCGCCACGCTCGGCGGCGGCTACACGGTCACGCGCAGCAAGACCAAGGGGGATTCGCTCACGTTCCGCCTGGACGTCAGCGCCGATCCCGGGCGCATCCTGCAGAAGCAGGAGAACGGAAAGCCGGTGTTCGACATCGACGGCAAGCCGGTCCTGGTGCCCGGACGCGTCGACGCCTACCGGTTCATCACGTTCTACCTCGACAGCTCCGCCGACAACTTCGAGGACTTCTACGGCAAGGTCGTCGATCCGGACTGGCTGGACCGCGACACCGGCGCGGCCGCCCGCGCCCTGCGGCAGACCCGGCAGAGCGACCGCAAGCCCCCGTGCTGGCGCGTCCTGCACCGGGTGACGTTCGTCAGCCGCGTCCACGACACCACCACCGCCACACCGTCCTTGGCACGGGCGTTGGGCTCGCTCGGCATCACCAGCGACTACCACCTGATGAAGCAACTGGAGCCGTACCTGACCCGCTCCACCGGCAGCGCCCCGGCACTGACCGCCGCCACCAAGGCCACGATCGCCGCCCGCTTCCCGACACTCGTGCCCTACACCGACACCATCACCGCCCGCGTCGCCGCCTACTACAACCTCGACGCCCCCGCGCCCGTGCCCGCAGCCCCGGCCCCGACCTCCACGCTGAAAACCGCCAACCCGACCGTCGCCGCAGGAAACGAACTCGCCCTCGACTATGCGACACCGGCCGCGACCGCCACCCCCAAGAACTGGATCGGCCTGTACGGCCCCGGCACCGGCCCCGCCAACGGCGACGCCGCCGACTGGACGTACGCCCCCGGCACCGCGGGCACCCTCAGGTTCACGGCCGGCCGCAAGCTGCCCGCAGGAACCTACACGGCCTGGTACCTGCACGATGACGGGTACACGCCCCTTGCCGGACCCGTCACCGTCACCTTCCGCTGACCCCACTCCCACCGAACCGGCGCACACCGCACCGGACCCACCGCCACCATCGCGCTCCGCCCTCGGCGCCCGGGACCCGCCCCATCGGGTCCCGGGCAGCCGGCCATTCGGTCGCATGGGCCGACGAGGTCGTACTCGGACCGCGATCCGCTCGACCTCGACACATCGCCCGATACCGTGAACACCAAGGCGCTCACGATCACCCCTCGGTCGAGCACGGCGCGTTCGGCGACCCCGCCGGGCTCCGCGACCGCCTCCGGGACCTCGGAGTCGACGCGGTCGTGGACTTCGTGCCGCTGAACCGGCAATGCGCTGAACCCCGCGCCGACCACGCTGAGTTCGGCCCGCTGCCGTTCACCAGCGACGAGTACCGACACGGTCGAAGGGCGCGTCGGCGGCGGGCCGATCGACGATCGGCGGCTCGACGGGCGATATTGGCCGCGGCGCGTGCCACGGTCCTCGATTTCCCGTGGTACGCCGACGGCGTGAGGGGTGACGGCGCCCGCCGCCGGCGGGTTCCTCTCGAGGTGTGTTCCGCGTCATCATGGGACTCCGGAACGTGACGACCCCAGGGGGTGTGCGGTGGGCGAGCACAACAAGCCGGAGCAGCCGTTGGACAAGGGCGATCCGCCTCCCGGGAATGGCGACGGTCGCGTGCCGAAGCCCGAGGACCCCAAAGGCAAGCACAAGAAGGACCGGCAGGAGTGAACGCCGACCCGGAGGACATCGGTGTCCATCGCCGCCGCGCGCTCGCGGCGATGGACACCGGCGACGCGTGGCCGAAGGACTCCCCGTGGCTGCGGGACGCGGTCGAGGACCTGCCGCGCGACGCATTCGCGCCGGACACCGTGTGGACCTGGGACGGCCACGCCTGGCGCCGGGTCCACCGCGCCGGCGACCCGCACGCCTGGGCCCGGCTCGTCCACGCCGGCCCGGACGACGCGACGATCACCGAGATCACCGACGGCGTCCCCTCCTCGTCCCTGTCCTGCACGTCGATCGTCGTCGACATGCTCGACTCCCTCGACCTCGAACCCGGCCACCGCGTCCTGGAGTTGGGCACCGGCACCGGCTGGAACGCCGCCCTGATCGCCCACCGCGTCGGACCCACCGGACACGTCACCAGCGTCGAGGCCGCCCCCACCCTCGCCACCGGCGCGGCCGCGACCTTGGCCCGCGCCGGAGCGCGCGTGGACGTCCGGGTCGGCGACGGCGCCCTCGGCTGGGCCCCGGCCGCCCCCTACGACCGGCTGATCGCCACCTACGCGGTCGACCGCGTCCCCCGCGCCTGGATCGAACAGACCACCCCCGGCGGTGACATCGTCTTCCCCTGGACCCGCTTGGGCTACTTCGCCCTCACCACCGCCAAGGACGGCCGCTCGGCGAGCGGATGGCTCCACGGCCTCGCCCAATTCATGAACGCCCGCGGCACCCCCACCACCCCCACCCACCGCCACATCCGCGCCGACCGCGACCCCGACCACCAACGCCCCCTCACCCGCGACCCACGCCCCCTGCACGACAACGCCCACCTGATGTGGGCGCTGCGCCTGCGTCTGCCCGACGTCCTGTTCGACACCACCGCCGACACGGACGGCGTCCACGTCCGTCTCCACGACGGCGCCGAGTCCTGGGCGACCATCTCCACACCACCGAACGGGCCCGCGATCGCCTCGCAGGGCGGTCCGCGTCGCCTCGTCGACGAACTCGAGGACGTGTGGGACGCGTGGATCGAGGCGGGCGCGATCGGCTTGTACGACCACGGCATGACCATCACGGCCGACGACGAGCAGTTCATCTGGGCGGGCGACTCCGACACCGGCCCCCGATGGCCCATCCCGGCCCGCGCAGAGGTCGGCACGGGATGAGGCGCATGGCGTGCGTGGGTATCTCGCGTGTCGGCACTTTCCGACCGTCAGGGTTTGCGGCGCCGATTCCCGTGGCGAACCAGCGGATGAGGAGCGACGCGAGGTGCGTTGCGCCTTGGGCGTCCGAAATCAGGCGCCACGTATGACAAGCCTTCGACCTTCAACGCCGCGACAGCGGTCCGCCACAAAGTCCGATCGAGGAAATCGAAATCCCGCGAGAGAATACGCAGCAGATGCCGGGTTGCGCAGCGGGAGAGGCCGACTTCGCCCGCTACCGCAACACCCCGCGAACGGCATCACCAGGTGATTCCGCATCGGTGTGGGCCGGCCGCTCGCCCGGTTCCCCGCCGAGGTCGCGATCAGGCCGACGGCGGGGAAACCATCCGGGGGCGGTAGAAAAAGGGTGTTCACCCAGGCGGGGAGTTGCGGCCGTCGGTGGTTGTCATCCGCCCGGACTCCCGGATCGAAGACACTCTCGCCCGACACCCGGGCACCGCGCCGATATGTCCTCAGCCGTCGAAGGATGGCGCGTCGTCTGCGTCGAGGCCGTTGCGTAGCCACCCCCACACGCGTTCGGCCCCGTTGTGGTCGTTTGTCTCCTCCCGGTATTGGGCGAGAGTCGTCAGTGCGTGGGTGTCTCCGGTGTCGGCGACTTCTCGGGCGAGGCGTTCGCCACCGTCGCGGTCACCCATTCTTTCCCTGGCCTGGACCAGGGACAACAGCCCGCGTGCACCGCCATAGCCGAGGCTTGGGTGGTATGTACGGCTGAGGAGTAGCGGATCGCCTGCTCTCCAATTGGACGACCTGCGGATCCTTTCAAGTTGGGTGTTGACGACTTGGTGGTACAGGCGTTCGGCTTCGTCGAGGTCGCCCGCCGCCTCCCGGATCCGACCCAAGGTGCTCAGTGCGTTGGTGCTCCCGGCGTCGGCGGCTTCGCGGTACCAACGTTCGGCGCCTTCCTGATCCCCAGCCTCATCCCGCAGCTCGGCGAGGCTCATCAGTGCGCGTGGATCGCGGGCAGCCGCCACCTTGTCATAGAGGCGTTGGGCGTGGCGCAGACGCAATCGAGCGCGCGCGGCGTCAGCGAGGTTGAGCAGGTCCTCGGTGGTATGCGCGTGCTCGTGAGTGGCGTCCCAAAAAGAGGTGCGCGGACAAAAGCGCCTCCGGGTGTGGTGCGCGTGTTGTTCGAGGTAGTCGGCGAGACGATAGGTCGGTTGATGGCCGTTGTTTCGGGTGGTGTCGCGGGCGCGCCGCCGGGGCCGGATGCGGGTCAGGGGTGCGACGGTGCCGTGGACATGGGTGCTGGCGTAGACGAGGGCTTGTTCGAACCAGTCGTTGTGGAGGGTGTCGGATTCGTGGTCGGTGAGGTAGGCGTCGGCGGCTTCCTCGAGAAACGCTTGGCGCAGGACGGGTCCGTGGCCGAGGCGGCGTGCATCCATGGCAGCCTCGATCACCGCCCGCGCGCCGACCGGGGCGAGGTCGTAGCGCTTGAGCAACGCGAGCGCTCCTGCCACGAAGTGGGTTACACGCCCGTCGTCCCCACTCGCGAGGGCGTTCGCCAGTCGCGGGTCCTCTCCGGCGCGGGCACGCACCTCGTCCAGATCGGTGCCCATGAACGCGTCGGGCACACGCAGGTCGGTTCGGGTGAGCAGGGCCCGCGCCTGCGCGTGTGGGTCCGGGGAACCGGCGGAGGGTGAAGCGGTCAGGGCGTCCCAGTACGGGTCCGGCCACAACGTCGCCTGCACAAGTACCGGTGCGCGGGCGGGGTCGCGTAGAAGTTCGCGCACCTCCGCCGCGACGCGCTCGCCCGCCCCGGAAGGGCAAGGTAGAACTGAGCGTCGTTGAGCCGGAGCACGGTTCGCGGTCCCACGGCGGACAGCTCGGCCAGGGCGGCCTCGGGCCGTCCCGGCGCGATCGGATGCCACAACCGCCACTCATCGGGCACGCCCCGCAGCGCTTCCCAGCAGGCGCGGGTCTTCCCGGTGGAGGACCCGGCCACCAGTGTGACCATCATGCTCTCCCCGCCCGCTGCGCGTTCCACGGCCGCCCGCAGGACCCGATCGTGGGCACGCGGTACGTACACCGGCAGCACCGGCAGTGCCTCCCTGGTGTGTTCGGGTGCGTCGATGGCCTGGTGCACCTCGAGCGCAAACGGGTCCGTGAACTCGCGCACAGGCCGGCCTGCGGCTTCGAGCGCGCCGTTCAGGCGGTGGCAAGGATCGGTGAGGGTGCCGTGACGGGAGTCGATGTGCTCGCCCCGGTAGGCGACCGTGACTGGCCAGCCGGCTGCGCGCGCACCGGGCCCGTCGTCGATGGCTGCCGGCACGTGGTCGGTCCTGTCGGGTTCGGTGTCCCCGGGAGGAGATCGTCGAGATGTACGGCGTTCCTTTTCGGCCCGTGCGCGCACACCTCGCGCCATTGCGCGAGTGGAGTGGATCGCCGATTGGGGTCGAGTCGGTTGGCAGTGCTTTCCAAATACCCAAGAAGAAAAGCGAATTGGGTGGAGCGTGCGGTGGGGGTGGAGCGGCCGCTGAACCAGTTGCTGAGCGAGGCTGCCTTGAGGCGGACGGGTGGTTTGTGGGCCAGGCCCCGCCGGATCAGTTCGGCATGCGAGGGGCTCATGGCCAACTGGCGGAGTTCGCGCAGACGCCGCGCGAAACATTCCGCGGCTGACTCACCCGCGCGGCCCTGATCGCGGCTGTCGTCGCCCGAGTTTCGCTCGTCCGTCCCCACCCACGCCCCCAGGCCCTCGTCTTCGGTCCGAACACGGACCGAACCCCTTCTCGGGAACTCGTGGATTCCCGGGTGACCAGCGTAGGGATCCTCCGGACCGGTCGCCGCCCGAAAACCGAACACACCGCTGCCTGGGCCTCATCGGTCCTGACACCGGGCGGCCCGAATACCGAGGGCGCCCGACCGGACTCGGGAGACGGTACATGACCGACACCACCCCCACCCCTGCGGCTCGCGGAAGTGTCCACGCCTGGATCGTCCGTGCCGCCCGCACGACGGCCTCCCACGCGGTCCGCGGGATCGCCACGGGTGCGGGAAGCACCGCCGGAGGATGGCTCATGTGGTGGATCCTTCACCACTGAGCCCCGGCCGCCCGCACTCGCGGGACGGCTCCGGCCGCGTGCCGCCGTCCCTCGACACGGTCGTCTGGCGATGACGGGTCCGGCCGCCTGCATGAGCGCCGGCACGGACGATCCCGGCCGGGCCGGACTACGGCCCGTTCCCGATCGGCCGCCGGCGCGGCGGCGGCCCGGTCGGTGGTGTCACAGTTGGGCGACGGTGTGCAGGCAGATGCGTTCGTCGTCGTGGAGCGGGCCGTGCGCCAGGAGGGTGTCGTCGTCGAGGAGCCGGCGTACCCACGATTGGTGGGTGACGAACGCGGCCCGACACAGGCCGCGTTCGGGGTGGTCCTCCTCGGGGCCGCCGATCGCCATGTCCACCGGGTTGTCGGGGTCGGTGGCCTCGGACAGCGCTGCGGCCAGCACCAGGGTGAACAACTCGTCCCGGCGGGGAACCTCGGGATCGGCCGCCAGGCGCAACAGGAACGGCAGCACCGCCGACATCGCCGGGCCGATGCTCAGCACACCCGACATCACCACCCAACCCAGCGCCCGCGTGGCCTCCTCGGCCGCTCCGGCATCCAGGAGACCGCGCAGCACGACCGGGATCTCCGCCGGGCAGCCCGGGGATCGCCGACCACGCCACCTCCTCACACCCCGCCAACGCCGAGTGCGCACACGGCCCCTGCGCCAGATGCGGGTATGCCGCCACCAGCTTGGCGATCGCGGCGACCGCCGTTGCCTCGTGATCCACATGGCACATCGCGAACCCCCCTTGTGTCGCTTGCGCTCCCGGCGGGCGGGATCCGCCGTCCGGGACCGAGGCGTCGACGATTGCCGCGTGGGCCCGACGCGGAGCCCGAGCGGTTTTCGGGGCAACGCTACAGAACCGGGGTCGTGCCATACGCTCCACGGCCTTTGCGGTGGAGTGCCGGACGTGGGGTGTGTGGGGCGGGCAGACTGGGAGGACCGACGACTCGGGAGGCGTGATGGCGGAGGACGGTAGGCCGGCGACGATCGCGGAGATTCGTGAGCGGCTGGGTCCGGAGGAGCGTGTGGAGTTCGAGGAGCAGCTCGCTAACACTCCGTTCGATCAGCTCTACGCCAAGATCGTGTTGGAATGGGCGTTGACGCCGGAGGAGCGGGCCGAGGATCGTGCCGTTCTGGATCGGGTGCGCGCGGGTGACTTCTCCGGGCTGCGCAACCTCGACGGCACCCCCTTCACGCCGTGAGTTACGCGGTGGCGTACGCGCCGGCTGCGGAGGTCGAGCTCAGGCGGTTGGGGCCCGATCGGCTGCGTGCGTTCGAGCGTGGCATGAGCGTGCTCGCGCGTGATCCGTACGGGCACGGATCCGCTCCCGCCCGTGCGGGCTACGAGGACTGTCGCGATGCCACCGTCGCCGACGTGGTCATCCGTTACGAGGTCTCCAAGTCCGTTCTGCGTGTCACCGTCGTTCGGGCCACGCCCAGCCCCTTCTGACGAACCGCCTCCGCGATCGGAATCGATGGAGGGCCGGTCGTTCGGGTGAGGCCTGGAGTGCCCGGTCGGCAGGTCGTGGTGCAGTGATGTCTCGAACCGGTTGCTCCGTCCCGGGTGTTTTGAAAGTTCTTGTCGGTTGATCATGTGTTGACCAGTGCGTTTGCAGGGTCTGGGATTTTGGATCTTGGGTGCGTGGCCTGGGTTTTGCGTCTTGCTCGGCTTTGGTCTGGCTTGTGGCCTGTGGTTTGCAGGATTTGGGACGGATGGTCGGTTCGGTTGGGAAAACCTGTGGACGGGGGCGGGCTGTTTGGTGGGTGAGGCCTGGGGCGTCCGGTCGGCGGGTCCTGGCCACGGTTGAGGTGAACCGGTGTCGCTGGTGTGGCGGTTCCTATGGGGCGTCTTTCGGGTTCCTGTCTGGTTTTCCTGTCTGGTTTTCCTTACGACTTCGGATGGGGTTGTCGATCCGACGCCTGAGCATGTCGATGGCGCTGTGTGGCGTTGTGTCGGCCGGGTAGTCGAGATCCTCCGCTTCGGCGGCGTCCGCATGGCCGATCAGACCCTGCCCTTGCCGAATATCTCGTCCATGCAGGTGGGAGTGGGTTTCGGTGTCAGCACTGGTTGCCCGAGTCGGCGCTCTCGCGCGATTGGCGGTGGGCGCGGCATGATGATCGGCCGTGCTGATGAGACTGGTGTACCTGGGCGTGACGAACGCGTTCGCGATGCTGCGGGCTGCTGCCGATGAGCGATCGCGACAAGGATGTGGAAATCCTGGCTCTGCGCCATCAGATCGCGGTATTGGAGCGGCAGCTACTACTGGTGCGGCCGGACACGGTGCTGCGATGGCACCGTAACATCATCGCCCGCCAGCACGGTGTCCGGTCCCGACCGAAGCGCGGAGGCCGGCCCCGCACCGTGCACTCGATCCGAGCGCTGGTACTGCGCCTGGCCCGGGAAAATCCGAGTTGGGGCTATCGGCGGCTGCATGGTGAGCTGCTCGTGCTCGGGGTGAAGGTGGCGGCGTCCACAGTCTGGGAGATCTTGAAGGAGGCCGGGATCGACCCAGCACGCGAGCGGGACTCGAGTACCTGGGCGGACTTCCTGCGTTTCCAGGCCGGCGCACTGCCGGCCTGCGACTTCTTCGAGGCGGTCACCCTGTCCGGGGCTCGCTTGTACGTGTTCGCCGCGATCGAGCACGCGAACCGCCGGATTCGGATCCTCGGCGCGACCGCGCATCCGACTGCGTCCTGGGTGGCCCAGGCCGCTAAGAACCTTGTCATGGACCTTGAGGATGCCGACTGCCGGGCACGGTTCCTGATCAGAGACCGGGACGGGAAGTTCCCGCGAATGTTCGACGAGATACTCAAGGATGCGGGTATCGAGGTTGTACTCAGCGGCGTCCGGATGCCCCGAATGAACTCGATCATGGAGCGGTGGGTGCAGACCTGCCGGCGAGAACTGCTGGACCGCACGCTGATCTGGGACCAGCGCCATCTCCTACACGCCCTGCGTGAGTTCGAGACGTTCTACAACGAGCACAGACCGCACCAGGGCATCGCCAATGCCCGTCCCCTCTACCCGCTGCCCGCCCCGATCGAGGATCCGGACCGGATCGCTCATCTGGACATACGACGACGAGCGCGACTCGGTGGCACCCTCCACGAGTACCAACATGCTGCCTGAGCTGCGCGGATGAGGTTCTCGGCAAGGGCAGGGTCCCCAGGTCGAAGCGGCCCTTTCCGTTCTGGTGCATGCCGGGGCAGTATTCATGTTCGCTGCCGCCGGGGGTCCGCCACGCCACAACGGGTGAGTATAACTTCTCTCCACTGTCACTGGAGCTTTGGCTGTGACGAATAACCTCTCCGTTCGCCTTTTCTCCGGTTCGCCGCAGCTTTCTGGTCTTGTCAATGTTCCGCGCTCCGATGATCAGAAAAGCGGAACCGGCGATCAGTAGGATGATGAAGGCGAAACGCGGCGCCATGCCCGGAAGCGTTTTCTATGGCAAGAGGTATACGCGTTGTTCCCGTGCCGTGGTGCCGACAAGCTTGCCGAGCGCACGATTCGGCCACCTGCTGCCCGTTGCCGGGACCGGCCGTCGGAGACTGAAGGTGCTTCAGGCCGCTTTCCGGTTCCCGTTGGTGTGCTGGTGGCGCCGGCCTGTCCGACGGTGCAAGCTTTCGCGCGAGCGCGTCCCGGCCGTCCCGGAAATTGGCCCGAACGTGATCCGGTGGTGGCCGGGCCCGTTGGTGAGTCGGTGTGCGGAGTCCAGGCGATCCGGCCGTGGCGGGTGACCGGCCCTCGTGCACGCCATCCGATGGAACCTCCTCGAGCCGACCCACGCAACGCACTACGAAACCGCGATCAGCATGAACATCGTCACCACCGTGCCCGCCCGAACGGACTGCTCCTACCGTCGTCGACGAGCACAAAGCCCATCCACCTCTTCGACCCGTGCAAGAACGGCCAACGGCCGAGCGCGTACCGCTGTCCAGGCGCCCAGAGTCGCGTCTACGGCACTTCCGAGAGCGTGTTCTCGTGAGGGAGGAGGTCCGGGGCGACCACGATGACGACATCCGTCTCGACGTGTACGACGACCACGCGAACGCGCCCACCCCGGGCGAGCGGTCGAAGGGCGCAGGGATGGCGCACGAACTCCTTTCGAGACACACGCACTTGGTCGAGTCCGTCGGAAGTAGGCCGGCGTCGCGGGTGCCCGGCGCTCACCCGTGACCGCCGCGTCTTGAGTTGTCAGGGCCCCGGTGCGACATCGCCAGGCCGGGTCGAACCGGGCCTGTTCTTGCCGGCCGTCGATCGTGCCCCGTGCCCGAGGCACTGCCGACTCGGCCGAAGTGGTTGTGCCCGAGGACACGGTGGCGGTGGCCGACTACGCCGATGAGCGGCGCGGGTCTCGTTCGCGCCGCTCGGGCGAGTGGGCGCGCTCAGGAGAGCTGGATGACGATCGAGACGCCTCCGGGGCAGTCGGCGGCGATCGAGTAGTAGCGCTCCCCGGCGTAGTCGGAGTACCACGCGCGCAAGCGGCATCCCTCGCCGGGTCCGGCCGAGCCGCCGTAGGCGATCGTCTCGCCGTCCGGGTAGTGCACCGTGCCGCCGTGTGCGCTTCCGCCCCCGGGGGTGGAGGATTTGGGCCTGCCGGGGATGTCCGAGGACACCGGCGGGGGGCCGTCGGGGTTGACGGTGCTGCACACGTACCCCAGTTTCATCAACCGCGACGCCTCGATTGCCCTGGCTCCGACCTGCTTGGCCCATACGGATTTGCGCATCTCCGCCGCAGCTGCGTCGTAGTCCCCGTTCGCCAGGGCGGTCAACATCCCGGTGAACCTGCCCACGCCCGTTTTGCCCATATTGAATACCATGTCCACCAGGACCGCCTGGCGGGTCGTGGGCAACGCGGCGTACCCGGGGACCAGTTCCTCCGCCGCCCACGCCGCCTGGTCGTAGGTGGCTTCGAACAGCAGGGCGATCTGCCGCCCGGTGAGGTCGGCCCGCCCTTCGCGGACCGCGTCGTAGTCCGCGCCGACCGCGGTGAGCATGGCGCGGGAATCGCCCCGGTCGAGTCGAAAGCCGACCCCGATCGTGGGATGGCCCGTCGAGTCCGTGTACACGTGCTTGTCGCCCGCCAGGCCGTTCGCGCTCTCGTGGCCCGCGACGAACTCCCGCATCTGCTGCGGACTCATGAGCGCCGGATAGGTGCCGTCCGGACACGGCACGACCTGCACCGGATCCGCCGACACCGGTGCCGCGCCGGCCCCCAACACCCCCACCACCGCCAACCCGGCGGCCAGTGCACGCAACCAGGGTGCCCGCGCGCCGCGTTCGGATGCCGTGAACATGGTTCAACCCCTTCTCGGTGGACGCCGGCTCCGGGCCGAGCGTCACGAACACACCACGGCGACGTGAAGCCCGCGTCATCCGACCCGCGCTGCCGCGAGGCGCACCCATCGGCCGACCCATGTGCACGACGAGCGGTTCGGATCGTCGTGCGCCCCGACCGGCCTTTGCCGCCGCCTTACGGACGGGCCCACGTCGTCCGCGGGAACCGCGGGCGTCACCATCCTGGAGGGCGTGGTGCCTTCCTCGACAGCCGCGAAAGTCGCGGAGGTTCGCAACTTCCGGCGATGGTGGGCGAGTTCCGGGTCTGCTAGGCGCCTGGATGTCGGTGGTTCGAGTCCGTGGCCGACGGCGGTGAAGGCGTCGGCCATCGTGTGCAACGGCCTGTGTCGGAAGTTCTTCGGCACGGTCCGTCCATCGAACGTCGTCTCGCGGGTGTGTGCATGGGATCGCGTAAGTCCACGAGGGGCGTTGCACCGACGCGATCGGTGGGCCCCGGACCGTGATCACGTGCCGGATCCCGGCGGGGAGCGACATCGGTCCGGCGAGTGTGCGGCACCGGCGATGCGACCGTGTCGTCGACGATGGGGTGCGGTTCCCCCGGGTCGGGGGCCGGGTCAGTGGGTGTGCCAGTGGATGGTGGGGGAGCCGGCGAGGTTGCTTGCGCGTCGTGTGAGGTCGGTTCCGTACAGGTCCAGGGCGTCGGTGAAGTCGTGTTCGAGGTGTTCGATGACGCGGACGAGGTCGTGGCGTCCCGCGGCGCGGGCGGCCCGGCGTGCTTCGGGGGTGCGTGGTGGTGCGTGCGTCGGGTCGGTGGGCGGGGGGGAACAGCCGGTCCATGCATGCGCGCCATGCGGGGTTGCTCGTCGGGTGGACGGCCTCGGCCCGTTCGGCGTGGTGCTGGGCGTCGAGGGCGGCTTCGCGGCGCAGTCGTGCGGTGATGAAGGCTGCCGGGTTTCGGGGGCGCCAGTCGTCGAGGTGCCATGCGGTGAGTTCGCCGGCGATGCGTGGGGCGTCGAGTTCGCGGTCGATCAGGGGTCGCAGGGCCCAGGCCAGGCGGCGTAGGGATTCGTGGGCGGTCCAGGTCACCCGGGCGCGGACGGTGGCGGCGACGCGAATGTCGCGGGCGACCCGCAGGGGCGAACGGACGCCCCTACCCGGGTGATTGATCGTGGTCGCGGTCGCCACCGTGTTCGGGGGCGTGCGTGTGTTCTTGAACCCGTTGATCGACCGAGACCCGAACGGGGGAGTGGGTGTGTTCAGGGAAGGGGGCGCATGGCGGGGCCTGTGACTCCCCGCTGCGGTGGGGGAGCGGCTTCGCCTCGCGAACGTGTGGCCGCAGCCGCGGCTGCGGCCATGCGGGCCCGGGCGGTGGAGGTGAGGCCGATCAGGCGGGCGGTGTAGCCGGTGCCGCTGATGCGGTGGCCGTGGGCGTGGTCGTAGGCGGGCGGGACGACGGCGGCGTAGACGGTGCCGGTGGCGGTGTAGGGCCGGCCGGGCCTGCGCAGATTGCGCCGGGATCCGTGG
Organism: Embleya sp. NPDC020630; assembly: GCF_044334985.1. Taxonomy (NCBI): domain Bacteria; kingdom Bacillati; phylum Actinomycetota; class Actinomycetes; order Kitasatosporales; family Streptomycetaceae; genus Embleya; species Embleya sp. NPDC020630. The sequence goes on from NZ_JBIRUB010000019.1 coordinate 113,429, forward strand.
ATGTGCCAGGCCAGGGCGCCGAGTTCGCGCAGGATCGCGACGTGTCGTTTGACGGTGGCGCGGGACAGCCGTAGGCGCTCGGCGGTGGCGTCGAGGCCGTAGATCACGGTTCCCTCGTGATGGTCCATGCGAGCGGCCAGGTCACGCGCGACGCGGGCGGTGGTCGCTCCGGCCCTGGGGTGCGAGCGCGTGGTGATCAGCCAGTCCACGGCGCGCAGCCATGCCCGCGGTCGGACGCGACGCGAGGCGGTGGATCCCACTTCCTGTGCGTGGGTTGAGCGGACGAGCGGGACGGTGACGGTCGGCGACGAGCGGGGCGGGCGTGGGTGGCGGGGCGCGGAGGCAGGCTGGTGATCCGCGGGGGCCGGTGCGGTGTTCGCTCCCGTGGTGATCGGGGCGCGACGGCGGTCCGCGAGGGCTGCCGGGCTGCGAGGACGGTACCTGCCGCCGTCGTGCGTGCCAGGGCGCCGCGCATGGTCGAATCCGCCTTGTCGTCGTCGGACCCGCCCGGGACTACGTGCGGCCGGGGTCGGTGTCCGCGACGGCGGGTGGGGACGGTACCTCCACTCTTCGTTCGCCGTCGCCACGACTGGGGGATCGCCGCAGGGCGGGTCGCCGACGCGTGGTGGGTCGGTTACGACCGAGGAGGGCGTCGGTCGGGTGTGGTTCGTCGTCCTCGACGTGTGCGTTCGGCCCGGGCTGTGAGTGCGCTGTCGTGTCTCGTGCGTTGCCGGCCGGCCGTCATCGGAGTCCGTCGCACCGTGAACGAGCCTCGCGGACGTGAGTGTTCATTGCCGCGTCGGGCCGCGCTTCGCCATCGCCGTCCTCGGCGTGGCGGTCTCTGCCGGGGACGCGGCCGGTTCGGGCGCCTGTGCCGGACTGAGGTTGGCGCCCGTTGCGACCGTGTCGGCGTGGTACGCAATGGAGCCGCATGCGCACGCCATGGGAGGACCGGACTCGGTAGCGTGGGGTGCGCCAATGGATCGGATACAACTCTCGTTGCTCTGAGCGGAGTTGGCGATCCTTCGGCGAGTGTCCGTGATCCCGGCCGAGGCGGTGTCCGCTCCGGACCGACCGAGGTCCCGCTCCGGGTATCGCACTTCGCGGCAAGGGATCGATGCTCGGGGATGGTGCCCGTCGTTGTCGTCGGTCGGTTGGTCCGGAGCGGACGAAGCGGATGGGCCATCTGGTTCCGTGCCGGCAGCCACGGCAGAACATGCGCGTGCGCGATCTCGGGCGTCAAACTCGCTTACCCACGGGCCGACGACTCCGCGTCGCGCCCATGGCCCGTCGTCTCGGTGGTTGGCGCCTGCATGCTGTCGCCAACCACCGACACCGCGGGATGCGCCGGGTGGGACGCTACCGCATTGCACCGAGGATGCTTCCCCATCATCGTGGTCGAGGATGTCGGCGGGGCGTTCGTCGGTGTCCGGGTGGGCTCGGACGCCCGGCCGCGTGTGGTCGAAGACAGGCTTGGCAATCGGGTGGGGCGAAGGGATTGTCTGCCGTGCGATGGTCCGGTCGGCGCCACGACGAGGGTCGGTTACGGAAAGGCGACCCCGGCGGCGGCTCGCGAGGTGTGCTCGAACAGAGCCTGGTCAGCCGGTACATGGTTCGAGGACGGCGTTGCGCAGGGTGGGGGCGAGGGCGGCCACGGGCACGGCGGCGGGGGCGGTGATCCCGGGCCGCACCGGCACGGTTCCCGCGGCGGTGATCGCCAGGTTCGCCGCCGGGATCGTGCCTGTGTACAGCAGGAACGGTGCGAGACCGCCCAACGAGACGGTGAGCCACTCCGACCAGGACCATGACCGAAGGGACGGTGCAACGCCCGCTCATGGCGCAACCAGCGATGTGGTCGAGACTCATTCGGAACCGACAACTACTGGGAGCACGGTGGTCCCCCGGCGCGTCGCTCCCCGGGCCCGAGACGCAAGGACAACTCGCCGGCAAGGCCGGGAAGGAAGTCGCCGAAGCGGACGGGGATCCTGCCTGCCGCTGATGCTGCCCGTCGTGATCGCCGTCGGGCCCATCGCCCTCGGGTGAGCAGTGTCCCGGGCCGACGCCGACCCGGGGCACGCGCCCGGACCTACGGGAGGACGAACACGGTTACCACCGCAAGGATGGCGGCAGCCGGCAGGCCACCTACCGTCTGGACCGCGACGTCGCGGCCGAACCTCAACCACGGCCTACTGGTCCGACGACTTGGGCGGCCGGGATGATCCTGTCGGTGTGGGGTCCGGTACGGGTGTCGGCCGGGTGGTCGGGCACCGGCATTGCGGGCTGGAGGACATCGTGATGTCCGTCCGTTCAGCCGGGGTCGGCGCAGAGCTGGGAGGTCAAGGTGCTGCGGGCCCACTCTTCCCACGTGTCCGGTGACCAGTTGCGGTCGCGGACGAGGATCAGGTAGAGCTGTGGGCTGAGCAGGCCGAACAGCAGATCTGCAGCCATCTCGACGGAGAAGCCGGGACGGATGTCGGGTTTGCGGGCGAGGGCTTCGGCCGCTGCGTACTGCACGGTGTAACGCGGGTCGGGGCCGTCCGGCCACTGCGCGGCGATCTCGGGGTCGGTGGCCGCGGCGGACGCGATCAGCGGCATGATCGGGGCGACGCGGCCGAGGATCGCGCGGGTGCCGCGGACGTGCGCGCGCAGCTGGCCGGCCGCGGTGGGCTCGGCGCACGCGGCGCGAAACCATTCACGATCCATCGTTGCGACCGGTTCGGTGTCCCCGGCGATGGACGCGTCGACGACGTCCTTGAACAGCGTGCGTTTGTTGCGGAAGACGAAGTAGACCGTCTGGACGGCCACGCCCGCCCGGTCCGCGATCTCCTGCAGGCTCGTCGCCCCGTAACCCCGCGCGACGAACAGCTCGCGAGCCGCCTCGACGATCTTCTCGCGCGTGCGTCGTGAGCGCTCGGCGCGCTTGTCCGGCCGCTTGACATTGTCCATGTGGCGAGCATATCTCTAGAGTTCGACACTAGAGATTGACTCTAATTTCTTGGGGGAGACGATGGACCAGTCCAACACCACCCGGAAGCCGGACCCGGCCGCGACACGGCGAAACCCGGAAGAGGAAGCCGTCCACCGCGCACTGGAGGGCTATTACCGCACCGGCAAGGCACCCTGGGACACCGGAGTGACACCGCCCGAGCTGGTCACCCTGACGGAGGGGCATGGCGCACTGCCGCCCGGCCGCGCCCTCGAACTCGGCTGCGGCACCGGAACCAACGCCATCCACCTCGCACGACACGGCTGGAAGGTGACAGCCGTCGACCTGATCGACCGCGCAGTCGACCAGGCCAAGGAGAAGACCGCGCAGGCGGGAGTAACGGTGCGACTGCTGCACGGAGACGCCACCCGCCTCGACGACCTGGACGCGCCCGGCCCCTTCGACCTGTTCTTCGACCTGAGCTGCTACTGCGGCATCCCGCTGCACCGCCGCGACGCCTACGCCGCCGGGCTCACCCAACGCGCCGCTCCCGGAGCACGGTTGCTGATGTTCGGATACGGCCCCGAGCCACACGGCAACTCGACCACCGAGATCACGTCATGGGCGGCAGGCGTCACAGCCGACGAACTCCGCGCCAGATTCCCCGGCTGGGAACTGCTCGACGTCACACCCGGCACCAACTCGGTGCCGACCTTCTGGTTCACACTGCGCCGCGACGCCTAAGATGCCGCAGGGGTTGACGTTGGACCGGAAGCGCGCGAGTCGCCCCCGCTCGCGCCGGCGCCGGTCGGTCCGGCACGACCGCCGCCTCCGCGCACGGAGGGGGTCGGTCGGGTGAACTACCGCCGTGGCGGCGGAGATTCGCCTCGCCGAAGACGACGCATGGATGGCATGATGCAGCCGAGGAAAACGCTGTTACCGACTGGTAGAACCCCGGGTCATCCAGTGTCGGCCCCGCGCAGGCGGGGATGTTCCGTGGTCGGTGCCGCGCCTGCGGGTGGCGTTCCGAGTCGGCCCCGCGCACGCGGGGGATTCGGTTCCTCGACGATTTCGGCGCCCGCGTACGCGACGCGCCGCCGTGCCTGCCGACGTCCGCGTCGACGGCGGAGTCGAGACCGATGGCTGCGATCCTTGGTCGACCCAAGGGTCGACCGCCACCTCGCGTGGACGGGGACCCTGTACGACACCCCGAAGGTGATCATCCCCGGACTCCCGGCTGCGCTGCTCCGGCGCCGCGAGTACCCGGCACGGATGATCTCGAAGGAGGTGAATTCCCCGGCGGCCCCGGCTACGCCCGGCGAGAGCGCACCGGCGACCGGGCTGCGATGACACTTGGTCGACGAACGGCACATGCCCGGGCGCAGCGTCTCCTTCACCGGCCGCCGGCGGCACGGAAGTGCGCTCCCGGCCGGGCCGGCGCGGTGCCCGCAGGACGGGGTGTGGATGCCGGGTAATGAGGTCCCAGGGTTGGCAATTGCCTTGACCAGGGCGGGAGTTCATATCGTGTTTGCTTGCCCGGGTGCCCCGGGTTCGACTTAATGGGTACAGGAGCGGCGCGGAGCAGAACCGGTCCGGTGAGCACGTCCTGCCCTACGCGAGAGAGTCCGCGAGGGTTTACCGGGAACCCCCCTGCTGCCCCGTTCCTCGATCCATCGAACCGCGCGAACGTACCGAACGTATCCATGCGAACGGACAGCGAGGGTATCGAATGAAGATCAAGTCAGCCGCACTGGCCACTGCGGTCGTCGTCGGCCTCGGCTTACCCGTCGGCACCGGCGTCGCCGACGCCGCCCCCACGGCGGCATCCTTACGGACGCAGATGGCCAGGGTGCTCGCCGAGCACCCCGGCGGCGTGCAGACCGGCGCGGACACCGTCTCCTGGCAGAACGGCGCCGTCACCTTGAAGCTGGCAAGCCTGCGCGGCGTGGCCGACTGCGGCTACAACCAGTTCTGTCTGTGGGAGCACAGCGGCTTCGGCGGGCGCATGATCGCCTGGAACGCGATCCCGGCGATCTGCTCGGGTCTGATCATCAACCTGACCGACTACGGCTTCAACGACCAGGCGTCGGCCTGGGCGGACAACTCCCCGTCGAGGTTCGTCGACGTCTGGAACGACTACGGCGCCGGCGGCGGCCGCATCTGGAGGATGCTGCCGGGCGCGAGCTCGCCCAACGTGCAGTCGAACGACGCGGCCTCCAGCCTGGACTGCTACTGACGATCCACCCGTCGGTTGCGATGCGACGGACACCGACGAGTCCGTGAGTGCGTGGGCCCACCCGGCCGCTCCGAACAGCGGACGAACCGGTGGGCCCACCCGGATCAACAGGCGTCGAGCATCGACGCGAGGGCGTTCGGGCCCCGCGAACGAGTCCGTTCGCGTCGTATCGCGACCCTCGGTCGACGCGAAGGTCGACCGCCACCTGTGCTCGATGCGGTGACCCGTCGCGACTCACCGGGTTGCGGCGTCCTCAACCGTCCCGAGAACCGGCCACCACACCGGCACGGCACCGATGAGGGCCACCGGTGAACCACGTTGGGGTCGAAGGAAGTTCACTCACGCAAGTCCACATGGGGCAAGGTGCAACTATACGAAAACGGTGATACCCACTGGTAGAATCCCAGGTCATCCAGTGTCGGCCCCGCGCGAGCGGGGATTGCTCCGAGCTCCGCTTTCGGGTGCTACTCGATCGAGGGTCGGCCCCGCGAACGTGGGGATTCTCCACCGCGTCGTTGTCGACGAAGCAGGGCTCGTATCGCGGTCGACGCGAGCCCTGTCGCCGGCCGACGGGAACGAACTCGACGTGGGGGTGCGGGCACTCGCGCACGCCCCGTACGGCTCCGGCCCGGTGCCCGGCAAGGATCGGCGCGAGGTCGCCGTGGGCCGGTTCTTCGTCGGCTGTCCGGTGTCGCCCGATGTCCCGGTCGTCACGGTTCTCCGGACCGTCGCCCGATGTAGAGCACGATGACAACGCCCGGCGCCGTTGCCGTCGACGACCTCACGAACGCGAGGACGACCCCGGCTGGCTCGGGTTCCGCTTCCCCGGCGCCGGATCCACGCCGCGCGTGGGGTGTTCTGCTCGGCGGATACGGTCGATGCATGGACGATGATCGCCGGCCTGGCCGGGAGGATGTCGAGGCGTGCCTCGTCGCGCTGATCGAGGGTCGGATGAGCCGTGATGCCGCCGACCGATGGGCCGCTCGCTGGGTCGAGAAGGATTCCCACGGCGACGGCAGCACGCTCGAGTGGGACGAGCCGACCTGGTGGGCTCTGGGCCGGTTGCACGGTGTCGACGTGAGACACGGGCCCGGCGAGGACTACCTCCACGACGACGACCAGGTACGGGAGTGGCTGGACGAACTGCGCCGTCGCGCCTGCGGATCGGCCTGACACATGCCTTGCTTGCCCCCGACGCGAGGTCGGTGGGGTCGTCGGGGTCGATGCTTCGGGCGCAGGCGAACCGGACACGTTCGATCCGCGCCCCGAGTGCCGAGCCCTGTTTCGATGTTGTGTGTTCGGTTCGTCGTCGAGATGATGCCCTTCTTGTCGCGGGCTCCCGCCCTGCGGAGCACACTTCGGGTGGGGTGCCGCACCGGCGACCCGCCCGGGACCGTGGCGTCCGCGCTTCGGGAAGGAGACGAGATGGGCGACGAGCGCACTCACGAAAGCCGCCTGACTGCGGCACTGCACCTGGACAGGGTGGACGCGTGGGCGGAACTCGCCTCCCTCGCGGACGACTTCGCCACAGCGGCAGCCGACGACGTGGCCTGGACTCGGCCCCGAGAGACCGAGGCCGGCGCTTTCGTTCTGGCATATCCGAATTACTCGCCTCGGGTGAACCGCGCGGTGGAACTGCTGGACGAGGTCGGCGCGGTCACCCCGCGCGCAGACTGGACCACCACCCGCTGCCCCGACCACCGCAAGCCCGGCGGGCTCACTCCCGACGAGGCCGTCCTCGCCGCCACCCACATGGTCCGCGGCGAACGCTTCTGCGAAGGCACGATCGGCACGGCCGTCACCGACGGGCTGCTCCACGCCATACTCGTCACCCTGGCCGCCACCGACCGCCGCACGCACCGGGGCGGACCCGCCTCGGTGCCCCGGCGTGGGAGGGCTCCGGCCCGGTACGTGTACGTCGGCGACCACCGGCACGGACAGGTCACCCACATCGCCCGGGACGGCCGCACCCGACTGGTGTAGAACCAGGACACCGGCGCGTTCGACGTCCAGGAACTCGCCTGGACCACCACCGGATCCTGGAACAAGAAGCAGGCCTACGAACAGGTCAAACACGGCTGGGACACCGCCGAGGAACCCACCGGCTCCGCGGAACAGGACGACCCCTGAGACGTGCCGGGCACATCGACTTCGCCGGTGATCCGGCGCTCGATCGAGTTTTGGCACGGCGACGCTGACCTGGTCGAGCCAGCGCACGAACCCGACCAGCGCGCCCGGCGTCACCGTCGTCGACGGCATGACGTGGCCGGTACGTTCGGCCAGCCAGGCGTGGTACTCGCTCCACAGCGCCCAGTCGCGGGCGTAGCCGGCGGTCGGCTCGAATGCGGTTCGGGCGCCGCATCGATGCCGTGCCCGAACCGCACGACCCTTCTCCGAAGGCAACAGGGCGACCGTGCCGTGATCGGCCTCGGCCCACGGCGCACCCGGGGTCTCGTTCCGGGTGTCGCAATGCAACGCCTTCACCGTGCCTCGGTCGTCGCGATGGTGGAACCGCACGGTGTCGCCGAGCCGAATCCGTACGACGGGGCCGGGATCGCGGGTGTCGGCGGTGTTCGAAGTCATGACGGGACGACGATCCCCGATACTCCTGGACACCGAAGTCCCGGCGCCGATACCGTGCCGGCCTCGGACCCTCGTCGGGCGCGAGGCTTCGTCACGACGAGTCCCGGGCGTTCCCTCCGCCCGGGCACGCATCGGACCCACCGGGGATCCTCGTGTTCGGCCGGCGGTGTCGGTCCCCTGCTTCGGACTCCCGGGGCGGGTCGGTGAACTCCGATGGACCACAGCTGACTTGGCGCGGCCCGAACACGGGTGAAGGTCCCTCACGAGCGGGTGGTTGTGCCATGCTCCGGCAACGCGGATCGCGGTCGAAGTGAAGCCCGATCTCGCGACCGCGATCGACTGCTGCACGAAAGAGGTCGTCGGCTACGCGACGGACGACCATTACCAGACGCCGCTGATATCACGGGCGATCCGCAACGCGGCACGCAATCGCCCTCTTGCCGAGGATGCCATATTTCACTCCGATCGCGGAAGCAACCACATGTCGGCAGAATACGCGCAGGTGCTCGGCGGATTCGGCCTGCGCCGCTCCGTCGGCCGTACGGGGATCTGCTTCGATAACGCAATGGCCGAGTCCTTCTTCGCATCCTTGAAGAACGAATGCGTCTCCCGCACGAAGTACTCGACTCGCGAGGAAGCTCGACGAGACATCACCCGCTATATAGAATTCTGGTACAATCGCAAACGTCTTCACTCGGCGGTGGGATACCGCCCTCCAAGCGAGGTGCATGCCGAGTTCGAAGAGTTGCGACTCGCCGCGTGAATCGACAGTCATGACCCTGTCCGAGAAACGCGAGGCCCCTCACCTGGTCCGCGCCGCCCGTGTCCTGACCGCGGCACGCGGCCTGGCCACCGGCACGGGCACCGCCGTCGGCACCTGGATCGTGTGGTGGGTCACCAACCACTGATCCCGTGCGCCCGCCGCGACGACGGGGCCGCCGACGCCGATCACGGCGAGTTCGCCTCCGGGGAACACCCGCGCCGGTTGCGGGCGGACGTGGTGTCTGTCGTGCCGACCGGCGTCCGCGCGCGATGTGCCCGGTCGGCCTCGGAGGATGGGCCGATCCGGTGCGGCCGGGCCCGGCGACGGGGAGACGCCGGACCACCACACCCGGGCCCAACGACCGACCCGTCCCCGGACTCACGCAATGGCCGCCCCGCCCCGGCACACCGGGCCCGCCCGCCGACCGGCGGGCGGGCCCGACGCTTACATAGGTCGACGACATCGGCCTCCTACCGGTCTCCGCGGACGCCGCCGAGGGGTTCTTCCGCCTGGTGGATGCAGCCTATGAACGACGCGCGATGGCCGTGAGCTCGAACCTTCATCCGTCCGGATTCGACGAGATCATGCCCAAGACCCTGGCCACCGCGACCGTCGATCGCCTACTGCACCATGCCCATGTCGTTGTCACGCAGGGTGACTCGTTCCGGTTGACCGAAGCCACCTCGGGCAAGGGGGTGAGATCCCTGATCTGACACCCACCCGAGAAGGATCACGCGGACCCGGTGGGGAGAAATCCTGTCCGTGGGAAGTTTTCATGTCCGCCAGTGGGTGAGTGGTCATTCCCGCCGCCGGGGAGATCAAAGTTTCCGTTGACACAGGCGCCGAATGACCGTGGGTGACCTCGGCCCCGAGGTCGCCCGCCGGAGAACCCTTCGGTGGTTCTCCGGCGGGCGGGCCGACACGAACCGTGGCTTCGTCCGGCAACCCGGTCAGTGCGCCGGAACACCCGAGGCCGCCCCGTGTGTGGCGCCATCTCGCCGCGGCCGGGGTCTGCCGCGCAGTCCCGCGGCCGACGCCCGAGCCCGGGGACCGACGTTCAGCCGGTCCCCGTGGAATCGTTCGGCCGAGGCGGCCCGTCTTGCCGGCGCCGCGGTGCCGCGGTGATCCCCTGGGGTGAGATCACAGGTGCCCGGTCAGGATCCGGGCCCGCTGGGCGCCGGAACCGACGATCGTGACACGGCCACGGTCCACGCCCACCGCCGATGGGTAGTAGGCCCCGCCAGGGCTCGGCGCCGGGAGGTCGAGCGAGTGGGCTTGACCCGCCGTGATGTGCAGGCCGTACGGTTGCGCATCGGAGGTGGCCTTCTGGCCGACGGCGACGATGCCTCCCGGGACCGTCGCGGCACCGACCAAGGCGCCGGCTTCGGCCGGAACGGGGGTCTGGCGCCAGGCGTGGCCGTTCCACCGCATGATCAGCGCGTGCCCCCCGTCGTTCGGGTCCAGGACGGCACGGCCCACGGCCCACACGTCGTTCGGGCCGTGCGCGACGACACCGTAGAGCTCGCCGTACAGGCCGGTGAAGGCGGGCGTGGGCACGATGGACCAGGCGTGGCCGTCGTAGTGCAGGGTGACCGGCTTGTCGTCGTCATTGGTGCCGTTGCCCACAGCCCACACGTCGTTCGCCGTCACCACTGTGATGGCGTTGAGGTTCCAACTGGGGTACGGCTGCGGCAGGGTCATGCGTTGCCAGGAGGTGCCGTTCCAGCGTCCGACGATGCCCTCTCGGTGGATCACCTGCGTGGGCTCGCCGTTCGGGTTCGTCGTGACGCCGTCCACGATCGTGGCCCAGCCGGCGGCCCAGGCGTCGGTGGGGCTGCGCGCGACCACACTCAGGTATCCGGCGCTGCTCGCCGCGGCCGGAGCGTCGGCCGCGACCACGCTCCAGGAGGTGCCGTCCCAGTGCTGTGTGGCGATCGCGGTACCGTTGCGGGCCTTGTCGCCGACGAGCCAGGCGTCGCGTGCCGAGGAGGCGGCCACCGCGTTGATGCGTCCGGCGTAGCCGGGCGCGGTCGGCACCTCGACCCAACCCCGGTCGTCGTGGTCGTCCTTCGCGTAGAGCACCGGGGCGAAGCTGCTTTCGGTGATGCCGAAACCGGCGGCCCAGGTCGTGTGGGCATCGGGTTTGGCGTAGCCGGCCAGGCTCACGTTGCCGGGCGGCAGCTGCTCGCTCGTCCACCGGCCGGTGTTGGCTGTGGCCGTGCTCGCCGTGCCGGCGACCAGGAGTAATGCGGCGGTCGCGAGCAGCGCGCGGGTGCTGCCGGTGATCCGATTCATGGTGTATGGCTCCAGACTCGGGGCGAGGCCCCGTCGATTCCGTCGGTTGTGTGGTGGAACGGTGTCGCGCGGGGAGCCGGCCGAGGGATCCCCGGGGCGGGGCCACGTGCTTGCCGCCTTTACGAACTCCACCCTTGTCTTCGTCGTGGCAGGGAGTGGTCAGTTGCCCGGCGCGCCCGGCGGGCGCGTGGTGGGTGCGCCGGCGATCGGCGCTCCGGTGGTCGATGACGAGCGGATTGGCGGCGTCGTGACCGGCGGGGCGGTGGTTGGCGACGATGGAGGCGGTGTCGCGCTCGCCGGGGCATGGGTCGGCCGCGCCGTCGGAACGGGAACGGCCGGGTCCTCGTCGGCGGACGCGCCGGGCAGGAACAACAGCCCTGCGGCCAGCGCCACGATCGCCGCCGCGGCGCCGCCCGCCGCCCATGCCGTCCGGGCCCGCCTGCGGCCTCGCACTCGCGCCCTCAGGCGGGTTCGGTGTTGCGAATCGAAGGGTCTGCCCTTGTCGGTGTCGCGCATCATCCGCGCCAGTTCCTTCTCGAAGTCGTCCATGACGTCGTTCACCCCACCGGCTCGATGACTTCACCCAGGATCCGTCGCAAGCGGGCCACGCCCCGTGTCGCATGCGAACGTGCCGTACCCAGGGGACAGCCCATGGTCTGTGCGACCTGGCCCTCGGAGAAATCGAGGTAGTAGCGCAGCACCACCGCCGTCCGCTGCTTGGCCGACAACTGCGCGAGCGCGGTTTCCAACCGCGTGCGTTCGTCCACCGCAGCGGCCGAATCGCCGGCCTGGGCCACCTCGGGCACGTACTCGACGGGACGTTCGCCCCGCCACCGCCTGCGCGCCGAACGAGCGGCGGCCCGCACCAACACCCGGCGAACGTACGCCTCCGGGGCCTGCTCGCCGACCCTGGGCCAGGCGAACCAGAGCTTGACCAAGGCGTCCTGCAACAAGTCCTCGGCTCTGTGTCGATCACCACCGGTGAGCAGACTCGCGAGATGGCACAGTGCCGACCAGCGGGCCGCAACGAACCGGTCGAACCCTTCCGTTCGAGACTGCTCCATCGACACCGTTCCTCTTGTCTCCCCGAACCCCACACCGTCGGAAAGGCCTTGACCCCCATCGCACTATGCGCCGGACCGCTGTGATCCAGGTCACTGCGCATTCCGGTGGTCGCGGAGGGGCGACCGGGCAACGAGACGGCGCGGATCGAGGACGGCCGGTTGCGGATGGACCGGCTCGCGGCGACGCCGGAACCGCCCGATGTGGGTGGTTGTTGGTGGCGTGGGGGTTGTGGGGTGGGTTTTCGCTGTTGTGTCGGGATGATTGTTCCGGGTGTAGGGCTGGCGGGGTGGGTTTCGGGATGTGGGGGTGGGTGTTCGGGTATGGCCCGGTGGGGTTGTGAGCTGGGGTTTTCTCATTTCCGCTGGGATTCGCGGGTGTTGTGGGATGCATCGAGATTTTGTGCAGTTCGGTTGGGGATGCCAAAGGGCAGCGGTTGCCCGTCCCTGTTTTTGTGTGTGGTCGGAGGGCTCAGCCCGGGTTTTCAGGGTGTGGTGGCGGATCCAGGACCGTAAAAGGTCGTCGTGCCCAGGCGCGAGGCGGCCGAGTCCGAGCATGTGGGCGAGGTGTTCGAGGAATCCGGTCACGGCCGGGTGCCGGTCGGGCCGGGGTGTCGCCGGTAGGCGCGTACGAGCGAGGGCGCGGGCGAGGACGAGCGTTTCGGGATGGACGATCAGCGGTCGGGGCGCGCCGGTGTTCCAACACGCGTGCCGTGGGCACCACAAGCGGTGGGCGGGGAGATACACCCGTGCCCGCGCGGTGGCGCCGCGGGTGTGTCGCAGAGTGCACCACGGGCACACCCACGAGGGTTGTTCGTACGGGCCTGGGCGGTGCCACGAGGCGATGCCGGCCCCCGTCGGGCCGGGAGCGTCCGGTGTTCGGGCCGGGTTCCGGTTCCGGTGCCGTGCGAGGTGGGGAAGTGCTCGCGCAAGGTGGTGGTGGGGGACTCGGGTGCGCGGTGGCTCTATCGACGTCCGGCGCGGCGGCGAAGTCGGGACGTCGTGCGAGTGGCCGTGGTACCGATGCGATTTCGGATGGGCCAGCGCGTCGGTTCCGCCCGGTGGTTTGATTGTTCCTGTCGGCGGCGGCTCGGGACGGGGACGGTCGTGTGGAAGGACGTGATGCCGATCGTGGTCGGCTTCCTGCTGACCACGGTGCTGGGCGGGCTGCTGGGGGTCCTCTTCCAGCGACAGAGCTGGGCGCACCAGTATCGCGTCCAACTCGCCGACCAGGAATTGCAGCTCGCGTTGCGGATCTTCGAGGAGATCAGCCGACTCCTGGACAAGCGGCTGTACCGGCTCCGGCTCCTCGCCGGCGAGGCCGCCCCACCCAACACAGGAGTCCGCAGCGCGCTCGCCGAGTCCCACATGGACGCGTACCGGGCGGTGCTGTTCGAGTGGAACGACGGCATCAACCGCAACCTCGCCCTGGTTCAGCGCTACTACGGCGCCGAAATGCGCGATCGGCTCGACAACACGATCGGCGCGGCCTTCGTGGACCTCGGACGTGAGGTGGAAGCCCTGTGGAAAGGAGCAGGGCAGCTGCGCCCGGACCTCGAAACCCGTCTGCGACAGCTCGGCGGTTTGGTCTACCACTTCAACCTGGAGATGATCCAGGCCGTTCAACAGCGTGACGTGGGCTTGCTGGGACGTGCAAGGCCAACAGTCTGACCAGTGCCGAACGTCGGCACCCGTTCCTCGTGAAGGCGCCCGGTCGGATGTACCGCCCGCCCGCACCGCTCGCCATCCGGGTCTACCGGCTCCGGCGGACAGCTCGGTGACCTGCGCAGATCCCAAGTCCGGTGTCACAGGTCAGGTTTGCCCGATTCGCCAAGGCGCCGTCGTTCGCGACCCGCGTCGGCGTCACGAACAGACGTCACGCGGTGACCTCTGTGCCTGTTCGACAACGGCCACCGCGCAGCCCCCTCGCATCCCGCCGCCCCGGACGGACTCGGCCTCGGGCCGCGTTCGGCGCGGTTCCCGACTCGGGGCTCGCCCCCGGCCGCGCCGGGTCCGGCTTTCGGACGACGGAGGGGGCGCGCCCGGTGTGTCGGTGTCGTCGGTGATGATCTTTCCCGTGACCGATGTTCCGGCGCCCGGCGCCGTTCTCGCTGATTTCGATGCGTACACCCGGGCCGTCGCCGCCGTCTTCGCGGCCGATCGGGACCGCCGCATGGGGTGGCAGCCGCGGCTGGACGACGACGCGTACGAGGCCCTGGCCTACGCGATCGAGTGTTACGAGCGCGAGCACCTCGAGGAGGTTCTCGCCGATCGACCTCCGGGCCCGCCGTTCCCAGTGCCGGTGCCGGACGACGCCCTGATGGCGAGGCGGAGGCAGGCATGGGGGGCGACCCCGGCGCCCGGGACCGGGGTTGCTGTGTGGGACGAGTGGTTCTACGTGCCGGGTGTCGGTGTCTGAGGTGCCCTTGATCTTCCGGACAGCGACCCGCGTAGGGTTGTAGGAAACCGGAAAGAGAAAGCGCGTGCCGAAGAGATATACACAGCAGTTCAAGGACGAAGCCGTTCGCCTGGTGTTGGACGGGCCCCGTCCGATCATCCAGGTCGCGCGCGAGCTGGGTGTCAACGACACCACGCTCGGGAACTGGGTCGCGCAATACCGCAGGTCCGTCGTGGAACCCGGGGCGACGCCGCGAGGCGACGAACCCGTGACCGCGCGGGAACGGGAACTCGAACGCGAGAACCGGAAACTCCGCGAGGAGAACGCGTTCCTGGTAAAAGCAAGCGCCTTCGTGTGTCCTGAACGGAAGGGTGCTATCGCGGTAGGGCGATAGTTCCCCGATGATGCTGCACAAGTGATGAGGGTTTCTGGCCCCTCGGAGTCGCCCGGCGGAGGGAGGCTTCAAACCACCTCCTGCTGCGTTGGCTGAAGACCGTCGTGGTGAGCGTCGGAGGAAAAGGCATCCTTGGAAGGACGTCAGGTGGGGATCGGGAAGGCGAACGCGAGTGAACCACTGCTGAAGCGTCGAAATGCTTGGACGACATCGAAACCGAGGCTTGAAGGCGCCGAGGGATGAGCCTGGCGGGTGTTCCGTTTACTGGCCCGGCGGTGTCCGGCGTGAAGGTGGCGCGAGCCCGATCTGCAGGACTTGTGCGGAACTGGAGAAGGCATACGCGAAGCCTCGCGTGTGCCGGCGGACCGGTTCGTAGTAGTGACGAAGCCCTTGTAATGAGGGTGGAGCGAAGGGACCGGGTCGCTCGTGACTTGTTCATTCGATCAACCGGAAGCACTCCGGGAGGAATGGCTTGAGCAAGTTGAAGTCGACGGGTAAGCCGTTCGAGATTTCGAAGTGGCTGGTAGAGGAGGCATGGGGAAAAGTCAGGGCGAACAAGGGCGCGCCCGGCGTGGATTCCGTGAGCATCGAGGAGTTCGAAAAGGACCTTCGGGGAAACCTGTACAAGATCTGGAATCGAATGTCCTCGGGCTGCTACTTCCCGCCGCCGGTGCGCATGGTGGAGATCCCGAAACGGCAGGGCGGGATCAGAGTACTCGGAGTACCGACCGTCGGCGATCGCATCGCGCAGACCGTCGTGGCCATGGAACTGGAGAAGAGGGTCGAACCGATCTTCCACCCGGATTCCTACGGCTATCGGCCGGGACGTGGAGCAATCAAGGCGATCGGGATCTGCCGGGCGCGGTGCTGGAAGTACGACTGGGTGATCGATCTCGACATCAAGGCGTTCTTCGATTCGGTGCCGTGGAATCTGATTCTGAGAGCGCTGGAATCGGTATGCGATCTTCCCTGGGTGCGGTTGTACGTCGAACGGTGGCTCACCGCCCCGTTGCAACAGGCGGACGGCACACTCGTGGAACGCACCCGGGGCACGCCCCAGGGTTCGGCGATTTCCCCCGTCCTGGCCAACCTGTTCATGCACTACGCGTTCGACAAGTGGCTGGATCGGAGATTTCCGCAGGTCGCCTTCGAACGCTACGCCGACGACGCAGTCGTTCACTGCCGCAGTCTCGCGCAGGCGAGAGCAGTGCTGGCGGCGTTGGCGAAGCGCATGGAGGAGGTCGGCCTGGAACTGCACCCGGACAAGACGCGGATCGTCTACTGCAAGGACGCGAACCGGAAAGGCTCGTACGAGCACGAAAGGTTCACGTTCCTCGGATACGACTTCCGCGAGCGCACCGTGGACGGCCGCACCGGATTGTTCCGGAGCTTTTCGCCGGCGGTATCGGCGGATGCCGTCAAACGGATGGGCAGAGAGGTGCGCTCCTGGCGCCTTCATCGTTGGGTGACGGGCGAGACCCGAGATCTCGCCGACTGGATCAACCCGGTCGTGCGTGGATGGATGCAATACTACGGGGCCTTCAACAAGTCGGCTCTGTTTCCCCTTCTCGAACGGATCAACGCCTACCTGGTCCGCTGGTTGCGAGGAAAATATCGAAAGCTGAGGCGGAGCTGGTCGGCAACCTTTCGCGCATGGTGGAGCGGGACGCAGAAGGCGCCCCGTCTCTTCGCGCATTGGGCGTGGACTACCGATCCGGCTCGAACCTGGTGATCAGAGCGACAAGAGCCGTATGACGAGAGATTGTCACGTACGGTTCTGTGGGAGCCGGAGGGAGAAATCCCTCCGGCCACCCGACTTCGCCCGCAACCATCGGTGAGTTCCCGCTACGAACTCGTCGACGCGGAGAAGGCAACCTTTCGCATCGCCGACATGTGCCGATGGCTCGACGTCTCCCGGTCCGGATACTACGAGTGGCGCACCCGCCCCGAATCCACCGTCAGAAGCCGCCGCCGACGCCTGACCGCCGCGATAAAGGAGATCTTCGCCGCGAATCACGAGACCTACGGATATCGGCGCGTCCACGCCGTCCTCGCGCGCTCCGGCGAGAGTGCGTCGCCGGAGCTGGTTCGCACGTTGATGCGCGAGCTGGGGCTGGTGCCCTGCCAACCCCGGCCGTGGAGGGCCGTCACGACGCTGTCCGGCGACGCGCACCCGCGCATCCCGGACCTCGTCCGCCGGGATTTCACCGCGGACCGGCCGGGAACCAAACTCGTCGGCGACGTCACCTACATTCCGACGTGGGAGAGATTTCTTTATCTCGCCACCGTCATCGACTGCCACAGCAAGGCGGTCGTCGGGTGGGCGATGGCGGACCATTTCAAAACCTCGCTCGTCGCCTCGGCACTCGACATGGCCCGCGGGCGCATGAGAATGGAGAAGGACGCGATCTTTCACTCCGATCGCGGCAGCAACTACACTTCCGAGGCATTCGCCCAGGCCCTGGACAACCTCGAAATGCGTCAATCCGTCGGACGCACCGGAGTATGTTGGGACAACGCAATGGCCGAGTCCTTCTTCGGCGCGCTGAAGAACGAGTGCCTCAACCGCTACATCTTCACGAACCACGCGAAGGCCCGCCGCGAAGTTGTCAGATACATCGAGGGCTTCTACAATCGCCGACGACTCCACTCCGCTTTGGGATACCGGACGCCCCTCGAAGCCCTGCAAGGCCACCCCGAGCTCGGACTCGCCGCATAAAAGGACAGCAAACCAGGCGTCCGGAAAACGCGGGGCACCTCAAAGGTCCGTGGACAACACACGAGACATGAACGAACCACGCGGGGGCTGCGGGGGTGCCCCTATGGGAAATCGGGCTGCGTTCGGGTGGGGAGCCGGGCAGCATTGCGGTGTGCCCGATCTGCTGTGGGATGACGTGAAGCGCTTCTTCGACCCGGACCTGATGGGGTCTCTTCCGGACGTGCGTGTCCCCGACGCCTCGGTGGAGGACTGGCAGACGGTCCTTGATCTTGTCGAGGCGAGAGGCTGGAAGTGCAGGTACTCCGAAGGCGAGACGGTGCTGCCGGTGCCCCGGGCGAGGGCCGTGTTGTCCCGCCCGCGTGGCGCCGAGTGTCCGAACCTGCGGGTCTGGCCGGCGGCCGGTGTGTTGGCGATCTTCCGTTTCCGCGACCACGACGAAATCGACTTCGACGTCGACCTGCGGGAGTTGCAGGGCCAGGAGCGACTCGATGCGTTCTGCGGATTCCTGCGGGAGATCGGGCGGGGTTTGGGCAAGCCCGTGCTCATGGACCCGGAGGGCGACCACGGCCATGCGGTGCTCGGGTTCGAGGTCGGGGCCGACCGGGTAGTTCTCCTGATCCAGCCGCCGCTCAGGTGACCGCCGCCGGCCGGGGCTCGTGGAAGGTGCCGTCTCTGAGCATGGCGAAGAGGACGTCGGCTCTTCGGCGGGCGAGGCAAAGGAGGGCTTGCGTGTGGTGTTTCCCCTGGGCCGTCTTCTTGTCGTAGTAGGCCCGGGAGGCGGGGTCGTTCAGTGCGTGTCGGCGAACGCGGAGAGGAAGAACGCGCGTTTGAGCTGCTTGTTGCCTCTCCGGGAGGGTTGTTCGCCGCGGATCGACGATCCCGAGTTCCTGGTCGCCGGGGCCAGGCCCGCGTAGGCGGCGAGGTGGGCGGCGGAGGGGAACCGGCTGCCGTCGCCGACGTCGATGAGGATCCGGGCTCCGGTCCTGACGCCGATGCCGGGCATCGAGGTCAGGACCTTCGAAAGAGGGTGGGCCTCCAGGAGTTCCTCGATCCTGGCGGCGAGGACTTTGCGCTGGTCCGGGACGGCGGTGAGCGAGCCGGCGAGGCTGGGGACGATGAGCGCGGCCGCGTCCGTGCCGGGGACGACCACGGTCTGTTCGTCGAGTGCGGCGAAGACATCGTCGACGAGACGCTCGGCCATGCGTGGGGCCTTGGGTGGTATGAGGGCCACGAGGCGTCTGCGTCCGGCCTTGCGGATCAGGGCCGGGGACCCGAATCGCTGCAACAGCGCGCGAACGCCGGGGTGTTGGACGCGTGGACCCAGGACGCGTTCCAGGTGGGGGTGGATCTGGGTGAGCAGGCCGCGCAGCCGGTTGGAGACCCGCGTGGCCTCGCCGGCGAGGTCGTCGTCGAAGCCGACGATCATCTCCAGCTCGGCGATCGCCTCGTCGGCGGCCTCGATCGCCCGCAGGGTATGGGGCATCGAGCGGGCGGCGTCGGCGATGACGAAGGCGTCGCGGGCGTCGGTCTTTGCCTCGCCGGGGTAGAGGTCGGCGATCCGCCGCATGGTCAATCCGGGCAGGTAGGCGACTTCGCAGCCCATGTCCCAGCCACCGCGAGTGGAAGGGCACCGATGGATGCGGGCTGGTCGACGATCACGAGCACGGTTCCGTGTTTCGTGGCGAGTCTGGCGAACACCTCGCGCAGCTTGGGTTCGCTGTTGGGCATTCGCTTGTCGAGGACCTTCTTCCCGGCCGGTGTCGGCGCGGTGGCGTGGTGTTCGCCCTTGCCGACGTCCAGTCCGAGGAAGACGTCGATGTCGCCGATGTCGATCACGAGCGTTCCCTGCCCGGCCGTCCCACGGCCGCAGCAGCCCATGCCGGCCGGTGCACTTCGTCCACCTGTTCACCCGCCATCACCGAAAGAGCCACCCGTGACCGATCCGACGTTCCTCGCCATCTCCGGCGGTCTGCGCCGCTCCTCCCACAACACCGGCCTGCTGCGCGCCCTGCGGAACCTCGCCCCGGCCGGCGTCCCCATCGACCTGTACGAGGGCCTGGGTGCGCTCCCCTTCTTCGACCAGGACCTCGAGGAGGGTTCCGAGCCCGCGGCCGTCTGCGACTTGCGTCAACGCGTGCGGGAGGCGGATGGCGTCATCATTGCCACCCCCGAGTACAACTCCTCCATCCCCGGTGTGCTGATCAACGCCCTGGACTGGCTCTCGCGCCCCGCCGGCCGGCATGCCCTGCTTCACAAGCCCGTTGCCGTCCTGGGCGCTTCCCCGTCCCAGTTCGGCACCGCTCGCGGCCAACTGGTCCTGCGGCAGATACTGCACCGCATCCAAGCCCCGGTCGTGGCCCACCCGGAGGTCACCGTCTTCCGGTCGCACCGGCGCTTCGATGCCGACGGCACTTTCGTCGGGGATGCCGTGACCGAGGACCTGCTGCGCGATCTACTGGCCGAATTGATCGCCCTGACCGAACTCCGCGCTGCCCCGGCCCACGTCCGGTGACATCGGTTCATCAATGCGGCTCGCTCCACCAGGCCCGGCCAAGGCTGGCCCAAGAAGCCCCCAGAGCGGGTGTGGTGAATGCCTCCACCGGCCGCACATCCCGAACATCCGCCATATGCGTGTGGCGCCACCGGTCTGTGAACTCGCCGGCGGAGGACGCTGCCGGCGTCGGCATTGCCTCACCCACACCACCTTGCTCATCGCTCGACCTCGGGAGACCACACATGCCCACCGCACACACCACAGCCCCGCAGCCGAACACCGCGACCCCGAAACCCCGGGCAGGAGAGACCGGACGCTTCGTGGCCGGCGACAGGCGCTCGCTCGCCGATGCGGCCCGCGCCCGTTCCAAGACCGCCAGGGCCACGACGCTCGGGGGGTTCATCGCATGAGGGTGGACATCTACAGCGACATCGCGTGCCCGTGGTGTTACATCGGACAGGTCCGCTTCGAGCGCGCCCTGGCAGCGTTCCCGGGCCGAGCGGACGTCGAGGTGTCCTACCGGCCCCATCAGCTCAACCCGGCGATGTCGGACGAGCCCCAACCACTGCTCGACTACTACCTCGCCCGAGGCGGCGCCGCCTTCCGCGACGACCACGCCGCGCTTTCCGATGTCGCCAAGGGGGACGGGCTCGCCCTCGACCTGGAACGGGCACTCGCTGTCAACACCCTGGCCGCGCACCGACTGATGTGGCTGGCCGAACGCGACTACGACGAGAGCGTCCGGCACGCGGTGAAACACGCGCTCATGCGTACCTACCTCACCGACGGCGGCAACGTGGCCGACCCCGACACCCTTGTCGCTCTCGCCCGCCACGCGGGCATGGACCCCGACCGGGCGCGGGCCGACCTCGCCGACGGCAGCGGCACGGCCGAGGTGACAGCCGCGATGCGCCAAGCCGACCGGCTCGGCATCCGAGCGGTGCCCACGTTCGTATTCGACGACCGTCTCGCCCTCCGGGGCGCCGGGGACATCGCCACTTTCCAACGGGTCCTGGAAGAGGTCGCCGCCCGGGGCCTGCCCTCCACACCCGACACCGCAGCATGTGCCGACGGCGGTTGCACCAGCGACATCGACGACCCCACCCGCGGCCGCACCTCCGGCATACAAAAGCAGGAGCCGATGGCGTCGGGCACAACATCCCACACCGGGCGGTGGCGGCGCGTCACCACCGCTGCCGAACTCGTTCGAGCGGTCCGGCAAGGGGAGCGGGCCATCGAGGTGCACGGCGTGATCACCGCCATGCCCATGCTCACGCTCGCCCCCGAGGTACGACTGCGCGGCGGCACCCTGGAGTTCGTCGCCAAGGGCCTGTGCCTGACCCGGGACAACGTCCTCGAGAACGTGAGGATCCACACTCCCGAGCACGAGGTGGCCGTCCTCAACGACACCTCGGTCACCGACTTCGGCACGCTGGCCCTGCACGGCGTACACACCCGCGGGCAAGTGCTGCTCCTGGCCCGCGACGCGGTCCGCACCGGGCACGTGGTCGTGAACGGACTCACGGTCGAAGCCGCCGACCTGCGTGGGCGTACCGAACGGCCGCACGGCTTCGGAGTGGAGGTGCTCCAAGGGGCGTTCACCCTGTGGAACCGGCAAAGCGACCCGGGCGTGGAGATCACCGCAGAACTGTTGGACATCGCCGCCGGCAGCGCCGACTCGCCGATCCACGGCAGCGGTGTATTCGTCGGCGGACACGACGGCAACAGCGCCAGGGGCACCGCGGGCACCACCCGGGTCACGATCCTGCGCACCCGGGAGATCCACACCGACGGCCGGATCCCCGTCGGGACCGCGGACCTCATCAGCGGCGGCGTGTTCCTCTCCTTCGGCGCCGTGGTCGACCGGGTGCTGAACACCGGCCCCGTCACCACCCACGGCGCCAACGACATGGTGCTCGACAACTGGGGCCGGGCACGGTCGTGGACGGCCACCGCACCCCTTACCTCATATGGACCCAGCGGCATCGGCTTCGTCAACTTCGGCGACCTGGACAGGCTGGACATACAAGCCGCGATCACCACCCACGGCACCGGCGCGCGCGGGTTCAACTTCTACGACGGATCCTTGCGCCACGCCTCGTTCGACAGCCTCACCACCACCGGTGACGGAGCCATCGGCATCCAGGTCGGCCGCGACCTGCCGCACCTGGACGTCCGCGGCGATCTCACCACCTCGGGCGGCACCGGCATCAGCCTGGTGCGCGGCGTGCAGACCCGAATGCGTGCCACCGCCCTCGGCATCACCAGGAGCGGCCGGATCGGCCGAGCCCGCATCGGCGGGCGGATCACGGCCCGCGGAGACGATGTCGTCACCGTCGAAATCGACGGCGAACTGGGCACGTTGAACGCCCACGGCGGCATCCACGCCGAGGGCCGAGGCGCGGACGCCGTCCACATCCGCGGCGAAGGCACGGCGCTGGACGCCGTCGCGATCAGCGCCGCGCACGGCGGGACGACGGTCCGCACCCCCGAGTGAAGAGGCCCGCCGCCCCTCGCGGACCGGGCAGACCCGAGTTCCGGGGCCGCCGGGCGCCAGGGGCTCCCGGATCGCTCCTGATGGCGGCGTCAAACGATTCGTCGACCGCGTTCTCCCGAAACACTGCGGTGGGCCCGACCGACAGACCCCGCCCCGCGCGGCAGGACGACGGAGCCGCATGCCGCGGCGGGCCGGCAGGGTCGGGAACTCGCCCGGCGGTCCGGCTCGCCGGCGGTTCACCGTCGAGCCGGGGGCGTCTCGTGCGTTGTCGGTTGCCGTATCGGGGTGACGCGAAGGACGCGGGTGACGGGTGCGGGCATCCACCAGTTGAGCCGACCGAACAAGGACACCAGGGCCGGGGCGAGTACCCCTCGGATGAGTGTGGCGTCGAGGATGATGCCGGCGGCCAGGCCCGTGGACAGGATCTTGACGTCGGTCTGTGGGACGCCGCCGAGTGCGACGAACGCGAGGAAGAGGATGAGCGCACCGGAGGTGACCAGACGGCCGGTGCGGCCGATACCCCGGACCACCGCCTCGTCGATGGAATGGCCGTTCTCGTATTCCTCGTTGATCCGGGTCAGGATGAACACCTCGTAGTCCATGGACAGCCCGAACAACAATGCGAAGACCGCGAGAGGAACCCACAGGGTGATCGCGCCCGTGGCCGGACTGGAGAACAAGGGCCGGGTGCCGTGCCCCTCCTGCCAGACGAAGGTGAGCACTCCGTAGGACGCGGCCAGAGACACGACGTTGAGCAACAGCGCCTTGATCGGCAGCCATACCGACCGCAGCGCGCGGGTCAGCAGCACCACCGTGACGATCACGATGGCGGCGACGATGATCAGCAGATCGGGGCCGTAGAGGGCGTGAATGAAGTCGCCGTCCTGGGCGGGCGATCCACCGACCCGGGCTCCGGGTACCCGGCGCGCCGCGTCGCGGATCGTCCGCAACGCGTCCTTGCCGGCGTCGCTCGTGGGCTCGACCGCCGACCACGCGTCGACCACGCGGAATGTGTCACGTCGCCACGCAGCAGGAGCCGTCGTCGAAATCGTCTTCATCACGGGCAGGTTCGCGTCCGCAGGCAACAGCACCTCGGTAGGCCGCAGGACGCCGGGACCGATTCCGGAATCGGTGAGCGCCCGCAAGCCCGCCCGGGCCTCGACGTCGGCGGTGGCCGCCGTCGCATCGGCCTGAGGCTCGCCGAGATTGAGCGAGAACACCGGCACGACCAGCAGCGCGAGCACCATCAACGAGCCGACGGTCGCCAGGATGCGATGACCCACCACCCATCGGGCGACGCCCGTCCACAACCGACTCACCGTGCCCGCCGGCTTCTTGCGCGGCCACTCGAGCCGGGGGCCGAACGCGTCCAGGATCACCGGCAGCAGAGTCGTCGAAACCGCGAGGCTGACCAGTGGAATCAGCAGGCCCGCGTAGCCGATGCTACGCAGGAACGGCACCGGCGTCAGCGCCAACGCCGCAAGACTGACGGTCACCGTGATCCCGGAGAACACCACCGATCTGCCCGCCGTAGCTGATGACTTGAGCACCGCCGCTCGATTGTCCGCACCGTGAGTGCGTTCCTCTCGCCAGCGGGTGACCACGAGCAGCGCGTAGTCGATGGCCACACCCAGACCGACGAGGGCGACGATGTTGCGGGTGATCGTCGACATGTCGGTGACGTACGTGAGCGCGTAGATCCCAAGGAACGTGGTGGGGATCGCCACGACCGCGATGAGCAACGGCAGCAGCGCGAGCAGCGAGCCGAACACGATCGCCAACACCACCAAGGCGGCCGCAGCCGCTGCCAGCGTCTCCACCAGCACGCTGCTGCCGCCGCCGCTCTCGCCCCCCGACGCCAACACGCTCGCCCCCGTGACGTGGACCGGGGAGCCCGCGACCGACTCCCCGGCGACCGCTTGTGTCAACGCCGGCAGCGCCTTGGCGTACGGATCCGAGGAGGTGTACTCGGGGACCGGATAGAACAAGGCGAAGGTGGTACGACCGTCGGCGGAGACGAATGCCCTGCCGTCGTCGGTGAGCAGCGAGGCCGTACGCGCGCCGGGGAGACTCGCCGTGGCGCGCTCGAAGACGGCGGCGAACTCGCCGCGGACACCGGGCGAGTCCACCGTGGTGCCCGGAGGCAACCGCACCACGGCGACCAGCGGTGGGTTGTTGCCGCCGGTTCCGAACCGTTCCACGATCGCAGAGTTGGTCTCGTAGGCCGGCTGTCCTGGCAGATCGAACGTGAACGACAACCGATCACCCGACCGTCCGGCGGCCAATCCCCCGGCGAGGGTCAATATCGCCCATCCCATGACGACGATCCAGCGATGCGCGATCGACCAGCGTGCCAAACGCGTGGTTCCCCCGGGTGCCGGAACCCTCTCGGACACACCGGCCTCTCCTCGCACGTCGGTCGGCTCTTGTTGCATCGAGCCCACTCCTTTCGCGTCCTCTCGGAGATCACGGGCCACCGGAGACGCCGCCGTCCGAGCATCGGGTTCGATCCACATAGGTCTTCGGAGGGGTGCCCGCCACGGATGGGTTCGAACTCGGTGCGTCTCTCGGGGATTCGCCCACCTTGCAAGGAAGGCCCGGTGGAACGACGGTCCACCGCAGCGCGCTTGCGATAGGGGGTGGGAGTGCGGGATCCCCGTATCACGTTCGGCAGAGCGCACGATGAGGCTCTTTCGAGGGCGCGTTCGTATGTCTGGGGTAAGTTCCTGCGCTTCGCCCAGGGTTGCCCGCACGGTGGGTGGGTGCCGTACGTGGGGCCGCACATCGAAGGATCGGCCGGCCGAGGGCCTGGTCTTCGACCTCACGGATGCGCTGGTCTTACGGTTCGCCGGCGGTACACCATTGGACCCCTCGGTCTCCGGCAGTTGAAGCGCGTGCACGCGGCCGGCCCTTGCCGGGCGTCGGCTCCCGTGTGTCGCGGCACGGTCGTCGGTTTGCCGAACCGGCGCGGTGTCGGCCCGTTGAACAGGGGTGTCCGGGACGGTTCCGTGCCGTGATCACACCGGCCACGGCGTGATCATTCCACTGGTTCGGGTACCTCCTGCCCGAAGGTGGTGCGGCAGCGATCCACCTGGTCGGCCACCAGTTCCATGAACCAGCGCATGATCTCGTAGGGGATGACGTGCTCGTCATGGCTGTGGATGTGGACCGTCGGTTCCAGTTCGGGGTCCTCGTCGGGAACGAAGGCCACCAGGAGGGCGGTTCCCGGCAGATGAGTCTGTGCGTCGGGGGCCTCGGCCCACGCAGCCGGCGCGGGCTCGGCCTCGCTCAACTCCACGGCCCACGAGTCGTCGGGCAAGGCGTAGTGGAACCGGACGGCGTAGTGACGACCTGCATGTTCTCGTAGCTCTGCCGGCACGAGGGCAGGCTGCCACAGTTCGCGGTCGCGGACCCGGGATTCTTGGCCGGGCCCGTCGGCGGGGCGGGGCCCGGTGCCTACGGGACGACTCTCAGGTTCCGATGGCGTCCAGGGGGTGCGATTGCCCCAGCCCGCCGGTGAGGACGGTGGCGGGTGCGTCGGGCGCGTCGGGGACCAGGATCAGGACACAGGCGAGGAAGGTGGTTCTGATGGTGGTGAACGGCTTGTCCCGGCCCAGGAACGCGATCGTCCGGGGCACGGTCGCCGTCAGGTGTGTCTCGGGCACCAGCGCCTTCGTCTCGATCGCCTTGTCCAGGACGCAGGGGACCAGGCGGGCGCCGGAGGCGGTCCGGAAGACTGCCCGGGTGAGGGGGCGGGCGGTGACGGTGGTGGTCTGCGACATCCGCTCGTCGCGATGGGCGTCATCCTCGATCCGCTTGCGCAGGTCGGTGGTGTAACTGCCCGGCGCGAGACGGGCCTCGGACGCGGCGGGGCCGCCGGGCACCGACATTGCGGCGGCGTACCGTTCGCACACCGCGCCCGCGCCGGCGGTGGTCGCGGTGCGGGCGGCGCCGGAGGGGTCCCGTGCCACGTCCTCGAACTTCGGACGGGCCTGACGTTCGGGGCTCGCGCCCGCGGTGGCGGGTGGGTCGCCCACCCGGGCGTAGGCGGTAAACACGACCTTCCACGCCGCGCCGGGCGTCTCCTGGACGAAGTGGACGACGGCCTTGTCCTCGCTGTCGGCACCGGTGGCGGCGACCGCGACGAACGTGCGGGGATGGCCGCTCGCGCGAGGGATCCAGAACTGCGGGTCCAGGTGGGTGAACGGCTCGGAGGGTTTGCGGTTCGGGATCAGCCGGTCGGCACGGTACCCCGCCAGGGATGCCTCCAGCAGTTCGCCGCCCTCGACCCCGGCGAGGCGGTCGCCGTCCAGGGCGGCGTTCGACGCGTTGTTCTCGGTGTCGTAGTGTTCCAGGACCTGCCGGGCCTCGCCCTCGGAGATCACCGGCGGGTCGGGAGCCGGCGACACCGCCGACGCGCTCGGCACGGGCCTGGTGTCCCCGCCGCCCGACGAACAACCCGCCACCGCGCATCCCGCCGACACCAGCACGGCCACCGTCGTACCGAGACGTCTCGTCCATCCGCGCATCCGGTTCCCCCGAACTGCGGCCCGTCATCGACCGGTCCACACTCGCACACGGCTGCGACGATGTGCGGACCGCCGGGGCGCGGACGACGCGCGCACCACCGACGGCACGTCGAACCCGCCGGGGACGGCGCGATCGTTGCCGGCGTCGCACCGGAGCCGACGGCCCCGGGGGAGGAGCAGTCGGAGGCGGCACGGCGGGGCCGCGACGATCCGCCGGGACATCGCCCGACGGGATGTGCGAGGCCGGCATCGAACCCCGGCGCGGTCTCCGGCCCCGCGGTGGGGGCACGACAACGCGATCTGCTGCCGGAGCGCTGCGCGCCGGTGGCGTGACCCGCGGACGCGGGGTCGCTAACGCCCCACTTCGTCGGCCAGGCGTCGGGCGGCGATCTCGATCGTCGCCTCGTGCTTGTCGATGCGGGCCGACGCCGTGTCGAACGGCTCGTCCGGTAGGCCCAGTTCCTCGACGCGGGCCGCGCAGCCGGCGACGCACGCCCGGGCGGCCTGCAGCACGGACCGGGTCAGGGCCGCCGCGGTCGCCAGGTCCGCTCGCGCGGCCGGGTCGTCGGGGGACAGGGCGATCGCCTCGTCGGCGACGCGCGCGGCCAACACGACCAGCCAGGAGGCGTGTTCGGCCTGGAACCGCAACCGCAGCGCCAACGTGTCCCGCGCGGCGAGGTCGCCGTCCCCCGCCCCTTCCAGATCGACGATCGCCGCCGCGACCTTGTCCGCGATTTCGGAGAGTTCCACCGCGCTCTCCCGCGCCCGGTAGCGCGGTCCCGCGCACGTGCCGCCGGCCGCTTCCACGAGGGCCGCGGCCGCCGCCAAAGTCAACGCCGCGACGTGCGGGCCCCGGGCGACGCCCGGATCGGGATGCGCCCACGACCGGAGCATCGCGCCGAACGGCCGGAGGCCGTCGCGGCCTTCCCCCAGGTCGTCCTCCAACTCCATGCAGTCCTCGACCGTGACGGGATCGGCGTTGCGCGTCCAGCGCGGCTCGAAATTCATACCGCGAACGTAGACGGGGAATGTCCGCGTCCGGGCCCGAAATGGCGATTCGCCACTCTCCGGGGCCGATTCCGGCCGCGCCCGCCGGCACGCCGACGGGCGAGGCGGGTGGTGTCGTATCCGCCTGCGAGGGTGGCGCCGTGGGTACCCGGCGTGCCCGCTGCGGGTCGTGCTTCGAAGGGAGAACCGATGCTCGGGGAACGAGTGGTCGAGCTGTCGGCGGCGGTTTCGGCGTTCAGGGCCCGCATCGCGCGCCACGAGGCCACGCGCGGGCATTGCGCGTCGCGCGCGACGGCACAGTGGTGTCCGCAGGGCAAGGCGCTGTTCGAGGCGCAGTGCGCCTGGTGCAGGCAGCGGGCCGTGTGTGTCGAGCACGGCGACGAGCTGGTCTGGGTGCGGTGCGCGGATCTCGCGGCGAGGGCGCGGTGCGCGGGCTGCGGCGCATACCGCGTCGCGATGCGCCGCCGGGGCGTCTACGTGTGCCGGGGGTGCCTCCTTGTTTCGACAGACGCGAGCTCCGTCACCAAGAGGCGAAAACCCTGGACCCCAACATCGGGGAGCGCCGGTTGCGCGCAGGCGCATCCTTTCGCGCGGAGGTCGATCCCGTTGGATCCACGCATCCCACGACGGCGCGTTACGAGCCGCTCGGCCAGCATTTCGTGCGCGTGACGCCCGTGCGGATGCCGACCGGGTCCTCGGCCGGATTCCACGTACACAAGGGCGTGTTCCTCACGTACCAGGGCCGACCATGTCGTGCAGGCGGTCTCTCTTGCGCCGCGATGATGGAGCACACACGCCAGAGCGGACAGCCCGTGCTCGAAGCCGAACGGCCGGCAACGGCGATCACCCCCCCGGCCCGCGCAACGCCCCGACGACCCACCACCGGCATCGCGTGGCGGGCAGCCGTGCACGGTCAGACTTGGAACTTCCTGCTCTGCACGCCGTAGAACGTCGCCTTCGCGGGCCGGACCTCGCTCTCGGCCAGTGTGTCGGCCAGCTTCGTGAACGCCTCGCTGCGCCGCACCACGTCGAGGAACCTGGTCAGCGCTTCCTTGTCTTCCCATAGTGCCTGTGCCGCGCTGATGATCAGTGACTTGAGTCGTTCGGTCTCGTCCACCGCGTTGCCTCCCCGCGTCGTCGACCACGACGGGCCCTACCCACCGGCGACCGGCGGCGAACCGCCGTCGGCGCATCGACGTCCCGCCCTTCGCCCCGACTCCCCGCGAGGGACGCCACGTTCGTCGGTTCCACCGGCGGGCGCCCTTCGGCGAGCGTGACCTCTCCGTGGGGCGTACCCATTCGTCGGGGACACCCTTTAGGGTGTGCGGATCGACCAGGGAGACAGGGGACGCGCCACGTGGTCATTCACCACCGGCCCGGCCGGGTGAGACACCGACGCGCCGCGTTGGCGGCGGCCGCGGGGGTGGTTCTGCTCGCCGCCGGCTGCACGTCCTCCGGTTCGACCGAGCCGAATTCCGCCGCCCCCGCCGCCTCCGCGCGTGCCTCGGCCGAGGCGGCGGGGTTGTCCCGGCGGGACGCGGAGGCGGTGTTCGCCCACTACGGCGAGGCCAAGGCACAGTCCTGGCACGCGACTCCCGTTGGCCCTCGACCACACACGGCCGGGATCTGACCTACTTTCGTCAGGAAAGGCCGAACGGCCCCTGGAAGGCCACGTTCTCGAGCCCGATCAACGTCAGGAACGGTGACGCCGGGCAACCCCTCGTCGACGCCACCGTGCCGGCCACGCCGTTCCCCACACCCACCGAGACCTTCGCCCCGGGCCAGACGGCGCCGGAGTCGTTGCCTGCGATGCCCGCCCTCGACGGCGAGAGCGCGCGTACCCTCACCGGTGAGGCCGCGAGCAGGCAGCCGGGATCTGCGCGGACTTCGCCGCGTGCCGCAGCCGCACCGCCGCCGCCGGCCCCAAGGCGTCGGGCGAGCGGTTCGCTCCCGGCGATCGCACGACCGGCCTGACCGGCCGTGAGGCCGAAAGCGCCCGCGAACTCGGCCCGATCACCTGGACCCGCGACGTCCGCCCGACCACCGACCCCGCGCTGCCGATCCTGCAACTCGGCGACGGCAAGGCCTTGGTCGCCTGCACCTTCGACAGCCTCGACGTCACCGACGCCCGCCAAGCCCCCGGCCACCACATCCTCTACGACGCGAACGCCAAGGTCCTGCGCCTGCTGGGGGCACAACCGCGCCGGGCCCGCGTCGAACGCACGCTGGTGGAGGTCGCCGTCCTCGCCGTTCCCCCCGACGGACCGACGATGTGCGGAGCGATCCCGTCCGCGAGCACGTCCGGCGCCGGATCGAGGTGCAGGTGCGGGGCCCGCCACAGGGCCACGCGCAGCGACGTGTCGTCCGGCGTCGTGATGCGTTCGTCGTAAGGCATGACTCACTCCGTTCGGTCGGCCCGCGCCGACAGGGTCCACTCCCGCCCGTCGGGGTTGCGGACGGTCGTCTCCCCAGTCCCGCGGTGGGTGTCCTCGAACGGGGAGACCACCTCGAGCCCGTCGGCGGGCCGGAACGCGTCCGGGGGCCGCCGTGGCCCCGATGACAACCTCGCTGCGGCGACGCTCCGGCTTCCGGGAGTGATTCGGGCGGTCGGGTCAGAACGGAAAGGCGTACGGGGCGGTTCGGACGCGGTCGTGGATCGCGCGCAACCATGGCAGGCGGACGGCGGGCAGGCCGACGAGGGTGCGCAGGAACAGGGGGCCGGCGGGGCGGAATCGGCTCCACGGGTGGCGCGGCAGCGGGTCGTCGCGGAGCACGCCCTCGGGTATGCGGCCGCTCGCCGGAATCGGCGGGCGGTCGCACTGGTGGCGGCGGTCGTGGCGGTCCTGGTGGAAGGCCAGGTACATCCACACCTCGGCGGCCAGGGGCACAGCGGCGACGGGGGCGAGCGACCGCCATGCCTCACCCGTCTGCGGGTGGATCGGGACCAGGAGGATGTCGGCATCGTCGTCGTGGTCGGGCAGGCCCGGGCCGGCCGGGACCAGGCGTTTCGCCGGCGGGCCCGGCGGCAGCAAGGTGTCGAGGGAGCGGCCGAAGGTCTCGGTGAGCAGACCGCCGGGCACGGTCACGGGAGCGCCGGCCGATGCCGCCACCACGTGGGCCAGGGCCACTCCGACCGCCGCCTCCCATCGGGGGTTCCACCACCCCTGCGGCTCGATCGGCTCGGTGGCCGAGCGCTCGTTCGCCAACGTGGCCCAGTCGAGCGACGGGGGTTCGCGGTCGTCGCCGGCGAGGAGGCGTACGGCCTGCGGGTCGAATCGCACCTCCTGCCAGGCCCCACAGTCGTCGATCCGGGTGGCCACCGGCCGGCCGCACCCCGTACAGGCCAGGTTCGGTCCGGCCCTGCCGTCCACTCCGTAGCAGGAGCCCTCGCATCGGTCCGGAATCAGGGCGGTGTTACGGGCGTCACCGGGTGTGACGACCACGGTTCCGGGCGTGCCGAAGCACACGGCATGCGTGGGCGCGAACAGGCCCCGGGCCGCCGCTTGTGCCGGCCCCACCTCGTCCCACGGTCGCCAAGGCGGTCCGAAGGGTGCGGGGTCGATGGCGTAGGTCCCGGATTCCATGAGCGGGGGAGCAGTTCGTGGCCGACATCGTGGCCGGCGTGGACGGGAAGTGCCACCCGCGACACGGGGGCTGACAAGATCGTGCCGCACTCGGCGCACGCGAACCGGGCCATGCATCCCCTTACTTCGGTCACGGGGATTGTCCCGGCTCGGTCGTCGACGGCCAACGGGTTTTTCGGTGGCGGTGGCGGTGGCGTTGTCGGCGGTCAAGGCGTTCTCTCGCATCCCGTGCCGTCGGCGGCGGCTTCGCGGCCAGGGTGATCTGCGGCGGCCCCGGGAGGCGGCCCGCCGGGATGGTCACGAAGTTCGGGCGCCGACATGCCGGGCCGGATGGGTGGGCGCGGGAGAGGCCGTCGCGGGTCACAGGCAACTCCACGGGCGGTTGCCGCCTGCGCAGGTCGCGGGTGGTTGGGGAAACATCGGGGTGTGCGGCGGGGTGGGCTTCGGCCTGGTGCGTTCGGTCCGGTAGTGGATCGTCACGGATGCGCGGACGACGAACGGGTGCTCGTTGTAGGCGTGTTGCCAACGCACGGGCTTGGCATACAGGCTGCTCCCGCTCCCTCCGAGCGGGCCGTATTGCTCGTCCGCGCCCGGCGGGGGCGTCGGGTCCGGTGGGCGCAGGTCCGGAACCGGTTGTGGCCGCGCCCAGGTCGCCGTGTCCGGCGCCAGCCCGAGCCTGCGCGCCTCGCGCTCGAACGCGGTCGTCGATGTCGTGGGATCGTCCGTACCGTAGAAGTACACGACCGTGGACGTGCATGTCACGCCCGTCATGCCCGCCTGCGGCTTCATCCGGGGCGTGGTGTCGCGCCAACACCGGTCGAAGACGAAACGCTCGAACTCCGCACTCGCCGGCCGGCCGAAGACCCGGAAAGGCGCCTCCACCTCGACCCGCGCACGCCGTTCCTCCGCGCGATGCCTTTCGTGCGCCTCCCTCTCCCTTTCGTCAGCCGCGAACTGCCGTTGGCACGCGTACAGCCCGCCGAGGACGGTCACGACCGCCAGGGTGATCACGGCCAGGACGAATCGGCCGAGCCACAACAGGCAACCACCCATGGGCCGCGTATCGGGACGCGAAGACATGTGCCCATCGTGGCCCGCAACCGCGCCCGCATCGGCGGTCGTTGCGCACTCGCAACCCACCCGCCACGACGCGGCAAGCCCCCGTCCCGGCGCGTGACGCACGGCCGGGCCCGGCGGCCACGGTCGAGGCCGCTACCGACGACAACTCCACTGCAGGCCGACGGCGTTGGTACAGAGCCGATCGGGGCGATCCTCCGCCTCGGCGCTCTCGGTATCGAACCGGCCAGCACTCCGGTGCCCGCCGTTCGGGTCGAAGTCACCGGGATCGACAACGGTGCCCGGTTCCGGTCCGCATTCCACCGGCGTCTTCGACAAAGCCATCGCCCACGGACGACCCGAGTACACGAAAATCAGGAGCCCGGCCACCGGCCGGGCTCCTGAACACTGGTAGCGGGGGCAGGATTCGAACCATGCGACCTCTGGGTTATGAGCCCAGCGAGCTACCGAGCTGCTCCACCCCGCGTCGGTACGACCAGTCTACGGATTCCGAGCGGCGGGCGCGTCTCCTTTTCTCCGGACAGCCCACTACCGGTGCCCGATCCCCGAATTTGCCGGCCCGCTCCCACCTTCACGACTTCACCTTCGTCGCGACCGGCCGCACCGCCACGGCGCGACCGGCATCGAGGACACGCCCGACACCACCCTGGTGGGCGAAGCCCTCGCCCGGGCGCCGAAGGCGAGTATGCCTTCGACCTCGACGACAACCGCGGGCAAGTGCGCCGTCGCCACCGAGCCCGTCGATCCGGAGAAAGCGGTGGGGAGCCTCCCGAGCCACCCGACACGACCCTGCTCTCCCGACGGCCGGGGCGCACGATGTCCGCAGCCGCGAACGGCACGCCGTGTCGGGTGAATTCCCTTCCGCGCCCGCCCGCCTGGGCCGGTACCCGCCGCAGGACTGCGCGTGCGCTTCAGGAGAAGCTGTGCCATTCCTCGGCGGGGATGTGGCTCTGCGTCGAGTCCGCGCATCGGGGTGCCCATTCCCGGGCGACGAGTACCGGCCGGGTCAGGACGCGGTCCCCGGCGCGTTGGACGCGCATCACGACGCCGAGCTCGGGCGCGCACAGGTTCGCCTCCAGGGAGAACACCGCTGCGAGGCCGTGGGCGACGAGACGGTCGATCAACGCGTCCTCCAGGACGGACGGCACCCGACCCACCAGCGGGATCCCGCCGAAGTCCACCTGCGGACCGTTCCGTGCGTCGACGACGATCGCGGCCAGGCCGAACGCCCGGTCGTAGTACAGGTGCACCCCGGCCCCGGCGCCGTACCGGACGGGCCACATGTCGGCCCGCGACACCCATCCGGTGCCGTCCTCCAGCGATCCGATGGTCTTCAGGACCCCGTCGAGCGCGGCCGCCGCCTGCTCGTGGGTCATGCCGAACCTCAGCGGGCCCACGTGCTCGAACGGCGTGAACGACCACACCGCGCGCCGCGACTCCTCCACCACGTCCCACACACCCGCCACACCGAACCTCCGCCGCTCGTCCGTCGATCCCGCGGCGCGCGGCCGATGCGCGCCGGACGTGGGGGAGGCTACGGGCACGGGACGACAACCTGCCCGAAGCGCGGCGGCCCCACACCCACGAACCGCCTCGGCATCCACATCCTCATCCGGCCGGTCTTCCACCCCGCACAGACACTCGGCGACCTCGTCCGGCAGGCTGCCGAGACGAACGTGGGCGATCCACGATTGGGCGCGGCGGTGCGCGGTGTCCGCGAGAATCGACGGGTGATCCCCTACAGGCGCGGCAGCGTCGTCCCGGCGGTCGTGGACACCCACTCGCCGTACGGGGTGATGGTGCGTCTGCCCAACGGCGAACGCGCCCTTCTCGAGCGGCGATACCTTGAACCCGACCCGCGGGATCCGCACGGCCGGCCCGCGCCGGGAACACGTGCGGACGTCGTGGTCCCGGGCTACCGGTCCAGGCGGGTGCCGATGGCTTCTGCGCCCCGGGTGAGTGCCCTTCCGAGCACCCCCGACCCGGCGGGATCAGCGCGACCGTCGAGCCGCACCTTCCGTAGACCTTTCCGCCGGGTCACCGCCGACCACTGCGACACGGCGCCGCGCCATCGCGCACATGGCTCGACCATGTCTGCCACGACCGGTGCGGAGGTTTTGCCGGTGTTGTCACGAGGCCACGGGCCGGCCGTCGAGTTCGACGAGTCGGAGCTCTCTCCGGGCCGGTCCCCGTCGGGGAGTGCGACCAGCTCGTAGACCCCGGTGTGGGTGTGGCCTGCGGTGGCGAACGTATTGAGCGAGCCGAGCTCGTCGGTGGTGTATCGGTTCGTTTGGCCGGCCATCGGACCGTCGAGGTAGATCGCCGTACACAGGCGAAATCGGAATGGGGGCAGGCGCTCCACCTTGTCCAGGCCGTGACGGGCGGCGAGTTCGACGAGGTCCTCCTCGGTCGGCGCCGGGTCCACGAACACCGCGCCTTGTTCGGGCCCGGTCAACGCGTGACGGCCGTCCGCGCAGACGGGGGACGGGCCGAGATATCCGATGAGTTGGGGCATGGTCCATTCTCCCGCCCGACGTCGCGAACACGAAGCGAACCGGTGACGAGAAATCCCCGATACCCCGTACGGACCACTCTTCCCCGAAGGCAAGGTCCGGTGGGCAGGTGCCGGTTACGCTCCGGACACGGTGTGCTCGACCGCGTGCCGTGAACGAGCGGGGAGTGCGTGGTGGCGGTGGGGACTTCGGTGGGCGAGGACGACCTGCGCGTGACGTTGGCCCGGCGCAGCGGCCTGGACGAGGCGTCGCTCTGGTTTCCCGTGCACGAGGTGCCGCGCGTGTTCGGAGTGTCGTGGCCGTTGACCGGCGACCGGGCCGCGGAGGTCCTGTCGGCCCTGCTCGACGGCCTGCGACGCACGCTCCCGCCGCCGGAGGTGCCGCCGGGTGCCCGGGGCCGCCGGTACGTGTACCTGGCCGAGGTCACCGACCGGTACACGCGGTGCGACACCCGCCGCGTCCTCGAACGCACCCACCACGCCGGGATCACCCGGGCGCGCCCGGACGGACGCGCCTACGACCCGCGTTCGGAACACGGGTGGGGCGCCCGCCCCTCCACGGCGCCCGACACGGCCGGCACGCCGTCGTGGGGGTGGTGGCGGGCCGTGCGCGAGGCGGGGGTGCGGCCGTCGTACCGGATGCCCGACCCGTACGTCGGCGAGGGTCCGCCGCACGTCGACCGCGCGCTGGACCTGCGCGAGTCCACCGGGGACGAGCGGGCCTACCGCGCCGCGCTGCTCGCGGCCGTGCGCGAGGATCCTCGGCAACTCGACTGCTGGGCACACCTCGGCAGTGACGCTTTCGATCGCGCCGAAGCCGACGAGGCCGCGTTGTCCGAGGCCCTGGGGTTCTACCAGAGCGCCGTGGCCGTCGCCGAGTTGTCCCTGCCGCCGGCGTTCGACGGAGTCCTGGCCTGGAGCGAGTTGGACAACCGGCCGTTCCATCGGGCCCTGCATGGCCTCGGGTTGACGTGGTGGAGGCTCGGCGACACGGAGAGGGGGGCGACCGTGTTGGGGAACAGCCTGTTCACCAACCCCGACGACAACCAGGGCATCCGCTACCTCGTCGGTCCGGCACGGGCGGGCATCGCCTATCCCCGTCATCCCCTGGACCTGAACACGACGACGCAACGCCTTCGCGATGCCGAACGACCCCGGCTCCCAGCACTCCTCGAGAAGTCAGGGCTGGTCCCGCGCACGTATTGCCGCAGGCCGGAAGCACTGCGGGTATCCCGCAACGGGTGGGTCGGGGGCGTTGTCCCTGTGGGGTTCAGCCGAAGGGTGCGACGGCGCGGACGATGGTGACGACCAGGATTCCGGGGCTGACTTGCGCGGTTACGTATTCGTGGGCCATCGGGGTCCGGTGTCCGGGTGGTGGGCCCACACGTATTGAGTGTCGGGTGTGACGGTCATGCCGTGGTCGTACAGCCCCGGGCCGCCCCACGCGATCCACCGGTCCCAGGCCGCCTCCAGTTCGTTGCCCAGCCGCCGCGCTCCGCCCTGGTACAGCGTGGTTCCGATGCCCGCCGAGGCGGAGTACACGGCCCAGGAGGTGTCGCCGTCGTGGATCCAGGCGTTGACCCCATCGGCGTCGCGCGCGGCGTGCACGCGCACCTCGGGCAGCGCGACGCGCAGCGCGAACAGCAGGTGGGCGTCGTCGCACAGCGGCGCCAGGTCCCGGAACACGCCGCGTTCGTCCTCGGCCGGCGCGTCGCCCCGGACGTCGGTGAAGCGGGGTTCGGGCGGGGTGCCGCGGGCGGGCATGAACGTGGCGAGCCCCTGGACCCAACCGGAGGCGGACAGCCCGTCGTCGGCGACGGTCAATGCGACATGTCCCAGCCGTCCCCACGGGGTGACCAGGCGGCCTCCGGGGCGGGTGTGCGCGACCCACGCCCACGGCACCCGCTCGACCGCGTACGTCGAGATCACCCGATCCCACGGGGGTTGCGCCGGGAGACCGCCCGCCCCGTCCCCGACCTCGACCCGTACGTCCACCCCCGCCGCGGCGAGCGCCTTGCGGGCCGCCTCGGCCAGGTCGGGATCGACCTCGACACTGACGACGCCGCCGGCTCCGGCGCGGCGGGCGAGCAGGGCCGCGTTCCATCCGGTCCCGGTGCCCAACTCCAGGACCCGCTGCCCGGGTTCCAGGAGCAGGGAGTCGAGCATGTCCACCACCACCGCCTGGCACGACAGGCTCGACGTGGGCACCGCCTCGACGACCTGCGTCACCGCGGCGTCGTCCGGCCCGGCGTACACCAACGACACCCACGCGTCCTCGTCGACCGCCCGGTCCACCGGCACATACGCCGCGCCGTCCCAGCGCCACAGCCGATCGGGCGCGAACGCGTCCCGAGGCGTGGCCTCCACAGCGCTACGGATCCACGGCGCGCGCACGGGCCAGTCGCCACGCCGTTCCATCTCGTCCGCCAATCGCGACCGCGCCTCGACCACGTTCACGGAGGCCTACTCGTCCTTCTTGTGTCGGCCGTTCGACGGCGGGGGAGGGGGCACGCGCCCGTCGGAGTTGTCCGGCGGAGGATTGCCCTTCGACGGATCCGGCGGCGGCTTCTCGTGCTGGCCCATGAACGCCTCCTCGGTCACGCAGAGAAACCACATGATGACGCAGCACCGCGTCCGTACGGAAGACGCACCGTACGGCGGGGGTCGGGACACCACCAACTCGACGATCGATTGACATCCGTACCCCACGGCTCTACACCGGTACGCGGCGACCGGGACCGCCGCCAGGCCACCCTCGCCCACCCCTTCCTGCGCCACGAGGCCGGCGGGGCGGGTTGTAGCTGCGTCCGAGGGGGCGGATGCGGGACGGAGGTGCGGTGGCGCCGTGGACACGTGCGGTGGTGTGGGCGAGGGCTTGTTCGAATCAGTCGTCGGTGAGTGCGTCGGATTCGTCGCACGCCGATCAGGGTCTGTTGACCACGGGGCCGTTCAGATGCATGTTTCGCAGGTTCGCGCCGGGCAGTTTCGCGCCGGCGAGTTTCGCGCCGGCCAGGTCCGCGCCGCGGAGGTCCGCGCCGGTCAGGTCCACGCCGACCAGGTCCACGTTGCGCAGGTCCGCGCCGCGGAGGTTCGCGCGGTTCAGGTTTGCGCCGGGCAGTTTCGCGTCGGTCAGGTTCGCCCCGCTCAGGTTCGCGCCGCTCAGGTCCGCGTCGGTCAGGTTCGCGCCGGGCAATGTCGCGTCGGTCAGGTTCGCACCGGCCAGGTCCACGGCGGGCAGGTTCGCGCCGGTCAGGTCCGCACCGGCCAGGTGCGCGCCGGTCAGCTTCGCCTTGCGCAGTCGTGCGTTGGGCAGGTTCGCGCCGCTCAGGTGCGCGCCGCTCAGGTCCGCGCTGCCCAGGCACGCGCCGATCAGGTTCGCGTGGCTCAGGTTCGCGCGGCTCAGGTTCGCGCCGCTCAGGTCCGCGCCGGTCAGGTTGGCGCTGGTCAGGTTCGCGTCGATCAGGTTCGCGTCGATCAGGTTCGCCTTGATCGCAACTGCGCCGCGCAGGTGCGCGCCGGTCAGGTTCGCGCAGAACAGGTTCGCACCGAACAGGTCCGCGTCGGTCAGGTCCGCTTTGCGCAGGTGGAGGCCGGAGAGGTTCACCCGTGAACCGGTGGCGGTGGCGGTGGGCCTAAGGAGTGCCAGGGTGGTCAACGCCGTCTGGACGTCGGGGTCCGGGTGGTCGGGCGGGTCGGTGACTCCGACGGCGGGGGCGCGGTCGCGGAGGAATGCGACGAGGATGCGCGCGATGTGGTCCGTCTGTTCCGGGGCGTCCTGGACGATCTGCTCCAGCGCGAAGACCCCGCCGGAGCGCACGTAGGGGTGATCGGACCCCAGGCGTTCCAGCGCGTTGGTGAATCGCTCGGTCACCTGACCACGACGATTGAGCCGGAAGTTTCGGGCCGTGTACAACAGCGCGAGGCCCGCGCCCAGGGCGGCCAATCCCTGGATCGCGGCCAACCGGAACTGTCCCTCGGCCTGCGCACGCGTCGCATCGTCCAGCCGATCCCACCCCGGACGCGACATCGGCACCACCGCGTGCAGCACCATCGAACCCCACAACCCGACCACCACCGCGGCCACACCGACCCCGCCGGCCCACACCCACCGGCGCCCGACTCCACCCCATCCACGACGTGTCATAGCCACATGGAACAACCCGGCCGGACCGGCGGTACGCAAAAACGGGGGATCGATCCGATTCCGAGGGGACTCCCTACACACGTGACAGCACCGGCCCCGAACCGCCCGCCGGCCCCCCGGCCCGGTTCACGTCCAGCGCATGCCCGATGCGTCCATCTCGGCGATGCGTTCGGCCGAGAGCCTCGCCCGCCTGCTCCCGCTCGTCGTCACCCACACCCCCAACCTGACGTCCTCGGGCCACCCGTCGAACGCCACCACCGACTCCACATGGGCGCGCGGCACCTTCAAATGCCCCACCCGGGCCCGGTACGCCGCCGCCGCGCCGACCGCGATCAACCCAAACCAACCGAGACGGCGTACCCGGCACCCGTCGATCTGCGAGCAACGTCCTTGCGAGGGTGGTCTCACCCTGTCTCCCTCGCGAGGCGGGAGTATCAGGATTTAGGTGTACGGGGTCTCGTTTGAGTGAGTCTGGGTTTCGACTAGATCGTTGATGTGATTTGGCTTAGTGGTCGTAGGCGGTCAGGGAGCGTTTGACTGGGGTGCCGGTTTGCCAGTTGTGCCAGATGGCGGCGTT
>NZ_JBIRUB010000020.1:0-142388 GCF_044334985.1 Embleya sp. NPDC020630
GCTCCCATTCCGCATCGGTCAGATCGCCCCGCCCCATATCCATATCAACGACCCGGAGGCGAAGTAGTCACATGATCGACCGGACAGGTCCTAGTTTGGTGAGCAGATCCGTGACCGAGGACGGCGGGACGTGCCACGTCACGTTCTACGTGTACTGCTCGGCCGGGGTGAACGAGAAGTCGATCGGCGTCCGGTGCAAGACCGACTCGGGTGCCACCTTCTCGAGTTCACGAGACGGTACACATCAGAGCAAGGTCACCCTCAGCCCGCGGACAGCCGTAACGTACACGCGGGAGGACGTCGCCTGGGACTACTCGCGCGCGACAACCCAGGAAGGCGGCAACACAGAGTTTGTGTCGACGGATGCCTGGAACTACTACCTGTCTGGAACACCGAACCCCACACGCCCGGCACGGGGAAGATCGTCAACTCCCCCGACGGGAACCGGTGGTGGGATTACGTGGATATCAATGACCGGGCGCTTCCCGAGCGCTCGCTGTGCTTCACCTGGGTGCACTCCATGACCGGCGGCGAGGGATGGCACATTCCCAACGGGCCGATACATTCGTGGAATGAGTGGTTTCGTCCGCAGATCGTCGCGTGGGACAGGTATGCCAACAAGGGTACGTTCTGGGTGGACGGGAGCGATATCACTCGGGAGCTCAAGGTCTACGACCACGAACCGCGATAACAGCGCTCGAGTCCGAACTTCCGTTCGGTGATGGGTTGCCGGCCGCAGGGTGAGTGCGGTCCGGGAGGCATGGGTGCCGGAGGAGCGCGGGGTGCGAGTTCGGCATCGGCCCCGTTCCGACAGGATGGGGCGTCGAACCGGGCATGAGGTGGGCCGGGGCGGAAATCCGTCGGATATGACACGCGCATCGCGACACGGACGCCAAGGGGACGACGCCGATCGTGCGATCGAGGTGGGTCCCTCCGAGCAGGTCGAGGAACGAGAGCCCGCCGAGCCCACCGAGTTGTCCAAACGCGCCTGGTGGGCGGTGCTGCGCGGTACGGTCAAGGAGTTCAAGGACGACGAACTCTCGGACCGGGCCGCGGCCTTGACCTACTACAGCGTCATGGCGCTGTTCCCCGGCCTGCTGGTGATGGTCTCCCTCCTGGGTGTCGCCGGTGAGTCCGCCACCGAGCAGGTGCTGGACAATCTGCACACCTGGGCGCCGAGTTCGGTACGTGACGTGATCAGCGACGCGGTGCGGCAGTTGCGCAACGACGGCGGCCTGGGTTCGCTGCTGGCGGTGGTGGGTCTGATGGTCGCCGTGTGGTCCGCGTCCGGCTATGTCGCCGCGTTCATCCGGGCCTCCAACGCCGTCTACGACATGCCCGAGGGCCGGCCGGTGTGGAAGATCCTTCCGCTGCGGGTCGGTCTGACCGTCGCGCTGATGCTGTTGGCGTGTGTGAGTGCGTTGATCGTGGTCTTCACCGGTGCTCTGGCTCGGCACGTGGGTACCGCGCTGGGTGTCGGCGACGGCGTGCTGGCGGTGTGGTCGATCGTGAAGTGGCCGATCCTGGTGGTGGTCGTGATGATGATGATCGCGATCCTGTATTGGGCCGCGCCCAACGCCGCCGGTCGTGGCTTCGTGTGGGTAACCCCTGGCAGCCTCGTGGCCCTGGCGATCTGGATGGTCGCCTCCGCCGGTTTCGCCTTCTACGTCGCGAACTTCGCCTCGTACAACAAGACGTACGGAACGCTCGCGGGTGTGATCATCTTCCTGGTGTGGTTGTGGATCACCAATCTCGCGGTCCTGCTCGGCCTCGAGTTCGACGCCGAACTCGCCCGGCGACGCGCGATCGCCGGCGGGCTGCCCGAGGACCGGGAGCCCTACGTCCGTCCGAGGGACACCCGCAAGTGGACCGCCGAGGACCGCCGCCGCCTGGAGGGGACGACCTGAGGCCGGCGGGTTCGGGCGGCGTCGCCGGGCAATCATCGTGTCGCCGACCGCACCCGACGCCGCGAACCGGTCCGCGCCGGCCCGGCCATGACCGGTGGTGGACACAATCCGATCCGATTTCTTGCGCTCGGACATCTCAACGGCCCTTTTCCACGCGAGCCATGTCGTTCGAGAACGGCGGAATCCCGTGTTTTCACACGACATGGCAATCGGCCGGCTCGCGCTCGTCTCGCTCGCCATCTGCATGGCGACAAGACAAGCGCGTGGGTGGTGCTGCTCAGCGCTTCGTCTCGTACCTGGTCAGAATCACGTCGCCGGGCATCGTCCGCGTCTCCACCAGCTTCAGGTTCACCCAGCTGTCCAGCGCGGTGAAGAACGGCGTGCCGCCGCCCACCAGGACCGGATGGGCGGCGATCATGTACTCGTCGATCAGCCCGGCCCGCATCGCTGCCCCGGCGAGCGTTGCGCCGCCGATGGTCATCGGGCCGCCGTCCTCGGCCTTGAGCCGGGTGATCTCGGCGATCGCGTCACCGGTGACCAGGCGGGTGTTCCAGTCGACCTTTTTGATCGTCGAGGAGAACACCACCTTCGGCGTGTCCCGCCAGTTCCGCGCAAACTCGATCTCAGCCGGGGTGGCGCCGGGCTGCTGGTCGCCGGTCGGCCAGTAGGAGCTCATCGCCTCCCACAGCTTGCGCCCGTACAGCGACAGGTCACTCGCCTGCTCGTGGTCGAGCCACCACTGGAACAGCTCGTCGCTCGGCGGTCCGCTCCAGCCGATGTCGTCGCCGGCCGCGGCGATGTAGCCGTCCAGGGTCAGGTTCATGCCGTAGATCAGTTTCCGCATGGCGCGGCCTTCCGTCCGTGGGTGTCCGGGGTATGGACCGGCGCGGCGCGGAAAACTCATCGGTACGCGACCCCGGCTCGCGGTGGGGGACGGGGTCCGCGCTCCCGTGGCGTACCCGTGGGTGCGTACACGACGTCGCCTGCCACGAGTAGACCAGTCGGCCGCGAGTGCGACGCAGGCGGCCAGGCCCCGTTCGACGTCCGGAGTACCCGCCGCAAGGCCGCGGCCGTGGTGGTTCGGTTGTGTCGGGTTCCGGCTCGGGCAACGGTCATTCGCGGTGATTCGTTGCCGCGGCGGGAACGCAGGACCCCCGTGTTCGGTTGGGAGACGGCGCACCGGAGCGATCCGCGCCCGGCGTCCCGCAGGCTGCTTCAGCTCGGAGTCGATGAACCCGCCTTCTGCATAACGTCGTTCGTCGCCTTGTTCCGTGTACTGGGTCTCGGGGCGGAAGCATGCGGCGCTCGTCGTGGCGTCGGCCTTCGAGGCGGTCGCGGTCCTGGTCCTGACCGTGAGGGCCAGAGCGATCCCCCGACGATCGGTACCGGGCGTCCGGAGCGGCGTCCACCCTGCGTGCCGGAAGCGCGTTCGGCCGGTGGGAAACGGACACGTGGTTTCGCCATGTGGCGGGTGTGCCGTGAGGATGCGCGTGCGGTGCGGGGGTGGCGGTGCGTGACGTCGGTCGGTGTCGACCTCGACATCGCCGCAGGGCACGGCACGCGGGGGTGGATTCGGGCGGCCGATCCGCATCCGCTTTGCCACCGCTGAGTGAGCGGGGCCGTCGGCCCGGGCACCGGTGATCTCGGTCGCGGGTTCGGCTCGATTTATGGCTGTCCATGTGTCGCGTATCGGACACAATGCGACGTGACCGCCTGACGGTCGGTCTCGCAGCACCTCCCGTCCGGCTTCCGCCGCCCGCGTCGGGCGACGAGTCCGGAACTCCACCACAGCAACGACGGCTTCCCGTGTCGATCGGGTCCTCGACTTCCGAAACGCGTTCGTGAGGGACCGGGGCCGGGTGCGGGAAGCGGTTTCCCGTACAGCGCGCGTTCGTCCCCTCCGACCTTCGGTCGCGCGTTCGTGTTCGGCTTCCGGCCGTGGTGCCGGCAGCCGATGTCACCGGGTCCTCGTCCCCACGTCGATTCGGCTGTGCCCTCGGGCCGTGACGCCCCGCCGGTGTTCGGAGACGCATTCTCGGCTGCCGCCCGGTCCCCATCGAAGCGGCGGTCGTCCGCACGCGAGGAAACCCCCTCCGGCGTCGGGGAATGCCGACGCCGCCCTCAGGAGGCATGCGTGAAGAGAACACGAACACTGACACGGACATCGATCGGCAGGAGAAGGCGTCTGTCGGCACTGGCCGGCGCGCTCGCCGGCGCGGTCGTGCTGTTGAGCGCCACCTCGAACACGGCCGTAGGACAGAGCAGTTCGAGCGCGGACAAGGTCGAGTCGGGGGCCGAATACCAGGTCGTCGGAGTGCGCACGGCAGAGCAGCGCACCGCCATCGCCGGCACCGGCGCCTCGATCGACGGCGTCGACGACAGTCGACTCGTGATCACCGCGACGCCGTCCGAGGTCCGCCGGATCAGGGCACTCGGATTCCGCGTCGACTCGCCGTCGACGCGCGCGCCGGAGCAGGACGCGCACGCGTTCGACTTCCCGCCGTCCGATTCGAATTACCACAACTACGCCGAGATGGTCACCGAGCTGGACAAGGCCGTCGCGAACCATCCGGACATCATCACCAAACAGGTGATCGGCCGCAGCTATCAGGGGCGCGACCTGTACGTCCTGAAGATCTCCGACAACCCCACCGTGGACGAGAACGAGCCGGAAGTGCTGTTCACCGCCCACCAGCACGCCCGTGAGCACCTGACCGTCGAGATGGCGCTCTACCTGGTCAAGATGCTCGGCGAAGGCTACGCGAACGACGCCCGGATCAAGTCGCTCGTGGACAGTCGCGAGATCTGGATCATGCCCGACGTCAACCCCGACGGCGGCGAGTTCGACATCGCCACCGGCGCGTACCGCAGTTGGCGCAAGAACCGTCAGCCCAACGCCGGTTCGAGCAATGTCGGTACCGACCTGAACCGGAACTGGAACTACAAGTTCGGCTGCTGCAACGGTTCCTCGCCCGTCCCGTCGAGTGAGACGTATCGAGGTCCGCGAGCCGAGTCGTCGCCCGAGGTCAAGGCGATGGCCGACTGGGTGCGCGGACGCAGGATCGGCGGCAAGCAGCAGATCACGGCCGCGATCGACTTCCACACCTACAGCGAACTGGTGCTGTGGCCGTTCGGCTGGACGTACACGAACGTCGTACCGGGCATGTCGCTCGACGAGTACAACACGTTCGCCACGATCGGTCA
Organism: Embleya sp. NPDC020630; assembly: GCF_044334985.1. NCBI lineage: Bacteria > Bacillati > Actinomycetota > Actinomycetes > Kitasatosporales > Streptomycetaceae > Embleya > Embleya sp. NPDC020630. The sequence goes on from NZ_JBIRUB010000020.1 coordinate 5,112, forward strand.
GGCGATGGCCGCGACCAACGGCTACACGCCCGAGCAGTCGTCCGACCTCTACATCACGGACGGCACGATCGACGACTGGCTCTGGGGTGACCAGCGAATATACGCCTACACGTTCGAGATGTACCCCCGTTCCGGCGGGGGCGGTTTCTATCCGCCCGACGAGGTGATCCCGCGCGAGACCACGCGGAACAAGAACGCGGTGCTGCACCTGCTCGACTACGCCGACTGTCCGCCACGCGCCATCGGCAAACCGTGCAGCTAGCGCGGTCGGATACGTCGTCGCCTCGATAACGCGGCACGTCGCCCGGAGTCCGGACCCCACCGAACGCCTTAACGGCCCCGGACCCCGGGCGACTTTTCACCGCCGTCGGGACAGGTCCGGCCGCAGATACGACCCGAAGGCCCGCACCGGTCGGCGATCTACACGCGCGGGGGTGCCGAGAGGCCGTCGGCCACCACGGCGGCAAGCCTTTGCGCGAGGGGCGAACCGGCTTCCACCACGTGGATGAACAGGCTCAAGCCCGGGTCGTGCGTGACGTCGAGCCGCTCGTAGGGGAGCTTGAGGTCGCCGATGGCCGGAGGGTTCACATGCACGTCGCCCGAGCGATGGTGGCTGATGTTGTGATCGTCCCAGCGGGACCGGAACTCCGTGCTGCGCACGTTGAGGTCGAGGATGAGCTCGGCGAGTTCGCGATCGTCGGGATGACGTGTGGCGTACCACCGGAGCGCTCCCACGGTTTCGTCGGCGACACGCTCCCATCGGCACTCGAAGGCTCGACCGGCCGGGTTGAGGAAGATGAAGCGAGCCCGGTTGCCCTTGTCTTCGGGGTTGGTGAGCAGGGGCGCGTAGATCGCGCGCGCTTCGCGGTTCCCGGCAAGGAAGTCCATGCGGTAGTTGCTGATCCATGCCGGCAGCGGACTGAGCGCGTCGGTGATCACCTGTAGCGCCGGGCGTACGGCATCGCCGTCATGGTCCTGTGCCCTGGCGGCCGTCGGGCTCTTCTCCACGGAGTGCGCGAGGTCGCGGAGGTGCGTGGCCTCCAGATCGTTGAGGTCGAGGGCGCGTGCGATGGCGCCCAGTACGGCCTCGGAGACACGCACTTTCTGACCGCGTTCGAGGCGGGCGTAGTACTCGACGCTGATGCCGGCGAGCGCGGCCACCTCTTCCCGCCGAAGGCCGGGTACTCGCCGCCCGATGCCGGGCGCACCGCCGAAGCTTGTCGGGTTCACGCGCGCACGGCGGGAGCGGAGGAAACCTCCCAGGTCACTGTCTTCAGGTGCCATGGTCCGAAACTGTACGCCCGGGACGGCCTGACACGTACTGCCGGTACGCGTTACTTGGACCGCGTATCGACCGGCTCTGCCGCGCGACCGGCAATTCCCTCCACACTGAAGCCACCCGGTTCCCGGTGATTTTGATGCGGCAACCAAACCGATCGAATCCATCCCGGATCCTCGGCGCAGGAAATCGGCACCGTATTCGCCGAGCGAGATCTCGAAGTGAGCACACATGACATCGACCGCAGAAATTCTCGGGCACAGCGTGGATTGTTCGTCGCACTGCGTTCGCGGCGGTTCGGACACGTCGACCCGCTCCGGGCGGATCGCGTGAACGACAGTTTGATGCGAGCGTCTCGAAGGGAGACAAACCCATGACCGCGCAGGCAGAACGTCCGACGCCGCCCCTCGACGAGCACACGCGTACCTCGCCCATGCTGGTGCCCCGGAGGAACTACACCGACCCCGGCCTCTACGAAGAGGAGCGGGTCAAGATCTTCCGGCGTACCTGGCAGCTCATCTGCCACACCTCGGAGCTTCCCGAGCCGGGTAGCTACCGGACGGCGAGGATCGCCGGAGAACCGGTCGCGGTGTGGCGCGGCACCGACGGGGTCATTCGCGGTTTCCACAACGCGTGCACCCACCGCGGAGTCGAGGTACTCCTCGGCGCCAAGGGCACGTGCCCGGGTTCGGTGAAGTGCATGTATCACGCCTGGGCATTCAGCGACAAAGGCGACCTCATCGGGGTTCCGTTCCCGCGGGCCTATGGCGAGGGCCTCGACAAATCCCAGTACGGCCTGACACCGGTCAAGGTCGCGGAGTTCGCCGGACTCGTATTCGCCGCCATCGACCCGGCCGTCGAGAACTTCGAGGACTACCTGGGCGAGGCGGCGCGGTACCTGCGGGAATTCATGGCCGATACCGAGGTCATCGGCCGCGCCCGATGGGACTACCCGGGCAATTGGAAGCTCTGGACCGACAACTTCCGGGACAACTATCACCCGCAGTTCCTGCACCGCATGATCGCCGACGGCCGCGGCGGTATGCAGCCCGGCAAGAATTACGAGCTGGCCAGCGGTCACTCGATGCTGACGTTCCCGGCGTACGGCGGTTTCAACATCGAGAAGTACGCCGCCGGCCTCTCCGCCGAGCTGGGCGAGAACCTCACGCTGACGGTCGAGGACTCCGCCAGTCGCGGCCATACCGCGCAGGAACAGGAAGCCCGACTCGCGGCGTGGGAGCGGGACGTCCGGCACGGCAACACGATCTTCGCGGTCTTCCCGAACTTCGACCTCCAGTACGACGCGGACGGCAGCAGCATCTTCCTGGAGGTGGCGACTCCCCTCGGTCTGGACAGCACGATCGTGGAGCTCATCATCCTGGGCAAGGTCGGTGAGTCTGCGGCGGAGCGCAAGCGTCGCCTGGAGACCGGCGCCGATTCCCAGGGTTCCTGGGGCAAGATCAGCGCCGACGACCTCGAGGCGGCGGTACGCGCGCAGAGCGGACTGCGGGGCACCAGCCTGGCGACCTCCCACATGGGCCGCGGTCTCAAGCCGGGCAAGGTCGGCGACAAGTTCGACGAGTACTCGCTGCGGTGCTTCCACAAGCTCTGGAATTCCTACATCAACGAAGAGCCCATCGTGTTGGAGAAGGGATTCGTTCATGAGTGAGCAGCAGGTATTCGAGCACGAGGTCGTGCAGCCGCGGACGGCGCCGACCAGTGGCACCCGCACATACGACCCGGCCCTGATCGAGCGGGTGCGTGCCTTCTACGCCGACTGGGCGGCATGCCTGGACGAGGACCGTTACCGCGACTGGCTGGGGCTTTTCCACCAGAATGCCGAGTACTCCGTGACGGATCGGGACAATGCCGACACGGGTCTGTACCTGACGAAGGAGCGTGGGATCGTCGCGCTCCAGGTCCGTGCGGCCTACCTCTCCGGCTACTGGCGCATGCAGCGCAAGCCCCGGGTCCATCTGATCGGCAACCTGCGCGTCTTCGTCGAGAGCGACGGCACTCTCAACGTGAAGGCGAGTGTGGTGTTGGTGCGCACCGGTCTCGACGGACACTCCCGGGTCCACGCCGCCGGGACGTACGACGACCTCCTGGCCGCGAAGGGCGAGGGCTTCGAGATTCTCCGCCATGCGGTGGTGCTCGATGCCGACGTGCAGCCCTATGACATGACCGACATCGTCTGATCGTTGGATAGGGGACCCGTCATGAAACAGGACCGCTATATTCGCGCGCTCGGTTACGTCGGATTCACCAGCGCCCGAGTCGAGGACTGGCGAACCTTCGGCACCGGCATTCTCGGACTCCAGGACGTATCCACGCCTGACGCGGCGGAGACGGAACTGCGCCTGCGCATGGACGAGCGCTCGTGGCGGATCGCCGTCGAGGCGGGCGCCGGGGAGGGGCTCGCGTACCTCGGCTGGGAGACCGCGTCACCCGACGCACTCGCGGCGCTGGTCGACCATCTCGCGACGCACGGCTTCGACGTGGTCGAGGAGACGCCGCAGTCGGCCCGGCATCGTGGGGTCACGGAGCTTTACAGCAGCCACGATCCGGACGGCAACCGGCTGGAGTTCTACTGGGGCCCGAGCGCCGATCCGGATCCGTTCCACTCACCTGCGGGAGTGGAGTTCGTCGCCGGCGCGCTCGGGGTGGGTCATATCGTGCTCCGCACCGTGGAGTTCGATGCCTGCAACGAGTTCTACCGCAACGTGCTCGGATTCGGGCTCAGCGATTACGTGATCATGCCCCCGCGGCTGATCAACTTCCTGCACGTCAACGAGCGCCATCACAGTCTCGCCCTGATCGAGGGGGACCCCGCGGCGCCCTCGGTCAGCCACCTGATGCTGGAGCCGACGCACGTCGACATGGTCGGCCGCGCGATGGATCGCGTCCACGCCTCGGGTGCCAAGCCGCTGGTCGGACTCGGTCGGCACGTCAACGACCGGATGATCTCCTGCTATCTCCAGACGCCGTCCGGCTTCAGGCTCGAATACGGCGCCGGCGGTCTGCTGATCGACCCCGCGACGCACATCTCCACCCACCACACCGGCGACAAGGTGTGGGGACACCAGAGTTGCTGACCGACTCGGCGGCGGGTCGATCGTCGAATTCTCGCAGTAAGGGAGGCGGACCGATGTCCGTGAACAGCATGTGGAACGACCTGGTCGGTGCCTCGATCGGGTACCGGGGCAAGGAGTTCAAGACCCGTGTCATCGAAGCCGGCGAGGGGGAGCCGCTCATCCTCATGCACGGGAACGGCGGCCACGCGGAGGCGTACAGCCGCAACATCATGCGGCTGAGCAGGCATTTCCGCGTCATCGCCATCGACCTGCTGTGGCACGGCTTCTCCTCGGGCCGACCCTTCACCACCGAGATGGTGCCGACCTACGCCGAACAGGTCGTCGACCTGATGGACTCGATCGGCGCCGACACGGCCCACCTCGAAGGCGAGTCCCTGGGCGGCTGGGTGAGCATGTGGATGGCACTGCACCACCCCGACCGCGTCGGAAGGATCATCCTCAATACGACCGCCGGCGCCGAGGTGGAGGAAGGGCCCGTCACGCCGGAGCGGCTCGCGGCCGGCGACGCGCTCAGGGCGCGCTCGCTCGCCGCGATCGGCGACCCGACCCGCGAGACGGTCCGCAAACGGCTCGAGTGGCTGATGGCCGAGCCGGACCGCGTCACCGAGGAACTCGTCACGCTGCGGCAGTTCTTCTACCAGCGCCCCGAGACCCGCGAGGGCCTTGTCAACGTCATGCGGAACAGCTTCCGGTCCGACTCTCCGCATCGCGTCACCCCGCAGATGCTCGGCCGGATCCGACAGCCGACCCTGGTGCTCTGGAGCGACCACAACCCCGGTACCGGCCCGGAGTTCGGCCGCAAGCTCGCCTCGCTCATCCCCGATGCGCAGTACTCCTGCATCGCGGACGCGGGCCACTGGCCGCAGTGGGAGAAGCCCGAGGAGCACGACTCGGTCGTCACCGAGTTCCTCCGCGCCTGACCACGGCATCCGACCACCGCATCCGACCACCGACCGGCTCCCCTCGGCGGTTGCCTTTCCGGCGAGTTCGCGCGCGGCAGGGAAGCGAAGGAAGAATCATGCAGTTGTTGGTGAGACAGATCCGATGGGAGGCTGCGGGGGTCGTCTCCCTCATCCTGGTGGATCCGATCGGGCAGGACCTGCCCGGATGGGAACCCGGGGCCCACATCGACCTGACGGTCGGCGACGGCTCGGTCCGGCAGTACTCCCTGTGCGGTGACCCGGAGGATCGGAAGTCCTATCGCATCGGCGTCCTGCGGGAGGCCGACGGCCGAGGCGGTTCCCGGTTCGTCCACGACCGGTTGCGCGTCGGCGCACTGATCGAGGTGGCGGGTCCTCGCAACCACTTCCCGTTCGACCCGCCTTCCCACACCCGCATCCGCTTCGTGGCCGGCGGCATCGGCATCACCCCGCTGATACCGATGATTCGGGACGCGGAGTCCCGGGGACTGGACTGGAAACTCACCTACGGCGGCCGCAGTCGGGCCTCGATGGCGTTCCTCGACGAGCTGGACTCCGTGCGGGTGCATGTGCATCCCGCCGACGAGGCCGGGCCGATCGACCTCGACACGGCACTCGGTGACCCCTGCCGGGACACCGCGATCTACACCTGTGGCCCGAGCCGGCTCCTCGACGCCATCGAGGAGCGGGCCTCCTCCTGGCCGCGGGGCGCACTCCACCTGGAGCGCTTCTCGGCTCCGCCCGCCGCCGTGCCCGCAGCCGGCGACGGACCGTTCGAAGTCGTGGCCAAGCGCAGCGGCATCACGGTGACCGTGCCCGCCGACGGGACCATCCTCAAGACACTCGAAGACGCCGGCGTGAGCACGCAGAGCTCCTGCTCCGAAGGGATATGCGGGGCTTGCGAGACGCTCGTGGTGGAGGGCAGGCCCGATCACCGCGATCACGTTCTCACGGAAGAGGAGAAGGAAGGCGGCGAGTACATCATGATTTGCGTCTCGCGCGCCCGCACCGAACGCATCGTCCTCGACATCTGAGTTCGCGTGCGCACCGGCGCTGTTGATCAGGCCCGTGTCCTTGGCGGACGAATCGCGGCGGGGCCCTCGTCACGGGCGTGACGAGGGCCCCGCGCTGCCATGCGCGGGCTCCGGTCAGCCGGACCTGCCGCAGAACGTGTGCTTCATGATGTTGTCGACGACCCTGCCGTGGGCCGGCGTCACGTTGAGCCCGTACGGGTTGAACGCGACCACGACCGTGGTGCGCCCGTCCGGGCTCGCGTACATGCCGGTGCGGGTGCCGATCGCCGTACCGCCGAGGCCCCACGGATCGGGGGCGCAGGTCAGCGGCCAGTTGCCCAGGCCGAGTCCGTATCCGTCCTCGCCGCCGCGGACGGTCTTCTTCATCTCGGCGAGTTCGGCCGGGCGCAGCAGCTTGCCGGAGAGCAGGGCCGCGTCGAAGCGGGCCAGGTCCCGGGTCGTCGAGATCATCTGTCCCGAGGCGCCCGCCCCGGACATGTTCAGCCGGGTGACGTCGAAGACCCGGCCCCCGTTGCGCAGGTAGGACTTCGCGTAGGGGCGGTCGAGTTCCGGCGAGTCACCGGGGAATCCGGTGTCGTGCATGCCCAAGGGACGCAGGATGCGGCGTTCGACCTCTTCGGCGTAGGTCCTTCCGGTGACCCGTTCGATGATCATCCCGGCGAGGAGGTAGTTGGTGTTGGAGTAGTGGAAGTCGTCCTTTCCCGGTGTGGTGGTCATCGGCCTGCGCAGGGACGCGATCGAGAGTTCGCGCGCGGTTCGGGTCTGCCATCGACCCGTGCGCAGCCAGGTTCGCACGGCGGCTTCGTTCGTGAAGTCGGGGAACAGGGCCGGGTCGTCGGCGTAGTCGGGAATGCCGGAGGTGTGGTTGAGGAGATGGCGCAGGCGCACGGGTTCGCCCGCCGGCCCGTGGGGGATGCGCAGACCCGGCAGGTACGCGTCGATCGGGTCGTCGAGACGGAGCCTGCCCTCGCCGACCAGTTGCAGGACGACGGTGGCGACCGGCGACTTGGTGGTGCTGCCGACCCGGAAGCGGCCGTCGGGGCGCACGGGCGCGTTCGTGTCGCGGTCGCGGACGCCGGCGGAGCCGCGCCAGACGACGTTCCCGTCCCGGCGGACCTCGATGGTGGCGGCGGTGGAGATGTCGCCGGCGACCAGGGCCTGGAGGTCGGCGGCCAGGCCCACGGCGTCGACGCCCGGCGGTGGCGGTGGCGTCGGGGCCACGGCGTCCGCGGCGGCGGAGGTCGCGGTGGCGAGGGTGAGCGACATGGCGGCGGACAGTCCGACCGCGATCCGAACGAGCCGTGCGCCGAGGGCGCGCGGGCGGGCACGCGAAGAGGCGGGCACGCTTGTGCCTCCCGAGATCAGAGGGTGGGTTGACGGACCCAAACCTCTCCTTCGACCGTAGGCCGCGTCATCGTCCGCCCGAGGGAGGGAGACTCCCCGAGACGATGCGCCCGAACGCCGCGATCACCTCCGGGACTTCCCCCAGGGGAACACCCGGAGACCGAACTCGGCGACTGCGCCCGGTGGTTCGCTCGGGCCCGGCGCGATGGCGACCCGCCCGACGACCGCGCCCGTCCGGGTTCGAGGTCACGGTGGCGGCTTTCGATCGCCGGGTCGGGCGGGGTGAACCGGCGTTCGGGTGCGATCGTCCAGATGGGCCGTTCGTCGGGTATGACTCGTGACACATCGGCTGCCGGGTGGCGGCGTTCATTTCGGGGGGTTCGACGATTCGGTCCGAAGTCCCGCCGGATACGAAATGAAGTATTAGCCTGAGTTTCGGGTGCAGACGCCTTTACTGTGAACGATCGCCGACGCGCTCGCTCGTTCGCCGACCCACCGGGGGAATTCGTGGCCGATCTCCGTAGCCTGCTCAAGGCGGGCGATGCCGGCAATCGCCGCCGCGTCCTGCAGGCCCTGATGATCCGCGGCGGGAACCAGACCGACGTGGCGAAGTACGCCGGCATCGCGGCGGCGACGGCGGGCAACATCCTCAACACCCTCGAGGGTGAGCGGGTGGTGCGGCGCCAGGCGTCCGGACGCGAGCAGCAGGTGAGCCTGCAACCGCTGACCGGCGTCGCGGTGGGCATCGAACTCGGTTTCCAGCGCACGTCGGTGGTGGCCCGGCGCGTCGACAGTCCGCACCTCGCGCCGGTCGGCAGGCAGGACGACGTGGGCGCCAGGCACGGTGTCCAGGCATGGTCGAACGCGGTGTTCGCGGCGGTGACCGGACTCGCGGAGGAACTGGGCGAATCACTCGACGACATGGCGACGGTCGGGCTGGCCGTCCCGGGCGCGGTCGATCCGCGCTCCGGGCTGCTGACCCCTCCGGTGTTCCCGCTGTGGCGCGATCAGCCGGAGCCGCGCGCAGAGTTGGAGCGGCTGCTGCGCGACAAGGCGCGTCCCGGCACGCTGCGCGGCGAGTTGCGCGTGGTCATGGACAACGACGGCTCACTGGGCGCGCTCGCGGAGAGCGTGCACTGCCACCCCGACGCGGAGATTCTGCTGTGGATCAAGGGATCGACCGGCGTGGGCGGCGGGTTGGTCGTCGGCGGTCAGGTGATCCGCGGCGGCAGTGGCTCGGCGGCGGAGATCGGGCACATCGTCGTCGATCCGGACGGCGACTACTGCCAGTGCGGCGGACGCGGCTGCCTGGAGACCCTGATCGGGGCGAACACCCTGATCCGCAACGTGCGTTCGGGCCTTGGGCAGCTGCCCGTCGCCGCGCAGCCGACCGACCTCTACCAGATCGCCGACAAGGCCCGCGCCGGCAACCAGGTGTGCCTGCGGGTCCTGCGCGAGGCAGCGTTCCACCTCGGCCTCGTCCTCGGCAACGTCTGCAACGTGCTCAACCCGAGTCTCGTTCTGCTCGGTGGGGCGCTGGGGTCCGCACACGACCTGATCCTGGCGGATTGCCGGTCCGCGATCGACCGCACCGCGCTCGCCGCGGTCCGCCTCGACGCCTCCCGTCCCGAACTGGTGGGCCCCGGCGATCCGGAGGCGAAACACCCGCGCTTCCGCCTGGAGCCGAGCCGGCTCCCCGACGCCATCGCCCGCGGCGCGCTCATCCTGGGCATTCAGGGCGCGGGATTCGCCGAAAACCGTTGATTTCACAGTGGATCAGGATTCAGGGTGGGCATTGTCCGCCCGTCCGTGGTGTTCGATTCATTCATTCCGGAAGGTTCCCGTCGGGGTCCGACACCCCTGATTTCCGGGTCCTGTCGAGGTGGGGTCGAAAGTCGACCACCGCTTGTATGGTGGAGAAAACGTTTCGTGGCCGCGGCGGTGACGAGTCGAAGGCAGGGGAGTATGCGCAGGGTTGGCGACGCTCGCATGCCGGAATCGCCGAAGGCTTCCGTACCCGAGGCACCCGAGGCACCGGAGGTACCCGAAGCACCCGACGCATCGGAAGCACCCGAGGACGCGCTGTCCGCCGACCCCGTGGAGTCCACCGAAACACCGTCCCTCGGCGACCGCCGAGCCGATGACTACCGGCCCCCGATGGTCGTCGCCGTCGGATCGGTGCGTCGGGCCACCAAGGGCAGTGCCGCCAGCGGCAAGGCGGACGCGAATTCGCAGTTCTACTGGTGAACCCCTCCTCCGCGACGGCGCCCGGCCGCGCGCGGCTCGCCGAGGTCGCCGTGGCACCCGGGTTCGTCGTCGCCGTCCGGGAGCAACCCGCAAGGTCGCCGGCCGAACCCGCCGCCGACCCCGCATCGTTGGGCCTGCCCGGTACCCCCGTGTGGTCGGCGTTGCCGGGGCTGCGCGTGTACGGGGCATGGCGGTCTGGGCAGGTGCGCTCGGCGGTGTACCGGGACGTGCGCATGGTGGTACTGGGTCACTGCCTGGCGTCCGACGAACGGCTTGCGCGCGAGCTTCGCGACATGATCGGACGCGAGGGGATCCGGGCCGAAGGGATCGAAGGTCGCGCGGGCCGTGTGGGTCGCGGGCTCGATCTGCCGGGTGCCTACATGTGCATCGTGGCCGCCCGCGACGGCGTGCGCATCCGATCCGATCTGGCCGGACAGTACCCGGTGTTCGTCTCGTGCGCCGACGGATGGGCCGTCGCCGCGTCGCACGCACGCCTGCTCGCTCGGCTGCATCGCCGTGAGCCCGACGCCGTCACCGCCGCCGCGCGGATCGCCTGCGCGCACGTGCCGCCGCTGTGGGCGGATCGATCACCGTTCCACGACATCGCGCGCGTGGCGGGCGGCGCGGTTGTTCGACTACGGCCCGGCGTGCCGCCCGTGGTGGGCCGCACCGGGACGCTCTTCGGAATCGGCCCCCTCGCGCGCGGCGCGCACACGCTCCACGACGCGCTGACCGAGGCCGTGGCCGCCCGCTGTGCCGCCGGCGCCGTGGCAAGCGACTTCAGCGGCGGACTCGACTCGACGACGCTGGCGTTCCTGGCGGCACGCTCCGGGCAGAGGCCGGTGGCGGCGGTGACGTACCACCACCCCGATGCCCCGGCGGGCGACCTGGCCCACGCCCGGCGGTTGGCCCGTCTCGACGCCCGGCTGCGGCACATCGTGGTCGAAGGCCGCCACGACACACTGCCGTTCGACCTGGACGCCGCCCGGAGGCAACAGCCGCACACGGCGCTCATCGGGCGGGCCGACGACGACGAACCCGTGCCGGGGATGCTCGCCCGCGGCCGGTCGCTGCTGCGCCTGGCCGCCGTCGGCCCGCAGGACTGCCATCTGACCGGTGAGGGCGGAGACGCGGTTCTGGGCGCGCCCCCCGCGTATCTGGCCCATGTCGCGAGCCGCGGGCATGCGCGTACGTTCGCCCGGCACTGCCTGGCGCAGGCCCGACGCCACGACACCTCCCCCGCGGCGTTGGCGGCGCAGGCGCTGCGTACGGCCAGGACATCGGGCGCGGAAGCCCTCGTACACCTCGCCGCGACGCTGCGCTCGGGGGCGATCGCCGAAGGCCCCACCTCGTGGACCGACGGCGTCACGTGGTGGCCGCCGGTCGGCGAGGCGGTGTCGTGGCTGACACCGGCGACGCGTCGCGCACTCGCGGACCGCGCGGAACGGGCGGCGTGCGATGGTACACACCACCTCGACGGCGCCTCGGCCGCCGTGCACATCGCCGCCGCCGCCGAATTGCGGCATTCCGCCGACGCGCAACGGCACCTGCGGGAACTCGGCCACCGGCACGGCGTCGACGTGCACGCGCCGTTCCTGGACGACCGGGTGGTGCGGGCGTGTCTCGCGGTCGCGCCAGAGGAGCGCGTCGACCCCGCGGGCGGCAAGCCGTTGCTCGCGGCGGCGTTGCGCGGCACGGTTTTGCCCGCCGTACTCGGCCGCCGGACGAAGGGCGACTACACCCGCGAGGAATACCTGGGCGCGCGGCGGGCCGAGCCGTGGCTGCGGGCCTTGTGGGCGGACTCGGCCCTGGCGGACGCCGGCGTCGTCGAACCGGCGGCGGTGCTGCGGAGCCTGGCGCGATTCACCGCGGGCGTCGCGGTACCACTCGGCGCGTTCCGGCAACTCGTGGCCACGGAAGTGTGGTTGCGCGCCCGGCGGGAGGAACGATCGTGAGGATTCCCGCGCACGTGCGCCACGAGACGATGCCCGACGGAGGCGTGGTCGTGCTCGACTGCGCCGACGGGCAGTGGTACGTGTTCAACTCCGGTGCGCGGGACTTCTGGCAGTGCTGGTCGTCCGGACGAAGCCTCGCGCAGAGCGTCGCGGCCGTCTCGGACCGGCACCCGGACCTGCCACGCGAGCGGATCGCCGCGGACGGCGCCGCGCTGCTGGGCCAGTTGACCGCGCTCGGCCTGGTGGAGGCGGAAGGCGAGGGGCGGGGCGGGTCGCGGTCGACCACCCGGGGGTGGGCCGCCCGCTTCGGGTCGGCCGAAGCCCCCTCGCGGGCGGCGAACCCCTTGCGGAGCGATGGTGCGGGCGCCGTCCCCGGCGCCGTTTCGGGCGCCGCGACCCGCGCCCGGCCGATGGCCCGACGACGCGCGGTATCGCGTCGATACCCGGCAGGCCCACGACGCCCGACCCTCGGCCCAACGATCGCCCTGCTCGGCGCCGCGCTCGCCGTGCGGCTGCCCTTCGCCGTCGTACACCGCGCGGTGCGCGCGACCCGGGGCCGATGGGCCTCGGCACCGGAGGACCCGCGTCGGGCCGAGGAGTGCCTCGCGGCCCTGCGCCGTACCGCGCGCTGGTTCCCCGGGCGCGCCGCGTGCCTGGAGATCTCGCTGGCCGCCGTCCTGCTGTCCGCCGCGCATCGACGCCGCCTGGACTGGTGCCTGGGAGCGGCCCCCGATCCGTTCCGATTCCACGCATGGGTCGCGTGCGACGGCGCCGCGGTCGCCGCCTCGCTCTCCGCGCCGGAGGACGACGGCGAGCCCCCGCCCTACCGCGCGGTCCTGACCGTCTGAACGTCCTTTGATCGCCGCACGGTTCGGATTGACCGTTCCGCGGCCCCGGTGACGCCGTCGACCCTCGAATCCGCAGTCCCGCCGCATTCCACCCACCGTGTCCGACCGTGTGGAATCCGAAGTCGCTCGGCACGATTTCTCGTGCCCGATCATGCCTACCTCGCACCCGAACGCCGTCCCTACGCTCCCCACACAGGTCGGTACAACACCGGTTCGCGTACTCGGAGGAGCGAGGACACATGAGCGAGAACAAGCGTGGGCGAGCGCGACGCAAGCCCTGGATCACGATCGCCGTCGAAGCCGATTTCACCATCGGCAGGCGCCAGATCATCCGCGCCGCGAAGATTGCCGGCGGCCTGCTGGTCGCCGCCCTGCCCATCCTGCTGCGCGGCCTGGGCCTACTGCCCTGAACCACGCCCCCACCCGCCCGGGCGCCGCCACCCGCCCGGGCACCCGCTCACCCCGGCAACATGCGGTTGGATCGCCACACGGAACCCGTCGAGGTACATCTCTCTCGGCGTTGCCAGTTGGTGGTCGGTCGCCGACGCGGGCACGGGTGTCGACGCGGACCGTCCGGTGCCGGTGCGCCGGACGGTCCGCAATCGGGTGAATGCCGGCGTCGGCGGCCGAGGGATCGAATGAGTGGCGATACTTGATAACTATTGTCCACATATGAGACAAGATGCATACAATCTCGCGGCCGCCGGTTTGAAGATCGACTGGAACCGGATGCCGACCTACAACACAATCATGTCCGTGGCGGCCGGAGCCGGCCTGCTGCTCGTGGTCGCGTTGGGATGGCAACTCCTCTCACCCGGGCGCCGGATCGTCCCGGAGGCGTGGGCTCTTGCCTTCGGGGCCCTGGCGTTCGTCCTGATCACGACCGGTCTGCACATGACCCTCACCTGGCCGCTGGCCGGTCAGGGATTCCCGTTCGACAACGTCGTGTTCGGCGAGCCGTCGCTCGGCTTCGGCGTGCTGCTCGCGTGCGCGTCGCTGTACCTCTGGAAACGAGGAGCGGCCCTGGCCGAGGATCCGGACCGCGCGATCCGTACGGCGGGACTGGCGTCGCCCATCTCGGTCTTCGTGTTCGGCATGGGCCTCGCCTGCTTCGGGATCGCGGCGGCGGGTTGGAAGTACACGCTGTTCGCCGCGCCTCCCGAGGAGCCGATCTCGGGCGAGTTCGCGGATCACCCGATGTTGGAGGCGAGCTTCATCTCCAGCCTGTACGTCCTGGTCGGCATCGGCGCGATCCTGTTCCCGCTCGCCCTGCTGCGCCCCAAGGGCTGGCCGGTACGCGTGGTCGGAGTGGCCTGGACCCTGTCCGGACTGGCCTTCCTGTTCTTCGGCGGGCTGAACTACTTCACCCACATCGGCCTGATCGTCAACACGATGTGACACCCCGCGCGGGGCGCATGGTCGGTTTCTGCCGGCCGTCCCGGTGCGCGCGTTGCCCGGTCGGGGTGTCCCGACCGGGCAATGCGCCGAACTCCCGGCGCCGGTCCCTCGATTGCCGGGTGGTGGTCGGTTGCCCGGGTCCAATCCGGTGGGGCGTCGAGTGGTGGTCGCGATGCGGTGGGTCACAGGGGGATGTGGCGCCGCGGGCTTCGGTTGGTTCGCCGAGGTGGTCGGGTGAGGGTGATCTGGCGTACGAGTTGATGCAGGCACGCGGTTATCGCGATGGCGGGGAGGGCGGCGACGACGATGCCGTGGACGTTCTTGGGTGCGTCGGCGATGGCGAGTGCCATGGACAGTCCGGCGAAGGTGACGGACACGATCCAGGAGTGCGCCGCTCTGTGGTGGTGGAGGCTGGAGCGCAGGATGGACAGGCAGGCCACGATCCAGGGGCCGTGGACGAGGACCGGCCACCAGCGGGCCGCCAGGCCGTGCTCGGTGGCGGCGGCGTGGCGCAGTGGTTCCAAGGTGACGGCCGCGCCGAGGAGGCTGATCGTCGCGACCAGGACGACGATGGCCGCGACCATGGTGTAGCTCAGCCGATCGAGTACCGGTGCGCCGGTGACCGTTTGCCGGGCGGGCTTGGTGGTTGTCGGGGTGCGGCGTCGGTGGGCGGCGGGAGCGTTGTCCCGGTGTGTGGAAGGTCGGTCGGGAAGCCCGTCGGTGGTGGTTGTGGGGGTCCCTGGAGCGGGCTGTTGCAGAAGCCGGGCGAGTTCCTTCTCGAATCGCCACTCCTGCGTCGTCTCGGACGCGAAGGGTGGGTCGGGCGGCACGCCCGTGTCGAAGGCCGACCACGCGTCGGGACGAAGGGGCGGGATGGCGCCGTCGGGCGAGGTCGGGAGGATGGGCGAGGAGCTCAGGTCGTGTCCGATGCCGTCGTACATGTGCCTCGTTCGTTGCTGTGTGCGATGAGGGGCCCGTGCCCCGAGGACTTCGGGGCGTCACGACCGAAGGTGGACCACGATGTCGTCAAGGCGGCGCGCGAACGCGGCTGCGGTCAAAGCCATGGACAGGGCGAATTGCTCCATGTCGGCGGAGCAGTGCCGAAGTCGAACGCATTCTCCGCCACGCTTGAGGTGGGCATGCGGCGACCAGCTGAGGAATGTGGTCGCGCGGGGGACCAGTACCCAGTCTCCCAATTGATAGCAGCGCCTGGCGATTGTGAAGGGGGATGTGAACGCGGCGGCTTCATGAAGAGTCACATTCGATGAAACGACGCTCACCCTCGGAGCGGATGTGCGCCGTCGGAGTGAATTATTTCCGGTGCCTCTACGTTTTCGGGTGGTCTTCCTTTCGGTGCGTACGGCCACGACAGGTGTCTCCCATCAAGGAACGGCGTTCCGTTCGAACGGTGTGGTCGGGGCGGAGTGTCGGCCACGATGCCGTGAATCGCGAGGAGGGCGTGCTGCTGCGTCGAATCCGTTTCCGCCGGATCCGACATTCCGTCGGTTCACGAATCGCGGCCGTCGCGGCGTTACACAGGCCACAGGCCACAGGCACGCCCGGCGCGATCGGTGTCACGGATGATGGTCGCACTCGTACGAAACCGCACAGAAACCGCACCCGTTCCGTCCCGACTGTGTGCTCGCCGCGCAAAGATGAATCGCCGTACATCCACCCGGTGGATATCGGCTCGACGGCACGCGTATGGGAGGCAGCGCATGGCGACGTCGCGAGTCGACTTCCGCTCGCGGTTCCATGTCCCCGGCCCGTGCCCGGTGAATTCTGGGTGGTCTGTCTCCTTTTCGGATTTCCTCGATCGCGAATCCTTCGGACGTCGGTGATCGTTCGTGAGGGGGGTTCGCGGTGTTTTGCGCATATATTCTGCGGGATTTCGACCCGGTGGTTTGACGCCCGCCCGAGAGCAGGGTCGGTCGGCGACGCCGGTACACGGTGGTGACCGCCGCCGCGAGCATGCTACTGGGAATGTACCGTCGACAGCATAATGCGCGTTATGTTTCACGCTTCTGGCGCATTGCACACGGCGGGAGCGGCTCCGGTATCGACTGTTCGTCTTGTAGGGACTCACCAATCCGGTCACCCACAAGGCTGTGCAGAGGGATAGCCGGCGACCGTCCGGTTGGCAAGAATGCACGAACTTGCCCAACGCGCACGGTGCGCGGGCGAAAAACGAAGACGGCTACGCTCTCGTGAACGCCCCGCCGGCCATCGGCGGTGCGGTCCGCTGAGCGCGGTGGTCATTCCCCCCGGCCCGACGGCCGGCACCGCCGAGCAGGCCGTGGCGTTGCCGATGGCGGCCGAGACGGCGTGGCGCGCGCTCGACACACCGACCAACGCCTGACCCGAATCCGCGCCGCCGACCACGGCAACGAACCGCTGCGCCGCGAACTGGGCCTGGAAGCCGCCCCGCGCATGGGCCGCCCCTGGATCTGGCACCCCGACAAGCCCGTGCCCGACACGCTGCCCGTTGCCCAGTCGTCGGGGTGGCTGTTCGCCGACGACGGACGCGTACTCCTGGTCGCGGACAGAGGCATGCTCGCGCTGCCCGGCGGCGCCACCGAGGACGGGGATGCCGACACGTGGGCGACGCTCACCCGCGAGGCGTACGAGGAGGCCGGCGCCGTACCGGGAGCGCACACCTACCTCGGCTACCTCCACGACCACGACGCCCTGATCTATGGCGGGACCCCCGTCGCCCGCGTCCGCTACGCGGCCCGCCTCGCCCGCCTGGGGCCGGCGCGGCCGGACCCGGCGACCGGACGGGAATGGCGTCGCCTCCTGGTCGACCCGGCAACCGCCGTCGATCTCCTGGGCTGGGGCCGCGACGGACTGCGCGAGGCACACACGGCACAACGCCGCGCACACGAGATCCTCGGCGTACCCATCGCGGGAGACAGGTCCGTCGTCGAGGTCCCACCCGACGGGGTATCGACGTGACCGGGACGGATGCCCGGCCGAACCGGTCCCGTCGAGCACGGGCCTCAGGGCGAAGTCCCCGGCGCGATGGGCCGGGACGGGTCGGGGGCCGAGCGCTCGACCCCCGACCCGTCGCGTGCCTCAGTTGCTGACCGCGCTCGCCGGTCCGACGGAGGCCGCGAGGCCCGCGCCGGCGAAGATGATCGACAGCACCCCCATGGTTGCCGTGCGGCGAAGTGCGCTTCCGGTGAACTGCATTGTTTTTCCCCATGTTGCGGTACCTTGCCGGCCTCCGCGTGTCGAACGCCTTCGGTGCGTCGACGTCCTGTGTCGACACTGCCATCGTGGCGTCTGTGCGCGTGCGTGTCGTTCGCACCGGGCGCCCTGTCGTATGCACAGAACGAACGACCCGAAGCGGTCGATCGCGGGCCGGCGGGGGAGCCGGCGTGGCTGCTCGCCGTAGCGTGCATCGCCCGCACGCCAAGGCCCGGACACCGGCGCCGAATCGACCCGTTGCCCGCGAACGCGACACCTATTCCCGAAAGGCCGAGTCCGGAGAGGAACGGACGGCAGTCCAAGGCGTACGAGTGTGATGTGCGGTCAGATGTCCCGCATCGCGGTGGTGGTCCGCATGGCGAGTGGATGCTTCCGGTCGCGGTACCATGCCTGTTGCGCGACGGCGGCCGTCTCACCGGTCGAGGTGATCGTGGCGGTGAGGCAGAAGTCCTGGACGGTGGGACGCCCTTGCCCGTCCCGCCAGCGCCATGCCGTCTCGACCTCGTCCCACAGGCGCCGGGGCCCGCTCTGCAGGACACTCGGACTGCGCCCCGGGGCGGACCCGACCGCGGCGACGGAGTGCCCCGTGCCGGTGTCGGCGGCGTGCAACCACAGGGTCCCGCCGCCGGGTCCGTCCGGGACGGGCCAGGCGAGGCAGTCGCGAACGCACAACCCCAGCACGAAGCCGACCGGCTGGAGACCCCGGAGCGTGAGCGTCAAGACGCTGCGCCCGAACCATCCGGCCGACACGAGCCACCCGGCAATTCGCCGCCGAGCCACAGGTCGGGGCCGAAGTCCTCGTAGTGGATGTCGGCGGCGGGGACGCCGCGTTCGATGAGCCGGGCGTGTATCGCCCGCATGAAGGGCAGTGGGCCGCACCGGGCGGCGCGCGCGGCGGTCGGGATGGCGTTGTCCGTCAGGTCCATGCATCCCGCGCGGGCCTCGGAGGTGATCAGGTCGGCCCAGGGTGATCGGGTCGAGCGAGGCGTAGAAAACGCCTCCTGCGCACGCCGAAGCGCCCCGCGCAGGCGGCAGTTCGCGGCGAGCGGACACGGTGAGTCGCCCTCGCGGACCGCCACGTCGCCGGCTCTCTCCAAGTTGAAGGGACCGAGTCGCGCCCCGACCGGGTGTCGCGGATCGAGGTCGCGCGTGGTCACCGCGCATCATTCGCGGGCGACCGCGACGACGATGGCGACCACCACGGCCAGGACCGCGAGCAGCAGCAGGGCGTAGACCACGAGTACGGTCAGCGCGGTACCGGCCTTTGCCGCGGCCCGCCAACCGGTTGCGGACAGGCCCGCGAACCTGCGTGGGACGTCGCCGGGTTCGCCGGGCCGACGGTCGTGCCGGTCGCCGGGACGTCCGGGGGATGCCGGTTCGGGCATGGTGCGATCGGCTCGGGTGGCGGCGGGTTGCGCCGGCGAGGGCGGCCGTGGCGGTGCCGTGACGATTGTGGGGCGAGCGAAGTGCGGTCCGACCGCCGCGAGTTGGCGGCCCTCGCGTTCGTACGCGTCGATCAGCACGCGCCAGCCGTCGGGGATCCGCAGCTCGGCGGCGTTCGGCAGGCCCGGTGCCCGTCCCGGCTCGGTGAACGCGCCGAGCAGATCCGCGGTCCGTGGCCGGTCGTCTGGTTCGAGGGCCAGGCAGGGGAGGATCAACTCGCGGAGTCCGGCCGGCAGATCGGCCGGATCGACCTGGGCGCGGGCGACCAGGGCGAGCAGCCGCAGGTCGCTTCCCGTTTCCGGGTACGGCGGGCGCCCGACGGCGAGATGGAAGAGCGTAGCCCCCAGCGAGTAGACGTCCGACGCCGCGGTGGACGGCTCGCCCCGAGCCTGTTCGGGGGAGGTGAACGCGATGGTGCCCAGGGTCAGGTGGGTCCGGGTGACGTCCACGGCGTGCGAGATGCCGAAGTCGATCAACCGCAGCCCCGCGTTCGGCAGCAGCATATTCTGCGGCTTGAGGTCACGATGCACGATGCCCCCCTCGTGCAGATCCAGCAATACCGCCGCACAACTCGCGCCGAGTCGACGCACGCACGCCTCGTCGGCGGTGCCCCGGGAGGCGACGAGTTCGGCCAGCGAGGGGGCCGGGATGTACCGGATCGCCATCCACGGACGGGCCGCCTCGGGGTCGGCGGCCAGGACCCGCGCCGTGTGCTCGCCGCGAACGCGCCGCGCGAGCCCGACCTCGCGTGCGAACCGGCGACGCTCGACCTCGCCGATCCCGCCCCGGGCGAGCAGAGTTTTGACGGCGGCCAGACTGCCGTCCGCGGTCGAGCGAGCCAGGTACAGGCGGCCCATGCCGCCGGAGGCGAGTCGGCCGATCAGGCGGTAGTCGCCGAGGCGGTCCGGGTCGTCGCGGCTCAGCGGGTCGAGGCGGAGCGCGGTGAGGGGTGGGGTGTCCGGGGTATCCGGGGCGTCCGGGGTGGTCGGGGTGTTCATCGCAGGCCGTTCATCGGGTGCCGTTCATCGAAGGCCGTACCAAGGGCGGTCGGCGGCTGCGGATCGCTTGGTTGCCGACCACCGCTCACACCCGGACCAGACACGCGACCTCACCGGTCCGGACGACGTAGCGGAAGTACTCGCCGGAATCCGCCGTATCCCGGTCGTCCCGGCGGCACTTCTGCCCGGTTGCCGGGTATTCGGTGATTCTGAGCAACTCGGTATATCCGGCGGGAAGTTGCGTCGTCCGACAGTCCCAGGCCTCGTGCATCTGCACACTCGTGATGTACCCCCCTTCGCGTTTGCCCACGGTGCACTGACCGACCCGGTACAGCCGTTCCGCGCACAGCACGAAGGTTTCCGCCTTCGGGAACGCGCGCAACCAGAGGATGACTTCGGGGCGGACCGGGCACGATCCACCGTTCACGCCGGGAACCGAGGTGACCCGTGCGTAGGCGTTCGGCAGGCCGCAGTCGACCACGCTCGGAGCCCGCTTCGCCCACTCGCCGGCGACCGGCGTCGAACCCAGACAGTCACCCGGGGTCAGCGCTTGGAAGGCCCGATCGGTGGCACTGAGCTTCTCGGCCTGCTCGCTGTACCAGTACGCGATCCCGAGGAAGCCGGCGATGGCGACTAGGATGGACACCATGAGCAGCCGGACCGCTCGAACGAGCACCCGGGCCCGCCTTCCGGGCGGAGGTTCCGGTGGATCGGCAGCGGTGGCGTCGTCGATGGCGTCGTCCGTGGTGTCGCCGGCGTCGTTGTCGGTATCGACCCGGGTGACATCCCCGTCCCACGACCACGCCGACAAGTCCTGCCCGTACCGGGCGTATTCCGCCACCAACGCCGACCATCGCGGCGGCAACCACCCCACGATCCGCTCGGCCGTGGGTGCCTCCGCGAGGTCCACTGACACCCTCGACAGCACCTCCGCCGATGTGGGCCGATCGCCCGGGTCCAGAGCCAGGCACGGTTCGATCACCGGCGCCAACTCGGCCGGCAGACCGGTGAGATCCACATCCGCATCGGCCACCCGGGCAAGCAGCCGCATCATGTCCTCCCCCACGGGGTAGGGCGCCCGGCCCACCGCGAGGTGGAAGAGCGTGGCCCCCAGCGAGTAGACGTCGGACGCGGCGGTCGACTCCTCGCCGCGGGCCTGTTCGGGTGAGGTGAACGCGACGGTCCCGAGCGAGAGCGACGTCCGGGTCAGGTCCTGGGCGTGCGAGATCCCGAAGTCGATCAGACACGGCCCCTCGGCGGGCAGCAGCAGGTTCTGCGGCTTGACGTCCCGATGCACGATGCCCTGGCGGTGCAGGCCGACCAGAGCCTCCACGGTGCCGCGGGCCACCCAGCGCACCGCCGAACCGGACAACGTCCCGGCATGCCGCACCAGTTCGGCGAGCGACGGGGCGGGGACGTACTCGGTGGCCATCCACAGGCGCTCGGCGTCCGGGTCGGCGGCCAGGACGCGCGCCGTGTGCTCGGCACGTACCTGCCGGGCGATCTTGACCTCACGGGCGAACCGACGCCGATTCACCGTGCCCACCTCGCCGTCGGCGAGCAGCGTCTTGACCGCGACGAGACCTCCGTCGGTGCCGCGACCGAGATGGATCCGGCCCATCCCGCCCGAGGCGATCCGGCCGAGCAGCCGATAGGGCCCGATCCACGTCGGATCGTCGTCGTGCAACGGCTCGATGCCCGGTCCGGACATGCCCGCCCCTTCCCCCGGATGAACAGCCGGCAGTGTATCCGACCCCCAACCACCAAGCGCCAGCGCCGAGTTCGACGCGTCGCGCGGCCGAAATTCCAGGTCGACGACCGACCGGGCCGAGCGGACAATGTCCGGACGCACCAGGGATCGTCATGTCCAAAACCACACGGCGCCGGATGTCCCGCATAATCGGTGCGTCCTGCCAGACGGCCGCGGTCGTACTGCCGACCGTCGGCCACGGTGGCGCCCGGCGCGCAACGCCCCGCTGCCGAACGTGGCATCCGTCGCTAGCGGACGTCGGCGAGGGCCGGCGAGGTCGTGTGGTTGTCGGCCTCCGCAAGGAGGGTGCCGCCCGGGGCCCACACCGCGGCGCCGCCGCAGCCGGTCCATGGGCCCGCGGAGCCGACGTGGTTGGCGAGGACGACATGCATGTTCGAGTCTTTGGCGATGCCCGGGTAGACCGTCGCCCGTTCGCGGATGCCGTCGCCCGTGCCGTACAGCGAACTGGCCAGGAGCACATGGCAACCGTCCGCCGCGGCGCGGGCGGTGAGGTCCGGAAAGTGGTTGTCGAAGCAGGTGGCGAGGGCGAAGCGCAGACCACCGAGTTCGAAGCGACCGTCCCGATCACCCGCGGTGAACACACTCTGCTCGTTCTCGTAGAGGTGCTGCTTCAGGTACGTGGTGATCAGCTCGCCCGCGCCGCCGTAGACGAAGGTTCCGATGGCGGGCCGTGTTTCGTCGGTCGGGACGGCACAGTTGACGACGCAGGCAATCCCGATGCCCCTCAGCGGATCCAGGCGGGCATCGTCCGCAGCCACCCACAAATGGGGATCCTCGGCCGCCATGCGGAGTTCGTACCCGGTCGGCGCGAGCTCCGGGAACACGATCAGCTCGGCGCCTTGCTCGCGCGCTTGCACGGCAAGAGCCGCGAGTTGCCGAACATTCGTGGGTATGTCCCCGGGGACACAGGTCAGTTGGGCAGCGGCGATCTTCATGGGCCCGAGCATGACACGGCATGGGGAGCACCCGCCGCGGACGGGAGCGGCTCCGCGCGATCTCCGTGTCGCAGAGCCGCAGGGCCCGAACGCGCGAACCGCACCCGCCCCGGCCGACCTTGGCCGTGAGTCGGCCGCCGAAGTCCCGCGCCTGCTCGACCAGGAGCCGGCCGGGACGGTTTCGGCGAACTGCCGGTACGGGCGGCGAGAGTTCGACAGCATGGGGTGACCATCCGTCGGACCCGGGAGGCTCACGTGGGCAGGTGTCAGCGATCGACGGTGCGCGGGCGGGGCGGGACGACCTGCGGGAAGCCGACCGTGCCGGGCAAGCGCTACTGCGCCGCCCACATGGGCGGGAAACGCCCCAGCGGATCGCGGCCGAGGAAGCGCCAGGCCAACGACGGGTGCGGTGGGATTCTCCTGGTGATGGTCACCACTGTGCTGATCCTCGTACTCGGCATCCTGATGTGACCGAGACCTCTGGTGTCGGCCGACAGGATGCCGGGAACGACCACACGTCACGTCATGTGCTGCGGCCGGCCATCGAGGCCGAGCGCCACGGGGCCGGCGCCCGCGTCGGTGGCCACGCCACGGACCATGCACGATGACCAGCGCGCCAGGGGGTCGAGCGTGGAGCCGCCGAATCGGCTGCCGACCTGGTGGGTAATCGTCGGGATCCGGCGTGCGCACGATCATGGGGGTTGCCGTTCGCGGTCCATCGCTCAGGTTGTCGACCGTCAGGTCCCAACCGGGGCCGGCGGCGTCCCCGGCCGCGCGCCCGACGTGCCCCTCGGGGCGGGGTGGGAGCGGCGTTACCCGTGTGCGGGGTCCGAGTCCCGGGCGCGGGTGTGCCCGGTGGCGATGAGCAGGGCTGTCAGGGCGACGTTTTCGTCGACGCGTCGCGGGCAGTAGGGCTCCTTCCTGGTCCACAGAAAGCAGTCACGGGCGCCGCCGGTCGTGGTGGCGGTGGGGGTTCGTTCGGGTGGTCGGCCGTGCCCCGCGGGGAACCGATTTGTTGGGCCGTGCATGGGTATCGAGCGCATTGGCGTCGTCGCGGCCCTCGTTGCGAGGGCGCCGGCATCCGATTTCGCGACTTCCGCTCAGCGGGTCGTGTCGCGGAGTACTTCCCTGGCCAACTGCGCTCGTGCGTTCGCGAGTTCGTCGCCGATCGTGGTGTCGCGGTCGTGGTCGAGGTGGACCAGGCCCGGGTACTGCTCGTCGTTGCGCACCCGTTGCCGACGCAGATGGGTCGGCGGGTGGGTGGCGTCGACGCTGTGCCCGCGCAACGCGGAGACCCGCCGCAGCCGTTCGTACTCCCGCTCCGGGATGCCTCGGACATGCGCCGCGAGGTTCGCCCACAGGCCCGCCTCGAGCTCGGCGCGCGGCACCGGCCGCCCGACGCGGGTGTTCGCCACAACGGCCTGCCGCCGCGCCTCGGCGTCGACCGAGTCGCCGATCAGGAGCCGATCCATGAGTTCCACGGCCGCCGCACTGGATCCGGCCCGGGCGGCGGTGCGGTCCGCGAGGTATTCGGCACGCTGCGCCGCGCCCACGGACAGATGGTCGAGCAGGGCCAGCACCCCGTAGACGCCCCATCGGGGCAGGAACATCAGCGAGTTGACCACCACGCTGCCCGGCCCCGGCCGCCGGGCCGGAGCCAGCAGGTAGTACCAGACCCGCAACGAGCGCAACGCGCACCCGACCACGACGCCGTGCCGCGTGTCGCCGTGGGCGTAGTGCCCGAGTTCGTGGCCGAGGACCGCGACGCGTTGTCGCGGCGTCAGCACCTCCCACAGGCCCAGCCCGAGATGGAGCACCCGCCGCTGGCGCAGACCGTACGTGGTTACGCCCGCGTTGGACTGCCCATCGATCACCACCGCGTCCACCCCGGTCGTGCCGGCGACCGTCGCGATCTCGTCGATCAGCGCGAACAGCGCCGGTGCGCAAGCCCGTTCGAGCACGGGAGCGTTCTTGGGCAGCGCGCCGAGCCGCGGTCGCAGCACCCAGGCCATCGCCAGGAACAACACCCCCAGGACCGGCCCGAACACGGTGCCCCAGGCCACGATCGGAAGCACCACGCCGAGCACGAGCAGCACCAGCGTCATGGCATGCACCAGCACGGCCACCGCGTAGGTGAGCACCCGCTTCGCGTCGCGAGGCTGCCGAGCGTCCCCGCCGCGTTCGACCTCGGCGAGCAGCCGCTCCCCGTCGCGGTGCGCGAGCCGTCGCCGAGCCGCCTCGATCCGCCCCGGCGCGGGCTCCTCGGCACCGGCGGGATCCACGTTCCACCCGCACTCCGCACACCAGGCGACGAATCGTTCCTCCGCCGGAACGTCCGCCCCACAGTCGGGACATGCCCGAACCAGACCGGAACCCTCCACCCGAACACCCACCACGCCTCCCCCCGACAGCCCCTCCCCGGAACCGCCCCACTTCCTGCCACCACGCCCGACCAGGCAGCGTAGTCCCCGGCCACCACACCGCGAACCCGCCCCCGGACCCACCAAGGACGGCCGCCGCCCCCACCCCGCCTCGTCGGGTCGGGTGCGCGATATCGGGCATAGCCGCACGGGTTCCGCCTCGAACGCCCCCTGCACGATCCGAGAGTTGCCGAGTCCGAGGCCGACCATCACATCGAACTGCCCGATTCCCACCGCAGCTTCCTGACCACGCTGGGCGAAGGCGGAGCGTCGCCCTTCTACGGTCTGATGCCGTTGTGGTCGTGTCGGTTGTTCACGATAGATCCTCGAGGCGAACCCGGTCGCCCTCGGGGGTTCACGTCCGCCGGCGGCTCGCCTCACCAAGGCGACTTATTCCTGCACGTCATCGAGGCGGGGTGCAGCGATCTGGTGCTTGTCGGCCTTACCGGGCTCTTGGCAGGCCGCGTCGTCACCGGCAACGCCGACGGCCTCTGGGGCTTGATGTCTCGTCGGCCACCGATTTCCTGGCCTGGTACGAACGCTGGCTGGACCACATGCTCGACGGCCGCGACAACCGTGACGTGGGACTGACTTCGCCCGCCTTGCGAGCGCGTCTCGACCGTTTGCTGAGGAAGTAGCGCTGCCACTGCGCGGATTCGTCACTGCGAGGATGTACAACTGCTGCGGCGAGCAACGTCCGCCACGTTACGGGCGTTCGTCCCGCAGAGCGGCGACGGCCCTGGCCGCGGCGGTACCGATGGCGCGACTGATCGCGCCATCGTCCGAACTCGGCCGAGACCGGGTGAAGACGGCGGCGGCATAGCGGCCGCCGTCCGGGTAGGAGATCCGTTCACGGTAGCCCATCGGGAGCGACGCCGTGACGGGGACGCCGCCGTCGCGCCCCGATCGCGCGGCTTCGCGAACCACCGTGCGGGCCGGGGAGCATCCCGGCCCCGGGGAACGGGAAGCCCACGGCGAACACACGCGTTCGCCACGCGCTCGAATCGGCTGTGCTCAGCTATCGGTGAAGTAGGCGTACGGGGCGACCGACACGCCCTCGACGATCTCGCGTTCGTCGTCCTCGTCCGCGTCGGGGTCGAGCTCGGAGGCATGGCGGGAACCCATCGACCAGATCGCGAATCCGGCCCGGAACGCATAGCCGATGTCCGTCTCTGTGCCGGTGTGGCCGAGGGCGGTCAGCTCGGCGACTACGTCGTCCAGGAACTGCCAGGTCAACCGGACGTCGTCGAGGTACACCTCGGTACCGGCGCCGGCTGAGTGACCCAGTTCGACCAACTCGACGGTGTCGTCCGGCAGGTAGCTTACGACCAGGGCCGGATCGGTGCGGTAGACGGCCTTCGATCGACCCGGCCCGTGAACCGGTTCGCCGGTCCTGGCCTCGACCTCGGATCGCGCGTCACCGATCTCGACCAGGGCTACGCCGCGCCCGGGGATGATGTTCATGCGCGCCATCGTGCCGGCCCGGCCTTCGCGCCGCAGCCGGGGTTGTTGCCCGACGCGGACTCGGATGCCGGCAACGAACTTGTGCCAGCCGGTGCCAGGGTGCGCGGGCACCGGGCGTCGGCGGACGCGGGATACGGTTCCGCAGGGGAGGTTCGGGGATGAGTTTCCGGTTGGCGGCGTATGCCATGTGTATCGAGGGTGGACGAGTCCTGGTCGCCCACCATGTGCCGCGCGAGGGCGAGAGTACCTGGATGCTGCCCGGCGGCAGGGTCGAGCACGCGGAGGATCCGTTCGACGCGGTGATCCGAGAGGTTGCCGAGGAGACCGGCTGCGATGCGGTGGTCGAACGCCTGCTGGGCGTCGGCTCCCGGGTGATGCCCGCGGCCGAACGCGCCCTTCCCGGTGGGCCAGAGCATCGCAACGTCGGCATCTTCTGTCGGGTTCGCATCACCGGCGACCGCCTGCGTCCCGGCGGCCGGCGGCCGGCGGGTGCTGGGTGCGTCGGGCGGGGTGGGGAGCGCCGGACGCGCGGCCGTCAGCGGTTCGGGGAGGTCCTCGAACGCGTTTTGCCTCGGCGCCACTTGGAACGGCGCACCGAACACCACGCACCGCACACGAACTCGGTCACCCAGTACGTGAGTTCGGTCGGGCTATCGGATACCGGACCCGAGTACCAACCGGCCGAGCCGCAGGGGGACTCCGGTCCTCGGGCCGGCGGACGATGCGTGCCGAGGGGCCGGGTTCCTAGCCTGGGCGCATGCGAAACGACACTCCGCGTGTACCGCGCACAATCGTGAACCACACTTCCAATCAAAAGAGTTACCCACATTCGGGCGCAGTGCGGCAGGTGCTGCGCCCCTTCGTGCCGATCGTGCTGTGCCTGGGGGCGACCGTGGGCGGGATCGGCACCGCACACGCGGGATCGGCAACCGACACCAATCCCGTACGGGCCCTTGCCGCGGCCGCGCACACACTGGGCTCCACGGACCCCGCCGCCCCGGACGCCGATCTGCGTGCCTTCGACCGCATGGTCGGCGACGCCAAGGTACTCGGGGTGGGCGAAGCAACGCACGGCTCCGCCGAGTTCCAGAACATCAAGCACCGACTGCTGCGCCACCTCGTGGAACGCCGCGGCTTCACCACCTTCGCGTTCGAGATGCACTGGAGCGCGGGCCTGCGCCTGGATGCCTGGGTTCGCGGCGGTGCCGGCAACCTGGACACCCTCATGGCCGACGAACTCCAAAACGGCGGAGCGCTGTGGAACACCCATGAGATGGCCGCCCAGTTCCGCTGGATGCGCGAGTGGAACCAACGCCACCCCGACCGCCGCCCCCTGCGTGTCGTCGGCAACGACGTCAACTACGCCGGAACGGTGCAGTTCGACGCCGTCACCGACTACGTCGCCCGCCATTACCCCGCCCTGCTGCCCGAGTTCCAGCGGTTGTACCGGGAGTCTCGCCCCACCGCCGGCGTCAGCGACACCATGATGCAACGCCGCACGCTTCCCCTCGACACCCGCCGGCGGATGCGCGACGACGTCCGCAGCGCCTACGACCTGCTGGAACGGCAGCGACCGGGCGGCAATCCCAAGGAGTACCAACTGGTACTGCAACACGCCAGGTCCATCGCCCAGGTCGGCACGTCCCAGGGCTTCGACTTCATGGGGTCCGAGGGCGCCAAGGCACAGCTGCACCGGGACGAGAGCATGGCCGCCAACACCGCGTGGTGGCAGCGGTACACCGGGGAACGCGTGCTGCTCTCCGCCCACAACACCCACGTGGGCACCGAACCCGACAACACCGACCTGTACCCCAAGGTCCAGGGCCAGTTCCTCCGCGACGCGTTGGGCTCGCGCTACGTCGCCGTCGGATTCACCTTCGGACAGGGCCGGTTCAACGCCGTCGACGCACACGACCCCACGTCGCCGTTCCGCCCCCGCGAGGTCGGGCCGACAGCGGCCGGCGGCAACGAGGAGACACTGGAGAAGGTCTCGACGCGCGACTACTACCTGGACACGCGCACCGCCCCACGCGCCGCCCGCGACTGGCTCGGGACACCTCGTCCTACCCGCAGCATCGGTGCCTCCTGGCCCGATCCCTACATCATGAACAACATCCGTCTCGCGCAGACGTATGACGTCGTCGTCCACCTGCACCGCGTCACCGAGACCCATATGCGCTGACCGTCGGATCACGGCGCAGAGGTCCGGTATCGGATTCGTAGGCCTTGGGCACAAAGTCGGCCGCGCGGATCGGCCGATCGCCCGCCGGATCGCGGACGCGTGGCGCCGGTGCTGCGCGGAGCCCGGGTGGCGGCCCAGGCGGAACACAAGGAAGGGCGTCGACCGCAAACCGGTCGACGCCCTTCCCCACGTGCCGGATTCCACGGGGCACAGCCCGCACAGCAGGTCGCGAGGCGAAGGCGTGAACTCCACGAACAACCACCAAGCCGCGGTGCCCGCAATCCACCCTCGGCCCGCCACGGGACGACCCGCCGCCACCTGGCCTGATCGGTCGGGTACTCGGCCGCGCGCGTCGGGCGCCGCCGCCACACCACCGACGGGAAGCCCGGGTCGAACACCGCGTGATCAGCGGGTCTGGAACGGCAGTGTCTTTTGGAGCATGCTGTCGGCTCCGCACCCGGTGCGCCACTTGACGGCGAGCGTGTTGCCGTCTCGGAGTTCGAGGCGCAGTTTGGTCTCACCGGACCAGTGGACCTTGATTCGGGAGTGTTGGATGGATTCCCAGGGGATCTCCACGATCCGGTCCGCGTCCTGTCCGGCGAGGTATCGGGCCCATTCGTCGGGAGTGAAGTCGTAGGCGCGGCCCACCCGGAAGTTGTCCCCGTCGCGCGCCTGACGTTTGTTCGCCGAGTAGAACAGCGGGTGGTTGCGGCTGGCGGCGACGGTCCTGAAGCCGCGTTTGGAGGCGAAGGGGACGTCCACGTACACGAGTCGGTCGGTGAACATCCACAGGCGCCCGCCCTGCGCCAGTATCTTGGACGTCGAGCACGCGTCCGCCACGAAAATCGGAGTGAGGACCGTCCCCGGATCGCTCGTGGTCCCAACGGGCGGGTGATGCGCTTCGGTTGCCATGGATTGTCCGTCCCTTTCCGAGCCGGCCCACGCGATGTGGACGCCGGATCCTCCCGCCGGTCGCCGACGAAGGCAAGAGGCTTTTCCCACCCGGCCGTTGCGGCTCGCCGATTGCTCGGCGACAGCGTGTACCCGAGGCGGTCCGGACCTCGAGGCGTGAGGTACGCCGCGGCGGAGCCGATACAACTCTCGCCGCTTCGGACGGAATTGGCAGTCCTCCGGCGAATGCCCGCGCGGCTGTTGCCCGGGCCGGCGTCGTCCCGTCGACGTGTCCGGTAAGCGCGGGTTTCGCGTGGCCGCTTCACGCGAAGGCAACGGCAGAGGACGCGCCGTGGCATCATCCACCGAAGCCGGGCGATCCGTCCGGCGCTTCCACGGGGGTATGGCAATGAACGGCGAACACTCGTCCGACGAAAGAGCACGACGGCGGGATGGGGAGGACGGAACAAGGCGGCGGAGAGCCGGCGGCCGTCGGGCGTTCCTGACCGGCGCGGTGACGGCGACCGCGGTCGGGGTCGGGGTCGTGGCGACGACATCGGCCCCGGCGACCGCGGCGGGCAACGCCGCGGACTGGTACGACGTCAAGGCGCACGGCGCGATCGGCGACGGCGTCGCGGACGACACCGCGGCCGTCCAGTCCGCGATCGACGCCGCGTCGCAGGCAGGCGGCACGGTCTACTTCCCCGCCGGCCGATACCTGGTGGCCCCGGTGCCCGTCGCCGGCAAACCCGCCGCCGCGCTGTCCGTGAACGGCGACGGCGTACGCCTGATCGGCGCCGGCAGCAAGGCCGCCATGCTGGTCAAGAAGAGCGACGGCATCCTCCTGCGGATCTCCGGCACCGGCCCCTCACTCGACGCGAAGGGCACCACGCACCGGCGCTACTGCGCGATCGAGAACCTCGGCCTCAACGGCAACGGCAGGACGGGCCTGCTGCTCGAGCTCTACTACACCAACAACGCCCACATTCGCGACGTATACCTGACGAGCAACGCGGACATCGCCGTCGACGCCGTCGAACTGTGGGACTCGCGATTCCACGACATGGTCGTCGAATCCTGCACGGGCCCCGCGGACAGCAGTCGACACCCCAACGTCTGGCTGCGAAACTCCTCCACCGCGAACACCTGGGAATGGGGCTACAGCACCGACAACGTCAACCAGGTCCACCTGACCGGCTGCCGCCTGGAGAACTTCGGTACCGGCGCGCTGTGGGTCACCCAGGGCACCGCGGGAACCAACAATCCCAACGGAATCCACATCACCGACTGCAAGTTCGAGACATCCGCGATGAAGGGCGGACCACACTTCAGGGTCGACGCGTCCTGCCGACACGTGTTCGCCCGCAACATCTACGCGTACGCGGGCAACTTCGCCACCGGGTACGGCACTCCGCAGAACATCATCGACTGGGCCCCCTCGGTGAGCGCGCTGGAGGACACCCTCATCGCGTGCGGCACGACGAAAACCGTCAACTCCGGCGTGATCCTGTACTCGGCGAAGGGTCAGACCGGCGTCCTGCGCAACGTCAACGGCCTGTACGGCACCAAACCCGCCGGGACGCACATCTACTACGAACAGAGTTCCACCGGCGACTTCCGTGTCGAGAACTCCTACGGCAACACCGGCGGACAGGCCAGTGGCGCCATCCCCACCCGCAACCAGCCCAACCCACCGCTGCGCCTGGTCGCGGGCCCGGTCACCGACGCGTCGTTCCAATACCCCCCGCTCGACGGCACGATGGCCGTCGACACCGCCGACAAGCGCCTGTACGTACGCGTCGGCGGCACCTGGACGTGGACCGAACTGCGGGCATGAGCCCTCGGGCGGCCCCGGCGCCCGGCCGCCGATCACGCGCCCGCGCCGCAACCCGTCGAACCGCCGCGTTCGTCGGGCCCGCTGCGCGGGCGCGGACGCGGGCGTGGCTCGCGGCGTTGCCGCGCAACGCGCCGCGCTCTCCCGGGGTATCGCCGGCCTCGACGGCGTCCCGGCGTGCCGCACCCACCCCACGACAGCGTCGACCGGATGCGGCCCTTCCGGCAGTTCACGAGGGCGGCGGCTCAAGAGGGCGGCGGCTCGCGGAGGACCAGATCCAGGAGACCCGGAAATCGGAGCTCGAATTCGGGACGACGCAGCCGATTGAGACGCCGCGATCCCTCGTCCCGCTGCTCCACCAGGCCCGCTGCGCGCAGGACCGCGAAGTGATGGCTGCGCGTCGCCTTGGTGACGGGCAAGTCGAATGTGCCACATGCGCGTTCCCAATCCGGCGCGGCCGCGAGTTCCCGCAGGATCGCGCGGCGTACCGGATCGCTCAACGCGTCGAGCGCGTCCTGGAGGGACACCGAGGCCGGATCGGCGTGCGTGAGGCGACTGGAGCGTAGGGACAATCGACTTCCTTGGCAAAGTGTTCGATCAGCGTCGTACACTTCACCCTACCGTACGACCACTGACGGAAATGAGCGACTCATGCCCCTGGTGCGTATCGACCTCGCCTCCACCCGCCCGCCCGCCATGCGCCGCGCCATTGCCGACGGCGTCCACCGGGCTCTTGTCGACGCCATCGGCATCCCGGCCGAGGACCGTTTCCAGATCGTCACCCCGCACGCCCCGGACGAGTTGATCTTTGACCCGGACTACCTCGACGTGGCTCGCGAGGACATCGTCTACGTACAGATCACCCTGGTGACCGGACGACGTCGGGAACTCAAGCTGGATCTGTATCGACGCATCGCAGCGAACCTGACCGAAGTCGGCGTACGTGCCGGCGACGTGTTCGTCACGCTGACCGAGAACGCTCTCGACGGTTGGTCGGCGGGCAACGGTCAGGCACAACTGATCGCATTGCAGTCCATCGCCGGGACGGAAGACCAACAGGCCACGTGAGCCGATATCGGTGGCGCGGTGGGGGAGTTGTCCGAGCCCGCGGGGGAGGGGACGTCGGAAGACCGGCGATCACTCGGCATAGACGGCGCGGACGGCGGCTCGTCGCGCGGCCGAGGGTCGGGAGTCGGGCCGTCGCGAGGTCGCGACGTCGTGGCGTGGCGACGTCGCGCGCACCGGGGTTCGACGGCACTTCGGGCCTGGCCGGCCCTTACGTGACGATCGAAGCGGCGTCGAACCCCCTGCCGTCGATCCCCCGCCGCGCCGAGGGCGGGCTGGTGGATCAGTAGGTCAAAGCCGGGCTGAACGCGCTCTTGCCGACACACCAGATGTCGACGTTGTTGGGGTTGTGGTGCAGCTTGACCGACCAGTTCGTGGCGCTGGGCGCACTGGCCGACTGGATCACGGTCAGGGCCTGACCGGCGGAGATCGTGCCCGCCGTCTTGTTCAGCGGACCCAGGTTGACCGGACCGAAGGGGCCGGACGTGCCGGCGGTGCCGCTGAACGTGACCGTGCCGCTCGGACCCCCGAGGTTGGCGGTGATCGTGAGGTCGCCGTTGTTGATGGTGATCAGCGGTGCGAGTGCGATGGTGGCCGAGATCTGGTGCGACGCGTTGGTGGTGAACGTCGCGCTCTTGCCGGTGTAGCTGACCCCGACCGAGGTCAGGCAGTCGTACTTCGCGGTGGACGGGCCGCCGGCCGTGGCTGTGCCGCTGAGCCCGACGGTCGCGGCCATGGCACCGGCGAAGACGGCGGCGCCGGCCGCGAGGGCCTTGGATCGTGACATGGAAGGTGCCCCTTTCGACAGATACTGCGGAAAGTTCCTGTCGGCGCATTTGGAGTGAATCCGAAGTTTCGGATTCCGTCAAGCAGGATCGGCACGTAATTCTCCGACGGCGAAAGTCAAGATCGATAATTCATGATCGCAATTCACGACCACTCATATCGGCAAAGAATATTCGGTTTCCCGGGTATTTCTCGATCATGGTGACACGTGTCGAATGAATCGGGTCGCATCTTGCTCTTGACTATGGATGATCCAAATGTGCGAATGGTTCGCTACGCCTTTCGTTTCCGACGGGCTCCGAACAGGTCGTCCGCACCGGCCGTCCACACGAAGGAGCAACGTGTCAAAACGGCTATCCCGAAGATTGACCCACCATCGCTGGGCCGTGTCGGCCGCCGCCGCCCTGGCCCTCGGCGGCGGCCTGGTGGCCCTCGCGCCGTCGGCGGGCGCGGGCACCGTGACCCCGGTCATGCGGTGCACGACCCCGGTCGGCGCTCCCGAGGGGCAGCAGCGGTTCGAGGTGACCCTGGACCCGACGCACGGTGACGGCGCCACCTCGATGCACGTCGTGGCGGGCGGGAGTCCGGCGACCAGCCCGATCCCGATTCCGCTCGCGACGATCAAGTCCGTGTACACGTTCGCCATGTCCGGCGGCACGACCGATGACCTCTCGGTGGCGCCGCCGTCGTTCGAAACACCGATCGAGGTGAACACGCCCATCGTGCCGCCTCCGTTCACCGTGCCCGCGACGATCGTCGGCGCGGCGGCCGGATCCACGGTGGACCTCACCCTGAAGTCGATCGTGGTGCAGACCATCGTCAACGGAAACCTGCTCGCGACGGCGACGTGCGTGCCGATCTCCGGCAACGGCGTGGTCGCGTCGTACACGGTCGAACAGGGCAGTCAGGCGCCCACGCTGACCGCGACGCCGAGCACCGTCGACTCGAACTCCCGGGTCACGCTGTCCGGCGCGCACTGGCCGGCCGGTCCGGTGGGGTTGACCATGTGCTTCCCCGAGTTCGGCGGATTCTGCGACAACGGCTACTCGACCATCGCCGCGAGCGACGTCAAGGTCGTCGACGGCGTGCTGTCGGGGTGGGTGCACGTCGCCGGCGCGGTTCCCAGTACGGCGGCGATCCTGAAGGTCACATCGGGATCGGTGGCCATGGAGGCGCCGTTGACCGTGGTGTCCGTACCGGTCGGCGGGCGGGGCCTCGTGCTGAGCCCGAACACCGGTCCGGTCGGCACCCGCGTGACCGTCACCGGTACCGCGTTCTCACCGAACGCCCAGATCACCGTCCAACCCCAGGACGAGCCCGGGGCACCGACGGAGGACGCCGTGACCACCACCGCGGACGCGAACGGCTCGTTCACCGCGACGTTCACGGTGACCGCGGCGACCACCGCCGCGGTCGCGGCGTACGAGTTCGGCAACCCCGCGATCGGCAAGCGGACGCCGTACACGGTGGGCGAGGGCCCGGCCCAGCTGACCCAGTCGGTCAGTGGGCAGATCAAGCCCGGCGGCCTGACGATGTCCCAGGCCGGCGGTCGGATCGACTTCGGTAGCGCGACGATCGACGGCAAACCGCTGCGCCTGAACGCCGCGCTCAACCGGGTCACCGTGGTCGATGCCCGAGGGACCGACCTCGGGTGGTCGCTCACCGGCACGATGTCGGAGCTGACGGCCGAGAACGGCACCGACAAGCTCCCGGCGGGGAGCGTGTCCTGGACCCCCGCGTGCGTGGCGGCCGACGGCGCGCCCGGAACGGTCACCCCCGGCACTCCGGGGCCGCTCGGGGCGGACCAGGCCCAGTTGTGCACACAGACGCCGGTCGGGGGCCGAGCCACGGGCGGCAGCGTTTCGGCGGACGCCGCCCTGACGTTGACGACCCCGGCGTTCGTACGCCCGGGCACCTACTCGGGGGCACTCACGCTGAGCCTGAGTTAGCCCGAGCGGGAGTCGACCGAACTCGAATCAACCGAACTCGAGATGTTCGCCACCGAGTCGACGCGTCGGGAGGTGCGGATGTCGACGCTTCGAGACGGTGCCGCTTTACCCGCCCGGTGGCGCGGGACGACTCGGCCACTTACCGGCCGCGGCGTCCCCGCCACCGGGCGTTCTCGCATGCGGCAGGCGATCGTGATCGGCGGCGCGGAGCGACAGCGTGGGGCGGTCGCGCCCTATTCGCCACCGCCCGGTATCGCAACCGCCCGGGGGATGGCGAGGAATGCATCGACATCCTCTGGGGCGAAAGATTCGGCGGGCGGGCTTTCACCAGCGCGCCATTACGCCGCATTCCCGATGCCTACCGCCCTGGGCGCACAACCGGGGTACGGAACCGCCGAGCGCGCGAGCGGCCGTGTCGACGCCGGGGGAGTGCGGCGCACGGAGTGCTAAGGGCGCACGCTCCACAGTTCGATCCCCGCCAAGCCCTCAGCCGCGGCCAGTTCGCCGCCGTCCGGGCTGAAGGCCAAGGCCCCCGGGGAATGGGCGAGTTCGCCCGCCATCGTAAGGGTTCCGATGCCCTTGCCGTCGGCGACGGCGTACAGCTGCACCCCAGGGCCCGTGTCGTTGCTTCCGACGGCGAGCGTTTTGCCGTCGGGACTGAAAGCGAACGCGTTTCCGCGGAAGGAGACGGTCTTCGTCCAGGTCGTCGTGTCGTACAGGGTCACCGCCTCCCCGCCGGACTGCAACCGGGCCACGGCGAGGAGCTTGCCGTCCGGGCTGTATCCGACCGCCGTCGTATCGGTACCCGGACTCGTGTCGATGGGTTGGAGTACGACCGGGGTGGCGGTGCCCGAGGCGAGATCGACCAGGGAAGGGGCGTGCGCGGTGGCCGTGGCGGCGGCGCCGATGACCGAGCGGCCGTCCGGGCTGACCACGGGCGGGTAGGCCGCCGTATCGAGCGCCGACGGCAGGTGATGCGACGCGCCCGGGGCCAGCGCGGTGCCGGACAGCGTGTACGTGCCCACGGCCACGGTGGGCGCGGACACCCCCGTATAGACGTAGAACGTCGTGCCGTCGCGGCCGAACCCGAGGCCCTGGTCGGGGTTCCCACCGACGTTCTGGGCAGCTGTCAGCGGCGGGAAACCGCCCGGCATCAGTGCCCCGGTGGCCGGATCCCAGGCGCGGTCCTGATATCCCGTCGTCACCAACTCCCTGCCATCGCGCGTGTACGACAGCGAAGACACGGGACGCCCGGGGAAGACCGGGTCCGTCAGTTTCACCGCGGCACCGGACGCGCTGTCCCAGACGAAGGCGTCGGCGCCCTGACCGGGGCCGGCAATGTGCTTACCGTCCGGGCTGAAAGCCAGCGGCCCGTCCAGCCGCGCGCCCGACTCGTCGGTGAAGGTGCGGACGAGCCGACCGGTACTCGGCAGGGCGGGAGTCGATGCGGGGCCCGGATCCCCACCGTCCGTGCCGGCACTCCCGGAGGCCCGACCGGCCGACGCGGGCGCCCGATCGGTCGGCGTACGAGCGGCGGAGCCGCCCCCGCCGCCCGAACAACCGCAGACGATCAAGGCAAGGCCGGCCGCGACGAACGGCACACGGAGACGGCGCACGGATCCCCCCGACGGACGCGGCTGCACAGCACGACACGAGAACCGTACGGCAGCACACCGGGCGGCGCTCGGGAATCCGGAATCATCGAGGACCGCTCGTGCCGCCACGCCGTCGACGGCCCGGTCCATGCCGAAGACGGCCGCAGGAACCGGTAGTTGTGGGACGGATGGCGGGCGCCAGGCGAGCCATGCGTGCGACGGATCGCGGCCTCGCCTTCGACCGCACGACATCCCCGGCACCATCGCCACCACCGGGCGCGACCTGATCTGCGACGGCATCACCGAAATGGGCCTCACCGAACAGGGGCGGCCCCAAGCCGGCGCATTCATGCTCGTGAACCGCGCGCACCTGGGGGAAACGCCCGCCGATATCGACGCGACGCTGCTCCGAAACGGCATCCCGACAATCCGCGGCGCCGATGTGCACGCCCCCGACACGCACGTCCGCCTCACGTTCGGCTCGAACGACGAGGTCGTGGAGACGCTGATCCGGTCCCTGGCCCGGGCGTACCGGGAGTCGGTGTCACCCCGCTCGTGACGACCCCGGCCCGCCCCCTCGGTCGTCGTGGGGGCGAGCCGGCTCGATCGGCGCACGACGGATTCGAGTGCCGGTCCCGACCACGCCCAGGACGGTGGACGCCGGCACGTATCCGAAATGGCGTGAGTCGTGGGAACGCGGCGCATCCCCGCGTACCACCAGCGAACCCGCGGGCACGACGGCGTCGTTCGCGGCGCGTACGGCATCGCGCACCTCGGCCGGCACCGGATCGCCGGGCAGCGCCGCGACCCGCTTGACCAGCCAGCGCGGATCCCGATCTGCGCCGAGGGCCGCCGTCGGGTTGCGGAACACGACGACGTCCCCCCGACGCACCGCCCCGGCGCGGTCGACCAGGAGTCGTTCGCCGTCGGCGAAGGTCGGCGCCATGCTCGTGCCGGTCACCCGGACGAGTGCGAGGCGCGAGCGCAAAGCGCGCACTCCGGCGAGCACCAGGATCACCGCCGCGAGAACGGCCGATACCCCCACGCCACCCGGCACCGCCCGCACGCTCGTCGTCTCGCCTCCCCTCCCGATCACCGCGTCTCCTCGACGACCGTCGACCCCGTGGGGTTCGCGTACCCGGCGGCCTGGAGCGCGAACAGCCGGGCGTAGTGCCCATCGGGCAACGCCATCAGCTCTTCGTGGCAGCCCAGTTCGACGATGCGGCCGTCGTCGAGCACCGCGATCGTGTCGGCGTCGCGCAGGGCGCCGAGGCGGTGCGACACGAGCAGGCTCGTCCGGCCCCGACGATGCCGGCGCAGCGTGCGGTGCACCCGATGTTCGGCCTCCGGGTCCAGACCCGCGCTCGGCTCGTCCAGGATCAGCAGGTCGGCGTTTCGGCGCATCAGCGACCGGGCCAGCGCGACCCGCTGCCACTGCCCGCCCGAGAGCGTGACGCCGCCCCCGGCGTCGTCCCGGTCGCGGTGGACGCGGCTGAGCTGGGTGTCGTATCCCTCGGGAAGACGCGCGAGGTCGGCGTCGATCCCGGCCAGGTTCGCGCTCTCGCGCACCCGTTCGCGGTTCTCGCGGTGCGCGATGTCGCCGACGCCGATGTTCTCGGCGGCGGTCAGGTCGTACGCCATGTAGTCCTGGAAGGTCGCCCCGACGCGGCGGCGCAGTTCGACCACGCTCATCGTGCGGATGTCGACACCGTCCCACCGGATCGTGCCGCGTTCGGGGTCGTAGAACCGACACAGCAGTTTGACCAGCGTGCTCTTGCCGGCGCCATTGCGCCCGACGAGGCCGATCGCGCGGCCGGCCGGGACGACGAGGTCGACGCCGCGCAGCACCCACGGCCCGTCGGCGTCGTAGCGGAACCACACGTCGCGGAACTCGATGCGGTCGTGCAGGGCGGGTACCGGATCGGTGCCGCCGGGCAGGTCGTCGGGCGTGTCCATGAGCGCGAGGTAGTGGCCGAGGAGGCGGACTCCCGACGCGGCCAGGCCGGCCTGCATGACGACCCCGGTGAACGCGCCCTGCACGCCGGCCGACGCGGCGACGAAGAGCGTCACGTCCCCGACGCCGAATCGGCCGTCGGCGGCGCCGACCACGACGACGACCAGGCCGAGACCCGCGACGAGCGCGTTGAGCGCGGCGAATCCCGATTGCACGAGCGCGGTGCGGCGCGCGACCGCGAGCTCGGCATCGGTGGCGTCGGCGAGCGCGCGCACCAGCCGCGCGTGCAGGAATCCGCCGAGCCCGAACAGCCGGATCTCCTTGGCCGCGCGCGGGTCGATCAGCAACGAGCGGTAGAACAACCGCCGGCGTTGGCGCCCGGACGTCATCTCCCAGACCGTGACCTGACGCCGTGCCATCGACAGTCGGGCCAGGAGCGCGGCCACGCCGCAGAGCAGAAGCAGCCCGACCATCGGCGGCCACACCGCGAAGAGCACACCGACGAACGCGCCCAGGGACACGGCCGAGCGCAGCACCTCCTGCGTGAACATGGTGATGTTGTGGGGCGCGTCCTCCGACGCCTGCTGCGCGAGCCGCAGGCGATCGTGGAAGGCGGGATCCTCGAACCGGCGCAGGCCCCGGAACTCGTCGACCTTGGCGAACAGGTCGCGCTCGACCGCCGCGACCAGTCTGCGTCGCACCAACTCGTTGAGATATCCCGTGAGTTGCACGAGCGTGGCAGTAACCGCGCCGATCCCGGCAAGCGCGACCGCGAGCACGACGACACGGCTTTTGTCGATGCGATCGCCGTGCGTGAGTTCGTCGAACAGCAGCTTGGTGAGCCACGCGGCGGTGGCCGGCAGCATGCCGACCGCCACCGTCGCGGCGAACAGGAGCGTCGCCCCGACCGGCGCCGCCCGAAACTGGAGGGTCAGGGCGACTTTCACCGCCCGGGGCCGCAGCCGGGCCGCCGGGGACGCGTCACCCTCGGCGGCCTCGGCCGAGGTCGACATCAGCGGGGAATCCCCACCGTTGCCCGCCCTCAGCAGGGGAAGCGGGTCGGGAGGCAGCGGTCCCAGCAGTCGTAGCGATACTCGTAGCCGTCGACACACGCGCACGTCTGGCCCATGTCGTCATAGCAGGCGCCGGCGCGTTCCCGGCCGAGGGCGAGTTCCAGGAGCCGGTCGCCGAGTTTTGCGATGGTGCCCTTCATCGTGAACCTCCGAAGTCCGTCGTCCAGTCGATCGACGTGACCACGCCGATCGTGATCGGGGACGTGCCCGAACGGTCGTTCCGAAAAGCGATCACGCCGGTTTCATCACCCGGGGTTTCGATCACACGGTTCATCGCGGATGTTCCGGCACGGGTGGAACCGGGAAAGCCGGCAAGCGACTTCACCGGAACGAGACGTTAGGGCGTGCGGTCGGCGGACCGCAATAGGGCCGTCGAACGTGTGCTCGCGAGTGCCCCGGCGGGGTCCGGCCGGCACGGGCCCGCAGCGGCGCCACCCGGCCGGCGGCCCCTGGAGCGGAATGCTCCGTGCCACCAACACGCTTGCCACGCAAGCAAGTTGATATATCGCCGGGCGTTCTCGGCCGGCGCGCAGAGCGGGCGTGCGCCGGCCCTGTCGGGAACGCCGGGCAACGCGTTACATTGCCTCGATCGGTCGGTCCGGTGGAGGGAAGCGAGGGCGATCGATGGGATACGCGCTACTTGCTTGCCGCGTGCTCCTGGGCACCGTCCTGGTGGCCTCCGCAGGCGGAAAACTACACGGCGGCACGGCATTTCGCGCGTTCGTCGCCGCCGCGAGGGAGTTGGGCGCGCCGGCCCGGTGGGCGCGCTCGATCGCGATCGCCGTGGTCGTGGGCGAGATCGCCGCGGCGCTCTCGCTCGCGGCGGCACCGCGCGGGCTCGCGGGATTCGCCGTTGCCCTGCCTCTGTTGGCGGCTTTCACGATCGCCATCCTCGGCGCGCTGCGCCGGGGAACGAACGCGTCGTGCGCGTGCTTCGGTGTGTCCGCGACACCGATCGGCCGCCGGCACGTGGTGCGCAACGCCGTGCTGATCACGGTCGCCGCAAACGGACTGGCCCTCGGCGCGGCCGGAGCGGCGACCCCGACACACCTCGCCGGCGCCCTGGCGGCGGTGTCGTGCGCGGTGATCGGGGCACTCGTGGTGATCTCCACCGACGAGTTGGCCGAGCTGTTCGATCTCGGCTCCGCGCCCGGCCCCCTCGGGAGGTAACGCCATGCCGTTCCTGATCGCCGCCGTCGTGGTACTGACCGTGTTGTGCCTGCTGAATCTGCTGCTGACGTTCGGGATCGTCCGCAAACTCCGCGCACAGCGCGATCATTCGCGCCCCGGGCCCGCCGCTCTCGCGTTGCCCGTCGGCTCGACCGCGCCGAACTTCTCCGCCGTGACGACGACCGGTGAGACCATCACGCGAGAGGGGCTGGGTGAAACGTTGTTCGGGTTCTTCTCGCCGAACTGTCCCGCGTGTACCGAGCGGCTGCCGCGGTTCGTCGAGGCGGCCCGACGCGAGAGCGGTCGCAAGGCGCTCGCCGTGCTCGCCGTGCTCCACGGCGACGACGCGGCGACCCGCGCACAGGCGGAGGCCCTGCGCGACGTCGCCCGCGTCGTGGTCGAGGCGTCACCCCGCGGACCGCTGGGCACCGCCTTCGCGATCACGGGCTATCCGGCGTTCGGGCTGATCGACGCCCACGGAACGGTGACCGCGACGGGCCTCGACCCCGAACGACTCACCGCGTCCGCCCACTCGACGACCTGACCGCACACGACCTTCCGGAGCCCGCCCCTACCGGTCCCCGTTGTCGCCGGGCCTGCCCGCGTCCGCCCATTCGTCGTGGTACTGGCGGAAGATGTCGCGGATCGCGTGGCCGATGCGCAGGTAATCGAGGTCGTTCAGGTTGGCGAGAGACACCCGGATCGACCACTGCGGGCCGTCGAATCCGCCACCGTTGAGAAGAACCACCGAGGTTTGTTCGGCGAGTCGGAACAGCGGGTCGACCGGCTCGTAGTTGTTCTCCAGGAACTTCGCGAAGCCCGGACCGTACACGCGGCCGGCCTCGGCGAGCAGGTCGAGTTCGACGTAGTAGCAGGCACGCTTGGGGTCGTCGGAGACTTTCATGCCACTGCCTTCGAGGAGCAGCCCGAGGCGCCGGTGCACGGTCTGCTTGAGGAGCTCCTTATAGGCCTGTCCTTCGTCCAGCAGGCCGAACAGAGAGAACAGTGCCATCTGGGCCTGCTGCGGACAGCCGAGCCCGGCGGTGTGGTTGAGCGCGACCTGACGGGAATCGGCGACGAGCCGGTCGATGAACCGCATGGAGCCGGGATCGAGGGAAAGTGTCTCGTATCGCCGGTGGAGGCGCTGTTTCTCGGGATCGGGGAGGGCGGCGATTCGCGCGTCGATGACGTTGTCGTCGTGCAGTCCGATGACGCCGAGCCGCCAGCCGGTGGCGCCGAAGTGCTTGGAGTAGGAGTACACGAGCAGGGTGTTGCGTGGGAGATCCGCGGCCAGGGTCCGGAAGCCGTCGACGAACGTCCCGTACACGTCGTCGGTGACGATGACCAGGTCGGGGTTCTGGTTCGCGACGATGTCCTTGATCTGCGCGGTGACACGGCTCGACAACGCCAACGAGGGCGGGTTGCTGGGGTTGACCAGGCACACCATCTTGATCGAGGGGTCGGCGAGCTTGGCGATCTCGGCTTCCGGGTAGCGCCATTCGCGGACCCCGGCCTCGGCGAACAGGTCGGCCTCGATATCGACGACGTCGAAGCCGTATGTGTCCAGTTCCGGGATCTCGATGTACGGCGTGAAGACCGGCACCATCAACGCGATGCGGTCGCCGCGGTGCAGGATGCCGTTCTTCGTCAACGAGTCGAAGATGTAGCACATGGCGGCGGTGCCACCCTCGGTCGCGAACAGGCTCATCCGACCGTCCTGGGGGACCGCGCCGTCGAAGATCTCGTGATGAAGATAGGCGCGGACGGCCTGCTCGGTGTGGACCAGGATGCGGTCCGGTCCGGGGTAGTTGTCGCCGATCCAGGCGTCGACGAGTTCGTGCACCCACGGGTCGGGCGCGAAGCCGAGCGTTTCGACGCCGTACCGCACGCACCTGTGCAGCAGTTCGACCCCGGGGAGGCCGGGGTGAGCGGCGCGGAACACGTCGAAGCGCGCGGCGACGCCGTCGGGTGCGGGCATTCCGGCCAGGTCGTCCGAGCTCCATACCCGCCGGCTCTCCTCGACGGCGAAGTGGCCGAGCGCGAGGAACGCTTCGCGCGGCCCCGCGGCGTTCCAGTTCGGATTTCCCCGGCCGGCGTTGAGCATGGCGAGGGCGGCGACGTGCTTTTGTCGGTCGGCCGGGGGCGCGGACGCGGCGTGGTGCTCGGCCAGTCGAATGAACTCGCTCTTGAGTTCGAACGGGCTCAGCTCGGAGAGCGCGCGCATCTTCTCGCGGCTGTAGGTGGCTTTCGGCATGGTCGGAATCCTTCGGCTTGTCAGTGGGTCAGCAGGACGATGACCGAGCCCCAGATGGTCAGCAGTACGTTCCCGACGGCGTACGGCACCGTGTAGCCCAGGGTGGGGACTTGGCTCTTGGCGTTCTCGTTGAGCGCGCCGATCGCCGCGGTGGTGGTCTGTCCGCCGGCGAGCACTCCCAGGAGGATGGGGAGTCGGATCTTCTGGACGAAGTGGCCGAAGACGAATCCGACGACGAGGGGCACGACGGTCGCGACGGCGCCGAACACCAGAAGGCCCCATCCGGCCTGTCGGAGGCCGCTGGTGAAGCTCGGCCCGGCGTTGATCCCGACCACGGCGACGAACATGCACAGCCCGAGGGTGTCCATGAACCACTGCGCGCCGGGCGGCACGTTTCCGTAGGTCGGGTACTTCCCGCGCAACCACCCGAAGACCAGGCCCATGATGAGCGCGCCGCCGGACGTGGACAGGCTGATCGGCACACCGCCCGCGTGCAGCGCCGGGATGCCGAGGCAGCCGCCGAGGAAGATGCCCAGCCCGATCCACACCATGTCGGTGACGTAGCTCGTCGGCACCGGCGTGCCCAGACGCTCGGCCGCGGGCCCGACGAGCCGTTTCGGTCCGGTCAGGACCACGGTGTCGCCGCGGTCGAGGGTGGTGCCGAGTTCGAAGGGGAACGCGGATCCGGCGCGGTACAGCTTCTCGATGTAGACGCCGGCCATGAACGGCTCCCTGCGTACGTCGGTGATGCTGCGTCCGATCTGGTCCTTGGCGGAGACGACGACGTGCAGGTTCTCGGTCGGATAGCTGAGCAGTGAGACGTCGTCGGCTTCGGGCCCGAGAGCGGCTTCGGGGTCGAACGCCACCAGGTCCTCGCGCAGCGCGCTGACCGCGAGGACGTCGCCGCGGCGCAGCGGTGTCTCGTCGACATGGTCGAGCAGGCGCCCGTCACGCCGCATCCGGGTGATGTAGATACGGCGGCCCGCGGCCTGCTGCGCGGCCTCGAAACCGGCCACGGTCAGGCCGTCGTACCCCGACCGCGTGAGGATGTAGGCGCGCAGGACCGTCTCGTAGTACCCCTCGCCGAGGTCCGGGTCGTCGCTGGGAACGTGCCGCTCGCGGGCGAGCTTCGCGCTCTCGTCGGCGAGGTTCCGGCGCAGCAGCGCGGGATAGATGTTGGCGAGCAGGACCGCGCACAGGATGGTGCCGAGCGGGTAGGTGACGGCGTAGCCGACGGCGACCAGGTTGCCCTCGGCCTGGCCCTTGGCGCCGCCGTTGCCGGGGAGTTGGGAGATGGCGTCCTGGGCGACGCCGATCACCGCGGACTGGGTCAGCGCGCCGCCCAGCAGGCCGGCGCTCAACCCCGGGCCGTAGTCGAGGAGTTCCGCGAACCCCCAGCACACCAGGAGACCGGTGACGCAGACGATGACGGCGTTGACGACCTGCGGCAGGCCGTCCTTCTTCAACCCGCGGAAGAACTGGGGGCCGACTTTGTAGCCCAGGGCGAACAGGAACATGATGAAGAACAGCGATTTCACCGTGCCGTTGATGCCGACCTCGATCAGCGCGCCGAGCAGCAGCCCGCCGATCAGGCAGCCGGTCACCGCGCCCACCGCGATGGTCCTGTACCGGATCTTGCCGAGCAGGAACCCGAAGGCCACGGTCAGGAAGACCAACAGTTCCGGGTAGGGCTTGAAGATCTCGTCCTTCAGCCACCCCACGCGCACACCTCCT
This sequence comes from Embleya sp. NPDC020630, assembly GCF_044334985.1. Taxonomy (NCBI): domain Bacteria; kingdom Bacillati; phylum Actinomycetota; class Actinomycetes; order Kitasatosporales; family Streptomycetaceae; genus Embleya; species Embleya sp. NPDC020630. The sequence goes on from NZ_JBIRUB010000020.1 coordinate 49,960, forward strand.
GTGGACGGCTGTGCGGGTGGTACGCCGCCGTCACGTCCTGAGTCCGATGATCCCGACGAACACCGGCCCGGTGAGGGGCAGAAGGAAGTTCGAGAGGGTGTATGTGATCGTGTAGCCGAGCATGGGGACGGAACTGTTCGCGGTGTTGGTGATCGCGGTGATCGCCGGTGTCGAACACTGCTGACCCGCGATGGCTCCGATGAGGATCGGCTTCTCGATCTTCAGGAACCTGCGTCCGATCCACAGGCCCAGGAACGCCGGTACGACCACCATGAGGATCCCGGAGAGCGGCAGAAGCAGCGGGTACTGCTTGAGCAGCGGCCCGGCATCCGGGCCGGCCGCCAGGCCGGTGACCGCGATGAACATGGCGAGCCCGAGATCCTTCATGGTCTGGGCCGCCACCGGTGGATAGGCGCCGAATGTGGGTTGTGTCGCGCGGAACCAGCCGAAGACCAGACCGGAGATCAGGCAACCGCCGCCGGTGCCCAGCGTCAGGTTGGCACTGCCGATGTGGATGACCACCTCGCCGAGCAGCACGCCCAGGCAGATACCGAGGCCGATGTAGATCCAGTCGGCGCTTTCCGTCCGGACTTTCGCGCCGAATTTCTTCTGGAACCGGTCGACCTTCGACGCCATGCCCACCACGGTGAGGGTGTCGCCGTGGCGCAGCACGGTCTCGCCGGTCGCCGGGAGGTCCTGACCGACGCGCTGGAGGCCGGTCAGGTACACACCTTCGGTCTCGACGGGGTGGGCGTGGTTGACCGCGGTGACGGTCTCCCCCGACAGCTTGCGGTCGGTGAGGACGAACTCCCGTACCGTTATCGGGCTTTCCAACCCCGGAACGCCCGTCGTCTCGGGACCGAGCGCGTCGCCGACGCGCATGACCGCCTCGCGGCGGCCCACGACCAGTACCCGGTCGCCGGTGGCGAGCACCAGGTCGGGGGCCACGGACAACACCTTCCGCCCCCGCTTGACGCCTTCGATCGAGGCACCCCGCTCGACGGCGTCCTCCAGAGCGGCGATGGTGCTGCCGTCGCCCTGCGCGACCTGATACGTGCGGCCCACCAGCGCCGGCATCGAGGCTTCCTGACCCGGTTCCAGGGTGGCGTCGTCGCCGCGCATCTTCTGCCACAGCTCGCGGCTGGCATCGGCCAGGTCGATCTTCATGAGACGCGGAAACAGCTGGCTGGTCAGGATCACGATGGTGATCAGCCCGAACAGATAGCAGACGGAGTAGGCGGTCGCGACGTGCGCCTGCAACTCCTTGGACCGGGCAGGGGTGATCCCGCTCAGATGGGCGATGGCCTCCTGCGCGGTGCCGACCGCGGCGGATTCGGTCGCCGCGCCGGCGAGGATCCCGGCCCCGGTGCCCACGTCCAGTCCGCCGATCGAGGTGATCGACACCGCGAGGACGACCACCAACACGGCTTCCATGATCGACAAGGCGCCGAACCGCAGGCCCTTGGCGTTCAGATTGGCCACGAACCCGGGACCGGCGATGTAGCCGAGGGAGAAGATGAACAGGGCGAAGGCCACGTTCTTCACATCGGCGTTGACGCCGACGTCCTGGGCGCCGATCAGCATCGACACGATCAGCGTGCCGCAGATCCCGCCGAGGGTGATGGGTCCGATCCGCAGTTTCCCGACGAGGTGGCCCAGCGCGAGGCAGGCGAAGAGCGCCAGGACGGCGTTCTCCCGCAAGAGGTTGAGCACGTGGACCCTCCGTGACGACGCGCGACTCACCCACGGGACGTGGTCGGCGAGCCGTCTGAATCATCACATTCCACATCGATCCCGACGCTCCTGTCGGACGCGCCGAACGGGTGAACCGGGAGGGCCCGTCGTCGACTCCGTGCGAAGATCGGGCCCCGAAGCCGCCGAACCGTGCTCCGCGGACCTCGCCGGAGGATGACGCCGCCGCCATCGGTGTTGGTCGGCGAGGACACGGTCGCGTCCGGCTCGGTGCCGACCGCATGCCGCGTCGTGGTGGGCCGATGCCGACCAGGGACCTGCCCCAACGGCCACGGCCTCTCGAAGCGAAAAGGCGGTGCCGTGGTTGACCCACGGCACCGCCATTCGCCGTCCGGCGATCCGTCCCGGTTGTTCCTCGTCCGTCACCACGATGGGTGGATCGTAGTGCGAACCCCGTTACACACCGCCGGACTTCCACCCTCTGTGCGTGCTGGGCGTCCGCGCCTGCATTACGGACACAGCGGCACGTCGGGTAGTCGGTCGTCGGGTGACCCGACGTATATGTTGGTCATGTAACCCCCGTACTGCGGCAGATGAGCCCACCACTGGTTGGTGTACGGCGGGACCGTGATCTCCTCCCCTTCGACCTGGCAGTCGACCAGGACCTCCACCCCGGCGGGGAGGGTCGTCACCACCGACGATCCGGTGTTCGACCCATTCCGCACGTGCACCCCCGTGCTCCACGTGCCGAATCGGGTTCCCGTCGGTCGTACCGCGCCGGGTACGTTCAGCGAACGGGTCAGCCGGCCCACGTCGGTGTAGGCCTTCCCGTACGACGTGCCCGCCGGATGGAGCGTCAGAACCGCCACGATCGACCGGTCCCCGGGCCCGACGGTGCCGGTGGTGTGCAGTGCCGGACTGGTCAGGTCGACCGGGCCGGCCGTTGTCGCCGTACGGGCGGGAGCGGCCGAGGGCGCGGCGGCGGTCGGCCCGCAACCGCCCGAGTCGAAGCCCGACCAGCCCTGCTTGACCGCCCACGGACGGTCGAAGGCGGATGGGATCCCGAAGTGCTGGTCGAAGCTGTCGACCGCACACCGGGTGGACTTGCGCAGATCCTCCATCACCACGTCGCGCATCGGAGCCGGCGCGGTGTCGAGCAGGTAGCGGTAGATCCGGACCACGTCGGCGGCCGACAGCGCGGTGTAGCCCCAGAAGTTCGGGTCGTCCGGCGGCGCGGTGTCGACCAGACGCAGTCGGGTCACCATACGCTCGACGATCGCCCCGTATCCGGCCCGCGTCCACAAGTCCCCGGCCGCGGCGTCGTCGCTGCCGCGCAACATGCGGTCGAAGGCCGGTCGATCGACGGCCGGAATCGCATATGTGGGTCCGCGATTCCACAGGTAGTCCAGGGCGATGAGCAGTTTGACCACCGATGCCGAGCGGAACCGCCGGTTCGCGTCGAGTTGTTCGGTGAACGTACCGGTCTGCCGATCGAACACGGCGACTCCGGCGGTCACGCCGGCGGGCACCCGGATCGCGCTCGGTCCCGCCGCCGTGCCGGACGAAGCGGCCGGTCGGCCGGCGGCCGGGCTCCCGTTCCAGACTCCGGCCACGATCGCGGCACACAGCACCGGCACCAGCATCGCGAGCAGTCGGCCCACCCTCCGGGGCGGTGACCCCGCCGCCGAGGCGGCGAGGTCACCGCGCGCCGGGGTCAGCGCGACTCCCGGCGCGCGGGGGAGGAGGCCCCGGACGCGGGTCGCCCGGTCAGCAACTGTCCGTCCAACCGTGCGAGGCGATGTTGTTGTCGATCGACGTGTTCTTGGCTTCCCACCACCACCAGCCGTGGTCGAAGATGTAGCGGCCGCCGGAGAGATCCGACCACGTGTCGCCCTGGCCGATGCACGCGTAGACACCGCCCTGATCCTCGTTGTAGTACAGGTTGACCTTGTCGCGCCCGCCCGGGATGCCGTAATTGGCCACCGAGGACGCGCGGTTCTTCATTCCCGGGCAGCCCGGGTCGGCGCTGCTGGGGTTGTCCCAGTCTCTGGAGAACCCCACCCAGGCGCAGTGGTCGCCGCGCTGGTTCGGATCGGACCAGGCGTGGATCCTGCCGTCGGCGAAGGCCCGTGCACCCGACGCCGCAGGTCCGTTCTGCGCCGCCTGGGCGACGGGAACGGACGTCGCGACGGAGATCAACGCCGCCGCACTCGCGAGGACCATGCCGACTCGCTTCTTCATGAGCTGAATTCCCTTCGATTCGAACCGTGCCGATGTCGACTCAGCCGCGGGCGACGATGCCCTGCGCGCGGGTGAGTGCCTTGTTCTCCAGTACCTTCCGGTCGCGGACGTCCGTGGAGTACCGGGAGTCGATGTCCGTGCGATACGCGCGGTCGATGTCGCGGGCGGTGGTGCCGAGTTCGGTGGACAGCGCGCATTCGGCCTCGGCACGCGCGGTGGTGACCTCGTCCGCGCGGTCGGCCCGCAGGAACTGCTCGCGGGCCCGCAGCGGAGTGTCGTAGACCAGTCCCCGATCGCGCATGCACGCCGCCCAACCCTGGACGACTTGCGTGTAGCGCGCGTCCCGCACCACCGCCGAGCGCACGAGACGGGGCAGCGCCTCGGTGACCTTTCGGGCCCGATACCAGCTCGGCAGATCGCCGTAGAGCCCGCGCTGGGCGTTTGCCTCGCAGCCCTTGTCGCTGTGCCGGATCGTCCCCGATCCCGGGACACGGGCCTCCAGGCGCTGATTGCCGTCGCCGTAGAACGCCCGCAGGGCCGCCGACCGGCGCGGCTCCGCCAACGCGCGGAAGTAGCGCTGGTTGGGGTCGTCGTCCGCGATCGCGTCGCGTCGGGTGCGGATCGCCCGGCCGTAGCCGTTCGACGTGGCCCATGCCGGGTCGTCGATGACGTACGGGAAGCGGGTGTCCACCGATTCGGGCGGCTCGTCGGTCACCCGGAACTCGAACCCGGCCGCACGCATGCAGTCGCGGGTCAGGATCTTCTCGGCCCGGGCGAGCGTTCCCCGCTCCGCCTCGGTGAGGTCGCGGGGTGCGGGCGCGGACCCGGGGGTCGACGTCCCGTCCGACCCGCAGCCGGCGGTCGTCGCCACCGCGAGCGCGCAGATCAGCGCGGCCACGTGTCGCCTGCGATCCGCCATGTCCGTCCCCCGTTCCCGCCGATCCCTTCACTGGTCGAAACGGTAGGCGGGACACGGGGCGAACGGTCCCTGACGGATGTCAGGGTCGCCGGATGGCCGGCGGTTTCAGCCGGACGGGGCAGCCGGTGCGGAGGGAGCCGGCGGCGTGCCGGTGTACTCCGCGAGGTAGCGCAGCACCAGGTCCACGTGTGCGCGCGTGCGCGGGGGCACGCTCCTGGCCTCCCGGACCGTGCGGTCGCTGGTGCGATAGGCGGCCACGGTCAGGGCGGGCACGTCCTCGCGCAGCCCTTCCTGCTTGATGTGTTGGGCCAGCCAGCAGACGTAGACGCCCATGGTCGCGATCGCGTCGGGCGGCGACATGTAGTCCTTGCGACCGTCCCGATCGCCGTCCACCGCCCACGCGTTGAACACCCGCGGCGTCCACATGGCGATCCCGTACTCGTCGCTCTCGGGTCGCGCCGCGCGGGCGTCGAAGCCGCTCTCCGCCTTGAGCATCGCGGCGAGCAGCGCCGGGGTGACCTCGGCCTCGGTGCAGCGCTGGGCCGCGTCGGCGATCATCGGCCGCAATTGCGCGGGTACGTCGGACCCCGCGGGGATGTCCCCGGCGATCCGGCGCGGCACCGCCGTGGGCGCGGGAGCACCGGTGGCGGGGGCCGGCCGGCTCGCGGCGGCGGACGGGGCCGCCTCGGCCCGCGGGTGCTGGTCGCCGTCGCCGCGCAGTCCGAGGCCCACGCCCACCCCGGCGAGGGCCACGGCGGTCACCACCAGGGCCGCCACCAGGCGTCGGCGCCGGGGCCTGGTGGCGCCGGACAGTGCCCGCACCCGCTCGTCGATCTCCGCCGCGTCGAGTCGGGAGCGGGATTCGTGGTCGGGGGCGAGGCATTCGGTGATCAGCCGCCGCCACTCCTGGGGCACCCGGTCGTCCAGGCGCAGCGGATTGACCCCGCGGGCGTAGGCCTGGGCGGCGAGCGCGCGGGCCCGGGCGTTGCTGCCGACGAACGGGTGCAGTCCGCCGGTCAGGACTTGGTGGGCGAGTACGCCGAACGCCCAGACGTCGGCCGTGGGGCGGATCACCGTGCCGCGCTCGCCGGTGCGTTCGGACCACCACTCGGGCGGCACGTGGTCGAGCGAGCCGAGGGGTGGGATGTAGGCGTGCGTGCCGTCGAGTTCGGCGGTGAGTCCGAAGTCGGCGAGCCAGACGTCGCCGGTCGCGGAGAGCAGGGTGTTGGCCGGCTTCAGGTCGCCGTGTACGCGGCCGTGTTCGTGCATGTGCGCCAATCCGGCGGCCACGCCGCGCAGGATCCGCCCGGCGCCCGGTACTTCGAGCCCGGAATCGGCGGTGTCCAACACGTCGCGCAGGCTGCGCGCGGCCCGATCCATGACCAGGCCGACCACGGAGCGCAGTTCGGGGTGGTCGGGATCGTCGACGGTGACCACGGCGTGCGTGCGTACCAGGTTCGGGTGGTTCGCGGTCCGGCTGAAGTGCACCTCGCGGTGGACCAGTTCGTCCATGGAACTGCGCTGGCCCGGGGTGAGCAGGTCGGTGCGCAGGAACTTGATCGCGACGGGTGACCCGTCGCTCGTGCGTTCCGCGGCGTACACGCTGCCCCAACTGCCGGACCCGATCGGTTCGATCACCCGCCAGTCGGCGACCACCAGGCCGGCGGGTACGTCGAGCGGGGGCGGTTCGGGCTGGTCCATCCTCGGCATCACTCTTCGTTTCCTCGACGAACTCCGGCCCCGCTGTGGCCGGACCGACTTCGCGGCGGATCACCTGCCGCGCGGCGGCAACAGCGTCAGGTGTTCCTCCCGCACGAGGTCGAAGCGCAGCGCCAGGGCCACCAGGCGCTCGCGCTTGTGTCCGGTGCGCCCGGCCTCGTCCCCGGTGGCCTCCCGCAGGCGCAGTTTGGTGGAGGCGAGGTAGTCGATGTGGTAATTGATCGCCGAACGGGTCAGATCGGCGTGCCCGGCGAGCGGGCGCAGGCGTTCCAACACCTCGCCGGCGCCGGGCGTCGCCGCGTCGAGCGCGCCGCGCAGGCGTGGTTCGCACAGCGCGAGCAGGACCAGGAAGTACTTGGACGTGGGATCGAGCGCGAACGGACTGGTCGTCAGTTCGCCGCCGCGAGGTTGCGAATCCCGGTCCAGATAGGCGTGTTGAGGGGCAAAGACCTTGAACGACACGTCGCCGTCGGCAACCGGGAGCACCAGGCGGGAGAACTCGAACGGCACCGGAGCGCCGAGCCGACCGGGCGCGATCTTGAGGTATTCCCCGGCGCCTTCCAGGTTCTCCACGACATAGGTCACGGTGCGGCTGAAGTTGGACAATCGCCAATAGTCCTCGGCGGCGACCAGTTCCCCGGCCCGCCGCGAGACCCCGGGATCGGGCAACACGATCGATACCGGCGCATCGGGCGCCCCACGCCCGAAGTCGGCACTTTGCCCCGGCCCCAGGCGCAACACCGCGGGCCTGTCCGACACATGCCCTTCGATCCCCGGATCCGGGTCCGGCAACTGCACGATGACCGTATCCACCACGTACCCCCGTACCCCCGCAACATGCGAGCATGATAACGCCGGTCGACGCTCGGTGACGGGAGACGGAACATCGCCACTCGGCCCCCGGCCGGGGATGCGCGGATACGCGGATACGCGATCGGAATGCACCCTCCGATCACGTCACCCGAGCCCGCACGGGGGTCGGGACGGACCGCGGTCGCCGTGCATGTCACGTCGCACAAAGGCCAGTTCGACCGCGCACGGACCAGGGCGATCGGGTTCGTGCGCGGCGCGGGTCACCGAGTGGCGGCGCAGTGGTCCGATTGCGATGCGGTGGGTGGGATCAACTCGTCCGCTGAGCGTGAGGTTGTGGAACTCGCCGACGCCGAGTGTTGCCGCAAGCCGACGCCGGACAGAGGGAAGCCACCGAGCGACGAGGTGGACGTCACCGCGGTGTGCGACCGTGCGGACACGAGCTACGACCTTGCCGACCGGGAGGGCGAGAGACCGGCGAACGACAAACAAGGCCGCCGGCCGGGTCTTCGACGACCTGTACGAGCGCTACATCGACGGCGAGGACCAAGAGCCTGCGTCCGAACGCATAGCGGCCTACGTGGCCGCGCTGCTGGAGCGGTGGGTCGACGTCACCGATGACGAGGAGGACACCTCGCCTTGGTCGGCCGGTCCATTGACCGACGAAGCCGGCGGTCCGCTGATCTACTTCGCCATGCGGTGGAGCATGGCCGAGGAGGCGTCGGCATACGCGGCGGCGGCGAGGTGTGGCAGCGACAGTCCGGCCTGCTCGGCGATCCAGCGGCGGGAGTTGCCGCGCCGGTTGGGGTCGGATCCCATCGGGCCGTTGAATTTGGTGGCCAGGACGACGTCGTCGCGGTGGCCGAGCAGGGCTTTTCCGACGATTTTCTCGGTTTCGCCGTCGCCGCCGTAGACGTCGGCGGTGTCGATGACGTTGATGCCGGCGTCGAGGGCGTGGTGGATGATGCGGACGCAGTCGTCGGGGTCGGGGTTGCCGTACGGGCCGAACATCATGGTGCCCAGGGTGTAGGCGCTGATCTGGATGCCGGTCCGGCCGAGGGGGCGGGTTCGCATGGGTTTCTCCTCGGGTGGAGGTGTGCGGCCGGTCGGGCCGCACACCTCGCGCAACGGTCAGGCTTGGGTGTATTCGGCCGCGACGTCGACGATCCAGGTGACGCCGAAGCGGTCGGTCAGCATGCCGAACGCGGGCGCCCACCGGGCGGGTCCGAAGGCCTCGATCACGGTCGCGCCCTTGGCGAGGCCCTCCCACAGGGGGGTGACCTCGTCGGCGCTGTCGCCGCGGACGGACAGGAAGAACGGTTCCCGGGTGATCGTGGTGCCGTTCTCGCGACGCGTGGTGGGCGCGCCGGGGTCGGCGGGCGTGTGTTCGCCGGGTACGTCGTAGGCCATGACCCGGAAGCCGTTGTCGGCGACGACGTGGCCGAACACGACGTTCGTCGCGCCGGGCAGTTCGGCGGGCATTCCGAAGTCGGCGTAGGTGGCGACGGTGAGCCGGCCGCCGAAGACCGACTGGTAGAACTCCAGGGCCTCGCGGGCCTGGCCGTGGAAGTTCAGGTGCGCGACAGCGGTGAGCGACATGGTGTTCGGTCCTTCACGGGCGATTTCCGATGCCGGAGGTTTCCGGCGACAGGACCGACGATGGCAGCGGTACAGGTCAGAGAACGTCCGCTACCTGTGGCATCGTGAAAAGATGCCGATCGCCTCCTCGACGACGACCTCCAGCCGGCTGCTGGCGCTGTTGTCCATGCTTCAGGCCCGCCGCGACTGGCCGGGCGGCGTGCTCGCCGAGCGGCTGGGTGTCAGCGAGCGGACCGTGCGCCGCGACGTCGACCGGCTGCGCGAGCTGGGGTACCGCGTGCAGGCGATCATGGGCCCCGACGGCGGCTACCGGCTCGAAGCGGGCAGCCGGGTGCCGCCGCTGCTGTTCGACGAGGAGCAGGCGGTCGCGCTGGCCGTGGCGCTGCGGATCGCCGTCGGGACCGGCGCGGGCATCGAGGAGGCGGCCGCGCGGGCGCTGGCCGGTGTGCGACAGGTGTTGCCGTCGCGGTTGCGGCAGCGGGTCGACGCCCTCGAGATCAGCGCGGCCGGGCACGGCGTCGAGGCGCAGGTCGACACCGGGATCCTGCTGACGCTGAGTGCCGCGGTCCGCGCGGGGGAGGAGCTGCGGTTCGACTACCGCTCACCGGGGCGCGCCGAGGATGCCGAACCGCGCCCGCCTCGCCGGGTGCAGCCGCATCACCTGGTGGCGCGCGCCGGGCGCTGGTACGTCGTCGGCTGGGACCCCGACCGCGGCGACTGGCGGACCTTCCGGGTCGATCGGATGACACCGCGGGTCCCGAATGGGCCGCGGTTCGTTCCCCGTGAACTGCCGGGCGGCGACGTGGCCGCGTTCCTGGCGGCCCGGTTCAAGGGTTCCGAGAGTGCGGACGCCTGGCCGTGCCGGGGCCAGGTGATTCTCGGCCTGCCGGTGGCGGAGGTGGCCCCGTTCGTCGGCGACGGTGTCGTCGAGGAACTCGGCGCCGACCGGACCGGGTTGACCTCGGGATCCTGGTCCTGGGCCGCACTCGCGGCGGCGTTGGCCCGCTTCGACACCGAGATCGAGGTGGTGGCCCCGCCGGAACTGCGCGCGGCGTTCGCGGAGTTGTCCCGCCGCGCCGGCCGCGCCGGCCGCGCTGCGGGGACCGGATAGGGCGGCGGGCCACATCCCCACCCATCGCCGCGCCTCAGGCGTTCGCGCAGGCCAGGGGCCGTCTTGCGCGTGCAGCCGGGCAACAACGTCGTCGAGGATGCGGCGGTCGTCCGTGGCGAGTCCGCGGGCCGACGGTCCAACGGGGTGCCTTCCCCGGGGACCCGATGGACGACTCGCGCTCCACGAAGTACGCGGCGACGCCCTGGGTGGGAGCGACAAGACGGGGTGGTCGGCCGCCGCTGCGGACAATCGCCCGCTCTACCCGCTGCTGCACGAATTCCTGCGCACAGGCGAGGTCCCGGTGCTTGCCGTGTGGGGCCGCAACGACGAAATCTTCGGCCCGGAGGGCGCGCGGGCCTTCGCCCGCGACGCCGAAGACGCGGAGGTGCACCTGATCGACGGTGGCCACTTCCTGCTGGAGAGCCACCTGGGCGTCCTCGCGGATTGCCTGCGCGGCTTCCTCGGGCGGGTGCTGGGACAGCTCACGAGGTCACGGGCGATCGATGGATACGCGGACACGGCAGGGAGCAACGGTGCAAGGAACGAGTGGGGCACATACGTTGGCGGACAACCATGTGCGGGTTTGTTTTGCGAACCCAGGCACGTCCGAGATGCATTTTCGTGGCCGCACTGGACGACCTGCCGCAGATGCGCGGGGTGCTGTGTCTCTTCGAGGCAGTCGCCACCGGCGCGGCCGACGAATACGGACGGATGACGGGACGCCCACCCGCGATCGAGTCCACCGACGCATCCATGCCCGCGATCGCCTCGAGCAGGAACCCCACCGTTCCCGGCGCAGCGCGACGTGCGGCCACGGAAGGCCCCATACTCGGTCCGTCCCGCAGCATCGAATCACCCCCCGCCCGGCCGCGCAGGTGCGCGATGCCGTCGCTCGCACACGGCCCACGGCGTAAGCACCCTCACCCGCACGCCGGACACCCACACCGACGTCGCTGTCGCTGTCGGCCCGGCGACGTCTCCGCAGGTGACCGGGCCGGCCGAGCGGTCGAAGTCAACCGCCGCACCTCAACGGGAGAATCGCAGATGACCAGCCAAAGCACCCACGCGGACAACGAAGTACCGGATCCCTTCGGCACGTTGCGCCGAGCGTTGTGGATCGGCGGCGGCCAATGGGCCGGAAAATCGACCGTTGCCAGGCTCCTTGCCGTCCGATACCGCGTCACCGCCTATCACTACGACTACCACGACGCTCGCGGTCACAACGATCGCCGGATCGCCCGTCGCGTCGGCCTCGGCGAGCCCGCCACCGAGCCCGATCCGGACACGGTATGGGTGCACCCCACTCCGGAAGAGATGGCCGCCCGAACCCTGGCCGGCTTCCCCTATCGGTTCGAGTGGGCGCTGGACGACTTGCGCGCGCTCGTCTCCGGCCACCCGATCATCGCCGAAGGCTGGGGACTGCGTCCCGAACTCGTGGCATCCATCATCGACTCGCCGCGCCGGATGGTCGTGATGGTGCCCACGCCGGAGTTCCGCCGACACCAGCTCCGCGAACTACCCCGAGCCGCCTCGCTCGCGCACCGTGTCAGCGATCCGGGCCGCGCCCAGGCCAACCGACTCACCCGCGACCGCCTCGTCGCGGAGGAGTCCGTGCGCACCGCCCATCGGCTGGGGATCCGCGTGATCGAAGTCGACGGTTCACGCGATGCCGCCGCGATCGCACAGACCGTGGCCGAGCACTTCGGCCCCTACCTCCCGCGCCCACACCACGAGGCCTGATCACCACAGCCACTCGCACGGTTTCCGATCCCGTGTTGTGTTGTGGGGATCTCGAACTCCGCCCGGGCGCTGCCGGGTTGTCCGCAATTCGACGGGGTGTGCCGGTCAGCCGGCGAGGATGCCGGCGACGGCGCCGACGGGCACGGTCTGCCAGGGGCCGACGCCGGCCGAACCCGGCGTACCGGCTCCGTGGTTCGGCCGGTTCGCCGACGGGCGCCGGTCAGATCGTCAGGCCGCCGGAGACACGCAGATTCTGGCCCGTGATCCACTGCGACTCGGGTCCGGCCAGGAAGGCGACGACATTGGCGATGTCGTCCGGGTGTCCCAGCCGTTGCAAGGGCGTCATGGCGACAACGTGCCGGATGGCCTGCTCCGGATTCTCCCCGGCCGCGGCTCGCATCCCGTCCGTGTCGGTGGCACCGGGGGACACGCTGTTGACCGTGATGCCCCGGGGGCCGAACTCGCGAGCGGCCACCACGGTGATCGTTTCCAGCGCCGCCTTGGCGGCGAAGTACAGGGCCATACCCGGCACCGCACCGGACGAGGAGATGTTGACGATCCGCCCACCCTGGCCGAGCCTTTCCGCAGCGGCTTGGAGAATGAAGAACGGCCCCTTGGTGTTGACGGCCATCACCTCGTCGAAGTCGCTCTCGGTAGCGTCGCAGATGTTGCCCATCGGGCTGATCGCCGCGTTGACGACCACCACATCCAAACCGGCCAGGTTCCGGTCGACCTCGTCGAAGAGGTGCTTCAGGTCCGCCAAGCTCCCCTGGTCCGCTCGTACCGCGATCGCCCGTCCGCCGAAGGCCGCAACCTCGGCCACCACGTCCTCGGCCGCCGCCTGGTCGTGCTTGAAGCTGAACAGCACCACCGCACCCTCACGAGCCAGCCTCACCACGATCGCTCGCCCGATCCCCCGCGACCCGCCGGTCACCAATGCCGTCTTCTTCTCCAACGTTCCCACTGCAACTCCTTGCCATCGGCTGCTCCCCTGTTGGGAGTGCCTCGCGGGAGGGTCGTAACCACGATGTCGATCTCGACGTCCCCGCCGAAAGAATTCCGGAAACGGTTCGGCGCGCATCGCGACAACATGTCCTGCCGCATCCGAAATCTCGTCGTCTCCACCTCGCGGGCCTCGGGCGGCAGCGCGCTACGAGCGCGTCGTCTCATACTCCACAGGTGCCGCCGGTGCCGGTCGGGCCGCCGCCGGCCGCATCGTCAGGACCAGGACGGCCAGCCCGGCGAACAGGATCGCGGCCACCACACCCGTGACACGGACGGCGGCGGTGAACGCGTGGCGGGCGGTCTCCAGCAGGTGTGCACCCTGATCGCCGGGCAACCGTCGGCTCGTGGCGACCGCTTCGGCCAACGAGTCGGACGTGCCGTCCATGCGATGCCGGTAGATCACCGCGGCCATCACGCCGATCAGCGCGAGTCCGAGCGAGCCGCCGAAGTAGTTGCCCGTCTCCGACATCGACGCCGCCGAACCGGCCCGCTCCGGCGGTACGGACCCGACGACCAGCCCGGTGCCCAGCGCGAACAGCGGCCCGGTGCCCAGAGCCAAGACGGTGATGCCGATCATCACCACCGGGAGGGGACCCGAGGCGTCGACGCACACGAGCAACAGACTCCCCAGGGCCGACACCACCAGACCGCCGGCGATCGCGGTCGTCTGCTTCATCCGCCGGGCCAGCACCGGCGCGGTCATCGTGCCGGCCGCCACGCCCAGCCCCATCGGCGCGAACAACAGCGCCGCGGTGGCCGGCGAGTAGTCCAGCACGCTCTGCAGGTACTGCGTGATCAGAAGACCGGTGCCGGCCATCGCGACGCCGGCGAAGATCAGCCCGACGAGGATCGCGGTGAAGGGGCGACTGCGCAGCAGCCGCAGGTCCAACAACGGTGTCTCCAATCGAAGCTGCCGGCGTACGAAGACCACCGCGACGGCCGCGCCCACGACGAGCGCCACGGCCGGCAGGACGGGCTCGCCGTCCATGCTCAACTGCTTGACGCCGTAGACCATCGCGAGCACGGACACGAGTGAGAGCCCGACGCTGACCGGATCCAACCGGCCCGCCCGGTCGTCGCGGAACTCCGGCAGCAGGAGCGGCCCGGCGATCAGCAGCACCGCCATGGCCGGCACCGCGACCAGGAACACCGATCCCCACCAGAAGTGTTCGAGGAGGAATCCGGCGAGTACGGGTCCGAGCGCGCCGCCGGTGAACTGGCACGTCGCCCAGATCGCGATGGCCTGCCCGCGTTGTCGCCGGTCGTGGAACATGTTGATGATCAGCGCGAGGGTGGACGGTGCCAGAGTGGCGCCTGCGACCCCGAGGAGGACCCGCGTGACGATCAGCGTCAGCGGGTCCACCGAGAAGGCGGCCACGAGCGACAACACCCCGAAGGCCGCACCACCGCACATCAGCAACCGGCGACGCCCGATCCGGTCACCGAGCGTACCCATCGTGATGACCATGCCGGCCACCATGAGCCCGTAGCTGTCACTGATCCACAACTGCTCGACGTTGCTCGCGCCGAGGTCGGCGCTCAGCTGTGGGAGCGCGAGGAGCAGCGCGGTCATATCCATCGCGACCAGCAGCGTCGGCAGCATGAGGACCAGCAGCCCCCACCAGGCCCGGTTGGCTCGCATATGCACAAACTCCCTCTTCGCGTTCGACGTGTCGCCGGGGGGTCGGAGCCGTCGAATCTTTCTCGACACCCCGGCGAACGCCTTCTCGCTCCCGCGAACCCCCGCTCCACACCCCCGCGAAAAGGTGACCGACGGCGGACCGTTCCTCGACGTAAAGCAGCCGATGGGCGGCTTCTACCTCGTCGAGTGCGCCGACAAGGAACGCGCCATCGAACTGGCGGCGCAACTTCCCGACGTCGGGATCGAGGGCGGCTTTCGGCGTAGAGGTACGGGAGGTGCGGTTCTCCGACGGCCCGTCAGCGACCTGACCGCACCCGATCGAACGGGAAGGGTGGTTGTCGCCGTCCGATCATCGATCGATTGCCCGGAGTTCCCGTGACGGGACACCATCCGAAGTTCCCGTCGCAGAATTTGCCCGGACAACGAACCCGCCGTCGATCGGGCGGCCTTTCCGCTCCCGGGCAAAGGGGTGATTTGCCGCCGCCCGGCCATCGATCGATCACCCGAGTTCAGCCCGACAGAATTCCCCGGACAACAATTCCTCCGAACAATAATTCTCCGGTTTCGGATCCGGCCTGATCGCAATCGCTGCGCAGGGCTCGTGCCCCCGCCTGCGCCGCGGTCGAATCCACAGCATGACCTGGCGTTTTCGCCGGAAGCCACCCATTACCCGCGACCCGGGAGTCGGGTGTCGTCGGCGTGTCTGCCATCGCACCACGTGAATAGCGCCAATCATTCGATCGATCTTGACAGAGGATGAAACACCGCTGAACATTGTCGTGGCTCCACCGGCCGGAGGGGCTCTGGTCGAGAATTCGAGAAACGGGGTGTTGATATGTCCGCGATGATTTCCACGCTCAAGCACACGAAGTACGTCATGGGTTCGATGACGGCGGTGCTGTTCGGTTTCTGCATCAGCTGACCCGTGGATGGGGCGGGCGGCCGTGACCCGCCCGCCCCATCGTGCTCGGGCGGTATTCGGGGGTGGCGTGAGCGCTGGAAAGGGACCATGTTCGACGCGGGGATACGACAGTTCCGGATGGCGCTGGCGATGGTGCGGGGCCGGCCGATCAGTGTGCGTTCCGCCGAGCGGCTCGTCGAGGATGCCCTCGCGACGCTCGCGGAGTTCGGCTCGCCCGGCGAGGACGTCGAACAGTTGCTGCGCGGTGCCGACGCCGGCGAGGCGCAGATGCGCGCCGATCTCACGAACCGGGCCCTGCGGCGTACCGCCAAACGCCTCGCGGCGAAGTCGCGCTTCTACGCGGACCACTTCGCCGCGGCGGGCGTCGACCCGGCCGCGCTGAGCCTGGACAACATCGAGACGGTGCCCGTCACCACCAAGGCCGACCTGGTCAAGCAGTCCCGCGACTTCCTGTGCGGCGAGCCGTTCCTCGCGTCCCGCACCACCGGGACGACCGGCCGGCCGACGGAGGTGTGGTACTCCCGCTACGAGGAGCGCCTGTGGCCCGCGCTCGTGGCCCTGTCCCAGGTACTGCGCGGCAACATCCGTACCACCGACATGATCCAGTTCAACGTCAGCTCCCGCGCGACCGGCACGGCGTACGCGGAGATGCAGGTCGCGCGCATGGCCGGGGCGACGATCCGCATGGTGGGCCTGATCCCTCCCGGCGAGACGCTGGACGCCACCGTGGGCACCGACGAGTCGGCGCCGACCCTGATGGTCACCTACCCCAGCTACCTGGGCCAACTGGTCACCCTGGCCCGTGAACGCGGGCTCGGGCCCGGGGACTTCCGGCTGCGCGGCATCACCGTGGGCAGCGAAGTACTCTCGCCCGCGCTCGCCACCGCCGCCGAGGCCACCTTCGGCGCCGCCGTCGAGGACCTGTACGGCATGACCGAGATCTCCCCGCTGGCGGGGGCGTTGTGCCGGGAGCGGCATCTGCACATCGACGGGGGAGTCGGGCTGGTGGAGGTGTGCGATCTCGACACCGGGCGGCGGGCCGCGCCCGGGGAGCTCGGCACGATCGTGGCCACCCCATTCCACCCCTACCGGGAGTGCATGCCGGTCTTCCGATACGACACCCGCGACCTGGTGCGGCAACTGCCCGACACGCCACTGGACTGCGAGATGCGGAACGTGCCGGCGACCTCGCACGTCCTGGGCAAGGCGGACCACATGCTGCGTATCGGCGACGGCCCGGTGACCTCGCGGGACATCGTCGAAATCCTCGACGCGCTGCCCGGCGCGCGCTGGCCGGTGCGCTATGGCGCGGACGTGGTGGAGGGTCGGCTGCACGTGACGGTGGCCGCGTCCTCGCTGCCGGAGACGTCCGACGCCGCACGGTACTTCGCCGACGCGGGCCTGGACGCCACCGTCGAGATCACCCCGATGGACGGCACCCGACTGCGTCGCCTGCGCTGCGACCTGCTCGAAAACAGCTTCTCCTCCCTCGGGAGCGCCGTATGAGCGCCGCACAGGACGTGTTCTTCGTCGCCGTGACCCTCGCGATCGCCCTGGGCGTCTCCGTCGCGTCGGTCGGCTTCTTCCGCAAGGTCACACTGCCTCGCCCCGCGGTCGGCGTCTTCAACGGCAACGACATGATCATCATGATGGGCTTCGTGATCGCCCTACCCTTCTTCTATCTCGCCCTTCCCGACTGGCTGTTGCCGTTCGTGCTGGGCCTGACCCTGGCGGGCGGGCTGAGCGTCGCCTACGGCACCGTCGTACGGCGGGGATCGCTGCGCTGGGCGCTCATCGCCTGCCTGATGGCCGCCGACTGGCTCGCCGCCCGCGGCGCCGAGGACGACCCCACCCACGCCCTGCCGTACTGGCTGATCAACAGCGTCGTCATCCTCCTCATGGCGGTCGGCGCGGCCAACCTCAACACCCAGGGCGGGTTGAAGCTGCGAGACGTCTCCCGGTTCGCCCTGGCACTCGCCGCGTACGACCTGTTCTTCGCCACCGTCGTACCACTCACCCAGAAACTGTTCGGCGCGGTACAGGGCTACGCCTTCGCCCCCTCCGCCGGGGTCCGCATCGGCGAGTTCGGAGCCGTCGTGGGCATGGGCGATCTCCTGGTCTACGCCCTCTTCACCACCGTGGCCTACAAGGCGTACGGACGTCGGGGGCTGACCCTGTCCCTTTGCCTGGTCGCCACCTTCGGCGCACTGGCACCGACACTGACCCCGATCACGATCGAGGCCGTCACCGGACACCTTCCCGAGATCGTGCCCGCGCAGATCTTCTTCGGCCCGGCCGCGTTCGTGGGATACCTCGTGCTGCGCCGAAGCGGCCCGGAGCGGCGCATGGTCGACGTCCGCCCGCCCGCCCGGCCGGCGCCGGACCGCGAGGAGCCGCAGACCGCGACCTCCGGTGTCCGCGCATGAGTTGTCGCGGACAGTCGGGAACGGGCTTTGCCCGAATGGCCGTTCGGCCTCGGCGGTCGATCGGTTGCGGTGGGAGGTCGGGCGTGGTGAGGCGCGCCGGGTAGTCGGCACGGAAGCGGTCTTCACGTGTGTGGGAACGAGCAACCCGCGGCGCGGCGTGCCCTTGAGGAGGTAGCCGATCGCGCGGGCGGCCGTCGCACGCACGATGTCGGTGCCCGAGTCGTAGGTGGTCAGTACCAGTACATGCGGCGGCGCGGCGCCGGCCGTGATGCGCGCGGTCGCCTCGGCACCGTCCCCGCCGGGCACCGGAGCGGGTGTAGCCGGCAATGCGCGGGCCGCCACCGGGCGTGCCGCTGGAGGGAACCAGTGATCGGCGGAGGGGCGAGACGCACATCCAGCGGCGGTCGAGCGCCTGGTGGGCCATCCCCGACACCGATGCCCGCGTGGACGTGCCCCGGGCTTGCTTTCCTAGGGCCCCTAGGTTACACCTAGGAGCCCTAGGAAATCCTCAGGAGGGCGCATGGCGCGGGCCGGGCTGACGACGGAGCGGGTGACGATCGCGAGCGCCGAGCTGGCGGACGAGGTCGGGCTCGACCAGGTGACCATGGCGCAGGTGGCGCGGCGGCTGGGCGTGAAGGACGCGAGCCTCTACGCGCACGTCCGCAACCTGGAGGATCTGCGCGGACGGATCGCGCTGCTGGCGGCGGACGAGAAGACCATCCGCATCGCGGAGGCGACCGCCGGGCGGGCGGGCAAGGACGCGCTGATCGCGTTCGCGAACGCCTGGCGGGAGTACGCCCACCGGCATCCAGGCCGCTACACGGCAACGCAGACCCCGATCCAGGTCGACCCTGAGCTGGCCGCAAAAGCGCCCGGACCACGGCGCGCGGTCGAACTGACCTACAGCATGCTGCGCGGCTACGGACTGGCCGAACCCGACCTGACCGACGCGGTCCGGCTGCTGCGCAGCACCTTCCACGGGTTCGTCGCCCTCGAGGCCGCAGGCGGCTTCGCGCACGAGCGCTCGCCCGAGCAGTCCTGGGCCCGCGCCCTCGACGCCCTGCACACCCTCCTGGAGCACTGGCCCCCGTCCCGAGAAGGAGACTCGACATGACCGACCCGACCACTGGCAGCCTGCGCGTGCACGGCGCGACCCTGCACTACGAAGTGCGCGGCCGGGGCCCGCTCCTGCTGCTGATCCCCGGAGGGGCGGGCGACGCGGCGTCCTTCGACGGCATCGCCGACGACCTGGCCGCCGAGCACACCGTCGCGACCTACGACCCGCGCGGCATGTCCCGCAGCCCACTGGACGACCCCGAGGCCGACCAACGCGTGGCCGAGCACGCCGACGACGCGCTTCGGCTGCTGGACCTGCTGTCGCCCGGTGAGCCCGCCCGGGTGTTCGGCGCCAGTTCGGGCGCGATCACCGCCCTGCACCTACTCGCCGCCCATCCCGAACGCCTCGAACGCGTCGTGGCGCACGAGCCGCCAGTGGTGGAGGTCCTGCCGGACGCGGCCGAACACCGCGCACTCATCGCACGAGTACAGGAGACGTTCCACACCCAGGGGCTGATGCCGGCGATGACCGAATTCGCCGCGGGCCTGAAGAAGGACGGCGACACCACCGAACCGAAGGCCAAGATCACACTTCCGCCACAGGCGGCGGCGCGAGCCGAACGGACGATGGCCAACCTGCCGTACTTCCTCGGGAGCATCGTGCCCAACTTCATGGCCTACGCCCCAGATATCCACCGACTGGAGGCACTGTCGGACCGGCTCGTGCTGGTCGGCGGCCAGGACTCACGCGGCGAGCTGCCCTATCGCACGGCCGCCTTCCTGGCCGAGCGTCTCGGCGCGGAACTCCAGCACTTCCCCGGCGGGCACACCGGCCTGACCACCCACCCCGCCGAGTTCAGCGAACTCCTTCGCAAGGCCTTCCACGCCCACATCTGCCCACTCACCCCGGTCGACCCCACCGCAGACGGCTACTGAACGTCACATTCGTAACTGGCCGTCCGTGGGGAAATCCTCGTGGCCGCTGTCACGCGGCTATCGTCGACCGCCTCAGCTTCGGCGGCAACCTCATCGAAACCGGCACCGACTCCTACCGCCTCGCCACCACCCGCACCCGCGCAGAACAGCAGGTCTCCGCCATCTGACCACCACGCGCCACGGCTCCGCGACAGCCTCAGCGCTTTCGGATTCTCGACCACCACCAGCCGCCCACGTTGTGTTCGCCGACGGGACCAGGGTCCGGCAGCGTGCGACGCTCGAACTCGTCGTCACAGGCGTCGACGCGCACACCGTCGGCCCGATATTCCACGCTCACCCAGACGTGCGAGGGCGCCGCGTGCTCGGCCGCGTTGGCCAACGCCTCCTGGACCACGCGCAACGCCGCGGCTTCGGTCGCCGCGCTCAGCGCCCGCGGGTCGCGCAGCGCACGGGGGCGCCGGTCTGTTCGGCCCAGTGCGCCGCCCACCGCGTCACGGCGTCGGGGAGCGTCGCGGTGTCCGGCATGCGCGGCCGTAGCGCTCAACTCGTGGGCGAGGCGCTGATGTCGCGGCCGGCCCCCATCGAACCGCCCGATCCCGGGCGCCCCCGCCACCCGCGAGCCGGGCCGGGCGCCCGGGTGGCCGGCGCACCCCAAGGGTGAGCCCGTTCCGATGGCTCGCCCGCGACATCACACACCCCCGCCTGCGGTGGAACCCTGGAACCATGAAGAACCGCCACGTGACGCTGTGCCTGTGCGGAGACGTGATGCTGGGCCGCGGCATCGACCGGATTCTTCCGCACCCGGGTGATCCGGCGCTGCGTGAGGCATTCGTCGGCGACGCCGGCGAATACGTGCGATTGGCGGAGGCGGCCAACGGACCGATTCCCCGACCGGTGGGATTCCGCCGGCCCTGGGGCGATGCCCTGGACATCCTCCATGCGGAGGCGCCCGACGTCCGGGTCGTGAACCTGGAGACCGGCATCACCACCAGCGACGACTTCGAACCGTTCAAGGCCGTGCACTACCGGATGCACCCCGACAACATCCCGTGCCTCGAGGCGGTCCGGCCCGATGTCTGCGTCCTGGCGAACAACCATGTCCTCGACTTCGGCCGTGCGGGTCTTGTGGATACCCTCGACGCGCTGCACCGGGCCGGGCTGCGCACCGCCGGCGCGGGGGGCGACATCGAGGAGGCCCGACGTCCTGCGATGGTGCCCGTCGGGGAAGGTGGGCGGGTACTGGTCTTTGCCCAGGGGATGCCCTCCAGTGGGGTGCCGCCCGATTGGGCCGCGACCGAGAACCGCGCAGGCGTCGACTTCACCCACGACGCGTCGGAGCGAGGTGCCGAGGAACTCGTCGCACGGGTGGGTCGGGCGAAACTCCCGGGGGACATCGTGGTCGCGTCCGTGCACTGGGGCTCGAATTGGGGCTATGACATCCCGGCATCGCGGATTCGGTACGCGCACCGCCTGATCGACGGCGGCGTCGACGTCGTGCACGGTCACTCCTCGCACCATCCGCGCGCGATCGACGTGTACCGGAACAAACTCATCCTGTACGGCTGCGGCGACTGCGTCGACGACTACGAAGGGATCCGCGGCTACGAGTACTACCGCGACGACCTGCGACTCCTGTACTTCGCCACCGTGGCGCGCGACACGGGAGAACTGTCCGGTCTGCGCATGGTGCCCCTGCGGGCCGTCAAGATGCGTCTTGGGCGCGCGTCACGAGTGGATGTCGAGTGGCTGGCGGACACGCTCACCCGAGCCGGCCGCCCCTTCGGGACCGAGGTGACCCCGGAGTTCGACAACCGCCTCACGCTCCACCACTGACCGCATGCGTACGCCGCCGTGGCCATCGAAGCGGGCCGCCGTCGGCTGCCACTTGCTTCCGTTCGCCGTGGTCAGTCGGCGACCTCGGTCCTTTCCCACCACTCGTAGACGGGCAACCTGCCCTCCGGGGTCTCCCGGTGTCGCGAGGTGCTCTTGAAGTGCTCGTATCCATTGCGGAACGGGATCTTCAGCTCGACTCCGGGCGGAGTGATCGGGACGATCCGCTCCGGCATGTCGTCCGGTCCACCCTCGAGGTATGCGCGTTGGCTCATGTTCGGCCTATCCCACGTACTCCGGGTTCCAATCCCGGCATCGGTCTTCGGGTGCACGCGCGTGCCGGGCGCCGGACCCTCACAGGCCTCGGCCCGAGTCCGATCCGGGACGCGGGTTCGAGTCGTCGATCCCGTCCCCTACCGGCCGGGTTCGGCGCACGCCGAGCATGGCGATCTCCGGATACCGCGCGTCGAAGGCCGGGCACTCGGAGCGGATGCGCGGCAGCGCGGTGAAGTTGTGCCGGGGTGGCGGACACGAGGTCGCCCATTCCAACGAACGCCCGTACCCCCACGGGTCGTCGACGGCGACCTTCTTGCCGGTCTTGTAGGTCAGCCACACGTTGTACAGGAACGGCAGGGTCGACGCCCCCAACAGGAACGCCCCGATGGAGGACAGCGAGTTCAGGGCCGTGAGGCCGTCGCCGGACAGATAGTCGGCGTACCGGCGGGGCATGCCCCGGACGCCGAGCCAGTGCTGTACCAGGAACGTGGTGTGGAAGCCGACGAACAGGCACCAGAAGTGCACCCGGCCCAGGCGTTCGTCGCGTGTAGCCGATCACCTTGTGGTCCGTGGTGGTCAGCCGGCCGACCACTCAGGCCCCGGCGCCCGCCCGTTCACCACCCGGGGGCAGGAGCGGGGCCACGTCGCGTTCGGCTTCCCGACTCACACTCACGTCAGTCCTCCCGACCGGCGAGGGCCCGGCGCGGGTCCGTACCGGGCCCTCGCCGGTGCGGCGGGATATTCGCCCCAAAGCCTCTCCGCGCAACGTATCCCGCATGGTGCGCCCGCCCGCCGAGACGCGCGGGCATCGCGAGCACAGTGCCCCATTCGGCGCTACCGGAGCCCCCACCCGTCGGTCCGCGCCTCCCGGATCCCGCCCATGGGTTCGCGCGGCAGACCGAATGGCGGGCGGCCTTCGGGCCCAGGCGGGTGACCGGCAACTCGGGCTACGGCGTGCCTGGCGCGTGGCGCTGCGCCGCATGCCACGCTGATCCCGCGTGTCCGGTATGCCCGGCATACCGCCTTGCCCGAGTCGACAGTCGTGCCCGACCGTCGGCCGCGATCGACTTCTATGTGTCCGTCCTCGGCGCGACCGAGCGCATGAGAATGGCCGCGCCGGGCGGCAGGATCGGCCATGCCGAGCTACAGCTGGGCACCTCGATCGTCATGCTCGCGGACGAGTTCCCGGACGTGGGCTTCCGGAGCCCGAAGGCCGTGGGTGGTACGCCTATGACGCTTCATGTGTACGTCGAGGACGTCGATGCGGTCTTCGCCGATGCCCTCGCCAAGGGCGCCCGGGAACTGCGGGCGGTGAAGGACGAGTTCTACGGCGACCGGACGGGCCGGTTCGAGGACCCCTTCGGTCACCGCTGGAGCGTCGCTTCGCACGTCGAGGACGTCTCCGAACATGAGATGGCGAAGCGGGCCGAGGAAGCCACGCAGAGCGGCGGCTGACGATTCACGGACCCTCGGGTCGCGTCCGCGGTGGTGACCTCTTTGGTGGCGGCCTCGATCGCCGCGGTGAACAGGCGGTGTTCGTCCCGAGTGGTTCCCTGCATGACAGGGACACGATTGAAGCGACCGGCCAACCCATCGGGTCCGAAGCCGACCCGTACGTCGGCCGCACCCGCGTCGCCCCCGCCGGCCGGGTTCGGTGCTCAGTCCCAGACCAGGGATACGACCCGGTGGCCTTCGGGGATGTCGGGAAGATCCGTGAACCGGTCGACCCGGTACACGAGTCCTTCGATCGCCCCGTCGGCACACAACGATTCGTGGTCCACCCGGCGTTCGATCTCCCGCGTCGAGGCGCTCGTGCACACGGCGACGGCCTCGGCCATGATGCCGCCGCGACAGACGAGGTCGTCGTGCGGTTGCACACGGATCCACGCGACGTCGGGCGCTTCTTGAAGAACGCGCAACCGCCGGTGGATCTCCGCGAGTTCGGGACGTGCGTCGGCGGGGCGGTCCACCTCCCATTGGTTCGGGGCGAGGGAGTCCTGCGCGTGGTTGCCCACGAAGAACTCGTCGAGCGAGAGCAGTGGGAGGGCTCCGCCGGCGGCCTCGGAACGGGCGATGAGTTCGATGGATGTGATCACAAGGTTACGGTACGGCCTGCGGCGAACGGCTCGATCGGACACCTCCGCATGGTCGGCTCGCGCCGTCGGGGCGTCGAGGGTCCGGGCGCGTGGGCAGGGGGAGGGATCCGTTGGCGGTCACAACGAACTCGTCGATCTCCGGTCGGTGTCGGGCTACCTGCGGAGCGCGGTGTGGGAAGGCAGTTCGGCGAAACGGTCGCGATACTCGCCGGCGAAGCGGCCAAGATGCGAGACGCCCCACCGGTAGGCGATCGTGCCGACGGGGTCGGCGGAGGTGAGGATGTTCTCCCGAATCCGGTCGAGCCGCAGGTTGCGGACGTAGGCCATGGGCGAGAGGCCGAGCCGGTCGCGGAATGCGGAGCCGAGGGTCCGTGGGCTGCAGCCTGCGGCGTCGGCGATGTCGCCGAGCCTGATGTGCTCGGCGAGATTCGCCTCGATGAACGCGAGGGCCGCCCGCAAGGAGCGCGGGTAGCCGGGTTGCGGCCCGTCGTGCAACTCGCCGGTGTGCGAGTGCGGTTGGCCCAGGAGCAGGGCGGTGACCAGGCAACGCACCTGGCTGCGCTGGAGCTCCTCGCGCAGGAACAGCGGGTTGCCCGAGTCCAACTGTTCGAGCAGGGAACCGACCAGCAGCCGCACCGTCCGGCCCTTGGACTCGGCCAGGTCGAGAGCGAAATCGAAGCGCACGGTGGACACCGGGGGATGCCCGGTCAGCGCGGCGAATTCCTGGTCGACCAGGGCGGCGGCGATCCGCAGGCCCAGGAACCGCGTCCTTTGGCCGCGCAGGGGGCGTAGTTCCTGGGTGTCTCCGGGGTTGGCGACTCCCGCCGTCGCCTCGTCGAGGTCGGCCCGCAGGCCGCCGCACGATGCCGAGATGGCGCCGGAGAAACCGATGTTGACGAAGTAGGAGCCACGGCCACGGCCCTCGGTCGAGGCGACGCGCACGTCGAGTGGCGAGGCGAAGTAGCCCACCGCGAAGTCGTGTGCGGCGACGCCGCGTAGTTCGTGATCGCCGCCGCACAGTTCGTCCAGAGGCGATGTGGTGATCGAGCCGCCGAACAGGCGGGTGGCGGCGTTGAGCAGGTCGGCGGGGTTTCGGGATCTGGTGATGAGGTGGTTGCGCAGCGGGGTCGGCACGATGTGGGGTCACCTCCCTGGGGGCCATTGTCAGTCGTACGGCCGGCGCGTCGACATCGTCCGCGCCGGCTGCGCCGAACGCGATCAGGTCGGTAGTGGGCGTTCTCGCGCAACCGCACCACGTACTGCTCCGGTGAGCCTTCGGCCGCCGGAAACGAGACGCCGGTGTCACCGCCGTCTCGGTGAGCCCCCACAACTCGGTGCAGAACCGGCGCTGTTCGGCGAGATTCGGCATGGCGATGTCGATGTGCAGGGTGGCGAACCCGCGTTCGCGCAGCAGTCGGCCACGCGCGTAGCTCGCCTCCTTCCCTCCACCCCGCCCCACATCATGACCACCGAAAGGGGCACGGCTCCCGTGGGTGGGCGTGCCACGAAGAACCGCAGCACCTCCCCTCTCCGGCACGCCCGCCGAAGGGCAACGTCACGTGCCGAACCGGCACGCGCTCCAGCGCGGACACCCGGCCGAAGTACTCCACGGCCCGGTCGTACGCGTGCTGCTTCGCCGGGTGCAGCGGGGAGGGGGATATCGGCCCAGGAACGCGAACTGATACGTCTGCCACCAGTTCTCCAGCGCTTCGTCGCGGTCGCCGCTCTCCTCGTCCGTCGCGCGAAGGGCGGGTCGTCGAAGACGCCGTCCCCGTTGGCTGGTTACGCGGGCTCGGCCATGAGCCGGTGGCAGGAATCGACCAGCGGATACGCCTCGGAGTGGCGCTGCGCCCGCTCCAGGCCGACGATCGCCACCGAGGTCTCCACGAGCGTTCGGCAGCGCTGCGTACGCCGGTCGACGAACGCCCGGATCCCCGCGCCGACCGATGCCTGCCGCCCGAGTTCCCGGGCCAGCAGGAGACCGTCCTCGACGGCCAAGGCGGCGCCACTGGCCATCTGCGGTGCGGGCGCGTGCGCGGCGTCACCGATGACCACGCTGTTGCCCCGATTCCAGGCGCCCGCCAAGAGCGCCGTCAGCACCGGGCGGCGCACCACCGATTCCGACCCGGACACCAAGGAGCGGATCTCCCGCACCCGACCGGGGAAGGCCTCCAGCAGCTCCTGCAGGCGCGGGGCGAGCCGGGTGTCGGGCAAAATGCTGCGTTCCACCCCGTTCTCGGTCAGGAACACGTACGCCCGCGTGTCCGAGAGCGGCACGAGGCCGGCCGTGTCGCTCTTCCCGGCGAACTGATGGATCCCGGTGGCCCACGGCGGGCGGGGCACCAGAGCCCGCCAGACCATCTGCCCGTGAAAGTCGAGTGAGGTCCGCAGCCCCAGCAGGTCCCGCGTCGCCGAGCGGATCCCGTCCGCGCCCACCAGCAGCGCCACCTCGCGGACCGTCCCGTCCGACAACCGCGCCCGGACGGCCTCACCCTGCTGCTCCACCGCGGTGACGGTCACTCCGTGGCGTATCTCCACGCCGCACCGCTCGGCTCTCGCGCGCAGGATCCGGTGCAGTACGGGGCGCGCGATGCCGACCATCGCCGGTCGCCGCGCACCGATCAGGCGCGGCAACCGGATCTCGTCCGCCCGCTCGCCGTTCACGTCCACGTGCGTGATCGTGTTCATGCCGAAGCCCTCGGCCAGACACGCGTCCGCCAGGCCCGACTCGTCCAGCGCGCGCAGCGAAGGACCGGTCAGACACAAGCCCCATCCGGACGTCGCCTCCGCCGGGCCGACCTCGACGATCTCGACCCGCCACCCGTCGCGTGCCAGAGCGCCGGCCGCGGTCAGACCGGCCACCCCCGCACCCACGATCACGGCCGTCCGCGCACCGCGATAGCCGTTCATATACGCCTCCAGAGCGCCGATTTCCTCGGAACCCTAGGACGCGTCGGCGCTCGGCCTCATCCGAATCGGGCGGCGACCATCCACTGCCGGCAGGCGATCGTTCCTGCGGTCGTGGATGCTCGGCGCGAGGATGCGTGGGCGCCGGATGCCCCGGTGATCCGGTGGAGTTGCCGAGCGCGCCGACGGTGGCTGATGCCGGGAGGTGTCGCCTTCGGATGCCACGTACGGACCCGCCCGGGTCGCCGGCCCGCGCCTCCCGCACGCGGCTCCGGTTCGTCGGTCCTGCGGTCTTCGGGTCTTCCGGTGTGTGCGTGCTGGGGTTACCCCCCGATCGTTCGTGGGCCTCGGTGGAGTGAACGAGAGGGTGGATTTTTCTAGCGTGGAGGCATGAAATCCTTACGGCGCGGAGCGCGCGCAATCGGAATCGGTAGGCGATACGGGCGAGTGGCCCGGAGTACGGGCGTCGTGTGCGTCGGTGTCCTGCTGGCGTGTTCGGGTCCGGCTCCGGCGGCGTCGGCGGCCGGTGGCGAGGGGGCCGGTCGCGGGACTCTCCTGTCGCACCGCGTCGAACGGTTGACCCGGGCGCAGGTGCGGGACGCGCTCGGGGCCGAGCAACTGCCCGAAACCGACGCCCGCTACACGATCGACGTCCACCGGGTCCGCTATCGCACCATCGACTCCCAGGGGCGGCCGACCGTGGCGAGCGGTGTCGTCGCGATCCCCAGAGACGCCCCTCGCGAGCAGCGGGTGGTCGTGTACGAGCACGGCACCACAGTCGAGCGTGCGGGCGCGCCGAGCGGGCCGAACGCGCACGACAACCTGACCTACCCGCTGTACTTCGCGAGCGCGGGCCACTTCACCGTCGCGCCCGACTACCTCGGCCTGGGCAGCGGCCCCGGCTTCCACCCCTACGAGCACGCCGCCTCGGAGGCGACGGCGTCCCTCGACCTGATCCGGGCCGCCCGCCGACTGGCGGATCGGGCCCACCTCCGGCTCGACGAACGGGTGTTGGTCACCGGGTTCTCCCAGGGCGGCCACGCGGCGATGGCACTGGCGCGGTCGTTGGACGGCGGCGCGGATCCGCACCTGCGGCTCGGCGCGCTCGCCCCGGTTGCCGGCCCCTACGACCTGGACGGGGTGATGCGGCCGGCCGCGCTCGCGTACCAGGGCAGGGAGACCAACCTCTCGCTGGCCTACCTCATGCTCGCCTGGGGTCCCATTTACGGTCTGTATCGGAACCCGGCGGAGGTCTTCCGCGCGGATCAGGTCGACAACGTGACGACCCTGTTCGCCGGCAATCTGCCCGACAAGGACGTGCTCGACAAGCTTCCCGACACCCTGGAAGGGCTGTTCAGGGCCGAGTTCGTGGCCCGCCTGCGCCGGCCCGACGACGTGCTCGCGGCCGCGCTGCGGGCCAACGACGCGACCTGCTCGTGGACGCCGTCGGTACCCGTCGTGCTGCTCGGCGGCGCCGCCGATCGCACGGTCCCGTTCGCGAACACCGAGAGCTGTGCCCGCCGCCTGACCGAACACGGCGCGTCCGTAAGGGTCTTGAACGTCGGCCCGGTGGACCACTTCGCGTCGCGTCGAATCGCCACTCCGCAGGTACTCGCCGAATTCGCCCGACAGGACTGAACCAAAGCGTCGGATTTGATGCCTTCTCCCCGGGCGTCGCCCGGGAGATCCTCAAGGCCATCGCCGATCTCCGGGCGACGACGACACTCACCGGCGTGATCTTCGACGTACGCGGCAACCGCGGCGGCGTCGCCGACGAAGGCAACATACTGCTGGGCGCCTTCATCCACGACGCGACGGTCCTCTCCTTCTGCGACGCCAACGGCCGGTGCGACCCCCAGCGCGTCGACGACAACACCCGGCTGCTGCACCTGCCGATGGTCACCCTCACCGACGACGGCTGTGCCTCCGCCTGCGAGGCGTTCGCGACCGGCGTCGAGGACCTGCACCTGGGCGCCCTGATCGGCACCCGCACCGCGGGCGTGAACTCCGGTCCCGCCCGGTTGTACGCACTCGCCGACAACACGAGCGCGATCCGCTTCCCGTCGCAGCGTGCCATCGGCGCCAACGGCGAGATCGTCGACGGCATCGGCGTACCCCCCCGACATCTACGCGCCGCTGACCGCCGCGGACCGCTCCACGGGCCGGGACCCGGCCCTCGTTCAGGCGACATCGCTCCTCGAACACCAGCCAGAAAAAAGCCAGTCCCCCGGGCCCACAGCCGCTGAAGCCCCACAGCACCCACTTCGGCATGACGCAGGGCCAGTGGCCGTTCCCTCGCATCCCGAGGGGCGGCCTTCCGGGCGGTTCGGGGACCGGTCGTCGCGGTGTGATCGCGGATACGTGGCCGGATGCGGGCGGGGTGGGCCACGTGGCGGCGAGGCGTCATTCTTCGATCTCGGTACTGCCGCTGCGGGTTCCTCGGATACGGCAGTGGCGCGGCCGCTGATGGTGCGGCGTCTTCCGGCGCCCTCCTCCGGCCCGCCCGACGGCCGTTTCGGTCCACCGCGAACCCGTGCCCACCCCCGGTAGCCGGCCAATGTGCCGATCGAGGCCTTGGTTTGTGCCCGACCGAAGGGGGGCGTTTGCGCCCGTGGGCGGCGTGTGGCCGGATGGCGTCCGGGTCGCGTGGGTGTCGCGGCTGGTGGGCGAGGGTTGGCGGCGCGGCCGATTTCCAACGGTGCCGGGCGCGAGCCCTTGCCGGCGTGCGGGTGCGCGATGAGACTTCCCATGCACGCTCTGCGGTGACCGGGGTGCGGGACAGGCTCCGATCTCGGCCTTCGGCCATCGGTTCTGTCCCATGGACGAACATCCAGGAGTGCAAATCCCATGTCGCGATCGAAAGTTCGCTCCGCGCTGCTCGCTCTGGGCACCGCGGCGACCATGTTCGCCACCACTCAGACATCCGCCGTGGCGACCGAGGCTCCGGCGCCGGCCCCGACGTACAGTTCGTATTCCTGCACGGTCCCGCCCGGCTACACCTATACCGCCGCCACCCTCGTCACGTTCTGCGGGGGCACCGGTTTCAGCCCGTACTACACCATCGAGCTGCCCTTCACGGGCCTGCAGGCCTGCCTCGTGCCACCCGGCTTCACCTATACGGGGTCCACCAAGGTGACGTGGTGCGACCCCCACGGACGGTTCAGCAACCTGTACACCCTCCTGAAGATCTGACCCCCGCGAACGCGGGGTGGACGGTGGCCCGTACGACCCACGCGGGGTCGCACGGGCCACCGCTCGGCCAGGCCACGCCCATGTCGCGCGTGGTCGTGGGTCGAACGGTGCGGCAACTCTCGATGTCGGCACCGAGCACCGCTCGCTGACCCCCTGCGGGTCCTGTTCCTGTCCGCGCGGGCGACCCGTGCCCGCCGCGGCGCCGAAAGCGCAGGGGCGGGCCGTGGCGTGATGTGTGGGTTGTCCGTCGTTGACGCCGTTCGTGCAGGTCAGGCAGCCTTGCGGGTATGCGTCGGGTGGTTTTTGTGGTGTACGAGGGGTTCCAGGCGGTCGACCTGGTCGGCCCGCATGCGGTGTTCGATTACACGCGGCAGGCGGCCGGCGGCTACGACTGCCGATTGGTGGCGCCACGCGCCGGTGTGGTCCGCTCCTCCAGCGGCCTGCCGATGCTCGCCGAGTGTGGAATCGACGAGCTCGCCCCCGAGGGATTGGACACCCTCGTCGTCGTGGGCGGACCGGGTGTCGACGACGCGCGCCGCGACCCCGAACTGGTCGCGTGGATCGCCGCCGCCGCGGCCGGAGCCAGACGGGTGGCGTCGGTGTGCAGCGGGGCGCTCCTCCTCGCCGCCACGGGATTCCTCGCCGGGCGACGGGTCACCACGCACTGGGCCCGCGCGCGGCAACTCGCCGACGAGCATCCCGAGTCGACGGTGGACTGCGACCCGATCTTCGTCCGGGACGGTCCCGTGTGGACCTCGGCCGGGGTCGGCGCCGGCATGGACCTCGCGCTCGCCCTGGTGGAGGACGACCACGGCCCGGAACTCGCGTTGGCCGCCGCGCGCGAGATGGTGCTGTACCTGCGGCGTCCGGGCGACCAGTCGCAGTTCAGCGTCCCCCTGTGGTCGGCGCAACCGACCACGGACCCGATCCGCAAGGCCGTACGGGCGATCCAGGACGACCCCGGCGGCCGGCACACCGTCACGTCCTTGGCCGCCCACGCCGGCCTGAGCCCGCGTCACCTACAACGCCGCTTCGCCGCAGAGATCGGCGCGGGACCGGCGGCCTACGTCGAACGTGTCAGGGTGGAGGCGGCCCGGCGGGCGCTCACCGAGGCCGACGAGCCGGTGGCCACACTCGCCCGCCGCCTCGGCTTCGGCACCGCCGAGACCATGCGCCGCACCTTCCACCGCCGCGTCGGGGTCACGCCCAGCGCGTACCGCGACCGTTTCGGCGCCGGCGCAACGCGCGACGAACAGCCTTGAGCGCGACCGGAGACGGTCCGGTCACGCCCGCGCGGCACCACCGGCATTCAGTAATCACGCAACCCTTGGAGATCGACGTGGAAGAACGATTCGTCACGGTGGTCACCGGCGGAAGTCGCGGGATCGGCGCGGCCGTCTGCGCCCGCCTGGCGACCGAGGGCCACGACATCGTGCTCGGCTACCGCTCCGACGACGTCGCGGCGAAATCGGTCGCCGAAACGATCCGACAGGCCGGTCGCAGGTGTGTCACCGTCCGCGCGGACACCGCCGACGAGGCGGACGTCGACCGCCTCTTCGACCGTGCCACCGACCTCGGCCCCGTCACCGCGCTCGTGAACAACGCCGGAACCGGCGGCCCGATCGGCCGACTGACCGACGCCGACGCCGCGGGCCTGCGCAGGGCACTCGACGTCAACGTCCTCGGCTACCTCCTGTGCGCCCGACGTGCCATCCGGGATATGGCCGACAACGGCGGCGGAGCGATCGTCAACATCTCATCGGCCGCGGCCACGCTCGGCAGCCCGGGCCAGTACGTGCACTACGCCGCCGCCAAGGCCGCCGTCGACGCGATGACGGTGGGACTGTCGAAGGAGGTCGCCGCGCAGGGCATCCGCGTCAACTGTGTCGCCCCCGGTACGATCTGGACCGACTTCCACCAGGACCCCGAACGCCCCGCCAAGGTCGCCCACGCCATCCCCCTGGGCCGCGCCGGACAACCGGACGAGATCGCCGCCGCCGTCTCCTGGTTGTTGTCCGCCGACGCCTCCTACACCACCGGAGCGATCCTCCGGGTGGCCGGCGGACTGTAGCCCGAGCGGTCACACGACGGCACCACGCGGCGGTCCGTCCCCGGAATCCGGGCGACGGGCCCTTGCCCGCAGGTCGGGTCGCCGGCCCCATCGACGTCGCCGTCGAGGTCACGCACCGGCCCTGCCCCCGGGAGGCCGCCGACATCGACCGGATCCCGATCGGACTGCCCGTCGACAACTGCGTCCTCGGCGTCTCGGCCACGACGGCCGCCCGGTCGCCGCGCGGGGGAGGAGGGCGAACCGCCCATCGGCGGGCCGCCGTTGGCCCTGGGCCACCTCAACCGGCCGGAGCTCACCCGGCGGGCGTTCATACCCGCGCACGCCGACGCGTCGGTGCTCCCGCCGGCGCTGCGCCAACGCGCGGAGGAACGGCTGAACGCCCGGTCGTACACCCGGCCCCACCCGTGGCCGGGCGACCGGCCCGACGGCGAACGGCCGCTGCTGCGGCGCCTGTTGCGCGAACGCGCCGGCGGGTCGGCCGCGTCCGCCAAGGAAGACGGCCCGGACACCCTGGCGTCGATCCGGTGCAAGGTCCTGCCCCAGGCCGCGGACACCGACGACCTGCGGGCCCGCTTCGTGGCACTCGGCGGGTACGGCCTGCTCGGCGCGCATGCGGCCGCCGAGACCCACCACCGACTCGGAGTCTCCCCGCCGCCAGGCTACTTCCCGCCCAACGCCCCACTGTGGCCGAGTTTTGCCCGCCGTCGTGACCGCGGCCCACTGGCGGGGTGGGGGTCAGGCGTCGCCGTTGAGCATGGCGGCGGTCAGGACGCCGCCGGCGACACCCCAGCCGCCGTCGACGACTTCATCGATCAGTACGACGGTGGTGGAGCGGGCTCGCTCACCGTAGATCTCGGCGTACAGGTCTGTGGTGCGCTGGACGATCTTCTTCTTGTCCTCGGCGGTGACGGTGCCCGCAGGGACCTTGAAGTTGGCGAAAGGCATGGGCATTTCTCCTTGAGTGTTCTCTTCCGTGACGCGGAAGCTCGGGGCCGCGAAGGCGCGGCCGCGGGATTGGTCCCGACCGATCCCGACCGGTGCCGGCGTGGTCAATGGCGTGCGCCGGGAACCACGAGGGTGGTCTCGATGCCGAACCCGATCAGCTCGGCGGCGTAACTCTCGGCGAAGGCGTCCATCGCGGACCTGGCGGCGAAGTACGGCCCCAGGAAGGGCGGATGTCCGCCGGGTCGAGGAGAAGCCGACCCACACCGGCAGGCCCCGTCCCCGGTCGCGCATGCATGGCGGCAGCACGCGGTTCACCCGCTGCGTGGGCAGCACGTCGACGTCGTCCCGAAACCGCTCGACGCGCCCGTGACCACCACGACGTTCGGCTGCGGCATCACACCATGCCCCCATTGGCGCGCAGGACCTGGCCGTTGATCCAGTGCCCCGCCGGGCTCGCGAGGAAGGCGACCACCCGCGCGATGTCGTCGGGGGTGCCCAACCGCTCCAGGGGCGGGGTCTTGGCGAGCCGGTCGATCTCCTCGGGCGTCTTGCCGTCGAGGAACAGGTCCGTGGCGGTGGGGCCGGGCGCGACGGTGTTGACCGTGACATCGCGCCCGCGCAACTCGCGCGCGAAGATCAGCGTGAGCGACTCGACCGCCGCCTTGCTCGCCGCATACGCGCCGTACGCGGGAAACCGGGTGCCCACCACGGAGGTGGAGAACCCCACGAACGAGCCGCCCGCCCGCAGTCGCCGGGCGGCCTGCTGCGCCACGACGAAGGCGCCGCGGATGTTGGTGCGATGTACCGCGTCGAGCACCGCCAGGTCGAGCTCGGCGACGGGGGACAGGGCCAGTCGGCCGGCGCAGTTCACCACGACGTCCACGCCGCCGTACTCCCGCTCCGCCCGCTCGAACAAGGCCGCGACCGCGTGCTCGTCCGCGACGTCCGCGCGGACGGAGACCGCCCGCCCGCCGCCGGCGGTGACCGCCGCCACCGTCTCCTCGGCGGCGACCGCGTCGCGGGTGTAGTTCACCACGACCGCGAGACCGCCCCGAGCGAGTTCGAGGGAAACCGCCCGGCCGATGCCGCGCGAGCCGCCGGTGACGATGGCGACTCGCCCGGCCGCTTCGGGAGGACTGGTCGCCTCGGGAGTACTGGTCGCCTCGGCGGGAGTGGTTGTGGAGTGGTTCGTAGTCATGCCCTCCACGATGCGCTGCGCCGGCAGACGGAACCAGGGGACGCCATCCCCTGGGTCGCCGGCCCGGCCCGACGCACAATGGCGGGCATGGGATCCGTGAAATACACCGAGCTGGGAGCGTTCCTGCGCTCCCGGCGCGCCCGCATCCGCCCCGCCGACGTGGGACTTCCCCACGGGCCCCGCCGCCGGGTGCCCGGGCTGCGCCGCGACGAGGTCGCCCACCTCGCCGGCGTGTCGGTGGACTACTACAACGAACTCGAACGCGGCGCCGGATCCCAGCCCTCCGAGCAGATGATCGCCGCACTGGCGAGGGCCCTGCGCCTGACCGCCGACGAGCGCGACCACCTCTACCACCTGGCCGATCGCCCGGTGCCCGGGCCCGGCGGAGCGGCCTCGCACGTCCATCCCGGCATGCTCGACCTGCTCACCCGGCTGACCTCGACCCCCGCACAGGTCATCACCGACCTGCACGTCACGCTCATCCAGAATCCGCTCGCGGTGGCGCTGCTCGGGGACCAGTCCGGCTTCCGGGGCGCGCGGGCGAGCTTCGTGCTCCGATGGTTCACCGAACCCGACGCCCGCCGGCTGTATCCCGAAGCCGAACACGCGGGTCAGTCCCGGGCCTTCGTCGCCGACCTGCGGGCCGCCGCCGCCCGACGCGATGCCAAGGACCCCGAGGCCCGTTCGATGATCGAATCGCTCCTCGACACCTCGCCCGAATTCGCCGCCCTGTGGGCCGACCACGACGTGGCGTTCCGCCGCGACGACCGCAAACGCCTCGACCACCCCATGCTCGGCCCGATCGAGGTCAACTGCCTCAACCTGTTCAGCGAGGACGGCCGACAACGACTGCTGTGGTTCACCCCCGCGGTCGGCACCGACAGCGCCGACCTCCTCGACCTGCTCGCCGTCCTCGGCACCCAGGAGGTCACCGGACCACAACGCTGACGACTGCCCGTCTCGACGCGTCGTACGCCCGGTCGGCGCCCTTCGGTGAGGTCGCCGGGCCAGGGCATCGGAGCGGCACTCCGGGCCGGCGTTCACGCTCACGGCGGAGTAAGGCTTGCCTTGCCCTTCGGCCGAGTCCGACTCTATGGTGAAAGTCCTCAGACAACCTGAGCACCTGAGCACCTGAGGACTGGCACCTGAGGACTGAAAAAGGGAGAACGGATCATGACAGACCTTCACGGCCTGACGCTGGTCGAACAGGCCGCGGCGGTTCGTGCGCGCGTCGTCTCGCCGACCGAGCTGGTCGACCATCACCTGCGCCGAATCGAGGAGTCGGACGGTGCGCTGGGCGCCTACCGCACGGTCGACGCGACCGGCGCCCGTCGCACCGCCCGCGCGGCCGAGGAGCGGCTGGCCGGTGCCGGGGTGGGGGACGACGCCGGCCTGCCGCCGTTGCTCGGCGTGCCGCTGTCGGTGAAGGACACCTGGCCCGTCGCCGGGCTGCCTGTCACCGCGGGCTCCGCCGCCTTCGACGACCGCATCGCCCCCGCGGATGCCGCCGTGGTCGCCGCCCTCCGCACGGCAGGCGGCGTGCTGCTCGGCACCACCACGGCCGCCGAGTTCGGCTGTTCCTCCTACACCGAGACGACGTACGCCACCGCGCGCACCCCGTACGACCTCACCCGCGGCGCCGGAGGCTCCAGCGGCGGGGCCGCCGTCTCGGTCGCGGCCGGACCGACGGCCGGCGCCCTGGGCAGCGACGGCGGCGGCTCGATCCGGATTCCGGCCGCCGCCTGCCGGGTCGTCGGCCTCAAGCCGTCCCGGGGGAGGGTGACACCCGCCCCCGGAACGGACGCCCTCGGACTCGCCACCGCCGGTCCACTGGCCAGGACGGTGCCGGACGCGGCCCTGCTCCTGGACGTCATGGCGGGCGCCACCTCGGGCGACGCCTGCGCCCTGCCCGACGTCCCCACCGGCTCCCTCCGCGCCTGCGCCGAACGCGAGCCCGGCCCACTACGGATAGGGATCCCGCCCCCGGCCGACGGATGGCACCCCGAGGCCGTACTCGCCTGCCGCCGAACCGCCGACCTCCTCGCCGAACTCGGCCACCGGGTGGAGGACGCCCCGCCGCTCGATCCGGACCTCTACCTGCCGGACTTCACCGTGCTGTGGACCGTGCCGGCCGCCGCCGTACCGGTCCCGCCGGAGCGGGAGAACCGGCTGCTGCCCCTGACCCGCCGACTCCGGGCCAGGGGCGGCGGGATCGACGCGGTCCGGCTGTACACGGCCATGACGTCGCTGACCGCCACCGCCCGCGCGGTCGGCCGGCGCCACGACCGCTTCGACGCCGTACTGAGCCCGACCACGAACCAGCCGCCGCTGCCCGTCGGTTCGCTCGTCGATCCCGACGACCCCGACGACCCCGACCGCACCTTCGCGCGCATGCTCGCCGTCACCCCGCGCACACCACTGGCGAACATCACCGGCCAACCGTCGATCAGCCTGCCCCTGCACTGGACCCCTGACGGACTGCCCATCGGCGTGATGCTGACCGCCCGCCTCCACGAGGAGGCCCTCCTGCTCTCCCTCGGTGCCCAACTGGAACGCGCCTGCCCCTGGCACCACCACGCCGCCCGACAGACGGCCACACCACGGCACGCGGCCGTACCGCAGCACTCGACCCCACCGGCGGCGACGACCCGGCCCGAGCGGAGCAACCCATGAAGCGCGGCCGACTGGCCTTCCTGACCGGCACCCACATCGTCAACGACCTGTACCAGGGCGCCGTCCCGGCACTACTGCCCTTCCTGATGTCCCAGCGCCACTACAGCTACACCGCCGTCTCCGGCATCGCCCTGGCCGCGAGCGGCCTGTCCAGCGTGGTCCAGCCGCTGTTCGGCCTGCTCGTCGACCGCCGCCGCTGCGCCTGGCTCGTCCCGGCCGGCTTCCTCACCGCCGCGGCCGGGATCACCGGCGCCGGATTGGCCGACAGCTACCTGCTCACCTGGCTCTGCGCCGCGTTGGCCGGAATCGGCATCGCCGCCTACCACCCGGCCGCCACCCAACAGGCCCGAGCGGCGGGCGGCCGATCCCAGCGGGCGATGAGCCTGTTCTCCGTCGGCGGCACCCTCGGCGCCTCGCTGGCACCCGCACTGGTCACCCTCGTCGTCGGTTCATACGGATTGAACGGGACCTGGCTGCTCGCCGTCCCGGCGCTGGTCACTGCCGCGATCTGGGCCGCACAAGGCCGACGGCGGCGCACCCGCGGACCCGCCCCGGCGGCGGCCCCGTCGGCCGACCGGGCCTCCGCGAACGCCACCCACCGCGACGACTGGCGGGCCTTCGGACGACTGGTCGCGACCATCGTCGCCTGGTCGCTGCCCTACGTCACGGTCACCTCGATGCTCGCCCTGCACATCCGACGCGACCTCCACGGCTCGGCGGGAATGGGAGCCACCGCACTCACCCTGCTCACCCTCGCCGGGGCGGCCGGCACCCTGCTCGGCGGCTGGCTGGGCGACCGGCACGGACGGCTGACCCCGATCCGCGCCGGCTACGCGCTGGCCATCCCCGCGATGGCCGTCGTGGCCTTCGCGCCGTCGGTCGCCGTCGCCATGGTCGGCGCGGTGGCGTTCGGCCTGGCGATGTTCCTGCCCTTCGCCCCCCAGGTGACGCTCGCCCAGGACTACCTCCCCACCCGACCCGGCACCGCGAGCGGGCTCACCCTCGGACTCGCCATGTCCGTGGGCGGCCTCGCCGCGCCGGCGCTCGGCCGCCTGGCCGACGCGCAGGGCCTGCGAGCCGTACTCGCGCTGGTCCTCGGCGTACTGGCGCTCGCGCTCGTCGGCGCGCTGCGCCTGCACGACCGGGTGTTGCCGGAGCACAAGGCCGAGGAAGGATCGGCCGGGTCGGCCGACGAGCCGGTGCCCGGGGGAGCGGTGTCCGAAGGACGGTAGGGTCGCCCCATGACTGTTCGCCCGGTACGCCACCGCTCGCTGGTCGAGGAGGCCACGGCCGAACTGCGCAGGCTGATCGGCACGGGCGAGTGGCCGGTGGGCAGCAAACTCCCCGGCGAGGTGGAACTGAGCCGCCTCCTCGGAGTCGGCCGGACCACCTCGCGCGAGGCGGTCCGCGTACTGATCGCCGACGGCCAGTTGCGCGCGCGACAGGGCTCGGGCACGTACGTGGCCGCCGTCTCCCCGGTGTCGAGGTTCGACCGGGAACTGCGCCGCTCGGAGACCTTCCACGTGTACGAGGTCCGGGCGGCGCTGGAGGTGGAGGCGGGCCGACTGGCCGCGCAGCGGCGCACGGAGGAGGACGTGCTCGCGCTACGGGCGGCGCTCGCCGCCCGTGACGCCGCCGCCGACCCGATCGAACTCGTCGAGGCGGACCTGGAGTTGCACCGCCGAGTGGTACGCGCCGCGCACAACCCGGTACTCACCCGCCTGTTCGACTCCCTCCTCGACGCACTGCGCGAAGCGGGCGGCTACGTGGTGGCCGCCGACCACCCGCACGCCGGCACGGACCAGGACGCGATCACCGGGGCGCACCACGCTTTGGTCGAGGCGATCGCCGCAGGCGATCCCACCGCCGCCGCCGAGGCGACCGGAGCCAACCTGATCCGCACCCTCGACCAACTGCGCCCGACACAGACCACCCCGCACTGACCCGCCCCGCCGGTCTCCGGGGGCGGAATCAGCGACCGGGATCAGGCCCGGAGGCGGGGTCGGGTGCCTGCTCGAGGAGCGTGTGCAGTTCCCGGGCGGCGTGGAAGTCGGGTGTGGTGTACGTGCCTTCGCGAAGGTCGGCGGCGAGGCGCTCGTACACCCGCGCGACGTTGGCCGCCTCGATCGGCAACGCGTCGGCGGGGTCCGGGTCGAGTGGGACGGGCGTCCACTCCGGCCGTTCGGCTCGGGATTCGTACAGGTCGAGTCGGCCGATCTGGATCTGCGCGGCCCGCGGGTCGTGCTCGGGCGCGGAGGTCAGGAGAAGGTTCGACGCGGTGCCGGCGATCTCGATACGCGTCCCCGGAATGGCCGTGGCGCCGTCCCGCAGGTGGACGGACACGACCGCGCCGCCGTCGACTTCCGCGTGAACGAGGAACTGGTCGGGCGCGGTGACGGTGATCGGCGCACCGGTTTCGGCGACACGATGCCCTTCGGTGCGTATGGCCGTACGCATGGACGGGTCGCGGATCGGTCCGAGCAGGAAGCGCACGAGGTCGAGGGCGTGTCCGCCGAGGACCTCGACCAGGCCGGCGCCGTTGCGGTGGTCGTAGGTGTAGGCCGTCCAGTCGGGGACGTCGCGGGTGTTGCCCTTGGCGCGGGAACTGTACACGGTTGCCGACTGCACGGTGCCGAGCCGGCCTTCGGCGATCGTCGCCCGCGCCCTGAGTACGGCCGGCGAGAACCGGGCCTGTAGACCGACGGTGGCGTGGACACCCGCCCGTCGCGCGGCGGCGGCGAGGGTGGCGGCCTCGTCGGCCGTGGTGGCCAAGGGCCATTCGCAGTACACGTGTTTGCCGGCGTCGAGCGCGGCGGTGACCAGTTCGACGTGTGCCGGCACCTTCACCGTGACCACCACGAGGTCGACGTCGGGATGCGTGGCGAGCCGGCGCGCGTCGGTGAACGCGTGGCGGGCGCCGAATCGCACGCGCGCGGCCTCCGCGCTTTCCTCGCGGGTGGTGCCGACGGCCGCGAGCGTGAAGTGCGCCGACGCGGTGATCGCGGGGATGTGCGCGCGGGCGGCCCATCCCCGATCCGGGTTCGCGCCGAGGATTCCGACGCCGATCGGCTCGGGCATGCTCGTACCTCCATAACCGGGTCATGCTGTTCCGTTTACTCAAGATAGCAGAACCGGAACACAATGACCCGCTTGCCTGCCTGCCTGCC
Organism: Embleya sp. NPDC020630; assembly: GCF_044334985.1. NCBI lineage: Bacteria > Bacillati > Actinomycetota > Actinomycetes > Kitasatosporales > Streptomycetaceae > Embleya > Embleya sp. NPDC020630. The sequence goes on from NZ_JBIRUB010000020.1 coordinate 90,133, forward strand.
TGCCCGCCCGCCCGCCTCGCCCGGACCGGACGGACCGGACCCTCCGATCCACCGCATACGGCCTAAGCTGCGGTCGTGCACGAATCCGCAGTCGCCACGCTGCTCGCAGAGGGCGAGACCCGCCCGCGCGCGGACGCACGACGCAACGTCGAGCGCCTGGTCGCCGCGACCCGCCAGGCCCTGGACGAACAGGGACTCGCCATCACCACCCGCGACATCGCGCAACGCGCCGGCGTGGGCCTGGGCACGCTGTATCGGCGGATCCCGTCATTGGACGCCCTGCTCGCCGCCATCCTCACCGACACCATCGACGAGATGACCGAACGGGCCCGGACCGCACTCGACGCCCCCGACGCGTGGCAGGGATTCGTCGAGTTCGCCGAGGCGTACGTGCGACTGCGCACGTCGAGCTGCGGCCTGCACGACGTGTTGTCCGGCCGCGGCGAGGACCGCCTGAACCTGGAGCCGCACATCGCCCGCCTCGGAGCGGCGGTCCGTCACCTGGTCCGACGCGGCCAACGAACCCGCGTCATTCGCGACGACATCGACTGGCGCGACGTCCCCTTCGTACTCGCCACGGCCATCCCCACCGACCACACCATCGGCCTCGAACCGAGCGCCGACCAATGGCGCCGAAACCTACGCATCATCCTGACCGGCCTACGCGCACCGACCACCCCCGAGCCCCCCGGCCCCGGGTAGGCGACCCGCACGGAGGGACCATCGATCGCCCCCGGACGTACTGATCGAATCCCGAACGAGCCGCCGGGCCGCCGTCCTCAACCACGAGCGCCGCCTGCCACACTGTGTCGCGTCGTTGGACACGTCCTGCATCCGGCGCTGAGGGGCCCGGCCGAACTCCGCCCGCTCGGGCGTGGGTTGCCGTCCGAGTACACGAGAATGCATGGCATGGTGGGGAGTTCCGGTCCGAAGCACGCGAAGGTCGTCGCGGATCTACGATCGCGGTTCCCGAGCGGGCGGATCTGCTCAAAGGTCGACCTCGGGACCGAACCCGGAAACATGCGGTGACCGTCGCATTTCCGTGAGCCCCGATGTCCGCGCGAGGGGCCCGGCGTCGGCCACCAACGCCTCCCGCCCCCGTCCACGACCTGCGTTGACCGCGGCGTCGTCCGGCCGGCGTAGACCGACGTTCGACTTCGGGAAGGCATTCACCGTTCCCGAAAGCCGTCTGGAGCGAACCCCAATCAGTCTCCGCCAGGACTGCCCGGTAAGACGGCAAGTCGGGCTCGCGGGACACCCCAGCCTTGGAGCTGCTGTGGTTCACGGGCCGAACCTAGCCCAGACTTCCGACACTTCGTTCGCATCGTTTCCGCCCCCGCGCCCTTTCCGACGGCCGCCTCGGCGGGTGCGGCCTGGAACGCCCGGTCGGTGCCACGAGTACGCCTGTGGTGCGACTTCTTCACCTTGCGGCTCCCGACCGGGCGCCCGCCCCTGCGACGGCGGGTTCGGGTTCGCCTCGCCGTTCCGGGTGTTGTCGGCCTGTCGGCGGGGCCTCGTCGTCGCGGTGCGCCGTCGATGTCGTCGTCCGCCCTGTCCGTGTTCTCGTTCTGTCCCTGTCGTCGGTGCCGGTCGAGGCCGGTCAGGTCGGGTGGGTGAACAGATGGTCGAGGTGGTGGGTGATGGCGGTGATGGCTTGTCGGGGTTCGATCACGCCGAGTTCGAGGAGGGGCGTCAGACCCGTGAGGGCCAGGAGGAGGTCGGTTTCCGTGGCGGGGTCGTGGTCGGGGGTGATGTGGCCGTCGGTGATGGCTTGGCGGACGATGCGCTCGACGAGGTCGCGGCCGTGGATCAGGTCCCGGCGTACGCGTGTGTGGATGTTCGCGTCGTGCAGGGCTTCCAGGACGTAGGCAGCGCTCATCCGGCTGGTCGCGCGCGCGTCGGGGTGCAGCGGAAGCATCTCCGTGAGCATCACCCGGAGCACGTCGCGTGGGTGTGCCGGGTCGCCGAGTTCCGCGACGCGTTCGGCGACGCGTTGCGCGGTTTGCTCGGACGCGAGGTCCATGGCGAAGACCAGCATTTCCTCGCGGGTGGCGAAGTAGTGCTGCACCGCCCCGTGGGACAGGCCCGCCTCGTGGGCCACTTCGCGAACGCTCGCGTGGGCGATGCCGCGTTGTTCGACCACGCGCCACAGCGCCCGGGCGATCGTCTCGCGGCGTTCGCGGTGGTCCACCTGCTTGGGCATCGCCCACCCCTCCCTGTTCCAATACGGTTGACATAATACAGTCGACCGGTCAAAAGTGAAGCCGGAGCCTGTTCGCGAACGAAGGGATGGGGCATGTCCGAGCAACCGAGGGCACGCACGGCGGAGGGAGTCGTCGAGGGGCGCCAGCGGACGGGGGACGCGGTGTTCCGCGGGATCCCCTACGCCCGGCCGCCGGTGGGGCCGTTGCGTTTCCGCGCGCCCGCCCCGGTCGAGGGGTGGGAGGGGACGAGGCAGGCCGGCGAGTTCGGCCCCGTGGCCCCCCAGGCGGGGCCGACGGCGGAGGTATCGCTTGGCGACGGCTGGCTCACCCTCAACGTCGCCACCCCGAGCGTGGGAGCGGTCGGGCTGCCCGTGTTGGTGTGGATCCACGGCGGCGCCTACATCGCCGGGGCCTCGGGCGACCCGATGTACGACCCCGCGGCCCTGACCCGCGCCGGGCTGGTCGTGGTGAGCGTCAACTACCGGGTCGCGGTCGAGGGTTTCGCCCTCGTCGAGGGTGCCCCGGCCAATCGCGGCCTCCTCGACCAGATCGCGGCCCTGCAATGGGTACGGCGCAACATCGCCGCGTTCGGCGGGGACCCCGACCGGGTCACGGTGGCGGGACAATCCGCCGGAGCCGGGTCGATCGCGTCACTGCTGACGATGGAACAGGCGCGCGGACTCTTCCACAGAGCCATCGCCCACTCGGTGCCGGGCCTTCTGTCCACCCGCGACCTCGCCCGAGACGTCACCGCCGCGCTCGCCGCCCGCACCGGCGCCACCCCCGATGTCGAAGGCATGTCCCGTATCACCCCCGCGCGCCTGGCCGCCGAACTCACCGCCCTCGGCGCCGATCCCGCAGACCACCGCGAACGGTGGGGTCGCCTCGCTCGGATCGGCGTTGCCGTATGCCCGGTCCTCGACGGCGAAGTGCTCACCGCGACCCCCTGGCAGGCCCTGTCCGACGCCCGCGCGAACGGCGTCGACCTCCTCGTCGGCCACACCCGCGACGAATTCCGACTCTTCAGCGTCATGGCGGGACGATCGGGCACCTACACCGGGGACGAAACCCGCACCGCCCTGGACCTGTTCGCCCCCACACCGCACGGCCCCGACGCCTACCGCGCCGCCCACCCCACGGCCACGCCCGAGGAACTCCTCGAACTCGTATACTCCGACGCCCTCTTCCGGATGCCCTCCCTGCACCTGGCCCAGGCGAACCGGGCGGCCGGCGGCACGTCGTTCCTGTGCGAACTGCGACTGCGCGCCCCGGCGGGCGATGCACTCCTGGGCGCCTGTCACAGCCTCGACGTCCCCCTGGCCTTCGGCACGTTGGAAAGCCCCACCGGCAGATACTTCTTCGGCGACCGCCCGGCACCCCGGATCCGGGCGGTGTCACGGGAACTCCAGCAGGCCTGGGTACGTTTCGCCACGACCGGGGATCCCGGATGGCCCGCCCACGAGCCCGACCGACGGCTGACCCGCCTCGTGGACGTCGAATCCACCACCGCCCCCTACCCGGAAGCGGCCTCCCAACGGATCTGGGAAGACCACCACCCGACCCCCATGGACCTCACCTAGACACCAACATCCGCAGCCGACGGAACATCCCGCCAACCCACAACCCGGATCGCCCCGGCCCCTCATCGGGACGACCCGGTCGGGTATCCGTCACACCCCGCCGCACCCGCGGCCCGCATCCGGCGGGACGAACACCGGACACGCGTCGGCCGCGCGGATCGGCGGCCGACGCGCATACGCGGTCAGTCCCAGAACTCCCGCAGCGCGGCGTTGACGAGGGCGGGCTCCTGGGTGTGCGGGTAGTACCCGGGGACCCGCAGCAGGCGGCCCCCGAGAGAGTCGGTGAGGGACTCGGCCACGGCCGCCAGGGGCAGCCCCACGTGCTCGCGGTACGCAGCCGGTGCGTCCTCCCAGGTTCCGCAGATCACCAGGACCGGCAGCGCGGCGCGCCGGATCGCCTCCAGCGGGATGTCCGCCTCCCACACGGGCCGTTCCCCCATGGAGGTGGCGACGGCCCGCAGCCGGCGCGGCGTGGGCTCGGGCATGACCATCCCCAACCCCTCGGTGGACGCACGCAGATACTGCTCCGGCGTGACCCCGTCCAAGGCGCCCGGCGCACCGTCGCGCACGCGCTGGAGAAGGTCGGCGACGACCGGATGGTGCGCGGCGGCGGTGAACGCGGAGGGCTGGACCAGGGCCAGGGAGCGGACGAGGTCGGGTCGGCGCCCGGCCGCGATCAGCGCGGAGACGGCGCCGTTCCCATGCCCCACCAGATGTGCGCCGCCGACCCCCTCGGCGGATGCCTCGTCGCCGAGAACCTCCACGATGTCCTCGGCATCGACCTCGAAGTCGCTGCGCGCGGTGTCGGGACTGTCCCCATAACCCCGGCGATCCATCAGCAGGAGCCGCCGACCGTCCGCGAGGGGCCGCTGCCCGGCGAACCCGTACGCGGCGTCGCCGCCCCACGTGAAGATGTTGTGGACGAACAGGGCGGGGACGGCGACCGCCGGCGCGACCGGCAGGCCCGAAGCCACCGCAGCCGAACCACCCACCACCCGCTCCCGGTCGTCCCACACCGTCACATGCACACCCATCGGCCACCCTCTCCGAACCGAGGAACATCGACCCCGCGACACTACCGCCGGCCAACCGCAAGCCAACATCGACGATCGACTCATCCACGACCTCCTCCACCTTGGCGCGATCGGCCTCGGGCAGGCCGTGGTCGACGTCGGCCGCTACCGGGCCTCGGTCGTCGGCGCCTCCGGTCGCGGGGCTTCCTCGGCGGCGCCGTCGCGCAGCAGGATCCCGACGACGAGTGCCGCGCCGGTCAGCAACACCGCGCAGACCACGGCGGTGATCCGCATCTCCCAGGTGAAGGCGTCGAACGCCGCCCGCCGCAACGCGTCGCCGGTGCCCTTCGGCAGGCTCGCGGCGGTGTCGACGGCCGCGCCCAAGGTGTCCCGGGCGGAGTCGAGGTCGCCGGGCGACAGGCCGTCCGGTGCCTTGTCGGTCAGCGTCGTTCGATAGATCGTGGTGCCGATGCTGCCGAGGATCGCGATGCCGAGGGCACCACCGAACTCGGCGGCGGTCTCGGTCATGGCCGACGCCGAACCGGCCCGTTCGGGCGGCGCGCAGGACAACACCACGTCGGTGACCACCGCGACCATCGCGCCGATACCGAGGGCGACGACGGTCAACGCGGCTACGAGGTGGCCGCTCCCGGAGTCGGTGCCGATCGGCGCGAGTACGACGAAGCCGAGCACGGACACGCCCAACCCGATGACGATCACGTTCGGCTTGCCGATGCGCGGGGCGAGCGCGGTGGCCGCCGCGATGCCCGCGGGCATCACCAGGAACGTCGGCAGGGACCACACCGCCGACTCCAACGGCCCCATCCCGTGCACGAGTTGCAGGTACTGCGAGGTGAACAGGCTGAAGCCGACCAGGACGAACGAGCCGAGCCCGTCGGTCGCCAACGACACGCCGAACCGGCGCGAGCGGAACAACGACAGGTCGATCATCGGGTCTGCGACCACCCGTTGCCGATACAGGAATCCGCCGCCGACCACGAGCCCGGCGGCGACCCAGCCGACCGGTTCCGGGCCCAGACCGTGCTCCGCGCTCCGCTTGATCCCGTACACGACGGCGACCACGGCGACGAGCGACAGGACCGCCCCCAGGACGTCGAAGCGGCCGGGGACGGGGTTCCGGGACTCGGGGAGCAGCAGAGGTCCGAGCACGAGCAGCAGGACCATCACGGGCACGTTGATCAGGAAGACCGAACCCCACCAAAAGTGTTCGAGCAATACGCCGCCGATGATCGGACCGAGCGCGGCGCCGCCCGCGAAACCGGCCGTCCACACGCCCACCGCGGTGGCCCGCTCGCGTTCGTCGTGGAACATGTTCCGGATCAGGGAGAGCGTGGACGGCGCGAGGGTGGCCCCCGCGACGCCGAGCAGCGCGCGGGCCACGATCAGCATGATCGGATCGGTGGCCAGGGCCGCCAGGACCGAGGCGACGCCGAAGCCGAGCGCACCCGCGAGCAACAACCGGCGCCGGCCGATCCGGTCGCCGAGCGTGCCCATCGTGATGAGCAGTCCGGCCAGGAGGAACCCGTAGGCGTCCATGATCCAGAGCAGTTCCGAACCGCTCGGATCGAGATCGGTGGCCAGGAACGGGAGCGCGATGAACAGGACGGACATGTCCATCGAGACCAGCACACAGGAGAGCACCAGGACCGCGAGCCCGACCCACTCCCGCGTCCCGGCCCTGTTGCGTGTTTCCGTCATGTCCACCGTTCCCGAAGCCGTTTCCATCGTCGATTTCCACCCCGTTGCGTACGCAGTACGCGTCAGGCGCGTACACGATACCCATGACTCCGGAAGGTCTCCACTCGTTATCCAAGTCGCACTACCTCCAGCCGATTTCCGCACACAGCCGATCCTCGACTAGAATTTCGTCACGAAGTTGCTTGCGTGACGAAAAGGAGATCCGTGCGATGACCACCTGCGCACGCTGCGGCAATGCGCTGGAGCCGGCCGTGCGCGGCAGGCCCAGGCGCTACTGCTCCCGGGCCTGCCAGGCGAAGGCGTATCGGGCCCGGACGGCGGGGGAGCCCGCGATCGACCGGGCGGCCCCCGGCGTCGAAGCCACCCCCGCCACGGCCGGCGAGACCGACCCGCCCCACCTGACCGTCGAGCGCATCGTGCGCGCCGGCATCGCGATCGCCGACGCCGAGGGGCTGGACGCGCTCTCGATGCGCGCCGTGGCCTCCCGCCTCGACGCGGGCACCATGTCCCTGTACCGCCACGTGAGGTCCAGGGACGAGTTGGTGGCCCTGATGGTGGAGGCCGCGCTGACCGAGGCGCCGCCGGCGCAACCGCCCCCTCGCGATTGGCGCGAGGGACTGGAGCGGGCCGCGCACCGCGACTGGGAGCTGTACCGCCGCCATCCGTGGATCCTGTCGAACGTGATGATGAGCACCCGATTGCGCCCCAGCCCCGCGATGGCGGCGGACAACGAGTACACGTTCACCTCCCTCGACGGGCTCGACCTCGAACCCGGTGAGGCGTTCCGCTACGTCTTCACGGTCACCGCGTACACGCAGGGCGTGGCCGTGACGCTGGTCGACGAGATCCGGAACGAGCGTCGGTCCGGCCCGGCTTCAGGTCGGCGGCGCACCTCCGCCGACCCTTCGCGCACCTCCGCCGGCCCCTCCTGGGATGCCTTGTACGCGACCGGCGCGTATCCGCGGCTGACCCGCGCGATGCGCGCCGCAGGCGAACCCTGGGACCTGGACGCCCTGTTCCGGTCGGGCCTGACCGACGTCCTGGACGGCATCGCGGCGTCCCTGGCCCGGCACGAGAGGTAGCGACGGCCCGGCGGATTCCGGTGTTGTTCCGGCTCGCGGGGTTGTCGTCCTGACAGGATGGCCGCATGGAACGTGTGCTTGGAATCGGTGGATACTTCATGCGGGCCGCCGACCCGGCGACGCTGAGCGCGTGGTACCGCGACTGCCTGGGCCTGGACGCCGACGACAACGGTGTGTGGCGGCAGCAGGCCGGGCCGACCGTGTTCGCGACATTCGAGTCCGAGACCGACTATTTCGGCTCGCGCGCCCAGCGGACCATGCTCAACTTCCGGGTCCGCGACCTCGACGCGATGCTCGCGCAGCTGCGCGCCAAGGGCGCGGACGTGGCCGAGGAGATCCAGGACATGGCCGGGATCGGTCGATTCGGCTGGGTCATCGACCCCGAGGGCAACCGCGTCGAACTGTGGCAGCCCGCCTGATCCCTCCGGACCAGTGACGCTTGCAGGACGTCGATCTTCGCGGCGACCTGCCCGGTAACGCCCCACCGCGCGCCGAGATGCCCGAAACCGTCGTGCGTTTGCGCGGATGGTCGGAGCGGGCTGCGGGATTCGAGGTCCCCGGAGTGCGACGGCCGGCACCGTACTAGCGGAGGGAATTCTGCGAGCGCAAGATTTTTGCCCGAATTTGTTGCGCAGCGGAAGATGGTCCCGCCGTTGGCAAGTGGTGCCAGGAGGAGGGTTTGCGCGCGGGCGGGTGTTCGTGCTTGCCCGGAAACCTTTACCAACCTGTGAGTTTCCCGTGGGGTAGGTAAAAGGACTCTCGGTGAAGGGTCGCGCTTCCCTGCAATGCCAAGGAGTTCAAGTTTCCGGTGGTGCGGGCTTTGCGGGTCCGGTGTTCGAAAATGTGCGAAGTGTGGTCGGTAAAGTCGCCAATCCGGGTGCGTGGTTCACCGTTTCGGACCAGCGCCGCCGGGGAGGGCGTGTCGTTAGCCGGGCGTGAATCCCAGAGCCTCCGTCTCCTCCTCCGCGTCTCCCGCTCTTGCCCAACGTGCCTTTCCCATGGGGGATTGGGTGCTCACCCCTCGTGCGGCGACGTTCCGCAAACGGTCTCCGCACGCGTACATCGAACGTGCGGGTCGTCGCGTCGCGCTTCGACATTGTTCCGCCGACATGGAGCAGTTCGCCCTGGCGATGGTGTTGATCGCCGCGGAGTATTCGCGCCGTCTCGACGACGTCCTGGACGATCCGCGATCGTGAACCGGGACCGAGCATCCGCCGACCGATCGAAATGCGTATCCGGCATCGAAGTTCGTGACTGTGCCGCGTGCCGCCCGATCCCTCGAATGAGCCAGGCCCATGTATGAAGGTTATGGATACGACCCGTATCCCCCGTCCGGCACACAGGTTCCGCCGGGCGTCGTGTCGTCGCCCGGCGTGGTGGAGTGGCCGGTACCGACCGCGGCCGTGTCACCCGACGGGCTCTCCCCGTCGTTCGCGGTGGTGGGGGACCCGCGGTTCGAGGCCGATCTCGCCCGGCTCCTGGGGAACCCCGCCGAGGAGGTTCCCGTCACCGTCGAACTCCCCGCTCCGGTCCGGGAGCCGGCCGGTCATCGCCGGCGGCCCGCTCCGCCCCCTCGACCGGCCACCGGCGAACAGCGGGTGGACCGGATCAGCCGGTCCCTGGTGGTGGTCAGCGTCGTGTTGGTCGCCGCGATCGGTGTGCTCGGTGCCTTGATCACCCTCGCGCCGCTGAGGCACACCGCCGGCGCGACCTCCGGCCCGGCCCGGTTGTGGCCCGTCCTGGTCCAAGGGCCGTGGGTGGTGGCCTCGTTGTCGATCCTGCGCTCGAGTCTGCACCGCCGTCGGGCACTGCACTCGTGGATCGTGGTCGCCGCCTTCGCGGGCCTGTCCATGGCGCTGTCGCTCAGCCATGCCCCGATGACCGTCCAGGGCGTCGTCGTCGCCGCCCTGCCCGCGGTGGCGACCACGGCCTGCCTGCACCAGCTCGTTCGCCAGATCACCCTCACCCGCCCACCCCGACGACACATCCCCGGCCGACGCCGCGACCCACCGGGCTGAACCACACCCGCGCCGGCACCACGAGGCTCCCCGAAGCCACCAAAGCGCGCGGAATCGGTCGGAACAACGCCACCTTCGCCGGGTTCCACCGAAACCACGTAATCAACGTGGAAAACGGCTACGTCCAATAGCCGCCGACCTCCCCCGCAGCGTTCCTGAACGCGCCGTCGTAGCGGACCTGGTGCCCGTCGCGCCCGCAGGAGCCGGGTGAACGGGTGCTATCGGGGGGCGGGTGCCTCGCCGGTTACCGCGACGCCCGCTCGGCGGAAGTCGTCCAGCGTCGCGGCCGTGGTGTCCGGGGCGACCCCGACCGAGTAGTCGAGGCGCACCCGGGCCCGGAGGCCGGCCTTGACCGCGTCCAGCGCGGTCGCGCGTACACAGTGGTCCGTGGCGATGCCCACGATGTCGACGTCCTCCACCCCGCGTGAGCGCAGCCAGTCCGCCAGGGGCGTGCCCTCCTCGTCGGCTCCCTCGAAACCGCTCTTGGACGCACTGTGGGCACCCTTGAAGAAGACGGCGTCCACCTTGCCGCCCATGACGGCGGGGGCGAAATTGGGGTGGAACTCCCCTCCTTCGTGGCCCGCCACGCAGTGCACGGGGAAGCTGTCCTTGAAGTCCGGGTTCTCGGAGAAGTGGGATCCCGGGTCGATGTGGTGGTCCCGGGTCGCGACGACGTAGTGATAGTCGGATCCGGCGCTCTCCTCGACCAGATCGGCGATCGCGGCTGCGATTCGCTCCCCGCCGGCGACGGGCACACTGCCTCCCTCACAAAAGTCGTTCTGCACATCCACGACAATCAAGCCTTGGCTCATGACGAACACCCTTCAGCGCTGCGGAAAAACGGGAGGGACTACGGCGCGACCGATCCGTCTCGAGGTGCGAGCACCCCGAGACGGATCGGTCGCCATCGGGCTGGGACGCCGGAGAGGACACCGCCCTCGCCGGCCTCACCGCCCATACCCGGCCGACGACCGCCGAAAGCACGGTCGATCACCCCGCCCGCCCCCTTGTCCCCACCGCGCTTACCACCATCACCCCGCAACTCCCATGCCGATGTGGGTCCGTTCAGGTGACTTCGCAGTGGTGAACCACCACCGAATACCTCCCAGGCGATATGAGTGGTTTGTACCTGGCTGATGATCTCGGGAGGCGACACGTGCGGTTGTTCACACGAGGGCGATGGGTCGCCGCGACGGGCGGGGCGGCGTTGGCCGCTGTGGTGCTGGCCGGCGCCGGAACCGTTCAGGCGGCGCCGGCGGAGTCGAAGTTCGCCGTCGTCGGGGCGGGTTCGACGCGGGTCGTGTGCGTGGATCCGCTGGACGGGGACGAGCGGCTGGGTCCGCAGGATCTGCCCACCCGCGCGGAGCCGCCCGTGGGCCCGCTGTTGTCCGGCTACCGACGTACCGGCAACCTGACCTCGACGGCGTTCCTGGACAAGTACTGGAACAACGAGGCGAACGCCTGGAAGTACCCGCCCGACGACGGCTTCGCCCGGATCAACGGGGAACTCGACAAACACGAGACGACCCTGCGGGCCGGACAGGACCTGGATCGCTTCGGATCGGAGTACGGCAGCTTCCTCGCCCCTGCCGGGGACCGGTATGCCAAGCGAGCTCTGCCACCGCAGAACCTGATGACACGCGATCCCGCCTTTCCCTGCGGCTACCACCGCTACGAGGTCACCCGGCCGTTCAAGGTCTGGCAGGGACACATCGCCCCGTGGTTCGAACAGCCCGGTGGCGGGCGGCAGATCCTCCTGGACCCGGCGCTCGTGAACCCGGGCGAGGGCCAACGGCTCAACGTCAAGTGGCTCTTGGAGCACGACTACCTCAAGCCCGACGAGGACGAAGGCCGGACCGGATCCACGTCCCTCGCCGCTGCCCCGACACACTGAGCGATGGATCGGTACGAGCTTTTCCTCGCCCTGCGCCGCGGCGGCGTGGCGCAGGGCGAGATGTGGATCCAGGACGCGCACGAACCCGTACCCCTTCCACCCGAGTTCGTGTTCCTGCGCCGAGCCGCCGAGACCTGGCAAACCGGCGTCTTCGAACGCGGCAGATGGCACGTGGTGGCAGATTTCCCCGACGAGCCGGCCGCCTGCGAGCACGCGCTCCACACCCTGGCGCTACCGAGAAGTCCCCCACCCGACGATCTCCGGACGCATCGCTCACCCGATTCCTGACGGCGGCGGCGGTCGACCATCGGATGTCGTTCGGGACCTCGGGCCGCCGCAGGACGCGGGGGTGCGCGTGGGCCGCAACGGTACCCTCCTGGACCGCCCGTCGGACGCGTATCACCCTCGGGCCGGCAGGAACCGCGCCGCCCCCGAGTCGCGGGGCTCCCCGGGTGTCTTCGTCGTGTCCATGGGGATCCCCATGTGGGTCACCTCTACCGCGAGGATCGGGACGGCCACCCGGTTTCGGCAAACAACCTTGCCGTTGTTGGGACACATCGGGTTGACTGCGCCCCATGGACGACCAACCGACCGTCGGCGCCGTCATCGAACAGATCGCGCCCCGGCTGCGCCGCGCCCGGAGCAGGAAGGGTGTCAGTCTCGCCGAACTGTCGCGTGCGACCGGCATCTCCACGAGCACGCTCTCGCGCCTGGAATCGGGGCAGCGCAAGCCGAGCCTGGAACTGCTCCTGCCGATCGTCGCCGCGCTCGGCGCAGCTCTCGACGAGATCGTCGCCGCGCCCCGGATCGTCGACCCCCGGGTACCGCAACACGCCACCCGCCGCAACGGCCGGGTTCTGATCCCGTTGTCCCGACAGCAGGGGGAGCCGCGCGCGTACAAGATGACGATCCCGGCACACGACGAGGAGCCGCACGTACGCACCCACGAGGGCTACGAATGGCTCTATGTGCTGCGCGGTCGGCTCCGTATGCGGCTGGGCGAACAGGACTTCACCATGGGCCCGGGCGAGGCCGCCGAGTTCGATTGCCACATCCCGCACTGGTTCGGCGCCGCCGGACGCGGCGACGTCGAGATCCTCAGCCTCTTCGGCAAGCAGGGCGAACGTGCCCACCTGCGCACTGCGCGGACGTCGAGGCCGTCCGGGAGCAGGCGCAGGACGTAAGCGGTCGTCGGGCATGCGCTCGGCCCGGTGGCGGATCGCCGTGCCGATGGCCGGATGGCCGTCGGTCCCAGCGTTGTCCGACGTCGAAGCGAGGTCGGACAACGGGCGAGGCGACCCGATTGCCCGGGTGATCCGGTGGTCCCCGGACGGGGACTCCGCCTTCCCGCCGACCGCCCAGAGAACGCGCCGGCGAACGCCGTGTTCGCCGGCGCGTGTTGCGTCAACGCGCAGAGGCGTCTTCGAGCCGGTACAACTCCGGGACGGAGACCTTGATCGGTTCCTGGGTGGTTCGGGCGATCACGGCGACCACCGGCTCGTTCGGGTCGGGGTTCTCCTCGCGGTGGGGGACGAACGGAGGAACGTGAAGGAAGTCGCCCGGGCCCGCTTCGATGCATACCTCCTGGGTGCCGTCGTGGTAGAAGTACAGGGGGTGTCCGCTGACCACGTAGACCCCCGCTTCCGAGTCGCCGTGGTGGTGGTTGTCCGTCGCGCTCGACGGTGGGTTCACCACCAGGCCCATCCAGAGCTTCCTCGAACCCACCGTGCCACCGCTGATGACGGCGCCGGGTCCCTCGGCCCCGCCGGCCCGGATGTGGCGGAGGCGGTCCCCCACGGGTGTCGCACGGTCGTCGCCACGCGCGTTCTCGACGTCTGCAAGGTCGTTCATCGTCAACACTCCTGATCGTTCGCCACGGCCGAAACAGCCGCACCCCAGGTTGTGCCCGACTCGATGAAGACGGCGAATATCATTGCCATTTCCGCAACGCTTGTGGTCGGCGAGGCACCCTTCTTCCGGCGAGTCCGACAGGACGTGCCACGGCGGTCGACGGGCACCGCGCTCACCGGTTCGCGTCCCGCACGTGACGGCATAGGCGTGAGCGTGGCCGCGTTCGCGGCGCCCCACGGCTGCGGGTGCGACCGGCCGGGGCGGCGGTCCGGCGCCTCGCCCTCGGGGCCGCCAGGGCCGACGACCGGGCGTGGGACGGTGTCCTGCTCGAGGCGGGCCTGTTGCTCCAGTGGCCCGAGCAGACCGAACACCCCACCGATTACCGGCTGTTCGACCTGCCGAAGGACTTCCAGCCAACGAAGTCCCAATGGTGCTTCGGCGTGATCCGTTCGAATCTCTCGAGAACAAGATCCTCGATCAATCCCGGGGAGGTTCACCCTGCGGTGGCGCGTTGCCGGCATCCTCCGTCAGGGCCTCCTCTACGAATACTCGGTAGCCGCAGGTCGGGTCGAAGCCGTGGATTTCCTTGGTATCCAGTGCGTCCATGAAATCGAGGATGTCCTTGCCGAACTCCTGGCCCGGGACCAGGATCGGGAAGCCGGGTGGGTACGGGGTGACGAACACCGCCGACACCACGGGCCGGCCGGCCGCGAGTCGGCGTCGGGCCTCGGCGGCCGACACGTATTCGCACAGTTCCTCGCGGTATGCCATGTAGTACGCCCTGCGCATGTCCCCGTCGGCAGCCGCGCCTTCCGGGTCGGTGCGGAAGGCGGCGTGGAACCGCGAGAAGTCCGGCAGGGGCGGATGGTCGTGGCCGAGCAGGTCGACCCGGAGATCGAACGCGCGTTTTTGCTCCGGCGACATCTGCGCGGCTGCGGATTCCAGTTCCTCCGCGATGCCGATCAGCGCCCGCAGCAGATGCGCGAGGGCGCTGCGCGTCGTGCCGATGTTGGTCATCGCGAGCACGGTGTTGCGCGTGGTCTTGTTGACCTGGATTCCCCAACGATCCATCAGCTGTTCGTGCCGGAACGTATCCCCGTCGATGCCCGTCGCCGAGATCTCGATGGTCAGCCGGCACGGATCGAGCACGAACTCGTCCACGCCCCATGCCTCGTCCATCGCCACCGGCCCCACCCACACCGGACACTCGCGACCCCACGTCCGGAACTCGTCCGGGATCAGATCGGCACTGGCCAGGACCCGGAAGTACTCGGACAGCAGGGGGTGTTCGGCGATCCGATCGCGCAGCGTCATGGCCAACTCGACCTGACGCGACACCAGTGCGAACCCCTCCAGCTCCACCTGCCGCCGACCGACATCGAGCGAGGCCAGCACCTGGTAGTTCGGCGAGGTCGAAGTGTGGGTCATGTACGCCTCACGGAACGCGTCCGCGCTGCGCGTGCCGAAGTCCTCGTCGTGGACGTGGATCATCGATCCCTGACGCAACGAGGTCAGGGTCTTGTGCGTCGACTGCGTGGCGTACGCGCGGATCCGCACCCGATCCGGGTCCGGCAGCAGCGGCTCGTGGGCCAGTTCGTCGTCGGTCAGGCCGCGGATTCGCTCGAGGTGCCGCACGTACTCCTCCCGATACTCGGCCGTGCCGAAACGCTCGGACAGACGCGCCGCCGCCATCGCGGTCCGCCGCCGATATACCGGGTGGAAGCGGGCGAAGGCGAACCACGCCTCGTCCCACAGGAACGCCAGATCGGGCTTGATCGCGAGGCACTCGGTCATCACCCGCTCGACGTCGTACACCACGCCATCGAACGTGCAGTTGGTCGGGGTCCCACGGGCCGATTTCCCGCGCTTGCGAATCAGAGCTCGCACGGCGACGGTGGCCTGGCTGCGATGGAACCGGGACCGTACGCGGTATCGGCGCCGTGCCGGGGGCGGGCCCGACGACGAGCCCGGCGCCGGCGCCGCCGAGTCGTACCGCCATCGGTCTCGCACGTCTCGTGTCATGTAACCCCCCAGCGGCGGAAGGAAGTTCCGCCACGGCAAACGTGTCCACGGCGAGCCGGATCTTTCACCCACGAGCGATATTCCTCCGCCGCACGCCCGCAAGGCGTTCCCGAGCGCGGACACGCGCGCACCGGACACCCCTCATCCCCGGTGCTGTTCCCAGCCGACCACACCGCCCGGCGGTCCGGCGGTTCGACCGAGCTGTCGGGGCGGCCTTTCCTGCGGATGAACCCCCACGAAAAATATCTTCGGAAATTCGGAGAGAAGTCCGCGCCCGGACGCACGTCCCTGGCGAACGGGTCGTCACGTGCGACCCCAGGCGAAGGGACGCCCCATGAACGAGCATTCCCACCCGCGTCCGGCGGACCGGTCGATCTCGACCCCGCCGTGGACCTCGCACACCCCGCCGCGAGCCCCGCGTCGCGCGGGGGTGGCCGTGGTCTCCGTGGTCGCCGCGTCCGCGTTGACACTGGGTATGGCCGTCGGCGGTTGCGCGCTGGTTGTCCGCAAGGCCGTACAGGTGACCGCCGAAGCGGCGTTGGAGGCCACCGCCTCCGCGTTCTTCGAGCGCCTCGGTCAGGACCGCGCCGGCGTGCACTCGCCGCAGGAGGGCGGACGGCGTCGGGGGGACACCCCCGGGCTGTACGGCGGCGCCCTGAACACGCCGACGTGTGACCGGTCCAAGCTCGTCGCGCTCCTGTCGGCGGACCCGACGAAGGCCGCCGCCTGGGCGGCCACCCAGGGCATCACGCCCGCCGAGATCGGCGCCTTCGTCGCGCGAACGACCCCCGTGCTGCTGCGCCACGACTCCCTGGTGCGCAACCACTACTTCCGAGACGGAAGGGTGGTGGGCTACCCCGCGCTGCTCCAGGCCGGCACGGCCGTGCTGGTCGATCCGTGGGGCCTGCCCGTGGTCAAGTGCGGCTGTGGCAACCCGCTGAAGAGCCTGTCCGTCGCCCCGGAGCGGAGGATCGAGCCGAACGGTATGGCCCCGTCCTGGAAGCGCGAGTACGACAGGAAGGCTGTCGTCACCGTCACCGGTGGCGAAGGCGGCCCGCTCACCGGCATCGTGCTGACCGACCTCGACCATCCGGACACCACCATCATGCGTCCGACCGGTACCGACGGCGAAGCCGACACCAGGCGCGAGGGCCGACCCGACGACGCCGAGGACGACCCGTCGCCGACGTCCCCGACGACCCGACCGCCGACGACCGTCCCTCACCCGCCCACCACCCGCCCCGGCCAAGGCCCAAGCTCCACCGCCCCCTCCCGGACCGCGTCTTTGCCCGTGAGGCTGACGCTCTCGACGAGCACGGTCGCCGTCGGCGGCTCGTATACGGCGCGCGCCACGGGGTTCGATCCGGGCGAGCGCATCACGTTCGGATGGACCGGACTCAGCACCGAAACCATCAACACGGTCACGGCGGACGCCACCGGCACCGCCTCGATCTCCGTACGCGAGGGAGCCGCACCGGGCGACTACCGCATCCACGCCCAAGGGGCCGACTTCGGCCGCATCGCCGTCGCACCCCTGCGCGTCGTACCCGGCCCGTCGTCCGCCGGCCCGTCGTCCGCGGCGCCGGCCCGCCCCGCATTGACCTTGTCGACGAGCACGGTTGCCGTCGGCGGCTCGTATACGGCGCGCGCCACGGGATTCGACCCGGGCGAGCGGATCACATTCCGCTGGACCGGACTCAGCACCGGAACCATCAACACGATCACGGCGGACGCCACCGGCACCGCCTCGATCTCCGTCCGCGAGGGAGCCGCACCCGGCCAGTACCGCATCCACGCCGACGGCCTCGGCTCCGGCCGCACGGCCAACGCCCCGCTGCGCGTGACCTGACAGCGGTCACGGACCGGGAACGGCCGGCCGAACGCGCACGCCACGGGTCGGCGAACCGATCAGCGTCGCGCGAGTCGGTGAGACGACCACCCGGCGCCGGCGTGGCGGGTCGGCGGGCAGCGCTCCACCGGACCGTCCTCCTGGTGGCCCGGGCCGGGCAACGCCCGCCGACCGACGCTGTTCGCTACTCCGGCTGGGTGACCGTCAGTGCCCATCTCAGCGTCTGCGCCGAGGCGTCGACCCCCACAGTGAAGGACCCCGACCGCACGACGCCCGGATCCATGGTCGCCGAGTTCACGCCGATGCCGCCGGCGGGGCAATCCACTGTGAACGCGGCCACCTCCGCGTCACGGGAGTGCATCGTCACACCCACGCTGCCGCCTCCCTCACAGGCGACGGTGAGTACGGTCGGCAGTTGTTCCGAGGCACCCCCCGATACGACACCACCGTCTCCGATGCTCTCCTCCACCCACACCAGACCGTCCGGCCCGGGGTGGGGGAGCAAGCCTCCAACCGCTGCTGCGGGTGTGGCTCCCACGCCCGACAGCATGAAAGCCGCCAGCGTCACCGCGGGTACGGTCTTCCTCACACGTGACATTTTTGCTCCTCGGCAGCGTGTCATGGGGCGCACAGCCCTGCGCGATGCGAGAACCGCGCGCACGGGTACGGCAGTGGTCGCGCGCGGCCGGGGACGATCGCCGGAAGTCGACCGTCCCCGTCCGGGCCCGGATCCGTCGTTCACGTGGAGGGTATGCGGGTCCTCCGACACGTCGCCGATCGCAGGCCCGGAAGGCGCCGTGCAGTCGGAGCGAACGCCGCGGTGCCGAGTCCGCCGGCTCGTCCACGACCGTCACCCCGGCCCGGAGGAGCACTTCCACTACGCGGCAAATGCCCACCGGCCCGTTTGTCCGCGATGTGTTCGTCCAACTCCGCGTGGAGTGCGTCCTCCATCGGGTGCTTCGCGTGTTTGCAACAGGCCGCCCTCGCCGAGCAGCCGCACCCCGCCCGCACCGGCCTGCTCGGTCGCCTTGTCCGCGAGCACGGCCACCGGAGCCGTCCACGTAGTGTCCACGCCCTGGTCGCAGAGTGCGCCTTCGTACAAGGCGACCGCTCAGCGGTCACACCAAAATGGACACGCGCCGCGCGCAGGGGCGTACGACCGACGATGGGAAGTACGGATGTTGGAAGTCGGCGCCGACGGTTTGTTCCCGAGCGCGGTCCGGGGGGTGGCGACCGGGGCGTGCCGTACCCGCCGACGGAAGGACGAACCGCGGCGTTCACTCGAAGTGTGAGCGAGCCGAGAAAAACGGCGGACCGAATGGAGAGATGATGATCGAAGACACGTTCACTACCGACGTTTTACCGAGGCAGGACCGCTGGGCAAGCTGGTACGACGCCGGGACCAAGTCTCATCTGCCGACGTTGATTCACACCGACCATCAGGACGACTTCCGGGGCTCGATACGCCGCCTCGATCTCGGCTCCGTGCAGATATCGACATTGACGTACAGTCCGCTGCATGTGACGCGGACCTCGAAACTGATCCGACGGTCGGACCCGGGCATCTATTACTTCGTGTTCCCTCGGCTCGGACGGATAGGAGTCGCCCAGGCGGGTCGTGAGACAGTGCTGACCTCGAAAACGTTGGTCTACTACGACACTTCGCGACCCTTCACCGCCTGGGCGACCGCCGGAGACGAGACGGTCGCCGGCTGCCTGATCCTGCAGGTACCCAGAAAGCTGTTCCCCGTCCGAGCGGAGACGCTCGGCCCGCTCCTCGCAGCTCCCGTGGCGAGTCGGGACGGGCTTGGCGCGCTACTCGCCAGTCATCTCGACCAACTGGTCGCGAACGCTGCCGGCTATACCCCGGCGGACGCCGCCCGCCTGGCGGCCATCACCATCGACCTGTCCGCCGCCCTGTGCGCACACGAGCTGGAATCCAACGACGCCTTGCCGCCGGAGACACATCGAAGGGCGATACAAGCACAGGTTCACGCGTTCATCCGGGTACACCTCGGCGACCCCGACCTCTCGCCGAACACCATTGCCGCAGCTCACCAAATCTCCACGCGCTACCTCTACAAGATCTTTCAGGATCAAGGCCTCACGGTGGCCGATTGGATCCGCAGGTGCCGGCTCGAGCGCTGCAGGCGCGATCTGACCGACCCCGCCCTGCGTTCCCGTCCGGTTCTGGCCATCGCGACCAAGTGGGGTTTCAAGGACGGAGCCCACTTCAGCCGCGTCTTTCGATCCGCGTACGGCATGCCCCCCGGAGAGTACCGAAGCCATCATCACGGCGACGCCGTGCGCGAACGGACAAGAACCGTGCGGGCCACGACAAGGACTCCCTGACCACTTCTCGGCAAGCTGGTTCCCGACAGGCATCAGCCTCCCGATCTCGCGGCTGAAAAGTCGCGAAAAATGAAACGGGGGAATCCATGAAGATTCGTTCCATCCTGACGGCACTCGCAGCCACCGGGATAGCGGTGTTGGCGACCACGACCACTGCTCAGGCCGCGGGCGGAAGGCAATTGGCCACCGATTCCGTCGGCCACCAGTGACAGTCAAACCTGGTACTGCACGTCCGGAAGCGCAAACGGCCAGGCCTGCTTCGCGCCCCTGACAGCACGACCATCGAGTCCGGCGGGGGAGTACGACAACTGCCGCACTGGGATCACTACCGGGAATCGGCTTTCCGGGCAGCGCACTTGCTCAAGCCGAGCAAGTCTCATCCCAGGCTCGGCCTCTCGAGACGCACCCATCACGCCTCGGCGATCCCGGCCGGATCGGCCGTCGGTGATCGCGGTGGTCACGCGGAACAGATCTTCAACGATCAGGCCCGACAAAGGAGTTCTCGATGCTTCGGCCCGCAAGCCCCAACGACGTGGAAAGGATCGCGGAGATCTGGCAACGAGGGTGGCGCGATGGCCACCTGGGGCACGTTCCCGAGGCTCTCGTCGCCGTCCGCAGCACGTCGTCGTTCAGGACGCGGGCGCTCGAACGTATAGACGCCACGACGGTCGTCGAGATCGATGAAGCGGTTGCGGGATTCGTGACGGTGATCGACGATGAGGTGGAACAGGTCTACATGTCGAAGGAGCACCGCGGCACGGGGGTGGGGGACCTACTGCTCGCACAAGCCGAGCGCCTCGTCGGCGCCGGCGGCCATCGTCGGGCGTGGTTGGCCGTCGTGAGCGGCAACGCCCGGGCCCGCAGGTTCTACGTACGCAACGGCTGGGTGGACGAGGGTCTGTTCGACTATCCGGCCGACGCCGTGACGGGTCCGGTCCTCGTCCCTTGCCACCGGTACATCAAGCCCGTCGCGCGACAATCGACGGGCGGCCGACCGCCACTCCTCCGGCGAGCGGGGAGGGTTCGGTGAGTGGCCGCCACCGGGCGAGCGGTGTCCTCACTCGGCCGGGGCATCACCGCCGAGGAGTTGCAGCACCGCCGAGCGGACATTCGGGCCCGGTGGGTGGCGGTTTCAGTGATCGAAGACGTCTGCCAGCCGTCCCTCGAGGGGGGCTTTGCCTCGAGGGACGGCACGGTCGGCAAGAAGGCACAGCCGTGCGGGGGTGAGTCCGGCCAGGTCACGGAAGTCGCGGTTCATGTGTGCCTGGTCGTGATAGCCGCACGCGGCCGCCCGGTCGGCCAGCGACCGGCACGCGTCCGAGGGCAGGGTCAGCGCCCGTTGGAACCGCAGGATCCGGCTGACGGATTGCGGTGGGAGCCCGATCTGCTCGCGAAAAAGCACCTGGAGCCGCCGTGGACTCCGGCCTGTCACCGCGGCCAGTTCCTGGACGGACAACCGCCCGTGCGATGCGCGCAGCCGACTCCATGCTTCCGCAACGATCGGCGACGGGGGCAGCGCGTCCACCATCCGCCGAGCCAAGGCGTTTTCGAGGACCGCCCAGCGTCCTTCCCAATCCGGCACCGCGACGAGTTGCTCGGTGAGTCTGGCCGACCAGCCGGCACCCAGCACCGCGTCCGGGTGCACGTGGTGGTGGGCCAGGTGGTGCAGCGGCAAACCCAGGCACATGTACGCGCCGAGCGGAGTGAACTCCACCTCGATCGCCTCCGCGACGCCTTCGTATCCGCCCCTGATCGACGACAGCCGCAGACCGGCGAGCATCGCATGCCACGTCGTTCGCACCGCCGGTGCGCTCCGGGCCTCATGGACCAAGTGGAGCGGATTTCCCCACCCGAGGATCAACGTCACGGTGGCCGAGGGAAGAGTAAGCCTGAGCGGTCCCCGTCCCGTGGTGCGATGACCCCTGAACATCACCACATGGTCGCGTAACCGCCCGGAGGGGCACCGCTCCGCGTATTCGCCCCCATCCCTCGAATCCGTGGCCATTCCAACCTCCGTGACGAACATCGACTCGGCCGCGTGCCGCTGCGCGCGTCGGTCGACGACTCCGGCCCGAGAGTGCGCCTTCGTACAAGACGACCGCCCAAGCTCCGCAGCAGTCTTGATATCGCCCGCGTCGAACCCGGCCGATCGACGGGCAACAACCGCAACACCGTTGGTGGAGAGATGAATCGATCATGCCGTGATCACCGACGACTGGCAACGTTTCGGTTCCGCCCGGTCGCGGTCCGGACTTTGAACAAGACCTCGTGCGTCACGGCCGCACGTTGACGTAGATGCGTACGAATGAACACGGGAGTGCGAATGTTGGCGCGAGAATACGGATACCAGGTGTCGTCGCGGGCGGCGATCCATACCCCGGGCATCGAGGACGAGTTGGTCCGCGGTCGGCGCACCGCACTCGTCGTCTACGCGGGAATGGCCGGACCTCTCGTAATCCTCCCGTTGACGATGCTGCTGATGTTCACCGTCGACCTCGACACGCGGATTCACTACACCGTGATGGCCGTCTGCCTGGGGGTCGCCTTCGTAGCGGCGATGTTCCAAGGGCGGGCGGACCGGGTCCGTACGGGCGCGGCCCTGCTACGTAGCCAGGCCTGGCAGGTGTGGCCATGCCGCGTGGATGACATCGAAGGAAAGCTCACCGAGCGACGCCTGTCACTGCTCGCGCCCGATGGGAGCGCGGCGGCGACGTTTCGGACCAAGATGCCGCGAAGTGTGTGGTCGGCGATGACCGACGGTCGCGGTGTCCTGTGGTGCGCCGGCGACCTGCGCTTCGACCTGATCGTCGCCGCAGCCGGCGGAAGCCCCTTCTGGATCGCCACACCGGAGACACCACAACAACGAAACGAACAACGCCCCCGCGACCTCGAGAGCTCCTCGCTCGAGTTTTTGATCAGGGAGGCCAGGACCAACGTGGTTGGGAACCTGTTCGGATAGCCGCCGCCCCCGCCCACCGCCGCCGCTCCACGGCATCCGGCGTCGTCCTGCCACGCGATGACGGCGGCCGCCTCGTTCCACAGCCGTCGGGTATCGCCTTGGAGGGCGTGTCCGGCGTCGGGGGTGTCGTCGACCGGGGCCCCGAGTCCTTGTCGTACTTGCCTGCCACGCGCGCTCGGCCGTCGACGCCACCGTGACCGTGGCCGGCTTCCTGGTTCAGGCCGCAACACCGAATCCGCCGCGTGCGGGCATGATGAGGGCATCCCACACGATTCTCATGGCACGCGTGACGGCGGAAGCGCGTGAATGGGTGGCTGCGATACACGGGCCGACTCCCGATCCACTACATCGGCGTCAGCGCCACCGACTACCGGGCACATCACCACCACGATGACGCTGGGCAACACAGTGCTGCGCCCGGACGTAGACCCCGAGAAGTTCGCGCGGGTCCGCGCGGACCGATCCCTTGTGCCCGGCGCGATCGAGGAGGCCCTGCGCCCGCTCTTTCCTTCAGCCGGCCACGGACGCGTCCGTCCCGCCGACGAGTGCGCCCGCAACGTCGATGCCGAGCCGCTCCGCCACAACGCCGCCCGTTCCGCCCCGCGCACGGACGTGACCCGACCCACCGGTCGCTCACCGGTATTCGTTACCCAAGACATCACCCACACCGGCCATCGTGCGCGATCCCGGGCCGGGCAGGTCGCCGGCGGCTCGGCGCAACGCGAGATCGGTTGTTCAGCCGTGGGCGGAGCGGCAGACGCGGGCTTCGGGGGTGTCGTCGCTCCGGCCGCTGAACCGAAACCCGAAGTCACAGGCCGCCCAGGGATTGACGGCGCCCGTCTTGGACGGCTCGCGCTCGGGTTGTCCGCGTCGGGCCGATGTACCGGGAGCGGAGGAATGGTCGGCCCGATCCGATGCCCCGGATCCACGCGACGACGGGGAGGATGCGGCCGATCGGGTGTCGGCGGGCGGGTTCGCCCGCTGCGCGTCGGGCGGTTCGGTACCCGCCGGGGTCGCGGGCGTTGCCGGGTCGGCTGCGCCGAGAGGAGTCGTCGAGGACGGCCAGGCGCCCGACGAGCCGGCGCCGGGAAGTGGCGCGCCGTTGGCGGCCAGGGCGGGATCGAGGGCCCGGGTGGGGGCGGTGGCCGGTGTGCTGTCGCAGGCGGTCACGAGCAGGAGCACAAGGGCCGCCGCGGCGGCCGGGCAAGTGATGTGCACACGTTCCTCCGATGAATACGAGGGCTGTCCTGCCGGGGCTAACGCCCGTGTACCCGGGGGGTTACTCGGGTGTTGTGCCGGCCTCGCGGCGGGAGTCACGCTTCACGGCGCGTGGTTCACGGGATCGGATGCCCCGGTCGGGGCGTCCTTCGGTCACCGGGCATGTCGGATTCGGCGACCCCGTCCCGGGCAGGTCTCCCAACTCCCCGGTGGCCTCACCGCCGTAATTCGCCGACTGATCCGTTGCCGGGGCGTGGGTCGCTCGTTGAACCGATATCGCGACCGGCGCGGGCCACGTGCCGGTGCGGAAGCCGGGTGCCGGAATCACCCGATCGAACGACAGCGAGGAACCGGCCGCGGCCGAGAGGGTCATCCTGTTGCCGGGTCGCGTTCCACGCCCCGCCACGAGGCCGCGGATCGGTCCGCATCGCCGCGCCTCATGGGCCTGTCGCCGACCAGGTCCGCGCCCACCCGAACCGTCCGAGCGTGGCACCCGAACCGTCCGAGACCTCGGGAGAACCGTTGACCAACCACACCTCCGCCGTCCCGGCCACCCCCCTGTTCGTCATCGAGTACCCCGAGGACGGGGTCGCGACCGTGGACGGCACGCCGGTCTACGTCCCCGAGGGGGCGGAAGCCCGTCACGCCGCCATCGACGAGGTCCGCTTCACGGCGTCCCTCCTCGACCGGCCCGTCCGCGCGATCGACATCGATCCGGACGGCACCCGCTATCCCCTGCTCATCGACCCGGATGGGACGCTCACGTTCTTGGCCGAGCCCCATCCCGATCCCGACCCGGAGGTCCCCGACGAGGAGGCACACATCCCGTCGAGTGAGGAGGACACGGCACCGACCGACGACCACGACGGGGCCCCCCGCGAGTGGTGGGTCGGTGTCGACGAGGTCGACGCACACGGGCAGGCGCCCGAAGAGCACAGCGAGGACGAGCACACGGGGGAGGAGCACCCGGGCGACGAGCACGGCGGGCACGAGCGCGACCCACACGGGACGGCGGACCTGCCCGGATCCGCCCCGTGGCCGACCGAGGGGCCACCCGCGACCGTGCCCGCGCGACCGGATCGCGCTCGGCGGCGGGCCCCGCGTTCCGGCCGCCGCGTAGCGCCGGCCGCGATCGGCCTCGCGGTCGCCGCGGCGGTCACGGTCGTCGCGTTTCTCGTCTGGCCGGACGACGAGTCCACCGAATCCCGGACGAGCACGACCTCGCGTGCCGAACCCGCCGCGGTCGCCGCTCCGGCCGGCTGGCGACAGACGTCCGCGTGGTCGCGGTCGATCGCACCGCCGGGAGCCGGTCGGCCGAGTGTGGCGACGCTCGGGGGTGTGCTCGCCATCCTCACACCGGACCGTCGAGTCGCGCTGCTCGATCCGCACGACGGCGCGGTCGTTCAGGTCGGCGAGCCGCTGCCGGCGGGCGACGTCGCGCTGCACGCGACCGGCGACCCGACCGCGCCGGTCCTCGTCGCCGAGACCGAGGGCCGGCTCCTGGTGTGGTCCCCACTGCGCGCTCCCCAATCGTCACGTCCGCCCACCACCGTCGAGTTCGCGCCCGGCGCCCGCGTCAGTTACGCCGGTGCCCTCCCCCTGGTGACGGGGGCCGATGGATCGGCCGCCGT
Organism: Embleya sp. NPDC020630; assembly: GCF_044334985.1. Taxonomy (NCBI): domain Bacteria; kingdom Bacillati; phylum Actinomycetota; class Actinomycetes; order Kitasatosporales; family Streptomycetaceae; genus Embleya; species Embleya sp. NPDC020630. The sequence continues at coordinate 115,525 of NZ_JBIRUB010000020.1, forward strand.
GCTGCGCGGCGATGCCCTTGTTCCGGTCCGGTTGTCTCCCGGAACCGTGGCGATGGCCGCCGATACGGCGCACGTGCTCGCGGGACGCGCCGTCGGACCCTGGGAGTTGGTCGGCTTCGACGGACGGACACACGTGGTGGCTCCGCTGCCACCGCGCCCCGGCGCGCGCATGCTGCGCGTGGCCGGCGCCGGGCACGGAGTGGTCGCCGCCGTGTGGTCCGGCCCCGTGGACGGCAGCGAGACACTCGCCGTGCACGACTCCTCCTCCGGCCGGGTACTCGTCGGCGCCGACGCCCCCGCCGGATCCCTGTCGGGCGCCTGGATCCACGCGGACGGCAGTCCCCTCGTCGCGTTGGGACCGGTCGTCGTCGATCTCGCCCAGGGGCGTGCATCGGTCACCCCGGGCGTCGTCGCCCGCTCCGTCGCCGGCGACCGGGTGTACGGCACGCGCGACCTCCGCCCCGTCGCGGTGACGTCGGCCGGCGTCGTCACGATGCCCGACCGGGCCGCCGTTCCCTGGGGCATCAGCGCCGGCCGCGCGATCCTGCTCACCGGCGACGGGGACCGAGCGGTCCTGCACGCCGTGGATCCGGCCCCGTGACCGAACCCGGCCGGCGCGTCCATGCCCGTGGGCCGGGAATCGTCGGGGCGCGCCGACGTGGAGCGGGTCCGCCGGGGGACGTCACGGTCACATCAGGACGCCGGCGACGGCGATCAGCACGGTGGTGACCAACAGGAGCAGCATGCCGCCGCACCCGTCGCCGGCGACCGGCGATGGGACCGACGTCGATCGGGGAGCCGGCGCCGTCGACGACCGGGACTGTGGGCGTGCCGGGCCAGTTCAGGGTGATCGTCCTGGCTACTCCGGGCGGGGTGACCTCGAGGCCCGTGGTCTTGGTCTTGACACCGTAGGGGCCGGTGGCGCCGCTGGGGTGGGTGCCGCGGACACCGTCCGGCCCGACATCGAATACAAGGCCCGGGAGGGCCGGTGTCGGCGTGTTCCGGGACAGTACGCACCTGGGATCTCAGGAGCTTTCCACGAAGCGCGCGCCCGGCCCGGGCGTGCGGCAGACGTCTTCCGGGGCGAGCCGGCTGTGCCCCGCAGCGCACTGGAGGACGACTTCGACCGGCTCGTCGCAGGAGGTTTCGTCGTCGAGGGGCCGGTGCCGGACGATGACCGACGGGCCCTGCGGGTCGGCGAGGTACCTGTCGCCCCATTCCAGGAGCGCCACGAGCGTGGGCCGCAACGCCCCTCCCTGCTCGGTGAGTTCGTAGGCGAAGCGCTGTCGATCCCCGGGCTCCTGATAGGGAACGCGGCGCAGCACTCCCGCGGTCACCAAGGTCTCGAGCCGAGTCGCCAGGAGGTTTCTGGCGATCCCGAGGCGGGAGTGGAACTCGCCGAACCGGCGCGCGCCGTCCAGCGCTTCACGAACGATCAGCAGGGACCAGCGCTCTCCCACCACCGAGAGGGCGCGCGCCACCGAGCAGTTCACCGGGTCGATTCGCCGCGTTTCCATGGGACGAGCGTACCCGTCTGGGTTTACAAGACTTACTCAGCCCTCGTAGGCTCCCGGCCTGAGTTGAAGAACTAAACTCACACGAAGGAGATCGACCATGCCCATGCTCGACGTGTACATTCCCGACGGCGCGCTCCAGCCGGACGCCGAGGCGGCCCTGCTGAAGCGCATTACCGAGATCCTCGTCCGCAACGAGGGATTCGACCCTGCCGACCCGGTGACCCGTTCCGTCTCCTGGCTCTGGCTGCACCGACCGGCCGGCGTCTACGTCGGCGGAGAACCCGCGGACGCACCTCGCCCGACTCACCGGCGACGACGCCAAGCGGGCCCGTGCGCTCGCGCGTGAGCGGATAGCTGCCACCCGAGCCGAACACGCCCGCCTGCCCTGACGGGTGGCGGATGACGCAACGCCGGATCATGCTGCCCCTGCCCTTGGCGGGCGGCGTGCTCGGTGCCGTCGAGGTGGAGTACCCGCGCCCAGTCGCCGACGCGGCTGTCCCTCTTCGTGGTCGGTGCGGGAGAAGTCATCGAACACGAACGCGATGGAACTCGGGCGAGTAGAGGCTGCGCAGAGAGCGGACGGCGCGCGGATCGGCTCGTCGTGGTGACGAACGTCAACCGAGACGGACAGCGGTCCACGACAGCCCGACGAACACAAAACCCGGTCGACCCTGGGTTCACCCGTATGGAGCAGTCGGGAGGGTGCGCCCGCGCGCTCCCCGGAAGTATGGGGCGTGGCGGAGGACGTCAGCCCGCAAGCCCGCGCCGTCCTCCCCGTTCGCCCGGCGCCCGGCCACCTCGGGTCGGTCCCGCCGCCGAGCGTCCAGTCCGAACCTGTCGTCGGCCCCGCCGTGGCCCGCTCGCCACAGGGCACCGCGGATCGATCCCGGCTTTCGGCCGGCGGCTCACCGCCACGCCACGGCACTGAAGCCACGGCACGGAAGACGGAAGGCTGAAGACGATGACTGTCCTCGAACGCTCCGCAGACGTTGTTCCGCAGACCATCTCCACGTTCGCGGGCACGGGAGCATCGGGTTTCTCCGGTGATCAAGGACCCGCGACCTCCGCGAAGTTGTACCGCCCGAGTTACATGGTGCGGGGCGAGAAAGGATGCCTGTACCTCTGTGACTCCGAGAACCACCGGGTGCGGAAGATCGCGACCGACGGAACGATTTTCACGGTCGCCGGTACCGGTACGGCCGGATCGACCGGCGACGGCGGCCATGCCACGTCGGCTCGACTGAACAGCCCCTCCGGGCTCGAATCGGATGACGCGGGCAACCTCTACATCGCCGAGTACAGAGGTCACCGGGTGCGCAAGGTCTCCACCGACGGGAGGATCTCCACGGTGGCCGGCACCGGGCAGGCCGGTCACAGCGGAGACGAGGGCTCCGCCACCTCTGCTCGACTCAACAGCCCCGTGGGTCTGGCGCTCGGGGCGGGCGAGCTGTACATCGCCTGCCGCGGCGGCCACAAGGTGCGCAAGGTCTCCACCGACCACAGGATCTCCACCGTGGCGGGCACCGGCAGGGGCGGATACTCCAGCGACGGCGGTCCCGCCACGTCCGCCCGGCTGAGCGACCCACACGGGGTGGCGCTCGACGACGCCGGCAACCTGTACATCGCCGAACTACGCAACCACCGGGTACGCAAGGTCTCCACCGACCACAGGATCTCCACGGTGGCCGGTACCGGGCAGGACGGGCACTCCGGTGACGGAGGACCCGCCACCTCCGCACAACTGAGCGGTCCGACCGGCCTGGCGCTGGACCGCGCGGGCAACCTCTACATCGTGGAGTGCTGGAGCCACCGCATCCGAAAGGTCGCCGGCGACGGCACGATCTCCACCGTGGCGGGCACCGGCACGGGCGGCTACTCCGGCGACGGCGGCCCCGCCACCTCGGCACAGCTCCGCAACCCACTGGCGGCGGCTCTGTCCGAGGAGCAGACACTGTTCGTCACCTGCAGCGGCAACCACGGCGTGCGAGCCATCGCCCTGGCGCCGCCAGGCCGCTCACCACAGCGGCGGCGCTCAACCGCACCCCCGGGCCCACACTCGCAGGCACCGAGTTCCGCGAACCTGTGACGGCGAAGAGCGCCGGCGTGGCCGGGTATGCACCGGGAGGCCCTGCGACGAGTCCGCTCACATGACCTCGCGCCATGGTTCGTCGGCCAGACCCGTGCGGCGCTGGAGCGTCGGCGCGAAGGGCCCTTCATGATCGGCACGTCGCAGGTCCGTCATGCTCCGAGCCTTGCAGACCCGGCCCGTGGAATCCGTCGTGGCGGCGCCGTGCAAGGGCCGACCATCGGTCGACGTGGATGGTCGACCCGCGGTCTCGGATCGAGGGTGGCCAACTTGCGGTTCGAGGGTGACCGGGAGGTTTTCTCGTCTTTTTGCGGAGCACCCGGGCGAGCGTGTCGTGGGTGATCGGTTCCGGGGCGAAGGCGTCCGGATCGCAGTCCGGGATGAGGGCCGGGTTGAGTCCGGCTGCGGTCCGGCGGCGTGGCATCGAGGGCCGCCGCGGCGGTGGGGAATACGCCCGGTGGTGGGGGGTCGGTGCGGGGTGGGGGCTGGTCGTCCGGGGGTGCGAGCCTCCCCCTCCGGATTGTCATCCCAATGATGACGTCAACACTTGTCATCCAATAGATGACATGCTACAAAGGTGTCAGTGAGGCGCATTGGCAGCAACTGCCCGAACGTGCTGGAGGTGTTTTGACGATGTTGATGCGCACCGACCCCTTCCGTGAGCTGGACCGACTCGCGCAGCAGCTGATAGGTCCGGGTACTTGGTCGAAGCCGTCGGCGATGCCGATGGACGCCTACCGCGAGGGCGACGAGTACGTGGTGGCCTTCGACCTTCCCGGCGTCGGCCCGGATGCGATCGACATCGACGTCGAGCGGAACATGCTGACGGTCAGCGCCGAGCGCCGACCGGTGGCGAAGGCCGACGACGTGCAGATGGAGCTGTCCGAGCGGCCGCTGGGCGTCTTCTCCCGCCAGATCGTGCTCGCCGACACCCTGGACGCCGAGCACATCGAGGCCGGCTATGACGCGGGCGTGCTCACCCTGCGTATCCCGATTGCCGAGCGGGCCAAGCCCCGCAGGATTTCCATCGGCGTCGGCACCGGCGACCGCAAGGAGATCTCCGGCTGACACCGGCCGAACCGATGCGGAGGACGGGACCCGATTTCCCCCTCACCCCGCCCTCCGCATCCCCGTGGGCAGCCCGAAGGACAGGAAGGGGTGGCGGCCGCGATGGCCATGCGACACGCAAAGTTCCTCGACCACGTCAAGGAGCGCGGCAAGTACGACACCGTTCGGGAAGCCGAGCGCGCGGCCCGTGTGGTGCTCGCCCTGCTCGGCGCGCACCTGGTCGGCGAGGTCCGCGCCCAGCTCGCCGCACGCCTGCCGGACGAATTCGCCCTGATCCTCCTCAACCCGCTGCAGAGCGCCGAACCACTGCCGACAGAGCGGTTCGTCAGGGCCACCGCGGCCTGGATCGAGGGCGCCACCGAGCAGACCGCGACCTGGGACGTGAGCGCCGTGCTGTCCACGGTCGCCGACGCCGCCGGCGACGACCTGATGGGGCAGATCCTGCTCCAGCTCCCCGCCGGTTACGACCTCCTCTTCGGCCGCCACCAACCCACCTGACCCACCCACTCGCACCGGTCACGAAAGGCCCGCGGCGAGGTTGCCGTCGTCCCGCCGGAGCCGGACCCGGACCCGGACGGCAAGCACGAGAAACCGAAACCGTGACCGAACTCGTCGCCCGCAGGCAGGCGTTCGCAGAGGCCACGGACGCCCACCACGCGTGGCCCGCCGACACTTCATGGCTCCGGAATGCCTGCGAACACCTGCTCCGGCACGCCTTCGCGCGGGATCGCCAGTGGGACTGGGACGGTCACGCGTGCCTCCCCATCGACCGCGCCGCCGATCCGGACCCGTGGGCGCGTCTGGTGTACGCCGGACCTACGACGCGGCTGTCACCGAGGTCACCCGCGGCCGCCCCGCGCGTACGACCCACTCGGGGTGGTACAGGCCGCGCCGGCGTTGGTCGGTCGCGCCTCGACCGGTGCGGCGCGGCGGGGATGCGTAGGCTCCCGGGTGGAGGACGGATGACGGGGGTGAGGCCCGGAGTTCGTCCGACGCACCCACACGGGCGGGAGAGCGCGCTCCGGTGGATACGACCGCTACGCTCCGAACCGACGAACGGACACCGCGCATGGAATCCGGCAAGGCATCGCCCGAGGCCCTGATCGCATCGCTCGACGACGTGAACGCGCGGCTGTTCGTACGGTTGCTCGGTCGCCCCGACGGCCGGGACATGCTGTACCGCATCAGCGGAACGGTGTACAACCACGTGCCCGGTGACGTGCACGGCAAGGTGTTCCCGCACGGGCGGGCGTTGTTCGGTGTCGAGGGCTACAACATCCGCCGGTTGATCAATCCGCCGGGCACCCGGGATCTGCACCTGGTCTCGCGTGAAATCGTCTTCTATACCGACCCGAGGCACGGCACGGTCCTGACCGAGTGGACGAACCCGCTGGACGGGCGCACCCGTCCCCTTCCGCCGATCGCCAACGACCGCGTGCAGTTGTCGTACCGCGTCCGGGACGGCGCCCTGTACGCGGTGTTCGGGCCCGCCGAGGTGCCGCTGGACGGCTCGGTCACCCCGCAGCGTGTGCACCGCAACCTGGTGTGGACCCTGGACGTGCCGCCCGTGTACGGCCTTGCCGACCGGTACGGCATCGACGACGACTTCGGCCTGGCGAACTCGACCTACACCTCATGGGAGTTGTTCGACTTCCTGGTGCACGAGGACGACGCCCGCGCCCACTCCGACACGGAGACCGGATCCCCGACTCCGGCACTGCCGGTCACCAACTGCTGGACCCGGATCTGCCCCTACGTGCCGGCGATGGGCATCGCCGAGAGCGAGACGCCGGGCAACCTCGTCTACCACGCGCGCGCCTGGACACTGGACGACTTCGACGCGCTCGACCCGTGGCTCGCCGACCTCGTGCGCACCCGCCACCCGCTCTACACGAGTGCCCCCGACACCCCCGGCACGGGACCCAACACCACTACCTGGACCGCGTTCCACACCGACGTACTGGCCCCCCGCGGCCTCACCTGGCGGCAATGGCGCGACATGTCCGACTGATCGGCCCAGACGGGTCGGCTCGGATCGAGGCGGCGGCCGTCGAAGCGTCGGACGAGGGTCGACCGTGACCGGATCGGTCCGCAGCCGCCTTCGCCGCGCCTCGCAGTTCGCCGCCCCCCGCGCACGCCGAGCCCGGTGCCGCGGATACGGGGCACGGGCCGGTCCGTCCCCTCGGTCGGCGACCTTAGGGCGTGGCGTCGGCGGGAGCGACCGGCAGGTCGCCTCGAGACCGCCTCGGCGAGGGCTGGCGGCAACGGCGCACGTTCCCGGGCGTGTGGTGCCGGGATTCGGCTGCGGCATCGACGGAGTCGTGCCCGCGACGACCGCACGACGCACGGTCGTTCCCGGTCCGGCACACCCGACCTCCCCGACAACGCAGCTACGCCGTGTTCCGCCGGTGTGGTTCGTCCCGGACGCCGGCTCTGCGGTTCTATCGGTCGGATGGGCCGGGGTCCTGCGCGAAGGGCTGGTCGGTGCCGCCGATCCGGTAGGTGGTTCCGTGTGGGGTGACGGTGGCGCGGAAGTCCCAGAGCCGGGGCTGTTGGGCCTTCTCCCAGGCGACCAAGGCATCGTGGATCTCCTCCGCCAGGTCGCGGGGCCCGAACCGGTTGACCTCTCCGCGTGCGCCGCCTGTGCCGTTGGTGCCGTGGCGGACGACGGCCCAGGAGGTGCCGGCGGCGTCGGCGAGCCACAGTGTGCGGCCGGCGCCTCGGTCGGGTTCGAGGACGTGGTGGACGTCGGGAACGCGCAGCGAGATCGCGAATCGGGCGTGGACGTCCTCCAGGGCGGCTACGTCGAGCGCGGTGGTGTCCTCGGCGGAGTGTTCCCACGCGTTGTCGGTGATCAGGGTGGCGGGGTCGAAGCGGGACCGGCGTTGGCCGCGGGTGGGCATGAACATCACCCCGCCGTCGAAGCCGCCGGACGCCGTGCCGTCGTCGGCGACGACGAGTCGGAGCAGGCCGCCCTGGTGGAAGGGGACGATGCGGGGGGCGACGATCACGCCTCCGGGCGCGCTCTGTTCGATCCACGCGTGGGGGACGCGGCCCACGGCGACGGTGGCGATCACCCGTTCGAAGGGGGCGTGTTCGCGGTGGCCGAGTTCGCCGTCCCCGCACACCACGTCCACCCGCCGTCCGGCCGCCTCCAGCGCCTCGCGGGCCCGGGCGGCGAGCGCGGGATCGATCTCCACCGTGCACACCCGGTCCGGCCCGGCACGTTCGCACAGCAGCGCGGCATTCCAACCGGTTCCGGCGCCGATCTCCAGGACCCGGTCGCCCGGTCGCACGTCCAGCGCGCGGAGCATGAACAACACCGCGGAGGGCGCGCTGATCGAGCTCGACGCCTGGCGGCCGATGCCCGGCCGGGCGGGTCGGCCGTCGTCGACCTGGACGACCAGCGGGGCGTGCGGCGCGTACACCGCCTCGGCCCACCGTTCCGGCTCCGCGGACCGCTCCAGCGCGCGGTACCCGCCGCCGGCGTCGGGAATCCACACGGTGTCCGAGACGAAGCGGTGCCGCGGAATCCCCGCGAACGCCTCGCGCATCCAGGGATGCTCGAACTCGCCCAAGGCATCAAGGGCTTCGACCGCTTGGGCCAGATGGTCGTCCGCGACGCTCATTTCGGCTTCCTGCGCGTGCCCGTGCCGGGGTTGCGCAGCGTGGGGTCGTCGCCGTCGGGGGAGGGCTCCGGAGCCGGTTGCGGGGGCGGCGTGGGCTTGTTGTGCGTACCCATGTCGAAGTCCCTTCTCGCGGTGACGTCGCGTCATCATCCCGTGACCGGCCGCGTGATCGCCAGTGCCGGGCTCCACAGGGCCTCCGGTCACCGTCGAGGCACAGTCGGCAGCCACGTCACCCACTCGCCGTCGACCGAGAGGGCGGTGACCACGCAGGCCGCCTTTGGGCGACGCCCGTGGCCGGCGCGATTCCCGCGCCAGGCTGCGAGTTGGAACACCGTCCGACGCCGGGTGCGAATCATTGGCCGCCGTCACTTCCTGGCGGCGGGTGTGGAGAGGGAGCAATGGGGCAGGCGTGCGCCGAACCATTGCACCCGACGAATCCCGGCCGCCGAGCAGCTGTTCGCCGCCGGTACGGGGTCGGTCGGTCGATATCCGAGGAGGACTTCTGTGAGCACCGGCGCCAACATGTGGGGTCATCGTCCCGAGTCCGGTTACACCGCCGGGACAAGTCTGACCGGCTACAAGGTCGACGCCTCCGACGGTCACATCGGCAAGGTGGACAAGCACAACGACGAGGTCGACGCCTCGTACCTGGTGGTGGACACCGGCGTGTGGATCTTCGGCAAGCACGTCCTGCTTCCCGCAGGCACCATCGAGAGCATCGACGCCGAGAACAAGGTCGTCCACGTCTCACGCACCAAGGAAGAAATCAAGAATTCGCCCGAGTTCGACAAGGACAAGCACCTCGACGACCACGAACACCGCACCCGCACCGGCGACTACTACGGCAACATCACGCCCGCCCCTCCGGGGGCGAACCCTCTGGGCACGCCGTAACCGATCGAGCGGATCCGGTTCCCACGCCGACCAGCGAGGCTGAGGGTGCCGGTGGCACAGACCGGTATTCCGCCCGCGATCGCGGGCGGCGCGACCGTATCGTCCCCACGATCCACGTCCGCGGGCGCCGAGGCATCCATCGGTTCGGCACCCGCACGATGCGAGAGGTGAATCCCGTGGCAGCCAAGTTCGAGGTGTACACCGACAAGAACGACAAGTTCAGGTTCCGACTCAAGGCGGGCAACGGCGAGATCATAGCCACCGGCGAGGCATACGAGACCAAGGATGCCTGCCTCAAGGGCGTCGAATCGGTCAAGACCAACGCGCCCGACGCCAGGATCGAGTCACTCGACGCGTGATCCTGCCGGGCCCGTCGCCGACAAGGGCGACGGGCCCGGGCCCGTCTGCGGCAGGCCCCGGCGCGCGGTCGCCCGGCCGTTCCCTACGACCCGGCCCCGGGGACGGAGCGGTGACGATTCACCGAAATCGTCCGGGGTTGGAGCCCGACGCAGCCCCGGCGCCCTGTGGGCCGAGCGGGGCGAACTCCTCGCTCTCGCGCATCGCGGGCAACAGCGAGGCCGGTGGCAGGAACACGCGGACGCCGTCGGCTGTCCTCTCGCCGACTGTCTCAGGTTGGAACGCGACGCGAACCACGTCGGCGACGTCCGCATGCGACGCCAACGCATCCTCCGCGAAGGCGGCCCGAGCCTATGGGCGGTGGCCATCGAGGGAGTCCTGCGCCAACAGGTAGGCGACCCGACTGCCGTACGTCGAACCGGTATCGCAGAATGGCCCGCAGGTTCCCGATGACACCTATCGCCGTGGGCAGGAAGGCACCGCTCCCGGGCGGTCCGTCAGGGAAGCCCAGTCGGTGTTCTCCAGGATCACCCAAGTGTTCGGGCAACGCCTGGGACGGCGGGCTGTGGGTCACCGGCGGAGGCTACCGCGTCCGGGGAACACGCGGTGGATACGGCGCGCTGTGATGTCGGGACCGAGGGCGGGCAGCGGGGTGGGGTCCGGGCGGTGACATGAACGGGGCGATACCGGTTGTGTGTTGCCGATTCGTTGTGTGATTCGCGGCGTCGGTTCGTCGAACATGCCCTCGGGACGGGGCTGTTCCGCGCATGATCGACGGATGCGCGCTCGTGGGGGCGCGGCGGATGCGTCCGGTGGAGTCGTGACGGGCGTGAAGTGGGGATGGTGGGGGACATGACGGCGTGGTCGTGGGCCGCGGCGCGCGTTCGGACGGCGGTGGTGCTCGCGGTGATCGTGGCCGTGGTCGCCGGGTGCACGTCGGGCGGCGGAGGCGATGGCGACGGCAAGGGCTCCGTCGAGGGGGCCAACCCCCAAGGGGGCGTGTCCGTTTCGGCCCCCGCCAAGGCGTTCGAGGGGGCTTCGCCGGCCCTGCACTTGAGCACCGTCGACGACGTGCCGCCGCTGAGCGGCGCGTACAAGCTCTTCGGCAAGCCGACGAAGATCGAGGTACGGGGCGGCGAACTCGCCAAGGGACGGGCCGTGGTGACCCTGGACTATCCGGCCGAGGCGACGCCGCAACAGGTCGAGAACCTGCGGGTGTTGCGCTACGAGGGCAACGAATGGCAGGCCCTGACGCCGGAACATGTGGACACGGCACGGCATCGGGTCTCGGTGGGCACGGACCGCTTCTCGCTCTGGGGAATCGGATGGTGGGACGTCGAAAGCGCGATCTCGACGACCGTGACCAAGGCGAGGAACCTGCTGAGCACCGACGGCGTCCTGGGCATCGGCAAGCGCGTGGCGAACCCGCCCACCGTCGAGTGCGCGTACCCGGCGCTCACCCTCACCCTCGACGTCGAGAAGTTCGTACCGGGCGCGATCACGTGCACCAGGTTCGATGTCACCGACGGGTCGCGACGAACCCTCGATCTGTACGTGAGCAATCCGCACTTCACACCCTTCCTGCTCGATCTGCCCACCGGCGTGCGGTTCGTCGAGGCCAAGCCGGACCCCGACAATCCGTATACGCTCCTGGCCCGGACCATGGCCGCGGCGCAGAACCTGCCCGTCGCGTTCCTGCCCGCCGGCGGCATGATCCGACTCAAGGTCGACCTGTCGAAGCTGACCGCCGGCGCCGCGATCACCGCAACCCTGGACGCGGCGACCCCACTGTTGGACCTGGCCACGGCCACCTTCAAGGGCATGCTGCCCGCCGAACCGACCGATCCCGTGGTCCGGGCGGTGGCGGTGAGCCACGAGGCCGCCGAGGCGTTCGCCTGCCTGTACAAGCACGGGACGGAGATCTCCAGGCTGCCGAACCCCTCCGCCGCCGACATCACCGGCCGACTCGTCGCGGGCGCACGCGAGTGCGGCGACGCGATGCGCAAGCTCGGCACCCGACTCGCCGTCGCCGTCAGCCGTCAGGGCTGGAGCCCGGAACAGGTCGCATCGGCGGCGGGCAAGGAGATCGAGGAGCTGTGCGAGAAGCACTGCCCCGGGATGATCCGGGCGATCCTGGCGGCATGGGAACACGAACCCCTGCTCATGGAAGTGGGGGCCTCCCTCGCCGAAGGAGCGAACGGATTCAAGGTCTATCGTTTGGGACTTGCCGCCGCCGAACCGCCGTTCGCCCGCCTCGCCGAGGTGCTGCCCGACGGAAACATCCCCGGATTCACCGTCAGGCCACCGATCGTCGACAACAACAACCGCTTCGGCGGCGGCACATTGGAGACCGTGCCCAACCCCGGCACCCCGTGCGTGGACCAACTCAAGGGCAAACACTGGGACACCTGGCTCCATCCCCAACCCCAATTCGCCGCGAAGTCCTACCTCGCCGACGACATCGCCACCACGATCACCCTCTGGTACGTCCGCAACGACTACCGGGACCTCACCAGGGACTACTTCGTACAACTCGTCGGCAGCGGCAAATGCACCCTCAAGCCGACAGGCAGATACCAGGAAAACGAGGAGCAGACCTCCGAGCCCTATCAGGGTCCACGCGTCAAAGGCCTGGCCGACTTCCGCGAATTCCTCACCTACGTGCCGAACGCCGACGGCTTCCACACCCGCCCCCGCGCCGCGCTGTACGACCCCGGCACCGGCGTACTCGCACTGATCGAGGGCAAGGCGGCCGACTCCACCGCCCCGGACAAACACACACCCCCGACCCTGGACGCCCTCAAGCGTCGCGTCGCCGGCCAACTCGAATACCTCATCCACCGCCTCGACGACCAACTCGGCACCCAGTTCGTCCCGGCGAACTGACACCACGGCCACGCGACGGCACCGAAAAGGCGGCCGGGTGAACCACTCGCCTGTCCCGGTCGCCGCAGTGTCGACCATCGCCGGCGGGATCGTCGTGGACCGGGTATTGGACGCTTGAGGGCGTGTGAGTGCAACCGTCAACCGCCCACCAAACGCGCCTGCCCGCATACGTGCGGGCGTCCCGACGTCCGGGATCCGCCGGAACTCGCACGGTGTTCCTGTGAGCCAGGCAGACGGCTCAGCCGCGATGGGCGCGGATGAGGTCGCGATACCAGGCGAAGGACGCCTTCGGGGTGCGGACCTGGGTGTCGTGGTCGACGTGGACGAGGCCGAAACGCTGGTGGAAGCCCTCGGCCCATTCGAAGTTGTCCAGCAGGGTCCAGGTGAAGTAGCCGCGGACGTCCACGCCTTGGGCCACAGCGGCGTCGACTGCCCGGAGATGGCTGTCCAGGTAGTCGATGCGGTCGAGGTCGGGCACGCTGCCGTCCGCGGTGACTACGTCCTCGACCGAACAGCCGTTCTCCGTGATGTAGACCGGCGGGAGCGTGGGGTAGCGCTCCTTGAGGCCGACGAGCAGTTCGCGCAGGCCGTCGGGGACCACGGGCCAGTCGAAGGCGGTGCGGCGGTAGCCCTCGATGGGGGCCTCTTCGAACGGCAGACCCTCGGACGTCGGAGCCTGGATCCGGGTGGGGTTGTAGTAGTTGATGCCGAGCGCGTCCAAAGGAGCCGAGACGAGTTCGAGATCACCGTCCCGGACGGAGCCGCCGAGGGTGGCGTCGGCGCCGTAGGCCGACAGGTCGGGGTAGGCGCCGGTGAGGATCGGGTCGTTGAACAGGCGGTTGTGCAGGTTGTCGTACGCCTGGGCGGCGGCGCGATCGGCGGGGGCGTCCGAGGCGGGCCAGACCGGGGTGCAGTTGTTGGCGATCATCACTTGGAGGCCGCGTGCACGCAGTTCCCTCAGCGCCAAACCGTGGCCGAGCAACTGGTGGTGGGCGACCGGCAGGCAATCGAGGAACAGGGTACGGCCCGGCGCGTGGGTGCCGAGGCCGTAGCCCCAGACCATGTGGATGAACGGCTCGTTGAGTGTGATCCACTTCCGCACGCGGTCGCCCAGCCTGTCGGCCACGGTGGCGGAATACTCGGCGAAGTGGTGCGCGGTGTCGCGGTTGAGCCAGCCGCCGTCGTCCTCCAGGGCCTGCGGGAGGTCCCAGTGGAACAGGGTCGGGACGGGCTCCACGCCGCGCGCGAGCAGGCCGTCGACCAAGCGGTCGTAGAAGTCCAGGCCTTGGAGGTTGACTTCCCCCCGGCCGGTCGGCTGGATCCGGGGCCAGGCGATCGAGAAGCGGTAGCCGGTGAGGCCCGCCTCGGCCATCAGCGCGAGATCCTCCTCGTACCGGTGGTAGTGGTCGCAGGCCACGTCACCGGTGTGCCCATCGCGGATCGTGCCGGGGCGGGCGGTGAAGGTGTCCCACACCGAGGGACCGCGGCCGTCTTCCTTGGTGGCGCCCTCGATCTGGTACGACGCCGTCGAGGCGCCCCAGACGAAGTCCGCGGGCAGATGGTCCAGTGCCATGTCCGACCTCCTGAAACATGAATAGTACTCATGTTAATCCTCGCCAGTGGGATGCTGGAAGCGTGAACCAAGATCGCACCGCGGGCACGACGCGCCGCCGCCCCGTCCAAAGGCGCAGCGCCGAACGATTTACACGGCTGTTGGACGCCTGCGCCGAACTCCTGGACGAGGTCGGCTACATCGCGCTGACCACCAAGGAGGTGGCCCGCAGAGCCGAGGTGCCCATCGGCACCCTGTACCAGTTCTTCTCCGACAAGGAGGGGCTGATCGGCGCGCTCGCCGCCCGCAACCTGGACACCTTCCTCGAACGGGTCTCGGCCCGACTGGAGCACGAGAGGCCCGAAGACGTCTCGGGCATCGTGGAGGTCACCGTCGACGAATTCGTCACCATGCGCCGGACGATCACCGGTTTCGGCGTGGTCGACTTCGGCGCGGAGGGTCGGGACCACACCCTCGATCCGGCCCTGGACAACAACACCGCGGTCGCCGGGCGGCTGCGGGGGCTGACCGCGGCCCTGACCGGAGCCTGGGACGACACCGAACTGGAGATCGTCGTCCGAGTGGCCCTGGAGTGTGCGGACAGCGTGCTCAAACTGGCCTTCCGCGCCGATCCGCAGGGCGACCCCCGGCTGATCGCCGAGTGCAAACGAGTCCTCGACAGCTATCTGAACGACCACATGCGGTCGCTGACAACGGGTGGGTGACCAACGGGCTCCGCTGCCACAGGACACGAACGCGGTTGCCTCGACCGTACGAAACCGGCCTTCCTTCGCGGCGTGTGGCCGGCGGACACTTCGAACCTTCCAGACCAGTGCCCCGCCCAGCGCGGACATCGCCGCGGAGCAGAGGAACAACGAACGATAGCCCCCCAGTTCGCCGAGAACGACCGAAGCGATCGGGGGAACCAGCACGTACGGCAGGGAGCTCATCAGGTTGGCCAGGGCCATGTCCTTGCCCCGATCCGCCGAGGCCGGGAGCACTTCGGTGACCAAGGCGGTGTCGACGGCCAGGTACACGCCGTAGCCCAGACCCAGGATCACGGCCGCGACCAATGTCATGGCCCAGGTCGGCGACAGGGCGAGCGGGACGGCGGCGACGGCCATCGTGAGACCGCCGAGGAAGACCAGTATCCGGCGCTTGCCCAGCTTGTCGGAAAGCCGGCCGCTGACGACGACCGTCGAAATCGTGGCCAGGCAGTTGACGCCGATCACGATGAGCAGACCGTCGTCGGTGGATCGGCCGGGGAAGAGTTGCTCGTAGTGCAGGACGTCGTCCAGGAAATACGGCATGTAGAGCGTGCCCAGGCCGTAGCCCAGGCCCATGATGAACCGGGAGCCCATCGCCCAGACGAAGTAGGGATGCTCACGCGGGCTGATCCGGTAGCCGTCCAGGAAGGTGCGCAGCGAGAACGGTTCGCGGTGGTCGCCGGGCAGCGGTGGGTCCCTCATGACGACCGCGAACAGCATGATCAGCAGCGGGAACGCGGCCATCAGCGTGTATTGCGCGGGAAACCCGGCGACGAGACCGAGCATCAGCCCGCCCGCGATCATGCCGCCCGCCTGCGGGACCGTGGCCCAACCCAGCACCACGCCGCGTTGCGCGACCGGGACTTGGTCGGGGACCACGGGGGCGAGCCCGGCACCGATGATCATGAAGCCGAAGGACAGCATGAAAGCGCCGAACGCGACCCCGGCGACCGTCGTTTGCAGGCCGGTGAAGACCAGCGCCGCCATGCAGGTCAGCGAGCCCGCGACCATCCACGGTCGGCGGCGGCCGAACCGGCCGGTGGTGCGGTCGCACAGGGCTCCGGCCAGCGGCGCGACGGCGATGCCCGAGATCGCGCCCATCATGCTGACCCAGGCGTAGCTGTCGACCTTTCCCCCCGGGGCGATCCGGGCGATCTGGTCGGGCACCAGCATCGGGCGGCGCGCAGCCGGTCCATCACCTCGTAGACGCCGCGCGTGTGTTCGACCCAGACCCGGTCGGGATCCGCGGCCCCGGGATCTGCCCGGCCTCACTGAACGGCCGGTTCATGTCCCATTTGAGGAAGACGACGTCCAACTCGGTGACGGTCCGCACCAGCCATTCGACCACCCATTCACGGACGTCATGGCGGGCGAAGTTCAGCACGTGCTGGTTACGGCTCCGAGTGCGGGGTCGGCCGTCCTGGCACAGGATCCAGTCGGGGTGCGCACGGAACAGGTCGTTGTCGGCCAGCGCGCGGACGTGGTCGGCGAGTGGACCCAGACCGTCGGGGAAGCGGTCCGGGTTGGGCCACCAGTCGCCGAGCCCGGTCATGTCGCTGGTACGGGCGCCGAACCAGGCGTCGTCCACCACGAAGATCTCGACGCCGATACCGGCTGCGAGATCGGCCAGTTCGCTCTGCTGCTGCTCGGTGATGTCGAACTCGGTGGCCTCCCACGAGTTGTAGATCAGCTGGCGTTCGGCCGGACGGGCGGATAGCACCTGCCTCTCCGTGTAGGCGTGCCAGCGGCGGCTGGTGCCGCCGAAGCCGTCAGGGGCGTAGAGACCGGTGAAGACGGGGGTCTCCAGGCTCTCGCCGGGGAGCAGTTTCCAGAGCAAACCCTCGCGGCCGAAGCCACCGGTCCAGGAGGTGCGGCCGTGGAGGTTGCGGCGCAGGGTGATCCGGCGGCTGCCGCTCCAGGCCAACGCCGCGCTCCAGACCTCGCCGTGCTCCTCCGCCGCGTCGTGCGCGTCGCGCATCAGCCAGGGTCCGGCGTGCTGTCCCGTGATGCCGAGGCGGCTGGTGAACACGATCTCGCCGACCGGCACCCGGTCGCGCCGGAGTTGGAACTCCCGGCCCCACTCTCCCACCACATGGCTGACCCGATAGTCGTCGCGGGCGGGCAGCGTCGGGGGAGTGTCCCGACCCGTTCGGTGTGCACTTCGGGTCGGGGGCGGCTTCCACGCCGGCGATCAACTCTTTGAACGGTTCGCGTGTGACGAGCCGCGCGGGGAACGCCCCACACTCGATCAGTGAGCCCGTCCGGCGAGCCCTGCCCTGCGGGCCCCCCGCGAACAACGGTGTGGCGGTCACGACGATGGGCCGAGATGCCGGGTGATGTCTCAGTTGTTCTGGCTTATCCGTGCTGTCTCGAAGTGATGCCACCTTCGGGTGTTCAGCCACGACTGGTAGTCCCAACCCGCCCCACCGGGGAACGGCGGCGAAAGAGGGCGGGGTGGGTGAGGCCGTGCCCTGCCGAGCCGGACGGGATCCGGCGAGGTCGAAGCCCCCACACCGTAGGCTCGCGCCATGCCGATTGCGCACGGTCCTCGAAACAGCGTCAAGCACTGGAATGAGTGCACGGATGTTCACGACTTCCTGGAGCAGATCCGCCTACGCCCCGGCGTCTGGCTGCCTGGCGGCTCGCTCCGGAACCTGGAGTCCATCCTGATCGGCTATCGGATCGCGCTCGGCGTTCACGCCGTCGACGAACCCTTCGACTTTTGGCCCGAAGGCTCCTTTGCTCGGTGGCTCGAGCAGCATCTCGGACACCACAGCGCGCTCGGCTGGGCCTCCGAGATCGAACGAGTGACACCCGACGGTTCCAGCCCGGTCGAGGAATTCTTCCGCCTGCTGGACCGGTACCGCGCCGAGTCGACCTCGCCCACGTTCGCCCCGCAGCCGCAGCCGCAGCCGCAGCCGCAGCCACGGATCGAGCATCCTTCGATGCAAGCCGTCCGCATCGAACTCGATCGCCACAACTGGGGCGCGCTGCAATGCGGTTGCGGCAGGTCGGCGAGTCACCTGCCCGATACCCTCCTGCGGCTCATCGCCAACCGAACGCCCGGAGAGACGTCCCTGGTCGGAATCGACAACCACGTCATGATCCAGTCCAACCTCATGGACCCCGCCCCGGCGGTCACCGCAGTAGTCCTCGCGGCCCTGGCCGACCCCAACCTCACGACGCCCGTCACCCGCACCGTACTGCTGCAGCTCCTCTTGGACCTCAGTGCCGGTGACACGCCCCAGCAGGTGGAATGCGCAGAGCTCATTCGCGGAGGGGTTTGGATTCTCTACCGGGAGTTGGTCGCCCACCCTTCGATCGACGCCCGCGCGCATGCCTACGAGACCCTGAGCAATCTCGACACCGAGCAAGAACGGCTCGCTGCCTTCCGTCATGCCCTGCGCGACCGGCTCCCCGCAGACCTGCGCTGAGCCCACCCGCCGACTTGACCGCCCACACCGGCCGGCTGCGCCTCCTGGGCAGGCGAACTCTCCAACGCCGTTCCTTCCCCCGCGGCGGGTGTGGAGCGGGAGCGGCGGGGCAGGCGTGCTCAGAACCATTGCACGGACGAGTCCCGGGCTGCGGGCGGCGGTCGCCGCCCGCCGAGGGGACCGTCGATACCCAGGAGGTTCCTGTGAGCACCGCCGACAACGTGTGGGGTCACCGTCCCGAGTCCGGCTACACCGCGGGTACGAGCCTGACCGGCTACAAGGTCGATGCCACCGACGGTCACATCGGCAAGGTCGACAAGCACAACGACGACGTCGACGCGTCCTACCTGGTGGTCGACACCGGTGTGTGGATCTTCGGCAAGCACGTCCTGCTCCCAGCGGGCACGATTGCGAGCATCGACACCGAGAACAAGGTCGTCCACGTCTCGCGCACCAAGGAAGAGATCAAGAACTCCCCCGAGTTCGACAAGGACAAGCACCTCGACGACCACGAACACCGCACCCGCACCGGCGACTACTACGGCAACACCGCGCCGGGCACTCCGGGCACCGGCCCCGCAGGCACGCCGTAGGCGGCGTCAACCGGTACGCCGTCCGTGGTCGACGGTCGATGAGGCCGACGTACTCCGAGTCCGCATGTGCGAGCCCGCACCCGCAGGTACCGGCACCGTCGCCTCGGTGCCCGCACGAACCGAGAGGCCGGGTGAATCCCATTGCGGGCAAGTTCGAGGTGTACACCGACAAGAACGGCAAGTTCGGGTTCCGGCTCAAGGCGGGCAACGGCGAGATCATGGCCACCGGTGAGTCTTACGCGAGCGGGGCCGCCTGCCTCGAGGGCGTCGATCGGTGAGGACCAACGCGGGCCGACGCCATGGTCGAGACCCTTGACTCCTGACCCCCCGGGCCCGCCGCGCAGGCGCGGCGGGCCCGGGGCCGACCGCCGCCAAGGCCCCGGCGGGTACCGCCTTTGCCTTCGCCATGCGCCGGCCCGCCGGTGCGGATCGGCGGCGCTTCACCGACATCATCACGGGTGGGAGCCCGGACATGACCATAACGCCACGCCACCCGTCCACTGCGGCCCGGAGGTGGACCCTGACGCACGGCCCCGGGGTCCTACGCCGGATCCGCGCCGCGGTCCGCGACGCCCTCGGCGCTTGGGGCTGGTCCCCGGACCGCGCGGACGACGTCGTCCAGATCGTCTCGGAACTGGTGGGCAACGTTCTTCGCCACACCCACGGCGAGGCCGAGTTGACGCTGACCCCCATCCCCGACGGAGTCGAGATCGCGGTGGGCGATCACGCCCGCGATCTCCTGGTCCTCCAACGCCCCGCGAACGGCGACGGCGGATACGGGCTACGCCTGCTCGACATGCTCACCACGACCTGGACCGTCGAACAACACGAGGCGGGCAAACACGTCCGCGCCCGCATCCGACGGTGAAGCCGTGCGACACAGCCACGCGATCGCGCGCGACGATGCGGACATCCCCGACGAGCAAGGTGGCGATCCGATGAGCGTGGGCGAGCCCGACCTCGTTCTCACCGTGCACACCCCACGTCCGAGCCTCGCGGTCGTCGACGTTCGCGGCCACCTCGACCACCACACCGCGCCCCGACTGCGCAGGCGCGGCTTCGAGTTGATCGACCAAGGGCACCGCCATGTGGTGCTCAACCTGGCCGGCCTGCGGTTCTCCGACTCCACCGGCCTGGCCGTCCTGGTCGCCCTCCACAACCGCACCCGCGCCCACCGGGGCACCGTCGCCATCGCGGCCCCGCCGGAGCGCTTCCGCAAGATGACGCGCGTGACCGGCCTGTCCCGCGTCGTCCCCGAACACCACGACGTGGAGCATGCCTTGGCCGCGATCGAAACCGACGACGCTCCGCCTCCCGCGGCACACCACCACGCGTAGGCCGGGACAGGCGTGTACCTCCGGGACCTGTCCCGGTCCGCCGACCGAGGCGGGCGTCGAAATGCGCCGCTGCGGGAACCCACAGCGAGACGGTAGCGACAAGGTACTCCCGGTGGAACGCACGGATCGGCACCCGGCTCACTACTGCAGTCGCGTGTACCCGGCGCCGCCCTGGGCAGGCCGGCCGAATCGCACCGCCTCCGGCATCCGCGGGGTGAACTGCCGCAGGTACAGGCCTGCTCGGAAGTCGAGCCCGCCCGACCAAGATCCCCGCATGGGTGCCCGTGCCTGTTCCGGAAGTGGATCTGTGGCCGACCGCCGACCCGGGCGGGCACCCGAGGGCGCCGCCCGGGAGGTGTGTCAGAGACGACGGAAATAGACGGTGAGCGGGTAGGGAGTGCACCCGAGTGCCTCGTAGAGTGCTCGAGCCGGTGCGTGGAACCGGTCTCCTCCGGTGCCGATCTCGACGACCTCGGTACCGACGGCCCGCATTCGGTCGAAGGCGTGCTCGCACAGCGCCGTGCCCACATGGTGACGACGGTGCCGGTCCGAGACGGCGAGGATCGTGATCTCGCCCTTCTTGCGGGCCGGGTCGATGCTCCACGCCACGTAGCCCGCGATGGCGCCTTCCACTTCGGCGATGGCGACGTATGTGTGCCGTTCGGGGGCGTGGAGTTCGGCGACCTGTTTGCGGTAGTCGTCGCGCCAGTTGCCGTGCTGAACAGCGAAGACGGCCTCTCCCACCAATGGGCGGAAGGATTCCTCGTAGAACGGTCGGAACGTGTCGATGGTCAGTTCGGTGAGTGGTGCCAGGTCGTGCCGGATGTATGCGCGAATGAGCACGGAAGTGTGCCTCTCGAGGCCGAGGGCTTGATACCCGGGCGGAACACGGACATCGGCCCGCTCCCTGCCGTGGAATCGGCGGCGAGACGGGCTCCTCAGCGGCGTGTACGCCAGGCGTCGAAACACTCCATGACCCGCATCGTAGTGCCCGGCCTGTACTCCCGATACGTCGATCACAGCCACTCGTCGACGGTTGCGACGAGGACGGTCGCCTCGTGGCGTATCGCCGGCTTCGGCGCCGGGCGCGGGTGGTCAGGCCGTGGGTCAGGTGCTCGGGGCCCGGACCATCCAAGGAGCTTGACGCTGCGGCAAGGTCGAGAACGGGCCGGAGCTGCGCATGTCGGGTCGGGCGCTTGTCCGCATTCACATCGACGAGGTCCAGGACCTCGCAGGCTACGACCCGGAAGTGGTGGCAGATTGTATTGAATTATCGTCGGAGCGTCATCTAGGATTTTTTCATGGCGAATCAGATTGCGAGTGGATCGGAACTTCTGGAATACGTCAGGGAGTTCTCGCTCAGGGAAGACGAGATTCTGCGCGACCTGCGGCGGGCGACCGCGGAACTGCCCGCCGGGGAGACGATGCAGGTCATGCCCGAGGAAGGTCAGTTCCTTGCGATGCTGGTCACGGCGACTGGTGTTGCGGACGTGCTGGAGCTCGGTACCTTCACCGGATACAGCACCTTGTGCATGGCCCGGGCGCTTCCGCCGCAGGGTCGGTTGATCACCTGTGACATCAGCGCGCGATGGCCCGAGATCGGTGCCGAATACTGGCGCAGGGCGGGTGTTTGCGAGCGTATCGAGGTTCGTATCGGAGCGGCGATCGATACGCTCGAAGAAATGATCGCCGAGGGTCGCCACGGCGAATTCGGTCTCGTTTTCATCGATGCCGACAAGCGGAACTATCCGCGCTATTACGAGCTTGCCTTGCAACTCGTGCGGCCCGGTGGATTGTTGGTACTGGACAATACGCTTTTCTTCGGTCGGGTCGTCGACCCCCTCGCCGTGGATGCGGATACCGTCGGTGTGCGGGAGGTCAACGCCAGGATCCGGGACGATCGGCGAGTGGACATCTGCATGCTGCCGATGGCCGACGGCATCACCCTGGTTCGCCGGAGGTGACCGACCGCCCGCCCTCGCGGGCCCGGTCCGGCGACGGCCACCGGCTCGGCGGCCTCTCGGTGAGAACCGGCGCGATCAGTCGGACCGTCCCAGGGGCCTGCCGCGCCCCGGTCACGAGGTGCAGCACCTGGACCTCCGCATCGGACATCCGCTCGAGCACCCCATCCGCACAGTCGCACGGCGACTCGTCGAAGCCGGCGAATCGGTAGGCGATCTCCATCATGCGATTGCGGTCGGTGGCGCGGAAATCCGCCAGCAGGTGTACACCGGCCCGGGCCGCCTGGTCGACCAGCCAGTTCAGGATGATCGTGCCGACACCGAACGCCACCACACGGCACGAAGTGGCGAGCAGTCGCAGATGCCACACCCGTGGGTGCTTGCGGAGCAGCACCACACCGACTGCGCCGTGCGGCCCGAAGCGGTCGGTGAGCGTGGCCACCAGAACCTCGTGACAGGCATCGTCGAGGAGGGCGCGCAGCGTCGCGTCCGAGTAGTGCACCCCTGTCGCGTTCATCTGGCTGGTGCGCAGCGTCAACTCCTCGACGCGTGACAGTTCGTCCTCCGTGGCCCGTTCGATGCGCATCACCATCTCCAGCGAGCGCAGGAAGTCGTCGTGCGAGCCGGTGAATCGGGTGCGTTCGTCGGTGCGCCGGACACCGGCCCGATACATCGTCCGGCGTCGGCGCGCGTCGACGGTCACCGTCTTCGGGCTGAACTCGGGCAGGTCGAGCAGTGTCGCGGCATCCTCCGCCCGGTAGCAGCGCACGTCCGGGAGGTGGTGGGCGACCTCGGCCCGCTCGGCCGGTTGGTCGTCGATGAAGGCGACGGCGGAGGGCGCGAAACCCAGCCGTTCGGCGATCCGGCGGATCCCGTCCGACTTGCGTCCCCATCCGATCTCCGGCACGAGGAACCAGTCGGCCATCCCCAGTGCCGCCAATCGTGCCCATGCCGGGTCGTGATCGTTGCGACTGCATACCGACTGGAGGACGCCGCGCGCGTCCAAGCCGACGATCACCTCGCGGATGATCGGGGACACGACGAGATCCTCGTCCTCCAGTAACGTGCCGCGCCACAGCGTGTTGTCGAGGTCCCACACCAGGCACTTGACCGGAACGGGCAGGACGACCCGGGCGGGCGCGCGCATGTTCGGCTTCGCGTCGTGAGGTTCTTCGGCGGCCATGATCGGCGTCACCGTCCCCCCAGCACGTGATCGGCCAGCATCAGCTGACACATCTCGGCGCTGCCCTCGATGACTTCCATGAGCTTGGCGTCGCGGTACGCGCGCGCGACGACATGACTGTCCTGCGCCCCGGCCGACGCAAGCACCTGGACGGCTGAGGCCACACCCTTGACAGCGTTCTCCGCGCCGACGTACTTCGCCAGGATGACGGCTGCGGCAAGGTCGGGGGCGTGCTCGTCCCAGCGGCGACTCGCGTACTCGCAGACCCGGGTCGCCACCTGCTCCGCGGTCCACAGCTCGGCCAAGTGACGTGCGATGAGCTGGTGTTGCGCCAACGGCCGGCCGAACTGCTCCCGGGAGATCGCGTGGTCCACAGTCGCCGCCACACAGGCCCGCAGGAGGCCGACACACCCCCAGGCGACCGAGATCCGACCGTAGGTCAGGGCCGTGGTCACCAGAAGGGACAGCGCTTGACGCCCACCTCCCAGCACGCTGTCGAGGGGTAACCGCACCTGGTCCAGCCGGACTTCCGCGTGTCCGGCCGCCCTGAACCCCAGCGGGTCGGCCACCGGGCGTACCTCAACCCCAGGGGAGTTCCGGGGTACGACCACCACCGCGCCGCCCTCCGCCATCCGGGCGACGACCAGGAGGAGGTCGGCGTACTCGGCCCCCGTGACCCACTTCTTGTGGCCGGTGAGCACCACGGTGCCCCCGTCGATGCCGACGGTGGTCGTGATGGCCGACAGATCGCTGCCCGCCTGGGGCTCACTGAAGGCCATCGCCACCGTGTCCCCCGAGGCAAGCCGTGGCAGCAGTTCCGCCGCTTGCGCCGGATCACCCAGGCGTTCGATGGCCCACGCGGCCATTCCCTGCGAGGTCAGCACACTACGCAACGAGCCGCACAGACTGCCGACATGCGCGGTGAACTCGCCACCCTCCGCGCTCGTCCACCCCAACCCACCGTATTTCTCGGGCGTTTGCGCCGCGAGCAGGCCTGCCGCACCAAGCTTGCGTACGACGTCGTCGGGCAACCGACCCTCGCGATCCCAGCCGGCGGCCCGGTCAGCCACCAATTCGGTGACCATCGAGGCCGCCCCGGCAACGGTTTCACGCACGGGGACCTCCGGATACCTGCTGCCGGAGTCGCTCCACCAGTTCGGCCATCCGCACCACAGTACGAAAATTGTCCATCCGCAGATCCGCGCCGCGGATGGCGATGTCGTACGTGCGCTCCAGATACACCACCAGTTCCATGGCGAAGAGCGAGGACAGACCGCCGGGGCCGAAGACGTCCGCGTCGATCGTCCAGTCCCGACCCGTGTGCCGCGCCAGGAAGCGCAGCAGTTCCGCCTCCACTCCGCCCGTTGTGGCGACGGGCTCGGGGACCGCCGGATCGGGCGATTTCAACGGCTCGGACGATACAGTCATGCCTGTTCTCCCTCGTATGTATAGAAGCCGCGCCCGCTCTTGCGGCCGAGTCGGCCCGTGCGCACCATCTCGAGCAACAGGTCGCAGGGACGACACCCCTCGTCGCCGGTGCGGTTGTGCAGCACCCACAGCGAGTCGACCAGGTTGTCGAGACCGATCAGGTCCGCGGTGCGCAGCGGGCCCGTCGGGTGGCCCAGGCACCCCTGCATCAGGCGGTCGACCGATTCGACGCTCGCGGTGCCGGCCGCCACCACCCGGACCGCGTCGTTGATCATGGGGTGCAGGATGCGGCTGGTGACGAACCCCGGCGCGTCGTCGACCACGATCGGCTCCCGGCGCAGCGCGGCGAGCAGCGCCCGCAGCGCGTCCATGGTCGCCTCGCCGGTGTGCGTGCCGCGGATCACCTCGACCGTGCGAATCAGATACGGCGGGTTCATGAAGTGGGTGCCGATCAGCTCCGCCGGGCGGGCCGTCGCCCGGGCCAATTCGTCGATCGGGATCGCGGACGTGTTGGAGATGATCGCGGTGCCCGGCGCGACCAACGCGGACACCTCGGCGAGGACCTTCGCCTTCGCGTCGGCGTCCTCGGTGACCGCCTCGATCACCGCGACGGGGCCCGGGTCGTCGACCGTCGCGATTTCGGCGAACGACGCTCCGGTGACGACGACGGCGGTGACGGCCCCCTCCGGCAACGCGTTCATCAGCCTCGCCGTGCGCACCATTCGGTCGATGCGCGCGGGGGCTTCGTCCAGTCGGCGTCGGTCCGGGTCGATCAGGGACACCGCGATGCCGTGCCCGACCGCCAGGGCGGCGATACCCGCTCCCATCACCCCCGCGCCGAGGACGGCCAATCGTCGCCCACCCTCGGACGTATCGTTCTCCGCTGCCATGTCGTCTCTCTTCCGGTCCCGGTCGGGCCGATCACGGGGATACGAGGCCGCCTGCGGGCTCCGTGTCCACGGCCTCGGGGTGCGTGGCGACGCCTTCGGGGTCGGCGGATTCCACACGGACACCCTCGACGCCGACGTAGAACTGCTGTGCCCACATGCGGTATCGACCGATCGGCCCATCGCCCTTGGCGAGTTTGGGCTGCTCGACGTGCTCCTGGTGGTTCCACATCAGCAGGTCGGCGCCGGTGTCCAGGCTCGCCAGCCGCTGGATGAGGGCGCTGCTCAGCCGGGCGACGGGCAGTGTGGCCGCGCGTCCGACCCGTTCGGGCAGGCCCGGTACGCCGCCCAGTTCCAGCTTGGTGCCGAAGCGCAGGTGGATGCGTCCCGGCGTGGTCGGGGTCGCGTGGAGCATCACGTAGAGGTTGCCCGCGCCGCGGGGCAGGACCGTACGGGCCGCGATGGTGGCCAGGCCGATCACGGTGAGCGTGTACGACTGGCGAAAGCCCCGCATGACGGTGCCGCGCGCCGTGGCGGTGACCGTGGCGATCGGTTCGCCGGGCATCGGCCTGCCGTCGATGTCGAGATCCTTGAGTCCGTGCAGTGCGGGTAGATGGCCCCAGTCGAACGCGTTCTCGATGACGTCCTGCGGGTGGCCGGCGATGTCGAAGGTGTCGTGGCTGTACGACTGCCGGTCGTTCATGGGCAACACCGGCACCTGCCACTGTGGGGGCAGACGGAGGGCGTGGCGCCACACGTAGATCGAGCCGTTGGCCTCGCACACCGGGTAGCGGGTCAGCGACGCCTTCGGTGGCGACTCGCCGTAGCCGGTGCGGACGCACGTGCCGGCCGGGTCGAACGCGAACCGGTGGAAGGGGCAGACGATGTCCTCGCCCTCGATCGATCCGCCGACCCCGAGATGGGCGCCCAGGTGCGGGCAGCGCGGGCGCACGGCCCGCAGTACGCCCTTCGTGGTGCGGTACAGGACGACCTCCGCACCCGCGAGTGCCCGGGTGGTGACGGTCCCGGGGCGTACCTCGTCCGAAAAGGCGAGGCAGAACCAGCCGTTGGGGTGCGGGCGGGTGGGGGCGTGCAGGGTGTCGGCCGGGGCGGCCCCGCACGCGCCGAGCCGGCGGGCCCGCAGAAGCCCCTTCACCAGCGGCTTCACGTGAGGCCTCATGGCATCGCTCCTAGGCCGCGTATCCAGTCGTGATCAATGAGTGGTGTGGGTGAGGGCGTTGAGCCAGATCATTGCGGCGCGGAGGTGGAGGGCGGCGAGGTAGCT
>NZ_JBIRUB010000021.1:0-136275 GCF_044334985.1 Embleya sp. NPDC020630
GCTCGATCGAACGTCCGGATGAGAGGGCTATGTGGCTCAGCGACATGCCGACACCCTATGTACAAGCTTCACTTCCGATACACGGCCTGGAAGGGTGGGTCGTCCGCGCAGCCCTGCTCCCGCACCGGCGGATCGTCGGCGGTGGCGGGGATGTTCGGGTCGAGCATCCTGCGCAGGACCGCCTTCGCTCCGACGCCGCCGTGGTGAGCAAGGGACCACAACCACGGCAATTCGCCCGCCAGGCGGTCGAGTTCGTCCGCGGAGATCGCCTCGAGGATGGTGCGCAGGTCGTCGGGGGCGGGGTCGTCGACCAAGCCCAGCCACGCCAGCGCGGCGCTCGCACGAACCACGAGCGGGTGGGCGGGGTTCGCCCAGTGGGCGTGGGTGAGGGCGGCGGCGTCCTCGTGCCGGTGTTGGTGGGCCAGTTGCGCGATCGCGAGGACCAGGCCCGCGCGCACCTGCGGGGCGCCCTCGCCGCGCAGGCGCTCGTGCAGGGCGACGGAAATCCTCTCGGCGCTGTGCGCCGCGGTGGACAGGACGTGTGCCGCGCCCATCCTCACCTCCGGGTCCGAATCGTCCAGGAGCGCGATCGGGATGTGCGCGTCGGCGGCGATCGCGGCGCGCGCCGCCCGCACGGTCCAGTCCTCCCGGTAGGCGCCCGTGTCGAAGCGCATGTGGTCCCCACCGACCCGCAACAGTCCCGCCCGCGGCGCGGCGCCGCCGTATCCGTCGCGCGCCGCCCCTGCGGCCAGGAAGAGCACTCCCACCCGGGGGTGCGTCGTGCGGTCCGCGGCGATCCGCAGCAGGAACGGCACCGCCAACGCCGCCGGCGCGTACCGCGTGCCCTGATGACAGACCGAACCCGCCAACGAGGACAGACAGTCGGCGGCCACGGCCGCGTCGCCGGAACGCAGGCCCTCCAGGAGTTCGGGCACGTCCGCGGCCGAGCCGTAGGCGTGGGCGAAGCGGTCCCACGGCACCCGCTCGTACACCAACCCCTCCCGCACCCCCACCGGCATGCCCGCCACGACCACCCGCACGTCCCGCTCGGTCCCGCGCAAGCCCTCGCACCCGTGCACCCACGACGCGCCCGCAGCGAGATCGCCGTCCACCCGTACCTCCTCCTCCTTTCGAGCCGCGTCACGCCCCCGCAACCCTCGCGTGGTTCGTGCCTGCCCCGGGTATCGTCCACGGACCGAACCGGCCGTGCTCGGCCATGCGTTCCCGCACCCGCGGAACCGGCAGCCGGGCGCCGGTTCTTTCGCGATGCGCGGACCCTACGCCCGAACGGCAAGCGTTCCGGCGGCCCATCCACGCCCGACGCGACAGGCACACCCCGCCCGCACGACCGCGGTGCTTCCGAGCGGCAGGCACCCGCGCAACCCTGGCCCACGGGCCCTGTGGCGCCGGGCGTCAGGCGGCGGCGCGGGGCGTGTCGCCGAGGCGGCGCAGCGCGTCGTCCAGGTCGGTTTGGGTGTGGTCGAGCCAGGTGGTGGTGATGTCGGTGCCGGCGGTGGTGTGGTCGGGGCGGCGGTGCAGGCGGGGTTGTTCGTCGGGGTGTGCGGCGCGGGCGTGGGTGATGGCGTGGCCGGCGCGTGCGGCGGTGGTGAGTTCCTCGCCGGCGGTGTCCAGGTAGGCGCGGGTGGCGGGTTCGGTGACCTTCGCGAGGTTGGTGGGGTCGGTCAGGGCGCGGGCGATGGCGTCGAGGGTTTTTCCGGTGAGCTTGCGGGCGGTCAACGCCGGGGGCAGGCCGGGGAGTTGCGTCAGGTGCGCGAGGACGGTGCTCTCCATCAGGGCCAGGGAGTAGGTCAGTCGTCCGAGTTTCGACAGATAGGTGTCATCGGGAAACATGCGGGCCATTGTGCGATACCGGTCCGACGTCATCGACGCCGTCGGCCATCGCACGAGGATTCGACCGCCCCCACAAGCACGAGTGCTCCTCCGCTCCAGGTCGGTGCGTTCGCCCCCGAGGCGAAGAGTCATGCCCGGCACACGCCGTGCGGCCCGATCATGGCACCGAGTGCCGCCGGCACGAGGTGAACCTCGCCATGGCCCCCGCAGCGCGGCGCGCCTCGGAATGCCAGGTTCGGCGCCCGGTGGCGTAGCCGAGCAGCCGTGGATGCGCGCTCTCGCACCCGTGTGCAACCCCCGTCCGGCCCTGGTGCGATCTCGACCGGAGTTCCTCTCGGATGGGAGAATCTCGTCTTCGAACCGCGTCGGCATACTGCGCCCGAGCGGGCTTCACGGCCCCGCGTACTCGGGGCGCTCGCCCCAGGGCGGTTCCGCGCCGTCTTCGCGACGTCACCCGGGCCGAATCTCCGCGCCCGCACGCCGATGGCGCGCCTTTCGTCGGACAACCGGTGCCGTGCCGTCACGGACACCCTCTGCCCTTCGTGGGCCCGCGCGCCGCTCCGCCGTGACCTCCCGCCCGAAACCGCCCGAGAGGAACCGAGACCTTGAGCAAGAGAAAAAAGAAGCACGACCTGACAGTCGGCGAACTTCTCACCGTCGCCTGGGGGTTCGTGTGCCTGATGTCGACCGGTGCCACGCAGGCGCTGGGAGTTTCGAGGGTCGCCTCCTACTGGGTCGCGGCGCTGCTGTTCGTGACCGGCGTCGTCCTGTTCGTGCTGCGCCGCGTCGCGTCGGGACGCTCCCCGCTCCGCGGGTACGGGTCGTCGTCGCGCGGATCGGCGGCGGTCTCGCTCGCGGGGGTGGACGCCATGAGCGGTCGGGAGTTCGAGCATCTGGTGGCGGATCTTTCTGTCGGCAGAGTGGTCATGTCTCATTAGAGGAATCCGCACTGTCTGAGCTGCGGGTTTGCGTATTGCACCTGCCGGTGTCTCATACGTACGGTCTCGCAGGTGTTGATGACCTACTTCTCACCGACCGGCTGGGAGTCCTGGGGGCTGTCGAACAGGCCGACCATCCCGGAGCTGATGCCGGTACTGGTCGACGAGGACCTCCGCTTCGAGGACGCGGCCGGCCCACGTGCGACCACGGTGCTCAACCGGTGGCTTCAGGAACTTCCTGTGCTCGGCGTCCCGGCGCCGGAGTCGTGGGAGACGTACGCCCGAGTCGCTCGAGACTGGACGGTGTTCCTGGCCGAGCGGGGCATCTTGCTCTTCGACACGCGCAAGGAGTTGAGGCGGGGGCTGAGCGCGTACTCGGCCCACCGCGCATCCGGCCCCGTGGAGGCCCGGTTCGCCGCCTCCACCTGGAACCAGCACGTGAGCATCTTGTCCGCGTTGTATGGGTGGGCGGTGGACGAGGAGTTGGCGAGCGCGGTGCCGTTCACCTACAAACAGGCCGTCACGGCCTACGGCGACCAGGTCCGGATGCGGTCGGTGAACATGGCCAGACGCCGGATGCCGAAACCCCACGTGACGATCAAGTACTTCGAGGGGGACTTCGAGGACCTGTTCGTGAAGGGGCTGGCGGGCCTGTGTCCGGACGGCAGCGAGGATCTCGGCTACCGGGGCCGGACGACCGCGCGCAACGCGGCCGTGGGCGGGTTCGCCCTGTCCAGTGGGATGCGGCGGCAGGAATTCACCTATCTGCTGCGCTGTGAGGTACCGGCACTGCCGCGGAGGCGGTCACCGTTGCCGATCCGGGTCCCGGTGCCGGCCGGGATCACCAAGGGCCGGAAGTTCCGGACCACATGGACGACGTACGACGCCTTGTCCCGGCTGCACCAGTACTTCCGGCTGCAGCGCACGATCGCGGCGACAGGCTCGTCGTGGAGCCCGCCGCTTTCCTGGGGAGACCCACTCGTCGTGACGAACGCGGACCCGCTGGGCGGCCGGGTCAACGGCGAACGGGTGACCTGGGCGGAGCTGACGCTGCGGGACCGCCGGCTGCTGGTGGCACCGGAGGGCGGGTCGATGCTGCTGGCCCTGCAGGCCGACGGGAGCCCCTTCCTTGACTGGGGCACCGTGTTCAAGCGGACCTCACAGCGTCTCCGGGAGCGATTCGAGCCGCGATTCCCGCACACCGCCCCACACCGGTGCCGGCACACGTTCGCGATCAGGACGCTGGAACTACTCGTCGGCGGCTACTACGCCCAGGCGGCGAAGCTGGTGAAAGACACCGACGCGGACGCGGCCCTGGCGCTCTACCTGAGCCGGACCGACCCGGTCATGGTGCTGCGAGACCTGCTCGGCCACTCCAGTGTCCTGACCACGGAGGTCTACCTGCGGCGCCTGGACACCACCCGGATCTACCGCGACGCCTACGAGCGAGCGGGCCGCGACCAGGTCCTGCTCGATGCCGCAGAGCTGGAAGCCGACGACGAATTCGACGAGGACGACGATATCTGATGCCCGCACAGATCCTGGAAGACCCGCTGCGCCTGTCCTGCACCTTCAGCCGCGGCACCTCCTCGGTGCTGAGGGTCGAGGACGCCCTCAACCCGGAGCTCACCCGGGAGCTGATGACCGGGCTGGTCTACCTGATGTACCCGCACGGAAAGGGCGACTCGCACCGCACCGCGGCGGGATACAAGGGCACGATCGACTGGTTCGTCCGGACTCTTGCGGAGCACGGCCACTGCGGTGGAGCGGCAGGGCTGACCCGCGCCATGCTGGTGGAGCTGTGGTGGTCGGCCGACAACCGACGGGAGTCGAACAGTCGTCGCCTCCTGGCAGCCCTCGACGCCGAGACGGGAGCCCTCGCCCCGGACGTGCGCGCGCTCGTCGGCGGCCGCCTCTACAACAAGACCCCCGTCTTCAAGCCGCTCGTGCCCTACGACGAGGTCGCCTGGCAGAACCTGGCCGATACCTGCCGAAGGATCATCGAGAAGTCCTGGGCCGACCACCGGTTGGCCCGCGCGGCGGCCGAGACAGGCCGGGACCCCTACGAGCACGGGTGGACTCGGGAGAACATCTGCTGGCAGCTGGTCCATCACGGGCCCGCCACCTTAGAAGAACTCGGGGCACGGGTGGGCTGGACAAAGTACCAGGCCCGGAGACGGATCCAGCCGATTCACCTGCTGCGGCAGGACCTCTTCCCGGGGCTGAGGGTGATGCTCGCCTATCAGCTGCTGTTCGGCGTCTACACCGGGATCGTGCCCGACGGCATCGACGACCTCGGTGTCGAAGACCTGGAGTGGGCCGGGCAGGCCACAATCCTGCTCAGCTACGTCAAGGGCCGGACGTCCAACGAGACGCTGACCTTGTCGAAGAAGGCCGTGCGACTGCTGGAGCGCTGGCTCGAACACTCCGCCCTGCTACGGGCGCATTGCCCGCCTGAGCTGCGGGGAGGGTTGTGGCTTCGGTTCGAGTCGCCCGGTTCGGGAACCAATCCGCTGGGGCCGTGGCAGAGCGGGCGCGCCCACCGCAGCACCGTGTCGCAGTGGGCCACGGTCAACCGTGTGGTCGACGCCCACGGCGCGGTGATCAACCTGCACCGCCAGGTGATCCGCACGACCTTCGAGTCGCACCGCGACCGCGCGTCGTGGTTCGGCAGCCGCCGCGCCACCATTGACCCCAACCACACCCCGGCGATCGAGGGCGACCGCTACCTGTCGGCGATGACCGAGGCCCAGAGGAACGCGGTTGAGGAGATCGTGGAGCAGGCCCAGGGTGACCTACTGCGCAAGAGCCGTCCGGCGATGGTCCTCAGCGAGGAGGAGGTCGCCCAGCTGGCAGACCGGTTCCCGCAACTGGTAGCCGAGTTGGAGCTGGACGAGGCCGCGATCGCCGAACTGGTGGGCGGGCAGCGCGATGTGTTCGTAGCGTCCTGCGCCGACCCGCTCGCGGGAGTACACGGGCCCAAGGGCAAGCCGTGTCCCGCGCGTCCGTGGGTCTGCCTGCTGTGTCCGCTCGCGCTGTTCACGCCCGCGCACGCGGTGAACCTGCTGCGGATGAAGGCGTTCTTCGCCCGGCAGTGGCAGCAGATGCCATCCGCCCAGTTCATGGCCGTCTTCGGCCACTACGCCCGGCGGATCGACGAGGTGCTGGCCAGGTACGACCCGGCCCGACTGGCTCTGGCCGCTGCCGAGGTCGCAAGCACCGACGACGAGATCCCGCTGCTGCCCGAGGAGAGCACCCGATGACCGCCCCCACCAGCCCAAGCCACCCGCAGACCACAGAGGCTGCGGTATCGCCGTTCGGCGGCGCGGACCTGTGCCGGCTGGCCGGGTTCACGCTCCCTCCCGGAGTCCCCCGCCCTCGGTTCGAGGACGACATCTGGGACTTCGCACAGGTCATCGGCATGCCCGCCTACCTCTCCGCCTGCGCCCGGCGCCTGGACTTCACCGCAATCGCCAACCCGCAGTGGAAGACCGTGGCCAAGGAGTACATCGCCGCCCAGATGACACCCGGCCACGAGGCAGTGCGGCTGCTGCCGCACGCCAGCCGCAACGCCAAGGCGATCGTCACGATCTATGCGGAACTTGCGGAGCTGGTCCGCTGGCTGAACTGGCTGACCGCCCGAGGCGTCCAGCGCCTCGACGACGTGTCCGCCCATCACTGCACGGTGTTCGCCCAGTATCGGGCAACCCACCGTCCCAACGGCACGAAGACCCCGCACCGCCCGGGCGTCCACAAACTGGTCGCCACGGTCATCCTGGGCCTGGCGCAGTACGGCGAGCTGTTCAGTACCGACCGCTACCGCGAGGACCTGCGTCCCTTCGCCGGGCACACGGCCGACAGGGTCGCCGGCACCGACTCCGGCCCGACGGAGAACAAGGTCCAGCCGGTAGCGGACGAGGTGTTCCAGCCGCTGCTGACAGCGGCCCTCTACCTGGTGCAGGCCCTCGCCCCGCACCTGCTGCGCGAACTGGAGGCCAAATGGCGTCAGGGCACCGTTCGGGCATCGCTCCAGCGATACGCGCTCACCGACCCCCTCGCACTGGAGGAGGTCCTTCAGCGACACGTCTCAAGCCGGCGGCCTTTCGATCTCCTCCCTGCCTCGGGCAGGACCCGGACCTGGGGGCTGGGCGCCGAGGACCCCCTGGCCAGGGTCAACCTGGCCGAGATCGCCCACGAGGCCGGCCACACGTTCTGCAGCCCGCACCTGCTCGACGAAATGCGCTCCGCGATCGAGGAGGTGGTGTCCTGCGTCGGCGTCGCTGAACCGTTCTGCCGGGACGCCGCGTTGATGGACAGGGCCGACGGCCACGGGCAGGCGCCCTGGTCACTGCCCTTGGCCGAGCGGGACCTGCGCGCGCTGGCCGGGGTGGTGAAGACCGCCGCCCACCTGGTGATCGTCGCACTTTCCGGAATGCGGCACAGCGAGCTGCGCGAAATGAACGTCGGCTGCCGGGTCCCGCTGATCGAGGCCGGCCCAGGACTGGTGCGCTACAAGCTGGCCAGTCGCGTGGTGAAGGGCAAGCCCCTGGGCGGTGCCGCCGACGAGTGGGTCGTGGTCAAGGAAGCCTACGAGGCCGCCGGCATCGCCGAACAGCTCCTGGGCCCAGGCGCCGACATCGGCGACCCGCTGGTCACCAGCCCCTTGGACCAAGATCGCCTCAGCCTCTTCCGGAACTGGGTGAACGGATCAGCTGGCCGGCGCCTCGGGCTGGCCCATATCCCGGCTGGCCCCGCGAACCCACGGATGCTCCGGCGCACGCTGGCCCTCGAAATCGCCTACCGGCCCGGCGGCCTGCTGGCAGCGAAGGTGCAGCTCAAGCACCTGTCGGTAGTCACAACGGAGGGGTATGCGGCACGTCCCGGAGGGGCCCAGGCCAAGTTCCTGGCCGAAGTCAACGCGGAGGAGAGCGAGCGCAACAAGGACCTCGTCCTCACCGAGTTCCGCCGCTACCAGCAGGGCCATCTGCCCGCGGGCCCCGGTGCCCGCGACCTGATCGCCTACTTCGCCAGCGTCGACGGACAGCTCGCTCGCGCACTGGCCGAGGACGCCGACGTGGCGGACAACGATCAACAGGTACGCGACCTGCTGGCCTCCCGCGCCGACGTCCTGCACCTCGGGGTGGCCAACTACTGCTGGTTCACCGACCCGTCGAAGGCCCTGTGCTTGAAACTGGCCGGCACTCCCGACGCCACGAAGCCGCTGGTCGGCATGTGTGACTCCGCGCGCTGTCCCCAGGCCACCCACCACCCATGCCACCGGCCCGTCTGGGCCGCTAGCGCCCGGACGAAGCAGGTGTTGATCGGCTCCATAGCCCGCCGCCAGAAGACCGAAAAGGCGCGGCTCCAGAGCAGCTTGGACCGCGACCTGGCCGTCCTCACCGCCATCGACACCAGCATGTGACCAGGAAGAGAGCACCCATTGGCGCGCATCAACGAAGAGACCCGGACCCGCAACGAGCAGGCCATCCGACAGGCAATGGAGCGATTGCTCAGCGGCGACGTGCCAGCAGACGGCAGCACCGATCTGAAGACCCTCGCCCGCCTGGCCTCAGTGCCTCGCACAGGCTTCTACCCGAAGAAGCACCGCGACGGCACCCCGCGACCCGGTCCCTACCAACACCTGGCCGAGGAGTTCGACCGGCGCCTCGACGTCCTCCGCCGAGCCGGAACGATCCCGGACCCGAGAGAGGCACAGATCGGGCGGCTCAAGATCGCCAACGCGACGCTCAGGGCCCGAATCGAACAGAGCGATGCCGAGCTCGCAGAGCTCAAGGCGTTCAAGCGGCTCGCGCTGTCCCGCCTTGCCGCGCAGCACCTTGAGCTCGAACGGCTTCGCGAGCCTGCCGCAACCGACGGAAAGGTAACAACGCTGCCACGCCGAGCAGTTACCGGCCTGATCGGTTCCTGCAGTTGACGCCGACCCCCTGCACATCATCGGTGACCTTCATCACAGCAGCTACTGAGAATCGCCAGAGAATCCGACACGACAACGAGACCCGGCGCCACCCTCCCATCACCGCTCAAAGCGACGCCAGAACGAGGGACAGAGACTCTGCCGACAGAAGGATCTGTGCCAGCGGGACGGGTGTTCGCGGGTACGGGTCTCGGGAGGCGCGGGCGACCTGGGGGCGGACGTGGTCGGCTTACTCCCCGACGGACGGCGGTTCGTGGTGCAGTGCAAGCGCTTCTCGGTCACGTCCAAGGTCGGCTCGCCGGACATGCAGCGCTTCCTCGGCACGGGCCGGCACGTCCACGGCGCCCAGGTCCTGATCTTCGCGACCTCCTCCCTGTTCACCACCCCGGCACGCAACCTCGGCGTCGCCCAATCCGTGGTCCTGATCGACCGCGACCGTCTCGGGGCGTGGTTGTCGGGGCGCTCCGCCCTCTCGTTCGTCGGGGCCGTTCGCCGCTGACCACCGCTTGCGTGTATTCGCAGCCGGAAGCGGCGATCACCGGGACGAACCGTACGTCCGCGTGCGAGGGTTCGGCGCCCGAAGGTCGTGACCGGCGCGGATCACGCTCTCGGCGTGGACGAAGGTGGGGTCTCACGGGCATGGCCGCCCGGCGTGCGTCGTCCCGTCGCGACGGCGGCGGCTCGGGCGGTGTCGGTGGCGCTCTGGGGGGTTCCTCCGCCGTTGACGAGGACGTGGATGGCCGCCTCCTCCGGCACGGTGGCGACCCTGGCGAGGGCGACCGTCAGGTGCGCCCGGTTGGCGAAGTGCCGCCGGCGCGCGAGGACGAGTCCGCCGTGCCGTACGTACGGTCCGTCGTCGGTGTCCTCGGTCGCGGTCACGTCGTGTGGATCGAACCATGAGGCGGGGACGGCCAGTTCGTCGTCGAACCAGGCGCACGCGGTGGTGATGCGCTGTTTTCCGTCGATGCAGGCGTACATGGGTTCGTCGCGTTCGGTGGGATCGCCGCCGTTGGCGCGCGCCCACTCCTCGGTGGAGCGGTCGTTGAGGATGACGACGCCGGTGGGCGTTCCGGTGAGCCACGAGTGGACGAGAGCAACTCTTTGGTCGACCGTCCAGACCGTGCCGCGTTGGTAAGGCGGGTTCAGGTCCACGCCGAACGAGTCGCGGAAACTTCGGGTGATCTCCCGGATCTGGCGGTCGCTGACGCTCAGTCCGAGATGGGCCAGCGGCGCGGAGCTTTGCCGGGTCACGACGACTCCTCTGTGCGGGCCGATCCTGCGGCGTTCGCTTTCACGCCTCGAACGCAATCGGTCGTCCTGTTGCCGGCGCGGGCGCTACCCGTCGAGGCCGCGTCGGGGTCCCGTCGGCGCAGGCGAGCCTCGCCGGCTCGGGTCACCGTGCGTGGCCGGGGCATCGTCAGCGGGGGAACAACAGAAGGGCCGCGAGAGCACGAGCCGACGGCTTTTGGGTGGTCTCGTGCTTCCAGCCGCCGTCCCCTCCGGGGGTGTACCAGCCGATGTCGTATCCCAGGGGCGGGCTGATCCGGTTGAGTTCGGCGTCGTGCCCCAAGACGACACGGCGGTCACCGGGCATGTCGGCGAGCAGTTCGCGCAGTTCGTCCACGGTCATCGCGGTCGCCGGGTCGTCGTGGGTGTGCAGGACGGCTCGGGTGGCTCGTTCGACGGCCTCCTCGATGGCGACACCCACCGGCTCGCCCACCCACGCACGGTGGCCGTTGTCGCCGTACAGGCACCATTGCACCCCGGTGAAGTCGGGCAGGCTCGGGCGTGCCGCGAGGTAGTAGCGGCGCCGGCCGGCGGTGGCCGCGTAGAACTTTCCGCCGTCGGTCGCGATCCAGGTGAGGCCGTTGCCGGGACTTCCTGCATAGTAGGTGTTCAACTCCTTCATGGGTACCCCAACCCTTCGATCAGATTGCCGACTCTGTCTGCAACCTATGTTTGCCGACACTGTCTGCATCATCAAGGTCGCCGAGCATGATTCTTTGCGGACTCAGGTTGCAGACACGGACCGCATGTATGGCAAGCTCCGCACATGACGCCCGAGGAGAGCATCGACGCCGCCGCGTCGAAGTACCGCCGCGCCAAGGCCGCCTACGAGGCCGCCCGCGACGAACTGCAGGAAGCCTGTGTCCTCGCCACCCGGGCCAAGGTGAAACCGTCGGTGGTCTCGCGCAGGAGCGGCTGGGATCGCGAGTACATCCGCCGGTTCGTCAAGCGGGCGGAGGCCCGCGCCCAGAACCGTCCGGACGGACACGACCACAACGGGGAACCGGCGTAGGGCCGCATCCCTTCGAGCGCAATGCCGAGCGTCCTCCGCCCGGTCCGCGGTGACGTCGCCGGATCGAGAAGGTGCCCTCCGACGCCGCGGCAATCGTTAGGCTCACCGCATGAGCGACGGCACGAAATCGGTGGCGGTGTCGCGGCGGGCCCGTCCGTTGGTCGACCCCCGCCCGGCACATGCAGGCGGTGCTCCCTGCACCGACACGCAGATCGAGATCGTGCCCAGCCGGTGGTGGACGGCCGGCCTCCGGCCCGAGACATGTCCTGGTTTTCCTGCGAGCCTCGACGCCGAGGTCGGCGTCCGCGGCTGCGGCATGTCGACGGGTCGCGACACCCTCGCCGAACGCTTCGACGCCGCCGCGGGCAGGCTCGGCGGCGGTCGACGGTGAACGCCCTGCCCGCTCTGGGTCCCCTCGTACACGAGCAGCTCGGCGTCGAGCTGACGGGCCTGGCCGCCGTGACGATCGCGCTGACGAAGGGCCGCAGCAAGTACCACGTTCCCCGCGCCGATCTCCGACGCTCGTACACCGACTGCCGCCATGCGGGCGAGGCGAAGGACGCCGCCTCCTACCGTTTGCTGGAGGTGTTCGACGCGATCTGCAAGCACTGCACCGTCGTCCTGCCGCCCGGCGCCGAGGCCCTGTGGCGGGCCGCGGCTGCCGTGGCCGGACACCGCGCCCGGCTGGCCCGGGCACGCGACGGGGACGGCGCCCGCACCTGGGTGGCGTACGCCCGGCACGCCGCGCACCCGGCGCCGGGTGAGGACGAGCAGATTCGGCAATGGCTCGTGCGTGCCGCAGGTGAGGAGGCGTTGGCCGTCGACGCGCGGTTGTCGACCGGGGCCTGGGAGTCGTTCCTGGGCGAACGCGTGGCGTTCCTTGAGGAGTACGCCGAGGGCTGTCCGGGGATCGGGGCGTACGACGGGGCCCGGCAGGCGGTCGAGCGCGCCCGGCGTTCGCCCGAGCAGGCGATGTGCGACCAAGTGTCGGCGGCGGTGAGCGGGCCGATTCGGGGCTACGCCGTGTGGCGCCGGGATCTCGACGTGTGGTCGACGACCAGCCGGGCGTGGCTGGTCGCGCGCTCGCGGGGTGCGTCGGCACGGACGGCCGCCGAGTTCGCGCGGGACGCGGCGGCCGGGGAACTGGCCGGAGCGCACGTGCGGGACGTGACCCGACTGCCACCGGTCGCCGCAACCTGCGGGGCGTCCCACGCCGGCCCTGCGGAATGGGCGAACGCGGAGCTGGCCGCGTGGTGGCCGACGGTGGTCGGCGCCGCGTGCGAGCGGTTGGAGGCGGCGTTCGAGGAGGAGGGCGGTGACGGGAGTTCCCGGCTCTTGTTGATCCGTGACTGGCCGCTGACCGGCGCGCGGGACGAACCGATCGCGTATCTGGCGGCCTGCCCGACGCTGGGGCCGGTCCTGGCGTTCGGCACGCACCGGGTCGACGAGTACGGCGGGCGCTCGCGGGGGCTTTCCTACGCGGCGGTGATCACCGCGCCGGCGCACGTGGTGGCGAAGCTCGACGCGGACCAGGCCCGCTTTCGCGAGGACGAACGCCGTTTCACCGTCGGGCCGGCGGCCGCGGGCGGGGACGCGGACCTCGCGGCGGCCCGAGTGTTGCTTCGGGAGGTCTTCCCGTTCCTGCCGGGCGACGCGGACGGCGAAGACATGACGGTGGTCTCCGAGGTCGTGCGCCGCGAACGCCGCGCGGTACGTACGGCGTTCCCCGATCAACTGAAGGCATCCGAGGATCCGTACACCGCCCACCACGGGCTGCGGATCTGGGCGCCGAACGAGGACGGCGGCCTCGCCCCGCTGCACGAGGAACGCCTGTACCCCCACCAGTTGCTGCGGTTGGACGTCGAGTGCGGGCGACGGGACGAGCAGACGTTCCTGGCGAGTATCTTCGGCTCCCTGGCCGGCGTCGGCGAAGGACACATCGACGTCCGGCCCGTCGCCGAGGGGCGACACCCACCCGTTGCCATCCCCGCGCACCGCCTCGTGGCACTGATCATCCTGCCCGGATGGCAGAGCAGACACGACGAGAGGACATGGCAGCCCTACGAAAGCGTGGACGCCCAGGAGGCCGCCACCCCTTCGCCCCGAAGCGGTCGACGGCTTCGGCCTGTGGACTGAGCCTCCCAGGAGCACCCCCACCACCGGGTTTTGTTCCTGCCGGCATCCCTTTCGCGAAACGCGCCATGCGGCGGATGTCGGCCGGGCCCAAGGCCCGGACGGTATTCACGGTGACGCCCGCATCGGCGGGCCCGTACGAGGTCGGGTGCCGTATGCCTCGGGCGACGCCGGCGCCGCCCTGCGTGTCGGACGCGACCTGCATCCGGGGCAGTTCCCCACCACCGAGCGGCGCGGACGCCTGCGCACCAACCTCGCCCACGCGTGGTGGCAATTCGGCAAGCCGGCGCTTCCTCGGCACAGGACGGCGCGTCCACGGCGCCCACGTCCTGATCTTCGCCACCACCGTGTTCACCACCCCCGCGCGCAACCTCGGCCTCGCCCAATCCGTGGCCCTGATCGACCGGGACCGTCTCCGGGCGTGGTTGACGGGACGCCTCGCCCTCTCGTTCGTCGGGGCGACCCGCCGTTGACCTCGGCTGCCCGATGGCGCCCACGATGCCCGCGGCCTCCGGCAAAAAGCACCTGCCGGCGCGCTCGGGGCGCGGCCCGGACCGCCGTCCCTGTGGCGTCCGGGCCGCGCCCGCGCCGGCGGTCCCTTTCGGCGCCGGGGGCACAGTATGCCCCGCAGGGCGTAGTCGACGCCCTGCGCCGGACGAACCGCTCCCCCGATTACGAAGGCGCGGGCGCAACCGGCGGGCCGGCACCGCTCTGGCCCGATAGCGACAGGAGCCATGATCTCGCGCGTTGCTCGGACGAGTTCACCCGAATCGCCCACCCGGTCCGGTCGAACCGCACCACCCGCACCCCACATGCGCCCTGGACCGCACTCGGGCAACCGGAATCAGCCACCACGGCGATGTCCCGGACATCACCGCGGTTACACGGCCCGGAGCCCTGTGCCGGACGGAGAAGGCCACGAACGGGAAAGCGTGGCCGGGTACTGAACCGTCACTCGTTCGTGGGACTTCGCCGTCCCGGTCGGCCAACTAGCATGAGGAAATCGGCGCGTGCAAATGCATACGGCATTGCACGAGCGACCGCGCGACCGTGTAGGGGGCGTGCGGATCTCCGGCGGGTGGGAAAGCGGTGATCAACGTGCGGGAAGGTACGAACGGCGCGCCGGCGGGAACGCTGGGCGTCTCCGAATGGATGCGGAGCGCGGAGAGTTCGGCCACGGGGCAGTGCGTGGAGCTGGGCGTGACGTCGGAGGGTGCGGTCGCGGTGCGCAATTCGCGGGATCCGCACGGACCGGCGCTGGTGTACACGAAGACGGAGATCGCGATGTTCGTCGCCGGCGCCAAGAACGGGGAATTCGACCGGCTGATCGCATAGTTCGCGCAAAGTCGCGGTGTGATGATGCGATCGGCGGACGGGGGTGTGCGCCTGCGGAATACTGACGCGCATCCCCCCTTTTCTTCTTCCTTCGTTCGTGTGGAGTCGCCGCGTGACGTTGTCCTCCGACGCCGTCGGGAACTTATCCTCCGATCGCGCCCCGCAGTCGGTGCCCGATCGGCCGTCGGCCGCGATGAAGGTCCTCGGATCGATGCTGCGGGACTTGCGCACGGAGCGGGGCGTGGGGCTGCAGACCGCCGCCGAGGTGGTGCGCGGGTCCCGGTCGAAGATCTCCCGCCTGGAACGCGGCGAGAGCCCGCCCAAACACCACGACGTCATGGACCTGCTGCACGCCTACGGCGTACGCGAGCCCGCGACACTGGCCACCGTCGAGGACCTGCTGCGCAAGTCGGACGAGAAGCCCTGGTGGCATCGCTACGCCGACGTCACCCCCGGGTGGCTGCGCCGGTTGATCAGCCTGGAGGAGTCCGCGACACGGATCAGCACCTGGGAGGTCCACGTCGTCCCCGGCCTGCTCCAAACCCCCGACTACGCCCGCGCCGTCATCGCCGGCGGCCTGCCCGACGCCGAACCCCACGAGATCGACCAACGCGTCGCGCTGCGCCGGGGCCGTCAGGAGGTCCTGGGCAACGGGCAGCGCACCGAGATGCTGATCGCCCTGATGGACGAGAGTGTCCTTCAACGCCCGGTGGGTGGGGCGCGGGTGATGGCCGATCAGATGGGGTTCCTGCTCGAGGCGATCGAACGCCGGTGGGTGCAGGTGCGGATCGTGCGGTTCGCCAGCGCGACGGACCTGACGCCGCCGTCGTCGATGACGCTGTTGCGCTTTCCCCACGGGGGCCCGCAGGAGATGGTGTATCTCGAACACGTCGAGGCCGCCACGTATATCAGCCGCACCCGCGACGTGGAGCGCTACCGCGCGCTCCTGGAACGGCTCTACCTCGCCGCGCAGTCGCGCGCCGACAGCAAGGAGATGATCGTCGCGGCCCACGACCGCTACCGCGCCCAGGCGAAGACCCGACGTCCATGAGAGGGCGCCCCACATCACGGCTTTCTCGTCCGGTCGGCTTTTTCACGGGAAGTGTTTCGGTGCAAGTTCCGGATTTCGTGGCGCTTCACCGAGAGGGATGTCGGATGTGGCACGGGCGCAACCCAGCGCCCGGCCGGCGAACCCGGTCTGGTCGGCGGCAATCCGTTGGGCAACGCGCTCTCGGCCGACCCCAACCGGCCCGGACCACGGGGATACTCGACGCATCGAACAACACAAGCGATGACGATCACGCCACGGCTCGACGTGGTCGGTCGGTCCCCCTGGAGAATCGATGCCACCACTACCGCTATCGCCACCACAACCTCCACCCCCACCTCTCGACATCCGCTACCACCCGAACGCGCTCGCCGATCCCGATACCGACCTTGCCCGGCTCCTGGCCGGGGTCGCCTGGGACGAAGACATGCGGGCGCGCCGGACCGCCTGCTTCGGCGTGCCGTACGACTACTCCGGGCGCCGTCACGACGTCGCACCCATGCCCCGCGGATCGCCGCGATCGGCGCCCGCGCCGGCTCACACGCCGGTCATCCCTTCGACAACTGCCTGGCGAACCTGTACGAGACCGGCGACAACACCATGGGCTTCCACCAGGACTCCTACGACGGCCTCACCCCCGGCAGCGCAATCGCGATCGTCTCCCTCGGCGCGACGCGCTGCCTCGCCTTTCGCAGCCTCGACCGCAACCACCACCACGAACTCGCCCTCGCGCACGGCTCGGTGCTGCTCATGACCGCCGTGACCCAACGCGGCTGGACCCATGCCGTCCCCCGGGAACCCGCGGCCGGCCCCCGCGTCAGTCTCACTTTCCGCCAGGCGATGACGCGGCCGACGAGCTAGCTAGGGGACGCGGGCGAGGCCGCCGTATTCGATGACGTCGGTGCGTTGCAGGATGCGGGGTTCGGTGTCGGGGTGCCAGTCGGTGACTTCCGTCAGGCCGGGCGGTTCGACGTCCAGGCCGTCGAGGAAGTCGTCCACGGCGGTCGGTGAGCGCACGGCTCCCCATCGTCCGGCGGTGGCCTCGTCCATGCAGCGCGTGACGGCGTCGCGGGCGTGAGCGTCGTGACTGACGAGTTGGGACACCAACACGAAGCTGCCCGGGCACAGGCGCTCCGCGACGCGGCGCACGATCGCTGCGGGGTCGGCGTGGTCGGGGATGCAGTGGAGCACGGACACGAACAAGGCGGCGACCGGCCGTTGAAGGTCGAGCGTGGCCCGCACGTCCGGGTGGTCGAGGATCGTGTCCGGGTAGCGCAGGTCCGCGCGCAGGAATCGGGCCGATCCGTCGTTCTCGTCGAGGAGGGTGCGGCCGTGGGCCTCGGCGGTGGGGTCGTTGTCGACGTAGACGACGCGGCAGTCGGGGTGGACGGCCTGGGCGACCCGGTGGACGTTGTCGCGCGTCGGCAGCCCGGAGCCGTGGTCGAGGAACTGCCGGATCCCGTGCTCGCGCGCCAGCATCCGAACCGCGCGCCGCAGGAACGCTCGGTTGTTGAGCGC
This sequence comes from Embleya sp. NPDC020630, assembly GCF_044334985.1. Taxonomy (NCBI): domain Bacteria; kingdom Bacillati; phylum Actinomycetota; class Actinomycetes; order Kitasatosporales; family Streptomycetaceae; genus Embleya; species Embleya sp. NPDC020630. The sequence goes on from NZ_JBIRUB010000021.1 coordinate 17,058, forward strand.
GAGGGCGCGGATGTCGGGGGCGACGCGCAGGAGTTTCGAGCAGGCGCGGCGGTCGGCGGGGTAGTTGTCGGTGCCGCCGAGCAGGTAGTCGTGCATGCGGGCGACGCTGGGGGTTTTCGTGTCGATCGGGGGCGGGCCGGAATCGGTGTCCTGGTCCATGGTGTCCCCTCGACGTCCGCGCCACTCCCCCGCCAGAGTGACACGCCCCATGCTAGGGAACCGGGCATCCGGTGGTGGGCAACTCCTGTGGGTGAACGAGGATTTCGGGGCCTGTTTGCGCGGCGCCGGCGCGGATTCGGGCGCGCACGGGCGCGTACGGGGCGCGCGGCATCGAGTTCCCGGGTATCGGCGTCGGATCCGACATCGCGGGATGCTCACCACGAGCACCCGTCGTCCGCCGAGATCGGCCCGCTGCCCTGCGGCCCGGGTCGGTGCGGCTCGGACACGGGAGGGTGACCGGTTCGGGGCGACCGGTGCCACGGGTGTCTCGAGGTCCGGTCGGTGTCACAGGCGGGGCCTATGCTGCGCCGCCGTGGACGCTGAAGATCTCGACTATCGGACCCGGACCCAGTCCGGGTGTATTCCCCCACACCTGGTCACCCGCCTCCTCGACCTCGGGCACCACGAAATGGTGGAGGCCTGGGCGGCGGACGGGGAGTGGTTCTGCGCGCGCGAGCACGCACGGTCGCTGACCGCGCGGGACCGCCACGCCGAGGCGCTGCGGATACTCGACCCCTATCTGGCCACGGGGTGGTGGACGGCGGCCGAGGCCGCGGCCGAGGTGTTGGAGGAGTGGGGAAAGGCCGAGGAGGCGATCGCGCTGGTGCGCCCGCACACGGAGGGCGGGGGTACGTTGGAACTGGCGTTCTGTGCCCGCCTGCTAGCCCGACACGCTCGCGCCGACGAGGCGTTCTCGCTGCTCGCTCCCCACGTCGCGGAGTGGATTCCCGCGGAGGCGCTGGTCGAGGTCGCCGCGGTCGCCGGTCGCGACGAGGACGCCGCCGACCTGCTGACCGCCCGCATCCGGGCCCGGCACGACTGCGACCACTGCGGCTCACCCTCGTGCGGCCGCGGCGGCCTCACCCCGTGGAACGCGGTCGAACTGCTCGCGCAGATCCGCGAACGCCAGGGCAGGATCGACGACGCCGTCGCCCTCCTGCGCACCCGCGACACCACGTCGGTCAACAACCGCGACCGGCTCGCCGACCTGCTCGCGCGGCACGACCGGTTCGACGAACTGGCCGACTATGCGAGGGTCGAGCACCACGGCCACGCGGCAACGCGCCTGGCGGAGTGGCTCGAGGAACGCGGCGACGTGGAAGGCGCGATCACGGTACTTCGGAATCGCGTCGACGCGCGGACCGGCTTCTCCCACCCCGACGTGCACCTCGCGCAGTTCCTCGAGCGGCACGGCCGCGTCGACCAGGCGATCACGGTGATGCGCGCACTCGTCGACGACCACCCGGAGGACTGGACCGTGTCCATGCTGTGCACCCTGTACACCGACCACGGCCGCGCCCGGGAAGGCCTGGCCCACCTCGACGACCTGATCCCGGGGCGGCAGGACTGGGAGTTCTTCCGCAGCCGGATCACGCTGCTCGCCGCATGCGGGCTGCACGAGGAGGCCATCGCCCAGGCCCGAACACACCCCGAAGGGGACAGCTCGTACGCGGCGTGGACCATCGCCGAGATCCTCGCCGACGCCGGCCGGCCCGAGGAAGCCGTCACCGAACTCGAACGACACCCCGACGCCAACTCGGAGGTCCTGGCCCGGTATCTGATCGACCTCGGCCGCATCGAGGAAGCCGTGGCGCACCTGCGACGGCCCCGCCCCAGGCCCCTCTGGCCGGCCGCGACCACCGACACGGACACACCCCCGTTCTGAACGCCGGTGCACGGTCACCTCGGGCACGCGATCGTCAAGTCGACGACGTCCTGCCCTCGTTCATGTGCCGATCGAGCCGTGCGTAGGATTCCACCCCCCGGGGCACCCGGCGGCTGCCAAGGCGCAACGGGGGCTTGGACACTCCGGGCCACAGCGATCGCGTTCCCCCGGAACCATCCGCGGTCGCCGAGGTACGGATGCCGGACCTCGAAGCGCGGTGCGGCACCTGCTCCCCCTCCCACGGGTCAACGGACCACACAGATCACCGGCATCGGCAGGCGCCAGTCTCCCAGGAGGTCGACGAGCAGCCGGCGGGACGATGCGCGGATCTCGATCCATCCCGAGTCGGCGAGCAGGGCCTCGCGAGCCCAACGCTCGGCGTTTTCCCGGCCGCTCATGCCCTCGAACAGCACATCGATTCTGCGGAGTTCGGCCGCGACCTCCCCATCGAGGCGCCCTGCCTCCACGAGGCTCGGGACGAGACGATGGGCATGATCGAAGTCCAACGCCAACTCGTCCGTTCCCACGCGATACTCGTCCAGCCAGGCAACCTGGTCGGCGGGATCCGCCGCAAGCGTGGTCAACGACTCGATCAACAGACGCCACAGGAAGGAGACATCGGGATTTCGCACAACCGCATCATCGCACCGGTCCGAGGTCACATTCAGAGTGGAGTTGACTCCCGGCGACGTCGATCGAGCCCGACCAACCGAGCACGTTCATTCGTACGTCGTCGAACAGATGGACCGGTGCGCCGACATCGCAAGACCAAGAGAACACGATGGAGCACTCGCGACACTCTGATGTCACCGAGCACGCTCGGCGGCTGGTCGAGGCAGCGTCGACGACTCCTTGGCCACTAGGGAAAGGCCGGCAGGTCGTTCCTCGGCAAATCCTGCCCGACCTGGCCGATGTCGCAGCCCGCGCCCCGGTCGCCGGCCGGGAGATCGACTACACCCGGACACTGCGCGAAGTTCTCGACGTTCTCGCCACCGAGGACTCCGGTGGCGACCCGGACCTCCATATCCTGGGACTGATGCTCGCGATGACCGGCATCGACCGGGGCGGTCACACCACTCAGGCCGACGCCTGCGAAAACGCCCTTCGATACATGGCCGGCCTTCCCGCATGGCGCGACGTCGACGTCACCTTCGGCCGCAACGACTCTGCTTGACGAGACAGATTCCACACAACACCCTGCGAGGTCGTCGAACGATCCCTGGCCTGGATCATGCACGCCCGCCGCCACGCCTGCGGCTACGTACGCCTCGTCCAGTACGCCGAGTCCCTGCTGACGCTCGCGGCGATCACCCCGGTGACCCGCCGCCTGACCCGCCGACGCAAGAGCCGCACCCTTGGCCCCTCTGTCGTCCTTCGGCCTCGGGCCGCGTGATGGGCTGGGTCGGGTCGAGGTTGTCCGTCACCGCGGCAGATCGGAGAGTTCCTCACCGATCAGGTCTGGAAGCACGGCCAAGGCCACGATACGGCGGTCTGCGGGTGTGGCGGCGCTGATGGCCGTCTCGCTGTGCCACGCCGCCACCGCGCCGATCGCGTACGTGGCGTCGTCGAGCAGCAGCGCGTCGACGAGTGCGACGACGTCGGCCCGGCGAGTACCTGCGGGGGCATCGAGTTCCGCGAGCCGGTCACCGATCCATGGGGCCGTGTCGGGAACGACGGCGGCCAGGGCAGCGAGCACCAGACGACACGCGTCGGCTTCGTCGTCCCAACGCGCCAACAAGCACGGGATCTCCGCTTCGACGGCCGGCCGCACCGCGCGCTCGCCTACCGACTCGCCGGTCCCCTCGTCCAGGGCGGCTGCCCGGTCGACCAGCGCAACCGCCCTGCACGGCCCGGCCACCGCCGCCCTCAGCAGGTCCATCAGGAAAGCCGCGCGGGCACCGTCCGGCATCGCGACCTCCGCCGCCAGAGCCGCCACGAAGGGCACCGCCTCGGCGGTGACGTCCGAGGCTTGCCCATCCGAGGACATCCACTCGGCCAGCAGGCTCAGGAACTCCCCGGCATCCAAGGAGTCGCCGAACTCTTCGAAGAAGTCCTCGTCGAACAGCCACCCCGCGAACTCCGGCATCGCCGCGACCTCGCCGTACAACCCCATGGCCGCGGCACGTACGGCGTCGATCAGCGTCGGCGCGGGCCCCGTTCCGCCGCACGTCCACGGCGGGGCCGCCGGTGCCGGCGGCGGTCCGGATGCCGCCACCGGTTCGAGGCTCGGCGGCCGTTCGTGCAGAAGTCCCTCGCGATCGAACCCCTCGAGCATGCCGTCGCGGCGGCCAAAGCCGCCGCCACTGGTGAAGCCCCGGTTCCGGCGTGCGATGTCCTCGGCATCGATGACGGTTCGAGTCGACATCCAATGCTGCTCCTCACGCGTTCTGCCGGCGACCTCCGCAAGCGAGGACACCCGCCACCACCCGTCGGGCACCCCCGCCTCGCCAGGCCCACCCGCGGGCCGGGCCGCGACCAGCAGGTGCCCGTGGTCGGCCAGTTCCCCGGCAGCGGCAGTCGCTGCTGCCGCGGACGGCAGATAGAGACAGTGCTCATGGGCCCAGGCCGGGGCGACCGCGTGCGTGGTGCTGTTCATGGGCCCGGAGCGTAGAACACGGCAACGTCACAGCCGCATCCGGCCGCCGGCGCGATGGTTGGACAGCCGACCAGATCGGCAGACGGATATGACACAGGCAGTCAGGGGGCCGGGGTGCGTTCGAGGTCGCGGATGGCTGCCGCCGGTAGGGCGCGTTCGGCCATGATCAGGTACACGGCGACGGCGGGCACCTCGAGGCCCATCAGGTCGGCGGTGCTGGTCAAGGTCATGCCCAGGCGGTAGTGCAGCACGACGGCGTCGGCCTGGTCGGGTGGCAGGGTCCGGTGCAGCGTGTCCCGGGCGGTCTCCGGCGCCTGGGGTGGGCCGGTGTCGGCGGCGGCGACGGCGGCGTGCAGGACGCGCCAGGCGTGTCCTGCCGGGTTGGCGGAGCGCATGATCTCGTCCCAGCATGCGGCGAGTTCGGCGAACGCGTCGTCGACGGCGGTGTCGGCGCGGCGGTCCTCGACGCGGGTGCGGGCGTAGCGGTGGTAGGGGGTGTGGTGGCGTCGGCGGAACGCGGCGAACGCGGACGTCGCAGGGCGCGTGAGGTGAGGAGACGGGTTGTCGGGGGGTGGTGGCGCGGTCATGGCGGCTCCGTGCGGGTGCGGGTGCGGGGCGTCATGGGGTGGGGGTGGGGTCCTCGCCGGAGGGGAGCCGGTTCCAGGGGAGGCCGGCTGCGGGGATGGGGGCGTCCAGGTGGGTCAGGACGGCGTAGTCGACGCTGGTCCAGTGGCGGAGGGTCCATTCGGGGTCGTCGTCCAGGGCGAGGGTGAGGGCCTGGGCCTGGGGCCGGTCGGGGACCAGGGCGCGGCCGAGGACGGCGGCGGTGACGGCCGGCGGCAGCTGGTGGGCGAGGCGGGCGGGGGCGGGGCGGTCGGCGGCGAGCCACAGGCCGCGCAGGTGGCAGGCCAGCGCCTCGGCGGCGGCGAGGCAGTCGCGGGGGGTGTCGGGGCCCACCCGGCGGGACTGGTCCCACAGGCAGAGCAACTCGTTCGGGTCGCCGCCGAGTTCCTCGGCGATCACGCGGATCGTCGTCCAGGGCGGGCTGTGGCTGCCGTCCAGGACCGCCTCGACGTAGTCCTCGCCCATGCGGGTGACCCGGGCGAGATCGCGCAGTCCGGCGCGGCCGTCGCGGAACAGGGTGCGCAGCGCGGCCGCGAGGCGGCGGGCCGAGCGGGGCGCGGAGACCATCGGTGCGGTGGTGGGGCAGGCGGTGGTCGGTGGGGCGGGGACGACGCCCAGATCGGTGGGGATGCGCGGGGCCAGTGCCGAGGCGGGCCCGGGCGGGAGTGCGGTGGTGTCGAGGGTGGAGGTGTGGGGGCCGGCCAGTCCGTGGGCCAGGCGCAGGGTCTCCTGATGCAGCTGCTCGTACAGGTGGATGAGTTGCCGGGACGTGCGGCCGTCGTGGTGGGCCTCGACGAGGGAGACGGCGAGGGCGAGCAGGCCGTCGGCGGGCGTGGGGTCGTCCGCGGGGTTGAGGTCGTCGCCGGGGGCGGGGTCGTCCGCGGGGCGGCGTCGGCGGGCGCTGCGCGTCGCACGTCGGCGGGCGTTGGACGCCGCGAGCCGGCACTTGTCGGTGCAGTACCTTTTGGGCCGGCCGCCCGCGGTGCGCCTGGGCAGAACGAAATCCCGCTCGCAGGTGGGGCAGGTCACGAAGGCCGTGGGGGCGGACATGGTGCGCGTCTCCATCCGATTCGAGAGAACCCGCCCGTCGCGCGCCCGTGAACGGGACAGGCGACGGGACGGGCGGAGCCGGGTCGGGTGCGGCCGTGCGGCGGCACCCGGGGGTGCTCAGCGGATGCGGATGCGGATCCAACGGACGCCGGAGCGGGCCATCAGGGCCGCGCCGGTCAGCAGGATCCCCGCCGCGCCCGGCGTCGCCGCGTGGGGCGCCGCGGCCCACCACGACGCGGCCGCGACCGGGGCGAAAGGCCCCACGCGCAGATTCATGTCCCACACGTCGATCCCGCGGGTTTCCGGGCCGAGACGGCACGGAATGATATATTCGAGCGGCGCCGCGACTTCACGACGAAATCGACGGCGCAATGATTCGATCATGTGCATACCTGTTCGAGAATTCCGACCCCGGGCGCGTCGATATCGCACCCGGGGTCTTTTCCATGAGTGGGGCCCGGACATTGAATCAGGCCCCACGAGGCCCTCGCCACACATTCGGCCCAATCCGATGCACCGGGACATACCGGCGCCAACCACTCGAACACCCTCACGGCTCCGTGGCTTCGGCAATGAATCCGATCGGAAACAGGATCAATCCAGATCGGATTCGGTCGATGAATGTGGCCGCAGGAGCGTGGATCGAAATCGTCGATCGAATTCGCTCGACGGTGTTCCTCGACGCCGCGGGCACGCGGCCGGGGAATGTCACTCGTTAGAGGGAATATGCAAATGCAGATGCAACGGTCCCGTCCCGGACCGCCCGAACTTTGTCGCTCGGAACCCCGTCTCGGGCTCGAAAGAGGACACGGCCCGAGCGCAGATTCGGCGTCGTCTCGGCCACGCTAACGCCCGCCACCGACACCGGACGCGCAGATCTCGGCTCCCGGCTCGCGCCGGCAACGCCTCGGTCGTCTGCGGCCCGCGAACCCGGGCCGAGGCGCCACCGCGAGAAGCTCACCGAATACCGGGAGCGTTCGCTGCCTTGTGACCATGGCTTCGGGCGTATCCTCCGTGCGCGCTGGGGGCGCGCAGGATCGCGGGGGGTGTCACGTCGGCATGGCGAGACCCAGCTCGTGCGCCCTCAGCCGAGGCGCGGCCGCCTGCGGGGCCCCGAGCACAGGGGCCATAGTCGCCTGGACATCTCTGACGTCGCCGAGTTCGCCGAGGTCGGTCGGCCGCCGGATCACCTCGATGTCGGCTCTCTGCGCCAGGACCAGCACCGTGGCGACGAACCCCTCGGACAATGCGGTCATCACGGCGTGCCCGGTTCTGCAGTACCAGGCCAGCAGCGCATTGGCGAACGCCCCGAAAACGGTGGGGTCGATCCGACATTCGTCGGCCTGGACGGGGCCGATCCCCGACGCCAGACCCAACATCGTTTCGTAGAGGTTCACCTGGCCGATGAACAACTGCGACGCCCCGTTGGACGGATTCCACAGCGTCCGGTCGCCCATCTCGTAGTACTGGCTCACCGCGCGGCCCCCTTCGCACTGGTTGTACGGGCGAGCGTAGTTGGCGGCTCACAAAGCCGGCGGAACGCCGAGCCGCGTCCGCCGTCTCCGCCGAGACGTCTCTGGTCGTCGCCGGACACGAGGCCGGCTCCACACGCGCCACCACCGAAACCCTGAACCATGTCGATAGAGGCCGACAGACCAGCGTTCTCGTAACGAAACGATCTCAACGAGCACACCCCATGGGTGATGACTGAGGACCCTGGCCTGCACCTTCTGGCCAGGTATCAGCGCCAGACTCTCCGTCTCGAATCTTTCCAAGAACCGCTTCCCCTCCCTTAGCCCGGCAGGCCGCGCCTGGTGGCGCTCGCTCACGCGCGCGTGTCGTCGACATCGGAGCCGATCGTCGCGCTCAGGGCTTGCAAAGCGTCATCGTATTGGTGACGGTCGAAATGGAACGGACCGAATGCCACATAGTCGCGGGCCTTGCGGTGCGGTTGCTCAAAGCCGTCCCAGATCACGAAGTCGGCCGTCGCGGTGATGCGGGTCATGAGGGGCCAGCATCCCCACTCGCCGCATTCACAACCGAGAACGGGGGTCTTCGGCCCCATCGCCTTGGTGGACAGTCCGAGGAAGTGATCCTGCATCGGGCCGAACCGGAAGAACTCCGGGATCAGACCGCCGTAGGCGTCGCCTGCGGGCTGCATCCCGGCAGCGATCTCGAACCCGTCGACCAGCTCGGTGAGTGGTGTTCCGTCGATGCGGGGCACGATCACGAGCGGGCCGCCGTCGCCACGGTGCCGGCAGTCGAACCGGATGTCATTGCTGGTCATCGAGTGATTGTGCCAGCGAAGCCGTTCCCTCCGCCTGAGCGGATTGAGCTGGGGCTATGCGTGGCATGCCGAGGTCGATCGCCGTGCCGCCGGAAGCTCGTCGGCCCATCCGAGCAAGTTTGTCTTCGGCGCCAGCCAGGCTGACCCGGAGCCCTTCGACTTCTCCGAGCCAGCCCTCCCGCTCGGCTTCGGCAATACGGGCGACGAGGTTGTCGCGGATCTCCCGCGCTGGTAGTGGCCCGAGTAGCCCTTGGTCGAAAGCTCCTGATGAAGGACCGTGGCACTGTGCTCGCCTTCGTCCCGGCGTTGTTGCAGGTAGTCGAGGTAGGGGTCCAACGTGGACGGTCGGCGGGGCGGTCGGCGCACGACTTCCTGCCAGGTTCGGGCGCGGGCGTACTTGCGGACCGTGCGGCGGTCCAGGCCGAGTTCGCGGGCGCCCCGTCGCGCTCATAGGGCCGCAGCAAAGGAGTTCGTACGGGCCTGGATACCGATCACGGGACCCGTGAGATCAGTCGAGATCACCAGCACGTCGGCCAAGTTCATTATCAATTGCGACAGTTCGATAGAATACAGTCAGAGGTTTCCCGTCGACGACGGGCAGACCATCATCTCGGGATGATCTCCTGCTACGAAAATCTTGCCACAGCCGCATTCACATGTACGCCGACACCTACGCTCCCTGGACCCTGCGCTCATACCGTGGCCCATCCGTCCGGAACCCGGATGGGCCATGCCCATCGCCTGCGAGATCACCTGCGACCAACTCCTCTTGCGCCCGGCCACCGTGGACCGCCCGAACTCCTCGCTGATCCTCGACTGGCGACTCGGACGGGACGAGTACGCGATGACCTTCACGGAGTTCATGGAGATGGAGCTGACCGGGAGCAGGCATGCGTGGTTGTTCGCGGCCGTCGCACCCGGTCGGTCGGGATTCGTCCGCGTCGGACGCGTCGACGCGTGAGGCCGCGTTTCACGACCGTCCGGCATCGCAAGGTCGACTTGGCCTGCACCCCGGGCCGGCTCCCGCGTGGGAGCGGTCAACTACGCTCGGTGGCAGCCGAGTTGACGACGGGGGCGGACATGATGCGGTGGAAGAGGGCGTGTGCGGGGCGGGTCGCCGTCGGGGGCGCGGCTCTGGGCCTGGCGCTGATGTCGAGCGCGGCGTGTTCGGGTGGGCACGACGGGCCGGGGCCGAAACGCGCGGCGACGCCGAAGGCGTCGGCCGTCTCGGGCGGGAGCGGTGCGGAGGACACGGACGAGGAGACCTCCGCACCCGATCCGGACGACGCGCCCGGGGTCGACTTCTGGGCCCGGAAGGTCGACATGGCGGTGTTCCTGTGCCGCGACGCGGACACGGGCACGGGCGGCTGTGCGAACGGCGCGGTCACCAACGCCCAGCGCGAGGAGATCCTCGCCGCGCTCAAGAACATGCCGCAGATCCAACACGTGTTCTACGAGAACCAGACGGAGGCGTTGCGGCACTATCGGGCCCTGAACGCGAACAACCCGCGGCTCCTCGAGGGCATGACCGTCGAGCGAATTCCGGAGTCCTTCCGGATCAAGCTGAAGGACCCGGCCACCCGATTCATCGTCGTCACCGCGATGGAGGGGCGCCCCGGTGTCGCCTCCACCGCTCCGCAGGCCCCCGCCGCACCGCCGCGTCCGGGCTCGGCGGCGGCGCGTTTGACGCAGGAGCAGGCGCGGCGGGCGGTGTTGACGGTCGACGACCTCGGTCCCGGGTGGACTGCGGGTGCCGTGACCGACACCGGGTCCAAGCCGGCGTCCGAACCGTACTCGGGCCGCAGCGGCAACGCGGGATGCGACCGCGCCCTCGCGGGCGTGCCGGCCGGTGCCGTCACCATCGCCCTGGGCGCGCAGCGGGTGTTCGAGAACGGCAACGGCCTGCGTGTGACGGCGTCGGTGCAGGTCTATGACGATGACGACGCGGCGCTGCAGCTGGCCAAGACGCGCGCCATGCTCGCCGGTTGCTCCGGGATCCCCCTGCCCTACCAGGGCACCGTCGCCCGCTTCGGCACACTGCCCGCCCCCGCCCTCGGCGAGGAGACCCTCGGGATGCGCGTGATCGTCGAACACGACGGGCCCAGGACCCTCGACGCCGTCATGATCCGCATCGGGCCCGACCTCGTCGGCATCACCGTCGCTCCCCTGGCCGACGACGCCACCATGCCCGCGGCGACCCTGGAACGACTCGCCCGCCGCGCCACCGAACTCCTGCGGACCACCGCCGGGAGCTGACCCCCGAGCAACGGACACGCCCGCCCCACGGTGCGGGGGAAGAGATCCATCCCACTTTCCCCGGGCCGGACGAGCTCCTCGGCAGTCGGCCGGACGCATCGAACTCGGCCGGGATCGGACCTCGGGGCGACACGACCGAGGTGGACAATCGATCGTCGCCTCGTCACGCCGCGAGGGCGGCGTGCAACGTCTGCGGCGGGTCGGACCGGACGGCGGCGTCCGCGGGAGGGTCGGGAGGACTCGATGGACGAAGGACGGCTTCCCGCGGACGCGTTGCCGGTGCGTACGCGCTCGGCGGTCGAGGCCCTGACCGGGCCGATCCACGCGGTCACGCCCGTGGACGGAGGCCATCACAGCGACCTGGCCGTGCGCGTGGACACCGCGACCGGTCCGGTGTTCGTCAAAGGACTGCGCACTGGTGATCCTCGGGCTGCGGCGCAGCGGCGTGAGGCGTTGATCGGGGAGTGTGTGGCGGGGGTGGGGCCCGGGGTGTTGTGGCGGTTGCTGGTGGGGGGTTGGGATCTGGTGGGTTTCGAGTTCGTGGCCGGTCGTCACGCCGATTATCGCGAGCGCTCGGGGGATCTGGTCCTGTTGGCCGAGGCGTTGAAGGTGTTGGCCGGTGTTTCCCTGCCCGCGGTGGAGTTGCCGTCGGCCGGGGAGCGGTGGGCGGGGTGTGCTCCCGGTGTCGGTTTGGGTGAGGCGCTGGTGGGGTCGACGTTGTGTCATACGGACTTCAATCCCGAGAACGTCCTCGTGACGGCCGATGGGGCGGTGCTCGTGGATTGGGGGTGGGCGGTGCGGGGGCCGGCGTGGCTGGATCCGGCGTTGGTGGTCGTGCGTTTGATCGCCACCGGTGGGCAGTCGCCGGCCGCGGCGCAGGCGTGGGCGGCGCGGCTGCCGGCGTGGCGTGGGGTGCCCGATGGGGTGATCGGTGACTTCGTCGAGGCTGAGGCCCGGTATTGGGAGGCCGTCACGAGCCGTACGCCGGCGCCCTGGTCACGTGCTCTGGCCGACGCGGCGCGCGCGTGGGCCGGCTATCGTGCGCGCTGAGTGGCGGTCGGCGACGGGGATGCGGTCTTTTCCCGTGTCCGGGGTCGTGGTGTCCGGGGTGGTGGCTGCGGTGGGGGTGGCCTTGTGGTGGGGCGTGAGCGGAGTCGGGTCCCGCTCGCGATGTGCGCGCGGGTCGTGCGTGTGTGCGACGTCGCGCCGGGCGTGCGGCGGCATCTCCCCCGTTCGTTGGGCCGCCATGGGGGCGGAACGGCGGTCAAGTCGGGCGCCCGGCGACGCGGGGGTCTGTGCGCGGGAGCTGCTTCTACGGCGTCGGGGTGAGGACGTGGCGGATGCGTGTTCGTGCGGCGATTGCGGCTGCGGCGGGGTAGGGGTTCAGGGCTTGTCCGAGGTCGGTGAGCAGGTCGCGTACGCGTGCCGATTCGGTGCCGCCGAGGTCGAGGGTGCGGTCGGCCATCTGTGCGGCGGCGTCGATCTCTCCGAGGGCCAGGTATGCCTCGGCCTGTCGGGCGAGGTAGATGGCGGCGCCGCGTGCTTCGAGGTCGGGGTCGTAGGCGTCGTCGGCCCGGTATGCCTCGTCGAAGTGGGCGAGGGCCCTGTGTGGGTCGCCGAGGGTGAGGGCGCTGCTGGCGGCGAACTGGTGTATCTCGCCTCGGTTGACCCAGTACAGGGGTCCCGTGTGGTCGTCCGGGGCGCGGTCGGTGTCGTAGGCGTGGAGGGCGCTGTCGATGGCGCGGTACGCGGGCTTGGGCTCGCCCGCGGTGGCGTGGGCGCGGGCCTTGCGGGCGTAGACCAGGGCTCGGACGCGGGGCGAGTGGATGCCGCGGGGGTCGGCGAGGGCGCGGTCGAGGAGGTCGAGTGCGCCGCGCGGGTCGCCGGTGGCGTAGCGCAGGTTGGCCCAGAAGGTGACGACGAGTGCGCCGGTGTCGGCGTCGTCGGCGCTGGCCGCTGCGCGCAGGGCGGTGATGAAGTGGCGTTCGGCGGCGGCGTGTCGGCCGGTGTCGTAGGCGGTCCAGCCGCAGATGCGGGAGACCTCGGCGGCTGCGGTGAACAGGCGTCGGCCGGTGGTCTGAGTGTAGGTGCCCTCGCGGAGCAGGCCGGTGACGAGGCGGAGTTCGGTGAGTGCGGCGTCGTGGGCCCGGGCTGCGCCGACTTGGTCGTCGAGGTGGCGCAGGGCGGTGATGCGGGTGTCGATGAGGTCGGGGACGCGGGCGCCGATGCGGCGGCCGTGGGTGACGGCGGTCGCGGGTTCGGCGGCGGCCCATTGGTCGAGGGTGGTGAGGAGGGTGGTTGAGCCGGCGATGAGGAATCCGCGGCGGTCCACGGTGCCTCCCACGGTGTCGAGTGCCTGGATGGTTCCTGTGGGGGTCCACGGGGATTCCAGGAGGGTTCGGTCGTCGGGCATGGCCGCGAGGAGCCAGTCGGGCCAGGGTCTGCGGTGTACGACGTCGTCGGGGACGCCGTGGAGGGCGGCGATGGCGAGTTGGGTGCAGGGGTCGGGTGTCGCGCCGGCGAGCCAGCGGGAGTATTTCTCCGGGCGTGCGGCCAGTCCGCCGAAGCCGAGCGCGCGGTGTGCGTCGGCGACGTGCCGCAGGTAGGTGGCGACGGTGCCGCCGCGTCGGGCGACGAGGGTGGCCAGGGGGTGCCGTTCGACCGCGGTGTCCATCGACTGCCCTCCTGCCTCCCGTGGGCTTCGTCCAGTGTGCGCGGTGGCGGGGGGCTATGGAAGTGCCTCTGGCGAGAGGCAAGCGAAGGCAAGGAGGGCGTGGGCGGCAGGCAAGTCGAGGCAATCGCCGAGCTGTTCCCAGCATGTGTCGTCGAGGCGTTGGCTGGTGACCGCAGCCCGGTCCCGGGCCGCAGGACGAGAGGAATTCGCAATGAGCGAGACCCCGAAGTCGTACGGCGGGTTCGCGCCGTCGGTCACCGCCTTTCCGGCCACGCGGCTGACGAACGGTCGGCAGAACTTCGACGACGCCGACCGCAGTGGCGCGATGTGGTTCGTGAAGGCCGCGTTGCACGACGCGTCCGTGACCGTCACGCCCGCTTCGGCGTGACGCCTGTACATCGCCGCGGGTGACGAAGTCCTGCGGTTCGAGCGCGCCCGACCGGTCCCGACCGGCCGGGCGCGCTTTCCGTTCCCCCCTTTTCGGATGTGCGGTTTCGGCGTGGCTGGATGGAGGACGACATGGCAGTGACGGGTACCGACGGTGCCGGGGAGTGGGTCGGCGCTCCCCCGGGACGAGAAGTGGCCGGGTTGTCGCGGGTGTGGGTCGACGATGCGGACACCCGGGTGCGGGTCGCCTCGCGCCCGGGGAGCGCGGTGCGGTTGGCGGTGTGGGGCGACTGCGGCGCGAGCGAGGCCGAGTTGGACGCGGGCCTGGAGCACGTCGCGGCGGGTGACTGGACCGCGCTGACACGATGGTCCGGTTCGTACTGGGTCTCGGCCGACGACGGAGACGGGCGCCGGGTCCTGATCGGGGACCTGTCCGGGTTCCGCGGCCTCCACCATGCGCGTGCCGCAGGCGGTGCGCACCTGTGGTCGACGAGTGCCCTGCCCCTGGCGGGGGCGGTGCGCGCGTCGCCGGATCTCGCGGTGATGACGGCGCGGTTGGTGTGCGGGGATCTGTGGCCGCAGCGGTCCGCGTGGTCGGGTGTCGAGTGCGTGGCCGGGGGCCGGGCGCTGGTGTTCGACGGCGACGGGTCCTGCCGGCAGGTGGACGTGAGCGGCCTCGGGGCGCTGTCGTACGAGGACGGCGCGCGGACGCTGGGCGAAGCCCTGCGCACCGAGGTCGAGCGGGTGGCCGTGGCCGCAGGAGTCCTCGGGAACTCGTGTGACCTCTCCGGTGGGTTGGATTCCTCGACCGTGACGATCCTCGCCGCGCGGGTGGCGCCGCTGCTGACGGTGCACTGGGCGGGCTCGCGGGCGAGCGCCGAGGACCGCGCGTTCGCCGATCGCGTCGCCGGGCACATCCGGACGCTGTCCACCGGGCACGCCTACGCGCACGTGGTCACCGAGTCCGGTGGGCACTTCGACCGTCCGGACGCGCCGGTGCGCCTGGACGCCTCGGTCGGGCCGCTGATCGCGCAGGGCACCGAGGCCGCGTACCTGGTGCCGGCGATCGGCCGACCGTGGCATCTGACCGGGCACGGCGGCGACATCGTCCTGGACGCCGACCCGGCGGCCGTGTGGGTGGACCTGGTGCGGGCCGGCCGCCGACGCGAGGCGAAAAGGCTCGTCGTCGACGCGGCGCGGCTGCGGGCGTCCGCGCCCGGCCCGTCGTGGGCCCGGGTGAAGGCCGCCGCCGCCCGCGATCGGGGCGAGGCGCTGCGGGCGGCGGCCCGGGTGCTGCGGGTGGGCGGTGACGCGAACGTGGCCTGGCCGTGGCTGGGGTTGAATCGCGCGGTCGACCTGCTGAGTGCCACCGGACGCGAGGCGGTGGCGCACCTGTTGGAGGAGGCCGCGAGTGCCGACGGACCGCGGGACGCCGCGCGCTGGTCGGACTGGTCGGCCCTGCACGCGGCCGGCGCCGTGGCCCGCCACCAGGAGCCCCTGCACCGCCACTGCGGTGTGCGGCCGGCGCACCCGTTCCTTGCGAACTCCGTGGTGCGGGCCGCGTTCGCGATCCCCCCGACCGAGAGGCATCGCAACGGACGCTACAAGGCGCTGCTCGGCGCCGCGCTCGGGGACGTGTTGCCGCCGTGGCTGTGCGGGCGCCGCAGCAAGGGCTCGTTCAGTCAGGCGATGATCACGGACATCCGGACACACCGCGCCGAGTTGGAGGCGCTGGTCGACGCGAATCCGCTGATCGGTGCCGGCCTCGTGCGCGCGGACGCGGCGAGGGCGTTGCTCGCCGACACCGCCGCCGGGCGGCCCACCGGCGCGTTGCGCGCGGTGATCACGTTGGTCGCGGACGCGATGTGGGCCGAGTCCGTGACGGGGGCCTCGTGCTGAGCCCCGCGCCCGGCCTCGGGATCGCCCAGACGGGTGACGGCATCGCCATCCTCGACATACGCCGGGGCCGCACCGGAGCCTGGGTCTTCCTCGACGCGGACGCTTCCCGCGTGTGGACGGAGATCACCCGAACGGGTGAAATCCGGGGGCTCGTCGACGCCCTCGCCCGGGAGGCGGGCGAGCCCGTGGCGACGTTCGCTCCCGCGGTTCGGGCCGTGGTGGACGACCTGATCGCTCGGCGCCTGGTCCGGGAACGACCCGTCCGGCGCGCCTGGTTCGGGGGTCGGCGATGACCGTGATGGCCCGAAGAGGGGCCGTGCCCGTTCCGTTGCGGCATCGCGCGGTCGCCGGCGCGGGTCTCGCCGCCGCGTTGCTGCTCAAACCGCTGCCGTTGCGCGTGCAACTCGCCGCGCTGCGCGTGGTCGTCGCGCTGCCGGCGGCCTCGCGACGACGCGTCGAAGCCCTGCACACGGCCGTCGAGGCGGTGCGGCCGGTGTGGTGGCCGGGCCGCCTGGCCTGCCTGGAGACGCAGATCGCCACGGTCGTGGCCTGCGCGTTGACCGGCCGCCGCGTGCATCTGGTCTTCGGGGCGCGCCTGTTGCCGTGCGAGGCGCACGCCTGGCTGCGCACCCCCCAGGGCGACGTGGCCTTGGGAGAGGACGCGGTGGACCGGCCGTGGACACCGGCGCTGATCGTCCCCGCCATGCCCGACGCCGGGCCTGCCGAAACGGCGCCCCGGTAGCCCGTCGACCCGGGCCGCGCACGCGGGCGCCGACCGTGCGCGGCCCGCTACCACACCCGAAACCACGCCCGTGCAAACGCGGAAAACCTGTTGAATCGCCACACCGCGCCACCCCCCGATAGGGGCGTGTGACCGTTGTTTCCAGACCCGTTCCCGGACCCACGCCCGCCCCCGACGACCACCCCGACCCCACGAGCGCCGCGGCACCGCCCGCGAGCGCGCCGCCGGTGGGCATCGTCTTCGCCCCCGACGCCAACACCGCCGCCCTGCACACCGCCACCACCGCCACCGTCGCGCGCCGGCTGCCGCGCGCCCTCGTCCAGGCGGCACGGCTGAGTTGGCGCGCGGACCGCCGCGCCGTCGTCGTGCTGATCGTGTGTCAGGTCGGCGCGGCCGTGCTCGCCGCCACCGGACTGGCCGCGACCACCCGCGTCCTGGGCCTGCTCCTGGCCGACACCGACCCGGTCCGCGACCGCTTCACCGCCGCCGCGCCGACCCTCGCGCTGCTCACCGCCGCCCTGGCCGCCGGCGCGCTGCTGGCGGCCGGTGCCCAGCTCGCCGCCGCCCGTGTCGCCCCCAAGGCTTCACGCGAAGCCGACCTGCGCGTGCAGTCCGTCGCCACCGCCGTCGAGTTGATCGCGTACGAGCACCCGGGATTCGAGGACGGCCTCGACGCCGCCGGGGTGGGCGCCGAACGGGTCCGGCAACTGATCGTCGACGCCCAACAGCTCACCGCCGTCCTGGCCCAACTCGCCGCCGTCGCCACCGTCCTGACCGTGCTGCATCCCGTGCTGCTGCCGCTGCTGCTCCTGGCCGCGGCCCCCCGGGGCCTGGCCGCGGTCCGCGCCGCGCGGATCGAACACCGCACGGAGCACCGCACCCGCTGCGACACCCGCGCCCGCACCATCCTGCGCACGATGAACACCGAACGCCCCGCCGGCGCCGAGGTACGCGCGGGCGCGATGGCGCCGTTCCTCCTCGACCAGTACCGGCGCATCTCGCTGCGCGTGGAACGCGAGGGCCTGCACGCCACCTACCGTGCCATCGCCACCCGACTGGCCGGCGACGCCGCCGGCGCGAGCGCCACCGGCGCGACCTGGGCCGCGTTGATCGCCCTCGCGGTCACCGGACGCGTCGACTACGCGGTCGCCGGGACCGCCGTCATCGCCGTGCGCACCGCCGGCACCGCGCTGGCCGCGCTCGCGAGGGTCGCCGCCACCTTGTTCGGCACCAGCCTCTACCTCGACGACTGGCACCGGTTCCTCACCGACGCCGCCGATCACCGCAGCCGGCGCGGCACCACCCGCATCCCCGACACCGGCCCCGACCGGATCACCACCCACCACCTGGAATTCATTTACCCCGGCTGCACCACGCCGGCCCTGACCGGAATCGACCTCGAACTCCGCCGCGGCGAACTCGTCGCACTCATCGGCGAGAACGGCTCCGGGAAATCCACCCTCGCCAAACTCTTGACGGGCCTGTACCTGCCCACGTCGGGAACCGTCGCCTGGGACGGCGTCGACCTCGCCGACGCCGCCCCCGACAGCGTCTGGCGACACCTGGCACTCGTCCCCCAGGACTACACCCGCTGGCCCACCGACGCCCGCAACAACATCGCCCTCGGCCGGCCCACCACCGACGAACCCGTCCACGCCGCCGCCCGCGCCGCAGGCGCCGACACCGTGATCGCCAAACTCCCCCACGGCCTCGACACCTCACTCGCCAGAGCCTTCTGGGGAGGCCACGACCTCTCCGGCGGCGAATGGCAACGCCTCGCCCTCGCCCGCGGCTTCTTCGCCGCCGACAACAGCGTCCTGGTCCTGGACGAACCCACCTCCGCCCTCGACGCCCGCGCCGAACGCGCCCTGTTCGACCGCCTCCGCGACCTCGCCCACGGACGCACCACCATCTTCGTCACCCACCGACTCGCCAACGCCCGCGCCGCCGACCGCATCATCGTCCTCGACAAAGGCACCCTGCGTGAAACCGGCACCTTCACCGACCTCGTCGCCCGCGAGGGCGGGCTGTTCGCCGAGCTGTACCAACTACAGGAGGGGATGTGACACAGGGCGTCACCGGGTGACCAGCCGGCCGGGCCAGGCGAGCGCGTTGAGCCGGCTTCGCGGGAATGCCGGGGAGCCGACCGTCGACACGACGCGGTCGGTCGAGCCGTAACCGACGGGCAGGGGTCCGGTGATGCCGCATTCCTTGACCTGTGGCTGCAACCCGACGCTTTCCAGGCATTCCGCCGCGGCAGCGACCAGGTGGGGGTCGACGTCGATGCTCGTGACGCGGCGGTCGCCGAATCGTCGTGCGAGCAGGGCTGTTGCGTATCCGGTGCCGGTCACGCACAGCACGTGATCGGTGTCGCCGATCCAGACCCGGTGGTACATGTTCACCAACAGCGTCGGCAGGGTGGACGAGGATGTCGGCCGGCCGGTGGGATGGTCGTCGGGTGTGGCGTGGTCGGCGTGCAGGGCCCCGACGCGGGTGACCAGGGTGCCGTCCTCGTAGGCGGTCGCGCGGTGGTCGGCGGCGCCCCGCGCCGTCCATCCGCGATCCGTCCACGCCCACCACCGGGGCACGAAGGCATCGCGGGAGCGCCGGGAGGTGGAGGCACCCGCCCATGAACTCACCGGGTGTGAGGTCGGGTTCGCACCTCAGCGCCCACGCGGCGGCCTGGTACATCGGCATCGTATCCGGCACGATCGTTCCGCGGTGCCCGGGGTCGCGGCTCCACGCTCGGGCGAGGCCCATGGCCGGGGTGGTCCTTCAGGCACCCGGAGGACCGTCGATCGTCACGCGACGCGGACCGGCACCGGGCACGAGGATCACGACGGTTCTCCGGGAAGACGAAGGGCCGAGGCGCCGTCGAGTCCCGCGCGCGTGCCGAGACGGGCCCGGGTGCGGAGGGCGTGCGCGAGGTCGCAGAACTCGTCCCAGGCGCCGACGATCGTGGTCAGCGCGAACGGGTGATGCTCGAGGACGCGCGCGGCCGCGGCGCCGCTGCGGCCGGCGGTGGCCAGGCGGTTGTCGAGGTGGAGGGCGTGGGCGATGCTCCGGGTGTCGACGAGCGGCGCCAGGTCGTCGTCGTGGATCGGCGGGTCCGCGGTCCCCCACGCCTCGGGGCAGTGTGCCGCCATCGTCTCCCACACCGTCAGCCGCCCGAGCCGGTCGCCCAGCCGGCCCGCGCGGTTGCCGCGAACCGCAAGGGCCACGCGACCATCGGCGCGCCGGCGCCGTCTCCATGGCTCTTCCCCGGCGGCCAACCCGGGCGGCCGATCGGCACCACACAGCTGACACAACGCCTCAACCAGCTCGGGATCCGCCCCAACCAGGCCCGCAGCACCGCCCTCTTCAGCTCGCCACCGAGATTCCCGCCGCGATCCTCGCCCGCACCCTCGGCATCCACACCGACGTCGCCGTCGCCTGGCAACGTCTCTGCGACGGGGACTGGGCCAACTACGCCGCCGAATTCGGTCGACGCACCACGAGCCCCTGACTCCGGGGAGGATGTGAGACCCCTCCGGCATCCTCCGCCCCATGCCGAATGACGCCGCCCTCCACCTTGTCCAGATGACAAACCCGCACGACGTCGCCGCCGAACTCCGGCAGGAGCTGATCGACTGCTGGATCGCGGTCACCAACGCCGGCGGCGCCGCGGGATTCCCGTTCCCTCCCGTCAGACTCGACGACGTCACGCCCGTCGCGGACAAGCTCCTCAGCCGTCTCGACCCTCAACAGAGTCGGCTCCTCATCGCCCGGGTCGACGGCGTCCTTGCCGGATGGGTCGTCCTCAATCGCGATCCCTACCGACTCGTCGGGCACTGGGGCACCGTCCACCACCTCCAGACCCACCCCGCCTTCCGCGGCCGCGGAATCGGATCCACCCTCGTCCACGAACTCCGGAAGATCGCCCGCGATGAGCTCGGCCTTGAACAGCTGCATCTGGCAGCCCGCGGCGGCGAGGGTCTGGAGGACTTCTACGGACGGCTCGGATGGCGCGAGATCGGCCGATGGCCCAACGCCCTCCGACTCGCACCCCACGACACCCGCGACGAGGTCCTGATGATCCTCGCGCCGCTTTGACCACAGGGGCATTTCCGGGTAGGAGCAGCGGGTCAGTCGCCCCCGGTGCAGTGTCAGCGTGGTCTCGACGATCGTGTCCCCGGGCAGGGGGACGGTGGTGTGCGCGTCGTGCATGACGAGTGTGTCCGGCGGATCTCGATGCGGCGTCGGGTCTGGGTGTGCGCGAGGTGGGCGGGGCTCAGCGCGAGGACCAGGCCGATGCCGGCCAGGGCGAGCAGCAGGACCCATCGGCGCGTCGTGAGCGGCCCGTGCACGCCGGCCAAGCCATGCCCGCCATGATCGCCGCGAGGACCAGGACGGCGACACCCGTGGTCGCGTTCGTGGCGATCCGTCTCGTGTGGACACCCCTCCACAGCACCGGGGCCTCCCGGTTTGTGCGTAGGGCGTCCATCACCCACCCCCCGCATCGCGATGTGCCGTGCAGCGTAACCCCACTGCGGTCCGGCGGGGCCGAACACCGACGTCGCCGGGCGTCCGCCTCGCCTTCCGGTGACCTGGTGGTGAACGGGCCTCCGGGCTCGAGGTCAGGGTGTCATCGAGCGGGCCAGCCGCTGCGCGTTGTCACGGAGGCGGTCGCCCCACGCGTCGTCATTCCCGTCCCACCGCACATCGACGCCCGCCCGGCCGCCGAGGGCCAGCACCGTGGTGACGAAGCCCTCGGCGAGCACTCGCATGACGGCGTGCTGCGTTCGTCGGTGGCGCGCCACAAGGGAGTTGACGAAAACCTCGAACCTCGCAGGGTCGACCTCGCACTCGTCGTCCTCCATGGGGCCGATACCGGACGGGAGGCGAAGTTCGGCCTCGAAGATCGCCAACTGGCCCAGGAACAAGCGGGATGCCCCGTTGGACGGGTTCCACAGTGTCTCCTCGCCCATGTCGTAGTACTGGCTCACCGGGCGCCTCCTACGCTCGTCGTGACGGTCTGCCCGAGACCTTTTCCGACCATGATCTCGTGGTGTCTCGGGGCGGATCGACGCATGAGGCGTGGGTTGGGACCGGGCCGTTGTGGGCCCACCGCCGACGTCTTGTGTTTCGGGGTCACGTCTCGCGGTTGCGTGCCTGTCGCACGGAGCTGCTCAGTCGTTTCGTGTTCACGCCTGCCGCTGCGGCGATCGCCTCCTGGGATGCCCCGCTCTCGGTGAGTGCCACGGCCAGGCGCACCAGTTCGTCCGGGTCGGCGGAGGCAGTGCGTAGTGCGGCGACTTCGTCAGTGGTGAGGGGGCTGCCATACGTGGGCAGGTGTCCGCGCCGCACGTACGAACGCGTCGTTCCGCGAATGTGGCCGGTGTCCAGATGGGCCCGCATCGTGCACGCGTGTGCCGTCAGCGGCTTGGCCACCTGCTGTTCCGGCGGGGGAACGCGCCCTGCGTGGCTGGCCGCGTTGCCGCGCAGGGCCTCGGGGGTGCGCGCGGCGACGACGGCTCGCGGATCGCGGGCCGCTTCCAGGCGGGCCCATGCCCCGGGGTTGCGTTCCATGCGTTACAGCGCGGACTCGCGTTGTCGGTCGCGCACGACCTTCGAGACGAGGGGTTGGGTGCGACGCAGCCCGTGGGCCGCGCGGTATTGCTTGGCCGTCATCTTCGCCGTCGTCGTCGAGGACGCCGTAGACACCATGGCCGTCGGGCCGGCCCACCCTGGCGGCGGCGCAGGGCAGGCACAGGCCGTGTGGGGTGCTCGCGAGACGGTCGCACTCGCGACAGCGTGGGGAAGCGTCCTGCGGGGTGCCGGTCATGCGGTCGTCGCGGGCGCGATGGTGGTGAGCCGGGTGTTCGGTCGTGGCGGCGGCGAGCGGCGCGACGGGTTCATCGTCCCGCCCGTCCTGCGGCCGGAAGGGGGAAGGCGATGACGTCGTCGATGAGTTCGGCGCCGGTGAGGACCTGCACCAGGCGGTCCAGGTCGATGCGCACGCTCCCGGCCGGGGGCGTGGGGGCGTCGGACACCGCCGACCGGCCGTGGTCGATCGTCGCTGCGTCGTCGTCGGCTCGAGCGGTGTTCGCCGGTGGTCGGGCGCGCGGTGCCGCGCCGTCGGCGGGTTCGGTGGAGGAGGTGGCCACCTCGATGCCGGCGACGGCCAGGTTCCATGTCTGGGCGAGGCGCGTGTCGTGGGGGCACGGCCGGGCGAGGGGGGCCTGCGAGGCGGGGAAGTCGATGTGAAACGTCGGGGTGTGGGTGGCGGGGCGGACGAGGCTCTCGTACAGGTGCACGAGCAGTTCGTCGGCGCTGCCCGCCGGGTCGGCGTCGAGGCCGTGTCTCGCGGCGAGACGCAGCAGTTCCCGGGCGTCGGTGTCGGGGGTGATGGGGGCGGCGACCACCGCGCCGACGGCGGCGTGAACGGTGGTCACCACCCAGGGCCGGGCCCAGTCGATGCGCGGCGGCCCGGCGCCGGGGGCGGGTTCGATCCAGGGCATGGCGTCGGCGGCCGCACGTACGAGGTCCTGGATCAGGTGCCGGGTGGTTTTGTAGTCGGCGTGGGCTCGGTGGATCTCGACGAACGTGTGCTCGCCGGTGTGGGTGGCGTCGCCGCGGACAATCTCGTAGACCCGGGCGAAGCCGGCGGTGAGCATCGCGCGCAGGTACGGCGATCGGTCGCGCGGGCGCGGGTCCGGTCCCGGGTGGTGGGTCGTCGCGGCGGAGCCCGGGTGCGCGCCGGGGAAATCGTGCCTTGGTTGTGGGGTGTCGACGTGGGTGTGGCCGTCGAGGTCGAGTCGGCGGCGGATGGTGTGCTGGATCGCGGAGCGGGCCTGGAGGAGGTCGCGGGCTCGGGCGTCGGTGCGCAGCCGGTGGAGGTACTCGGCCGGCTGGCCGATGGGGGTGGCGGGTGAGCCGGGTGTGGGCATGGTGGGTCCCGGTGGTCGGTCGGCGTGGGTGCCGGAAACGAGGTCGTGCGGGTCGCCGCCCGGGTGCGCGGGCGGGGTGTGCGGGTGCCGCTGCGGTGGTGCTGGGGTCGCGGGTGGGCGGGTGGGGCGGCGTCTGGTCGCGCGCCGATTCGCGGCGCCGGGCGGGCGCGGCCTGCGAGGGGCGACGGGAGGGTCGGGGGCGTGGGCGGCCACGATGTCGTCGAACGTGACCGGCAGGGTCCGGATCAGGCCCCGCAGGTCCCGTCGCAGGGATTCGGCGCGGGCGCTGCCGGGGATCGTCGCCGTTGTGTGGTCGTCGTCCACCGTGATCGTCACCTTCCACGGTGCGCCCGGCGCCCGTCCCGGGGTGTCGGGTCGGTGTATCGAGGCGGCGGCGTTGGCGAGGTGATGGCGTGCGAAGCGGTCGGGAACCAGGAACGTCCGTGCGAGGTCGCTCCGTTCGGGGGGCGGAGGATCGAGGGTGATGGTCGCGCGGACCAGGCGTCCCCCGCCCGGAGCCGGATCGCCGATGCGCGGCGGCTGTTGCGACCTCATCGCGCCCGGGCCCGGCGCGGTCCACGACACCCGTGTGCGGCGCGCCGGTCGTCCGACTCTCGCGTGCCGTCGGGGTCGGTGGGTACGGCGGATGCGTGCGCGGTCAGGGCGTCCAGGACGCGTGTTCGGACGTCGGTCTCCGTCAGGTGTGTCGAGTCGATGTGGAGCGTCCGGGGGCGGGTGCGCAGCGCCGCCCGCACTCGGACGTCGAGCGCCGTTTCGGGTCCGACGGCCGTGGAATGGTCGGGCGAGTGGGCGAATTGCGTGTGTCGTCGTTGTCGCCGGATCTCGAGGTCGGCGGTGAGGTGGACGGCGAGGGCCGACGCGGGCGCCAGGGTGGGGGTGGTGTCGCGGCCGACGGTGATCAGGTTGTACGGCGCGCTGTGGCTGACCAGTTGCGTGTGTCGGTTCAGGATCGCGTCGCGCCACACCGCGTTCCCGGCGATCAGGGGCAGGTGGGCGGTGACGTGTTCGGTGTGTAGTCGGTCGGTGATGTCCTGGTCGTTCCACATCAGGACCAGGCGTTCCCCGGGGTGTTCCCGGTCGCCGCCGTGCCACAGGGCCGGCAGGTGGAGGAGGGCGCGGTCGAACGCGGCCGAGGTGAGGTCGGGTTGGCGGCTCAGGACCAACGCGGCGGCCCGGTACGTCAAACCGGTGTCCAGGACGAGCGTTCCGGGGGCGGCGACGTTCCCGCTCGACGCTCTGGCGAGGCCCGTGGCCAGGGTCGTCTTTCCGGCGGCGGTCGGCCCGTCGATGCTCACGTGCCACGGCCGGGGCGGGGGTTCGGACGGTACGAGGATCACGACGCTTCTCCGGGTAGGCGGGGCACCGAGGCGCTTTCGAGTGGTTCGCGAAGGCCGAGGCGGGGTCGGGTGTGCAGGCTGTGCCAGGTGTGCAGGGTCATCGCGAAGGGCTGTTGTCGCAGGCGTCGCGCCGCGACGGCGCCCGCTCGATCGGCGGCTCCCCGGCGCGTACCTGTCGCACGGATTTGCTCAGTCGTGTCCTGTTCACGCCTGCCGCCGCGGCGATTGCGACCAGGGATGTCCCGCTCTCGGTGATTGCCACGGCCAGGCGGACCAGTTCGTCCGGGTCGGTGGAGGCGGTGCGCAGGGCGGCGGTCTCGTCGGCGGTGAGGGGGCGTCGATAGGCGCCCGGTTTGCGTGGGCATGTCGCCCCACCGCACAACCACCGGCGTCGTTCCGCGGGGGTGGCGGGTGTCCAGACGGTTCCGCATCGCGTGCACGCGCGTGCCGTCAACGGCAGGGGCTCGGGCCCCGGGTGGGCACGGCGTCCGGCGAGGGTGGCCGCGTTGCCGCGCAGGGCTTCGGCGGTGCGTGCGGCGACGGCGGCCCGGGGATCCCGGGCGGCTTCCAGACGGGCCCATGCTGCGGGGTCCTTGGCCATGCGTCGTAGCGCGGACGCGCGTTGTCGGTCGCTGACGGCCTTCGACACGAGGGGCTGTGTGCGACGCAGTCCGTGTGCCGCGCGGTACTGCTCGATCGTCATCGCGTGGGCCCGGGTCACGTGCCTGTTGAGGCCGGCGACGCGCACGCCGCATTCGTGGCAGAGCAAAGTGGCGCCGTCGTCGTCGAGCACGCCGTAGACGCCGTGGCCGTCGGGCAGGCCCACCCTGGCTGCGTCGCAGGGCAGACACAGGCCGTGGGGGGTGCTCGCGGGACTGCCGCACTCGTTGCGGCACTCCCGCGAAGCGGCCGGTGAAGCGGCGGTCATGCGGTCGTTGCGGGCGCGATGGTGGTGCGCCGGGCCCGGTGGCCGAGGTGCATGGTGCCGTCGGGGTCGCACAGGGAGGACGCGATGTGGGCGGCGCGGCCGATCGGCGCGCGCGGGTTGACGACGATCACGAGGGTTCTCCGGGAAGGCAGGGCATCGGGGCGGTTTCGAGTCGCGCGGGGGCACCGAGTCGGGGTCGCGTGCGCAGGGTGTGCGCGAGTTCGCAGAACAGGTCCCAGGAGCCGACGATCGTGCGCAGCGCGAAGGGTTCTCGTTTCAGGATCCGCGCTGCGGCGGCCCCGGCGCGACCGGCGGCGGCCAGGTGTCCGTCGAGGTGGAGGGTGTGGGCGGTGCTCCAGTCGTCGACGAGCGGGGCGAGGTCGTCGTCGTCCAGGGGCGGGTCCGCGCTCCCCCACGCCTCGGCGCAGTGCGGTGGCATCGTCTCCCACACCGTGAGGCGCCCGGCCGGGTGCGCGGGCGTCGTCAGGAACCACGGGCGGCGCGCGTAGCCGTCGAAGGAGCCGTCGACGTGCCCGCTGCTGTAGGTGGGGGAGACGAGGGCCGGGGTGGGGCGGGGCAGGTCGCGGCCGGCGGCGAGGGCGGCGGCGATGGTGGGGCCGTCGGTGGGGCGGGGCAGTCGGACGATGGCCAGGACGCCGGGGCGCATCGACTCGGCGAGGGCGTCGACGTCGGGAAAGTACGTCTGGCGGGCCCAGTTGCATCGGTCGGGGTCGGCGTCCCACCCGACGAGGCGGGTGCCGTCGCTGGCGATGTCGCCGAGGGGGACGACGTGGTTGCCGATCGGGAACCGGTCGTCGACCACGGCCACCACCGAGGTGGTGACGCCCAGGAGGGCGTCCGTGACGACGGACGACACGCCGACGTGCCGGTCGAGCGGGCGGCGGCTCATCCGTTCCTCCTCGGCGCGGCCCGCGCCCTGGGTCTCGGTGGTCATGGCCGCCACCGCCCGTCGGGTCGATACACGGGAACGAGTTCGGGGGCCGGCGGGCGCGGAACGCACGGGGCCACGGGCTCCGGGGCGGTCCGACCCGTGGTCGCGGGGTCGTCCTGGGGGAGCTGCCGGTCCTCGACGACCGGGCGGGCGACGGCGATCCCGGACACGAGGCCGCCGCACAGTCCGAGGACGGCGAGCAGGGCGAGGGCGCCCGCGTCGGCGTGGAGGGTTCCGGGGCGGGGGCAGGGCGTGCCCGGGTGGTGGGTGTGGGGTGGGTCGAGGACGGGAGGCGGGTTCATGCGGTTCCTCCCGGGGTGCCGTCGTGCGCGTCCTCGCGGCGCAGGGCCGCCGCCTCGACGCGGTAGGAGGTGGCCCGGGTGGGATCGCCCATGGCGTCGGCCCAGCGGGCGAGCCGGTCGCAGGCGTCGGGGACCTGTCGTGGATAGTCCCGGCGCAGGGTCTTGATCGCGGCGGTCGTCAGTTTCTCGCTGTTGTCCCGCCGTCCGCATGCGAGTTCGGCCTCTGCCCATGTCAGGGCTGCGAGCGCGGCGTTCAGCGGATCGCGGGCGGTCGTCAGGATGGTGTGGGCGGCGGAGGCGTCCACGGCCGCCATCTCGGCCGTGGTCCTGTGGTCGTCGTTGCCGGGTTCCCACGTGGCCAGGCGGGCGAGTTCCGACGCGGCCAGGCGGTCGAGTGCCAGGCCGGCGACTCGGGGTTCCCCCAGGCGCACGCACGCGGGGACGACCCGGCGGTGGGCCTTCGCGGCCTCGTCGGGTCGATCGGCCTCGGCGAGGACCAGGCCGCGGTAGTGGAGTGTGCGCGCGGCGAACAGTTCGTTGCCGGCCTCGCGGAACAGGGACTCCGCCTCGGTGAGGCAGTCCAGGGCCTCGGTCGATGCGGCGGCCGGGAGGAGGAGCGCGAGGGAGGTGAGCATGCGTCCGATGGCACGGTGGTCGCCGCAGGTCCGGGCGGCCCGCAGTCCCGCGCGGTGCGCGGTCACCACGTGTTTCCCGGATCGGACCTGGTGCCAGTACGACCACAGGCGGTCCACGAGCAGGTGGACGGCCTCGAGGCATCCGTCCTCGCCGTCGACGAGGACGATCGTCGTCAACGCGTCGTACTCGAGGTCGAACCATTCCCGGGCGGCCGGGACGTCGTCCAGGTACGCGGTGGTGGCGGACGGGGCGGCGTCCACGGCGAACAGCCGCCCGGGGTCCAGGAGTTGCGCGGCCTCGGAGGCGGTGGGGACGTAGTAGCCGAGGTAGAGGGCGCGGCGGGCGTCGTCGCGCTCCCGCGGGGGCAGCGCGCGCGCGGCGGCCGCGGCGGGATGCCGCACCACGTCGGGCAGAACGAACGTCTCCCCGCCGAAAGCCCCGGGGCCCGGCGCGAGGAGTTGCCGGTCCAGGAGGGTGCGGATCGGCGGATCGACGTCGGCGCGGCGCACACCGGCGAGCGCGGCGAGTGCGGACGGCGTGAACGTCGTGCCCGGATGCACTCCCAGGCGCACGAACAGATTCTTGGCGTCGTCGGGCAGTGCGTCCACGATGGCGGCGATGGTGTCGTTGATGGCGTCGAGTCCTTCCACGTGGTGGGGGCGATCACGAAGGGGCCGACGGGGTCGGCCGGCGTATTCGGCCGCGGTCAGGCACACCGCGAGCGGCAGGCCCCCGCAGCCGTGAACGATGCGACGGGCCTGGACCGGCTCGGCCGCGACGCGCTGCGCCCCGAGGACGGCCGCGAAGAGTTCCATGCCGTGTTCGGCGTCGAGCGGCGCGAGTTCGATGGTGTGGCATCCGTCGAGCGCCAGGCCGGGCAGGCGCCGACGGGTGGTGATCACCGTGAGGCTGTCCCCGGCGGACAGCAGCGGCCGGATCTGATCCTCGTCGCCGACGTCGTCCAGCAGGACCACCATGCGTCGCCCGCGCATCAGGCTCCGATACAGGCCCGTGAGCTGGTCCGTGTGCTCGGGCACGCTCGGCGCGCCGAGGGCGCCGACCCACCCGGCCAGCACGTCGCGCGTCCCCTCCGGCCTCCAGGTGTCGCCGTCGCGCAGGTCGGCGTAGAGCTGCCCGTCGGGGAACCGTGCGCTCAAACGGTTCAGCCAGTCCAGCGCGAACGCGGTCTTGCCGACACCGGGAACGCCGGTGACGACGAACCGCAGGGGCCGCCCGATCCGGCGGGCCAGGGCGAGGTGGGCGTCGAGTTCCTCGCGCTCGGGGCCCCGGTCGACCAACGGGATTCGCGGCGGCGGCAGTTGCCACGGTATGTGGGCCGGGATCATCGCGAATCCCCCGACCGCACGGTCACGCATCCACGCGCCGAAGAGTGGGCGTCGCACGCGTGCTCGTCGCCTCGTCCCGGCACCGTCGATGCTCCTCCGGCGCCGGGGCCAAAGCGGGGGCCGGGGTGGCCCGCCCATCGGGTGAGCGCTGCGGGCAGGTCGGCGGCGCGCGTCAGGTCCCGGGCGCCGGACAGGACGCCGCAGCCGACGACGAGCACGGTCGGCACGACGGTGACCTCGGGTGGGCGCCTCACGCGTCGCCCGCCGCGCGGGTGAGCCGTGTATACCGCAGGCCGGTCGCGCACACGAACATGACCAATCCGGCGACGAACGCGGGCAGCATCGCCTTCGGGCTGAACACGGTGGCGCAGTCGAAGACCAGGTGGCCGGCGATCAGCGGGACAACCTGTCGGGTCCGGCGGTACAGCAGCACCGACAGTCCGCCCAGAACCAGGGCGGCAATGATCAGGGAGGCGGTGCCCGCGTACAGGTGGACGAGGACGCGGCCCAGCGCGGCGACGGCGACGATCTCGGTGAGGGGGCGGTGTGCGCGTTCCAGGAGCACCACGACCAGGACCATCAGGACGAGGGTCTCGACGATCGAGGTCCAGGTGACGGCGGCGATCCGCAGGGGGACGTCCATGTCGTCCAGGGCGAGCGCGGCGCGCTGTTTGTCGCCGTCGTCGGGCATGCCGGCGATCAGGGCGCCGGCGGCCGAGGCGAGCATCATGACGAGCAACAACCCGACGACGCCCGTCAGGTAGGCACGCGCGGCGCGCCCCAACTCCCGGCCCAGGGTCCGCGGCCGCTCCACGTACACGGCCAGGTCGTCGTGGTGCACCACGCGTACGGTCGGCGCGAGGGGCACGAGCAGTGGTGGTCGCGGCGCGTCGACCAGGCGCAGGATCAGGGCGACGATCGCGGCGACGGTGACGGTCGTGCCCAGGTAGGCGGCGGGTTTGTATCCGCACAGGGACAGGAGGAGCCCCAGGCCCGCCGCCCCCATGAAGGCGTGGCGTGTGCGCGGGGGCAGCGGGCGGGCCCGCCGGTACAGGAGGACGAGGACGATCGTCGGGGCGAGCGCCATGCCGGCGGCGGCGCCGACGCGGCGGCCGCCGTGCGGGACGAGGTCCCCTGTGGTCACCAACAGCACGGTGACCGTCACCATGTAGGCGACGGCGATCACGGAGTCGTCGCGGTGGGCGGCGCGCATTCGGACGGCCAGGACGATCGCCGGTATGGCGAGCAGCACCATCAGGGCGGCGGTGAGGACCAGCACCGGCGGCACGGGCAGACCGCCGAGGGCGTCCGCGGCACCGCGGTGCAGGCGGCGCAGGCCCATCAGGGTGGGTACGCCGCATGCCGCGACGAACACCACGGCGAGGTAGAGGCAGGCACGTCGGGGGTGGAGCGTCGGCGCGACGTCGGCGGAGGTGTCAACGGACGATAACGACAACGGAAGGATCCTTCGAAGGGAACGTCGGGGTGGAAAGGGGTGGGTTCGGGCGGTTCAGCGTCGGGGCCGGGGATCCAGCGGGATGACCTGGTCGGCCCACAGGCGGCCGGTCGCGCAGGGGATGCGGATCGCGCCGGGTGTCAGCCGGGTGCGGAAGACGCGGACGGCGCCGTCGTCGAGGTTGGCGAGCGCGGGCCAGTCGAGGTAGTGGAGCATGCGCGCCTGGTGGTGGATGTCGCGGGCGCCGCGAGCGAGATCGAGCAGGCACAGGCCCCTGGCCGGTGTACCGGTGGTGGTGGCGGCCTCGTCCCGGTCGTCGACTGGGGCCGCGGTCGCGAGGACGTCCAGCGCCCGGGGAGCGAGGTGCAGGGTCGCGGTGGTGATCTCGCGTCGCAGGAGGCGGGGGTCGAACCAGTCGGGCAACTCCACCGGTTCGCTCCGGGCCAGGATCGGCCCCGGGGTGGGGGCGGCGGTGACCAGGTGTGCGGTGGCCCGGATCGTCGGGTCGCCTCGCAGCAGCGCGGAGGCGACCGCGCCGATCCCGGGGCGTGGGGGAAGGTCGCCCGGGTGCAGGTTCACCACACCGTGGACGGTGGAGGCCGGGACGCCGGGCGGCAGCGGGTCAAGGTGGCCGTGGCACAGCAGGACGTCCAGGCGCAACGGGGCGATGCGCGCGGCGAGTCGATCGGACGGCGCGATGATCGGAGCGCTCGCGGGTGCGTGGCGGCGGATCTCGTTCAGGCGGTCGTCCCACGCCCCGCCGGCGGGTCGGGGCGGGTGGGTGGCGTGGACGAGGGGTGCGTATCCCGCCCGTCGACAGATCTCGTGCAGTGCGCGCAGGACGGCGGGCGAGGACGCGAGGAGTCCCACGCGCAACGGGGAACCGGCGGGTGAATGCGTCACGGTCGCTCCGGTGCAGGCGCGGATCACGCGGTCGGGGCGGTAGGCCGGGCGACGCTCTCGGCCAGACGCCGGAACAGCGCGGGGTGGCGCCAGACGAGGGGGACGGTGAAGGGGTGCACGGCGAGGAGGGCTTCGGCCTCGCGGCCGTCCGCGCCGAGGTCCCCCAGCCGGCCGGCGCTGCTCAGGGTCCGCAGGCGCAGAAGCCCCGGGAGCAGGGCCACCAGGTCGCCGGCGGGCAGTTCGCGCGGTGGGGTGCCGGCCCACGCGCGGTGTTGGTCCGGCCTCATCAGTTCCCACATCACCGATTCGCGCACTCCGATGGTGAGCAGGTGCGGAAACCACACCGCGGGGACCTGCGCCGGAATCGGGATCGGCGTCGGTGCGATCAGCGGCGCGTGGGTGCGGGCGGTGGGGTGTGCGCGGTGGTTCAGCGCCCGGGGCGGGGTCGTCCCCAGGAGACGGCTGACCGCGAGGGCGACGCCCAGCGCCGTCGGGCTGCGGACCCCGGCCAGGTAGGCGAGTGCCTGCGGCCCGGTTGCTCGGGCCAGGTCGAGGGCACCCGCGATCGTGGCGGGACGCGCGGTGACGGGGCCGAGGACGCGCGACGACCGCAGGACCGTCGTCGCCGTCGGCCCGGGGAGCGTCGCAGTGCGTCGGGTACCAGGCCACGACCACCGATCCGGCGGGCGCTCCGCGCATCGGGGTTGCCTCGACAAGGTCTCGGGGGGTGACGACGGGCCCGGACACGGGCGGCAGGGGCATGGCGGTCTCCGGCGCGACAGGGGGAACGGACAGGGAAAGCGGCGACGTTCGGCGGCATCGGGCGACAACGGCGGGACGCGGCGGCCGGAAGGCGGTGGCGCCACGGCGCGGGCCGGATCGTGGCGGCCTGCGGACCGAGACGGCGTCGCCCGTCACGGCTCGCCGCGGCAACCGGAGTGCGAGTGCACGGGGTGCGCGACCATGGGATCCAGGTGGAGCGGCGCGAAGTCGTGGGGGTCCGCGGCCCGTTCACGTGCCAGCTCCAGACGCCGTATGACGTCGCCTGTGGAATACACGGTCATCCCGAACTCGAGGCGGCTCGTGTCGGTGTGGACGGTGAGGTCGACGAGGCCGGGGATCGTGGTGCGGACGGTGATGAGCCGGGCGGGTACGACGATGCGGGACACGGCACTCCCCAGCGGGATATCGGATCGACGGCTGATCGAGGTTCAGCGGGAGGGTTGTCCGCAGCGGCGGAGCACGGCCGCGCGGGCGGCTTCGGGCACGGATCCGAGCAGGGCCTCGGCCACCGCGCACGCCTGCGCGGTGGTCAACGTCATGGCCTCGGGCGCCACGCTCGCCCGTCCGCGCCGGCACAGGGTCAGTCGATGCAGACCCTCGTAGGGGCCGGTGGACACGGCAACGTCGGTGTCGACGTCGGTGTGGATCGGGCCGGGCCGGCGCCGGGTGGCAGTCACGACCGTTCACCCGCCGAGGGCATCGCGTCGACGCCCGTGTAGTCGTCGCCGAGCAACTCCCCCACCAGGTCGTCGAGTTCCCTGGCGGCGACGTCGAGGCCGGCGACGGCCGTCACGAAGACCTGCTCCCCGAGATCGGGCTGCCGGGCCCGTTCGCACGCGGCGATCGCCACCGCGCAATCGCGACGATCCCCCAGCAGCACCTGCCGGACCCGACGCGGCGCGTCCCCAATCGGCGTCTCCCTGCGGGTCAACACGGCAACGCCCGTGCCACCCATGCGCACGTCCCACGCCACCCGCGTCCGGGAATCCCCGCTGGGACGCAACAACTCGACCACGCTCGACATGCTCGTCACGACGCCGCCCCATCCCTGCCGCGCCGGGACGGCGTGGACGATGCGGAGCCCGGCGGGGCGCCTCGGGTGTCGTTGGTGTCCGGTCCGGACGGGGAAGTGGTCATCGCTGGGTGCTCCGGGGGATCGCGCGGTGCGCGGGGTCGGGAAGGGAACCGGGCCTCGGTGAAGGGGGCGGGGGAAGTCACGGCTGTACTGCCGGTCGCCGCCCGCGACACCGGGGCCGCCGTGGGGTGGTGCGTGGTTGCGGCCGGTGGGGTTGGTTCAGGTCGTGGTGCGTCGGCCCACGCCCGCGAACAGCCAGTCCGTGGTCGCGGGTTGCCCGCCGCCGCGGGGCCGGTGCGTGGGTGTGGGTTGCGTGGGGTCCGGGCGCCACAGGTCGGGGCGGGTCAGGCCCGGAGGCAGGAGGTCGAATCCCTCGAAGAACCGGGCGATTTGTGCCTCGGAGCGCATCGTCACCCGCGCGGTGGCGCTCTCGTAGACGCCCTCGACCGCGGCGACCTGGTCGGCGGACGGCCCGTGGGTGGTGGCGTGGGAGATCACCAGATGACTGCCCGGGGCCATTGCCTCGCGGTAGGCGCGTACGAGGTCGTGCGGGTGGTCCTCGTCCGGGACGAAGTGGAGGGTGGCGACGAACAGCACCGCGACGGGGCGGCGGAGGTCGATCAGCCGCACGGTGTCGGGGTCCTCGAGGATGTCCTGCGGCAGGCGCATGTCGCCGGTGATCACCGTGGTGTTCTCGCCGTCCGCGAGCAGGGCTCGCCCGTGCGCCAGGACGACCGGGTCGTTGTCGACGTAGACCACCCGCGCATCCGGGTTCACCTCCTGGGCGATCTCGTGCACGTTGCCCACCGTGGGCAGACCGGCGCCGAGATCGATGAACTGCGTGATCCCCGCCTCGACGAGCCATCGCACGGCGCGTTGGAGAAACCGCCGGTTCGCCCACGCCGCTTCGCGAACCCCCGGACTCGCGGCCAGGACGCGCTCCGCGGCCTCGCGGTCGACGGCGAAGTTGTTCTTTCCGCCGAGGTAGTAGTCGTACATGCGGGCCGGTGTCGGTCGCGTGGTGTCGATTCCCGACGGGGGTGTTCCACGTTCCTCGGGTACGTGATGGTCGGTCATGGGTCGTCCCTTGTCGTGGTGGCGGGAGCAGGCTGCCGAACTCGTCGCGGGCCGTGGAGAGTCCCGTCCGGCGCTGTGTCGGGGGCGTGGTCGTTTGGGCGTCGAGGGGTGCGGGCCGGGCTGATGCGATCGGGTCGCCGGGCGGATCGGGCGGCGCGGTCCCATGTCGGTGCGCCGAGGGCGGTGACTGCGGGTCCGGGCGGGCGAGTCCCGGAGGAAGTGGACTGTGGTCGTGGTGTTCACGCGGTCCGCCGGAGGTTCGGGGCCAGGACCTTGGCGAGGAGTGCGGCGGTGCGGGTGGTTGCCTCGCCGATCTCGTGATGGTCGATGTTGGCGCGGGTGACGACGACGAGTGTGTGGGGTGCGGGGCCCGGCACGGGGACCAGGACCAGGTAGCCGTGTTCGCACTCGACGGTCTGTCGCGCCAGGGTGCCGAGGTTGAGGGTGTCGGCCCGGGACAGCGCCGCGGCGAGGTGGTGCACGCCGGCGCACGTGGCGGCCAGGGTGGCGATCAGGTGCGGGGCGGGGGCGGTGTCGGTGTGGAGGTCGTGGCCGACATGGATGCCGGTGAGGCCGTCGTCGGTGACGAGTTGGGCCAGGCGGACCCCCGGGACGGCGGCGAGGTCGGCGAGCAGCGCGCGGGACGGGCGGGGTTCGGTCACGGGGTTTCCCGGGGATCGGTGGTTTCGGCGGCCGCGCGTACGCCGCGGTAGAAGGCGCTCATCCGAGCGCCGACCTCGTTCGGTGACGGTCGTCGGGACGAGGGCGTCGTGGACGCGTCGGCGGCGGACGGGTGCGGGGCCTGTGGGGTGCGCGGACGGATCGGCAGGGCGAACAAAGGGTCGCCGGCCGAGTGTTCGGGGGCCGGTGGCGGATCGGGGGGCCGCTGCGGCGGATGGCGCCACGGTCGCCAGGTTCCGCCGGGCCAGATCGGCGGGTGCGAGGACACGACGACGTCCCTCACGAGCGCGGGCGCTTCCGGGCACGCGGCACCCGAAATCCCGGGGTGCCGAGGTCGGGTGACCGGGCCGGTTCGCGGACGGCGATCGCAATCGCGCAGCACCGACGATCGCCGGACGGAACCCGACGAACACGGCGCGGCGCGTCGGGACAAGGGAGTTCGATGACACTCGCCACGGTGGTCACGACGCGGCCCGCTCCTGCTCATACCGGGCCGGTCCCGCGCCCAGGAGCGCCAAGGGGCGGTCGAATCCCACCGCGACGCCGTCGTACGCGAGGGCAAGGTGTTCGACCCACGCGGCCGCCAACGGCCGACTGTGGAAGGCGAATGCCTCGCGCCGGCACACCCACACACCGACCCGGTCCGTCCCCCGCCGCGTGGGGAGGCGATGGAACACCAGTGCCGTGTGTCGTTCCGCGGTGAGCAGTTGGCGGATGGCGTCCACCAATGCGGCGAAGCGATGTGACGGGATCGAGCGCGCTATCGCGCCCAGCTCCTTGGCCAGCAGGTCGCGCACGTCACGCTCCAGGTGGGTGACCGAGGCGCCGCACGACCCCCACACCGTCCCCGCGTCCGAGGAGAAGAGCTCGGTCCACGGCCACACGGCGTCGCGACTCTCCGACGGTGCTCCCGGGACGGCGACCTCGAGGCGGCCCCGCTCACCGCCGGCCGGGCGCGGGACGTCCCCGACGTCCACGGAGGTGTTCACGCGTGCTTTCCCTTCGAATCGAGGTGGTCGGGGTGGTGGCACGAGCAACCTCGTGCCACCACCCACCGGGGCCGCCGTCATCGGCGGCCCCCCTTTCCCCGCCGCGCGCTCGACCCGTTCGTGGGGAGCACGCCGAGCAGGGGTGGCGAGTGGTGGAGCGTCTACGGGGTGGGACGTTCCGCCACTCGCCCCTCGGACCGCCACGGGCGCGGACCGAAGCCGTCCCGGCCGACGCGGTCCGGCCGGCTGTCGGGGCCGCGTCGGCCGGTCCTCCCGCACACCGCGGATCGCGCGGTCGAACGGGGGCCGGGGCCGCCGGACGGGTGCGCCCGGCGGGACGAACCGCGATCCGAACTGCGCTCCGGACCACGGGGGTGGACGTAGGTGGGTCGCCGGGAGAGGAAGGCACCCTCCCGGCGACCGGCTCGCGGCGCGCACCCACACGTGGGCCGCGAGTTCCGACACCGGCGCCGGTGCGGGCCGACGCCGGCTGCTCAGGGATGGACGCGCCGTCGTTCCTCCGACGCGGGGTGTCCCGCGCACGCGGTGGCCGGGGTACGGGAGCGTATTCGGGAGCGGACGGTGCCGCCCCGATCCACGCCGTGAGGCGGCACCTCGGCAACCGGGGGCGGTAGATCGTGCCCCGGGTCTGCGACGGCGTCCGGACGGTGGGCGCGGCCCGCCGCCGAAGGGGTGTCGGGGGTGTCGGTGTTCTCCCAGTAGACGATCTTGCCGTCGGTGCGATCGTCCACCCCCCAACAGCCGGGCAGCGCCGCCACCAGGACCATCCCGCGGCCCGACTCGTCGCCGTCACCGAGTACCCGCGGCAGACGGTGCGTGTGGTCGCGCACCTCGACGCGCACTCGCACGGGTCCGTACTGACGCAGGGTCAGTCGCAGTCCCGCGGCGGCCCCGCCCCCGTGGCGCAGCGCGTTCGACAGCAGCTCGGAGGCGACGAGTCCGGCGCACTCGACCACGTCGTCGGGAACATCCCAGCGGCTCAGTTCCGCGACCGCCTGGCGGCGCAGCCGGCCGACGGCCTTCGCGGTGCCCTCCTCGCGCCATTCCGTGGTGCGCGTACGATTCGCGGACGACGGTTCGATCTCGGACACAACGACGACCTCTCCCGCTGAGGACTTGTGATCACGCGACGTCGTGGGGCACGTCCGCTTCGGTGACGGTCCGGAGTATTCAGCGTGTGGCCGATCCGATGGAACGCTCAGCGCGGAAGTGTCCGCATGGGCCTCTCAAGCCCTTCCACACCGGTCTGTTTCACCGTGTAACTTCCCCTGTGACCGCTCCCCCGGAGACACTGTCCAGGCGAAGGAGTCTCATGAACGGTCCGAAAGTCGGTGCCGAACCCACGGCTCGACGGCGGCAACTCGGCTTGCGTCTTGCGGCGTTGCGCGCGGTCAGCGGACTCACCGCCGAACAGGCGGGCGAACGCGCGGGCCTGTCGAAGGCGACGGTCTCCCGGTACGAACGCGCGAAGGGCGCGGTGCGGTGGGGGCACGTGGACCAGCTGTGTCGGGCCTACGACGCCTCGGATCATGAGCGCGAGGAACTGGTCGACCTGGCGAAACAGAGTCGCGTCACCGACTGCTGGTGGCTGCCGCACGCCGACGAGCTCGCAGAATCCATGCGGTTGTTGCTCGCCGTGGAGGACGAGGCGTCCCGCATCGCCCAGCACTCACTGGGCGTGGTTCCGGGTCTGCTGCAGACCGAGGACTACACCCGGGCGATCAAGGCCGGTCCGGGCGAGAGGCTGTCGCCCGAGGCGATGGACCGCTACGTGCGCATGAGGGCGCGCCGTCAGCGCATCCTCGACCGACCCTCGCCGCCCGCCTACTCGGTGGTTCTGGACGAGGCGGTGATCCGTCGCAGGGTGGGCGGCCCCCAGGTGATGGCGGCGCAGCTCGACCACCTGCTCGACCGCAGTCGCGAACCCCACGTCACCATCCAGGTACTGCCGTTCGCGAGTGGCGCCCACGCCGCGGCCCTGTACAGCTTCGTCATGTACGGCGGATCCGACCCTGCCCTGGACACCGCGTTCGTCGAGACCCTGGTCGGGCGGCTGCTCCTGGAGGAGGAGCAGGCGACCGCATACGCCCGTGCCATCACCTTCCTGCGCCGGGAGGCGCTGGACACGACGTCCTCGGCCCGGTTGATCGCCGAGGCCCGCGACACCCATCTGCGAACGTAGTGAGGATCCTGTGACCGACCAGACGAACCGCTGGCGCAAGAGCAGCCACAGCGCGACACCGCAGGGCGAGTGCGTGGAATGCGCGCCGCTCTCCCCCCACACTGTGGGCATTCGGGACTCCAAGACCGCCAGCGGGCCACGCCTCGAGGTCTGCGGCACCGCGTGGACCACGTTCCTCACCACGACTCGCAACCCGTCCCGGTAGCCGCGTGGGGGCGGTCCGGTCACGGATCGGGCCGCGTCCTCGCCGCTCACGTCCTTGTTTCAGCGTCTCGGCGTCAGTTCCCGGCCACGGCAACGAGAATCAGCCGGATTCCGCTCAATGGCGGTCGGCGATGCGGACAATGAGACGCCGACCCTGTTGTCCGCATCGCACCGACCGGGGGCTCCCGTGCCACAAAAACCCAAACCCCTCGACGACACCGCCTCGGTCCGCGCGTGGTGGGGTAAGGAACTACGGAACTGGCGACGGGTCCGGGGCCTTTCGTCCATCGCCCTCGGCAAAAGAGTGCACCTCAGCGGCACCTCGATCGAACGCATCGAAAAGAACGAACGCCCCTGCAACGCCGTGCTCGCGGCCCGTCTCGACGACGCCCTCGACGCCGGCGGAGCGCTGTGCCGGCTGTGGCGGCTCGTCGAGACGGAAGCGAGGCAGCTCGCCGATGCGGACAACACCGCCCCCGCAACCGCCGCCGAGGGCTCCGCGCCCGCACCGGTGGGCATCCTTGAAACACAGCCGCCCTCCCGTTGGGATCGGAGTCCGAGTCCCGTGGATCGTCGAGTCCTTCTGGCCGTAGGAGGCGTCGCCGCCGTCGCCCCCACCACGTTCTCCGACATGTTCGCCCGCGCCGGGACGCGTTTGCCCACACGCGTCACCCGATCCGACATCGAACAGGTGCGGACCGCGTCCACCACCCTGGCGGGATGGAACAACCTGTACGGCGGTGGCGGCATCGTGCGCAACGCGTCCATCGGACAACTGCGCTGGGCCCGAGGCATGCTCGACCTGCCGTGCCCGACTCGCCTGCGCCCCGCGCTTCTCACGGCCGTCGGGCACATGGCGGTCGTCATCGGAGCCTCGGCATTCGACGCCTTCGAACACCAGGACGCCACAGCCCTGCTGACATTCGCCACCACCTGCGCGGAGGAAGCCGGTGACTGGCACCTGCGGGCACTCGCCCTGAACTGGCGGGCACGACAGGCCATCTGGTGCGGACACCCCGACGACGGCCTCACCCACGCCGAGCAGGCTCTGGTCCGCGTCGACCGGCTCAACCCCCGTGAACGGTGCGCCGTGCACAACGCCCGCGCGCGAGCGCTGGCGAAGATGGGCGACCGTCAGGCAACGCTGGCCGCGATCGGGGCCTCGGACGACGCGTTCGCCCACGCCACCGCCGGCGACGACGACCCCGCCTGGATGGCGTACTACGACAACGCCCAGCACCACGGCGACACCGCGCACGCGGCGTTCGACATCGCCGTCCTGCCCGGACAGTCCCCGAAGGAGGCCGGCGCGCGCTTCATCACCGCCATCAGCGGACACACCGACGCCTACGTGCGCTCCCGCGCGCTCAGCGGCACCAAACTGGCGACCCTCACCATGATCACCGGCGACCCCCAGGAAGCCGCCGCGATCGGACACCGAGCCCTGGACGAAGTGGACCGGCTGCGCTCCGGGCGCGCCGCCCGAGACGTGGGGGACCTGTTCACCGCGTCCGCCCCGTATCGACGCGTCCCCGAGGTCATCGCCCTGCGCGAGCACATCAGGACGATCGTCACGACGTGAACGACCCGGTCACGGTCGCAGCACGAGCGACGTCTCGCCGAAACGGCCTCACGGACACGGTGTCCAGTTCCACGGTCGCGGCCCGTTGCGCCCGCGCAGACAATCGACACGCCACCGAGCCTCGCGCGCGTGGACCGGGTTCTCCGAAGCCAGTTGGATCACGTACGACGTCATCCGCAACTCGCGGATGTCCCGCAGCAACGCGTACCCGTCCCAACCGGTGACGTCGACCCCGTACACGGCGACGAACGCCCCATACTCCTCGGCCGAAAGTTTGCCGAACGACGTGTGCTTGATCGCGGTCGACACCAGGTCCCACTCCGGGGGTCCCACCGAGAAGCGTTCCAGGTCCAACAGCCGGGCAACTCCCGCGTCGTCCACCGCCAGATTGCCCGACCACAAGTCGCCGTGCACGGCCGCCTCCGCAAGGCCCGCCGGCAGCCCCTCCTCCCACCGCGCGGTGAGTTGCGCGAGACGATCGAGGAGCCATTCCCGATCACCCACGTCCACCGCGGTGCTCGCGGAAAGGCGTTCGGGCAGCCGCACGAAGGGCGCCAACATCCCGAAGCCCTCCTGCCGAGGAACGGGAAGGTCGTGCAGCCGTCGCAGGAGCGCCGCGATCTCCACGGGCGTACCCGCGCGATGCGCGGGAAGCTCACGCCAGAACGTCACGGGCCGATCCTCGACCAGGAGAGGCTGGTCGACCTCGAGCGCCTCGACCGCGGGTATCCCGTGCGACGCGAGCCAGCGCGCCACCCGTATCTCCCGGACGGCCGAAGCCTGTTGACCGGCACGCGCGATACGCACGACCACGCCACCGGGACATCGATACAGGGCGTTCTCCCCCAGGCGGATCACCTCTGCGGCGTCCGAGTCGAAGCCGTACCGCCGACAGGCCACCGCGAGAATCGACGCAACAGTCATGCCTGGAGCGTCGCACACCCCACCACGCGCATACGCAGACCACCAGCCACAATCGCCCGGCGGCGAATCCGCCGGCGAACTTCACACGGGCCCCGCGCCCGCCGGTTTCGTGCCGTGCCATCCGTCGCAGGGTCGAGCCGGTCGTTCCGAAGGAACGCGGCGAAGGCCCCGACGGGCGGCGGGACATAGTCCAAGACGCGGGTCATCCAGGCAATGAGGTCCGGCTCGGCGACGTTCGCGGGCGACGGCACCCGACTCGTGCGCGAGGTCGGAGCATGTGGCCAGGCCTGGGCATGCTTTCCGGGGATCCGTCTCCGCCCCTGCGACACACCTGGCGGCTGCCGCCCCGCGCCGGCTTCGGCGAATCGGTCGTATCCGATGAGAGAGACGCCAACTACGCTCGGTACCAGGCACGTTCACGACCGGGGGATGAACATGACGAAACTTCGCGCATCACACGCGGGCAGGATCAGCATCGGGTGCGCGGCCACGCTCTTGGCGATCACGGCGGTCGCGGGGTGTTCCGGCGGGAACGACAAACCGTTCCCGAAGCGAGCCGCCGTCAAATCATCCGCACCGGCCGGCTCCGCCGAGCCGGACGACGACGAGACGACGGACGGAGAGAGCAAACTGCCGCCGCCGGGCGTCGACTACTGGGCGGACAAAGCGGACCTGGCCGTGTTCCTGTGCCGGACCGCCGTCCCTCGAGGGGGCTGTTACGACGGTCCGGTCACCAGCGCACAGCGCCAGGAGATCGTCGACGCGCTCAAGGCCATGCCGCAGGTCCAGCACGTCTACTACGAGAACCAGCAGCAGGCGTGGGAGCTGTTCCGCGCGCAGAACGCGAACAACCCCGCACTCGTCGCTGCCATGACCGCCGAGCAACTCCCCGAGTCCTACCGCGTCAAACTCCGCAGCCCCGACGGTCGCTTCGCCGTCGTCGCCGCGATGGAGGGACGACCCGGCGTGGACTCGACCATGGACCACAACCGCGCCACACCCCCGCCCGCCGCAGCGGGCCCGCTGACGCAGGAACGGGCGCGGCGCGCTGTGTTGACCGCGGACGACCTCGGCCCCGGATGGAGCGGGGGCGCCCTCACCGACACCGGGTCAAAACCCGCCTCCGGACCCTACTCGGGCAGCAGCGGCGACGCGGGATGCGACCGCGCCATCGCGGGCGCACCGGCCGGTGCAATCACCATCGCCCTGGGCGCACGACGGGAATTCGAGAGCGTCAACGGGCTGCGGCTGGCCGCCTCCGTGCAGGTGTACAACGGCGACAGCGCCGCGCTCCAGGTGGCCAAGACCCGCGCCATGCTCGCCGGTTGCACCGGAATCCCCATGCCCTACCAGGGCACCACCGCCCGCTTCAGCACACTCCCCGCCCCCGCCCTCGGGGACGAGAGCCTCGGCATACGCGTCATCGTCGAACACGACGGGCCCAAAACCGTCGACTCGATCCTGATCCGCGTGGGACCCAACCTCGCCGGCATCGTCGTCACACCCCTCGCCGACAACGTCACCCTGCCCCCCGCGACCCTGGACCGCCTCGCCCGCCAAGCCGCCGACCTCCTGCGCGCCACTACCCGCAACTGAACCCGGGCGGCGCGCTGCCCCCTCCGGGGTGACGCGTCCGACGCGAACCGGGTCGACACACACCGCCGACCGAAACAACGAGCAACGACCCGTCGGCAGCGGGCGCGTCATCATGCGAGGGGGCGCCCGCCGCGCCTGGGGCCTCGAGCCCTCAGGGGCGTTCCCCCCTCACGGAGCAGGCGTTATACCAAGGTTCTGCGGGTGTCTCAGGAGGTTCGGCGATGTCCGCCGGGATGCATCAGAGGGCGTTAGCTTCGTGTGCCTCTTGGTGTCTCAGAGGTGGGCGATGGCGCAACGCTGGAGCGGCTCCGCGTCGACCGACAGCTCGAAGAGGCCATGGTCCATGGCCCCGACCCACTCCACCTCGCCGAGGTCTTCAGGCTCGACGAGAAGACCGCCATGCGTTACGCGGACTCGGCTCGGCGCCTCCTGGAAACCAGTGCCGAATCGTGGAACGTCGTGGCAGCATCGACGGATGATCAACGCTGAGGACCTGGTCGGAAGGCACCTGCTGAAGGTGACGACGTCCTGGCACCACTACCAGGAGACCGAGCCCTCCCTCCTGCACATGTGGCTGCACATGGACGGCCTCGGCC
Organism: Embleya sp. NPDC020630; assembly: GCF_044334985.1. Lineage (NCBI taxonomy): Bacteria > Bacillati > Actinomycetota > Actinomycetes > Kitasatosporales > Streptomycetaceae > Embleya > Embleya sp. NPDC020630. The sequence goes on from NZ_JBIRUB010000021.1 coordinate 59,978, forward strand.
CCGTCCGGTTCCACACAACGGGCGACGGGTTGTCCCTGGAGATGGACCAGCCCCACGGCCCCTACGACATGGACGAGTACGGCCACACCACGGCCGAGGACGACCCACCCGAGTTCCCCATGACCCGGTTCATCGGCCGGCAGATCCTCTCCGTCCGAGAGATCCGCTACCAGGACGGCGACTACGACTTCGCCATCGGCATCACCGTCCGGTTTCCCGGTGGCACCATCCGGGTCCTCAACCTCGCGGACGAGATCGTCCTGGCCCATGACCAGCACCTGGGCCCGGTCGAAGTGCATCTCCACGTAGCGGATGCCTGAATCCCTCACCTGGGACGAAGCGAACCCGGCGGAGGAAAACTCCTGTTCGTGTCCCTCGGCGTGCGAGATGCTGCCGGACATGATCGACCGTGACTTCGCGATCCGGGTGGCCCAGGCGGATCTGGACCGCAAGTACTCGGGGCGGCTGGTGGTGGCTGGGGCTGAGGAGCACGAACTCGTCTGGATCGTCTACTACCAAACAGCGGAATACCTACGCACGGGAGACCCAGGTCAGCTCTTGGGCGGCAACGGCCCCTACCTGGTGGATCGCCTCGATGGGGGTCTTCACCAGATCGGACCGGTCGCCGCAGTCACCGGCGAATGGGAGCCGGACTACCGGACCCGCATCAGGAAGACGACCACACGCACCGCAGTGGATGAGCTGCACGAGGAGATCCGCCGGACAGCGGCGGCCGATGGACGAATCATCGCCATGCACGTGCTGCGACAACGGGTCCAGACACTCACGCACGCGCAGGTCATCGAGTACGTCACCGCCCTGCAGGCCGGCACCGCACCACCGCACCTGGTGGACATCGCCACCAGGGTCCTCGTTCCTGCCCTCGATCCCGTGCTCAGCGTCCACACCATCCACCGCGCGGAGGCGGCGCCGGATGTGGAGTCAGCTGAGGGTGGACCCGTGTCTTGAAGCGAACTCGCGCGTCCTTTCGCCAGAATCGGGGTGGCTGGCCCGTGGGTTCGCCTTGAGGAACCTTCAGTTTTCGCGAACTCGCGGGACTCACCGGCCTCGGGGAACATCGGGACAGCGGATATCGGTGAGAACGATCTTGTTCAGGGCATGAGTGTGCTGACCCGATTCGCGTCCCTGCGGCGGGCCTTGCGCTGGGCCGGGACTGCGGGGCGCCCTGGCCGCCGGCGCCGATGGTCGCAACGACGACCGGCCAGCGGCCGAACAGCGTCACTTCGTACCGGCCTTTCGAGGCACGAGCCACGAAACGGTCACGTTTTCAGCAGTCTCTGCGAGACACGTGGCCGGTGCACACCGAGTTCAATAGGACAGCGTCGACATGCAGTCGGCTGAGACACCAAAGCGCGTGAGACACCTCAACTGTTCCTAACAGGCGATGCGTCGCGGTGTAGGACAGTCCCGCCTCGGTCGCGATCTCGCGGATCGACGCGCCGTGGTCGTACGCGGCACGCAGCTCCCGCGCCGTGTCCCGTCGAACGTCCCCAATCAACCAGCGTGTCCTGGGCACCCAGACCATCGTCACCTCCTCACCGCATCGTGAACGGCAACCCCCGCCGGAAGCAAGCACCGCGAGCGCACCTGTCCACCAGCTTCCCCATGAAGCATCCCCGACGCGCTGTTCGGAGCTGGGCCCGGTCCCGCGATTCCCGCGACACCGTTGATGGGAACCGTGAGGGGGCGCGGCGTCGTGCCGCTCATGTGAGCATCCGCGTTGCCACGTCTCGGAGTCGGGTGTCCGGCGGCGGTTCGGTCGGTGGTGCGAACGTGCTGTCGCTGGGCAGTACGCGGCGGTCCGAGGTTGCCCAGTGCAGAAGGTGCGGCCGCAGACGGGCCACCCGCACCGCGCGACGGCGCACCCGTGGGTCGTCGTCGTGGCGGATGTGGTTGCGGTCCTGGCGGAGGCCGGAGGCGACCGCGAACTCACACTCACCCGCTTCACGACCTGAGCGTCGCGGCCGAGGCCGGACGTGCCCCGCTGACCGTGCCGATCTGGTACGAGTACGGGCCCGGCGGACTCGTCTCGGTGATCACGTGCCCCGGACTGCGCAAGGTCCGGCTCATCGAGGAGGCCGGCCGGTTCGCGTTGTGCGCGCAGGTGGCCGAGGTCGACGACTACCGGTACGTGTCGGTGGGGATCGGCCCGACCTCGCGGCGGGAGCGCTTCGACCTGGCCGCCCGATACATGGGCTCGGACCGCGCCGGCGACTACATCGACGCGACGGAGGACACCCCGGCCGGCTACATCGCGATCCACATGCGGCCCGCATGGTGGCACACCTTCGACTTCAGGGTGACGCCCGACGGCCGGTAGACCACGGCTTGTTCGTCGCCCTCGCCATCACCGTCATCGCGTTCGCCGCGTTCGCCGCACGTGGATGCCGCGTGCAGGCCGCGCGGACGACAACATCACCGAGGTCGGCAACAGGCGACGTGCGCCCACGCCCGATTCAGCGGCCGGTCAATCGTCGGTCAGTAATGCTCCAGTCGGCGCTGCCATCGTCGTCACACGCGGATCGATCCGCGTACGAGATTCCGAAGGAGTGTCCCTCATGGTGAATCGCATACGCATGACGCTGAAGGCGGGCCTGGTGGTCCTGGCCGCCATGATCGTCGGCATCGCGACGATGGCTTCGGCCCAGGCGGCGCCCACGCCGGGCAAGAGCGTCTTCCAGCAGCACCGAACCGGTATCCAGGCCGCGCCCGCGGCCTCCGCGTCGGACCGGGCACCGGCTGCGGCGATGGCCAACTTCACCTGCTTCCCGCCGTTCCGCTACAACAACGCGGCGTCATGGAACTGCAACGTGTCCAGTGGCACCATCCACTTCTGGATCACGTGCTCGGTCGGCGGCAGGTACTACAGCGGTCTGTACGGACCGGGCAGCTACTACGTGTACGCCCAGTGCCCGCAGGGCTATCGGGTGGATGAAGGCGTCGAATCGGTGGGCTGAGCCCTTCCCAACCTGCACGCCGCATCCGCACAGGGTCGAGCCGGGTTCGCCGACGAACCCGGCTCGACCGCTGTCCCGCGCCGAGGCGAGGCGGCTACCGCCGCAGCCGGGTGCGTACCGCTTCCGCCTGGTCGTGGCCGAGGTCGTCGAGGATGGCGAGGGCGCGGTGCCAGGCGTCCCGGGCCTTGGGGATCTCGCCCAGGGCCCGGTGGCTGTCGCCGAGCTGGATCAGGGTTTCCGCCTCGTAGTAGCGGTCCCCGCTCTCCCGGTGCATGTGCAGGGCCCGGTCGTAGTGTTCCACCGCCCATCGGTGCCGTCCGAGACAGGCATACGCGAAGCCGAGGCTGTCCAGGGTGTTGGCCGTGCAGAAACGATCGCCCAGTTCCCGGGCCAGGACGAGGGCCCGCCGGCAGCAGGTCAGAGCTCGTTGTTGGTCGCCCAGGTGCGCGTACACCCAGCCGAGCGCGTTGAGGGCTCGGGCCTGCCCGTCGCGGTGGCCCGAGGACCGCAGTATCTCGAAGGCCAGCAGCGCGTGGCTCAGGGACTCCCGGTAGCGGTGCAGGCTGTTGAAGAGCACCGTCAGGTTGCGGTGCGTGTGGGCCTGGGCAACGAGGTCGCCGACGTCTCGGAACAGGGCGAGTGCCGCCTCGAAGTGGCGGCGCGAGTCCGTGTTCCGGCCCAGTCGAGCGCAGCACCGACCGAGGATTCGGTGGGTGTGCGCCAGTGCCACCGGGTCGTCGAGACGCTGCGCCGCCTCCAACACGCTCATCTGCATGGTGAGTTGCTGCTGCCAGTGCCCGCGCAGCTCGAGGAAGTTCGCCAGGCACCAGGCCAGCCGCCAGGCATGGGCTTCGAAGCCGGTGTCGGCGGCCAGCCGAACGGAGGCGAGGAGCACCTGGTGTTCGGTGGCGACCCAGTCCACCGCGTGATCCCGGTCGATCAGGTGCTCCGGGACGCTTCCGGGCTCGAGCTGCTCCCGGGTCAGCGTCACCGAGTCCCGATGCGGATCCGTCATCTGCGTGGCCCGGTATGCCGTGTGCAGGTAATGGTCGAGAATCCGCCGCCGCGCCGCGGTGCGCTCCGCCGCCGGCTCGTGGGCCTCCGCGAGTTCGACGGCGTAGGCGCGGAGCAGGTCGTGGCAGGCGAACCGGCCGGGCAGGTGCTCGGTGATCAGGTTCACCCGGGCCAGATCGGCGAGCAGTCGGCGCGCCCGGGGCTCCGGAACCGCCGCCAGGCTGGCCGCCGCGGGCGGCGTGATGTCCGGTCCGGGGTGTAGGCCCAGGAGTTGGAAGAGCCCGGCCGCCGCGCTGTCGAGGGTGCGGTGTGAGCAGGAGAACACCGCCCGTACGTCGGTGGCCTGGTCGTCGCCGGCGAACGGGTCGAGGGTGGTGCGGGCGGCGCTCAGTTCGCCGGCGAGCGCACCCAGCGAGAAGTCACGGTGGGTGGCCGCCCGGGCGGCGACGACGGCCAAGGCCAACGGCAGCCCCGCGCACCGGGTGATGATCTCGTCGGTCGCCCGCGGTTCCGCCGCCACCCGGTGCGGCCCGATCCGGCCGACCAGCAGCTTCCTGGCCTCGGCGGCGGGCAGGACATCGAGGACGGTCGGCGCGGCCCCCTCCGCGGCGACCAGGCCCGGCATCCGGTTGCGGCTGGTCACCAGCACCAGGCAGCCGGGCGAACCGGGCAACAGCGGACGGATCTGCTCGGCGTGCGCGGCGTTGTCCAGCACCACCAGCACCCGACGGCCGGACAGCAGGCTGCGGCACAGCGCGCTCTGCGCCTCGACACTGACCGGTATACGCTGTGGCGGCACCGCGAACGCGTCCAGGAACCCCCGTACCGCCTCGGCCGGCGTCACCGCGGGCCCGCCCGGGGCGAATCCCCGGAGATTGACGAACAGTTGCCCGTCCGGGAACCGATCGGCCCGACGGTGCGCCCAGTGCACCACGAGGGCGGTCTTTCCCACCCCCGCGGGACCGGTGATCATGGCGATCGTCACCGCGTCGGCGCGCGGCGTCAAGTGGTCGACCAGGTGGTCGAGTTGCTCCAGTTCGTTGCCGCGGCCCACGAAGACCGGCAGGTCCGGAGGGAGTTGGGCGGGGACCTCGGCCACGGCGGGAGGCCGCGCCTCGGCCACGGCCGCGTCCCGCTCGATCCCTTCGACCGGGGCGGAGCCGGGAGGGGCCGCCGTCCCTTCGTCTTGGTCTCGCCGACTCAGTAACGCGGCGTGTGCCGCGGCGAGTTCGGGCCCGGGATCGACGCCGAGTTCGGCGACGAGCCGCCGACGCACGCTCTCGTGCACGACGAACGCTTTTCGGCGGTGCCCGGCGAGTTGGTACGCCCTGATCAACCGCGCCTGTGTGGCCTCGTCGAAGGGGTGGCGGCTCGCCTCCTCTTCCAGGAGCGGCAGTGCTTCGGCCGCGGCACCCGCGGCCAACAGCGCGTCCACGTACCGGGCCAGCACCGTCCGGCGCTCCCCGAGCAGTCGGAGCACCTTCGGGTGGTCGGCGAGGACCGGCACGTCGGCCAGGGGCGGCCCCTGCCAGAGCCGCAGCGCGTCCCCGAGCAGCCGGGTCATCCGCGGGTGTTCACCGGCGCGCGCCGCCTCATCGGCCGCGGCGGCCAGACCGCGGAACCGCGCCAGGTCCAAGCCGCCGTCCGGGATCCGAAGGGCGTACCCGTCGCCGACCGCGGGGATGACCACACTCGCGGCGCGCCGCACGCGCTCCGGCTCCAGGAGTCGGCGCAGGTGTTTGACATGGCCCTGGATGATGTTCGCCGCAGTGGCGGGTGGATCGTCCGGCCACAACGCGTCCACCAAGTCGGCCCGCGACCACGGCTGTCCGTCCGTCAACGCCAGCAGCCCCAGAAAACCGCGCTGCCGGGCGCGACCGAGATCGATCTCGACACCGTCCTGCCACGCGCGCACTCGCCCCAGGATTTGCACGTGCATTCGTCCCACCCCCGCTCAGGCGGCGCACACCGCGGAGGTCCGGATGTGCACGGACAGGAACGAACCGGGTCGGAATCCACGTGCGGTCGCGACGCGAACCCGTTCGCCGCCCGCGCGCGACCGCGCGGGGTCGGAGCCAGTGGTCGCCGCGGCGGCACCGGGGCGGACCAGGGTCGCGGTCGGGGCGGCGATCCCGCCGCGGACGCCCCGCGCGGTGAGGTGCCGTGGTCGAAGTGTGTGCTCTTTCATCGGACACTCCTGTCGACGCTCGTGTGAACATTTCTCGACGGACGAGAAACCACGTGCGGTGGACACGTGCCGGTCGGGTGAGCGAAGCGGATGTCTCGTCGCGGGGCCGTGCGCCCCTCGATCCGGCACCCGAACGCCCGGCTGGTTGTCCCGGGGCGGACGCTACGACGGCGAAGGGGCGGAGGTAAGGCTTCCAGCGGGCGGTGCCGGAACCTCGACAGGCCCGCCATGTCCGAACTCCCACATGTTCGCACCTCGTTCACGCGTGTCGGCCCCCGGACTCCCTCCCGGAAAGACCGGAGAACCACCCCCGCGCTCATGGGAACCCAGACCGTGAACCGAGCACGACGGCACACGATGTTCACGAGAACGCGCAGCAGTTGTGACCGCCGGAGTGGAGCCACAGACCACTCAACCCTGCTACCAGCGGTTTCAGGTCCCGCGAAGGTGACGCCCTACCCCCGACGCGGGACCTGCGGTCCGACAACTGGACCCGGACGATGCACGCGTTGTCGGTAACGGGCGGGCAGCCGGCCTCCGCCCGCTGCAGCTCCTGCCTGGGCGCGGCCGTGTGCGTGCGACATCGGCGTTCTCACCGTGGCTTTTTCTTGTGCAGCGCATTGAGGCACCTTCTCGAACAGAAGATTCGCTTGCCGTGAGGAGGCGATCGGGGGTTCGGCGCGGTGGTCCGGCGTCTTTCCGGCGTCGGAATTCTGCTGCGGTCGACCCATTCCTGGCCCCCGCGGGCGCCGGCCGCGACCGGCGACGCTCGACCGGGCGCAGTCGGGTACTCGTGCACGTGAGGTCGTTCGGGTGAATCGTGTGCGGGGGTGGGCGGGTTGCCGGCAGGGTGGGCGGGTGCCCTTCGTGGGGTCCACACATTCGTCTCGCGGCGTGGTGTGCGGGCTGTGCCCCGCGGGGGATGACATGGGAGCGGCCCCGAAAATCGTCTCGTGCGGTTTCGGGGCCGCTCTCGTGCGTCGCGCGGACCCCCGGAAGAGGGGAGGGCCGGTTGCCCGCGGACGGGTCTCTCGCGGTGTGCCGCGGCAGATGCGGTCGGCGAGGGCCTCGATCTCCTGGTCGAGGAGCCGGTCGATCGTCGCCAGCAGCTGCGGGTCGATGTCCGGGCGGAGCAGGCCCGGGAGGAGGTCGTTCATGCCGACGTTTCTGCCGGGGGTGTGGAGGTTTTCGAGGCGTTCGAGGACGAACGCGTCCAGGTTGGTGTTCAGCAGGCGGTTGACGGGTTCGAGCGCGGGGTCGGGTAGGCGGGGTCGCAGGCGGCGGTGGGTGGCGCGGTATTCCTCGTCGGGGCGGGCGGCGGCCTCTTCGCTCATCACGGCCCGGCAGGTGACGCCGTCGTCGTTCGTCTATTCACGGATGATCCACACGGGACCTCCAAGATCGGGGCCGGGAACGCTACTCCGCATCCGCAGCGAGCGGAAGAGGGCCCGAGGGTCGTCGAGGGCGCGACGTGACGGAAGGGGTCGGGATGGCGGTGGCGGGGTGGGTGGTCGTGTTCGTCGTCGGGTTCGGTGTGGGGTCCCTCGTGCGGGTCGTCGTGTTCCGGTACGCGGTGCCGGCGGGTGCGCCGCCGCGGCGGGAGTGTGTGGGGTGTGGCGAGGTGGTGGTCGCGGCGGGAGGTGTGGTGCGGCCGTTGTCGGTGCGGGGGCGGTGCCGGTGGTGCGGGGTACGGGTGGGTGCGGCGCCGTGGGTGGCGGAGGTGGTGACGGGGTTGGGGTTCGTCGGGGCGCCGGCGGTGGCGGCTCCGGTGTGGACGGCGGTGGTGTGGTGGTGGCTGGTGCCGTTCGCCGTTGCCTCGGCTCTGGTCGACGTCTCGGTGCGGAGGCTTCCTGACCGGCTCGTGGGGGTGGCGGGCGTGGGGTTGGTCGTGATCCTGGCGGGAGTTGCCGTGGTCCAGGGCCGGCCGGGGGCGTTCGCGCGGGCCGCGGCGGCGGGTGTGGTCGTGGGCGTGGTGCACCTGGCGATGGCGGCGGTGGGCGGGATGGGCATGGGCGACGTCAAGCTGGCCGTGGTCGTCGGCGTTGGGCTGGGGTGGGCGGGGTGGTCGTGCGTACTCGTCGGCACGGGCGCGGCGTTCGTCCTGGCCGCTCTGTGGGTTGCGGTCGCATTGGTGACCGGTGGGCCGGGTGCGCGGGTGCCGTTCGGGCCGTTCCTGATCGCGGGCGCCTGCGTCGGGCTGGCCGCGGGCGGTGCCTGATGTGCGGTGCGGGAACGACGCCCGGTCAGGGGCTTCCGGCCGGCGCGGGCCGCCCGGTGTGGCGGTGCTCGGGCGGGTGGCGCCGTGGCGTGCCGGTTCGGTCGTGTACGGGGCGGTCGCGTGTGGGGTCAGGACCGCAGGTCTCGAAGAAGGTCCCGGAAGGCGTCCCGGTCGCGACAACCCTCGTTCAACAGGACGAGTTGGGCCGGGCGTCCCCCGTTGTTGACCTCGGCGGCCTGTTCCGCAAACACGTCGTGCACGGCGGCGTCCAGATCCGATTCGGCGATGCCGACCTCCGTCGCGATCGCCTCCAGGTCGTGCAGGTGTTGCAGGTGTGCGAGCGCGGCGCGTATGCGGTGGCCGGTGGCGGCGTCGAGGAGTCGGGCGCGGGTGTGGTGGTCGGGTTCGGCGGCGATGGCGGCGGCCGTGTCGGCGTCGACGACAGGGGTGGCGGCCCGGTCGCACGGGCCTCGCCACGTTCGTCCCGGCAGGTGGACGAACAGGGTCCCGGGTTCGCCCCGTTCGCCCTCGGTCCGCACCCGGCACGCGAAACGGGGGTCGAGCGCGGCGAGTTCGTCGAGGACGTCCTGGATGCCGTCGGTGTCGATGCCGTAGGCCGTCAGGACCTCGCCCGGGGCGGGGGGTTGCTCCTGCGCGTCGGGGTCGGTGCGGTAGCGCTCGGCGTCGGTCAGGAATCCGGCGTCCCGCAGCCGGTCGCCGAGTTCTGCGGCGGTGTCCGGACAGCAGTCGATGATGGTCAGGGCGGCGTAGTGCTCGTCGTTCATGGTGTGGTCCTTCCGGGGGTTCGCGAATGCGGGTGTGGTGTGGCGTGGGCGTGGTTCACCGTCGGGCTGTGATCCATCGGCACAGGTACACGCGGAGGTCGTTCGTGGTGACCGAGGCCAACGCGTCGAGGGGCACGTCGAGGTCGTCGTGGAGGGAGAACCCGTCGCGGTATCCGTGGCCGCTCTCGTGGATCTCCACGGCGGAGGGCGGGAAGTAGCGCAGCTCCCACACGTCCTGGAGCACGCGTATGTAGGGCGTGTGTCCGTTCTCCAGGTGGATGTCCTCGTCGGGGAATTGGGCGCGGGTCTGGTCGTACTCGTGTGCGCGGGCCGCGCGGACGAGGTCGTCGCACAGGTTCGACAACGTCGCGCGGTGGTGTTCGCGTCGAACGTGGTGTTCGTCGACGCAGGCGGAGTCGATCAAGGCGCGAGCCTCGTCCACGTGCGGACTCTCGTCGTCGTGTGCCCGATGGTCGGGGGTGTGCATGCCTGTGTTCCTTCCGCGTTCGAGGTGTCGGGTGGGGGCGGGGTTGTCCGGGCCCGCGGCATTGCGCACCGGCCGGCCCGGACACGGACGCGATCAGGCGCGGTGGTGAAGGCGCGGCTCACATGTCCAGCGCGGCGTCCATGGCGGCGTGCCATTCCTCGTCCGAGGCGAAGACCCGCTTGCACGTGTCCGTGCACCTGAGCTGTCCGGGGCGCAGGTCCGGGTCGGCGCGGTGGCCCTGGGTGGAGCCGTGGGTGCAGATGCCGGCGCGGCGGAGTTCGGCGATGCGATCGCCCACGGCGGTCATGGCCGCCATTTCGAGGTCCACGTCGAGCCGTTGCTCGCGGATGGCCTGAAGTTCGTCGGCGGAGGTTTCGTCGGGGTAGCTCATGATGTGCCTTTCGGGGATGGGGACCTTGGGGCGGACGTCGAGGACCGGCCCGCCCGGGACGGCGGCGTGGAACCTCGCGCGGCCGTCGGCGTGTCGGGCGGGGCCTTCCGAGCCCGCCGCGGCGTCACGTCGCGGCGGGCCCGGGGCGCGGGTCAGGTCGCGGTGTCGTGGCAGCAGGTGCAGGGGGCGGCGTCGGCGCGGCGTGCGCGGGCGGCGGCGCGTCCTTCGCGGTACCCGATGCAGGTGCGGCAGGTGAGTTCGCCGGTGGTGATCCGGTAGTGGGTGAGCCGCTGGTTGCGGTCCATCGTGCGGCACAGCGGATACACGGCCTGGTATTCGTGTTCGGGGTCGCGGGGTTGGGCGGTGTGGGTCCTGCCGCCCGTGACCGGTGTGCACACGGTGGTGTAGTCGTCCTCGTCGGGCGCGTCGAGGTGGATGCGCCAGTCCGCGCTCAGGGCCGCGTCCCATGCCTTGGCGGGGGTGTGGGTCTTGGCGCGCCACAGGGCGCCGGCGGCGGCGGTCACGGCCGCGCGGCGGCGTTCGGGCAGGGCCTCGAACGTCGGGCGGGTCCAGCGGTCGTCCGGTTCGGTCTGTCCTCGGGGTCCGGTGGAGGGGGTGGGTTCCGTGGTTGTCATCGGTGACTCACTTGGGGGTGTGGTCGTTCGGTTGGGGGTGTTGGTCGTTCGGCTGGGGGTCAGTCGCGCATGCCGGCGTTGAAGCGTTCGGTGGCGATGCGGACGGCGCGTTCCGGGCCGGTGGCGCGGACGGTGTCCTCGTGGGCGAAGGTGTGCTCGCCGAATCCGGGGATCTCGTGGCGGACGTCGAGGGCGGGCTCGCCGGGTATGGCGGCGTGGAACGTCACTTCGCAGTCGTCGTCGCACGTGCCGTAGACGCTCCACCACCGGACCGGCTTGGCGCGGCCGGGGGTGATACCGGCGCGGCTGAGGGCGTGGTCGGCGTCGATGGCCCATACCGGGTCGGCGAAGGGCACGCATCCGTCGGACAGGCAGGCGAGTTCGATGTCGACGGGTTCGCCCTCGAAGGCGCCCAGCACGAGGGCGGTGTCGTCGGGCAGGCGCAGGCCGACGACGGTGAACGGGGCGTGGACGTAGTCGACGCCGTCGGCGAGGACCTTGACGTATTCGTGTTCGGCGACGACGTGGGCCGCGCCGTCGTGGTCGGGCCGGATGCCCGCAAGTCGGTCGCGGACGCAGCGCATCGCCTCGCGGGTGTCGACGTTCCAGACCCTGTCGACGAACGCCGTGGTGTGCCGGCTCTGGGGGGTGAGGGCGATGTCGATGTCGCCGGAGCGCCCCTCGACGGCGGCGACGATCGTCCTGTCCTCGCCGCGCCGCACGCCGAGCACGGTGTACGGGACCAGCGGGGCCGTCAGCAGCGGCGAGGTGACGTGGACGCGGGCACGCTCGCGCCGGACGAGGGTCAGGGACGGACGCGCCTCGGGCTCGGAAGCCGGGACGGGGGCATCGGCCGGGGCGGTGGGATCGGCTGGGGTTGTCGGTGTGGGGTCGTCGGTCACGGGTTTGTCCCTTTCCGGGTGTGGGTCGGTATGGGGTTGGGGTGGAACGGCGGGGCGGGTGTGGTGTGTTCGCCCCGCCGTTCGGCGGTGGGTTCACGTGGTGGGCGGTCGGCGGTAGCAGAACTCGCGCATGGCGCGGACGTAGGCGGTGACGGCCTCGACCATGTGGGCGTCGTCGGCGGGTGCGGTGCGCGGGACGCGGACGACGTCCTCGGGGAGGTAGTCGGTGAGCGGGTCGTCCCAGCGGTGGTGCATCGCCGTCCACGTGGCGACCTCGCCGAGGTGGTCGGGGAGTTCGTCGTCGTGGTCGGCGTCGGCGATGTGCAGGCGGGAACCGTCCGGCAGGACCACAAGGATCACCGGGTACTCGTCGTCGAGGGCGACGCGGGCGACGTGCCCGGCGGCGGTGAGCGCGTCGACCACCGGCGCGTACGCCTCGCGCAGGCGCGGCGTCGGCGTGCCGAGAGCGGGCTGGGCCATCGCCTCGACGACCGCCGCCAGCACCGGGTGGGTCCACGCGCCGAGGGGGGTCAGGACGGCGCGAGTGTCGAGCATGGGCCGGCTCACGTGGATGTCACGGCCCGCGACCCTCACGTGGGCGGGTCCGTGGAAGTTCGCCGGATCGGTGGTGATCCCCGGCTCGGAGGGGCGGGCGTTGGTCTCCCCGACGAGTGCTTCCAGGTCCCATTCGGCGGCTGTTGTGGTGCCCGGGCTCTCGGGGGCGTGGGCCGTGATCGCGCGCACGACGGGGGCGGCGACCTCGGGCCGTACGGCGCTCCCGTGCAACGTCACGTGGGCGAGCGGGTCGCCGAGCCGGGGGTCGTCCAACCGGGTGCGCGGGTGCACGCTCAGGCCCACGATCGGGCCGGCGGAGAACACGACGACCGGGTGCACGCTCATCGACGCCTGCCCCCGGAAGGCGGGGGCCACCGGCACGTGGAACGCTCCGGCGCCGGGCGCGGCCCACAACGCGCGGGCGATCGTCGCGACCCGGGCGGGCTCGTTCAGGGGTGCGGTCGGGTTGTACAGGCCGGGGCTGTTGTGGCTGAACCGGGTGGGCAGCATGCCCATGACTTCTCCTCGGAAATGGGGCGGGAACGGTCGGTCGGTTCCGGCCGCGCCGCGCCCGCGATGTGGCGGGCGCGGCCTGCCTGTCGGGGCTGGGCGGGGTGCGGGGCGGGGTCTATCGGCTGCCGCAGCCGGCGTGGCCGCAACCGCCGCAGAACCCGCCGTGGTTGCATGGGCACAAACACGGCCCGGTGCGGGGCTCCTTGCGGCGGCGGGGCGGGGGCGGTTCGAGGGCGGCCCCAGGGGCGGGCGTGTTCGCCGGTGCGGGGGCGGTGGTCGCGGCGCGGGCCTTGTCGTAGACGCCCAGGAGCGCGTGGAGGTGGGCGAGGGCGTGGGCGTGTCGGACGGCGACGAGGTCGAGGTCGCGGCCGACCGACCGGGCGATCCCCAGGTCGTGCAGGCGGCTGGTGTGAGTCGCCGCCGTCAGGGCGCGGTCCAGGGTGCGGGTCAGTCGACCGATGCCGTCGGTCAGGCGGATCGTGTCGCGGTCGACGTCGGTGGCGACGGTGTCGATCAACACGGCCAGACCGTGCAGGACGTCGCCCGGGCCGGCGTGCCGCTCGTGCAACGCGGCCGGGGTGATGCCGAGGCGTTCGACGACCGCCTGGGTACCGGGCCCGGTGTCGGCGGTCGCGGGTGTGGGCGGTGTGGGCACCGGATTCTCCGTTCGTGGGGCGTCGCGGGGCCGGGGGCCGGCGCCCGCCCGGTCGTTGCGGCAGAGCGGGGCGGGCACCGGGGTGGGCACCGGGGTGGGCACCGGGGTGGTGCGTGGTACCGGCGGCGGGGTCGTCGTGCGTCGTGCGCCGGGGTGGGGTGGGGTGGTCAGCGTTTGAGGACGTGTACGCGTCGGCCGCCGATGAGGGGGGCGCCGGGTGGGCCGGCGATGTGGTCGCCGATCCAGATGGGGCGGGCGCGGACCTCGTCGCTGAAGCGGGGGTCGCGGTAGCGGCGCCAGTGGCCGCGCACGACCCAGCGGTGTTGGTAGGCGCGGGTTCCGGGGGTGTTCTCGGCGGTGCCGTCCCCGGGGGTGCGGGCATGGCGCAGTTCGATCACGCGGACGCTGGTCGGGGTTCGGGGGGCGAGGCGGGCGATGCGGCGGCGACTGGCGCGGGGGGCGTGGAGGGTATCGGTGGTCGCGATGCTCTGGCCCATCAGGAGCCAGGTGGCGGCGAGCAGGCGCAGGGTGTGGGTGCCTTCGTCGCCGTCGAGGCGGTCCCCCGGTCGCAGGGCGGTGGTGGAGGCGAAGGCGTAGCCGTGTGGGGTGTCCATGCCCGGGGGCAGTGTGTTCGGGTCGAGGGTGGTGAACCGCCGGACGACGGGGTCGTCGGGGGACACTTCGTCGTTGCGGGGGGTTCGCGGTGGCAGGACCCAGTAGTCGACGGTGGTGAGGCCGCGTCGCGGGCCCCAGGTGATGGCCTGGACCGGGCGGTGGTGGCGGTCGGGGGGCGGGTCCTGGTAGACGAGGACGCCGGCGGGGGCGGGCATGTCCTCGACGGTGAAGGCGTAGTCGGTGAGGCGGCGTGCGGCGTGGTGGGCCAGGGCCGTCATGTCGGAGGTGACGTAGAACGCCTCGGCCAGGTCGAGCGTGTCGGCGAGGTGGTGGGCCATCGATTCGGCCGCGGGGCGTTCGGCGGGTTCCGGGTCGCCGGGCAGGGCGGTGAAGCCGGCGGCGGTGAATACGCCGGTGAAGTAGGCGGCGGCGCCGTGGCGGGTGCCGTCGTGGGCCCACTGGGCCATTTCGGCCTGGAGTTCGGGGACGTCGTGGGCGGTGCGAACGATCACGGTGGTGTCCTCCTTCGACGGGCGGCGCGGCGGACGGAACGGGGTGCGGGCACGAGTGCGGGCAGGGGGCATCGCCGACGCGCGGGTGGGGGTGCGGGGCCGGCCCGGTGTGGTCACGGGCCCGGGGGCCGGCGCCCGCCCGGTCGTGCGGCGGGGCGGGCGCCGGTGTGGTGCGCGGTGCCGCCCGACGGGCGGGCGGTGTGCGGTGGTGGGTCAGGTGCGGGCGGGGTGGACCGCGTGGTGGCGGTCGGGCAACTCGTACGGGTGGCGCACCAGTCCGGCGGGGTCGATCATGGCGCGGACGAACGCCCCGATCAGCTCGTGGGGCACGGCGTCGGGGAAGGTGACCCGCCAGGCCGGCTCGAAGGTGCCGTCGCCGACGGTGATCACCCACAGGTTGCCGTTGCGGTGGTAGTCGCGGTCCTCGGGCTGGAACCGGACCCGGGCCAGGCCGTCCGGGGAGAACCAGGTGGTGTTGCAGCAGGCGTCGTCGGTCACGGTCCAGCCGGCGTCCTGCAGGCGGCGGGCGATCGGGCCGACGGTGTCCTCGCCGATCCCGGCCAGGTACGGCTTCACGGCGATGCGGCTGTCGGGGTCGTCGAGGTGGGCGCGGGCGTCGGTGTGCAGGTGTTCCTCGCCGAGGGGACGCGGGTCCCACACGCTCGCCAGTGCGCGGCGGGGCAGTTCGCGGGGGTGGCGCTCCAGGCCGGCCGGGTGGTTCATGGCGAGGACGAACGCCTTGATCAGTTCGTAGGGCACGGTGTCGGGGAACGTGGTCTGCCACACGAGCCCGAACGCGCCGTCGCCGACGGTGATCCGCCACAGGTTGCCGTCGCGGTGGTAGTCGCCGTCCTCGGGCTGGAACCGGATGTGGGCCAGGCCGTCCGGGGAGAACCAGGTGGTGTTGCAGCAGGCGTCGTCGGTCATGGTCCAACCCCGGCTCTCCAACAGGCGGGCGATCGGGCCGACGGTGTCCTCGCCGATCCCGGCCAGGTAGGGCTTCACGGTGACCCGGCTGTCCGGGTCGTCGAGGTGGGCGTGTGCGTGGCTGTTCACGGTGTTGTCCTTTCGGTGCGGTGGGATCGTGCGCCCGGGTCGGGCGCACGCGCAGGTGGGAATCGGGGCCTCGGCCCCGGGGCGGGACGGGCCGTCGACGTCGGCGACGCCGGCGGTCGGGTCGGTGGCGGTGGCGGTGGCATGGCGGTAGGCGGCCAGGAGCCGGCGCAGCCGTTGGGTGGCGTTCTCGCGGTGGAAGGCGGCGTCGCCGGCGTCGAGGGCGTCGCGCCCGGCCCGGGAGTAGCCGTGCGCGTCGCAGCGGCGCCGGGCGCCGGTGGCCTCGGCCCGGGCGATGTCCGACCGCCGTCGCCTCTCGGCGGCGATGTGGAAGTCGAGGTTCTCGGCGGTGCGCACGATCTCGGCGATCAGCGCGGCCGGCCCGAGGCCGCCGGTGACGGTGCCGGTGCCGGTGCCCGGCGGGACGGTGAGGGCGGTGACGTCCACACCGAGGGCCAGGCGGATCATGCGGCGACCCCGGGGCGGCATCGTCGACGGATCGGGCATCGGCCAAGGCAGTGTGGGTGTGGGTGGTGGGGTGCGCCGGTCGGGGCGGGCGTTCACGGGAACCTCCGGTCGGAAGTGGCGGGACGGGCGAGTGGGGGGGTGGGGCGCCCGGGCCGGGCACATGCGCTGTCGCGGCCCGGGCGCGGGCGGGGTCAGCCGGCGGGGTCGGTGGGGTCGGGCCCGGTAGCGCGCCGGTAGACGGTGATCAGGCGGCGCAGGTGGCCGGCGGTGTCCTGGCGGCGGGCGGCGGTCAGGGCCACGTCGCCGCCGTAGTGCCGGTCCAGGGGGATGTTCCGGTCCAACAGGCCGGGGGCGGCGGCCAGTCGGGCGGCGGCCGAGGCGATGTTCGACCGCAGCTCGGTGTCGAGGTTGTCGAGGGTGTCGGCGGTGTGGACGATCAGCCGGGCCAGGCCGGGGAGCGCTCCCGGGCCGCGCCCCGCATCCAGGAGGGCGTGGATGGTGTGGTCGGGGCCGGCGGATCCGTCGCCGAGCGCCTCGTGGACCATGCGGGTGCCCAGCGGCACCGTCGACGCGACGGGCTGGGGCCGGGGCGGTACGGGCTCGGGCGTCGGCCGAGGGGCGGGCCGGTCGGGGCGGGTCGTCACGGGGAACCTCCGGACGGGTGTGGTGGGTTGGGGTGGGGCGCCCGGGCCGGGCGCATCCGCTGCGGCGGCCCGGGCGTGCGGGCTCGGGTCAGGTGGTGAGCCGGTTGCGCAGGTGGGTGCGGGCGAGGGCGTAGGCCCGCAGGAGGCGGTCGAGGCGGCCGATGGCGTGCAGGTGTCGCACCGCGCCGACGGTGTCGGTGCGCAGGAGCGGCGGCCGGATGACACCGGTGGTGTCGGCGTGGGCCGACAGGGACCGGGCGGTGTCGCGCAGGTGGCGGCGCAGGTTGGTGTCGAGGTCGTCCAGGGTGGCGGCGTCGCGGGCGATCAGTCGGCGCAGGCCGGCCATCGGGTCGGTGCCGCCGGGCGGGTCGATCGCGCCGAGGAGGGCGGGGTGGGTGTCCAGGCGTTGGAGGGTCATGGCGGTGCCGAGGGGGTTGTCGGTGTGCGCGCGCCAGGCGGCGAGCCGGTCCGGGTCGGGGTCGCGGCCGGGTGTGCCGGCGGCGCCGGGGGGCGTGGCGTTGTGGATGGCCAGGAGGCGGTCGAGGTGGTCGGCGTCGTCGCGCAGGAAGGCGTCGGCGACGGCCGGGTCGGTGGTGGGGGTGTGCGGGCGCAACGCGCGGTGGGGGGCGGCGTCGAAGATGTAGGCGGTGGCGAGGGTGGTGAGCGTGGTGTCGAGGGCCCGCGTGCGCTCGCCGTCGGCGGTGTCGACGTCGTCGGCGCAGGCGACGATCAACACGATCACCTGACTTGCGGGGTCGTGCGCGGGGTGGGGGTGCGCAGGGTGTCGGGCGTGGCCCCGTGGAGGGCGGCGGCCACCATGCGGGTACCGAGGGGCACTGCGGGCGGGCTGGTGTGTGACATCGGGGAACCTCCGGTCGTGGCGGGGTGGTTGCGGGCCCCGGGGCGTGCGGTGTGGACGCCCCGGGGTGGGCGGGGTGGACGGGGTGGGGTGGGGTGGTGTCAGAACGGTTCGGCCATGCAGGCGGCGACCCGGCGGATCAGGTCGGCGGGCTCGGGGGTGTCGGCGTCGAACCGGGCCCGGTGGCGCATGCGCAGGTGGGGGTCGGTGGCGTCGGGGGGGTGCGAGGGTGAACACGATCCAGGTGATCTGGGCCGCCGTGGTGGGGGTGGGCGGGTGCTCGATCACGCCGACGAACACGTCGCCCTCGCGCGAGTCGAACGCGTCGTCGAGTACGAGGGGCCTCATCCGCAGGCTGCACAGGCCCTCGCGGGTGATGGTCACCGTCTCGACGCGCTGGATCAGGGTGAACGGCGGAAGGTCGGTCGGCATGCGGTCTGCGGTGTCGTGGTTCGTCACGAGTGACTCCCGTGGATTCGTTCGATGCGTGCGGTTGGTGGAGTGCGGTCGGTGTGGTTCGTCGGGGCGGGAGCGGGGTCCCGGGGCCGGCCGGGCACAGTGCCCACGGGGCGGCCCCGGGCGTCGCGGGGATCAGCGGCGGGCGTGGGCGGGCACGTCCTCCGGGTGGCGGGGCAGTCCGGGGCCGGTCATCACGCGCATCACGGCGGCGATCACACCGGCCGGGGTGCGCGGGGAGAACTCCGCTTCCCACAACTCCGGGTGATCGGACAGGGACCATTGCCAGGCGCGCAGTACCCACCCGCCCCCGGTGTCGCGCACGGCGTACTCGTCGGCGCTGTAGGCCGGTTGGTGGTCGAGCGCCGCGCTGCGGTCGGGCGCGCGGGCGGTGATCGAGTCGTCGTCGTGATGGTCGAGCGTCCAGCCGGCCGCGCGGGTGATCGCCCAGACCGTGTCCGGGTCACCGGGGTCCGCCAGCCAGTCCGGCTCCTGGTGTCCCGGCGCGGCCAGTTCCGTGACGGCGGCGGCGACGATCTCCTGCGGCACGTGGACCCCGCTGACGATCCCCCGGGCGTCGTTGAACGACATCGTCCACGCGAGGTCGCCGTAGGGGCGGCCGTCGATCGTCCAGATCCCCCGGATCTCATGCCCGGCCCCGTCGAGGTCGAGCGGCGTGAACGGGTGCAACTCCTCGGGGAGTTCCTCCGGCAGGAACCCCAGGTACACCCGGCCGGAGGTCGAGCGGGCGTGGCCGTTGCCCATGTCGTCGATCGCGGTCGGCCACCCCGCCGCCCGGGCGGCCTTGAACACCGCGTCGTTCGTGTCGTCGCCGGCCAACCACGCCGGGGTCACCGTGACCTGGGCGCCGTCGTCGACGGGGCCGGGCGGCGGCGCGGGCATCGGGGCCGGCGGGGTCGGGAGCGGGATCGGGTGGGGGAACACGAAACCTCCTCGGCAGGGGTGGCGCGGTGTGTCGGGCGGGTGGGTCCCGGGGCCGCCGCAACGCGGCCCCGGGGGGCGGGAATCGGGTGAGGGGCGGGGTTCACGAACCCCGGGTGGGGGTGGGCGGGTTACAGGTACGGCCGGCCGTCGCGGTCGTGGTAGACGCCGGCCTCGCCCCAGGTGATCGGGGCCGAGAACGGGGCGCCGTCGAGGGTGTGGAGTTGGGCCATGCCGTCGGCGAGGATCTCGACGTCCATCTCGCGGTCGGCGACGCGCATGTGCAGGCAGACCTCGGACCAGGGCAACCTCACGCGAACCCGGTCGCCGACCCGCAACGGTTTCCTCGAATCCATGACTCCTCCGGTGTGTGGACGGGGTTCACGAACCCCGTACGGGGGTGGGCGGGTCGGGGGTGGGCTCGTTCCAGGCCCGGGCGTAGGCGTCGATGAGGGTGGTCAGGTGCGCGGTGACCAGCGCGTGCCGGCCGGCGGCCAGGTCCAGGCGCGTGGCGGAGTACTGGAGGATCCCGGTGTCGAACCGGCGGCCGTCGAGGATCCGGTCCGCGCTGCGGGTCACCGACTCCCCCACGCCCCGGGCCTCGCGCACCAGATCGGCCGTGCACCGGTCGACCTCCCGGGCGGCGTCGATGACCAGGTCGGCCAGTTCGAACAGGGCCCCGGGCGCATCGCGGTGACGCCGGTACAACTCGCGCGGGGTGACGCCGAGCCGGTCGGTCACCGCCCGGGATCCCGGCGCCGGATCGGGCGGAGGCGGGGCGGGATCGGGATTGGGGTTGGGGTTGGGGTTGGGGTTGGTCATGGCGGGTTGCCTCCGGGTGTTCGGGCAGGGGTGCTCGACCGCCGGCCCGGCGGGCGGGGGTGCGGATGCGTGTGTGCCGGTGGGGTCCGGGCCGCCGGCGCCCCGCGATGCGCGGGGCGCGGGCGGTCCCGGTCGCACCGGTGGTGCGGTCGCGGTGGTCAGCCGAGGTCGGCGAGCGTCACGTACGCGGTCGCGAGGGTGCGCTGCACGATCCTGACGTCGGTGACACCGTCGAGCCGGTTGATCGAGTCGAGCATGGCCCGCAGGGCGTCGAGGGTGGCGCAGTCCGGGCTGACCACGACCTGGCCGGCGCGGGTGGTGGGCAGGCGGTAGGTCACGGCCCAGTCGACGTCGGCGCCGATGACGTTCGCGGCGGACATCACGGACGTGGAGGTGATCACGGCGAGGCTCCCGTCGGAGAGTGTGGTTGTCGGGCAGGGGTGCTCGACCGGCGGGCCGGCGAGCAGGGGTGATGTGCGGGTGCGCGGGGTGTCCGTGGCCGCCCGCGCCGTACCAACCGCGTGGCGCGGCGTACGTGCTGCGGGCGGCCCGGGCACGCCCGGGTGCGGTACGAGGGGTCAGGCGCGGTCGGCGCGCAGGCCCTCGGCGATCCGGGCGGACACGTGGGCGATCCGGCGGAGCACGGCCCGGCCGTTGCCGTCGTCGTGCTCGTCGCCGGGGCCCATCGCGGCAATCAACGCCCTTGCGGTGTCGGCGAGTCGGGCCAGCGTGTCGGGCGTGCGGCGCCAGGTTCCCGGCGCCCGGTCCATCAGGGCGTCGAACGCCCCGCCGAACGCGAGGACCTCGGGGCGCCGGCGGTGCTCGCGCGAGCCGAGGTGGCCGGCGGTGTACGTGTGGCACCAATCCTTGAGCAGGCCGAGCAGAGCGTTGCGGTGGTCCCGGTATCGCTCGGTCGACGCGTAGGGCCGCGCGATCGTCGGCGTGTCGGGCGCTCGCAGTCGGGCGCGCGGATCGTTCATGGCGATGGTCACCTCCGGTGCGGAACGGGCGTGGAAATCCCGTCCTCGGATTCGCGATTCATTGCCGTACGAATTACCATTCCGGGCCCCTTTTTCGTGCGGCCCGTTCGGCGGTTTTCCCGCCCCCCGTTTTCCGGGTACATGAAAAGCATAGCTCGGTTTCCACGAATTGCACCGCCGCGAATTGCTGGTATTCGGCGAATGCCTCGACCGAATCGGAGCCGGAATAGGGAATGCGCGACGCTTTCTATCGCCGGCCGCGAATCCCACGACCGAAATCCGGCCGCCCCGGCCCGCGCGCGGGGCGCCGGCACCCCCGGGGCGGGCCGGCCCACACCAGCTGCCGGCACGGGGCCGGGGCCGGGGCCGGCGCGGGCGCGGGCACGGGGCCGGCGCGGGCACGGGGCCGGGGGCCGGGGCTGGGGGAACAGGGGAGCGAGGAGGTAGAGGGAGACAGGGAGAGAGAGGAGAGGGGACGGGAACAGGAACAAAGGAGGGGTTACGAGCCGGAGAAACGTGGGGCCGGGGGGAGGGGGCCGGGCCGCCGGGAGTGGATTGGGGTTACTCACGATGAACCCCATATACAGCCTGCGCATTTTCGCGGGTGCACATCGGGCCGTGAGCTGCGGAAACGGCCTCTTGGGGGGCGTCGTTTCCAAGGACGACGCCCCAGGCGACGGGGCAGGCGACGCCCCAGGCGACGCCCAAACGGTCCGGGGGTGAACGGCCCCTCGGGGGACGTCGGGTGGGGTCAGGAGGCCGCTCGGCGGGCGTCGGGGATGTCGGCGGCGGCCAACAGGTCGAGGGTCGCGGGGTCGGGTTCGGCGTCGATCTCGGCCAGCGCCCGGCGCAGCGCGCCCAGGGTGCGCACCGCGGCGTCGGTGTGGCCGGCGTCCAGTTGCAGGCGCATGGTCTTTTGGTGGAGGGCTTCGTTGGTGGGGTCGAGGGTGATCGCGCGGGCGAGCAGGTCCAGGGCGTGGTCGGTGTCGCCGGTGGTGGTGTGGTGTTCGGCCAGGCGGGTGTGGGCGTCGACGATCCGGTGGTGGACGCTCTCGCGGATCGTGTCGGCGAACGGATACGGCGAGCCGTCGAGGTAGGGGCCGCGGTAGGCGGTGATCGCCCGCTGCCACGCGGCCGCGGCCTGTGCGGGGTCTGCGGCGTGCGCGGCGGTGTCCAGGGCGGTGGTCAGGATGCGCAGGTCGCTGGTGATCTGGTCCGCAGCCAACAGGTAGCGGTCCCCGGAGCGGGAGAAGAACACGGCCCACCGCGCGCCGACCGCATCCCCGGCCCGGGCAAGGATCTTGCGGGCGGAGCGGCGGATGTTCGCCATTTCCCTGCGCGCCTCCACCGGATCCATCGGCGTATTCAGTTTGTCCGCCAATTCCTCTCCTCGAATTCCCTCCGGATAAGCCGCCAGAAGACCGAGGAATTCCCTCACCCCCGATCTCAGGGACGCGCCGAGGGGGATCGGTTCACCGGCCGCGTCGATCCCGAACTTCCCCAGCACCCGCAACACCACCACGGGCTCCGAGGAACGCGGCGCACCCCGCTCGACGGGGGCCCCTTCGCCCTCGGCGTCCCCGCCCCGGTCCGAATTCGTCTCCGCGTCCGTGCCGGGGGCTTCGGGGTCGCCGTCGTCGCGCCGCGCGGAGCCGGTGCCGGTGCCGGTGCCGTCCGACTCTTCCTGCGGTCGCGTCCCGTTGCCGACATCGGCATCGGCGTCGCGTTCCGGCGCAGGGGCGGTATCCGCGTCGGGTTCGTGGTCGTCCGCGGTGTGGGCGTCGGCCGCGGCGGTGGTGCCGGTAGCCGGATCGGCTCGGGCGTGAGCTTCGTCGTCGACCTCCGCATCGGCCTCGGCGGCATCGGGTGGGGAGGACGGTGTGGCTGGCATGCGGTGCGGGGGGTCGGGGAGTTCGGTGGTGGTGGTGGGCAGGCTCACCACGATCGTGGACGTCCCGCCCCGGCGTGGGGTCGCGGGGCGGTTGCTCGGGCGGGGCGCCGCCGTGGGTCCCGGTGGGGTGCGTCGCGGGCGGGCGGTGGGCGGGGTCGGGGTGTGGCCGTGGGCGGCGGCCAGCAGGTCCAGGAGGTCGCGGGTGTGCTCGGGATCGAGGTGGAAGAACCGCACCGGCGGACCCAGGGTGTCGGCCGTGCGGGTCAGGGAGCCGTCGGGCTGGACGTGGCAGCTCGCGCCCGGCCAGGTTCCCAGGGTCAGGATCGCCACTCCCCCGCCGGCGCCGTGCGCGGCGATCGCCCGCATCCGCGGCAGGCGTTGCCGATCCGCGCGCGTCAGCAGGATCAGCGTCCCGGGACCGCGCTCGTCGGTGTCGTCGTTTTCGGCGGCGCGGCGGTGGGCGAGCAGGTGGGCCTCGGCCTCGTCGAGGGCCCGGTCGAGGTCGGCGACGATCCGCAACGGCCCGCCCTCGCGCGGGGGTTGGTGGTCGGGCAGGACGATCGCGGCGTCCGCGGTGGTGAGCAGCACGCGTGCGGGCGGTGGATCGGGGCGGGTGCGTTGGGCGGCGGTGGCCACGCTCATCGCCACCGCCCGAGCCACCCCCAACGCACCCGGGCCGGTCAGGCCCAGGCCGTTGCCGGCCGTGGCGTCCCACACCGTGAGTTCCCGCCGCCCGCGCACCCCCACCGTGATCGTCGACGCCGGCCGCGCCACACCGGGCACCGGGCGGCGCGGGGCCACGTCGGCCGACGACGGGGCGTCGTGGGCGACTTCGTCGCCGTCGGGATCGTCGGGGGCGGGGGTGGTGTGGTGGGCCCACAGGTGGGCGTGCTGGGCCTCGCGCACGATCCCCGACAACGGCGGCGGCTCCGCATCCCCCACCCGATGCCGACGACGCCTGTGCGCACGGGCGAACGCCAAAGTCGCGGCGATCCCCGCCGCGAGCGTGACGCCGATGAAACCCGCCTCCCCCACATTGATGCCAACCGGCCCACCGTCCTCGTCCTCGGCGGGCGCAACGGGTGCCGGGGACGTCGAGGCACCGGGCGCGGACGGCACGGGCGCGGCGGCGGGAGGAGCGTCGGCAGGTGGAGCGGCGGTGGTGGGGGGTGGGGAAGGCGCAGCCGGCGGGAGCGCCTTCGTCGGGGCCGGGGGTGCGGCCGGTGCCGGAACACTCGTGTCCGGGGCCGGGGTCGGCGCAAAGTCGCCGGGCATCCCGGTGGCCGGGGGCGTGGTGGGCTGCGACGGAAGCGGGGCCGCGGGTCCGGAGTCGCCGGGCACGTCGGGCATGTGCGGGTACACGGGTGCCCCGGAAGCGGCGGGCGGGGCGGACGGGGTGGGCGCCGTGTCCGGCTCCTGTGGTGCTTCGTTCGGTTCCTCGGCGTCCGTGGTGGGCGTGGTGGCGTCGGCGGGCAGGTGGAGGGTCCAGCCGGGTTCGATGAGGTCGGGATCGCTCAGGTGGGCGCCGTCGGGTTGGGTGAGGGTTTTGCTGAGGGTGTAGATCTGCGGCCAGCGCAGCGGATCACCCAGGCGCTCGGCCGCGATGTCCCACAGAGTGTCGCCGCGCACGACCGTGTACGGCACCGGCGGCCCGGACACGGCGGTACGGCCGGGCACGAGGCGGGCGTTCGCGGTGTGCCCGCCGGCAGCCGGCGGCACGGCGGGCGGGTGCTCGTGGGTGATCGTCGCCGATTGGGCGATCCCCGGGGGCCTGGGCGCGGGTTGGTACGCGGCCGCGGGTGCCGCGGCGGCGGTGCCGGTGCGCCACATCGCCAGGACGGCCAGCATCACGCCCCCGACCAGGACGGCGGCGACCATGCGATGGGCGGGCAACTCCGCCATGTGCGCGGCGTGGGCGGCGCGGGCGCCGGTGTCGGCGGCCAAGGCGGGCAACCGGCGCAGGTACCACCACAGTTCGCCCAGGATGTTGAGGACGAACGCGAGCCAGCAGATCCACGCGACGAGGGCCAGGAGCCGAATGAGGACGTCCTCGTCGAGGGGTTGGGACAGGTTGTCCCAGGTCTGGCCCGGGGAGCCCCACCCCTCCCGGTGTTGCCAGGGGTCGGGGTTGCCGACGAAACGCACCAGGAGCCACGGAATGCCTGCGGTAACCAGGGTCAGGCCGGCCGTGCCGAACAGCAGGCGCAGGGCGGTTGTCGTCGCGCGCAGGATGCGGCGCGCTCCGGTGGAGGGGTGGGTGGAGGTCATGGTGTGCCTCCGGGTCGGGAGTCGTTTTTGGTGAGGACGCCACGCTGTGCCTCGGCGCTCGCGCTCGCGGTGACCGTGATCTCGGAAACCCCGGCCAGGGTGAGGATCTGCGTGCGCTGCCGGTGGGTGACGTGCACGGTCACCCGAGCCCCGGCGACCGTTGCCGTGCCCTGATATCCGGCGGCAGCCAACGAGTCGAGCGCCGCCTGCCGGCCGCGTGCGGCGTCGACCACGGCGGGGCCCGTGCCACGCGCGGCGGCCAGATCCAGGGCCTGGGCTCCGGAACGGGCCGCCTCCTGGGCGGCGTCGAGCGCATCCGTCTT
Source organism: Embleya sp. NPDC020630 (assembly GCF_044334985.1). NCBI lineage: Bacteria > Bacillati > Actinomycetota > Actinomycetes > Kitasatosporales > Streptomycetaceae > Embleya > Embleya sp. NPDC020630. Next base: position 85,132 of record NZ_JBIRUB010000021.1, read on the forward strand.
CGCCGCAAGCGCGAGGCCGCCGTCCAGGACCAGACCCGCACACAGCATCAGGCCGGCGATCAACGCGGCGACGAACGCGGTGATCCGCCCCGCGTCGCCGGTCGGGTCCGCGCCCCGTGCCCGAGCACGCAGCCTGGGGAGCGCCTCTCGTGCGGGGTTCACCGCGCACCGCCGGCGGTGACGCCGCGGTGGGTGTCGACGGCACTGGTCGCGGTCGCCGCCAGGGTACGGCTGCCGGGCATCCCCGTCGCGGTCACGTCCGCGAGGTCCACGGTGCACCGGACGGTGACCCGGGCGACGCCACCGGGCGCGAACGCGGACACGTCGACGCTCACCCCGACGTTGCGACAGGACAGGCCGGAGGAGTCCAGCGCGCTGCGGGCGGTGGACTCCGCACGGGCGCGAGCGGAGACGGGGTCGCGGGCCAGGGACGCGGCGCGGGCGGCCTGGTGCGCCGCGTCCTTGATCTCGATCCGGTTCCCCGCCAGACGCCCGGCCGCAACCACGAGCAGGAGAACCAGCACCAACAGCGGTAACAGGACGGCGAGTTCGGCCGCGACGGAGCCGGCGTCGGCCTCTTGGCGCACGCGCGCGAGCCGGCGGCGCAGCGCGAGCGTGAGGCGCAGGGTGCGGGGAGGCATCGGTCACCGTCCCGGGCCGAGGTCGGGCCTGAAGGTGTCGACGGGGCCGGTGACGGCGACGTTGATGCGCGGGTGCATGCCGGGGACGACGGAGGTGGCGGTGCCGGTGATCACCACGCGCACGGTGGTGCCGTCGCGGGTCACCCGTACGGACCGGTCGTGCAACGTGCCGCCGGCGACGGCCGCCAGCACCGACTCGGCGCGGGCCTGTCCCGCGGCGGCGGTGCCCCCGTCCGCGCGGGCCTGGGCCAGCGCGCGCGACGCGGCGGCCTGCGCGACGTGCCGGGCGTGCACGGCCAACGCGAACTGCACGATCAACAACAGGATCAGCATCACCACGGGCGTCAGCACCGCCAACTCCGCCGTCACCGCGCCCGCGTCCCCGCGCAGCCGCGCACGCACACGAGCGAGACGATCCGGCGCGCCGGCGCCACTCGGGGACGCGGGGATCGAACGCGGACGAGAGCTCCGGGTGCGCGGGAGCGTCGTCGAGATGGTCACGGCGCCTACAGGAGGGTGAGGAACGTGTGGGCGGCGGTGGCTGCGGTGTGGGTGGCGGCCTCGACGGTGTCCATGCCGAAGTTGATCGAGTTGGCTTTCGCGACGATTTTGTTGCGGAGGATGACCAGGACGGCGATCGCGATCGCGAGCAGCGTCGCGGTGACGATGATCGTCTCGGTGGTGTAGCCGTCGTCCTCGGTACGCAACCGATGCCACAGGGCCCGCGCCCGGGCCCAGCGGGGCTCTGAAGTGGTGCGTTCGTGTTCGTCCGGGGTGGTGTTCTCCGGGATGGTCATCGGTGCCTTCCTTGCGTGCCGGTCGTGGAGTGGAGGTCGGGATTCGGGGCCCGGGAGGATCCGGGAAGCGGGGGCTTCACAGGCCGGATCCCACGGCGGAGACGGCGGGGTAGCCGATGAACAGCAGGAACCCGAGGAACAACACCGCGAGGGGCAGGGTCATGCGTTCGGTGGCGGCGCTCGCCGCGCCCTGGGCGTCGGTGAGTTGGCGGGTGCGCATGCTCACCGCCTTCGACGTCAGCGAAGCGCGTACCCGGGCCCCTTCGGAACCGGCCAGGGCGACCGTGGCGGCGAGCTCCCGGAGTTCGCGCACGTCGAGTTCCTCACCGAGCCGCGCCAGTGGCTCCCAGGGGGCGGTACGGGTGAGCGCGGCGGTCGACAACGCGCGGCGCAGTTGTTGGGCGGCCCATCCGCTCGGGACGGACGCGGCGTCGTTGAGGGCCTGGTCGACGCCGGCGCCGCCGGCGAGGGAGACGACGGCCAGGTCGAGGAACACCGCCAGGGTGTGGCGCATCTCGGCACGGCGGGCGCGGGCTTTGGCGCGCACGTCCGCATCCGGCGCAAGGAACAGGGCGACGCCCAGGCACAGGGCCGCGCCGGTGGGGGTGACGACGTCCGCGTCGACGGCGTCGCCGGCCATGAGCAGACCCAGGAACAGTGGGGGGAGCAGGAGCCCTGCGATGCCCGCGGCGGCCTTCTCCGCGAGATGGCGTTCCACACTGCGGCCCACCACTTGCAGGTCTCGGCGCAGTCCGGTGTGGGGCAGGCCCAGGGCGAGGAGGGCGGGGACCAGCAGGCGTCCGGCGCGGGCGGACCAGCGCTCGCCCTCGGTGTCGGTGATCGGTGTGGGGGTGGCGGGGCGGTGGAGGGCGGCGAGGGCTTCGGACAGCGGGGTTCGGGGTGGGAACGCGGCCTTGAGGGCGACGAGGACGCCGGTGCCGGCGAGTGCGCCGAGAATCATGGGCCAGATCACGGCGTCGCCTCCCGGGAGCCGGCGGGCGTGGGGGCCTGGGCCGAGCGCAGCAGCCTGGCGGGCGCCGGGATCGCGGCGATCCTGGCCATCCAGGCGAACGTGAGGGCGAACAGGGCGCCGACCGCGGCCAGGACGAGTTGCCCGGTGCCGGTGTCGAACGGCTCGAGATAGGGGCGGTTGAGCAGCACGAGGCCTGCGGCCATGGCGAGGGTGGTGCCGACAACGATGCGCACACTGCTGTGTACGCGGGTGCGTTCCGCGTCGACCTTCAGGCGCATGACGACCTGTTCGCGGGCGGCCTCTGCCAGGGTGCCCAGGAGGGCGGCGAGTTGGCGGGCCTGGCGTTCGGCCGCCAGCACGAGGGCGGTGACGACGAGGTCGCAAGTGGGGTCGTCGACGTCGTCGGCGAACGCCCGCAACGCGTCCGGCAACCGCTCCCCCGCCTCGATCCGCGCCGCCAACGCCCGCACCGGCACCACCAACGGGCCCGGTGGAGCGGCGGCCGTCGCCCGCAGGCCCTGCTCCAGGCCGGCCGCGGCGGACAGGGTGTCGCGGAGCATCTCGGTCCACACCGCCACCGCCTCGATCCGCTCCGTCCGCTCCCGCGCACCCCGATCGGGGGCAACAATGCGTGGCACCAGCAGGACGGCGATCGCGGTCAACAACCCGCCCACGGGCCAGCCGGTCAACGCGCCGATGACAACGCCCGTCACGACGGCACCGACGACCAGGCGTTGATGCCGCAGGACCTCGCGCGCCGCAAGGAGCCAACGGGGCGGCGCCGTGTCGGTGTCGGCCTCGACGCGCACCGGGGTTCCCCACCATCCGGCGGCGGCCAGAACGACGCCGCCGGCTGCGGCCATGCCCAGCAGCCCGCACACCAGCACCGTGGCGTTCATCGGCCACCGCCCCAGGCGGCGCCGCCGAATGCGGTGGTGGTGCGCGGTTGCCAGCCGACGCGGATCAGGCGTTCCGCGGTCTCGGCGCGCAGGGGCGTCGCGGGCACGGCGCGCATGTCGGGTCCGGGGCGGTAGATCTCGTTGGAGACAACGTGCGGGCCGTCCGCGCCCACGATCTCGCGGACCGAGTCCACCACGCGCTGCTTGTCGGTGGACCAGGCGACGTGCACGACGAAATCCACGGCGGCGGCGACCAGGAGGTTCGTCGCCTCCATCGACAACCGCTCCGGCGACTGCGCGGCGTACGCGGCCAGCTTCGCGAACACCCCGGCCGACGTCGAGGCGTGGATCGTCGACAGGGAGCCGTCGTTGCCCTGGCTCATGGCGTTGCACGCGGGGACGACCTCGGAGCCGCGGATCTCCCCCACGATCACCCGGTCCGGAGCCATGCGCAGCCCTTTGCGGACGAGTTCGGCCTGGTCGATCGCGCCGACACCCTCGAGGTTCGCCTCGCGGGCCTGCATGGCGACGACGTCGGGGTGTGCCTGCTCGTCGCGCTCCAGGCCCAGCTCGAACGTGTCCTCGATGGTGATCAGGCGCTCCTCGGGCGGGATCTCCGACACCAGGCCGCGCAACAGCGTCGTCTTGCCGGTGTCGGTGCCGCCCGCGACCAGGATGTTCATCCGGGCCCGCACCAACGCGCCCAGGAGATTCCGCAGGTCGCGGTCGAACACGCCCAGGCGCTCCAGGACGTCGAGGGTCACCCGCGGGAAGCGGTGCCGGCGAATCGACAGCGACACCCGGGGCGTCAGGAACATCACCGCGAACAGGCGGCTCCCGTCGGGCAACTGCAGGTTCAGGCTCGGCTGGGTGCGGTCGATACGCCGCTCCTCCGCACCCGAACGCGCGGCCACCGTCCGCAACAACTCGACGAGTTCCTCGTCGCTCGACACGAACGGCTCGACCCTTTCCTTGCGCCCGCCCGCATACCTGACGAACACGCGGTCGTAGCCGTTGACGTGGATGTTCTCGATCTCCGGGTTCTCCAACAACCGCTGCAAACCACCCAGGCCGAACAGGCCGTCCACCACCAGGCGCGTCACCCGCGCCTCCGCGAGCTCGTCCAACGGGGCGCGGCCCGCCTGCAGGCTGGTGGCGGTGTCGGCGGCAAGCTCCGACGCCAACAGGCTGCGCACGGTCGCCTCACGCTCGGCGACGGACTGCGCCGGCAGGCCCGCGTCCTCCAGTTGTTGGGCGTAGGCGGTCATCCGCGGGCCGATCCGCTCACGCAACGCGGCCGCGTATGCCTGCTCGTCACGACCGGGGGTCTGCTCGTAACCGATCCACGGCAGGTGAGCCGGGTCGCGAGGGGTACTCATCGACGGCCTCCCTTGTCGATCCCACCCAACGGCGACGGCGGGGACAGCTCGATCTGTCGCGCCGCGCCGGGGAGTTCGATGTGGCGGCGAACCTCGCGGATCAACTCCTCCAACGCCGCGCCCAGCGACCGGCGGCCGCGGCGGCGCGGTGATCTGCCGCAGCGGATCGCATCGACGGCGTCGGGGTCCCACGGCAGGTGCTGTACACGGTCGAGCCCGAGGGTGCGGGCGATCTCGGCCATCGGGTACGGGCACGGCCCCACCACCGCCAGACACATCCACGACGCGGCCGCCTTCAGGTCCTCGATCCCGGCCGCGACGTGCGCAAGGGCGTCCACCCCACCCCGGGTCACCAGCACGAGCGCGTCGGCCACGCTCGCCCACGAGGACTCCACCGGCCCGAGCCGGCCGACGTCGACGACCAGCACACCCGACACCGCCGCCTCGTTCGACGCCCGCACGGCCGCGAACGACGCTCGAGCGAGCAGTTCACTGCCGGCGCGGGCCTGCGCCGCGCTCGCGGGCGCCGCCACCAACGACGCCCCCGACTCCGCCAGGGACTGCGCCCAGCGGGCGATCAGGTCCCCCGGGTCGGAGCCGTGGCGCACCGCGCCCGCCAGGTCCAACAGGCCGGGGCTGTGGGACAGACCGCGCCAGGCGGCCACGTCCCCACCCGAAGGGTCGGCCTCCAACAACAACCGCACCCCGGCCGGCACCTCCCCCGACGCCGGGTCGGACGCAACGGTGGGCCAGCGGGTCGCCAACGCCAACGCGGTCGTCGTCGCGCCGGGCGCGCCCTTGAGCGAGGCGACCACCACCATCCGACGCATCACGGCACCTCGCTCGTGGTCGCCGGCAACACGACCAGGCGCGGCTCCCGCATCGCGGTCACCGTTCGCGACGCGGGAATCTCCACCAACAGACTCACCACGAACTCCTGCGCGTTCACGGACGCGCCGCCCAGGGTCACCACTGTGGCCACCACCCGCGCCGCCGGCGGCTCACTCGCCGCCCCCGACGCGGCGGGCGCGGGAGCGGCGGGTGCGGCGGCCTCGATCACGGCCACCCGCTGCCCCTCCCGCAACTGGCCGGGCGCGCCACCGGGTTTGACCGACACCGACACCACCGCCCGACCCGCAGGCGGCCACGCCTGCGTCTCGCCCAGGAACGAGCGCTGCAACAGGGCCCCCGCCTCCAGCGGGACCAGCGTCACCCGGCCGACCACCTGCGCGCGGTCGCCGTCGCGAACCAGGCCCAGGCCGCCGTCCTCGGCCACTCGAACACGGCGCAGGTCCCCGTCGCCGATCACCTGCCCGGCCGGGAGCGTGCGGGACAGCGCCAGCACGCTGTGGCGATCGCCCAGGCGCTGCGCGGCGAGCGCGAACAACAGACCGGCGACGACGACCAGGGCGATCCCGCCCCACAACCAGCCGTGCCTGCGCCGACGTTCACCCACCGCCGCCGGCGCCCGCCGCGCGGCATCGCGCCGGGCCTCCCCGGGCGTGCTCCGCCCCGCGCGGCCGCGCGTCGGGGCGCCGTTCACACCCCGCGCGGGCGATTCGGGCATGGGGGTACCCACAACTCGCCTCCCATCGAAAAGTCGGATCGAGCCTCGAACAGGCGTCGTGTCAGGAAATGGAGGGGATCAGGGGCGGTAGTCGACGACGACGGCCTGCACCTCGGCCACCCGCGTGGCAACCTGCGCGGTGGTCCGCATCCCCGGCACGACCCCGGTCTGGCCAGCGCCCGCCCACGTCACGGTCCACTCGATCGTCGCGGACAGGGTGTACGCGGCGCCCGGCTGCGACGCCGACGAACGGACGTAGGTGTGACCGCAGTCCGGGGACGTCGACGCCGGGTCGAACCGGGTCGAGTACGCCGTCCCCGGCCCGGCACAGGTGACCGTCGCCCCGTCGCCTGTGGTCCAGATCACTCGCTGCGGCGTCGCGGTCGCGGTCACCGACACCCCCGGCACCTCCGCCGTCGCCGACACCGGAACCCACGACGCCGGAGCGATCCACAACCACGTCGGCACATTCACGATCTGCTCACCCAGCGGGTTCGTCGCAATCACCGGCGACGGCAGGCGCAGCTGCGACACCGCCGTCTGCGCCACCTCCTGCGGCGACGGCGGAGCCGGAGGGGCAGGAGGTACACCGGTGTTGCGCAACGCGGGAGGCGCCAACCCGGGAGCGGGATTGCCGAGCGGCCCCTGAACGGGAGGACCCTGCGGCGCGGTTCCGCCCGCGGTTCCGCCGGTACCCGCAGGCGTCGCGCCCTGTCCGTTACCGCCCGGGGTGCTCGTACCGGGACTGTTCCCGACATTGATCGTACATTGGGAGCCGTTGCAGGTGATGCTGCCGGTGCCCGTCCCGATGCGGCCGTCGGCGTGGGCCGGTGCCATGGTCAATGTCAGAGGAAGCATAACGAACGCCGCCACGGCAGCTGTTCGGGCCGCTAACACGTGCCTACTCCTTCCAAAGTCAGATGGGTAACCTTCCAGCCGTCTGGTGATTTGGTGACGACGGCCTCCCCTCGGTGGTGTCCTCCGGGAACGTCGTCGATCGGTTTTCCCGTAGTTGCCGAGTAGTTCAGCCATGTGGAGTCGTCCACGCAGTCCGCGACGGTCACCGACTCGGTGGTCTCACGGGTCACACGCGGGGCGATGATCGGCTCCCCCTTGGAGACGATGCCCTTGGAGTGGTTGTCCTTCGTGGTGACGACGAAGTAGCCCAGGGCTTGGTCCGCCGCGTAGCGGGGGATATCCGGTGACTGATAGTCGGATGTAAGTTGCGCTCGAGCGACGGCCGCCCACATATTCCGATAGGCCGTGAGGGCTTCCGCAGCCCAGGTCGATGTCGGTGCCGGGGAGAACGGGGTGGCCGCCGTGGGTGGCGTCGTCTTCTGCGCCGCAGACGAATCTCCCGAGTCGCATCCGGCTGTGATCATGGCCAGTACGGCCAACCCGATGGCCGCTATCGTGCCCCGCATATCCGTGTTCCCTTCTCCGCCGACATGGCGTGCTTCTCCGATTCGGTGATCACACGGCCGCGTCAACGTCCCATATAGTCGCTGACCTGCACAGGAAGCGGTAGGTCGTGGGGAACGGCCTACCGGGATGCACGTGCGGATATGCCTCCCTGATCTTGCCTATTCGATCTTTCGTCGCATGGCACGGCGCCTCCAACTGGGAAAACACGCTCGACGCACGTAATCGTCGAATGACACGATGTGACGCGCACAGCGGTAAACGTCGTGAACATCGGAGGAACAAACAAGTCGATTTTCGGTCGCCGCATCCGTGAACGCGACGACCTGGGGGGATGGACGTTGGAAGCCGACCACATCCGGCGCGAGGACCTGTGTCACCTGCTCACCACCTGCCGGGCCCGTATCGACCCCGGCGACGTACACCTGGGCCCACGCACCGCCGCACGGGCACCCGGACTGCGCCAGAACGACGTCGCCTCGCTCGCCGGCGTGAGCCTGCGCTGGTACGCCACCCTGGAACGCGGCGACCACACCGCTCCCCCCACCGACATGCTCCGCCGCGTGGCCGATGCCCTGCGGATGACCGCAGCCGAGCGCGAACGCCTGTCGCTGCTCGCGTGCCCTCCGGCCCAGGACCCGCCCCCGGAGACGGTGCCGGAAGAGCGATATCGCGAACTCCTGCACCGGCTCGAACCCCGACCCGCCGCGCTCTTGGACCACGCGATGAACCTCGTCGACGCCACCGCCCCGTTCCGCGCGTGGCTGGGAGCCTCGAGGGACGGGCCCTGGGTCAACGGACTGCTGTGGGCGTTCGGCCCGACGGCCGCCCGCCGCTTCACCGACGTCGGCCGACTGCGCGACACCGCGGTGGCGTTGGCCCGGGACCTTCGGGTGCGGCGCCCGTTCGACACCGACGTCACGGCCGCCCTGGAGTCGCTGCTCGCGCTGCCGGGCATCGCGCCGCACTGGCACAGCCAGGACGCGGCCCTGATCGAACCGGTCATCACGCACGAGGAGACGACCGAGGACGGCGCGGTCCACGAAGTACTCACGGTCACGACCCGACTGGCGGGCGGATGGAGCCTGTTCGCGATGTACGAGCCCACCGTAGCCGGCCCCTCACCGACCACGCCATAGCCCGCGAGTAAAGAGTGGCCTGTGCGAGTTGGACAGGTCTGCTTGCGGCGAGAAGGTCAGGTCAAGGTGTTCAGCGCTGTGCCGATCAATGCGCGGGCCTGGGCGCCGTGGACGGCGAGGCGGGAGAGTTCGGTGAAGGCGCGGAGGTAGCCGTTGACCTCGCTCGGGGCGGTGACGCGGATCTCGGCAGTGAGCAGTTCGATGCGTACCTGGAAGTCGTCGAGGAGGAGGAACGACTCCAGGGGCAGGATCGAGTCCCGGCGTGCGTGCATCGGCAGGATGCCCAGGGACACGGCGGGAAATGCCATCAGGGCCGCGAGGTGGTTCAGTTGCTCGGACATGACCACGTTGTCCGCGATGCGGTGGTGAAGGACCGCTTCATCGATCAGCAGCACGAATGTGCGCTCTGCGGGCGCCCGGACGATCGAGGATCGTGCGAGGCGCGCGGTCGCCGCCTCCTGCGAGTCGTCGGGGATGCGGTCGAAGCGGGCCACGGAAGCCAACAGGGCCTGCGCGTAGGCGTGGGTCTGCGCGAATCCGGGGACCACGTCACACCGATACTCGCGAAAGCGGCGCGTTCTTTCGAACTCGGCGGTGTAGGAGTCCTGGAGCCGACGCAGGCCACCCCTGTGTCGCCGCTTCCATTCCACGTACAGCGAGTCGACGTCCCGGGAACGGGCCAGCAGGTCTTCGACCTGGTCGTCCGCGCCACACACCGCGCACCAGATACGGATGTCCGACGGTGAGGGAAGCGTCGCGCCGGTCGTCAGACGGCTGGACTTCGACGCGTGCAACCCGGCTCGGGCTGCGAGACGGACGCCGTCGAGATCCGCGTTCCGCATGATCTCGCGCAGGCGCGCGCCCAACGCCGCGCGGGCGGCCTGGGCGCCGGAGGATGGTGAGGTGACCATGGCTGTGCGTACCAGCGGTACTGGGATCCGGGTTCAGCCGACTCGATACTCCTCGTGTGGAGTGGCCCGCTCCCACAACCGCTCGAACACCTCGGAGTACGCGGCGGCCCGCGCTGTTTCGCGCACCAGTTCGTGGCCGATCATGCGATTGTCACCGCCGAAGTGATGCAGCAGCAGGACCTGCTCATCGAACACCCAGCCGTCCAGCGCGGGCAGCGTCAGGTCGCCCGCTTGTGCACGAGGCAACCACCGGACCTCCTCGCCGGCCTTGATGTTCTGTCCGGTGCCGATGTGCTCGTAGCGGATGTAGTCCGAGATCGGCTCGGAAACCACCCGCAACCTGCGGAACGTGACACCACGACCGGTCGCCGCGACCACCTCGTCCAGGAACGGCCCCCACCACGCCGCCTCCTCCTCGTCCGTGATCCGTCCGGCACGCCACGCCTCGAAGTCCTCGTCCTCACCATCGACGGCGTAACTGTCCCGAGTTTCCCAATGCACTGCGGACGACCGGGCCACGCCCATCAGTCCGCCGAGCCGTTCGGTGAAGGGCGACTCATCCAGCGGTACGCTCGGCGACATCGGCAGCCTCCCTCAGAGGGCCGGCCAACCTCGCCGGCAGACGCACAACGAACTCCGAGTCCGGAATCGGTCCGGTGTGCCGGCACTGCGCCAGCAGTGCCTCACCGGGCGTCCACCCCTGGACGACGATCTCGCCGGTCTCGTCGTCCACCCACACCGTGGGCGACGCGCCCGTCTTGCTTTCCGGATCCTTCGCGATGAACCGTAAGGCCACGACGCCCTCCGAATCGACGGATGTGCACGGACTTCTACGACCTTCACCCCGCATGGCGACAGCGGTCAAGCTCATCGACACAACACGGCCACCGACAACTCGACTTCATGACGAACCAGCCCGGCAAGCCATACCTGCGACGTGACGGGCCATCGATCCGCCACACCACCCCGGGAGCCACCATCCACGCCACGACCACTTCGGCGTCGAGAGCCCAGGCGGACGATGACGGCCGCTGCGCGCGTGTTGGGGTCGGAAGGGCCGTGGTAGGCCCGAACACGTGGCAGCCGGCCACCGTGTTCGTCGTTGAGCCTTGGGCACCACGTGCGGCGATGCGACGGATCGTGGGAGCAATCGAGGCGTTCGATCGGCGATGAATCGCCCTGCACATCCATAGAAGGCTGTGGAGAACCCCCGCCGAGCGGCGGCACTCTGACTCCAGAGTGGAAAGCGGGAGCGACGGCGACGTACGACCAGTCGCAGGCTGATTTCGCCGCATCGGCGCACGTGCACGCACCTGGAGTCCTGTTCCACACCGCAACCGAACGGGGGTTCCGATGTCCTCGCGCCTGACGACCGTTCCGAACTCCGTGATCATGCAGCCCGGCACCCTGTGCAATCTGGACTGCCGCTACTGCTACCTGCCTTTTCGCAAGGCGAAGCACCTCATGTCGCCGAGCGTCGCCGAGAGCGTCGCGGCAAGCGTGAACCACTGGGCCGCAACCCGACCCGACTTCGAAGTCGTCTGGCACGGCGGGGAACCGCTCACCGTCGGCCGCGACCGCCTCGCGGCACTCATGCGCCCGTTCCGGGGCGTCGTACACAGCGTGCAAACCAACGCCACCCTGATCGACGCCGCGTGGTGCCGCTTCTTCCGCGACCACGGCATGCGGGTGGGCGTGAGCATCGACGGACCCGAGCCCATGAACGCCGAGCGCGTCACCCGGTCCGATGCACCGGCGTTCGCACGGATCCTGCGCGGCATCGACGCCCTGCGCCGCCACGGGATCCCGTTCTCGGTCATCGCCGTCGTCGTCGACCCCACGCCGGCCGTCGCGCGGGAGCTGTACGGATTCCTCGCCGACCTCGGAGCCGACGTGGCCGGCATCAACATCGAGGAGCAGGAAGGCGCCAACACTCGGCGTCGGTGGCACGACACGGAGAAGACGACCGCGTTCTGGGACACCATGGTCGCTGCGTGGCGCGGCGACGGCCGGATGCGGGTCCGCGAGATCGACCGGGTCCTGTCGTTCGCCGGGGCCGTCCTGCACGGTGACCGGCCCGACGGCTCCGACAGGTTGGACCCGCTGCCGACTATCGCCTACGACGGCTCGGTGGTCCTGATCTCGCCCGAGCTCGCCGGGTTCGACGACGAGAGATTCGGGACCTTGACGACGGGGAACGTCCGCCACACCCCGCTGGACATGCTCCTGGACGAAGCCGCCGACCGCACCGCATGGCTGGCCGAATTCCTCGCCGGTGTCGATGCCTGCCGGGCCGGCTGCCCGTACTACGCGTTCTGCGGCGGTGGCCACCCCGCGAACAAGTACTTCGAGCACGGAGGCCGCCTCGACGGCACCCGCACCCGATACTGCACCGCCTCGAAGATCGCCCTCGTAGAAGGAGTTGCACGCCATGCTCGCACTCGCTGACCGCATCGCGGCCGACCCGGAGACCTGGTGGCCTCTCGTCGCCGCCGCCCGCACCACTGTCGCCCCGGCCGGGTTCGACAGCCGCCCCACCTGGGACAACCAGGGTCAGCGATTCGACAATCGGCCGACCTGGGACAACTGGAGCAAGTAGCCGAACCGCCGGGCAACGGGCGGATCAGCGTGCAACGAGGAAGCCCGCCTCCGCCGCGAGTTGCTCGGCCACCTCGCGCGCCTGGTCCCCGTCCAGGGTCGCCCCCCGCAATGTCATCAGCCCGCGCACCCCGTCGAGGCGCGAACCACGCACATCCGCCCCGCGCGCCGACGTCGCCTCGAACTCGGCACCCGACAGGTCGCAATCACGGAAGATCACCCGATCGAACGAACCGGACAGCACGGCATCCTTGAACGAACACCGCTCGAACACCGTCCACGCCCGGCCACGCTCGCGGCCCAGCGCCATCATGTCGAACCGCGTGTCCACCGCGTACACGTCGTCGAGCGTGCCGCTCAACGCCAGACCCACAGCCCGACAACCGTCCAGCTCCACCCGGGACATCCCGACATCGCGCCACCGCGCGTTGGACAGATCACAGCGCCTCATCACGACGTCCGCGAGCCGCAACGGTTGGATGTGCGTCTCGCCCAACCCGACGTCCGTCAACGACCCGTAGGTGATCGCACCTTCGGACCGGACCCCCGTGTGTGCACCGCCCTCGACGACCACCGCCGTCAGGTCCACGAGACCCTTGAACAGACCCGGATGCTCCTCCAGGTCCACGGCCTCGAGGTTCGGACGCTGTACGGACCGACGTTCGCCGAAATCGCGGAACTCCATGACCGCCAGGCTAGCCGGAGCGAGCACCACAGGAGGGCGGCCCGGTCGCCAGCGCACGCCACGCGTTCGGTGCCGCAGCTCGGTGGTCTCCGCCTGTTCGGCCTCCGGGCTCAATGGCCTCCACGAGCAGTTGGCGGCGCATGCGTCACATCCCGTCGTACGCGAATCCCCGGAGACCGGATGGACCCTTCCCGGCGGCGAGCGCCGCTCGGAGTGGACAGGAGCGTGGGCGAACCGGGTCACCGTCGTCGATTGGCGAACCCAGCCCGCCCGACCCGCCGCAACGAAGGGGCCGAACCGTCAGCCTCCCCCGCGCGCACCGCCCGAGGTGCGACGCCGAGTCCCCGGGTCGGCGCACTGGCACCCGGTGGCTGGGCCGCCGAGACTCGGGTCATCTGGCATCCGTGTTCACCGGTGGCGTTGCGGTCGATGGCCGAGGTGTAGTCGCCGTTGCGAAGGCATCTCCCCAGCCGTGCGGGAGAGCGCCCGCGTCCGCGAGGAGGCGGGCGATCCCTGTCGTCACCTGTCGTCTCTGCGATAGGCGCCGGGCGGAACCGTTCGGGTGGTCGTTCAACCCGCCCGGCGTGGGCTGCGAATTCCCTGGTTTGATCCGTGCCTTGTCACCACCGTGGTCGGCCATGCGGTCCTCCCTCGGTCTTTCGCCCCGGCCCGGGAGACGGAGCGCTTCGTCGCGTCGGGTCCTCCCGGGCATGGCGTAATTCACGCGGGAGGGTGGTCTGTCGCAACGTACGGGCGACACACACGGACGTTCATCACAACCAGCTGGACTGGCGACGCCACGTGATGCGAGCGGAACGTATGGGCCCAGGACCAACCTGCGCGGCGTGAACCTCTCCCGTTTCGTCGGGCATGAGCGCTACCGTGACGCGGTGAGGACGCCCCCCATTCGCCGGGGCGTCCTCAGTGGAACAGCGCTTATGCAATCGCAGCTATGCACGCCGCAAACGCGCTCGGTACGAACGTGAGCGCAGGGCCCGAGGGAACCTTCGAGTCCCGGACGGCGATGGATGGCGTGGGTAGCGGGGCGACTTCCACACACTGGCTGTTGTTTCCGGTGTACGAGCTGGTGCGCCAGGGAGCCCCGGATAGTTCCGTGGCATCGTCGACGTAGGCGTGGCTCATGTCTCTCGCTTTCTTCCGGTTGATCAGACGAGGCTGCTGATCAACGCGCGGCTGTCCTTGGGGCTGAGGGCCGAGTTTCGCAGTTCGATGAACAACCTCCGCAGGTGGCGTAGTTCGAGCGGGGCAGTGATGGCCGTTGCTCCGCTGACCGATTCACCGAAGGCCAAGTCCCCCTCGCCGTAGGGCATCTCGTACAAGTTGAACGTACCCGTCTGCGTACCGTTCTCCCCAGCCGCGTAGGGGATGACCTGCACTGTGACGTGCTCCAGGTGGTCGACCACGTCGAGCAGATGGCGGATCTGGCCTCCGTAGACGTCCGGGCCACCGACGACGAAGCGCAAGGCTGCTTCCGTCACGATCGCCTCGAGTCGGAGCGGGCGATCGTCCCGCAGGCGCTCCTGCCGCTTCATGCGAACCTCGGTGAGCGCATCCACCTGGCCACGGCTCAGGTCCGCCGAACCCATGGCGTTGACGGCGAAGGCGTACTTCGGCACTTGGAGCAGAGCCGGAACAAGAACGGTCTGATAGTCGAGGCAGCGCAGCGCTACGGATTCGGCTTCCAGTAGACGCGCATATGCGCTTCCGACGTTGTACGTGGCCCACCACGGGGCCTCGGCTTCGTGTGCCTGTTTGCGCAGCGACTCAAGGGCAGCGATTTGCTGCTCGTCGAGATTGTAGACCTTCGCGAAGGCATTGATCAGCGTGCGCGTCACGATCCGCTTGCCGGTCTCCAGGCGACTGATGTGCGCCCCGAGCATCGAAGTTTTGCCGCGACCTGTGCGCCGGTCATCTCGCTGTCCCTCCGGTGCTCGCGAAGGAGCTCCCCAAGCCTGCGACGAGCATTGCCGGTCGTGGACGGATTCATGAACTCACCTTCTCCGAAAGCCTGTTCGCTATCTCGCGACTTGATCGGATCGAGTCTGAGGGTAGTGGCCTTCCTCGTCACGTGACAGCGACTCGGTAATTCTTGGTAAGTACCGGTAAGACACCCTGTCGGCTTGACCGTGCACCCACGATCGGACAAATCTGTGGGATGTGACGGACGGCGTTTCTCCGCTCACACAAGATCTCCATCTGGGCACGGCGGTCACCGTACGCCGTTCTCCGACATGCCCTGAGCTTGGTCTTTATCCTGTGCGGTCGTGGTGGGCGGTGAGGGTGCGCTCGCGTTTGACGGTCTTGCCGACGTCGTAGCGGGGTGCGGGTCGAAGATTCCTGGAGCCGGGAGGGCGTCCCGGGCCGGGTTTTCCGGGTTTGGGTGCGCCGGCCGGCTGGGCGAGGTTCGGGCGGATGTTCCTGAACCCGCGGCGGACCCGGGCCGGGGTCAACCTTCCGGGTTCGGCGGGTTTCTCCCAGGGGCGACGCAGGTCCGCGGCGAGCGAGCGGGCCAGCCGCAGATGGGTGTGGCAGGCGACCACGAGCCACGTCCAGCGGTCGGCCGCCTGGGGCGTGCGGATCCTCGGACGGGTCCATCCCAGGGTCTGCTTGAACAGGCGGAAGGTGTGTTCGAGGTCGAATCGCCGGAGGTAGGAGCGCCAGTGGCGGTCGACGTCGATCGCCGTGCCGCCGGTTTTCGACGACCACAGCCAGACCGGCTTGGGGTCGCGGTCACCCGGTAGGCGGTCGACACGCAGACGGACCAACGTGCCCTCGACGACGGGGAGTTCGCCGTCGTGGTCGAGCCAACTCGTGCGGTGGGTCAGCCGTGGGTGCATCCGGTCCCAACCGTCGGCCCGGGCGGTGCCGTAGCGGGTGGTCTCGGTGACGGTCGCGTGGGTCGGAGCGGACCAGGTTTCGGGTCTGTCGAGCGCGAACGCGGGACCGTGTTTGGGCGGGCGGCCGTTGGTGCCCGGCAGGCGGGGCGGTCTCGGGTGGAGCATCACCCGGTCCGAGCGGATCCGGCCCAGGATCTCGACGGGCAGATCCGCCAGGACGAACGCCAGGCGGGTGGCGTCGTAGCCGGCGTCCATGACGACGACGATGTCGGGATCGCCCTCGCCCCAGTGACCCGCCTTCGTCAACGCGGCCACCACGCGGCGAAGTTGGTTCGCCGTCACCGCCGTCGCGTCGTCCGCGGGGCCCAGGCGGACGACATCCAGGATCGCGGTCCAGGACGTGCGTCCGGACTCCAACGCGGCGACGAACGAGTACGGCCAACCGGGGACCAGCTCGGATTTGCTTTTCGCGCGGCCGTAGACGTGGCAGAACAGCCGTTCCGCGCTGGTGGGAGCGTCCGAGCGCAACCAGGGGCTGACGTCCACGGCGAGGACGATCCGGCCGTCCGCGCATCTGGGCAGCGGCAGGCCCGCCAGGACGGTCCGCAGGCGTTCCTCGTCTACCCGACCGCTGTTCAATCCGTCGTAGAGGGCGCCGTGGCCGCGACGGTGTTCGGGTGTGAGGGTGAGGTCGACCAGGGACGTCACGGCACCGTCGGCACACGAGAGCGCGTCGGTCAGCTCGAACAACGCGTCCGCGCGCGTGGTGAGACAGCCGTGGAAGTCCGTCCTGAAGCGTGACAACACGTTCAGGGACTCGACGCGGGCGGGATCCTGCAGAAGACTCGTCACAGCGGCCGTTCCTGTTTGCTTCGTTACCAGACATTTCGAAGCTTGCAGGGCGGCCGCACTGCTGTCCGCCAAACGCACAAACCCCGGCAAGACCAACCTTGCCGGGGTTAAAGATCAAGCTGAGCACCTATCGAGCAAGGGGAGTTCCTGCCATGCCCACCCAAGACGCACCGTCGAACCACCCGGCATCCATAGTCAAGCTACCTATGTCGAGCCGAGCGCCGGCGCTGGCCCGCGTTCATGTTGTCGGCGTATGCCGTGCGGTTGGCCTGGATGACGAGCGGACCGACACGGTGATGCTGGTGGTCTCCGAGTTGGTGACCAATGCGGTGAAGCACGTCGGTACCGGCATGGTGACCCTGGAGTGGATAAAGCGTGACGACCAGCTCCTCATCGGCGTTGGGGACGACGCACCCCATCGCTCCTTGTGTATCGATTCGAGCACCGACACCAACAGTGAGCACGGACGCGGACTACGGCTGGTTATGACGCTGGCTCGGCAGTTGGTCGTGCTTCGCGGTGACGGGTTCGCGGGCCAGGCTGCCCAAAAGATCATTCGTGTCGCCTTCGACTGCCCCGAGCGCATAGAGCCCGTGAACAGAAACCACCTCGCACACGGCGTTGGAGTCGATTCCCATGCAGGAACGGCCGAAGCCTTCCGCTTCTCCCGTCTCCAAAGCGGTGATCGGATACAAGTCGCCTGAAGCACCGCCGTCATCGCGGATGACTTGGGACCACCGTAGCTGAGCGCCTGTTGAACCCGGCCAGGCCACTCACGACCAATCCGCCAACTCCGTGGCCTGGAGAGCGGCAACCACGATGGTCACCCGAGACCCCGCCGAAACAAACAGTCCTGACGGACCGTCACCCCAACGACTCTCGCGACCTGCGCCGTTTGCGGTTCAGGTAGCGAGTCGGCCGCCAGGAGCCCGGGATTTCCTTCCTGGCGGCCACCCAACCCGCCGGCCCGTAATCGGCGCCACGGCGGTGGCACCGCGATCCGGAGGTCACCGCCATCGGCACTGCCGCACCCGTGCTCTGTGGACGAGACAGAGCACGGTGGGTCACGGCTCCTCACAAAGGCGTGAGGATGCGCCCGCCCCGGACCGGGGGGCGTGGGCGGGGCCGGTGTGGGCGGTGCCGCTGTTCCCACGCGCACCGCCCGCACCGACACCGGGATATCGCGTGCCGCCGCACGCACCCGTTTCCCGGCCGTCTCCTGTGCCGTCGGCGCGTTCGCCCCCACCTCCGCGAGCGCACGCCGGGTACCGGCCGGGCCGTCGTCCACCGCCCCCCGGTGGACGACCGGCGGGCGCCGCGACCCACCGGAACGGCCGTGGCGTCCGCCGTACTTCGACCATCGATCCGTCTGGAGCAAGCCGTGAACGAGCCCGACCCGCCGCAGACATCCGGGGCCAGGAATATCCGGGCGGCACGCAACTCCCCGCCGGCCACGACCCTCGCCGTGTTTCCCGGACTTCGCGCGTGGGCTTCGGACGGCCTGCTCGACGCCCACGTGGCCGCGGTGCGGTCCGACTACGACGAGCAGTGGCTGGGCAATCTGGCGCCCTTGGAGTGGGAGACGTCCGTCCCCACCGTGGGCGTCGACCCGGCGTGCCTGGGCCCGGCCGCCGAGGCGATCGGGCGGCTCGACGGGGCGTTTCATCGCGCTCTCGTGTTCGAGCCGACCACCGATGGCGGTGCCGTCCTCGCGCGGGCGCGGGACGGGGGGTTCGTGGTGGCGCTGGAGGTGTTCGCCGACCAGCGCCGTGGCGACCTCGAACGGGCCACGCGTCGGCGGGCTGGCACAGGGAGTCGACGGCCGCTGATTCCTGGTCGATGTCGAGAGGGTCGTGGCCATGGCCCCGGGGACGGTCGTGTGGTCGCTCGAGCCCAGGGACGTCCGCGTCGACTGCACGGGTGCCCCGTGGTTGGTGGGGTGCGGAGACGCCCCGTCCTACGGGCCGTTCGGGATGAACCTGGCCGACGTCGTCAGCTGCCTGGGCAGGTACAGGCCCTCCTGTGCGGTGTTGGGCGAGGCCGTGGACCACTACAACAAGGGCTTGGCGGCCGTTCTGGATACCGGTGCGCCGTACCTGACCGAGCCCGGGTTCGCCGTGCTGGTGGAGACGGCCGCGACCGGCCCGGTCGGCACCTGCGTCGGCGAGCCGGAGCAGTGGTCGGCGGTCCGGCCCGAGGGGTTCGCGATACTGGTCCGGTTGGGTCTGATGAACCTGCGGGCGTTGGGGAGCGGCTCGTGAGCGGCCCGCGCGCGGACATGCCCGATGTGGAGGTCAGCAGGTACCCGATCCGCGGGCAGGAGCGCCGTCACCTGAGCGACTCCAAGCAGTATCACCTGAGTGTCCCGGGCATGGGCGGCTGCACCCACCCCGTCACCGACGTCGTCAGCCTGACCCCGGCGGAGGCCGAGGCGGCCGTTCTCGGGCTGCTCGCCACGTTCCCGATCGCCGATGCCAACCGTGTTGCCGCCGAACACCTGGCCCGTTTCCCCGCCACGTTGCGGGACGCGTCGCCGGACGGCGACGCGTTGATCCGGGTCGCCGGAGGCCGTGCGCCTCGCGGACGCCTTCCCCGCTCCCGGGCAGCGCCGCCGGTCGCGGACGGAGGTGGCCGCGACGCTCGGTACGCTCCCGGCCGCGGCATCGGACGGAGGCGCGCGGTGAAAACGCCTCGGGCCCGTCCCTACGTTCCACAACATCCGCTGTTCGTCCCGAACGAGACGTTCCGCCCGTTCACTCCGCCGGCCCACTCGGTCACCGCGTCGTGTGTGGCGCATCCCGCCACCCCTGTCGTGTTGACGTGGCGTTTCAACGTCTTCGACGCGACGGGCCTGCCCATGGTCCTGACGGAGCCCCGGCACCTGACGCGCCCGCCGGCTTTGACCCTGTTCCGGCACCTGCGGGATTCGCTCCTGGGCACCGGCTTCACCCCCGATGAACTCGGAGGCACCACATGATCGTCGCGGCACCGGCGAACGCCGTCACCCCGCCGTTTCGGTCCAGGAGCCGGCCCGGCTCGCGCGCCCGACGGCTGATCGCCATCGAGGGCGGCCCCGGGTCCGGGGTGACGGCCGTCGCCGCCTGCGTGCACCGGGAGTTGGGCATCACGACGGTGCCGTGTCCGGACCCCCGGTTCGTGGACCTGTCCTGGGAACACCCCACCATCGCCAACGGCACCCGCACCATGCTGTGGCGGGCGGCCCTGCGCTGCGTCACCGAGCATCCGCACGTGCTCGACGCCCCCGGCGAGGTGCTCATGGCCGGCTACACCGTCACCGCCATGGCCGCCTTCCTCACCGATCTCGACCCGGACACCGCCGACCCGGACGAAGAGACGGCCAGGCTTCAGCGTCATCTCCCCCCGGCGGACCTCACCATCCACCTGTGTGTGAGCCCCCACGAGGCGATCCGCCGCCTGGACGCCGCCGAGAACCCGACCCCGCGCCATCGGGGCATGGTGGCCTTCAGACACCTTCTCGTGGATCGCCTGCACGCCCAGACCCGCATCGCCGCCGCCTTCCCGGGCCCGGTCGTGGACACCGACCACCGCAGCGTAGAGGACGTCGCCGACACCGTGACGTCCCTGATCTGTGAGACAGGTCCAGGCTCCGACCCCGCCTGAACGCCCACCCCGACCGGACTGCGGCGCCGGCCGCCACGCACTCCTGCGACGCCGTGCGTCGCGCCCACGCGCCCGACCGTGTCCCGTTCCCCGACGCCTTTTTCCGCCACTGTTGTCCACCGCTTCGAGAGGACGATCCGCGTTGTCACCGTGCACGCCCTGCCCCCGCTCCGGGACCCTCCACGCCAGCGCGGGCGCCCTCGCCCCGGTCGCCGTCCTCGAACGGTGCGGCGGCATCGCCTCCGGAATCGCGGCCGCACACCCGGCGAACAATGGACACCTTCCCCGGGACCGCCCGGCGCACGTCGACCCGCCGACCCCACTACCGGCGGCCTCGCCCTGCGTCCCACATCTGCCGGCGCCCGACACCCTTCCCGTCCCCGTGTATCGACCGGCACGGTGATCATGAGCGCCGCCAAGAACCCGAAGCGCACCGGCCACCGCAAACCCGCGATCCCGGTCCCCTACGTCAGCACCTGGAGCGGGGAGACCCGCGACAACCGCGATCTCCAGGTCGACACTTTCGGTATCTCCTACCTGCCGCCGCGACCCACCGACCGCGACGACCGCGGCGTCCTGTGGGCCCGCTACTCCTCCCGACCGGGCCGCGGCCGCCCCGACCTCGGACTCGTCCACCCCCAACGCCAGCGCAAAGCAATGGAACTGCTCCTGTGCCAGGTCTCCGGAAAACCGGCCGACGTCGACGAACGGGGCGTGTTGTGGCTGCTGGAGGACCGCCGCGGCGACTGGGCGGACTGGCCCAACGGCCTGGAGACCACGCATCCGCCGATGTCCCGCGCGGGCGTCGAGCCATCCCTGCGACGGTGCCCACACCTGCGCCGCGGGGCGGTGAAGGTGCGCGTCGCGGCATCGGTGGTCACCGGCGTGTACGGCACGCTCTGGAGCATCGACCCGCGTACCCGCACCACCAGTTCCACAGCGAAGTCCCTGACGTTCGATTCACCCCTCCTGCCCTGGATGCAGGCCCGCCAACTGGTCCGCATCCTGCACGGCTGCACGATCGTCAACGACGAACCGTAACCGTCCCACCCACGGGACCCGCGTACTTCACCGGGTACGAACACGCCGCATCCCCGACGCGGCGCACCTCGTCGGCCTCCGCCGCCACGCAACGAACGGCACGGGCAAGCGCCCCGTGTATCCACCGCGCCACGGTGATCGCCTCACGCCGGCGGGGGTTGGGAGTTCTCCCTCCTGTCCGACGTTTCGGTTCCCCACAACGAAAGGGCGGCAAGGCTCATTACCCGGGAAAGGGCCCAGAGGGTGACATCACGTCGAAACGCATCGCGGGGGCGCCGAGTCGGGACATGCTGTCCGCATGCCCCACCGCCTCGCCGAGGAGCACTCGTGACGGTCACACCGACCACCGACCATCCCGCCTGGACCACCGGCCCGACCGGCTCGCGTGTACGCCTGCTGGACACCGGATCCGGCCTGTGGCTGGCCACGTTCGACCCGGGCGAGGGTCTGCGGCTGGACGTCGTCACCGGCGAGGACGACCCCAAGCCCGCCGTCACCGTCACCGAACCCGATGAACTACCCGCGGTGCCGAAGCCCTTGAGCACCGCGTTGAAAAGCCTGGGCACGGTGGTGCGGGTCCCCAACCCATCTCTGTGGGAGGCGATCAGCACCGCGATCCTGCGCCAGGTCGTTCGAGCCGCGCAGGCCCGCAAGATCCATCGCGCCTGGTGTACGGCCCACGGCCCCGTCGTGGAGACCACCGCGGGCCGCTTGTCCACCGCCCCCGGGCCGGAGACGGTCCTCGCGCTGCCCGAGGAGGCGTTCAAGAACGTCGGCGCCCTGTTCCACCGCACCGCGCTCCAGGCCGCCGCGCACGCCTATCTCCAACACGCCGACCGGTGGCGGACCCTGCCCGCCGGCGCACTCGTCGAGGCGTTGGACGAGGTCCCGCGCATCGGCCCGTGGACCGCCGCCGCGGCCGCCGCGGACTTCACCGGCGACTTCTCGATCTACCCGCACCACGACCTGGCCGTCCGCACCTGGGCCCGCCGCATCGTCCCGGACCATCCCTGGCCCGCCACCGAAAAGGAGTTCGGCACCCACTGGCGCCGATGGGCCCGCACCGACCGGCAGTTGCACGCCCTGACGCTGTTCACACTCACCTGGGGGACGTCACATGCCGACCAACGGCAGTACGGAGGCACCACGGCACAGCACTGACCTCATCGCCGGAGCCGACCCGACACGGACCCTGGACGCCGTGTTCGTCAACGCTCCCCTGCGCGACTACACCGTGCGCCCACGCGTCAACGACTACACCCTTCCCGTACTCGGCATGGCCTACATCGCCACCCACGCCCGGCACGCCGGCCACAACGTCGGCCTCCTGGACGCCGAGGCACACGGCCTGGGCATCGACGAGAGCGCCGCGATCGTGAACCGGGCCCGACCACGCTGGGCCGGATTCAACCTCCTCGCCCCCACCTATGCCCTCTCCGCCCGCATCGCCCACGCCCTGGACCCGGACATCAAAATCATGGCCGGGGGCCACCACGCCAAGGCCATGCCACACACGGTGCTGTGCGATCCGCGCTTCGAACGACTGACCGCCCTGGTCCTGGGCGAGGGCGAAACCCGCGTCGCCGCACTGCTGGACGACCACACCCGCCGCGCCGCACTCCCGCAGGTGATGTGGCGCGACCCCCACCGAGACGCCATCGCCGTCGGACGCCACCGCGGCGACCCGAATCCCTGGCTGTCCCCGGACGTCGAGCAACTCCCCCTCGTGGACCGCGCGTTCCTGCCCCAGGATCCCTACCGGGCGGCCGACGGACGGGTGGAGGCGAACATCGTCGGCTCGCGCGGCTGCCCCTACGACTGCGGCTTCTGCGGCGCCGCAGTCTCCATGAACCGCGACCTCACGATCCGCACCCGCACCCCGGCGGGCATCCTCGCCGAACTGGACCACCTCAACGCCCGATACGGCGCGACCGCGTTCCGGTTCGTCGACGACCTGTTCCTCGGCGCCGAACGGATCATCCGCACCGCCATGGACGCCTTCACCGGCGACCACACCGGCGAGCGCTACGTCTGGGACGCCACCGGCCGCATCAACGTCCTGCACCGCCTCGACGACGCCATGCTCGACACCCTCGCCGCCAACGGCCTGCGCGAGGTCGCACTCGGCATCGAATCCGGCTCGGACCGGGTCCTGGCGATGATGGACAAACGCATCACCACCGCCATGACCCTCACGGTGGCCCGCCGCCTGATGGAACGCGGCATCGACGTCAAGGGCTACTTCATCCTCGGCTACCCCGACGAACACACCGCGGACCTCACCGCGACCGTCGCACACATCGAACACCTGTGGGCCCTGTCCGACCGCCTGCCCGGCACCTTCCGCGCCTCGGTGTTCGAGTTCCGCCCCTACCCCGGCTCACCCGTATGGAACCGGCTCGTCCGGGCCGGCCACGACCCCGACCGCATGCAGGCCTACGAAGACGTGGACCTGACCGACGACGGCGCAAACGAAGGCATGCGGCAGCGCGACGAGTTCAACTTCTCCGTCGGCATCGCGTTCTCCCAAACCCCCCTGCCCACCCTCCGCCGCCGGCTCGCCGACCTCACCCGCCGCCAATACGCCCGCACCCACCCCCCGACGGACGCCCGATGAAGGCCCCCGGATACTTCCTGACCGTGGACGGCCCCGGCGGAGTCGGGAAATCCACCACCGTCACCGCGATCACCCACCGACTGCGCGAAGCCGGGCACACCGTCCACCCCACCACCGAACCCTCCGGCAGCGCCCTGGGCATCGCCACCCGACGCCTGGCCCAGGAGGTACGCGGCACCGCCCTGGCCCTGCTCGTGGCCGCCGACCGACACCACCACCTCGACACGGAGATACGCCCCCACCTGGCCGCCGGCCACACCGTGGTCTGCGACCGCTACCTCGCCTCCAGCCTCGTCCTCCAACGCCTCGACGGCGTCCCGGCGGAGTTCATCCGGGCCATCAACACCGGCATCACCCTGCCCGACCTCGCCGTCGTACTCACCGCCCCCGCCCCCACCATCACCCGACGCCTGCACACACGCGGATCCCACCACCGCTTCGAGGACGACCCCGACAACGTCACCCGCGAACTCGACCTGTACGAACAAGCGATCACCACCCTGCAGGACATGGCCATACCCGTCCTGCGCCTGGACACCGACACCATCACCCCCGCGAGTGTCGCCGCCGCGATCGTGCACGCGACCGGAATCACCTCGGCTAGGGTCACCCCCGACCACGTCCCCCCACCCGAACAGAGAACATGGACCCCACCACCCCAGTCATCGACGTACACCTCATCCTCCGCGACGGAGACAAGATCCTCCTGTCCCAACGCGGCGGCCCCTACGGGTATGGCCGATGGCACGCCCCCTCCGGCAAACTCGACCCCGGGGAGACACTGACCGCGGCCACCGCCCGCGAGGCAAACGAGGAAACCGGCGTCGTCGTCGACCCCGGCCACCTCCGTCTCGTCCACACCGTCCACCACCACCAAGGCAACGACGCACCCGACCGCATCGGCTTCTTCTTCGAAGCCACCACATGGGAGAACGAACCCGTCAACCGCGAACCCGACAAATGCCTCCGGTTGGCGTGGTTCGCCGTGCACGATCTGCCCGAGGACCTGATCCCCTACCCGGAAGCGGGACTTCGCGCCTACCTGCACGGCGACACCGGCATCACCATGCACGGCTGGCCGCATCCAGCGAGAACCACCCCGGAAACCGAACCACCAGGCCCGGGTCCGTCCGGGTTCGACCGGACCGAACGGTACTTCCCCGCCGGAAAGGCATAACCGATCCGAATACGCCAGTGCGACACACGAAACACGTGCGGCAGTCCAGCCGTCACGGCAACGGTCATCGAGCTTCGGCGTCGAGCCTCGCACCTGGGATGCCTTGAACCGATCGATTCGACAACGGCGTGGCCCGGCCGCCGAGGTCATCGCCCTGCGGCGGGGCCGCCGGGGAGGAGCTGTTCGGCGGCGAACCCGCGCGCAGTCATGGTTCCCCCTGTCGGGTTGCCAGTGCTCTGCTGCGTGGACCGGCGTGGACGCATACGAGGGCATCGTGGTCTCAAAAAACAGCACGTTCGTCTTTTCCTTGAACGACCCTCGGACTTCCGGAAGAGATTCGGTGCGTGTTCAGGCCCTTGAGATGCGATGCGAGTTCCAGTGTCGGGGGAGCCACGCCTGGTGATTCCTATGGAGGGCAATGTGCACGGCCTGTCCGTGCAGGGAGGCATTGCACGGCTGCTTCACGAGATAGTCCGAAAGCTCCAGTACTCCGGTCTCCGGGGCGACGCAGACGTGCCTGAGATCGAAGAGACGATGGACATCACTGCGCAGGAGCAGGCCTCTCTGGTCGTGGTGTCGTCCTTCCTCGGCGTAGCTGTACGGATGTGCCGCCTCGAGCATCAGGGCCGGAGTGGGGCCGGTGAACGCGCAGACCTCCCCTTGCGTGGTCAGGAGCCTTTTGCGGGACCGGGTTTGCGTACACGTACGATCACCTTGCCTGACCTCCGGCAATGGTCTCGATTCCGTCGCCGACGATGCGCATCTCGGCTTGTCGGCCGCAGGACTGGACGGCCGCCTTCAATACGTCCCAACGCAGCTCGCAGGCTGAGTTGGGAGCGTTCCTTGTCTCGACGGTGTGAGCGGGCCCCCGGCCGGGGTGGGCCCGGCGCGTGGCCTACGCGGTGGATCCGGGCGCGGCTCCATGCACACTCTGCTCCGCCCGCAGAGTCAAGTCGTCTTCCCGGCACGGCATTTCACGGCGGCAGGATGCAAACGGGAGATGGGTAACGCGTGTTACCCAGAGTACACGCGCCGTTACCCTCACAGGTCACCGCTGCGCCGGGCGTCGGGGGGCGTTGAGCCAGGCGCGCAGGTGGACGGCGCGGTCCTGTTTCAGGCGCAGGGTCCTCTCGGCAAGCGTGAGCGAGAGCTTGCCGATGGAGTAACCCTCGCGCCGGTATTGAAAGTCGTCCGTGAAGAGTGTGAGGTGGTTATCCGGTTGTCCGGTTGTCCGGTTGTCCGGTTGTCGGGTTGTCGGGTGGCGGACGCGCTAACCTCGATCGTTCATGAGTCCTCGTCGGTTCGCTGACGGGGACTCTGTGCTGGTGAGGTGCGGCCTTTTTGGGGCTTGGGCATGCCGGTGGCCCGATTGTCGCGTCGGGTGGGCGCCGGGTTCCACGTCTCCGGGTTTTGTCTCGGTTCGTCGGGGCGATCGGGTCGGGTGTCATGTGGGTGCGGCGAGTTGGTCGAGTCGGGCGATTCCCTCGAGGATGTGCCCGGTCCAAGGCCATCGGTCGGGCAGGCGGACGACGACCCGTCGGCCGGTGCGGACCAGGCGGGCCGCGGTGGAGAAGAGGCGGAAGCGGAGCTTCTTTATTTCCCATCGGCGGGCGTCGTCGGTCAGGGCGAGCATCTGCGTCCAGGCGATCAATTCGCAGGCGAGGGATACGAGTTCGCACCAGACCTGGTTTTGTGCGAAACCGTGCAGGGGCAGGTTCCGCAGGCCGGTCGCCTTCGCCTGGCGGATGCGGTCCTCCGCGCGGGCGCGTCGGCGGTGGCGCAGTTCGAGGTCCGCGAGCTGCCCGCCGGCCGTGTTCGTGACGAAGGCCACGCACCGGTTGCCGTCGACATCGGTGATCCGCAACTGCGCGCCGGGGTGCGGGCGTTCCTTGCGTACGATCACCCGCATGCCCTTCGGCCACGCGGTGAGGTCGAGCATGTCGGTGACCTCCGTGACCCACGCGCCCTCACGCGGGCGACCGTCGGCGTCGTAGGCGGGTGTCCACGCGGCCTTCGGGACGCGCAGTATCGCCGCGTGGATCCGATCGGTGATCGTGAACCCGATCGAGTACGAGAGCCACCGGCCCGGTCGGGAGAGCCACGCGAGGAAGTCGTGGGTGCCGCCGGCCGAATCCGTCCGTATCAGTGTGTTCCGTCCCCGTCGGCGCTTCCTCGGGACCTGCGCGAGGGCCTGCCGGGTGACCTCGATGTGGTCGGCGGCGGTGTTCGACCCGGCGTTCCCCGGCCGCAACAGCACCGCAAGCGGCTCGCCCGTCGCGTCCGCGCCGTGGTCGGCGAACGTCCACAACGGGTGGAACCCGAACGTCTTCTTCCACGTCGGGCAGGCGCCCTCCTTGTCGGAGTGCGCCGTGACCAGGACGCCGTCGAGGTCGACGGTCAACCGACCGTCGGCCACCGGCGACGCCGTCGTGGCGAGACTCCAGGCCCGTTCACGGGCCGCGGCGCGGGCCGCCCGGATCGCCGTCACGGCCTTCGGTCCCGCAGCGGCCATGGCTGTGACCAGGCGCGAGAGGGTCGGGTCGGACGCCACCGGACCGAACACGTGGGGCTGTTCCCGCAGGATCGCGACGTCCGCGAGGCAGTCCCCGCCCATCACGAGCGTCATCGCGAGGTCCAGGACGGTCTTCCCCGGATCGTGGACCGCCCGCGCCTTCCGCCACGGGGCGAGCGCGCCCGACAAGGCGCGATCCAACCCGACCGCACGGGCCGTCCCGGTGAGCAGCACCCCACCGGCCCGCGAAACGATCCCCGACCCACCGGCCTCGACCCGGACACGCGGATACGAACCGCTATCCTTCTTCACCTGGGAAGTGCTTCTTTCCGTGCAGCCGACAGGACCCTAGAGAAGTCCCATCGTTGCAGGTCAGGAGCACTTCCCGCTTTTCTGACCGCATGTCAGACACCCTGCCTCATGAAAGCGCGAGGCTAAAGGTTCCGGATGGCTACGGGCCGACTGCAGCAAGGGGCACGACGGATTGACATCGGCCGCCACGGCGACGGCTTGGCAACGGTAGGCGTGTGATCCAGTCTGCGAGAACTGCGGGCCGAGGACAAGCAGGTCCGTCCGGCGGTCGGTCAGTCAGAAGAGCGCTTGCTCGTCTACGGGAAGAGCCTTGCGAGTGTGAGCTGGGACCGGAAAGACGCTGGCTGCGGTAAGTTCTGCGTTTGTGATGCGCTCGGCCGCGCAGATCAAATCGAGAGTGTGGCCTTGCTCCGCCTCGAGCTCAACAAGCAGTGCCAGAACGTTGAGTAGTTCCAAGAGTTCTGTGGTCAATCGAGAGGACCAAGTACGGCTGACTTCGTGGTCGAGCTGCAACTGCCGTCGCCCGGCCGGGCTCTTCTTGCGATAGCCGAACCACTTCTTGATTACCTGCATACCGGAGACTCGGTACTCCCATACTTCGGCGCGCACAGGCTGGATCTCTCCCAAACCCACGTGTAGCGTCTCGGTCTCGCTGTCATAGCGGATGGTGTCGGGCATGCCCATCTCGGAGTCGGGGATCTCCACCCGGGACAACGGGCGCAAGTCCGGTGGCAGTTGCGGTGAAGCTTCGGGCCGACCGTTGTCGGGGTCCGAAAAACGCTCGCCGTACGTGTGCAGCCAGATACATCGGCGCCCGAGTTCGACAGCACACCGCCATAGCCCGGGATCAGCGGTGAGAGGAATCCGAATTCCGGGGACCTGGAGGTCCTCTTGGAAGCGCATGGTGTAGCCAGGGTGGGCGGTCACACCAGCAATGTAGGCAAGGAGGTCGTCAGCGGGAACCCGTGTACCAAGTCGTCGTGCGAGCACCTGAAGGAGCATCGGGGCCACGTTGGGAGTGGTGCCGGCCTGATCGCGGTAGAGCGGTCGGACGCAGCCGCTGCGGCCGTTGTAGTGGTCCATGTCGGGAATGAGGCTGGTGAACACGAGACCCGCGCCGCCGGTGACGGGATGGGCATTCTGTTCGGACACGAAAATCTGACGGCTGCTGCGCACACGCCAAAGGTCGGGTCGAGGCACCTCCATCAGCCGGCTGTCAGGGATGAGCCATTGGCGATCGAAGGACCGGTACGCGACGCGCACCGGCGCAGGATGCGGTCGGGCCTCGTCGGCCAGGCTCCCGTGGTGCTCCGGTACGCCGGGAAGCGCAGGCACGAGGGTCGTGAGCTTGCGGTCGCGGGCTTCGCGGAACATTTCGCGGCGAGTTTCGGTGTCGGCCGCCAAGAACAGCGCCCAGCGTCGTTCCAGTGTAGAAGGCATGGGCGCGTACACCCAGACCCTACCGGGGGTGACTCCACGAGAAGACCACGGCATAAGGTCGCCCAGGAGAGGACTCGTCTCCCAGATCTGGCTACCGATCGGCAGCAGAGGGTCTCGCCAGCCGGCCGGGCAGTCCGACCAATTGGTGCCTGTGTGGCTAAGGGTTCGAAGCTGTGCGAACTTTTCCGCGCGCCTCCCTGTGACAGCGGCGTAGTGGACCGTGGCAGGGGTTTGGGGTGAGGGCGCTCCAGAACGGACGAAGATCCCGATGCACAACGGTTGCCGGACACCGGGGAAGATCCGCGTGGGGACATCCGGGGTGTGGCCCTCGGGAGAGACGTCGATGATCCAACCCTCATCCGTGGTCCGACGCAGATATTCGCGCATGCCCGCGAAGCCGGCGCTCTTCAGGTACGCAGATGGGGTTATGAACGCCACAACTCCGTCGGGGGATTCAGGGTGGTGGTCGAACACCTTCCAGGTGGCCCATCGCCAGAAGAAGGCGTGCAGATTGCTCATGACCGACTCGTAGCGGCCGTTACCCTTCGCGCGGAAGGCATTCAGCGGCGGCGGTTCGTGGCGTGAAGGGTCACCGTTCTCAATCCACTTCCCTGCTCCAGTGGTGACCGAGTCGTACGGTGGATTGCCCAACACGACGAGGACGGGCTCGGAGTTCTTGACTTGGTTCGCCTTCTGACGGGACTCGGCTAGGGGCTTGTACGTCAGCGGCAGCCATCCGGTATCGCCTCGCGGATTCTCCAGCGTGTCGGTGACGTAGATGCGCAGACCGTCGGCAGGGACATCTGAGTGGTGACGTCTGAGGGATTCGTAGAGACGAAGCTCGGCGACGGCATACGGTCCGGTCTGCTTCTCGAATCCCACGAGTCTCTGGCCTATCAGTTCTCGCAGGCGAGGACCCACCTGCCCAGGGCCTTCCACTTCGCGGATGGCCTCGGCGGCTCGATCGATGACGTTGAGAAGAAAGGTACCGGTGCCCATTGCGGGGTCGACGACAACAACGTCGGTTGAGGCGAATCCTTGGCTGCGATGGAGCCGGGTGCGCAGAATGTCATCGGTGAAACTGACCATGAACTGGACCACGTCGTTCGGCGTGTAGTACGAGCCCGTCTTCTGGCGTAACTCCGGGTCGTACACAGCGAGGAAGTCCTCGTAGAGGTGAAGGTACGCATCGCCGCTGCCGTCGTCGAGGCGCGCCCAGTCGACCACTCCGATCACGCGAACCAAGGTTTGGAGGGTGGTGGCTAGACCCGAGAGTGAGTCGTCTGTGAGCGCCGCGAGAGCGCTCCCCATCAGCGAGTGCTTCTTGCCGAGCTTTTTGGCAATCTGCGTGATGTCGCGACCATCAAACGTGATGCCCTCGACACGTGCTAAAAGCAGTGCGAACGTAACGGTCTGCGCGTATTGGTCAGAGAATGCTTCATCGCTGGCGTCGGGGAAGAGCAGGTTGCGCCAGCCTTCCGCAAGAACGCTGAGCATCGGACTGCGCTGACCTACCGCTTCCAGCTCCAATGCTCGTTGCACCTCTGAGCGCAGGAGCTGACATAGTCCGGCGACGGCCCGAACGAGTTGCCCAACGCTCCGAGGGATGACCGGCTTCCAAGTCAAGAAGTCGTACATGACCCGTGCGACATCGCCGTCACGGGGCACCAGACTCGCGCCGGCGGTCTGGACCTTGCCGGCGACCCGCGCGATCTCTCCCACACGCTGGCCATTGCGGTATAGGCCCCACTCGTTGCCGTCGGTGTAGAGGACGTTGGGCAGCAGCCGCAGCTTGCTCCACTGCACGGCATTCTTGCCGGAGAAGCTGTCTGGATCAGCTCCGAGCCCTGGTCTCTTCAGTTCAACGTAGCCGGTAAGCACGTCGGCGACATCGACCGCGTAGTCAGGCCGAGCATCCAAGTGGACTAATCGGACCTCGCCGTGCATGACTGTTGTCAGACCCAGCGCGTTGCTGACGGCGTGAATCAGTATCTCAAACGGTCCGCGTAGTTGGTCCTCCGGCCCCCCCGGGCCCTTCAGCTTGGGTTTCACGTCCGCGCCAAAGCGCGAGACAGCCGCCGCGACTGCGCGTTCGAACGCACCGGAATCGCCCATGAGCCCCCCTGACTCTGTGCAAAGTCCCGACGCACCAACGCATCTGACGGACAGCCAGAACTCTAGGACGCTGTGTGATCATCGTCGAGGGGGTTGGCGACATTGATGCTGTCGGTTAGCTACTTGCCGGAAGAAATCCGGGTCTGTGCAACGAGGAACGACTCCAGCGGCGGGATCGAGTCCCGGCGTGCCCGCAGCGGCACTGTGCCCATGGACACGGCGGGGAAGGCCATCACGGCCAGGAGGTGGCCCAGTTGGCTCGAACGCCAACGCTCGGGCCCAGGCCGCACGCGAAATCGGCCAGGACACGATGACCAAGGCGTACACGAAGCGGACACGACTCCGGAAACCCAGAGCCTGGGGCCACACCGTGGCGTCCCGGGCTTGGCCCGAGCAATCCGGGTCGTCCGCCGTTGGTTGGCGCCCTGGGCCACGCTGCAACGCTACTTGCGGGCATGGTCGACCAAGCCCCCGCCCGCCGAACCCGACCAACACTCTCGGCGCCGGAAAACCCGTCAACCTCTACACACCCCGGTCTTACCAACCACCGCGAGGCCGACCACCTGCCTTCGAAGCCGCGTCCGGCCGGACCGAAGGACCGAAGCAGGGCTCGCAGGGGGCTCACGACTCGCGTAAGCGGTTCACCGCGAGCGGCGAGGGCAATACCCTCGGTGATCCGGCCTCGGTGCCGGATGTACAACTTCTCGTGCCCAGTCGCGTACGACTTCCGCGCAGAGCCGCGCGGGACCGATGAGGGGGACGCTGTGGCGCCGACCACCCGCCGGGTCAAACCGCCAAACGACGCGCTGGCCCGGATGATCGAAAAGTGTGACGGGGCCAGCCACAAATCGCTGGCTCTGCGCGTGAACCAGCTCGCTCACGAGGCCGGGTTGACCACGACATATACGCATACCTCGATCGCGAACTGGTGTCGCTGCGGCATGGTGCCCGACTGGCCGGTGCCCAGGCTGCTGGCCCGGGCCATCGGCGAACGGCTTGGGCGGCCGGTGCAGTTGGCGGAGATCGGTATGGCGGATGCGCAGACACCGGACAAGGACGTGGGGTTGGATTTCCCGCGAGACCTCGCCGACGCCCTGCGCGTCGCCACTTTGTTCTGGAGCACTGTGAACCGCCGCGACTTCCTCACCGGAACGGGCTTCGCCGTCTCCGCGTTCGCCACCCCGGTCACCCGCTGGCTGGTCACCCCCGCCGACGACGGCCCCGCCCACCGGGGCCCCGGCCGGGTCGGCGCCGCCGACCTCGCCGAGCTGCGGGACGCCGCCGACGACGCCCGCAGGTGGGACTCGAGATACGGCGGCGGTAGCTGGAGGGCCAACTCCGTCACCGACTGCCTGCAAAAACGCGCCGTGCCGCTACTGAACGGCTCGTTCAGCGGCGACGTCGGCCGCTGGCTGTTCTCGGTGACCGCCGAGCTGTCCCGCCTGGCCGGCTGGACCGCCTTCGACGTCGGCCAGCACGACGCCGCCCAGCGGCACTTCATCCAGGCCCTCCGCCTCGCGAGGGCCGGCGGCAACGTCGAGCTCGGTTGCTATGTCCTCACCACGATGGCGATGCAGACCCTGCTGCGGGGCTTCGCCAGCGAAGCCATCGACATGACCCAGGGCGCCTTCCAGCGGGCCAAGGGCGACGCGGCCCCCAGGGTGCTGGCCTTCACCACGCTCATCGAGGCCAGGGCCCATGCCCGCGACAACAACGCCAAGGCCGCCTCGGCCGCGCTGGCCGCCTCCGAGAGCCTGCTCGACCAGGCCCGCGACGGCGCCGAGGAACCCGCCTGGATCGACTTCTATCATCACGCCCGGCTCTCCGCGGACGCCGCCGAGGTCTTCCGCGACCTGAAAAACCCCAAAGCCGCGCTGGCCTGGAACGCTCAGGCCGCCGCCATGCCGACCGGCGTGTTCACCCGCTCGGTCGGCATGCGCCTGACGATCGTCGGGACCGCCCACCTCCAGGCGAAGGACCTCGACCAGGGTCTGGCGCTCGGCATTCAGGCCGTCGACATCCTCGCCCCCGTCCGATCCAGCCGGGCCAAGGACTACGTCCGCGAGTTCAACACCGCACTCACCCCCTGGTGCAGGGAAACCGCCGTCCGAGACTTCCTGCACCGCACCCGCAGGGAGCTCGGCGTCGCGGCCTGATCCCTCCCGATCGGAACCTGACTCTGCCGTACTCCTTGCGCTGGGCGCGACCTCCTGCACCGCACCCCACCGAACTCGGTATGGCGGCCTGTGGAACCGCCAGGTCACTGGCCGGTCCGGATCGTCCAGATGGCACACGATGACTTCGCTTGGTCCACGGCCGACCGTGTCCGGTCGACGCCGGCAGGTTTCGAGTCCGGTGAGACCAACGTGAAGCTTTGGCCCGCCCGGCCCGCCGCAACAAAGGGGACGACCCGTCGGCCTCTCCCGCGCGCACCGTCCGAGGTGCGACGCCCGATCCCCGGGTCGGCGCACTGACGCCCGGTGGCCGGGGCCGCCAAGAGCCACGTCATTCGGGGCACCTCGGGGGTATCGGCTGGAGCCGGCGGTGTCGACCTCGGGCGTTCCGCCCGTTGTGGTGGTCGTCGTGGAAGTGGCGTGCGTGTGCGTGGGCGGTGAGGCGCAGGCAGTAGACGGGTTCGGTGTAGGTGGGGGCGTGGGGCAGGCGGTGTTCGCCGTGGGGGAGTTCGTCGAATCGGAATCCTGCGCGGTACAGGCGACGGACGGCCTCGACGAGGTCGAGGTGGCGCGGGGTGTATCCCCACGCGAGCCGCAGGTGCTGCGGCACGGGGGTGGGGGTTGGAGCGGGGAAGTCGAAGTCCCGCACGATCGTCCCCTCGGCGTCGAGCATGTGGACGAGGTCGATGTACGCCTCGTCCTCTCCGGGATGGTGTTCGAACGTGAAGACGAGGTAGTGCGCGTCGGGGTGCTGTGCCCGCAGGGTGTCGGCGAGAAGGCGGGCGTGCGCATCGGCCGCGACCTGCAGGCGCGCGGCGTCGGCGTCGAGATCATGGGGGTCGGCGTGGCGGGCGTAGGGGTCGGCCCAGCGCAGTCGGTGTCCGCCGGCCGCACGCACGGCGTCGTCGGAGAGCGGGAGGTGCTCCGCGCCGTGGAGGTGGCGCGCAAGGATCGCGCCGGCGCGGCGCAGGGCGTCGATGACGGTGAGCAGCGCGTCGGGCTCGTGCGGCGTCAGCGGTTCCCACAGGGCGAGCAGGGTGGGGTCGGTGACGTGCGGGAGGTGGCGGTCGGCGACCCGCAACAGCACGCGGTTGTCGCGGTCGAGGACGAGCGGTCGGTCGGTGTCGCCGGGGAGGTGGTCG
The DNA here is from genome assembly GCF_044334985.1 of Embleya sp. NPDC020630. Classification (NCBI taxonomy): domain Bacteria; kingdom Bacillati; phylum Actinomycetota; class Actinomycetes; order Kitasatosporales; family Streptomycetaceae; genus Embleya; species Embleya sp. NPDC020630. Next base: position 120,025 of record NZ_JBIRUB010000021.1, read on the forward strand.
GGGGTCGGGTGGGCGTCGATGGTCGGCAGCCGCAGGGTGTGGGCGCGGGGGCACATCGAGAGGAGGGTGCGGGCGAGGAGTTCGGCGAGCCCGGCGGCGGTGTGGGTACGGAACGCTGCCAGTTCCGCGTCGTAGGCGTGGATCGAGACGAGTGCGGCCGTCGTGGTCACGGAATCTCCGATCACGGGCCGGGCGCGGCCGGCCCCGGGTGGGGAGGGTGGGCGCCCCGTCACGGGGACGCCCCTCGGGAATCGGGTCACCCGGTGGTGGCCTGCTCCGGGACTTCGGCGGCGGGTACGGCGCGGTAACGGCGGGGCTTGGGGCACGAGAGAATCGCGTCGCCGTGGGCGACGAGGGCGGCGAGGGCGTTGGCCACCGCGCCGGAACTGCGCCCCAGGACACGGGCGATCTCGCCCGGTGTGAACTCCCCCGTCGGGCGGTCGTGGAGATGGGCGCGGACCCGGTCCCGCAGCACGCCGGGGCGCAGCCGGCTCTTCGAGGACTGCGCCGGTGTGGGGGCGTCGGCCGGCGTCGTCTCGTCGGGGCGGCCGGTCGGGTCGGTGTTTTCGCCGGTTCGGGCGGGCGCCGGCGCGGGCGCGTCCTGGTCGGTGTCCCCCGCGTCCGTCGGGTCGAAGTCGTCGGTCGTGGGCGGGCGCCGGGTGTCCGGTGTGGCGGCATCGCCCGGCTCCTGTGTGTCTGTGTCGGCGGCCTCGGGGACGTCGGGGGTGGGGTTGCCGTCGGTGGCGGTGTCCGGGTCCGCGGTCGGGTCGGCGGCGGTGGGCTTCGGGGCGGTGGTGGCGCCCTGGGCCTGGCGCCACAGGGCGGGCTGCGGCCTGCCGTTCACGCGTGGGGGGTTCTCGCGGTACACGGCGCCCTCGGCCTCGAGGTGTGCGAGGAGCTTGGTGACGGTGGAGCGGCCCAGTCCCGTGGCCTCGGACAGTGCCCGCGCGGTGAACTCGTCGGAGGAGGCGGTGTCGGCGAGGATGGTGCACAGGCGCTCGGCGGATTGGGTACGGGTGTTCTCGGGCATGGTGGGTTCCCTGTCTCGACGGTGCGGATGGGGTCCCCGGCCGGGGTGGGCCCGGCGCGTGGCCTACGCGGTGGTTCCGGGCTGGCTCCATGGACGCTCTGTTTCGCCCGCAGAGTCAAGTCGCCTTTACCGCAAGGCATTTCACGGCGGCAGGGTGCGGGCAGCAGACGGGTAACACGTGTTACCCCGGGTAACACGCGTCGTTACCCTCGCAGGTCACCGCCGCGGGCCGGGCGTCACGAGGACGTCGGGGGGTGATCGTTGAGCCAGGCGCGCAAGTGGACCGCGCGGTCTTGTTTCAGGCGCAGGGTGCGGCGAATGAGGCGGATGGACGCGGGGCGTCCGGTCTCGGTGCGGGTGCGTTGGTCCAGGCGCCACGCGGCCAGGTAGAGGTCGTCCGAGCCGTCCCGGCCGTCTTGGGGCGGGGTGGGTGTGGGCGGTGCGGAGGCGACGATCGGGGTGGGCGTGGGCTCGTTCGCGACGGACTGCGGGGGCTGCGGCCGGGGCGGTGTTCCGGCCGGCTGCGGCGGCGTGCCCGACGGGCGCGGCTGCGGGTGTGGGGGTGGGGGTGGTGTGCGCAGTCGGGTGATGAGGTCGGTGATGCGGCGGCGGTAGGCGGCGACGGCCTCGGCCAGGAGCATCAGCAGGACGGGTGGGATGGAGTGCAGGACGACCGCGGCGGCGTCGGCGTCGCGGGGGACGCCGACGCCGCCGGTGGGCCACCACGCGGTCCAGGTGTTGACGGTCAGGGTGGCGATGCCGGTGAACCAGCGCAGCGCGCTGCCCCACGCGGGCGGCCGCACGTGGTGTTCGGCGAGGCGGGAGTCGGTGAGCAGGCCGGTGGCCAGGGCGAGAGCGAGCATCGGGTCCAAGAGCCAGGCGATCGAGCCGGAGACCCCGTGATCACGGGCGAAAGCGGTCACGTTCACCGCCGTGAACACCAGGGCGAGCGCGGCCACTCCGACCAGGGCCGCGGTCAGCTGGGCCAACAGCACGCGCAGCCTGGCGATCTCCGCCTCCACCGCCCGGGGATCGGTGGGGTCGGGGAGGGCTGCGGGGGTGGTCACGGTGTCCTCGCGGTTGGCCGGGTCACGCCGAGGAAATCGTTGCCCGGGTAGCGGATCGGGCCCAGGCGTACGGGGATTCCGGTGCGGGGGGCTTCGATCATGCGGGTGGCGTCGACGGCGAGTCCGACGTGGTGGACGTTGTCCGGAGTTCCGAAGAAGACGAGGTCCCCGGGCTGGATCGGGGTGCCGGGTGGGAGGCGGGGCATGGAGTAGTACTGGTCCTGGGCGACGCGTTCCAGGGTGATGCCGGCGGCGGCGTAGGCGGCCTTGGTCAGGCCCGAGCAGTCGTAGCCGCCCTCGGCCGGTCCGTCCCCGCCCCACACGTAGGGGGTGCCGATGGTGGTGCGGGCGAACGCGATGGCCTTGGCGACGGCCTCGTTCGACGGCATGCCGCCGGCTGCGGCGGTCGGTGGTGCGGCGTATTTGGCGGCTTGGGCGAGGACTTGGTTCACGTACCAGTCGGCGTGGTTGTAGGCGAAGATCGCACCGCGCAGATTGCGGTTGTCACGGGCGCCCTCGGCGCAGAGCATGCGCGCGGCGGCGGGGATCGCGTCGGCGGGGTTGTAGACGTCGGGTGCCCCGCCAGCGTGGCCGATGCTGCCGGGCGGGTTGTAGGCGGCCCAGGTGGAGCCGATGAACTGCATGGGCCCCATCGCGCCGGAGCCGTTGGCGCCGGAGGTAACGCCGGGCAGGGTGCTGCGGCCGTGGTCGGTCTCCACTTTGCCGATCGCGGCCAGCACGGTCCACGACAGCCCCGGGCATGTCGCCGCCGCCTGTTGATACAGGGTCAGGTATGCGGGTGGGATGTCCTTGCGGGCCTCGTCGCTCGCGTCGGCCAACGCGGAGGCGGAGTCGCCGCCGGTCAGAGCGTTGCCGAACGCGCCCGCGAGGGCGGTCAGCAGGGCGCCTGCGAACACGAGCAGGGCGAGGAACGCGCCCGCGCAGCCGGCCGCGATCTTCCCGAGGGGCGCCATCACGTCACGCCCCTTCGCTCCGCAGGCGGCCTGGTGCGCGGTGGGGGCAGGGGTGGGGCGGGGGGCCAGCGCAGCGCGCCGGAATCGGCCGCGTCGGGATCCGGGGTCCACGTGCCCGGTGGCGTGGGTGCCGGTGCCAGGTGGCGGTAGTGGGTGGGGAGTTCGAGCAGGGCGGTGCGGGCGGCAGTGCCGGTCAGCGGCAGCCAGACCGCGTCGGCGAGAGATCCGCCGGCGGTCAGCGCGTGGTGGGTGGTGGCGACCGGGATGTCCAGGCGGGCAGCGGTCGGTTGCAGGCGGGCACGCACGGCGGCTTCGCGGCGGGGGGTGCCGGTGTGGATCAGGACGAGGGTGGGGGTGCGCGGGTGGGTGGTGGCGGCAAGTCCCGCGTAGCCGGCGAGTTTCGCGTCCACGCGGGCGAGCGCGGTGGCGCCCGTGTCGTATTCGAGGAAGAACGCCACGCTCCGACCACCCTCCCGGGCGGCGTGGCCCGGCTGGTGCGAACGGTGGCAATAGTGCGCGTAGGCGTCGGGGTGGACGTGGTCGCCCCACAATGTCGCGCAGATGCGTTCGCACGCCCACAGCGTCAACCGCCGTGTGGGGTCGGTGTGGTGGGTGGCGGCCAGGCGGATCATCAGGTCGTTGCGGCCGAGGGTGTGGCCGAGCCATGGGGAGTGGGCGATGCGGGCGCTGCGGTCGGCCCGCCAGCCCGAGTCCTTGAGGTCGACGGCGCGTTCGGCCGCGAGGACCACGGCGCCGAAGGTGCCGAGGGTGTAGTGCTCGGGCGCGGAGCCGACTTCGAGGTAGGGGCGGAAACTGTCGACGACACCCAGGTCGTACAGGCGGCGCAGGGTGCGTTGGGTGCTGCGCAGGCCGGTGTTCGCGGCCAGGGCGATCTGTGCGGTGGTCAGGACCTCGTGGTCGAACAGGGCGTGGATCAGCCACCGGTCGCGGGCGGTCAACCGCACGGCCAGCCCGACGCCGTCGAGGGCCCGGCCGGTGCGGGTCGTGCGGGGGCGGCGGCGGGCCGGACGCTGGGTGGTGTGCGGTCGGGTGGCCATGGGGTGCTCCTCGGCGATGTGGTGGGTTCCGGGCCGTGGGAGAGGTGTGGGTCGGTTCGGGGGCCGGGAGTTGGGGTTGACTGCGGGAGGGGGAGTTCGGAATGCGCCGGGGTTCGGGTGGTGGGGTTCAGCCGGTGGTGGGGTCGTCGGTGCCGCCGACGCGGCGGTGGGCCGCGGCGCGCAGGGCTTTGGCGCGGCCGGGGACGGGGTTGCGGGCGGGGCGGGTGGTGAGGGTGAACGCGGGGGTGGAGGCGCCGTCGACGAGCAGACGTGCGGCGACCTGGTAGGCGCCAAGCTGCGCGAGGTCGTGGTCGCCGAGATTGGGCCGCACGTGGCGCTCCAGGGCCCGGGCGTCCTCGGGACTGGCCTGGAAGAACACCTTGTTGCGGGCATTCGCTGAGATGCCCTCGCGCAGGTCGGCGGGCAGTTGCGCGAGGTTCTGGTGGGCCAGCACCATGCTCAGTCGGTAGCCGCGGGCCTCGGCGAGCATGTCCTCCAGTGGATACGGCAAGGTGAGGAAATTGTGGCACTCGTCGACCACGAGGGAGGCGTCGATGCGGTCGTGTTCGGGAACGCGGGAGCGACGGGCCGCGGCCTGCCACACCTTCCCGACGACGAACGACCCCAGCAGGCGCGTCGTCTCCTCCCCCAGCGCGCCCTTCGGAACGCGGACCAGGCAGATTCCGCCGTCGAGGACCCGGTCGAAGTCGAACGTCGACGGGCCGGCGGCGATGGTCTGGCGCACGAAGCCCCGCAGCAGGAACGCTCTGAGCTTGTTTTGCACGGGTCCGATGACGGCGGCGCGGCTGGGTTCGGACATGGATTCGTACCAGGTCCAGAATCCGCGCAGAACCGGGTCCTTGACCGTGGGGATCAGCCGCGCCCTGTAGGCGGGCTCGCCCAGCAGGCGGGGCACGTCGGCGAGGGTGACGACGTCACCGGTGGCGGCGGCGCGGCGCATCAGGGTCAGGCAGGTGGCGCGCATGATGTCGTCGGTGCGCGGGCCCCAGAAGCTGGAGAAGATCCGGCGGAAGATCCCGGTGATGTTGTCGACGACGACGTCGATGTCGTCGCCCTCGAGGACGTTCAGGCTCGGCGGGGTGTGGGGGTCGTCGGGGTCGATGACCACGAGGCGATCCGCCGCGGACGCGGGCAGGCGATGCAGCAGGTCGGTGATCAGGTCGCCCTTGGGGTCGATGACCACCACTCCGCGGCCGCGGCGCACGTCGTCGTCGATCAGGTTCGCCAGGAGGGTGGATTTGCCGGAGCCGGTGGCACCGACGACGTGCAGGTGTTGGCGGCCGTCGCGCACGTTCAACCCCACGGCGCGGGGGTGGCCAGCGTCGGAGATGCCCAGGGGTTTGACGTCGCCGCCCGGGCGGGGGGTGGGGATCTGCGCGGGCGGGATCACCGAGCGCGCGCCCGCCCGGGCGAGGCCCGGCGCATCGGCGTCCAAGGGGAGGTGGGCCAGCGCGGCGAGTTCGGGCACCGACAACAACGAACCCGGCCCGTCGAAACGACGCGGCGCGATGACGCGGTCGGGGTGGCGCAGGCGGGTGCGGGTGAGCCAGTTCTCCCACGAGTGGATCGCGAACGTCGTCGCCAGCGCGTGCACCCGCCCCATCAGGATCGCCTCGGGCGGTGCGTCGCTCAGCTTGCCCAGGGCGGTGGCGGATGGGGTGTTGGCGGGTGGGGTGTTGGCGGGTGGAGTGGTGGCGGCGTAGCGGATGGCGACGGCCCATTGGGGGCCGGCGAGTTTGGCCGCGGCGTGGCGGACTTCGAGGGTGTGGGCGGGGTCGGCCTTGTCGGTCGCGGAACGAGCGGGCCCGTGGGTGGCCAGGGCGCGCAGGGCTGCGGGCCGGCCTCCTGGATGTTGTCCGGCCTTGAGGCGGCGGGCGGCGGCTCGGGCTTTGCGCAGGCGGATGCCGGTGGCGGGGCGGGCGAGGATCTGCACGAGTGCGCGTTGTTCGCCGGACATGCCGGTCGCGGCCTGGAGCAGGCCGCGCAGAGGGTCGGCGTCGTGCCGGTCCCGTAGCGGCAACACTTCCGGGCGCGCCAGGCGCAGGGCACCTGCGACGGCGACGTGGCCCGGCGTAAGCGCGGGTTCGGCCGGTTCGGTGGTGGTGTGGGCGCCGGGCCAGGCACCCTGAACCGCGCGGCGGACCAAGGATTCCGGGACCAGGCCGGGCAGCCACAGGCGGATGGTCAGTCCGGTGGCGTTCCAGGCGTACTCGAACCCGAGATGGAACTGGCCATACACGAGACGCTTCCACCACGGGTGGGCCAGCCCCGACAGCTGCCGCCACAGGGCCTCGCCGCCGGAGGGGTCCACGCGCGGCGGCGCCAGGATCGTGATGCACCGCGCGTCCCGGGCCCAGCGCTCGTGCCGCCACCGCCGCACCCGACCCCGCGCACCCGCCACGATCAGGAGACAGGCGAGCACGAGGGGGAAGGTGACGAACGCGCGCGTGGTTGCGGCAACTTCGGCGGTGTCGGCGATGTGCGACCACCACATGCCGGGCGAGGTGACGAACCGGCCCAACGGGCCACCGTCGGGCACCGCTCCCGTCGGTGAAGGCGACGGGGTCACCGGGCCCGTCGCGCCCACGGGGCTCATCGAGGCGCCCTGCGGGCGGAGTCGGAACGACCGGCACGCCGGCGCGAACTGTCGCCGGCGGCGTCCGGCGCGGGACCGGTCGTGGTCGCGGTCGGGGAGGCGGGGAATGCAACGGCGCCCCCGTCGGCCGGGCCCAGGTCTGGATCGATCCCGTCGAAGTCGGGCCAGGGCTCCTCGTCCCGATCGCTGTCCGCGCCGGCGTCGTCGGGGTCGGCGAGGGGCTTCGCCCCGGCGAGAGAACCGTCGGGGTCGTCGTCGAACTCCTCGTCCGTGAAGCTCCCGAACTCGTCGAAGCCGTCGCCCGTGTCGCCGTAGTTGCCTTCGTCGTCCGGGTCGTGGTCGATGTCGAGGACCGCGTCCGGATCGCGGTCGTAGGCGAGTTCGCCGGGGTCGGTGGTGATCAGGGCGTGTTCGGCGTCGGCGGCCAGCGCCACGAACGAGACCCTGCTGGCGACACCCGCGAGCAGGAGGCCCTCGCCCTGGTCGGCGCTCAGCAGGAAGTCCCGCTCCCCGGCGGAGAGGTCGAAGGTGTCGGCGATGTGGTCGACCGCCTGCGGGGCCTGGCGCAGGAGGATCTGGGTGGCGGAGTTGGCGACGACCGCGCGGCCGAGGTCGGAACCGAGGACGTCGTCGGCGTCCTGGGACACCACGGCAAGGCCGGCCCAGTATTTGCGGGCCGCCTTGGCCATGCGGAACAGGAACCGGCCGCCCTCGCTCTCGCGCATCAACAGCCACGCCTCGTCGACCACGACCAGGCGGCGGCGCCGCAGCGTCGGGTCGGTGACCCGGCGCCAGATCGCGTCCAACGTCAACAACATGCCCACGGGCTTGAGCTCGTCGGGCAACTCGCGCAGGTTCCACACCACCAGATGCCCGTCCGGGCGGGTCGTGGTGGGGCCCTCGAACAAGGAGCGGTGGGTGCCGGTGGTGTAGGGGGCCAGACGGGCGGCGAGATCGTGCGCGACGTCGGAGTCGGCATCGACCAACGCAGTCTGCAGATCGAACAACAACGGCGCGGGCCGCGCCCACGTGCGCGGATCGGCCGTGATGCCCGCAGTGCGATAGGCGCCCATGATCGCCGTGTCCAGGACCGCGCGTTCGGCCGCGGTGACGGTGCCGCCGAGCAGGACCGCCAGGAGCGTGTGGACGAACAACGCCCGCCGGGTGAGGACGTCCCCGCCGGTCGCCTCGCCGTTGCCGCGGCGGCGGCGGCGCGGGACGGGCGGCAGGTCGAATGGGTTGATGCACACCCCGGGCGCGCCGGGGGTGAGGATCGTGCCGCCGACCGCGCGGGCCAGGCGGGTGTATTCGCCCTCGGGGTCGATGACCATCGCCTCGACACCGGTGTGCAGGCTCCGCAGGAGTTCGAGTTTCGTCAGGTACGACTTGCCGGCGCCGCTGCGGGCCAGGGTGACCGAGTTGTGGTTCGGCTGGGCCCACCGGTCCCAGATCACCAGACCCGAACTCATGGTGTTGACGCCGTAGAGCACACCTCCGGTGGGGGCGGCGGCGTCCGCGGGGTCGGGCGTGGGCAGGTCGGGGGACGCGAGGGGGAACGCCGCGGCGAGGGCGGCGGTGTCCATGGTGCGGCGCACCCCCACCAAGTCCACGCCGAGCGGCAGGGTGGACAGCCAGCCCTGCAGGGACCGGAACGTCACCGGCACCGTGCGCAGGAGCAGGGACTCGGCGATGGCGGCGACCGCCGCCAACTCCTCCCCCAACATCGCCTCGTCGTCCGCGTGGACGGTCAGGTACAGGCCCACGCGGAACAACTTTCCCTCGCCCTTCGCGACCCGGTAGGCGAGATCGGCGGCGGCGTCGGCGGCAGCCTCGGTCTCGGGATCGTCCAGGCGGCCCTTGTCGGCGTCGTGGCGGCGGGTGGACTCCAGCCGGGCGCGCTGCTTGCGCAGCCGCTGGGTGGCGATGTTCGCGGGAACCGGTTCGACGTGCAGCGCCACGTCCAGGCGCCCCGGGTACGCGAGAAGGGGCTCCAGCCAACCGGGGCCGACCTCGGCCGGGTAGCCGGTGACCACCAACGTGGAGGCGAGGTGCCCGCCGACGCCGAGCATCCGCGGACGGACCACGACCGCGTCCGGCAACAACTCGCGCGGGGTTCCCGCATCCTCGCCGTCCGACGGCACGCCGGCGGTCCCATCATGACAGCGACGCCCTGACCATGGGAGTCGAATCGGCAGCTTCACGGTTTCCTCCCGTGAGGTCGCGATGTCCGCGGGTCCTTGTCGGCCGGGTCGTACGTCGGCTCCGGCGGGTCGTGCACCGGGGGCGCCGACGACGGTGGCCCCGGAGGAGATCTGCAGCCCGACATCGGATGGTTGGTCGGGGTCGGCGGCGCCGGCGATCGCCGCGCGGACGCGTGGGGCGTCGAGGGCGGTGACCGTGACACCGGCTCCGCCCAGCGCGCGGGCGGCCTCGGCGACGCGCTGGTGGGCGCGTCCGTTGGGGCGGCCCGGCTCGCGCTGGACGAGGAGGACCTGGCGCACCAGCAGGTCGCGGTCGGCCGCCAGGTCTTCCACGAACGTGGCGTGGGCGAGGGCGGATTCCTCCAGCGCCGGGTGCGGCAGGCCCGGGGCGCGCTCGCGCAGTGCCCGCAGGTAGGGCTGCAGGTCCATGCGCTCGGCACGCACCACGATCTGCGTGGGCCCGGTGAGCTGGTTGAGGAACCGGCCGAACACACCGAGCAGAGCCTGCTGTTCGGCCGGGGTCCGCAGGGCGAGGTTGACGGTCGAGCAGGCCGCGAGGGACGCGTGGCCGTCGGCGCCCAAGTCGACGACGCCGCCGTCCGCGACCTCGCGCACCGGGGTGCTCAGCGGCGCGGGCGGCGGGGCGACCCGGTGGAGATCCCATTCGGGGTTCACCCAGTCCGGGAGCACGTCGTCGCGGCCGGTGTCCGGGTCGGGGGGCGGGGCGAGGCGTTTGGGGCTGCGCAGGTAGCGCAGGCCCGACCGCAACCACGCGTCCAGGCCCACCCCGTCGCGCCGACCCATGACCACCGCCACCAGCAACACCGCGGTCGGTGCGACGAGGGCCGCGTACACGGGCAGCGCCATCCAGGCGCGGGTGGCCAGGTGCCCGCCCCACACCACGAGCGCGGCAACGGCGAAGATCGTCAACTGTCGGGCCGTCAACGGGCCGAGGAGCTTGTCCTCCTTCTCGATGTCGGCGGGGATACGGACGCTCTCATACGCGTCCTCGTCCGGTGCGGTACGGGTCACGGGTCCTCCAAGACGCGGACACGGGCAAGGGGTTCGCCGTCGTCGGCGGCGGCGGGCGGTCACGGGTCGGGGTCGTCGAGCGGAAGCCGGGTGGAGGCCGGCGGGCGACGAGGCGACGGCATCGAACGCCCCGAGATCGAGTCGGGCGGCCGGTTCGGCGGCTCGACGTCGGCGGACGCGGGAAGCCGATGCGTCGGCTCGACGACGCGCGCGGGCCGGCTCGTCGGGGCGACGTCACGCGGCGGGTCCGGGCGACGAGCAGGCACGACAGGGCGCGCAGGCGCACTCGCGCGGCGGGGCCGCGGCGGAACCTGCCGCTGTGCCGACGGGGCGGGTCGCCGGGCCGGGGCCGCGGCGCGTTCGGCCGTGCCGGGTGTGGCCGATGGGGCTGTGCTCGGGCGTGGTGGGCGGGTGGGTCGGGGTGGGCGTCGGCCGGGCGACGGTGTCTTCGGGCGCGGGGGCGTGCGTGGAGCGGTCGAGGGGTGCTCGCCCGGTGCGGGCCGCCGGTGGCGCCCGGCCGGCCGCCCCGCGGGGTTCGTCTCGGGGCCGGGGACGCCGGGGCGTTTGTGTCGCCCCGCCGGAAGGCGGTGCCGTCCGGTCGGCGGGCGGGCGGGGTCGGTTTCGGGGCCGATGGGTCCCGGGCGCCGGTGCCGGCCATCGCCTCGCGCCCACCACGGCCAGGGCTGCAACGGATCCCGCCCGACCGGACGCCCACCACCGCCGGCACCGCCGGCCGGACCGCCGCGCCCGCCCCGGCCACCCGGCCCCCTGCCGGGGCCGCCGGGACGGCGACGGGGTCCTCCCCCACCCGGCCCGGCACCAGGGCCGCGGCCGGCCAGGTGACGTCCCAGGCGGCTGCCCAGACCCGTGCTCAGGCGCGTGGAACCCCCGCCGCCGCGGCCGCCGAACCGATCCGAGACCCGGCCCAGCACGTACGCGGACGCGACCGTCCTGATCATGCGACCCACCAGGCCCGACCCCGGGCGCGGGCTCGTCATCGGCGTGCCGGCGAACACCGACCTGCCGACCCAGCCGGGGATTTTCAACAGCACCCAGAACAGGGCGATCCCGGTCAGCATCGCCGGCAGGCCGTCACCGGAGGGCGCTCCTCCGAAAAGGGTGTTGCCCTTGGCGTACATCACGCGCAGGCCCACGATCAGCGTCATCGACTGCGCGACCTGCATGACCAGGGTGCCGACGAACGCCCGCCACCACATGCGGGCCATCCCCTCCGTCATCGGTGTGGCATGACCCGCCAGCGCGATCGGCGCCACCGCCGCGAGCAGCATCACCAGCATGATCCGGATGACGAACCCGAGCAGCAGCCCGGCCAGCAGCACCAGGGCGACGAGCGCCATGACGATCAGGTACAGGGCGTTGCCGGGGTTGAACATCGGGGAGATCAACTGCTGGGCCACACCCGCCCCGTCGATGCCCTCGCCCAGGACCGCCTCCGCGAGGGCGTTCGACAGGCCGATAGCCCGACTCATCACCTCCATCGACACCGCGGCCGCGACCAACCCCGCGACCAGACGCGGGGCAATGTCCTTGAGGGCGTAGCGGGTCTGCACACTCTCGTGCGTCATCACCAGCACGCCGCCGGCGAGGATGAGGAGCCCGTACAGCGACCCGGCCAACACCAGATTCCTGGACCACAGGTCGTACAGCGGCCCGTTCGCCGCCACGTCGGGAGTGTGCAGCAACGTCTTGCCGAGCAGCGTCAGCAGCGGCTGCGCGGCCTGGCCGACGAGCCGGCCGAGGAACTTGCCGACCGCGTCCCACAACAACCCCGGCACGTCCAACGGGTTGCCGACACCGGGGATGTCCCAGTCCCGGGGGTCCCACCACTGCGCGGGCGTCAGCGGATCGCTCCCCGGCGGACCGGCGGGGGGCGCGTTCGTCCCCGGCGGCGCGGTCGGGGCGGCCGGAGGATCCGGCGGGGCGGGGGCGGTCGGAGGCGACGTGGAAGGGGTGGTGGGCGCATTCGTGTTCGGGGGTGTCGCGGGTGTGGTGGGGGTGGTGGGCGGCACGGTGGGGGCGGGTTGCCGGGGCAGGCCCGCGACCGCGGGCGGGCGTTCGCCGGCCGCGCGGGCGGTTAGGGGGGCGGCGGACGCCGAGGCCGCCACCGCGCACAACGCCGCGCCCACGACCAGGAACAGCGCCGCCAGCGTGAGGAGGCCGGTCCACCGGCGCGGCCCGCCGCGATCCCCGCGCCCGTTCGGCCCGGCCTCGGGATGCCCGGCGGCGGCCATCAGGCGTGGACGGCGCGCGGGGGGCCGAGCGCGTTCAGGGTCGTCGGCGCAGGTTCGGGCTTGGGCGGTTCGGGACCGGTGGTGGGCCCGGGCCCGCCGACGATGCCCTGCAGGACCGCGAGGATCACCGGCGCCAACACCGCCAGGCAGAAACCGATCGCGGCCGCCTTGAACGCGTTCTTGGCCTTCTCGATCTCACCGGGATCACCGCCGGCCATCAAATAGCGCACGCCGCCGACGGTCAGGAACAGGATCGCCAGGCCGCCGAGGATGCCCATCAGCCAGTTGCGGGTGTTGTTGATCACCGTGGGGATGTTGTTCACCGCGAACGCCGGATCCGGCCCGAACACCACCAGCAACACGGCAATGAACGAGACCGTCGCGGCGAACTCCCACGACACGAGCGGATGCCACCACGCCGGACGGCGGTGACGCCCCGGCGCACGCCGACGCGGCACCGGAACACGAGACGACCACACGGCGGGCGGGGGTGCCGAGGGCGGCGGCACGGGCGGACGGCGGAGACGGTGATGCACGATTCCTCCAAAACAAAGCGGGGGCGGGCTCGGGGCCGGGAACGCCCGTTCAGGCGCGGCGGAGTGCTGTGTGTGGGCGTGCGTGGGGGTGTTCGGGGTCCGTCGGCGGGTGGGGCTCTCCGGGCCACCTCCTCCTCGCGGGGGGTGGGGCGGGGCTCGGGTGTCAGCGCGAGACGGCACACCACCCGCCGGACGGACCGTGGCGACGGCCCCCGAGACCCGGGACCCGTCCTTCATCGGTAATGGAGTCGAACGGCACCGTCCGCGACACGCGAACCGGCACGGCATCGCGCACGACCGCGGCCGCGCTTCAGATCGATTCGGCCTCGATCGCCTTCCTGAGGCGGTGTTCGGCGGCCCTGCGGCGCCGGTAGGCGGCACGCATCCGCGCCGGATGGCCGCCCGTCAACACCCGCACCGCGACCCCGTCGACGCGGGTGACCGCGATCAACTCCGCCTCCTCGGCGGTGACCACTTGCGCCCGCACCGCACGCTCCAACACCCCGGGGCCCGAGGTCTCGTCCGGCCCCGGCACGGTCACCGACTCGGCTCCCGGCGCGGTGGCCGGCTCGGGGTGTTCGGCGTCCGCGAGGGCGACGGTGTTGTGGGCGTGCCGCCGGGCGTCCTCGATCAGGTGATACGCGGCCAGATCCGCCGCCCGCCGCAACCCGTGATACGCCCGCGGATCATCCGGATCCGCGGACAACAGGGTCTGGAGGAACGCGCCGAGCATCTCCTGTTCCAGATCGGCGCGTTCCACGAGCCCGCGCCAGGACCGGCGGGCGATCAACCGGCGCAGGCTCGGCGCCGCCATCGCGGCGGCGGCGACCATCCACTGCCGCGCGTGGGGGCGCTGCGCCCGCCGGATCAACTCCGGCCACACCACCTCCGCCACCGCCTGCGCCCGCTCGCCGCGCAGCTGTGCGCGGATGCGGTCAAGTGGCACGCGCCGCCGCCCGGGCGCCACCTCCATCACCGACCCCACCACCTCCGCCGGCAGGGACAGGGGACGCGGGCCCCGGGTCAACGCGCGGAAGGTGGCCTCGAGGGTCTGCATGGGACCCGCCGGGCCCGGTGAGGGCGCGGCGGTGGAACGGGTGGACGACATGACGACTCCCGACGAGTGAACGGGTGCGGTGACATCGCCATGTCACCGACCACCCGAGCACCCTGCGAGCACCCCAGCGGGCCGCACCGGCCGACACCTGGAGGGTGCTCGCCGGGTGCCCGGGCGACACCCCCACGCTCGCGGGCGGATCGGGCCTCAGGTGAGGGTGCTCGCAGGGTGCACATCACCGCCCCACCTGCACCGACACCCGACGTCGGGGCCCGTTCGAAACGCGACACGCGTGCCGGGACGGCCCCGCCCCTTCCGGCGCCGACCGCCGGCGGCGCCACCCGTCACGGCCGGACGTGGGATCCACGACCGGCCCGGCCCACGTCACGCCCTCGGGTGGCTGCCCTGCGGGAACGCGGTCGTCGGCGGAGCGCGTACGGGGGTGCTCGTGGGGTGCTCGTGGGGTGCTCGCAGGGTGCACATCACGCCCCGACCTGCGGCAACGCCCGTCGCTCACCCGCCGATTCGCGTCGCGGCCGGGTGCGGATGGCGCGGCGGATTCCCCGGTCGGTGTCGCAGCGGGGCCCCGGCGACTCCATTACGGGTGTCAGCGCGAAACGGCCGGGCCCTCCACAGGCCACCGCCGATTCCCGATGCGCAACACCACCTCCCCCCGCCCCACCGGACCACCGAAACTCCCCCGGGTGCGACGCCCCAAGGCGCCCCCGCCCGGGATCGACGTCCCCGTCACCGTCTGGCTCGCCCCCACCCCCAACCCCGGCCCCACCACCGCGTCCGAATCGGCCGCGCCCGTGGCCCACGACCCGACGCGGGACCTCCTCCCGCAGTGGGCCCACGAACGCCTGTGCCGGCACGTCACCACCGCCGCCGCCGCCGTGACGGCCGTGCGCGTACGGCCCGGGGATCACACGCCGCTCCCCCGCCCCGCGCCCGGAACCCGACTGCTCGTCGTCGCCGACCTCGGCAACCTCGACAACGTCGACCGTCCGGAAGCGCCGGCGCGGACCGCCCGCATCGTCCGCCGCCTCCTGGCCCGCGTGCCCGCCGCCCCCGGACACACCGCCTACGCCGCGATCGCCATCCCCCCACGACACGCCCCCGACGGGCGGCTGATCGACCGCTGCGGGCCCGCCGCGCGCGAGGCCCGCATGTGCGACTGGCGCCACCTGCAGCACCTGATCGTCGTCCACGCCCACCTCGACACCGACCGACTCGTCCCCCACACCCCGCTTGCCGGCCACGTCGACCCCTACCGGCACGACGTGGTCCACACCGACGTGCTGCTGTTCGAACGAACGGAATACACCCCGTGACCCACACCCCCACACCCGCGCCCGCGGGGATGCGCCGGCCGCCGGCGTCGATCTGGGCGACCGCGCAAACCACCGGCCCCGCGCAGCGGCGCGGCCGCTACGTCCCCGAATCCGTGGGCCACCCCGCGAAGATGCTGCCCGCGATCGCCGCCCACGCCGTCACCCACTACACCCGCCCCGGCGACCTCGTGCTGGACCCGATGTGCGGGATCGGCACCACCCTCGTCGAAGCCATGCACCAGGGCCGCGTGGGCGTCGGCATCGAATACGAGGCCCACTGGGCCGAGATCGCCGCCGCCAACACCCGCCTCGCCACCCAACAGGGCGCGGGTGGTCGGGCCGTCGTGATCAACGGCGACGCCCGCCGCCTCGAACATCTCCTCCCCCGGGACATGCGCGGGCGGGTCGCGCTGGTCGTCACCTCGCCACCGTACGGGGCGTCCGTCCACGGCCAGATCCTCACCACCCGCGACACCGGCACCCCCAAGATCGCCAAATACGCCGACACCTACGGGCCCGACCACCGCGACCGGGGCAACCTCGCCAACACCGGACCCGACCTCCTGGCCGCCTTCACCCGCATCCTGTCCGCCTGCCGGACCGTTCTGCGCCCCGGCGGCCACGTCGTGATCACCACCCGCCCCTGGCGCCGCCTCGGCGAACTCGTCGACCTCCCCGCGGAGACCATCACCGCCGGCGAGAACGCCGGCCTGACCCCGGTCGAGCGCTGCGTCGCCCTCCTGGGCGGACTCCGCGACGGCGAACTCGTCGCCCGACCCACCTTCTTCGCCCTCAAGAACGTCCGCGACGCCCGCACGGCGGGCAGCCCGCAACACCTCATCGTCCACGAGGACGTCATCGTCCTGCGCCGCCCGGACCCGACGTGAACACCACACCCACCACTCCGCCCTCGCCGCGGATCGCAGGTCGGCGAGGACGGTGTCGAGGCCCCGTAGGCGCAGGGCGGCGACGTTCTCCAGGACGACGAGTTCCGGTCTTAGTACTGCAACGACACTTCAGGATGTCCTCGGCGTCTGTAATGGCTGATGCGGGCTCGAGCTTGGCTTCTTCTTCGCCATATGGACCAGGCGAG
>NZ_JBIRUB010000022.1:0-128549 GCF_044334985.1 Embleya sp. NPDC020630
CGCGCCCCACGGGGGGCGGGCCGCCCCCCGGGGGGGGGGGGGGGGGCCCCGGTGGGGGGGGGGGGTTGGTGGTTTTTTGGGTAAACTTTTTTGGGGGGCCCGGGCCCCCCCCCGCACACCCCCCGACTACTGCGTCGCGACTTGTTATCGGCACCCGTCGGCTCGCGACCGGGTGTCCTCGGGTCGCTACCGGCTCAGGATCAGGCTCATCGCCTCGGCGCGGGTGGCGGCGTTCAACAACTGGCCGCGTACGGCCGAGGTGAGCGTGCGCGCACCCGGCTTGCGTATGCCGCGCATGGTCATGCACAGGTGCTCGCACTCGACCACCACGATCACCCCGCGCGGGCGCAGGATGTTCACCAGAGCGTCGGCGATCTGCGTGGTGAGCCGCTCCTGCACCTGCGGCCGCTTGGCGTAGACGTCGACCAGGCGGGCCAGCTTGGACAGGCCGGTGATCTGGCCGTCCTCCGACGGGATGTAGCCCACGTGGGCGACGCCGTGGAAGGTGACCAGGTGGTGCTCGCAGGTGCTGTAGACCTCGATGTCCTTGACCAGGACCAGCTCGTCGTGGCCGAGGTCGAAGGTCGTGGTGAGCACGTCCTCCGGCTCCTGCCGGAGTCCCGCGAAGATCTCCCGGTACGACCTGGCCACCCGCGCCGGGGTGTCCTTGAGGCCCTCGCGGTCGGGGTTCTCCCCGACCGCGAGCAGCAGCTCCCGAACCGCGCGCTCGGCGCGATCCTGGTCGAACTCACCCACGGCGGGACGGCCGTCGAAGGTGACCGGGTCGATCGTCACGTTCAGTTCTCCGGAGAATCGGACGGCGGCTCGGGGTGCGCTACCGCCCCACCGGACCCCGTCGTGGTGCCCGTCGCAGAGGTCGCGCCGCCGTTGAGAATCCCATTGTCGCTGCCGCCGCCGGAGAGCGTGAGCTCGCGGGGCGTCATCACGGGGGGCCGGCTGGACGGCTGACGCCGACTGGAGCCGGTCCACGCCGGGCGGGCCGGACGCTTGGTGACCGGTGCGAAGATCTCGGCGACCTGGGCCTTGTCCAGGGTCTCCTTCTCCAACAGCTCCAGCACCAGGTTGTCCAGCACGTCGCGGTTCTCGACGAGGATCTCCCACGCTTCATTGTGGGCGGTCTCGATGAACCGCTTGACCTCTTCGTCGACGATAGCCGCGACCTCTTCGGAGTAGTCGCGCTGGTGACCCATTTCACGACCCAGGAAGGGCTCGGCACCGTCGTTGCCGAACTTGATCGCGCCCAGCCGCTCGGTCATGCCGTACTGGGTCACCATCGAGCGGGCCAGGCCGGTGGCCTTCTCGATGTCGTCCGAGGCGCCGGTGGTCGGGTCGTGGAAGACCAGTTCCTCCGCCGCGCGTCCGCCCAGCATGTAGGCGAGCTGGTCGAGCATCTCGTTGCGGGTCGTGGAGTACTTGTCCTCTTCCGGCAGGACCATGGTGTAGCCGAGCGCCCGACCCCGGGACAGGATGGTGATCTTGTGCACCGGGTCGGTGTTCGGCAGCGCGTGGGCCACCAGGGCGTGGCCGCCCTCGTGATACGCGGTGATCTTCTTTTCCTTGTCGCTCATGATCCGGGTGCGCTTCTGCGGCCCGGCCACGACGCGGTCGATCGCCTCGTCCATCGCCAACGCGTCGATCAGCTTGGCGTCGGAGCGGGCGGTGAGCAGCGCCGCCTCGTTGAGCACGTTGGCCAGGTCGGCACCCGTGAAGCCGGGGGTGCGCCGGGCGACGGCCTTGAGGTCGATGTCGTCGGTGACCGGCTTGCCCTTGGCGTGCACCTTGAGGATGTCCCAGCGGCCCTGCATGTCGGGGCGGTCGACCGCGATCTGCCGGTCGAAGCGGCCCGGGCGCAGCAGCGCGGGGTCCAGGATGTCGGGCCGGTTGGTCGCGGCGATCAGGATCACGCCGCCCTTGACGTCGAAGCCGTCCATCTCGACGAGCAGCTGGTTGAGCGTCTGCTCGCGTTCGTCGTGGCCGCCGCCCATGCCCGCGCCTCGGTGTCGACCGACCGCGTCGATCTCGTCGACGAAGACGATCGCCGGCGCGTTGGCCTTGGCCTGCTCGAAGAGGTCGCGCACCCGGGAGGCGCCGACACCGACGAACATCTCGACGAAGTCGGAACCGGAGATCGAGTAGAACGGCACGCCCGCCTCACCCGCGACCGCGCGGGCGAGCAGGGTCTTGCCGGTTCCGGGCGGGCCGTAGAGCAGCACACCCTTGGGGATCTTCGCGCCGACCGCCTGGAACTTGGCGGGCTCCTGGAGGAACTCCTTGATCTCGTGCAGTTCCTCGACCGCCTCGTCGGCACCCGCCACGTCGGCGAAGGTCGTCTTCGGCGTGTCCTTGGAGATCAGCTTGGCCTTGGACTTCCCGAAGTTCATCACTCGGGAGCCGCCGCCCTGCATCTGATTCATCAGGAACAGGAAGACCACGACGATGAGCACGAACGGCAGCAGGGAGAACAGGATGCTGACGATCGTGCTCTGCTTGCTGAGCTTGACCGTGTACGAGTCCTGGATCTTGCCCTGCTCGTACTTCGACTGGAGCAGGCGCTGGATCTCCACGCCCTGCTCGTCGATGTAGGAGGTCTTGATCTTGTTGTGCTTGTCGACCTTCACCCCGGGG
Source organism: Embleya sp. NPDC020630 (assembly GCF_044334985.1). NCBI lineage: Bacteria > Bacillati > Actinomycetota > Actinomycetes > Kitasatosporales > Streptomycetaceae > Embleya > Embleya sp. NPDC020630. The sequence goes on from NZ_JBIRUB010000022.1 coordinate 2,647, forward strand.
ATCAGGGTGAGCTCGAGTGACTGATCGTTGCCGCCGATGAGCTTGGCTGACTTGACCTGGTCGTTCTGGATCGCCTGGATCGCCTTGCCGGTGTCGACACCCTTGAAGCCGCTCGAAGAGGAGACGAGCTGCATCAGGAGGATCACAGCAATGACGGCCAGCGCGATCCACATGACCGGCCCGCGGAAATAGCGCTTGACGTCCATCGATGCGGGGCAGCAGACGCCCCGTCCCTCCTGCCGACTTTTGACCCGGGCGCCTCATGGCCCCCGGGTACGTTGCCTGTCCGGTATCGCCCGGCACGGTCGCCCGTGCTGATGGGATGTCGTTGCGTTAGACGGTACACCGGGCGTCCGCACGCCAACGCGCCGCGCGTTCACTCGCGATGCGCGCCTTCGTGGATCGACCCCCGACGCACCCTCCAACGAGGGGAAACGTTCCCCTTGTTCCCGGATGCTGCAACCGGATGTCGATCGCGCCGACCCGAAGGCGTGATCCGAGTGCCCGAGCGGGTCAGGTCGGCTTCGAACCGCCGTATACGTGCTCGGCCAGTGTGCCCACGAACGGCAGATTGCGGTAGCGCTCGGCGTAGTCGAGGCCGTAGCCGACCACGAACTCGTTGGGGATGTCGAAGCCCACGTACTTGACCGGGATGTCGACCTTGGCCGCCTCCGGCTTGCGGAAGAACGCGCACACCTCCAGCGAGGCGGGGCCACGCGAGGTGAGGTTGGCGAGCATCCACGACAGGGTCAGACCCGAGTCGATGATGTCCTCGACGACCAGGACGTGCCGACCGGCGATGTCCGCGTCGAGGTCCTTGAGGATGCGCACGACGCCGGAGGACTTGGTGCCGGAGCCGTAGGAGGACACCGCCATCCAGTCCATCTTGACCGGCGAGTGCACCGCCCGGGCGAGGTCGGCCATCACCATGACGGCGCCCTTGAGCACGCCCACGAGGAGCAGGTCCTGGCCCCGGTAGTCCTCGTCGATCCGTTCGGCGAGCTCGACGAGCTTCGCCTCGATCTCCTCCTGCGTGACGAGGACCCTTTCGAGGTCGGCGCCCATGTCCTTCTCGTCCACCACATGCCTTACTACGAAGTTGTCGACAGAGCCCCGCGAGCACCGGTCAGGATTGAGCCGGCCGGTGAAAGAGAAGCCTGCCACACCGTCTGCGTATCTCGACGCCCCCGGGCAGGTGGATGGGGCCCTGGCCGTGCCACGAGATGACCAGTTTCTCCACCGCCTCCACGTGGCGCGCGAACAACGCGCCGGACGGGCTGCCCGCGACGACCGCGGTGCGGCGCAGCACCCGGCGGCGCACCGCGGCGGGCAGTTCGGCCAGGCCGGCGACCTCCAGCTCGCCGTCGTCGTGAGTGACGTCGGCCTGGGCCCGGTCCGCCCACTGGTCCAGCGCCTCCGCGTCGTCGCGAAACAGCCGCGCGGTGCGGGCCAGCGCCTCGGACACGCCGGGGCCGAGCGCCTTCTCCAGGACCGGCAGCACCTCGTGCCGCACCCGCGCCCGGGTGTAGGCGGGGTCGGCGTTGTGCGGGTCCTCCCAGGGCAGCAGGTCCTGCGCGACGCAGGCCTGCCGGGTGATGTCGCGGCCCAGGTCGAGGAACGGGCGCTGGTAGTGGCCGGTCAGCGGCGGCATGCCCGCGAGGGATCGGGCGCCGGAGCCCCGGGCCAGCCCGAGCAGGACGGTCTCGGCCTGGTCCTCCAGGGTGTGTCCGAGCAGCACGAGCGCGGCGCCGTGGGTGCGGGCGGCGGTGTCCAGGGCGGTGTATCGGGCCAGGCGCGCGGCGCCCTCGGGACCGCCGCGGGTGCCGACCGTGACGCCGAGCGCCTCGACCGGTGTCAGGCCCAGCTCGCCCAGCCGGGCGACCAGGTCCACGGCGCGACGGGTCGAGCCCGCCTGTAGGCCGTGGTCGACGGTGATGGCACCGGCCCGCAGCCCCGCGCGCGGGGCCTCGAACGCGGTGGCCGCTGCGAGCGCCAACGAGTCCGCGCCACCACTGCACGCGACCAGGACGAGAGCACCCGGTTGCAGGTCGCGCAGGGTATTGCGGACGGCCAGCCTGGTGGCGGCCACGGCGGGATGGGGTCCCACGGCTCGACGACACCTCCTTGCACGTCCGGTTCGGCCGGTCAGCGGAGGTCGCGGCCTCCGCGAGATGTGCCGAAGAGAATTGGTTTGCCCACGCTACGTCACCCGAAGCGGCTCGGGCCGCAGACACCGCCGGATGTCGCCCGGATGAGGACGCGGGCGCGCCGGCGATCGGCCGGACGGCGCCCGGCGGGCCGCCCGGACGCGGTCCCGGCCGGCCGGGTTCGACCGCCGGGACCGTCCGGGCGGGCGCCCGGATCACTCCGCGTCGGTCGGTCCCTCGGCTCCCGCCTCGTCGGCCGTGCCCGCCCGGCCGTGCACCCGGTCCACCCAGGAGCCCGGGTCGGCCACCTCGGCCTTGGTGGGCAGGGTGTTCGGCGACGTCCACACCCGGTTGAAGCCCTCCATGCCGACCCGGCCGACGACCTCGCGCACGAACCGCTCGCCATCGCGGTACTGGCGCAGCTTCGCGTCCATCCCGAGCAGCTTGCGCAGTGCCAGGTCGAACCGTCCGGTGCCCTGCGCGCGGCGCTCGGCGAACTTCTCCCGGATCTCGGTGACGGTGGGGATGACCTGCGGTCCGACCCCGTCCATCACGAAGTCGGCGTGCCCCTCCAGGAGCGACATCACCGCGGTGATCCGGCCCAGGATCTCGCGCTGCTCGGGCGTCTGGACCAGTTCGACCAGCGAGGGGCCGTCACCCTCGCCCTCGCCGGTGCCCCCGGCGCGGCGCGCGCCGGCGAACGCGGAGACCGCCTCGCGCAGCCGGCCGAGCACGGCGGACGGATCCACCTCGGTCTGGCCGAGGAACCCGTGGATCTCCTGTTCCAGGTGGTCGCGCAGCCACGGTACGGCGGTGAACTGGGTGCGGTGGGTCTCCTCGTGCAGGCACACCCACAGCCGGAAGTCGTGCGGATCCACACCCAGTTCGCGCTCGACCTGGACGATGTTCGGGGCGACCAGGAGCAGTCGGCCGGGGCCGCGCCCGGTCGCGCCCGGGGTCTGCGGGGCGAAGGTCTCGTACTGGCCGAGCACGCGCGAGGACAGGAACGCGAGCAGGGTGCCCAGTTCCAGGCCGGTCACCTTGCCGCCGACCGCGCCCAGGGCGGCGCCGCCGGGCATCGTCTCGCGGCGCTCCTCCACCTTGTCCAGGAGCGGGCGCAGCACGTGCCGGAAGCCCTGCACGTTGGCGCGGGCCCAGCCGGGTCGGTCCACCACCAGGACCGGGGTGTCGTTGTCGCCGGCGTCGAGTCCGGTGAAGGCCCGTACGTGCTCCTCGGACGTCTTGGCGTGTGCGCGCAATTCCGCGACCACGGCCCGTGCCTCGTCCCGCCCGACGTCGGGGCCCGGCCGCACGAGCCGGTTCGCCGTCGCCACGGCCAGGTCCCAATCGATCATGTCCGCACCGTTGCCGCTCGTCATACGGCCACGTTACGTGCTCGAAGCGGCCCCGAAAGAGGATCGGGGGTCCGCGTTCGGATCGGGTTCCGGTTTTGCCGGCCGATGGACCGGCGTGCCGGCGGGACGGAGGCGGGTCAGCCGGCGGTGCCGCAGCCGCAGTCGGCCAGCGCCGCGGCCATCCGGTCGATCGCGGCGCGGGCCGGATCGGGGTCGCCGGTGAACCGGTCGGCCAGTATCGCGAACGCGAGGAGTCGGCCGTCCCGGTCGCGTACCAGGCCGGACAGCGTGCTGACCCCGGTCAGCGAACCGGTCTTGGCCCGGACCACGCCGGCCGCGTCGGCGGCGCCGCTTTTCGGCCCGTACCGGTCGGTCAGCGTGCCGGTGAAGCCCGCGATCGGCAGTCCGGTCAGCGCCCGGCGCAGTTCGGGGTGGGCGCCGGACGCGGCGGTCGAGAGGGCCTGGACGAGAGTCTGCGGGGTGAGCCGGTTCTCCTTGTCCAGGCCGCTGCCGTCCTTGAGGCTGGAGGCGCCGTAGGTCACCCCCAGGCCCTCCAGGACCTGCCGGGCCGCGGCGGTGCCGCCCTGGAAGCTCGCGGGCTGCCCCTTGGCGATCGCGACCTGCCGCAGCAGCGCCTCGGCCAGGTCGTTGTCGCTGACGGTGAGCATCTGCTCGACGATCGCGGACAGCGGCGGGGACTGTACGGAGGCGAGTTCGGGCGCGCCGCCGCCGGGCGCGGTGCCGGGGGTCGGCGCGCCGTCGACCGTGACGCCCGCGGTCTTGAGCATCGTGGCGAACTTCTTCGCCGCGTCGACGCCCGGGGACGGCACCCGGTTGCTCTCCTTGCCGACCACGGTCGGGTCCACCCGGCCCTCGTCGACCATCAGCGACACCACGGGGGCGATGTTCTCGTTGACGCCGATCGCGTGCAGCGCGGGGCCGGTGTAGAGCGAGGTGTCGTACTGGAGCTTGACCTGCGTGGTCCCGCTCGCCTTGAGCGCCGCCGCGGTCGCCGCCGCCAAGTCGAAGAGGCGGGCGGGCTGGTAGCCGTTGTACTGCCGGCCGTCGAGCGCGGTCAGTGTGGGATCCCCGCCGCCGACCAGGACGATCGTGCCGGGCGTGGGACCGGGCACCACGCGGGTGGCGATCCGGTGGTCGGGGCCGGGCGCGGTGAGCGCGGCCACCGCCGTGGTGATCTTGGTGGTGGACGCGGGCGTCGCCGCGCGGTCCTGGTTGGCGCCGTACAACAGGCGTCCGGTCAGCGCGTCGACGACGGCGACCGCGGGCGGCGCGCCGAGCGCGGTCGTGCGGCCCAGCGGTTCGAGCACGGCCCGGATGCCGGCCTCGGTCGGGGTCGCTCCGGCCGGGTCCCCGGACACCGGCACGAGCACGGGCGGCGCGGCCGTCGCGGCGACCCGACGGGTGCCGTCGTCGGCCCGGGCGCTCAGGCGCTCGCCCTTCCACGATCCGTGGACGAGGGTCACGAGCACGGCCAGCAGCACGGCCGCCAACGCCGCGGCGATCGCTTTGCTCCTCATGCCGGGCACGCGAGACCATCCCCTTCCGCCGGACCACCGGCCATGCGAGACACTGAGTGCAGATCAGGTTCTGTCCGGGACCTGTGCCGGGTTCGGCCTCGCGGACAGAACGACCCTAACGGTCCCGGCAACGGTCCCGGCGCAGCACATGGAGGAGCCTTGGAGTTCGACGTCACCATCGAGATCCCCCGGGGATCGCGCAACAAGTACGAGGTGGACCACGAGACCGGTCGCATCCGGCTCGACCGCATGCTGTTCACCTCGACGCGCTACCCGGCGGACTACGGCTTCATCGAGGACACCCTCGGTGAGGACGGTGACCCGCTGGACGCGCTGGTGCTGCTGGACGAGCCGACCTTCCCGGGCGTCCAGGTGCGCTGCCGCGCCATCGGCATGTTCCGGATGACGGACGAGGCCGGCGGCGACGACAAGGTCCTGTGCGTTCCGGCGACGGACCCGCGCGTGGAGCACCTGCGTGACATCCACCACGTCTCGGAGTTCGACCGCCTGGAGATCCAGCACTTCTTCGAGGTCTACAAGGACCTGGAGCCGGGCAAGTCGGTCGAGGGCGCGAACTGGGTCGGCCGCGACGACGCCGAGGCCGAGGTCGAGGCCTCGCGCAAGCGGCTCACCGAGCAGGGTCACCACTGACCCGGTAGCCCGATCCGGACGAACGCCGATCGGCGGCAGCCACCCCTCGGGGTGCTGCCGCCGATCGGCGTCCGTGCTTGTGGCGCCCGTGTATCGCGCCCGTGTTTCGTGCGGGTGGTCCGCGCGTGTGGTCAGGACGGGCGGGCGTAGTAGTCCGGGGTGCCCATGTAGAACAGGTTGCTGATCTTGACCACGTCGCCGGTGCGCGGCGCGTGGATCATCTTGCCGCCGCCCAGGTACATCGCGACGTGGTGGATGTCGGAGGCGCTCTTGGTCTCGGTCCAGAAGACCAGGTCGCCCGGGCGCAGGTTCTTGTACGACACGGGCGTGCTCTCGAAGTATTGGGTGGCGGCGAAGTGGGCCAACTTCACGCCCGCCCGGCGCCAGGCCTGCATGACCAGGCCGGAGCAGTCGAAGCCGCTCGGGCCCTCGCCGCCCCAGACGTAGGGCTTGCCGAGTTGGGCCTTCGCGTAGGCGACCGCGGCGGTCGCGCCGGCGGGGTCGGGCGCGGCCTTGTCGCCGGAGTGGTCGGGCTTGCTCGCGGCCACGGGGTCGACCCGCTTGGCGGGCTTGTCGGCGGGCTTGGCGGGCTTGGCGGGCTTCGTGGCCGGCTCGGCCGGCTTGTCGGCGGTGCTCGGCTTCACGGGACGGGCCGCCTCCTGCTCGCGGGCCGCGTCGGCCAGGCGTGCCTGCTCCGCCCGGCGGTCGGCCTCCTCCTTGTCCTGGCGCGCCTGTTCGCGGGCCGCGTCGGCCTCGGCCCGGGCCCGGGCCTCCTCCTCGGCGCGTCGTTGCGCCTCGGCGGCCCGACCGTCGCGGCGCTGCGTCTCCAGGTCGATCGAGGTCTGCTTCAGCGTGGCCAACTCGGCCAGCAGCGTGGTGCGTCGGGCGGTGATCTCGTGGACCCGGCCCTGCTGAGCGGCGAGTTCGGCCTCGACCCGGTCCTTGGCCGAACGCACCGCCTCGGTCGCCCGGCCGGCCGCCTCCGCGCTGTGTTCGGCGTCGGTCTTGGCGACCGCGGCGTCGTGCACGGCGGCGGTGCCGCGCCGGAGCGTGTCGTCGCTGTCCTGGGAGATCCGCCGCAGGCTCTCCATCCGGGAGGCCAGGTCGCCGGGCGAATCGGCGCCGAGCATCGCCCGGAAGACGCCGAGCCCCGCGCCGCCGCCCATCCGGTAGGTCTGCGCGGCCAGTCGGCCGAGTTCGTCCCGGGCCCGGGACAGGCGGGCGTCGGCGGTGCGCAGGTACACGTCGGCGGCGGCGGCCCGGTCCTGGGCCTGCTGCCGCAGCACCACGGCGCCGTTGTACTCCTCGACGGCGGCGTCGGCGCGGATGTCGAGCCGGGCCAGGTCGCTCGCCTCGCGATCGAGTTCGGCCTCGATCCGGCCGATGTCGTCGACCTTGCCGGTGACCGCGTCGTGGGCCCGGCGGACCTGGTCGGCACCGGGGTAGCCGGCGCCGCCGGGATCGTCGGCGAGCGCTCCGGGCGTGAGCGTGAGGACGAGGACGGCGGCGAGTCCGACAGGGACTGCGGTGCGGATGAACGATCGGCGAGGCATGCGGTCTCCCTCCAAGCGGCGGGCACCGAGGGGAACCGGAGATTCCGATTCCGGGCAGGTCTCCTCACGCTAGCCACCCGTAGTCACAGCCGCACCATAAGCGACATATTTCCCGCTAATGGGCTTATTGCCCAGGAATCGACTCGAACACCGGTACGCACTCGCGTCACATCCGTGGCCGATCGGCCGGCCGATCGGCCACGCACGTCGGGTCAGCCGACCGACTCCAGCGTCCACGCGCAGACCGTCCCCGACTCCGCGTCGGCGGTCAGCCAGATGCCGTCGGAGCGCACCACGAGCCATTCGCGCGGCGCGTCCTCGGGGTACTCGATCTCCGCGACGGCACGCAGGTCCGGCACCGAGAACAGCACGTGCCGCTCACCCGAGGAGGCCGCGAGCACGAGGTCGCGACGCAGGAAGCCGGCGTAGATGTCGAAGACCTCGTCCGGGTCGGGGAAGACCTGCTCGCTCGGTCGGGCCGCTATCACCGCGCCGTCCGGGAAGCGCACCAGGGACAGCGGACCGGCCTCGATCGGCGTGGTCAGCATCATCAGCCCCGACGCGTGGATGTCGGTGAGCACCCGGCTCTCCCCCGGCGGCACCTCGGCTACCTCCTCCGAACCGGCCGAGGCGAGGACGAAGATCCGGTACGCGTCGTCGGCGTGCGACGCGGCCAGGCCCAGATGTACGCCGTCGGGGTGCGGGATCAACTCGGAGCCGATGGTGGCGGGGGCCACCGGCCGGATCACGCGCGGCGCGCCGTCCGCGGCGTCGAGCAGCACGCACCGGTCGCCCTCGGCGGTGCGGACCACCGCCCAGATCCCGGCCGCGGTGACCGCGCTCGACCCGGCCTCCTCGGCCTGCCAGGGCACGTGCGGGTGGGACCACGCCTCGGTGCCGTCGGCGTCGAGCACGACGACTCGATCGGGTGTCGAGGCGACGAAGCGGGCCAGGTCGGGGGTGACCGAGTGGCCCCCCTTCCAGTCCCCGGGCAGCCGGATCTCGCGGACCGCCGCCAACGAGTCGTCGAGCACGACGAGGGAACCGTCCACGCCGTGGGCGAGCCAGGCCGCCGCCCCCGGGATGCGGTCGAGACTCCACAGGGACGGCAGGGTCGCCCGGGCCAGAAGTTGAGCACGCATGGCGTGCACTCTATTGGCGGCCGACACCCGTATGGCCCAGTGGCGACAACCGTCCTACGCGTCCCGCCGGTCGTCGCCCGCCCGGTGCCGGCCCCGGCCGGCGGCCGGCTCCACCGGATCGGCCGACGCGGTCGGCTCGGCCGCGGCCCGCGTACGCGACGTCGAGCGGGCGCGCAGGAGTTCGATCGCCACCGGGATCACCGAGATCAGCACGATGGCGATCAGGATCAGCTCGATGTTCTCGCGAACGAAGTCGACCTGGCCCAGCGAGTAGCCGAGCACGGTGACCCCGCACGCCCACAGGAAGCCGCCGACGATGTTGTAGACGACGAAGGTGCGGTACTTCATCCGGGCCACACCCGCGACGATCGGGGTGAAGGTGCGCACGATCGGGACGAACCGGGCCAGCACGATCGAGCGCGGGCCGTACCTGTCGAAGAACTCGTGCGCCTTCTCCACGTTCTCCCGCTTGAAGAAGCGCGAGTTCGGCCGGCTGAACAGCGACGGCCCCACCTTGCGGCCGAACAGGAAGCCGACCTGGTCGCCGACCACCGCCGCGGTCCACAGGAGCAGGCACACCAGCCACAGCGGCTGCGAGAACTTGCCGTCGGAGACCAGCAGGCCGGTGGTGAACAGCAGCGAATCGCCCGGGAGGAAGAAGCCGATCAGCAGGCCCGACTCGGCGAAGACGATCACCAGGATGCCGATCAGGCCGAACGTGGAGATCAGCTTGTCGGGGTCCAGGAACGAGGGACCCAGGGCGATGGTTTGCACGGCGCGTGCCTCCCGGAGCGGGCGATGGCGGACAGCGGAAGCCCCCCGACCAGGTCATGGTTAGGCAAAGAGATTTCCTTCCGAAGGTAACGTCCGCACCGGGGGACCGGTTCCCGGGGGCCCGCGTCGAACCGCGACTCAGACCCGCTCGGGCCGGGTCAACGCCACCAGCGCGCCGTCCTCCTCCAGGGTCAACTCGACTGCCAACGAGCGCAGTTCGCCGAGTCGGGCCAGGTGCGAGCCGCCGCACGGGACGTGCGCGTCGCCGTCGGGCAGCCCGCAGTGCCACACCCGACGCGCGGTCAGCGCCGGAGCGGGCACCTCGATCCGGACCACGGCGTCGGTCTTCAGCCACTCGCCGAGCAGCGCCTCCACCTCGTCGCGGATCCCGGGCAGGTCCTCGGCCAGCGTGTCCGCGGTGAAGCCCTTCTTCCGCAGCGACTTGCCGATCCGGTAGTCGTCCCGGCTGCCCGCCTCGGTCAGCCGGGACCGGGTGATCGCGAGGTTGTCGAAGTCCGGACGGCCGAGGCTGTCGGTGCGCACCTCCTTGCGCCAGCGCGGCGCGAGCACCGCGTTCAGCGCGAACGCCAGCAGGTGGCACGCGGTGTGCGCGGCGCTCAGCGCGGCCCGACGCTCGGCGTCGACCACGAGTTCGGCCGCGGCGCCGACCAGGTCGGCCGGGTCGCCCGGGGCCGGGTCCACCACGTGCAGCGCCAACCAGGCCCAGTCCTCGTCGCCGCGCCGCACCGGGATCTCCTCGCCGACCGCGAACGTCCCGTCCGGGCCGACCCCGCCGGTCAGGCAGTCCAGCACCGGCAGTTCCGCGCCCGCCACCCGGATCACCCCCGTGTCCGCGGGCTGGTCCGGCCAGGTGTGGTCGAGCGGATGGAACGGCGTACGCCCGACCACCAGGGCCGTGCGCCCGTCCGGCAGCACGGGCGCCGCCAGGATCGGCGCCTCGCCGGTGGTGGCACCGGCCGGGAAGGTCACCTCGGTGGAAGTCGTGGGGAGGGCCATGCGCGTCCTAACCTCGATTCGATCCGGTCGCCATCGTGCGGGAGCGGCGATGGCGCCAAGCGGTCCATTCGATCATGGACAATCCTCCTCACACGGAAATCACGAGCAGGGACGGGCTGTGCAGGACCAGGGCTGGATCTCGACCACCGCTCGGCTGGCGGGCGACGCAGAGGCCGGGCCCCACGGCGTCGGCTGGATGCTCGTCGCGTTCATCTTCACCTTCGCGGTGACCAGGCTGATCACTCGGCTGATCCGGGCGGGCAAGGGCCCGTTCCGGAACATGGTGGTGGGCAAGGTGCACGTGCACCACCAGGTCTACGGGATCTTCCTGATGCTGATCGCGGGCGCGCTCGAATTCTCCTACGAACCGGGCGGCGCACTGCGGCAGGTACTCGCCGGGTTGTTCGGGATGGGCGCCGCACTCACCCTGGACGAGTTCGCGCTGCTCGTACACCTGGACGACGTGTACTGGGCCGCGGACGGGCGCAAGTCGGTGGACGCCGTACTGATCACCGCCGCCATGGGCGTGCTGCTGTTCGTCGGGGCCAACCCGCTCGGCCTGGGCGACGGCGACAGCAAACCGGTGGCCGCGGTGATCGTGGTGTTCAACCTGGCATTCGCGCTGTGCGCGCTGGCCAAGGGGAAGGTGGCCACCGGGCTGATCGGCGTGTTCGTCCCGTTCGTGGCGATGGTGTCGGCGATACGGATCGCCAAGCCCGAGTCGCCGTGGGCGCGTTGGCGCTACAAGGAGGGCCCGGGGCGGACCTCGCCGCACGCGGACACCAAGCTGGCCCGCTCGCTGCGCCGGTTCCCGCCCGACCGGCGCTCGCTACAGGTTCGGCAGTACCTCGTTCTCGAACAGGCGCAGGCTCTCCCAGGCCAGCTCCGGCGGGATGCCGCCCATCATCGGGTGCAGGATCGCGAACGCCGCGTCGCCCTGGGCCTTCAGCTCGGCCACCAGGGTCTCCGGAGTGATCACCCGGTACTGCCCGCCCGCCCGCAGCGCGTCGGCGTCGGTGACGCTCGCGTAGCCGCCAACCCCGGCGGTGCCCGCCCTGGCCATCGTCTCGCCGTAGGCGTTGACCTCGTGCAGCGCGTGCGGCGCGATCCGGTCCCAGTCCCGGTCGGGGTCGTTCGAGAGGTGGAAGAAGCCGGTGTCGCCGCCGAAGTACGGGCCCGGGTCCTCCTCGCCGAGGCTGACCTTCTCGTCCCGGTAGAACTCCCAGATGTCCGGGTTGGACGGCATGAACCCGTCGGCGATCCGCGCGGCCCGGCGGGCGGCGGCCTCGACACTGCCGCCGAGGATGATCGGCGGACCGCCCTTCTGGAACGGCGCGGGGGTCACCCGCACGGTCCGGCCGCGGAACTCGAACTCCTCCCCCGTCCACGCCTTGCGCAACGTCTCGACGGTCTCCACGGTGCGCCCCACCCGCTCGCGCATCGGCACGTCGTACATCGCGAACTCGGTGTCCACGTAGCCGTTGGTGAGAACCACGTTCACCCGGCCCTGGCTGAGCAGGTCGAGCACCGCCAACTCCTCGGCCAGGTGCAGCGGGTCGTGCAGCGGCGCGGGGATCGCGGCGATGGTGACGCCCATGTTCCGGCTGCGCGCGGTGATCGCGGCGGCGAACTGGAGCGGGGCGGGCAGGTATCCGTCGGCGAAGCCGTGGTGCTCGGACAGCGTGACCATGAAGAATCCGCGCTCGTCGGCCCACTCGACCATGTCGAGTGCCGCGGCGTAGCGCTCCCCCATGGTCGTCCCGGCGAAGGCCGGATTCCGGAAGTCGAAACGCAGCGCGAACACAGCCATGCCGTACTCCTGTCCCCGGCGCCACCGGGGTGGGCGACACCGCACTGTCTGATGGCGCGTCAGATTAGTGGCCGGGGTCGAGGAGAACCAGGGTCGGCGCCCGGTCGCCGTTCAGTCGTCGTTCAGGGCCCGGGCGAGCAGGACCCGCAGGGCCCGTCGGTCGGCGGCCGGCAGCCCGGACAGCGGCGGGTCCACGGCGAGGCCGGAGAACAGGCGGGCGCGCAGTTCGGCGCCTTCCGGGGTGAGCGCGATCAGCTTCGCCCGGCGGTCCTTCGGGTGCGGCCGGCGCTCGACCAGGCCGCGCTCGACCAGCCGGTCGACCACGAACGTCACGTTCGGCGGCTCGCAGCACATCCGGCGGCCCAGCTCGCGCATGCCCAGCGGTTCGGCGAGTTCGTGCACCGCGTTGGCCTGGGACGCGGTCAGCCCGATCGCTCCCGCGCAGGCCGCGAAGTGCGCGTCGAGGCGGGCGGTGGCCGCGTAGAGCAGCGCGGTCAGTCCGGGCGGCTCGCCCTCCGGCGTGGTCATGGCCACACTCTAGCCGAACTTCGTTACAACTCGAATGATTCGAGGTGTAACGTCTGCCGCGAGCTGACAGATCGTCAGTCCCCTTGGTCGCCCTTGGAGGAGCCCGCCCATGCCCGCGATCCTGGCCGGCCGGATGGCCCTGGTCACCGGTGGCAGCGGCGGCATCGGCGCCGCCTGCGCGGCCCGCCTGCTGGCGGACGGCTGCTCGGTGACGCTCGCCGCCCGCGGGGCCGACGCGCTCGCCGCCACCGCCGAACGGCTGCGCGCGGCGGCGCCGGCCGGTACCGAGGTGCGGCACGTCGCGGTCGACGCCAGCACCACCGACGGCGTCCGCGAGGCGGTCCGCGCGGCAGGTCCCGCGCTCGCGGTGTGCGTGGCCACGGTGGGCGGCGGGAGCACCGCGCCGATCCTGGCCATGGACGACGACGCGTTCCTGGCCGACCTGCACCGCAACACGCACAGCGCGTTCCTGGCGATCAAGTACGCGGCGCCGGTGATCGCCGCGCGCGGTGGGGGCGCGATCGTCTGCGTGTCCTCCACCGCGGCCCGGCTGACCATGCCGTTCCTGAGCGGCTACGCGGCCGGGAAGGCGGGCCTGGAGGCCCTGGTCCGGGCCGCCGCCGACGAGTTGGGCGCGGCCGGCGTCCGGGTCAACGCGGTCCGCCCCGGGCTGGTGCGCTCGCGCGAGGACGCGCGGATCTTCGCGGACGAGGAGATGATCGGCCGCTTCCTGGCCAACAAGCCGCTGGGCCGCACCGGGTTGCCCGAGGACATCGCCGAGGCGGTCCGCCACCTCGCCGGCCCCGAGTCGTCCTGGACCACCGGGCAGAGCCTGGCCGTGGACGGCGGCAACGAGCTGCGCCGCGCGCCCTCCTTCGAGAAGTACGCCCGCGCCGCGCTCGGCGACGCGGTGATCGACGCGGCGCTCGCGGGCCGCGACCCGTACGCCCCGCCGACACCGGCACCCGTACCGACCCGACCGACGCACCCGCCGCGGCCGGTCCGACCGCCCCGCCCGATCACGGAACCCGGTCCCGGCCCGGGTCCCGGTCCGGGCCTTGGTGGCCCGCTCGCCCCCGACCCCGACCCCGATTCGACGGAGCATCCGGATGAGCACTGACGTGCAACTTTCCATCGGCCTGCCCAACTTCGGCAGCTGGCCGGCCGGCGACTGGCGCGGTTTCACCGACGTCGGTCGCGCGGCCGACGACGCGGGGATCGACCGCATCGTGCTGGTGGACCACGTGGTGATGGGCCCGAACACGCAGAACTACTCCTGGGGCCGCTTCCCCACCCCGCCCGAGGCGGACTGGCCCGAACCGCTCACCCTGCTCGCCGCGATCGCCGCCGTCACCTCGCGGGTCCGCCTCGCCACCGGCATCCTCGTCGCCCCGCTGCGCGGCGCCACCCTGCTCGCCAAGACCGCCGCGACGCTGGACCAACTCTCCGGCGGGCGGTTGGAGCTGGGCGTGGCCACGGGATGGCAGCGCGAGGAGTACGACGCCGCCGGGATCGATTGGGACAACCGCGGCCGACTGCTCACCGACACGCTCGCGGCCTGCAAGGAGCTGTGGACGAACCTGCCCGCGTCGTTCGTGTCCGAGACGGTGAACTTCACCGACGCCTACTGTGCGCCGCGGCCGGTCCAGCCCGGGGGCGTGCCGCTGTGGATCGGCGGCACGTTGAACACCCGCAACCTGGCGCGGATCGTGCGCAGCGGCGACGGCTGGATTCCGATCATGGGCCTGTCCACCGCCGACATGGCCCGGGACGTGGCACGGATCCGGACCGCCCTCGCCGACGCCGGCCGCGACCCTGGCGCACTGCGGGTACAGGGCCCGCTGCCGCTGGTCAAGGACGACGCGGGCCGATTCGACCTGACCCGCACGATGGCCGGCGCGGCCGAGGTGATCGCCGCCGGGGCCACCGCCGTGCATCTGCCGATCCAGGTGTTCTGCGCCGGGCCCGATGCCGCGCCCGCCTTTTTCGCCGAGGCCAGGAAGGCGTTCGACAAGGTGGTATCGGGCGGGTGACCGAGCCCGAGTCGGGCTTGTCACCTGCGGCTTTACCCCTACTTGGTTAAAGTTTCAGGTTTGCGGAACGTCGTCGGCGGGAGGGTCGTTCCCCTGGACAACGGCGCGATACGGCGTCTTTGTCCAACCGGGAGGGCCCTCCATGTCCGACGTCACGCTGCCCACCGGCGCCAACGCGCCGCTGACCGGCGACCGCGCCGAGGTCTCGATCGGGTGGGCCTCGGCCGACGTCGTGGACGTGTCCGCCGTGCTGCTGACCGACGCGCACAAGGTGCGTACCGACGAGGACCTGGTGTTCTTCAACAATCCCGTCGGCGGCGACGGCGCGGTGCGCACCACGGCGGGACCTTCGGGAACCACGCACGTCGCGGTGGAACTCGCCAAGCTGCCGGCCGAGGTCACCAAGGTGGTGGTCGTGGTGAGCGCGGACGCGGACCGGCCCGGGGCCACCCTCGGCCAGGTGCCCGGCCTGAGCGCGCTCACCACATCCGGCGACGCGCGGATCACCTACCCGGCCGGCGCGTTCGAGGGCGGCGAGACGGTCGCGGTGCTGGTCGAGCTGTACCGGCGCGGCGACGCGTGGAAGGTGCGCGCGGTGGGCCAGGGCTACGCGAGCGGACTGGCAGGGCTCGCCACGGACTTCGGCATCTCGGTGGAAGACGAACCGGAGCCGACTCCCGCGCCCGCCGCGCCGGTACACGCCATGGTCAAGGAGCCCGCCGCCGCGCCCGCGCCGGCCGCGCCCGCGCCGATCTCGATGGCCAAGGAGCCGCTGGGCCGGGTCGACCTGGCCAAGGGCGGCCGGGCGACGATCAGCATGGACAAGGACGACCGCTCGATCACCGTCACCGCGTCCCTGGTCTGGGACGGCGGCAACGACGCCCGCCGCAAGTCCGGCGCCGACTTGGACCTGTACGCGCTCTACGTGCCCCGGTCGAAGCTGGGCGCGCTGAACAAGGGCGACAGCGACGGGGTGATCTACTACCGCGACCTGGGCAGCCTGAAATCCGCGCCCTACATCAAGCTCGACGGCGACTCGCGCGTACCCGGCCGTGAGACGGTCCGGATCACCCGGCCCGACCAGCAGGGCTATGTGCTGATCTGCGCGTACAGCGCGGTCGAGAACGGCTTCGGCAGCTTCAAGTCGTACGGCGCGCACGCCGAGGTCACCGACGGCCAGGGCTCGACGGTGAACGTGCCGTTGTTCAACAACAAGCGGGCGGTGTTCTGGGTGGCGATCGCGCTGGTCGACTTCACCGACCCCGAGGGCGTCTCGATCCAGCACGTGGAGAAGTACTCGAAGCTGATGCAGGAGCGGCGCCCGATGCTCTATCCGGACGGCACGTTCGAGATGGGCGCGGGTCCGGCGGAGTTCAAGACGGTGCGCGCCCCGCGCGAGCGCTGAGCACCGGCCCTGCGGGGTCCCCGGGGCCGGGACCGCTCGGTCGTGCCGGCCGAGCGGTCCCGAACGCCGGGGTGAGTGGATCCGCGGCCTACTTGGCCGAGCGATAGACGATCACCTTGTCGCCGACCCGGGTCTCGTCGAAGAGCCGCTGCACCAGGCCCTTGTCCCGGACGTTGACGCAGCCGTGCGAGGCGCCGTTGTAGCCGTTGGCGGCGAAGTCGGCCGAGTAGTGCACGGCCTGGCCGCCGGAGAAGAACATCGCGAACGGCATCGGCGTGTGGTAGATCGTCGAGACGTGGTCGCGGCTCTTGAAGTTGATGCTGAACGCGCCCTCGCGGGTCGGCGTCTCGGCCGAGCCGAAGCGCACGGCGGTCGAATACTGCACCTTGCCGTCGATCACCCAGGCGAGCCGGTCGGTGCGCTTGTCGATGCAGATCGCCCGACCGGTCAGGCACCGCTCGTCCAGCCCGGCCTGCGCGGCCGGCGGCTTGGGCGTGGTCGTCGGCGGCTTGCTCGTGGTCGGCGGCTTGGTGGTCGGCGGCTTGCTCGTGGCCGGCTTCGCGGACGTCGCGGAAGCCGTCGGCGACGCGCTGGTCGGGGCGCTGCTGCTCGGCGCGGCCGACGTGGCGGGGGGCGTACTCTCCGCACTCGGCGTGACGGGTGCGGACGAGACTGTGGTGGGCAGGTTCGACTGCGTGCCCGCCTTGGCCGTCGAATCACTCGACGAGCCGGAGTTGCAGGCCGACAGGGCCAGGACCGCGGTCACGGCGACCGCGAGGGATATACGTGTCTTCTTCATCGAGTGGTGGCCTCTCCCGACCCAAACCAAAATGTGGTGTTCCCCGAGTCGTGCACCCTTGTAGACGCCCATGGGGCCCGAGAGGTTGCGTCCCTAGTTTGACCCATTCGGGTGGATGTTAAGCCGGACGTGTTCGGCCGTGACCTGTTCGGGATCGATCGATCGCAGATCCGTGGCCCAGGCGTCGAGCGCGGCGCCGCCGGCCCCGTCGGCCAACGCCGCGCCGATGCCCAGGCAGCGCATCCCGGCCGCCTCGGCCGCACGCACACCGCTCTCCGCGTCCTCGACGACCACGCAGCGGTGCGGTGCCACGCCCAGCAGATCGGCCGCGCGCAGATAACCCTCGGGGGCCGGCTTGCCCTCGGTGACGTCCTCCGCCGTGATCATGTACACCGGTTCCGGCAACTCCGCCGCCCGCAGGCGCCCCCGCGCGACCCGGCGCGTGCCGGAGGTGACGATCGCCCAGCGCGCCGAGGGCAGCGCGGCGAGCAGACCGGCCGCGCCGGGGATCGGCACGATGCCGGTGAAGTCGCGTTCCTCGCGTTCGACGATCCACGCGGCCTCGACCTCGGCGTCCAGGGTGGGGGCGACCACGCGCACGAGGTCGATGTCCCGGCGACCGTACGAGGCGGCGACCGCGACGTCGGGATCGACGCCCCGCTCGGCGGCCCAGGCGCGCAGGATGCGTTCGATCAGAGGGTGGGAGTCCACCAGCACACCGTCGAGATCGAACAGGATCGCGTCGCAGTCGAGCGTCGTGCCGTCGTTCGCCATGCGGTCAGGCTGTCAGGCACGGCGACGCGGCGTCGAGGAATTCGCGGGCGGAAGATCGCGATCGTGTGCGCCGTGTGGTCACCCACATAGCGCAGATATCGATGGAAAGTGATCGTCGGCAGGCGCGGGAAAACGGCCTTCGTTGCCTAACCGTCACGTTTGCGCCGTTCGCCACCGGCTAGGGGGCTACTACGGCCCGGACGAGCTCACCCCAGGCGGCACTCATGTACTTGGTCCTAGCTCTGCTTGCACCGATCGTGATGTTCCTGTTGATACCCGGACTCGCCTGGCTCGAGGACCGCCTGCTCGGGCCGCTGACCTCGCCCGCGCCACCGCATCCACCGTCGACCGCACGGCCCGCGATCGAACCGGCCGTCGCCGCGCCGATCCCGCTCCCGCTCCCGGTCCCGGCGCCGCTCGGGCGCCCGGCCGAGCGGCGCCCGAGCGACCCTCACACGGTGCGCTCGGGTCGCGGCCGGCACGCCCGTCGACACGGGTCGGTACTCGGCTACCGCCACCACATCGGGCGCCGACGTCCACCCCGCGCCCCGGCCTTCCGCTGACGTCCCGGTCCACCATCGGCCGGTACATCCCGCCCCGGAGTCGACCCTGACCGAGTCCGCCGCACCGCCGCCGGTGCGCATCGAATCCGTCCCGCCCGAGCTGGGCTCGCCCTTGGACGCCGCCCCGCTGTCCACCCGTTCCGACATCTGGCACGTGCTCGGCAGCGATGCCGAGGCGGTGCTCAAGCTGGCCACTCCGGACGGCACGGCGCCGGCCAATCCGCGCTACTGGGCCCGGGAGATCGAGGCGTACGAAAGCGGTCTCGCGGCCGGCGTCTACGCCGCGCACGGGTTGACCGCGCCCCGGACGCTGCGGGTGGATCGGCGGGGCGACGGGTCGGTGGCGTTGTGGCTGGACTACGTCCGGGGTGTGGCCGGGACCGAGTGGGATCCCGCCCGATGGGCGGACTTCGCCCACCGCCTCGGCGCCGCGCAGGCCGCGACCGGACCGCTCGGGCCGTCCTGGTTGTTCGAACGCCCGTCCCCCGTCGGGCCGCTGGCGACCCGGGTCGCCGAACTCCCGTACCTGCTGTGCCACCTCGACCTGCGGCCGGGCAACCTGATCGCGCGGGACGAGGACATCGTGCTGCTGGACTGGTCGCACGCGGGCTACGGGCTGCCGGGCGAGGACCTGGCCGGATTGATCCTCGCGCACGTCGCCGAGCCGAGGGTGGCGAAGGCGCTGGACGCCGCGCTGCCCGCCGAGTACGCCCGAGGCGCGGGACTCGCCGAGGCGGACATCCGGGTCGCGATCGCCGCGACGGCGCCGACCAGGTACGGGCCCGGCGCGAACGAGGCGACCCGGCGGCTGTTGCGCGCGTGGACGGAGGACGCGGCGACCCGGTGAGGTCCGGCCCGGTCGCCCTACCGACGCTTCGCGCGGATCGCCCAGACCAGGAGCGCCACGGTCGCCGGCGCCGCGACACCGGCGGGCACCGGCCCCCGCCGCGCCCGCATCGGGGCGGCGAGCCGCGTGTAGCGCAGCGGATCGGGGGTGTGCTCGAAGAGCGGGTCGGGCGCGAGATCCCCGGGGGCTCGGCTCGGGGCGGTCATCGATGCGTGCTCCTCTGCACGGTCCGGGTCGTGCCATGCCGCCGGGCACCGCGACCGGGACCGTCTCCCCGATCCTGCCGGGGGCGCAGTCCCGGCAGGACCGAGGACACGGCCTCGGCGCGCGACGGCCCTGATCCCCGATCGGTGTCTCGGACCCGAGGCTAGAAAGAACCGCCCCGAGAGTCACGAATCATCACCCGGATGCCTCACCCGGCGTGTCCGACCGCCCGGACGTCACGTACCGGCGCGCGGGCGCGGGCTTGTGCTCCTCGGCGTTGTGGCACGTGTGATCGGGTCGGGATCGGGGGGGCGGCTTTCTCGCCACGCGTGCGGGTGAAGGTTCGGGTGGGGGGCGTGCCGCGCGGTGGGGTGGGGCGCTCGGGGGGCCAGGATCGGGGCGGTCGACCCGAGATCGTGCCGGCTTCGGCCGGTGGGATCGCCAGTGCCGGAGGTACCCGTGCCCACCGCGTCCGTGTCCCCCATCCGAGTGCGCCGTGCGGGCGCCGCGGTATTCGCCTGCTGTGTCGTGCTGTTCGGGCCGGCGAGTGCGCGGGCCGACGTGCCCACCGATCGGGTGCGGCCGGTGGCGGATCCACAGGCGGTGGCGGACCCCCGGCCCGGCGCGGAAGCCCGGCCGATCCCGCCGTCCGTGCCGTCGGTGCCGCCCCGGATGCCTGGGCCGCGTGCCTTCGGCGACGTGGTGGGCACTCGCGCCGGGCAGTCGGTGAACGTGGCAGTCCTGGCCGACGACACCGGCGACGGGCTCGTCGTGCTCTCGCACACCAACCCCGAACACGGTCTGGTCTTCCAGGCCGAGGACACGACCGGGATGGACTCCGTGCTGCGCTACACCCCGGGGCCGGGCTTCGTCGGCCGGGACGACTTCCGCTACACGGTGAGCGACCGGTTCGGGCGGCAGGCCACCGCGAACGTGCGGGTCGAGGTGACACCGGCCGCCACCCGGGTACGGGAATCCGCCGCGAGCCGCGTCGTGGACCAAGTCCGCGCGACCCCGGCCGACGCGGCGAGCCGGCCGCGCTCGGCGGGAACCGGGCCGGGCGGCCGGGTGCTGCTCGTCGTGTTCCTGGGCTCGGCCGTGCTCGGCGCCGGTTTCCTGGCCTTGGTCGCGCAGCAGCGTCGGCCGCGCGACCGGGCGGCTCACGTCTTCCGGTCGCCCTGGGCCGATCGGTAGATCCCGTACAGCAGTTCGGCGATCCCGAGGATCAGCAGCACCATGCCGAGCTTCCCGGGTTCGAACACCGGCGGGTGTACATCGTCGGCGAACAGTTTCAGGCCCGCGCCCACCAGGGCGGTGACCAGGCCGGCCACCATCGAGCCGCGTGCCTTGGCCACGGTCCGTCTCCTCCACTCGACCTGCGGATACGCCCACGAGGCTAGGGCCGCGCCCGGCGTCGGCACGCCCTCCCTCGGGACGAAACGGCGTACACACTTCGGCCTAGACACGCGGGACTTCGAGCCGAGGTGTGCGCCGGTCACCCGTCCCGAAGGGCCGATCGTCCGGTAGGGGGTCTACCCCCACCCCGAGTGGCCGGCCGGCCCCATGGGCGGGTGTCGCGGGCGCTTCTAGCGTGGATTCGACGCCGCCCACGGGGAGCGGCCGCACGGCTGGAGGGTCATCGTGGGCGGGCAACCGACACGCGAGCAGGAGTGGGACACGAGCGGAGTCGGGCATGCCGACGCCGGGGAACCGGCGGTTCGGCTCGACGCGGTCCGCAAGGTCTACGGAAAGGGCTCCGCCTCGGTCGCCGCCCTCGATGGGGTCTCGATCGCCTTCCCGCCCGGCTCGTTCACCGCCGTGATGGGGCCGTCCGGCTCGGGCAAGAGCACCTTCCTGCACTGCGCGGCCGGCCTGGACCGGCCGACCTCGGGCGCGGTCACCGTGGCCGGTCGGGATCTCGCCGAGCTGAACGAGAACGCGCTGACCAAGCTGCGTCGGGAACGGATCGGCTTCGTCTTCCAGGCGTTCAACCTGCTGCCCACGCTCACTGTGGAGCAGAACGTCACCCTGCCGCTGCGCTTCGCCGGCAAGCGGGCGGACCGGCGCCACATCACCGAGGTGATCGCGCGGGTCGGCCTCACCGACCGGGCCCGACACCGCCCGCACGAGTTGTCCGGCGGTCAGCAGCAACGGGTCGCCATCGCCCGCGCGTTGGTGGTCCGGCCCGCCGTGCTGTTCGCGGACGAGCCGACCGGCGCGCTGGACACCCGGACCGCGGCCGAGGTGCTCGGGCTGCTCCGGGAATCGGTACACGTCGACGGCCAGACCATCGTCATGGTCACCCACGACCCGGTCGCCGCGTCCTACGCCGACCACGTGGTCTTCCTCGCCGACGGCCGGATCGCCGGCCGGCTGGCCGCGCCGACCGTGGACGCGATCGCTGACCGGATGACCCACCTGGGCGCCTTCGAGGCCGGCCCGGGCCGGTCGTCGGCCGGGGTGCGCTGATGTGGGGCCTCGCGCTGCGCACGCTGCGTTTTCGGGCCGGCAGCTTCGTCGCGACCTTCGTCGCGCTGTGCTTCGGCGCCACCGTGGTGATGGCCTGCGGCGGCCTGCTCGAGACGGGCGTCCGCAACAACGCCCCGCCGCAACGCCTGGAGCGGGCCTCGCTGGCGGTGATCGGCGACCCCACCTACACCGGCCCGCGCAGCGGCGACGGCGACCGGGAGCGGGACTACGCGTTGGGTGAGCGCGTCCCGTTGGACGCGGGCATGGTGGAGCGGGTGCGCGGCGTCACCGGCGTGCAGGCAGTGGTCGGCGAGCGTACCTTCCGTACCGCGCTGATCGGCCCCGACGGCAACCGCAAGGCACAGGGCCACGCGTGGGAGTCCGCCCAGCTGACGCCGTACACCCTGGCCGGGGGCGCCGCGCCGACCGGACCGGACGAGGTGGTCCTGGACACCACGCTCGCGCGCCGTGCGGCGGTCGACGTGGGCGACCGGGTCCAGGTCGCCGCCCACGGCGGGACGCGCGCCTACCGGGTCAGCGGGATCGCCCGGCCCGCCCGCACGGTGCCGCAGGCCACGATGTTCTTCGCCGCGGCCGAGGCGGACCGGCTGTCCGCGCCCACCGGCGCCGTCACGGACATCGCGATCGTGGCCGCGCCGGGCACCGACCTCGGCGCGCTGCGCAAGGCGGTCTCCCGCGCGGTGCACGACGACCGGATCCGGATCCTGGCCGGGGACGATCGCGGCGCGGTCGAACATCCCGAGATCCTGGCGAACAAGTCCGACCTGATCTCGCTGTCCGCGGTGTTCGGCGGTCTGGCCGTCGCGGTCGCGGTGTTCGTGGTGGCCGGCACGATCGGGCTGTCCGTACAGCAGCGGTGGCGCGAGTTCGCGCTGATGCGGGCGATCGGCGCCACCCCGCGCCAGCTGCGCCGGATGTTGCTCGGCGAGACGCTCCTGGTCACCGTGCTCGCGGCCGGTGTCGCCTGGTTCACCGGCCCGGCGGCCGGGCGGGTGCTCTTCGATCGGCTGATCGCCTCGGGCATGGTCGCCGAGACGGTGGAGTTCGAGCAGGGCTGGATCCCGGCGGTGGCCGCGGCGGGCGCGGTGCTGCTGACCGCGCTGGTCGGCGGTTTCGTCGGCGCCCGGCGCGCGGTGACCGCCAAGCCGACCGAGGCGCTGGCCGAATCCGCCTTCCAGCAGCGTTGGTTCAACTGGTTCCGGCTCGTGCTCGCGCTGATCGCGCTGGCCGGCGCCACCGCGTTGGGCCTGGTCACGGTGAACGTCCTGGAGGGTCCGGTGGCCGCGAGCACCGCAGGCCCGGCGGTGATCTGCGCGGCGATCGGCCTGGGCCTGCTCGCCCCCGGGCTGACCAGGCTGCTCACCTGGCTCCTGTACCGCCCGCTGGGCGCGCTGACCGGGCGGTCCGGCCGGATCGCGATGCTCGGCGCGCGGGCCACCTCGATCCGCACGGCCGCGGTGGTCACCCCGATCATGCTGGCGGTCGCGATCAGCACCGGCGAGTTGTACCTCCAGACCACCACGACCGGGCAGGCCGAGCGGGTGTACACGGAAAGCCTGCGGGCCGACGCGGTGGTAACCGCCGCCGCGGGCGGCGTGGACCCGGGCATGGTCGAGCGGGTGCGGGCGATCCCGGGGGTGGCGAGCGCGAGCGCGTACACCGCGAGCGCGGGCTTCGTGGAGAACCCGCGGGTCGCGCCGGACAGCCGGCACGGGGTGCCGATGCAGGGCGTCGACGTGGACGCGGGCCCGGCCACGGTCGGGGTGACGGCCTCCGCCGGCTCGTTGGCCGAACTGCGCGGCGACACGGTGGCGTTGCCGAGGGCGCTGGCCCGGTCGATCCATCGTGGGCTCGGCGACACGATCCGGCTGCGGCTCGGCAACGGCGCCTCGGCGGATGTACGGGTGGTCGCGCTGTTCGAGAGCCGGCCCGGCTACGACACCATGCTGCTGCCGGTGTCCCTGCTCGCGCCGCACACCACGGACGGGCTGCCCGCGCAGATCCTGGTCCGCGCGGCCGAGGGAACCGATCCCGACCGGCTGGTCGCCTCGCTGGGTGCCTGGGCCAAGGAGTACCCGGGGCTGCGGGCGGCCTCGCGCGACGCGCTGCTCGAAACGCACGCCGAGGAGTCGAAGACCCAGGCGTGGATCAACTATCTGATCATCGGCATGCTGACCCTGTACACCGCGTTGTCCCTGGTCAACTCGCTGATCCTGGCCACGCACAACCGCCGCCGCGAGTTTGGGCTGCAACGCCTGAGCGGCGCGACCCGCGGCCAGATCATGCGGATGTCCGCGGTAGAGGCGACGCTGACCACGCTGATCGGGGTGATCCTGGGCACCGCGGCGGCGGCCGCGGCGGTGGTCCCGTTCAGCCTGTCGTTGACCGATTCGTGGTTGCCCATGGGCTCCATCCGGATCTACGCGGCCGTGGTCGGCACGGCGGCGGTGCTGACCTTCGCGGCGACGCTGCTGCCGACCTGGAAGGTGCTGCGGACGAACCCGGTGGCGGTGGCGCAGGGCTGACCGGCCCGATCACGCGCGCTCAGGGGGCCGTCGGGCGGTCGGCGGCCGTCACCAAGGCGGCGAAGGACAACGGGGCGCGGGGCGGTTCGGCGGTTTCGGTCGGATGGGGGCCGAGGCCGTCCAGCGCCACGTCGAGGTGGTGGTGCAGGAGGGTGTCGTCGGCGTCGAGCCGGGCCAGGCCGCCGGGCAGCGGGCGGGAGAGCCGGATCGAGAGCAGGACCAGGTCGCCCATGCCGACGTCCGGGCGCAGCGTGCCCGCCGCGTGGGCGGCGTCGATCAGGGCCTCGACGGCGTGCACGGTGGCGGTCCGTACCCGCACCAACTCCGCGTCCACGACCAGCCCTTCGAGCAGCACCGGGATGACCGCGCCCATCCGCAGGTCGGCGGCGGCGTGGACGAAGCGACGCAGTGCCGCGTACGCGTCGTCGTCGACGCTCGCCGCCTCGTGTGCGGCCGTCTCCAGTCGGCCCAGGAGGTCCCCGGTGAGGTCGCGGACCAGCGACTCCCGGTCGGGGTAGCGCCGGTAGAGCGTGGCGGGGCCGACGCCGGCGCGGCGCACGATCAGGTCCAGCGGCGCGTCCGGTCCACGCTCCAGGAAGACGTCGCGCGCCGCGTCGAGGATCCGTCGTCTGCTGCGTGCCGCGTCCGCCCGCATGGCGCACCGTCCTCGACTGTCGAGAGCTAATCGGAGACTTTGTCTCCGTCTATGCTACCGGTTTGAAACGGGAGAGCGGCAGCCGGACCGGGCCCGCGGATCCCATGCGATTCCGGATTAGCCATTGCCGTCCGAATCGGATTCGTTTGGGCGCGCCACGCCGCGGCGACGGCGAAAAAATGGGTTCAACGTCAACTTCCCCTTGCCGTCATGTACTTGCCGAATCCCCTTTAGGCTTCGGCCAACAAACTGGGTCACGACCGATCCGTGGGGGGATCGCCCGTCGGGCCCTTTGAGATGATGAGAGTAGGTATGACACCTTCAAGTGAACGGACGCACGGCGCCGCGCAGGGAGGGCGCCGACTGCGATCGGCGTTACGCGCGCCCCGCTCCATAGGGGGCCTCGCGGCACTCGCCGTCGGATTCGGCGGTTTGGCACTGGCGGCGTCGCCGGCGTATCCGGCGACGGAGGACGGCTCCGTGACCGTCCGCGTCGTGCGGGCCGTGGACACCACCGGGGTATGGAGCCCCGCCCTGGAACCGGGCATGGGCGGCGTGACGGTGACGCTCACCAACGACGACGGCGCCAAGGTCACCGGGGTGACGACCGCGGACGGCACGGTCAAACTGGCGCCCGGTACGGCTCGGACGCCTTCGGGCAAGTATCGGATTCAGGTGGTGAATCCGAAGCCGGGTGTGCTGTTCCCGGCGTTCGCGTCGCGGAAGGGCTTGGGCGGCGGACCGAGCGAGCTGAGCAGCAACGAGGAGTTCGTCGACCTCGGCAACGGCAAGGATGTGGCGTACACGACGGGGCTGTGGAGCCCCGGCGACTACTGCCAAAAGAACGCGCCGCTGGCCACCGCTTGCCAGCCCGCGACGAACGAACCGACGTCCGCGCGGACGTTGGTGACGTTCCCGTACAACGCGCGCGGCACGAACACCAACGTGACGGACCTGTCCACCAACGCCGCGACGGGCAACCTGTACGGCATCGGTTGGAGCAAGCCCGGCAAGCGGCTGTTCAGTTCGGCGCTGGCCAAGCGCGACACGGTGTACGGCCCCGGCGGCGCCGGCGGCATCTACGTCACCGACGTCGCCACGAAGAAGACGTCGCTGTTCACCACCGTCCCGGACGCCGGCACCTCGGCGCACGGCGTGGGCACCAGCGACAACGCCTTCCTCGCCGCACCCGGCAAGGAGGGCCTGGGCGACCTGGAGGTTTCCGACGACGGCCGCGACCTGTTCGTGGTCAACCTCGAAAACCGCAAGCTGTACCGCTACGACGCCACTGCGGCGACCGCGACGGCGCCGGCGGCCTCGTACGCCATCCCGGACCCGGGCTGTCCCGCGCCGGGCGACTGGCGGCCGTTCGGTCTGGGACTGCAGGACGGCGTCGGATACGTCGGCGGCGTCTGCTCGGGCGAGTCGACCGGGAAGCTCTCGGACGTGCGCGCCGTGGTCCTGGCCTTCGACCCGGCGACGGGCGCCTTCGGCAAGCAGGTGCTGAACCAGCCGCTGGACTACCCGCGCAAGGCCACGCTCGGCGGGACCTGCCCGGGGGCCGCCTGGTTCCCGTGGACGGACACGTTCCCGGCGCAGCAGAACGGGCAGACGTGCGCCGGCGCCATGGCCAACCCCGAACCCGAGTTGGCCGACATCGCGTTCGAGACCGACGGCTCGATGCTGCTGGCCTTCCGGGACCGGTTCACCGACCGGACGACGGCGTACGCCCGGCCCGGAGAGCCGACGACCACCATCGCGATGGTGGCCGGCGGCGACCTGAACAAGGCGTGCCTGTCCGAGGGCAAGTACGTCATGGACACGAACCTCGGCTGTGGCAAGACGCCGCGGGGCACCAGGTTCTTCGACGTGAACACCATGGGCGGCGGCCACCCGAACGCCGCCTACGCCGGCCTCGCG
The DNA here is from genome assembly GCF_044334985.1 of Embleya sp. NPDC020630. NCBI lineage: Bacteria > Bacillati > Actinomycetota > Actinomycetes > Kitasatosporales > Streptomycetaceae > Embleya > Embleya sp. NPDC020630. Next base: position 29,377 of record NZ_JBIRUB010000022.1, read on the forward strand.
CTGTCGAAGGTGGAGGAGTTCGTCGCGACCGCCGGTGTCGACCCCATCGACACGCCGTGGAGCGCCGGCACGATGTTCACCAAGCGCGACGGGACGCGGCAGCCCGCCGCGGGCCTGCGCTTGAACACCGAGGGCAACGCCTCCTTCGGCAAGGGCGCCTCGATGGGCGACCTGGAAGTGCTCTGTGACCAGGCACCGCTCCAGATCGGCAACCGGGTCTGGTACGACCCGGAGCGCAAGGGTGTCCAGGGCCCGAGCCAGCGTCCGGTCCCCGGTGCCACCGTCAACCTCTACGACGAGTCCGGCAAGGTGGTCGGGACGACGAAGACGTCGGCGCGTGGTGAGTACTACTTCGACGACTCCAACGTGACCGGTGGTCTGAAGCCGAAGACCAAGTACACGATCCGGCTCGACAACCCGGCCGACTACGCGCCGAACGGGCCGCTGTACCAGTGGGTGCCGACCGACGAGGGTGTCGGCGACAACCGCTTCGTGGACTCCAAGGGCAAGGTCCCGACCGGCGGGCGTTATCCGGAACGGGCGTTGACCACCGGCGGACCGGGCGAGAACGACCACACGTACGACTTCGGATTCCGCCAACAGGAGGGCGCGGTGCGCCTGGTCAAACACGACCAGGACGGCAAGGCGCTGGCCGGGGCGAAGTTCGAGTTGTGGCGGGAGACGAACGGGACCGAGGGCTTGCAGTCCGACGGAACGACTCCCGATACGAAGGTCGGTGAGCCCTGTACGACCGGGACGGACGGCATCTGCAAGCGCGACGTGCTGCCCGGTACGTACTTCTGGAAGGAGATCAGCCCTCCCGAGGGCTATGCCCCTCCGGAGAAGCCGGTGCTCGGCCCGCTCGTGCTGAACGCGCAGAACCTGGACGCCGGAGTCGAGGTGACGGCGGTCAACAAGCTGCTGCCACCGACCACGCCTCCGCCGACGACAAGCGCGCCGACGACATCCGCTCCGTCCACGTCGGGCGGAAACCACGGTGGTTCGTCGGGGCCGCTGGCTCGGACGGGTCTGGGCGGGAACCTGCCGCTGGTCTTCGGCGTCTCGGCGGCGATGATCGCGCTGGGTGGCGGGGCGCTGGTGTTGTTCCGTAGGCGCGGAGTGCGGCAGCAGTAACTCCTTGGTCGGCGGGCGGGGTTCGATACCGCGCGCCGATCGCCCGGCGGGCGGGCGGTGGCTGACGGCCGCCTGCCGCCGGCGACTGCCGGCTGCCGGCGGCCGGCGGCCGAAAGAGATGGAGCGGGCGGGTTCGCGGGCCGATGGTCCGCGGGCCCGCCCGTGTGTTGATCGACGTGAGAGAAGGCATCCGCATGGCCCGGAAGAAGACCGGCGACCGCGCGCCGCGTCGGCGGCGGCTCTGGATCACGGCCCTGGTGGCGGTCGCGCTGTGCGGAAGCACGGCCGGCGGGCTGGCCGTACACCGGGCGCTCTCCGACGACGGCGCCCCGGACCGGGCGGTGACCATCGACGAGGCGGGCCGCCTGGCGCTGTCGCGGCTGACGTTGTACCAGGCCAGTCCGGTCGCGGTGACGCTCACCGCCGCCGAAGGGGGCGGCGTCACGATCCGGGTCGAGGCGGTCGTGGACTACCGCAACCACCGGGCCGTGGGCGGCTATCAGGTCACCGGAGCCGCCGGCTCACTCGATCGGGGCCTGATCGTGTGGGACGGCGCCGGGCTGGGACTGGCGCCGGTACCGGCGGGCGTCGACGGCCCGCCGTGGCAGCAGGCCGAGCACATCCCCCGTTCCGGCTGGTCGTCGCGCGCCTTCACCGCGGACCCGCTGGACTCCGGTCTGCGGCTGCTGATCCAACTCGGCGCGGACCGGCCCGACAACCCGATGCTGCTCGCCCAGTCGGGGGCACGCCGGCTGGGCCGCGACCGCATCCAGGGCAGGACCTACGACAGGTTCTCCGGTCCGCGCGCCCAGGACGCCGCGCGCGGCGGGGCGTCCGCCGGCGAGGTGTCGCCGCTGACCTACTGGGTCGACGGTGACGGCGGCCTGCGCCGGGTAACGATGCGCATGCCGGGTCTGGGCACCCCGACGACCGTCGAGATCGGCGGGCGCGACGACAGGGTACGCATGCCCGAGGCGCCGTGGATCGCGGGCTGACCCCGCCGCGTCGACGGCGGCGGGGCGCTCAGCGCGGTTGCGGCATCGCGGCGACGTCGGTCGGCAGGGCGTAGCGCTCGGGATCGACCACCCCGGGCAGGTCCGTCGCCGGCCGGCCGGGCACTGTCGGATCGGGCATCGAGGGCTGCGCGGGCGGGGCGGGTACGGCGTGGAACGCGAGGCCGGGCGGCGGTTGCACGGCGACGGCCCGACCCGCCGGGACGGCCCGGCGCGGGGTGACGTGGCACCCGGCGAGGTCCTCCAGGCCGCTCGGGCTCTGTGTCGCGGGCGAGTTGCCGGTGAAGCAGTTGCCGGGGTCGGCCGAGGCCGTCACCAGGTCGGCGCCGTTGTCCGTGACACGGTTGCCCTCGACGCGGTTGCCGACGGCCGGATGCCCCGCCGGGTCGGTGACCAGGACCCCGGCCGAGCGGTTGCCCCGGATGAGGTTGCGCGCGACGCGGTTCTCTTGGCCGCCCCCGATCCCGATGCCGATCCCGAAGCCTCCGTCGGCCTGTTCGGGCGTGTCCGAGGCGTTGTTGTCGGTGATCACGTTGCCGGCGATCACCGCGCCGTGCTGCGGCGCGAGCGCCTCCAGGTCGTTGGAGTTCACCGTGACTCCGACACGGTTGCCGACGACCCGATTGCCGAGCACCGACAGGCCCTCCGAGGCGTTGGTGATCTCGACGCCGACCGCGTTGCGCTCCACCGTGTTGCCGCGTACCAGCGTGTCGCACGGTTTGCACTGGCCGACGTAGATGCCGGAATCGGCCTGCCCGGACGCGTAGGAGTCCTCGATGACACCACCACGCGCGTCGAAGGCGTAGATGCCGTAGAGCCCGTTGTTGTACGCCGTCACGTGGCCGGCCCGGAAACCCTGGAGCATCGGGAATCGGGCGGTGTCCAGCGGGTTGTACGCCGAGCCGCCGGCGCCCCGCCCCTGCAGTCGCTCGTCGGTGACACCGGTGAACAGGACGCCGTTGGCGAGGTAGCCGCGGACGGTGAGGTTCTCCACCACCGAACCCGCGCCGGTGACGGTGATGCCGTTGGCGAGCCGCACACCGCCGTCGAAGACCACGGCGTTGCGATCCGTACCGCGCAACACCAGGCGCGGCACGGCGACCCGCACACTCTCCCGGTACACGCCGGGGCCGACCAGCACCGTGTCGCCCGCACGCGCGACGTCCACCGCCTTCTGCACCGTGCGGAAGTCCTGCGGCACCCGCAGCACGTTCCCGGCGGGATGTTTCCCGGCGGACGGTTCGGCGTCGGTCGACGACGAGCAGGCCGCGACCGTCGGGGCGAGACAGACGAGCGCCAGCGACAGGTGGCGCAACATCGTCGTCCGCGTCCGCGTCCGCGTCCGAAGGACGACAGGTCGGGACGTCCATGAACGTAACGAGCGTTGCGGAGGCAGGAGTTGCATGACAGGTGTTCTATCGTCTGCAATGTCGCCCATGCATACCGACCCGGAAAATCGACAGGAGCAGGCGCGACCTGCCGCATCCGGTTTGGGACGCAGAGCCCTGCTCGCGACCGGAGCGGCACTGGCCGCGGCGGTCGGCGCGGCGGCGGAACCGAAGGCGAGCCGACCACAGCGCCGCGACACCGCGTCCGGCGCCCCGCCGGCGGCCGCGATCCCCTTCCACGGCCTGCGCCAAGCCGGTGTGACGGGGCCTCAGTTACCCACCACCCACATACTGTCCTTCGACGTGCCGCCGACGACCGCCGGCGCGGACCGCGAGACGCTGCGCAACATCCTCACCGCACTGACCCACACCCTGTCCGGCGCGGCGGCCGGCACACTGCCCGACCCGCGCCTGCACACCGGAGAGCCGACCCGCCTCGCCTGCGTCGTCGGCGTCGGCCCCACCCTCGCGACCCGCCTGGCCCTGAACGTGCCCGCCGAACTGGCCGACCTGCCCGCCTTCCCCGGCGACCGCTTGGACCCGGCCCGCAGCAACGGCGACATAATCCTCCAACTCTGCGCCGCCGACCGCTGGACGCTCACCATCGTCGCCGAACTGGCCACCGCCGCCGCGCAGTCCGCCGGCGCCGTCCCCCGCTGGACCCAATCCGGCTTCCTGCCCCACACCCCACCGGGCATCACGCCGCGCAACCTCTTCGGCCTCAAGGACGGCACCGCCAACCCCGACGACCCGACCGCCGGCCGCTGGGTCTGGGGCCCACCGGGATCCCACGAACACGCAACCACCCTGGTGTTCCGCAAAATCCACATGGACGTAGCCGGCTTCGCGGCCATCCACCAAGACCACCAAAGCAAGATGATCGGCCGCCGAGCCGCCGACGGCGTCCCCCTGACCGGCACCACCGAACACGACGACCCGGACATCTACGCCAAGCACCCGGACGGCTCCTACGTCATCCCGGTCACGGCCCACGTCCGCCTCACCAGCCCCCGCCTCGACGCCGGCGCCCGCATGCTCCGCCGCAGCTACAACTACGACGACGCCCCCACCGACAGGGGCCTCCTGTTCTGCGCCTACATGCGCGACCCAGGCCTATTCACCCGAGTCCAATCCCGCTTGGCAGCCCGAGACGCGTTGAACCCCTTCCTCGAACACCGCTCCTCAGCAGTCGCCTACATCCTCCCGGGCACCCCACCAGGCGAACCCCTCGGCAACCGCCTCTGACCCCGAGAAAAAACAACAAGGCCCAGGTCAGAAACCTACTGACCTGGGCCTTTGGGGAGCCGCCCAAGGGAGTCGAACCCTTGACCTACGAGCTCTCACTCGAACTGTCGCGTGATGGTCGGATCGGTGATGAGGTCGTCCCGCGCCAGGAGCATCGCCTTGCTCAGGATGATCGACAGGGTTCTGTCTCCTTCGTATGGCAGGTACGTGCCGGCCGGGACGGTCTTCGCGTCGGCCTTCGGAACGATGCACAGGTAGCGGTCGTTCGGGCTCATCAGCACGTTCCCCGACCCGAGGTGGATGGCATAGCCGCGCAGGGTGCCGGTGACGCGGAGGTACCTGCCGTCGAGTTCGCACCGGGCGCCGATCGCGAGCCTGGGCAGCAGTCGGGCGAGCAGGTCTCGCCGCGCCAATGCGCCGGCGGTGAGTTCACCCAGGTTGTACGTCGTCCAGTAGTCGCGGTGGCGGCCCCGTGGCCCGCCGTCCGCCCAGGTCGGGTCGTTGCCGATGCCGGCCACTCCGACGAACAGGTCGGCGTCGCGCATCACTTCGCTGAACACCATCGGCGGCACGTCGGTCAGCGGCAGCGGCGGCACCTCGCCGGTTCCGTGGCCGCGGTCCTGCTCGTAGCCGCCCGAGTCCGCGTGCGCACCGTTGGCCGGTGCGTCGATCGGATAGAACCGCACCTGGTCGGTGCCGAGGTGTAGATAGCTGAGATGGCTGCCCGAGCCGGTCGTGTCGTCGCCGTGGCCGGCGACCCAGAATTCGGCGCGCAGGCCCCACTCGGGCAGGTTCCGCGTGGCGGGCGGAAATACGGCGTCGACGGGCAGCCGCAACGTGTCCGCCCAGCCTCGGACGGCCGCGAGTGCGTGGAACCGGTGCTGATGCAGCACGTGCCCGGCGTACCGGTTGGAGTACGTGCCGGTGGCCTCCTCGGCGACCGTGATCGGGTAGATCTCGCGGTGCGCCTGGCGGAACGGCTGGGTGACGAGATGCCGCTCGAGCCAGTTCCGGCCGGCCGCGACCTCCTCGGCCGGGCTGTCGATCGGGTGCCAGAGCTCGACCCGCGCATCCGGGGCGGGGGAGGCCGGCGCGTCATCCAGCGTACGCAGTTCCCCGTCGGCGAACCCGTGGATCCGCCCGTCGACGGTCCACAGCAGGCGGCGCGCGAGGGTGCCAACCAGGGGGTGGTCCAGGAAGCGTTCGCGCCATGCGTCGAAGCGCCAGGTGCGCCGGGCGAGGAACAGGCGGTCCAGGCGCTCGGACTGCGCGGTGAGCATCTTGGCGACGTCCTTCGCGGACGCCTTGAACTCGGCGACTGCCTCGGCGTGTTCGCGGCGCACCTCGGGCGGCGGCGACTTGACGACCTTCCCCGCGGCGTTGCGCCAGGTGAGGGTCACCGTGGTGCCGGACACCGCGAGTTCCGCGGTGGCATCGCCGAACCGCTCGACGCGTCGGCCGACTGCGACGAGGCCGTAGGCGGGTATCGCCATCTCCTCCACCTCGGCTCGGCTGACGCCGAGCGCCGAGGCGCGGGCGTCGAGGGCCGCCTCGACCTGCTTCAGGGTGCCGCGGTACGTCAACCGGGAGGCGAGTCGGGCAAGTTGCGCGACAGACGCCTCGCCGCCGAGCCGGGACAGCGCGTACACCGCCGCGTTGGCAACCTTCGGACACACCGGGCCGATCCCCGGCACCTTGCGCAGCGCGGTCTCGGCGAGGCGGCCCAACGCCCGGGCGGCCTCCGGTGATTCCGGGGTGAACGCCAACAGCCAGGCGATACCGTGCAGGGCCTGCGCGTTGTATGGATCGTACTGCCCGCGGTCCCAACCCTCGTCCAGCGCGAAGGTACGCGGGCGCCCCACCAGCGCGAGCCACCGCACCATGACCGCGGCGGCCGCCTCGGCACCGATCTCGCCGAGGATGTCGCGGCCCGCGCGCTCCCACTGCCGGTTCGGCTTGGCCGACTTCGCGGTCCGGGCGTGGACGAGCAGCCGCTCCCAGGCCGCGCCGCCGGCCTCGGCGTCGGCGATGGCCTGGTCGGCCCACGCCTCGCCTGGGCTGAGCAGGGGGCGTTCCGTGCGGGCGAGCAGGGCACGGAGCCGATCCCCTCGCAGGAACGACAGAGTGTCCATGCGCCGGAGCAGGGCGACGACGTGGCCCGACACGGGGAGCCCGTGTGTGAACGACACCTCGACGGCCTGGAAGACCTGGTTGCCGTGGGGGAACGTCCACGTGCGCTCGGCCCGGGCCAGGACATCGCCGACGAGCGCGAGGGGCGCTTCCAGCTTGAACAAGCAGGCCAGGAACAACGTCAGATCCGAGACCAGAATGCGCCCGTGACCCTCCGGAGCGGCACCGATTACGGCGACCAGGGCTTCGACGAGACGACTGCGGTCGGCCTCGGGAAGCCCGTCGCGGAGCGCGTCGACGATGTCGGTGGGGCCATACGTCCAGTCGCCCCAGTCGAGCTGTGCGGTCAGGGCCACGAGGTGGGCGGCAAGGCGGTCGATGTCACCGGACGCGATGTACGCGCGGACTTCGTCCGTGCGCTCCGGTCCCATCGTGCGTGTCGGTCCCCGCATCAGCCACCGACCAGGGCTATCAGCCGCAGGAATACGATCTCCGTGTCGCCGGCCAATGTGACCGGTTCGTCGAGGTCCTCGACCTGCCGGTCGCCGACCAGGACGACGAAGCCGTTGCGTTCGAACGCCTCGATGGCGAGGGCGTACTGCCGTTCGGGTTCCCGGAACCGGGCGGACTTCGGGCCTCGATCCGCGTGCGCCTCGCCGGACGCGGGCCGGAACACGTCCTCGAACACGGTCGCGGTTTTCGTGCTGCTTTCAGCTTTTCCGCTGCCTGCCCTGCCCGTGCCGTCGGAGTCGAAGGCATCGACCTCGAACCGGGCGGCCTCCTGGAACACACGGCGCCGAATGATCTCGCGGAGCGTCGGGCAATCCTCCTCGAAGGAAAGCTCGCCCACCCCGACCCGCGCGCCTGCGGTGGTCTCGTCCACCAACGCTACCGTCCTCATGCCGGGGAGCATAGGACCCGACTCCGACGTCACCGGGCACCGCGATCAAGTGCCCGATCGACCGCGAGCACGACGGCCGACTCGCCGCGACGACTGTCGAGGCGGTTGCCGTATGCGGACGCCAGTCGGCGACGGCATGTTGCCTCCGGTTCCGCACGCTCCACTGCACGCCTGCGGCAGCCATGGCGCCCGGGCTGCCGAATTCGAGGGCCGACTCATCGCGCGCACCCGGCAACACGATGATTCAGGAGCAAATCGGTCGTCGACCGAAACGCTGAGCAACGCATACGCCAGGAGGGTCAGTAATTATAGATTGCTATGTCCGCATTTGCAGCTATATAGCGGGTTCTCCTGGCGTCCCCGAGTGGTGACGTGCCGCATCAAGTCGGACACCTTTAGCAATATTACTTATCCAATAAAAAGCAATGGACAGGTAAAACCCCAGGTCAACGAGGTTCTACCTGTCCATATAGTGAGCCGCCTAAGGGAGTCGAACCCTTGACCTACGCATTACGAGTGCGTCGCTCTAGCCGACTGAGCTAAGGCGGCTTGTCATTCCACCTTGTGGTGGCGACAGGGAATGAGTGTACACACCCGTCGGGGTGGTCGACACGCGCGATTGGTGGGGGTCAGCGGCAGGTCTTGCCCTTGGGCGGGACGGTGGACTGGGTGAGGTAGTCGACGACCGTGCGGTCGACGCAGTCGCTGCCTCGGCCGAAGGCGGTGTGGCCGTCGCCGTCGTAGGTCAGGAGGTTGCCGGAGGCCAGTTGGCCGGCCAGGGACTGGGCCCAGGAGTACGGCGTGGCCGGGTCGCGGGTGGTGCCGACGACCAGGATCGGGGCGGCACCCTCGGCGCGGATCGGGTGCGGTCGGCCGCTCGGCGGGACCGGCCAGGACGCGCAGGCCAGGCCCGCCCAGGCGAGGTTGCGGCCGAAGGTCGGCGACGCCGCCACGTACTCGGGCAGGTCGCGCTCGACGTCCTCCCGGGTCGTCGCCGCCGGCGGGGCGTCCAGGCAGTTCACCGCCGCGTTGGCGGACATCAGGTTGCTGTACCGGCCGTCCGCGCCCCGCTCGTAGTACTGGTCGTTGAGGGCGAGCAGCCGCTGTCCGTCCCCGCGCAGCGCCGCGTCGAGCGCGCGCCGCAGGTCCGGCCACTGGTCCTTGGAGTAGAGCGGCGACAGGATGCCCGTGGTCGCGATCGACTCGGTGACCCGTCGGGTCGCGTCGCCCGGGAGGGGGCGCGCGTCGAGCTGTTGCAGCAGGCCGCGGATCTTGGCCAGTCCGGCCTCCCGGGTCGCGCCGAGAGAGCACGAGCCGCCGCCGACGCAGTCGTCCAGAAACGCCGCCAGCGCGGTCTCGAAGCCGCCGCCCTGCACCTTGTTGGCGGCCATCGCCGACTGGCTCGGGTCCATCGCGCCGTCCAGCACGAGGCGGCCGACCCGCTTGGGGTACAGCTCGGCGTACGTCGCGCCGAGGAAGGTGCCGTAGGACGCGCCCACGTAGTACAGCTTGGGGTCGCCGAGCGCGGCCCGCAGCAGATCCATGTCACGGGCCGCGTCGACCGTGCTCACATGGCCCAGCAGGTCCCCCGAGCGGTCCGCGCAGGCCCGGCCGTACGCCTTCTCCCCGTCGATCCACGCCTGCTCCTCCGCGGGGGTGTCCGGCGTCGCGTCGAGCTGGGTGAAGGCGTCCATCCCGTTGTCGGCCAGGCAGTCGATCGCGGTGCTGCGGCCGACGCCGCGCGGGTCGAAGCCGACGATGTCGAACCGTTTGCGCAGCTCGGCCGGGTACCGGGTGGCCGCGTACTGCGCGAAGTCCAGCCCGGAGCCGCCCGGACCGCCCGGGTTGAGCACCAGCGAGCCGATGCGGTTGGCCCCCGTCGCCGGCTTGCGCATCACCGCGATCCGGATCTTCGGCCCGTCCGGCTTGGCATGATCCAGCGGCACCTGGAGCGTGCCGCACTGGAACCCGCCGGTACACGGGGTCCAGCCGATCGGCTCCACCGCCGCGGTCGGCGGCGCCGACTCGGTGCCCCCGCCGCCCGAGTCCCCGGTCGTCGGCGCCGTGGCGGTGTCCGCGACCCGGTCCGGCGACTTCGACGACGAACTCGACGAGCACCCCGCCACCAGGAGCAGACCGACCGCCGCGGCGGCGACCCTCGCGCACGAACCCCGCATCATGCGACCGCTCCTCCAGTAGCCCAGCCCGACCGTGCACCTCTGGGGAGGGTAACCACGCAGGCCGGCGATACTCCCCAACGACCCGACGACGCGACAACCCATCGACCCGACGACCCATCGCCGCGACGACCCACCGACCCGACCGCCGGCACCCCTCAACTACACCGCTTTCCCTTCGGCGGCATGGTCCCGTGCAACAGGAACCCCTCGACCGCCCCGTCCACACACGGGCTGTTGCCCCCGTACGCCGTGTGCCCCTCGCCCTCGAAGGTCAACAACGTCGCGTTCGCCAACTGCCCCGCCAGCTTCTCGGCCGAGGCGTACGGCGTCGCCGGGTCCCCCGTCGTGCCCACCACCAGGATCGGCGCGCTCCCCTGCGCCCGGATGGCGTGCGGCTTGGCCGGCGACCTGAACGGCCAACTCTCGCAGTTCTCCCCGGTCAGGTCCTCCGCGGTCACATCGCGCGACAGCAGCGGCGCCTCGGCCTTGAGTCGGTCCAGCGCCGCCTGCACCTGCGCCGGCGTCGGCGCCTCCCCCGCGCCGTCCGCGCAGCCGATCGCGACGAACGCGTCGGCGCTGTTGTCGTAGTGCCCCCGCTCGTCCCGACCGTTGTAGTTGTCGGCGTAGAACAGCAGGGCGTCCGGCGACCCGTGCACGATCGCGTCGGCGAGCGCGTCGCGCAGGTACTTCCACTCCGTGTCCTTGTCGCCGTACAGCAGGCTGACCACGCCCGTCCAGCCCAGGCTGGAGGTCAGCGTCCGGCCGCCCCGGGCGGCGGCCAGCGGGTGCTCCTGCAGGCCGTCCAGGAAGTCGGCGGCCTTGCGCGGCGCGGTCTTCGGGTCGGACCCGAGCGCGCAACCCGGGCGCCCCGCGCAGTCCTCGGCGAACCGGCGCAGCGAACGGTCGAAGCCGACCTGCTGTTCGACCGCCCGGCTCAGGTTGTCCGCGGCCGGGTCGACCGCGCCGTCCAGGACCAGCCGGCCGGTGCGGATCGGGAAGCGTTCGGCGTAGGTGGCGCCGAGGTAGGTGCCATAGGAGAAGCCGATGTAGTTGAGCTTCTCGTCGCCCAGCGCCGCGCGCAGGACGTCCATGTCGCGGGCCGCGTTCTCGGTGCCCACGAAGGGCAGCAGTTCGCCGGATCGGCTCTGGCACTCGGCCGCGTAGGCCCGCTCCCGCTCCTTGGCCCGGGCCTCGGCGCGAACCGGGTCCTCGGGCAGGTCCTCGGCCACGTACGCGTCGCGCTCGGCGTCGGTCATGCACTTCACCGGCGCGCTGCGGTCGACCCCGCGCGGGTCGAAGCCGATCAGGTCGTAGACGTCCTGGACCGGCTTGCCGATGGTGCTCTCGGACATCCACCACGCCGCCGTCACCCCGGAGCCGCCCGGGCCGCCCGGGTTGATCAGCAGCGAGCCGAGCCGCTGCCCGGGCTTGGCCGCGCTCTTGCGGGTGACCGCGATGTCGATCGTGCGGCCGGTCGGCCGGCTGTAGTCCAGCGGCACGGTGAACTTCGCGCAGCGAAACGCCTTGGCCTGGCTGCGCTCGTCGTCGTCCTCGCTCTCGCAGGACTTCCAAGTGGGCCGCTGGGTGTAGAAGCGGGCCAGCTCCGGGTTGGGGTCACCGGGCGTGGCCGGTGCCTTGGCCGCGCCCGGGGCGGGGCTCGACGCACGGGTACGACCACCGCCCGCGGCGTCGCCGAGGTCGGACGCGACGGAACAGCTCGCGACGGTCGCGACGGCGAGCACGACCGGGATCGCACGGCCGAGGAGCCCCACTCGGGGTATTCGTTTCACCCGTACTGCCTACCATCCGCCGCGTCCCGACGCACGAACGGGACCCGGTGTACCGGGGCCGCGACACATTCGCCGCGCCCCGCGTGCCGAGCCCCGCCGCGCGCCGTCACGCGGCCGGGTTCCGGGTGTTGCGGCCGAGGAAGGTGAGCGCGTCGGGCAGCTGACGCGTGATGTCGGTGGAGGTGCCGCCCGCGCCCGCGACCGCCTTGACCGTGGTGGGGGCCTTCGCCTTCGCGGCGAACTCGCTGCCGGTGGTACCCGAGTGGCCGGACAGCATGATCGCCACGTCGGGTCGCGCGTCGAGCAGGCGGACCGGGTCGTTCGCCGTCTTGGCCGCCGAATCGCCGCCCCACAGCGCGGACTTGAGCGTGGTGCGGCCGGACAGGCTGACCGCGCTCGCGTAGTACTGCGGGTATTGCAGGGCGTACTTGACCGCGCACAGCCCGCCCGAGCCGTCCCCGATCAGCGCCCAGGACGCGCGGTCGGCGCTCGCACGGTACGTCGTCAGCACCGCCTCGCGCACGTCCTCGTTGTGGAAGGTGGCCATCTTCGGCCCCTTCGGAATGTCGCTGCACTCGGTGTCCTTGGCCGTGGTCAGACCGGCATCCACGTCCTGCTTCGAGTAGGGCATCAGTTCGGGCGCGACCACGATGTACGGCGGGACGGTGCCGGACTCGATGCCCGCGGCGAGCTTGCCCAGGAACGCCGACGAGTCGTCCGTGAAGCTGTTCGACTCGACGCCCGGCAGCGCCGACTGGGCGACCAGGACGGGGTAGTTGCGGCCCTGGTTGGCGGGGGTGTCGTAGCCCGGCGGCAGCCAGACCCACACGTCGGCGGTGACCGCGGACTGCCGGCCCGTGACGGTCATCCGGTTGAGCGTGCCACCGGACTTGGTGCCGACCTTGGTGAACTTCTGCGGCGCGGCCTTGGGTTGGCCCGACGTCGCCACCGGTTCCGCCGACGGCGCGACACCGGTGGCGGCGACGTTCTGCGCGTCGTCGTGGGACATGTTGCGGTAGGCGAAGGTACCGCCGACCCCGGCGGCGACCACCACGAAGGCGAGCAGGCCCACGCCCGCCGGCGAGCGCACCCCGCGCCGACGGCGCCGTGGCGCCGGGTCGGTCGCGGCGGCTTCGGTTTCGGCCGGTCGTACCGGCTCGTGCCGGGCCAACGCGGCGGGCGCCGAGGAGGTGAGCCCGACCGGCGCGAACGGCAGTGGCGCCTCGGCCCGTTGCGGCGTCGCCCGGGCCGCGCCAGCGTCCCGCCCGACCGAGGTCGAAACGACCGCCGGCGCCGAACCGACCGCCTGCGCCGAGCCGACTTCCCGAACGGGCTCGACCTCCCGAGCCGGCGCCATCGCCCGCTCCCGCACCGACACGTGTGGCACGACCGGCGGCAACTCGGCAGGCCGGGGCCCGGGTTCGCCCTCCGGGCCGGCGATCGAAACGGCGTCACGGCTCTTGCGCGCCCTCAGCACGAGAACGACAACCGCCCCGAGGGTCACCGCGATCAGCAGACCTTTGAGCGTCCTGGTCACGGAACGCAACCCCGCACCGTCCTTCCGAGCCTCACCCGTCACAATGTTCCCGCATGTTCCCGGGAACTCTCCCACGATGACGTCCGGGTGGGGGTTTCGGGTTCCGTCCACCGAACACCTCCGCTCCAAGGAGTGAAGCGGCGTTCATCCCGGGTCGGTACGGCCTCAGCCGGTCCGCAGCGTCAACACCATCGCCTCGACCGCGAGCAGCGGCGCGACGTTGGCGTCGATCGCCCGCCGGCAGGCCAGGATCGCCTCGATCCGCCGCAGCGTCGCCTCCGGCGTGGACGTACGGGCCACCGTGTCCAGGTCCGCCCGCAAAACGTCGTTGGCCAACGGGACCGCGGCGCGCAACTGCAGCGCCAGCACGTCCCGATAAAAGCCGGTCAGGTCCACCAACGCGCGGTCCAGGCAGTCGCGTTGGGTACGGGTGGCGCGCTTCTTCTGCTTGTTCTCCAGCTCCTTCATCACGCCCGCCGTACCGCTGGGCATACGACCGCCGCCGACCGCGCCGAGCGCGGCCCGCAGATCCTCGGTCTCGCGCCCGTCCAGATCCGCCGCGACCTGCTTCGCGTCCTCCGCCGCCGCGTCCACCAGACGTTGTGCGGCGGCCATCGCCAAGCCGATGTCGCCGACCACCATCGGGATCCGCAGCACATCGGCGCGCCGCCCCCGGGCCTGCTCGTCGAGCGCCAGCCGGCGAGCGCTCTTGATGTCGCCGCCGGACGCCGCCGCGGCGAACGCGGCCATCGCCGGGTCAATCCCGTCCCGGCGCATCAGCAGATCGGCCACCGCCCCGGCGGGCGGAGTACGCAGCGCCACATGGCGACACCGCGAACGGATCGTGGGCAGCGCGTCCTCCAGGGACGGCGCGCACAGCAGCCACACGGTGCGGTCGGCGGGCTCCTCGATCGCCTTGAGCAGGACGTTGCCCGCGCCCTCGGTGAGCCGCCCCGCGTCCTCCAGGACGATCACCTGCCAGCGCCCGCCCGCCGGCGTCATCGCCGCGCGGCGCACCAGGTCGCGGGTCTCCTTGACGCCGATCGAGAGCAGTTCGGTGGCGACCACGTCGACGTCGGCGTGCGTACCGGTGAGCGCGGTATGGCAGCCGTCGCAGTGTCCGCAGCCCGGTTCGGCGCCGAGCGCCAGATCGGGACTGACGCACTGCAACGCCGCCGCGAACGCGCGCGCGGCGGTCGCCGTACCCACCCCGGGCGGGCCCGTGAACAACCACGCGTGGGTCATCCCGCCGACGCCCTCGCCGGCGAGCACCGCCCGGGCCGCGCCGGCCGCAGTGCGCAGCTGCTCGGCGACCCGATCCTGCCCGACGAGGTCGTCCCAGACGGTCACGCGCTCTTGTCTCCTCGTTCCGGTGTGCCCGATACGACCGTACCGGGGCGCCGTGACAATCGACGCCACGTCACCCCGGTACCGGTCGTCCGCGACACCCCGGCGGGACCCGGGTTCAGGACTTGTGGGTCGGACCTGTAGGCCGGACCTGTAGGTCACGACGCGTGGGTCGGGTCACCCGACCCACGCCTTGCGACCGTGTGTCAGGACTTGTTCCGACGCCAGCGCCGCTTGCGCCCCGCCTCCTGCGCCGAGTCCGCGGCGGACGAGCCCTCCGCGTCGCCGTCCTCGGCCGCGTCCGCGTCGTCCTCGGCCTTCCAGGGCCCCAGCAGATCGTCGGCCAGCGACTGGTTCCCGGCGGCCGGCGGCGTCAGCACCGGCAGCGCGTGCGTCTCGTCCAGGCTCACCTGCGGGATCTCCCGGGTGTCCTCGGCCGCCTCGCGCAACCGGATCTGCTGCAACTCGGTGGTGTCGGCGTCGTCCGGCGACACCTTCGGGATGCCGTGCACGGGGGTGTCCGCGAGGGCGGGGTCGGGACGCCTGATGCCGTGCACCGGCGTCTCGACCATGTCCGTGTCGGGCGCCGGGCCCGCCTCCGCCGCGAGCGCGGCGGCCTCCTGCGCGGCCCGCGCCCGCGCCGACGCGGCGGCCTCGGCGGCCCGGGACGCCTCCCGTTCGGCCCGCCGGCGATCCGCCTCGGCGCGGCGCAGGGCGTCCTCCGCCCGGCGGCGCTCCTCGGCGTGCCGCCGCTCGTCGGCCACCCGCACGGCCTCCTCGGCGCGCATGCGCTCGACCTCACGGGCCGCCTCGGCCTCCAGCCGTTCGCGCTCCTCCTCGGCCGACCGCTGCCGCTCCAGGGCGGCCTCGCGCTCCTCCTCGGCACTGGCCCGCGCCTGCTCGGCCTGCAGCGCCGACGCCTCCTCCAGCCGGCGGCGCTGCTCGTCCCGGCGCTCGGCCTCCTCCTCGGCGCGCACCCTGGCCTCCTCGGCCCGGGCCTTGGCCTCCTCGGCGAGCCGCTGCTGCTCCTCGGCCCGTCGTTCAGCCTCCAGCGCCAGCCGGCGCCGCTCCGACTCGGCGTGCAGCCGGGCCTCCTCCGCCGCCTCGGCCGCGGCGCGGGCCCGCTCGTCGGCCTCGGCCGCGATCCGGCGTGCCTGCTCCTCGGCGTAGCGCTGCTCCTCCTCGGCGAGCCGGGCCGACTCCTCGTCCAGCCGGGCCTGTTCGGCCTGCCGCTGGCGCTCCTCGCTCTCCGCCCGCAGCCGGGCGATCAGCGCGGCCTTCTCCGCGTCCCGGGCGGCCTGCTCGGCCTTGCGCCGGGCGTCCTCCTCGCGCATCCGCTTGGCCAGCTCCAGCGCCTGGCGCTTCTCCTGCTCGGAGAGCGGGAGTTCGCGGTCGAGCCGGTGTCGGATCGGCGTGGTGACCGCGTCCGGCTCCTGGTCGGCGTCCACCACCAGGTAGCGGTCCGGGTCGTGCGCGGCCAGGTCCAGGAACGCGTGCCGCACCCGCAGGTGGAACTCGCTCGACTCGGACTCGATCCGGTCGGGCGCCTCGGTGAAGCGCGCGTGGCCGACCGCCGGGTCCAGGTCGAGCAGGATGGTCAGGTCGGGCAGCAGCCCGTCGGTGGCCCAGCGCGAGACCCGGCCGATCTCGCGCGCGCCCAGCGAACGCCCGGCGCCCTGGTAGGCGATCGAGGAGTCGATGTAGCGGTCGCTGATCACGATCGCGCCGCGCCGCAGGGCGGGCAGGATCACCGTCTGCACGTGCTCGGCCCGGTCCGCCGCGTACAGCAGCGCCTCGGTGCGCGGGTCGACCGGCTCGCCGTCCAGGTCGAGCAACATCGCCCGCAGCCGCTTGCCGACCTCGGTCGCGCCGGGCTCGCGGGTGACCACCACCTCGTGGCCCTTGGCCCGTATCCAGGCCGCGATCGCGTTGGCCTGGGTCGACTTGCCCGCGCCCTCGCCGCCCTCCAGGGCGATGAAGAAGCCGGTGGCGCCGGCCGGTCGGCCGGTGATGTGGTCCTCGTTGCGGGTCGCCGCGGCCAGGTCGCGCAGGATCGGCACACCGCGCCGGTCGTCCACGCTCAGCAGCGCGATCCAGCCCAGGATCACCACGAGCACGCCGGTGCCGCCCAGGACCAACGCGGCGCCGCTGTAGTCGAAGGTGAACCGGTCCGCGACCACCCACGAGCGCACGCCCACGTAGCCCGCGGCGATCGGCCCGGCCACCAGCGCCACGAACAGCACGACGCGCACGATCAGTTGGGCGAACGCGAAGGCCCGGGACCGCATGTCCTCGCCGAAGTCGAGGCCGTACATGGTGTATCCGGTGACCCAGGCGACGCCCGCGAACACCCCGAGCACGGCGGCGAGCACCGCGGCCATCACGACGTTGGCGACCGCGCCCAGGATCAGCAGGGTCAGCCCGGCGCACATCACGGCCATGCCGTACAGCCGCCGCCGGCTGAACGCCGGCACCACCCTCGGGCCCCACAACATGCCCGCGCTGACACCCGCGATGAGCATCAGGAACACCGTGCCGTACGCCGCGTTGCCCGCGTGCAGCCCGACCACGAGCAGCGGCGCGGTGGACACCAGCGCACCGCCCGCCAGGAACAGCGCGACCATCCCGACGATCAGACCGCGCGCGGTCCGGCCGTGGCCGAACACCCGACGTCCGTCGGCGAGCACCTTGAACGGATTGGGCCGCCGGGTGCTGACCGAGCGCCCGCGCGTGGGCATCCGGATCAGGAACGCGAAGACCGCGGCGAGCAGGAACACCGCACCCGCGAGGTAGAACGCCAGGTTCGAGGGGTGCTCGACGAACATCGACACGTCGTGCGAGAACGCGGTGCCGACCAGCGCGCCGAGGATGAACAACAGCGCCGCCGCCGGGGCCGCGCCGTAGGAGGTCACCAGGTTGAACTGGTTGGCGGTGCCCAGCCGTTGCCGGGGCACCAGGTTCGGCACGGTGGCGTCCCGCGCGGGCCCGGCGAGCGCGCCGATCACGGCGACCACCGCGGTCGCGCCCCAGATCCACCACATCCGGTCCACGAACGGCACGGACACAAGCACCAGGGCCCGGACCACGTCGCACGTGACCAGCGTCCAGCGCCGATCGAGATGGTCCACGATCGCGCCCGCCACCGAGGCGGTCAGCGCGGCCGGCACCATCCGCAGCGCGAACACCACGGCGACCGCCGTGGCGTGCTTGCGGTAGTCGCCCTCGACCGTCCACAGCGCGGCCGAGGTCAGCGCGAGGAGCGCGAGCCAGTCACCGAGCGCGGAGGCCGCGACCGCGAACCAAAAGCGCCGGAACGGGCGGATGCTCAGCACGCCCCCGACGCTCTCCGTCGGTTCGACCTGACGGGGCGGTATCGCCGAATCCGGCGCTTGCTGCTCCGCGTTCGTCATACGGAGAACCCTAACGTCGTCATCTGACGGGAAACGGCAGCCTGGACCGGATCCCCGTGTTCCGGCGGCGGGACCGTAGCACAGGGCCCGCGGTCGTCGCCGCAACCGACCGAGGCGACGCCGGATCCCGCCGGCGCCGCCCGATCGATGCGTACCAGGGATGCCCCCACCGGGACATCCCTACCTCGGTCCTACCGCGTCACGCCTTGTCGGCGGCGTTGTTCGCGCCGGCGTTCGCGGTCGCCTTCGCGGCGGCGGCCTTGGTGGTCTTGCCGTCGGCCGCGGACTTCTTCGCGGCCGTCTTCTTCGCGGCGGTCTTCGTCGCCGCCGCCTTCTTCGCGGGCGCCTTCTTGGCCGCCGCCTTCTTCGTCGTCTTCTTCGCCGGGCCCTTGGCCCGCTTCTCCGCGAGCAGCTCGTAGCCGCGCTCCGGGGTGATCGTGTCGACCGCGTCGCCCGCGCGCAGCGTGGCGTTGGTCTCGCCGTCGGTCACGTACGGGCCGAACCGGCCGTCCTTGACCGTGACCGCCTTGCCGCTGACCGGGTCGGAGCCCAGCTCCTTGAGCGGCGGCTTGGCCGCGGCCCGACCGCGCGCCTTGGGCTGGGCGTAGATCGCCAGCGCCTCCTCGAGGGTCACCGTGAACAGCTGGTCCTCGGTCTCCAGGGAGCGCGAGTCGGTGTCCATCTTGAGGTACGGGCCGTAGCGGCCGTTCTGCGCGGTGATCTCGGTCCCGGTCTCCGGGTGCTTGCCGACCACCCGCGGCAGGGTGAACAGCCGCAGCGCGTCGTCGAGGGTCACCGTGTCCAGCGACATCGACTTGAACAACGACGCGGTGCGCGGCTTGGGAGCGTTCTTCGCGGCGGTCTTCTTGGCGGTCTTCTTCGCCGGCTTGGCGCCGTCCGCGGCCGGGGCGGGCGCGGCGGGGGCCTCGGGCTCGGGCAGCACCTCGGTCACATACGGGCCGTAGCGCCCGTCCTTGGCCACGATCATGTGGCCGCTGACCGGGTCGACGCCCAACTCGTGGTCGCCGCTGGGCTTGTCGAGCAGTTCCTCGGCCTTGGCCACGGTCAGCTCGTCCGGCGGCAGGTCGTCGGGTACGTCGGCACGCCGGTCGCCGCGCTCGACGTAGGGGCCGTAGCGGCCCACCCGCAGCACGATGCCCTCGCCGACCGGGAACGAGTTGACCTCGCGGGCGTCGATCGAGCTGAGGTCGGTGACCAGGGCCTTGAGGCCGCCGAGGTGGTCCTCGTCGGGCCGGCTCTCGTCGCCGAAGTAGAACCTGCGCAGCCACGGCACGGCCTCGGTCTCGCCGCGCGCGATCCGGTCGAGGTCGTCCTCCATCTTCGCGGTGAAGTCGTAGTCGACGAGCGTGGCGAAGTGGCCCTCGAGCAGCCCGACCACCGCGAACGCCAGGAAGGACGGCACCAGCGCGGTGCCCTTCTTGAACGTGTAGCCGCGGTCGAGGATGGTGCCGACGATCGAGGCGAAGGTCGACGGGCGACCGATCTCCCGGTCCTCCAGCTCCTTGATCAGCGACGCCTCGGTGTAGCGGGCCGGCGGCTTGGTCGCGTGGCCCTCCGGGGTGAGCTGATCGGCGCTGAGCGCGTCGCCCTCGGTGACCATCGGCAACCGGCGCTCGCGGTCGTCCAGCTCCGCGTCCGGGTCGTCGGAGCCCTCGACATAGGCCTTGAGGAAGCCGTGGAAGGTGATGATCTTGCCGCTCGCGGTGAACTCCGCGTCCCGCCCGGGCAGGTCCGCCCCCTGGGCGACGCCGCCGATGCGGACGGTGACCGACTGGCCGATCGCGTCCTTCATCTGCGACGCGACGGTGCGCATCCAGATCAGCTCGTACAGCCGGAACTCGTCGCCGGCCAGACCGGTCTCGGCCGGGGTGCGGAAGCTCTCGCCCGAGGGACGGATCGCCTCGTGCGCCTCCTGCGCGTTCTTGACCTTGCCCGCGTACACCCTGGGCGCGTCCGGCAGGTACTCGGCGCCGTACAGGTCCCGCACCTGCGCCCGGGCGGCCGTGACGGCCGTGTCGGAGAGCGTGGTGGAGTCGGTACGCATGTACGTGATGTGGCCGTTCTCGTACAACTTCTGCGCGACCTGCATGGTCCGCTTCGCGCCGTAGCCGAGCTTGCGCGAGGCCTCCTGCTGGAGCGTGGTGGTGCGGAACGGCGCGTACGGGGAGCGGCGGTAGGGCTTGCGCTCGACGGCGCGCACCGAGAACGCGGCGGATTCGAGCGCGGCGCTCAGCGCCCGGGCGCCGGCCTCCTCCAGTTGGAGCACGCCGGCGTTCTTGAGCTTGCCGTCGGGGCCGAAGTCGCGGCCCGAGGCGACCCGCTTGCCGTCGAGCGAGACCAGGCGCGCGTTCATCGTGCTCGGGTCGGTCGGGTCGCCGGGACGGCCGGTGCCGAACACGCCGAGCAGGTCCCAGTAGGACGCCGAGGTGAACGCGCGGCGCTCCCGCTCGCGCTCGACCACCAGGCGGGTGGCCACCGACTGCACGCGGCCGGCCGACAGGCGCGGGCCGACCTTCTTCCACAGGACCGGCGAGACCTCGTAGCCGTAGAGGCGGTCCAGGATGCGCCGGGTCTCCTGCGCGTCGACCAGGCGCTGGTTGAGCTCGCGCGGGTTGCTCACCGCGGTGCGGATCGCGTCCTTGGTGATCTCGTGGAACACCATGCGGTGCACCGGCACCTTGGGCCGCAAAACCTCCAGCAGGTGCCAGGCGATGGCCTCGCCCTCGCGGTCCTCGTCGGTCGCGAGGAAGAGTTCGTCGGCGTCCTTGAGGAGCTTCTTGAGCTTGGCGACCTGGGCCTTCTTGTCCGCGTTGACCACGTAGATCGGCTCGAAGTCGGCGTCGACGTCGACACCCAGGCGGGCCCACGGCTTGCCGGCGTACTCGGCCGGCACCTCGGCGGCGCCGTTGGGCAGGTCGCGGATGTGTCCCACGCTCGCCTCGACCACGTAACCGGGGCCGAGATAGCCCTTGATCGTTTTCGCCTTGGCCGGGGACTCGACAATGACGAGTCTCAGGCCGTCGCGCGCGGTCTCGCTGCTCGGGGACACCTTCGCTTCTCTCTCCATCGTCGTCGGCTGCGGCCGTGCCCGATCGGGCACGGCCGTACTGCGGCTTCGTATTCACATTGCGGTCGACCTGTGGCGGAGCGTGACCGGTGGTCGGCCCCGCGTGTCAAACCGGTGCTGCTCGGCTTGCGTCGCAAAGTCGTCCCGGCGCGGCTGTCCGTCCGGACGGTCCCCCCGGATCCGGCGATTACTCCGACGGCCGGGTCCCACGCCCCTCGAACGGTAACGCGCGCATCGCGGTTCCCGCCTCCCGACCCCGTTGGTTCGCGGCCGAGCGTGGTTCGCGGCCGAGTCGGGAGCCGCCGCCTCCATACAACACATTTTCTTGGCAACGGCAAGGAGCATCCGGTGGGGACAACACCTGCGACTGTACAGGCGTGTCGGCCCGGATCACGGTGCACCGGGCCAAGCCGCGTTCAGTCGGCGGTGTGCGACTGCGCCGACGGAGCGTCGCCGGCCTCGGGAAAGAGCAGGAATCCGTCGGCCACCAGACCGCGCAGTTCGCCGGGCACCGCGTCGCGCAGCGCGGCCGGGTCCTCCTCCAGCAACTGGGCGATCGCGTCCACGATGACGCCGGCCGGAAGCCGCCCGTCGCTGGCCCCGGCCAGGGCCGCGCCGACCGTGTCCACCCGATCCGCCCGGCACATCCCGCGCCGCTGACGCAGCACCACGCTCTCCGGGTCCTCCGCGCCGGGCGCGCCGGTCTGCTCCTGGACCACGTGCTCCGCGAGCCGGAAGGCGACGTCGAGCAGCCCGTCGTCGTCCGTCCGGGCCAGTCGGTCCTGCCGGTCGAACCAGGCGTGCACCTCCGCGCCGAGCGGTTGTTCGATCGCGTGCGGCCAGTCCTCGATGTGCACCGTCGGCGTGTCGGCGCCCGACGCGCGCAGCGTGATCCAGCCGAATCCGATCCCCTCCACGCCGTCGCGCTCGAACGCCGCCAGCCACGCGTCGTAGCGCTGCGCGTACGCCTCGCCGCGATGGTCGCCCGAGTCGCGCAACCACAGCTCGGCGTACTGCGCCGGGTCCTGGACGTCGCGCTGGACCACCCACGCGTCGCACCCGGTGGGCGCCAGCCAGGCGGCCAGCCGGTCCTGCCAGTCCTGTCCGCGCAGGTGCTGCCAGTTGGCCAGCAGCTGGCAGTAGCCGCCGTCGGCGAGGTGGCGGGGCGCTTGCGCGACCAGCAGCCGGCACACCTCGTCGCCGGGCAGGCCCGCGTCGCGGTAGGTGTACCGCTCACCCACCGGGGTGATCACGAACGGCGGGTTGGACACGATCAGGTCGAACCGCTCGCCCTCGACCGGCTCGAACAGGCTGCCCTCGGCGAGGCCGACGTTGCCCACCCCGGACAGCGCCATGGTCAGCCGGGTCAGGTCGAGCGCGCGCTTGTTCACGTCGGTGGCCAGCACCGACTCGGCGTGGCGCGACGCGTGCAGGGCCTGTACGCCGCACCCGGTGCCCAGGTCGAGCGCGCGGCCCACCGGCTCGCGCACGGTGATCCCGGCGAGCGTGGTGGACGCGCCGCCGATGCCGAGCACGTGGTCGGCGCGCACGGGGCCGTTGACCCCGCCGATGCCCGCGCCGAGGTCCGACACGACCCACCAGTCGGTGTCCGCCTCGCCGTAGGGCCGGATGTCCACCAGTGGCCGCACCGCGTCGCCGTCCCGCGCCAGCAGACCCCCGGCGAGCGCCTCCTCGAGCGGCAGGGCGCGCCGTACGTGCGCCTCGGGCGCCGAGGTCTGGAGCAGGAACATCCGGATCAGCACCGCGAGCGGGCTCGCCGCGTCGGCCCGCAGCGCGCGCAGCGCGGGCACGGTCTCACCGCGCGACAGCGCCGCGTACGCCTGCGGGCCGAGCGCGTCGAGGCAGCCGTCGACGGTGTAGTCGGCCGCGATCAGGGCCTCGCGGAGGCGGGCCACCTGTGAGGTGTCGTTCATCGTCACGCGCACCATCCTGCCCGCTGCCGGTCGGCCGGAACGTCAGCCGGTCGCCGGCGGCGCGCTCGTGGTGGCGCTCGGCGGCGGTGACGAGGAGCCCGTGTCGGCGCTCGACGGCGGTGGGCTGCTCGGTGCGGTGGATCCGGACGGGGCGGTCGAACTCGGCGCCGTGGACGCCTTCGGCGTGCCGCTCGGGGACGCGCCGGTGGTGGGCGCGGAGGTCGCCGGCGCGGTCGGGATCACGTCGGCCTTGCCCGCCGCGCAGCCCGGCACCGACGCGAGCGCCTTGCCCGCCTCGCCGCGGTGCAGCTTGTTCAGCGCGGTGTTCGAGGACGCCCGCAGCGCGTCGATCTCCGGTCCCAGCGAGCGCAGCCCGTCGGCGAACACGTTCTGCTGGTCGGTCGCCAGGCCCTCGATCCGGTGCTGGATCCCGGTCCAGCCCTTGGCCGCGTTGCGCAGTTCGTCGACCACGGACATGCGCAGCGTGGCGCCGTCGGGCACCGCGGGTATGGACGCCTTGTCGATCGCGTCGGCCAGCGCGTTGTCCGCGTCCGCGAGCCGGGACACGTCCACCGCGAGCCGGGTGCGCAGGGTCGTGGGCGGCTCGTTGGGAACCACTTTGTCCACGTCGGCGAGCGCCGCCCGGGCCTCGTCGATCCGCGCCGTGACCTCCGTCGCGCAGACCTTGGCGGCCCACGCCTTCAGGTCGGCCTGCTTCTTCTTGTCCTCGTCGCTCTTGCCGTCGCCGCCGCCGCACGCGGTCAGGGCCGACGCCAGGACCAGCGCGGAGACCACCAGGAACTTCCTCGACACGCTTCCACCTTCGTTCGGACTTCCCTCGGAGCCGGACGCAGACTCGCACAGCGTGAAGGTGTCCGGTCAAACCGCGGGCCCGAACGCGGCACGGGCGCGGTCCCGGTTTCTCCGGTTCCGCGCCCGTACGTACCTCGGATCGGTGGATCAGGCCGCCGCCTTGGTCGGCTGGCCCTCCCGGTCGCCGTCGTCGTCGCCGACGACCACCGACTTGCGCTTGCTGTACCAGACCGCGCCCACGATCACCACGACCGAGAAGGCCGCCGCGAGGGCCCGCAGGGCGCCGTTCTCGTCCGCGCCGATGCTCAGTTTGACCACCGCCGGCGCGATCAGCAGCGACACCAGGTTCATCACCTTGAGCAGCGGGTTGATCGCCGGTCCGGCGGTGTCCTTGAACGGGTCGCCGACCGTGTCGCCGATGATCGTGGCCTCGTGCGCGGCCGAGCCCTTGCCGCCGTAGCTGCCGTCCTCGACCATCTTCTTGGCGTTGTCCCAGGCCCCGCCGGAGTTGGCCAGGAACACCGCCATCAGGGTGCCGGTGCCGATCGCCCCGGCGAGGAACGCGGCCAGCGGGCCGATGCCCAGGGTGAAGCCGACCGCGATCGGGGCCATCACCGCGAGCAGTCCGGGCGTGGCCAACTCGCGCAGCGAGTCGCGGGTGCAGATGTCGACCACCCGGCCGTACTCGGGCAACTCGCTGCCGTCCATGATCCCGGGTCGGGTGCGGAACTGGTTGCGCACCTCGAAGACCACCGCGCCCGCCGCGCGGGAGACCGCGTTGATCGCCAGGCCGCTGAACAGGAACACCACGGCCGCGCCCAGGATCAGCCCGACCAGGTTGTTCGGCTGGGTGATGTCGGTGGCGAACGAGAGCGAGGTGAGCTTGGACGCCTCCTTCAGTCCGCCCGCCTCGTCCACGGCCGTGCTCACCGCGTCCCGGTAGGACCCGTACAGCGCGGTCGCCGCGAGCACGGCGGTCGCGATGGCGATGCCCTTGGTGATCGCCTTGGTGGTGTTGCCGACCGCGTCGAGTTCGGTGAGCACCTGCGCGCCCTCGCCCTCGACGTCGCCGGACATCTCCGCGATGCCCTGGGCGTTGTCGGAGACCGGCCCGAAGGTGTCCATGGCCACGATCACCCCGACCGTGGTCAACAGGCCGGTACCCGCCAGCGCGACCGCGAACAGCGCGAGCATGACGATGCCGGCGCCGAGCAGATAAGCGCCGAGCACAGCGACCGAGATCAGCACCGCCGCGTACACCGCCGACTCCAGGCCGAGCGCGATGCCGGAGAGGATCACCGTGGCCGGACCGGTCAGCGAGGTCTTGGTGACGTCGCGCACCGGTCGCCTGCTGGTCTCGGTGAAGTAGCCGGTCAACTGCTGGATGACCGCGGCGAGCACGATTCCGATCAGCACCGCCACCAGCGCGAACACGCGCGGGTCGGCGTCGTGCGCCAGGATCTCCTGGTCGGTCAGCCCGTCCAGGTCCGAGAACTTGCTCGGCAGGTACAGGAACGCGGCGCCCGCGACCAGGACGAGCGAGATGACCGCCGAGACGAAGAAGCCCCGGTTGATCGCGCTCATCCCGCTGCGGTCGCCCGCGCGGGGCGCGACCGTGTAGATGCCCACCACGGCGGTCAGCACCCCGATGGCGGGCACGATCAGCGGGAAGACCAGGCCCGCGTCGCCGAACGCCGCCTTGCCCAGGATCAGCGCGGCGACCAGAGTGACCGCGTACGACTCGAACAGGTCGGCGGCCATGCCCGCGCAGTCGCCCACGTTGTCCCCGACGTTGTCGGCGATCGTCGCGGCGTTGCGCGGGTCGTCCTCGGGGATGCCCTGCTCGACCTTGCCGACCAGGTCGGCGCCGACGTCGGCGGCCTTGGTGAAGATGCCGCCGCCGACCCGCATGAACATCGCGAGCAGCGCGGCGCCGAAGCCGAAGCCCTCCAGCACCTTGGGCGCGTTCTCCCGGTACAGGATGACCACGAGCGCGGCGCCGAACAGGCCCAGGCCGACGGTGAACATGCCGGCGACGCCGCCGGTGCGGAAGGCGATCCGCATCGCGGTGTCCCGGCTGCCGGCGCCGGCACGGGCGGCCGCGGCCACGCGGACGTTGCTGCGCACCGCGAGCCACATACCGACGTACCCGGTGACCGCCGAGAAGACCGCGCCCACCAGGAAGAACAGCGAGCGGCCGATCCGCTGGTTCCAGTCGTCGGCCGGCAACAGCATGAGCAGGAAGAAGACACCCGCCGCGAACACGGCGAGGGTGCGGAACTGCCGGGTGAGGTAGGCCGCGGCGCCTTCCTGGATCGCGCCGGCGATCCGGCGCATGGAATCGGTGCCCTCGTCGGCGCCGAGCACTTGACGCACGAGTCCGGCGGCGACGCCCAGGGCACCGAGGGCGATCACCGCGACGATCACGACATAGGTGAGATTGCCGCCGGACACGGACACGTCCGAGGCGAGTTGGAGTTCGGAGGGGTGGATCCCGGACATTCGTCCTCCTTGGCTAGGAGCACTTTCAGATCGGGACTTCTCAATGCGAAAGGAGTGTATGCAAATGATCAAGATCAGACCATGGGAATCGCCATGATCGGATCAAATTACCGATGAAATCCGGGCGCGATTCCCAAAATCGGCGTATCGATCCGGAATCAGGTTTTACGACCCGGAAATCGGGATACACGGGAACGCCGAAAATCGCCCCCGGGTGTCCCGGAGGCGATGCGGTGGAGCGGAGTGGACGCGGTGGAGCGGGGTGGGACCGGGCGGACCCCGGTCAGCCCACCGTCTCGGCGGACTTGGCGCCGGAGGGCCACGACATGCGGATCACGCCGCCCTCGGCGCCGGCCCGCACGTCGAGATCGTCGACGAGGCCGAGAATCACGGCCAGGCCCATCTCGTTCTCGATCAGATCGAGGCCGGAGCCGTTCGCGGACAGGTCGGGCACCAGCCCGGCCCCCTCCGCGAGGCCCGCCTCGGTCAACGCCGGCTGCGGTACGCCGTCGTTGACCTCGATACAGAAGCGGCCGTTGCCGTCGTCCAGGGTGACCGTGACCGGGCGGTCGTCGTCCGCCCGGCTCCGGTGCATTCCGACGGCTCGGGAACACGCCTCGCCGACAGCGAGGCGCACCTCGTCGAGCACCGTCTCAGCAACCCCCGCTCGCCGCGCCACGGCGGCGGCGACGAGCCGCGCCGTGCGGACGTGTTCGGGCAGCGCGCTGAAGCGCAGCTCCACGATGGCCATGGTTCGTTCCCCCAGCCGTGCGTGCACCCGCCCGGATCCGCGCGGGTGCGATGTGCGTCCGGTCAGGACGTACGGTCGGTCAGTCGGACGCCTCGATGGCCGTGGCCACGGACGGATGAATCGGGAAGACCTTGGTCAGGCCGGTGATGCGGAAGATCTTCAGGATGCGCTCCTGAGTGCACACCAGCTGCAGCGACCCTTCGTGGGCACGCACCCGCTTCAGGCCGCCCACCAGCACACCGAGCCCGGTCGAGTCCAGGAAGTCGACTGCTTCCATGTCGACGATCAGGTGGAACTGGCCTTCGTTGACGAGTTCCACCAGTTGCTCGCGCAGCTTGGGTGCGGTGTATACATCGATCTCGCCGCCCACCTCGACGATCGTACGACCGCCCTCGGTTCGGGTCGACAGGGACAAGTCCACGGATCCTCCAGCACCTTGCTCTTGAGCGGTCGCCCCCCATGGATCGGCAGCCGCCAAGGCATTCAACCACTTATGGGCACTAGGGGACGATGAATCCCGCGACATTGGATGTAACACTGGTGCCCGATGCAGCCCAGTACACGCCCCCCGGAAGGTCTTCTCGGCCGCCTTATGGCGGGTCGGGATCGACCCGAACGAGTGACGCACGTCCGGCGCATACCCGCTCGCGAAGGCGTCACCTCGGCCTGGCCCGACTGGGTTCGGCCGGAGGTGGGCGACGCGTTTCGCGGCGCGGGTATCGAACTGCCGTGGGAACATCAGGCCCGCGCCGCCTCTGTTGCGGCATCGGGCCGCTCGGTCGTGATCGCCACCGGCACCGCCTCGGGCAAGTCCCTCGCCTATCTGTTGCCGGTTCTCACGACCCTGGTCGAGGGCGCGGGCGCGCCCAGCGGGCGCGGTGCGACCGCACTCTACCTCTCTCCGACGAAGGCGCTGGCCTCGGATCAGGCGCGCGCCGTCGAGGAGTTGCGCGCCGCGAACCCCGCGCTCGGGCGTGTCCGCACCGCCACGTACGACGGTGACACCCCGGTGGAGATCCGCCAGTGGGTGCGCGCGCACGCGTCGTACGTCCTGACGAATCCCGACATGCTGCACCGCGCGCTGCTGCCCGGGCACCGCTCGTGGGGCGCTTTCCTGCGCACGCTGCGCTACGTGGTGATCGACGAATGCCACACCTATCGCGGTGTTTTCGGCTCGCATGTGGCCCAGTTGATCCGGCGTTTGCGTCGGGTGTGTCGCCGGTACGGATCGGACCCGGTGTTCATCCTGGCGTCGGCCACGGTGTCCGATCCGGCCGTCGCGGCCGAGCGGTTGATCGGCGCGCCGGTGGTCGCGGTGACCGAGGACGGCTCGCCGCACGGCGAACTGGTGTTCGCCCTGTGGGAGCCGCCGCTGACCGGCCACGAGGGTGAACACGGCGCGCCCGTACGGCGTACCGCGACGGCCGAGACCGCCGATCTGCTCACCGACCTGGTGCTCGATGGGGTGCGCACGGTGGCGTTCGTGCGCTCGCGGCGCGGCGCGGAGGTGGTCCGGGTGATCGCCCGGGACCACCTGGCCCGGGTGGACGAGGGGTTGGCCGACCGGGTGGCCACCTATCGCGCGGGCTACCTGCCCCAGGAGCGGCGGGCGATCGAGCGGGCGCTGCACGACGGCAGCCTGCTGGGGGTGGCCGCGACCACGGCGCTCGAATTGGGCGTGGACATCTCCGGGCTGGACGCGGTGCTGATCGCGGGCTATCCCGGCACCCGGGCCTCGCTGTGGCAGCAGGCCGGGCGCGCGGGACGGGCCGGGCAGGAGGCGCTGGCGGTGCTGGTGGCGCGGGACGATCCGCTGGACACGTTCCTGGTGCATCATCCCGAGGCGCTGTTCGATCGGCCGGTCGAGGCGACGGTGCTCGATCCGGACAACCCGTACGTGCTGGCCCCACACCTGTGCGCGGCCGCGGCCGAGTTCGCGCTGACCGACGAGGACCTGGAGCTGTTCGGGCCGGTGGCCGCCGAGTTGTTGCCGGGTCTGGAACGGCGTGGGCTGCTGCGCAGGCGGTCCACGGGCTGGTACTGGACCAGCCGGGAGCGGGCCACCGACCTGACCGACATCCGCGGCGCGGGCGGGCCGGCGGTGCGGGTGGTGGAGCAGGACACGGGCCGCATCCTGGGCACGGTCGACGCGCCCGCCGCGCACTCGGCGGTGCACCCCGGGGCGGTGCACCTGCACCAGGGCGACACGTACCTGGTCCGCGAGCTCGACCTCGGCGAGGGTGTGGCGCTGGTGCGGCCGGCGAATCCGGACTGGACCACCAGTGCGCGCGAGGTCACCGAGATCCGAATCCTGGAGACCGTGCGCAGCCGGGAGTGGGGCGCGGCCCGCCTGCACTTCGGCTCGGTCGAGGTCACCGGCCGGGTGGTCTCCTTCCAGCGCAAGCGGATCATCACCGGCGAGGTGCTGGGCGAGCACAAGCTGGACCTGCCCGAGCGCAGCCTGCGCACGCGCGCCGTGTGGTGGACGGTGACGCCCGAGCAGGTCGCCGAGGCGGGCATCGACCCGACCGACCTGCCCGGCGCCGCACACGCCGCCGAACACGCCTCGATCGGCCTGCTGCCGCTGTTCGCCACCTGCGACCGCTGGGACATCGGCGGGGTCTCCACATCGCTGCACCCCGACACCCGCCTGCCGACCGTCTTCGTCTACGACGGCCACCCGGGCGGCGCCGGCTTCGCGGAACGCGCCTACGTCACCGCCGACACGTGGCTCACCGCAACGAGGGAGGCCATCGCCTCCTGCGAATGCGACCACGGCTGCCCAAGCTGCATCCAGTCCCCCAAATGCGGCAACGGCAACCAGCCCTTGAACAAGCCGGCCTCAATCGCCCTCCTGGACGCGCTGCTACGAGAGGCGGAGGGGACAAGCAACCCGAAGGGTTAGCAAAGCCCGGAAAGCAGGAGCACGGGACGACCCGGGCGACCAAGGCGAGAGGGCCGGCCGGGTCCCCCAGACGTGCGGAACGCACCGGGCGGACGAGACGCCACCGACAGGCCGGGCAGGGCCAGGCGAGTGAGTGCGCCTGGCAGGGCCGGCTGGGCGGGCGCGCCGGGCAGGACGGGCCGGGCATCGCGCCGGGCGGACAGGGGCGGACGGGGCGGGCGGACAAGCAAGCCGGTCCGGGTCGCCGCCGGCCTGGCCAGGCGTTTTGGGTGGGGCCAGGTCGGGCGGGCTGTCCCCCCTGGTCGAGGCTGCGGGCGCGCCCCAGCGGGCGCGGTGCGACCGCGCCTCCGGCGGGCCGATCAGGGTCGGGCGGGCACCGGACCGGCCAGACGGGTGGGCGCGCCGGGCGGGACGAGCAGGTCTGTGGGTTGGCCGGCGGGCGGGCAGGCCGGGCAGGGGCGGGCGAACGGGTAGGCCGGTCCGGGCCGGGTGGATGCCAAAGCGGGACGGGGCAGGCCGGCCGGACGGGTGGGCAGGGCCAGGCGGGCGGGTGGGTCGCTTGTGCCATGTGGGGGCCGGCGGGGTTGGGTCGGGCCCGCAGGGGCCGCTTGGGGTGGTGGGGGCTTTGGGTGGGTGGTGGTTAAGGGCTGTTTGGGAGGTCTGGTGGGGGTGTGGGGATGGTTGGGCCGGCTCGGGCGGTGGCTTGGGCTTTGCCGATTCGGGCGGGGGTCGATACGTGGACCTCGGCGAAGCCGTTGATGAGCCGGCAGCTTGTCAGGTCCGTGTGCTGGGCTCGGGCCACTCGGCGGGCCAGGGCGCAGGCCTCGTCCGGGCCGGACCCGGCGGCGGATCGGGCCGCGGCAGCCAGCGCGGCCAGGTCGGCGGCGGCACCGGCGCGGTGTCGGGCCGCAACCGCGCCGGCGAAGGCGAAGACGAACGCCGCCGCGCATATCGGGACCAGCGCGAACGCAAGTACCCACAGTGTGGCCGAGCCCTCCTGGCCCGACCGGCCTCCCCTCACGGCGGCGCCTCCGCCTCGACGGCCGCCACCGCCGTATGTTCCACGTGGAACGTGACCCCGGCCCAGGCCGCACCCGGCACGCCGACCTCGGCGGCCACCCGGAAGCGCACCAGACCGTCCCCGCCGGACACCCCCGTCCGCGCCCCGGCCGGCCCGGCGGCCGAGGCCCGCGCCACCGCGACCTCGGTCGGCTCGCCCCGGGCCAGCGCCCGCGCGCCCGCCTGCGCCGCGTCCACACAGCGGATCTGCGCGGTGGCGGCCCCGATCCCGGCCGTCAACACGGCGGTCAACACCACCAGGACCGGCAACACCACGGCGGTCTCCGCGGTCACGAATCCGTCCGCCCCACGAAGCCCCCGCCCCGCACGAGCCTCAGAACGAGACATCGAGTGCCTTGGTGATCACCCGGGCGAGCGCCGCGGCGACCCCCGGACTGGTCACGATCTTGAACAACACCGCGCCGAACGCCACCGCGGCGACCGTGCCGACCGCGTATTCCGCGGTAGTCATCCCGGTGTCGACGCGCAGCCACGACCACACCCGACGTGCGTTCGAAATCGACATGCGCATGAGTCCCCCTCATCGATACGGATCCATATGAAACCTGCATGAAGCACACATAAAAATGTGCACTTCGGACACACCCGCCGACTCACCCCGCCCGCAGCAGCGACGTGCCCAGCCCGATCACGATCGGGACCACCCCGACCAGCAGGAAGGCGGGCAGGAAGCACAATCCGAGCGGAAGGGTGGCGCGGACCCCCACCCGGCGGGCGGCCGACGTCGCGGCCCGGCGCTGCTCGGCCCGTTGCTCGTCGGCCATCCCGGCGACCAGAACCGCCGCCGGCACACCACCGGCCGCCGCCCGGGCCAACACCCGCCCCAGCGGCGCGAGCACGGGATCGTCGGTCAGCCCCAACCAGCACCGTCCGGGGTCGCCGCCGAGCCGCAACGAGGCCACGATCGGCCGCAGTCGGCCCGCCAGCGGCCCGCCGACCGCGTGCGCGACCGCCTCGGCCGCGTCCGCCGGTGTGCTGCCCGCCACCAGGCACGCCGCGAACAGGTCGGCCGCGGGCGGCAGATCGGCTCGCAGCCGATCCCGCAGGGCCCGTCCGGACCGCGACTCCAGGCCGGTCAGTCGCCGATCCAGGACGACCGCCACCACGAGCCCGGCCAGACCTCCGAGCCAGCCGCCGAGCAGCACGAACACCGCCACCCCGCCGAGCCCCGCCGCAGCCCGCCGACCGAGCGCCGGATCCCGCCCCCGCGCCGACGGCCGGCGAAGCTCCTGGCCCCGCCCCCGCACCGCGCCGGCCGCGCCGCCCGCCGCCGCGACGACCGCCACCAGCACCGCCGCCGCGCTCATCCCGGCACCGGACCGGCTCGGGCCACCAGGCGATCGGTCCACTCCAGACCGACCACCACCAGGGTCAGCCCCGCGCACAGGCACCCGATCCCGACCGGCGTGCGCAACAACACCTCCATCGGCCGAGCGCCCAGGGCGCTACCCAGGAACAGACCGAACACCGGCAGCCCGGCCAGGACCTGCGCGGTCGAGCGGGCCCCGGCGAGTTCGGCGATCACCTCCTCGTGCGCGTCCTCCTCGGCCCGCAGACCCGCCGCGATCCGCTCCAGGGCCGGTGCGAACCCGGCGCCTCGCCCGGTCGCGATCCGCCAGCAGGCGGCGATCCGACGCAGCCCGGCCGCCCCGGGCACGGCCGCCGCGCGATCCAGCGCGTCCGGCACGTCGCCACCCACACGGGCGGTCCCGATCGCCTCGCCCACCACCGCCAGGATCGGCCCGTCCACCGCATGCGCCGCGGCGGCCAACGCCTGCGCCGGCGTGCGCCCGGCCCGCGACTCCCCCGCCAGCGCCGCACACAGCCGCGCCACGCCACAACGCACCGCCCCGGCATCCCGCTCGCGTCGGGCCCGATCCCGCCGCCGCCGCACCACCCAGGCCCCCGGAAAAGCCACCAGCACAGGCACCACCGACCCCAACCCCAGGCCCGCCAAGCCCCCCGCAGCCAACACCGCCGCAACCACCCGGTGCCGCCCAACCACCCCCACCCAAGCCACCCACCGCCCACCCGACCCGCCGCCCGAAACCCCCAACATCCCAGCCAACCGCCCAGGCCCCACCCGAGCCATCGACCACCACACCAACCCACCAACCCCAACCGCCCCCACCACCCCCAAAATCACCCACCCCACCCCCACCGAATCGCCACAAAAATCACCCCCACCCGCTCAACGCCCACCCCCAACCACCCACCCACCCCCTCAACACCACACCGCCCTGGCAACGCCCACCACTGCACCCACTCAAACCACCCCGACCAACCCACCCGTTCGACGCCCAACACCCCCGACGCCGCACACAACCGAGCCACCCCACCCCAAACCGTCACCAACCACACCGCCCCCACCCCGCCCGCCCAGGACCCCCAGCCGTCCGGCCCTTCGAAAACACCCACCGCAGGCACCCGGAAGCCACCACCTGGACCGACAAACGCAACCAAATTCCAGCCCGCCCGGGCTTAAGGACACCCACCGCACGCCCCCGGAACCGCCACCCAAACCGGCGAACACAGCCCCCTCCAGCACCCGGCGCTTGAGGACGGCCGCCGCAAGCCCCCGGGAACCGCCGCCCGAACCGGCGAACACAGCCCCCTCCAGCCCACCCGGCGCTTGAAGACACCCACCGCCGGCCCCCGGAAACCGCCACCCAAACCGCCGAACACCCCCCAGCCGGTCCGGCGTTTGAGGACGTCCACCACAGGCGCCCGGAAACCACCGCCCAAACCGGCCAACGCAACCCAACCCAGCCCGTCCGGCGCTTGAGGACACCCGAGTCGGGCCGACCCGCCGCCCCAGGCCGCCGCCCACCGCGGCCGTCGTCACCCGCGCCACCACCCGGCCAGCAGTGCGGCCAATCTGCCGTGGCCCGGTCCCGGGCGGCAGCCACCGGCGCGTTCGAAGCTCACCGCCGGGACCGGTCGCACCCAGCCCGCCGTGTCCCGTTCCAGGACATGGACCTCGGCCGCCCGCCGCAACCCATCGCGCTCGCGCACCACATGCACGACCAGATCGAGCGCCGCCGCCACCTGGCTGTGCACCGCACCCCGACCGAGCCCGGCCAACGCCCCCAACGCCTCCAACCGCGCAGGCACATCGGCCGCCGAGTTCGCATGCACCGTGCCGCAGCCGCCCTCGTGCCCGGTGTTCAGGGCCGCGAGCAACTCCACCACCTCGGCCCCCCGCACCTCGCCGACCACGAGCCGGTCCGGCCTCATCCGCAGGGCCTGGCGGACCAGATCGCGCAGGGTCACCTCGCCCGCGCCCTCGACGTTGGCCGGCCGCGACTCCAGCCGCACCACATGCGGGTGACGCGGCGTCAGTTCGGCCGAGTCCTCGGCGAGCAGCAGCCGTTCGGCCGGATGCGCACACCCGAGGAGTGCCCCGAGCAGCGTGGTCTTGCCCGAACCGGTACCGCCCGAGACCAGGAACGCGGCCCGTGCCGAGACCACCGCACACAGCAGTTCGGCCGCGGCCGGCGACAACGAGCCGGCCCGCACCAGGTCGGCCACCCCGAGCGAGGTACGCCGAGGAACCCGCAACGACAGGCACGTACCCCGCACCGCCACCGGCCGCAACACCGCGTGCAGCCGCACACCGTCGGCGAGCGTGGCGTCCACATACGGCGAGGCGTCGTCCAACCGCCGCCCGACCCCGCTCGCCAACCGCTGGGCCAACCGCCGCACCGCCGCGTCGTCGGCGAAGGTCACCGCCGTGCGCTGCGGGCCCGCGCCCCGATCGATCCACACCTCGTCGGGCG
The DNA here is from genome assembly GCF_044334985.1 of Embleya sp. NPDC020630. Classification (NCBI taxonomy): domain Bacteria; kingdom Bacillati; phylum Actinomycetota; class Actinomycetes; order Kitasatosporales; family Streptomycetaceae; genus Embleya; species Embleya sp. NPDC020630. Next base: position 64,304 of record NZ_JBIRUB010000022.1, read on the forward strand.
CGTTGACCAGCACATCAGTCACCTCGGGGTCGCGCAGCAGCACGTCCAACGGCCCGGCCCCGGCGATCTCCGACCGCAGCGCCCGAACCAGCTCCGGCAGCGCCGCCTCGCCGAGCACCCGCCCCTCGGCCCGCAGCGCCGCGGCCACCGCCGCGGGCGTCGGCTCGTGCCCACCGGCGGCCAACCGCGCCCGCACCGCCTCGACCAACTCCGGATCCGGCGCCGGAGCAACCACCGGACCGGCCGCCGCGACCGGCACCGCGACGGGTCGCGGCGGCGGCGCGGAGAAGACTCCGGTACCCCCGACCGGCGGCGCCGGCACCGGCCACGGCGGCGGCTGCGGCACCCGGCCCGACCGCCCGCCCCGCGGCGGCAGCGGCGGCGCGCCCGGCGGCGGAAACGGCGGCATCGGCGGCACCTCGCGCGCGCTCACGCCGCCTCCCGCGCCACGCCGGCCGGATTGCCCGCGAGGTAGTCGCGACAGAACCGGGCCAACGGCCCCCGCGTGCGCAACCCCGGCGGATCACCCCGCTCGGTGGCCGCCGCCAATCCCGCCTCCGGCCGCAACTCCCCCGCGAGCGGCAGCCCCAGGCCCCGCGCGACCGCCTCGGAGGTCAGCCCCGACGAACTCGGCTGCCGCACCACCGCCCGCAGATCACGCACCATCGGCCCCACCCGGCCCGCCACCTGCGCCGCCGCGGCCAGCGCCCGCACCTCGGCCGGCACCACCAACAGCCCCGTGTCGCACAACCGCAGGGCCTCCGCCGCCCCCGGGTCGGTATGCCGGGGCACGTCGAGCACCGCCACGTCGTGCCGTCTGCGCACCGCCCGCACCACCGAGCGAACCGTCTCCGGCGGGATCGCGGGCGGCCTGTCCCGGTCCCAGGACAACACGGTCAACCCGTGCAGCTGCGGCAGCGCATCGGAGAGCGCACCCCCGTCGATCCGCCCGCGCGCGCTCGCCAGATCGGACCAGCGCAGCCCGCTCTCGTCCTCGCCGCCGAGCAGCACGTCGAGGCCGCCGCCCAGCGGGTCCACGTCCACCAGAGCGGTGGCCAGTCCGGTCCGCACCGCCGCCACCCCGAGCGCACAGGCCAGCGTGCTGGCCCCGCTGCCGCCGCACCCACCCAGCACCGCGATGGTGTGCGCGTCGGGCCCGGTGCCCTCGGCCACATCGCCCAATCGATCCACGATCCAGTGCTCGGCGTCGGGCAGGAACACCACGTGGTCCGCGCCGACGTCCACCGCCCGCCGCCACACGTCGCCGTCGTCCAGGTCGTCGCCGATCAGCACCACGTCCTCGCGGCGCGGCAGCCCGCATCGGGCCAACCCCGGCGTCACGTCGTCGCCGACGATCACCAACGGCGCCCCCGGCCACGCGGCCCGCGCCGCGCCCGCGTCCGGTTGCACCTCCGGCTCGATCCCGGCCACCGCGCACAGCCGCAGGAGTTCGTCGAGCAGGGCCGGATCGCCGGTCACCAGGAGCGGACGAGCCGGCCGAGGTGGGGAAAGCGCTGCCACGGAACCTCCAGGGGTCGGGGAGGTCCGGCCGAACCGGCCCTCCCGGGAACTGACCCCAACCGTCGCGGCGATCGCGCGCTCCGCCGAGCGGGTGGTTCCCACCTGTGGACAAGCCCGCGACTGTGGATTACGGATTCACTCGCGTGAGGGACACCCGAGCCATTCCGACGCCACCCCCGGCCCCACCCCCGACCACAAGGCCCGCCCCCCGACGGACCCCCGCGCCCACCCACCCCCACCCACCCCACGGCACGACCCAGGCCCCGGCCCCGCCGACCCCGACTCCGAAATCCCCACCCGATTCCCCACAACGACCCGCAACGCCAAACAACCGCCGACAATCACGAGGGAACCGACCCGCATCAGGGATCCACATCAGGGATCCGCCCCGGCGACCACCCGAAGAAAACCCCGCGCCCATCCACATCGGGACGCAAAAAAGCCCCCCGGACAAGCGACGACCCCCGCCGGGGGGGAGAGCGGGGGTCGTCTCCGCGGCCGACTCGGGGGGGGAGGAGTCGGACCGGGTTAGCACGGTCGCGAACGATCCGTGACTTCCAGGATGTACCCGAGGGGGTTCTCTAGCAAACCCACGACGCGGAGTTTACGCCGAATGGCTGCCCTTATCCTCGTGAACTGTGGAAACCCAGGCGCCGAAGCGGACAGCAGCCTTCTTCGACCTCGACAAGACCATCATCGCCAGGTCCAGTGCGCTGGCGTTCAGCAGATCCTTCTACCACGGCGGACTCATCAATCGCCGCTCCGTCCTCAAGAGCGCCTACGCCCAGTTCGTCTTCCTCGTCGGCGGCGCGGATCACGACCAGATGGAGCGCATGCGCGAATACCTGTCCGCGCTGTGCCGCGGCTGGGACGTGCAGCAGGTGCGCGAGATCGTCGCGGAGACCCTGCACGACATGATCGACCCGATCATCTACGACGAGGCCGCGTCGCTGATCGAGGAGCACCACGCGGCCGGCCGCGACGTGGTCATCGTCAGCTCCTCCGGGGCCGAAGTGGTCGAGCCCATCGGCGACATGCTCGGCGCGGACCGCGTGGTGGCCACCCGGATGGTGGTCGAGGACGGCCACTACTCCGGCGAGATCGACTTCTACGCGTACGGGCCCAACAAGGCCGCGGCGGTCAAGGAGTTGGCCCGCACCGAGGGCTACGACCTCACCTCCTGCTACGCGTACAGCGATTCGATCACCGACCTGCCGATGCTCCTGGAGGTCGGCCACCCGTACGCGGTCAACCCGGATCGCGGCCTGCGTCGCGAGGCGACCGCCCGCGGGTGGCCCGTCCTGGTCTTCAGCCGGCCCGTGGCGCTGCGCCAGCGGGTGCCCAGCCTCTCGGTACCCTCGCGCCCCGTGCTCGCCGCGACCGCGATCGGCGCGGGCGCCACCGCGGCCGGCTTCGTCTGGTACCTCGCCAGGAAGCGCCGCTGACCGGAAGGCGGGGCCGCCCCGGCGCCCGACGATCATCGACAGCGGAGCAAATCCGACAAAGGCCGAAAGTAAAGATCTTGGGTCAGGGGTTCCCCTCCTCTCGGCAACGCACTAGAAAAGGGACCAACGGCCCGTACGGCCCCCGCTCACCCGGGTGGCCGGGACGGATCGAGCACGACCGCCGGGAACCCACGTGCGACCGACCCTCGTAGGGGCCGAACGCGTCGGACAACCTGCATGTTCTTCCCCCCGTGGATGCGCATGCCGGGGCCGATCGTCATAACGGGTACACGCCTGATACCTCGGCGGGAGTGACAAAGCGGCGGCGTCCTCCCGGACGCCGCCGTCTCGTACGTCCGAACCCGAAACACCCCGCAGCGAACCGCGCCGAGCCGCGCCGGGCCACCCGAGCCGCCCCGAGCCGCCCCCGGCCGAAGCACCCCCGCCGGCCGTCAGATCCCGCGCATCACCGCTTCGCACACCGCGACGCTCTCGCGCGCACCCAGCGTCATCGCCTCCGCGCAGTGCCGGATCCAGGTCGCCACACCCTCGGCGGTACCGCTCTCGTACGCCCGCAGCGCCTCGGCATAGCCGTCGACGCCCAGTTCCAGGTGGCCGACCTCCGGCACCGCCGCGCCCTTCGGGTCCAGGCCCCGGGTGATCAGCACGATCCGCTGCGCGGCGCGGGCGATCAGCCCGTTGCCCCAGCCGAACGGGGCCAGGCTCAGGATCTCCCCGTGGGTGACCGCGGCGACCACGACGGCGGGCGCGGCGGACGGCGCGAGCAGCAGTCGGGACAACCCGTCGAGGCGGGCCGCCACCTCGTCCGCCGGGAGTTGCCCGGCCGAGGACTCGTCGTCCCGGCGCGGCCGGCCCAGCGCCTCGGCGGGCACTGCGTCGGCCGCGGCGACCACGTGCAGCCGGGCCAGCACCTGGAGCGGGCTGTGCCCCCAGGTGCCGAGGAGCGTGCCGATCTCGGCGGACAGCCGCAACGCGCCCGCGACCACCGCACCGCCGTCGTCGCGCGAGGACGAGTAGTCGGTCCGCCGGCGAATCTCCTCCAGCGACCAGTCGACGCCCTCCAGGGCGGCACTGGCCCGCGCGCCACGAAGCGCGGATTCGGCGCTGATGTCCATGCTGCGGCGGCGCATCGTGCGGTGGCCGAGCAGCCGGTCCACCGCCGTGCGGGTGTCCTCGACGGACTCCGGCACGCCGGGCAGGAGCGCGAGGGCGGCGAGGGGATCGGTTGCGGTGCTCACCCGAGCGACCCTACGCCGGGCCGGGAATGGCCCGCGACACGGGCCCGCGCCGAGCCCGGCCGCGCCCGCCCGGGGTCGACGGCCCCTCGGCCGACACTGCGACTACTTTCCGACTTGACGTGATCACGGTCCGCAACGGATGATCCTATCGAAAACGATTGTCAAACTCATATATCAAGGGAGAGGCCGTGAAAATCGCCTTCGTCGGCAAGGGCGGCAGCGGCAAGACCACGCTCTCGTCGTTGTTCATCCGGCATCTGGTGGCCGCCGGCCGTCCGGTGGTCGCCGTGGACGCGGACATCAACCAGCACCTCGGCGCCGCGCTCGGCCTCGACGAGCAGGCCGCTGCGGCGATGCCCGCGATGGGCGCCCGCCTGCCCACGATCAAGGACTGGTTGCGCGGCGACAACCCGCGGATCGGCTCGACCGAGCAGATGGTCAAGACCACCCCGCCGGGCCGGGGTTCGCGGCTGATCCGACTCACCGAGGACAACCCGATCCACGCGGCGTGCGCGCGCGAGGTGCCCGGACTGCCCGGACTGCGGCTGATGGCGACGGGGCCGTTCGCCGAGTCCGATCTCGGCGTCGCGTGCTACCACTCGAAGGTCGGCGCGGTGGAGCTGTACCTCAACCACCTCGTCGACGGCGCGGGCGAGTATCTGGTGGTCGACATGACCGCCGGCTCGGACTCGTTCGCCTCCGGGTTGTTCACCCGGTTCGACCTGACCTTCCTGGTCGCCGAGCCGACCCGCAAGGGCGTCGGCGTCTACCGGCAATACCGCGACTACGCCCGCGACTGGGGCGTCGCGCTCGCGGTGGTCGGCAACAAGGTCCAGGGCCCCGACGACGTCGAGTTCCTGCGCGAGCACGTCGGCGACGACCTGCTCACCTGGACCGTGCAGTCCGACTACGTACGGGCCCTGGAGAAGGGCCACTCCCCCGACTTCGACAGCCTGGAACCGGCCAACCGGGCCGCGCTGGACGAGCTGGTGCACGCCGCCGACGCCGGTTTCGAACGCCGCGACTGGGCGCGCTACACGGCGCAGATGGTCGAGTTCCACCTGCGCAACGCACGCGGCTGGGCCAACGCGAAGACCGGCGTCGACCTGGCCGAGCAGGTCGACTCGGGATTCGTGCTCGGCCCGCAGGCAATGTCCGCACCGGTCTGAAGCACCGACCCGAAACGCCCGGCCCGAACGCCCCGTCCGAGGCGCGACCCGAAGCCCCGACCCGCAGTCCCGGCCCGCAGCCCCGATCCCGACGACGCGGGGCGGCCCGCCCACCAGTGACGGACCGCCCCGCACCCACTCCGTCCCGCTCAGTCCTCCGTCGGGGCCGACGGCAGCTGCGACGAGATCAGGTCCATCACCGACGAGTCGGTGAGCGTGGTGACGTCGCCGAGCGTGCGGTTCTCCGCCACGTCGCGCAGCAGGCGGCGCATGATCTTGCCGGAGCGGGTCTTGGGCAGCTCCGCCACCGGCAGGATCCGCTTGGGCTTGGCGATCGGGCCGAGCACCTTGCCGACGTGCTCGCGCAGTTCGGCGACCAGTTCGGCCGACTCCGAGGCGCTGCCGCGCAGGATCACGAACGCCACGATCGCCTGGCCGGTGGTCGCGTCGGTCGCGCCGACCACCGCCGACTCGGCGACCTTGGGGTGCGACACCAGGGCCGACTCGACCTCGGTGGTGGAGATGTTGTGGCCCGACACGAGCATCACGTCGTCGACCCGGCCGAGCAGCCAGATGTCGCCGTCGTCGTCCTTCTTCGCACCGTCGCCGGCGAAGTACAGGTCCTCGAAGCGCGACCAGTAGGTGTCCTTGAACCGCTGGTCGTCGCCCCAGATGGTGCGCAGCATCGACGGCCACGGCCGGTCCAGGACCAGGTAGCCGCCACCGCCGTTGCCGACCTCGGTCGCGGTGTCGTCGACGACCTTGGCCGAGATGCCCGGCAGCGCGCGCTGCGCGGAGCCCGGCTTGGTGGAGGTGACGCCCGGCAGCGGGCTGATCATGATCGCGCCGGTCTCGGTCTGCCACCAGGTGTCCACGATCGGGGTCTTCCCGGCGCCGATGTGCTCGCGGTACCAGATCCACGCCTCGGGGTTGATCGGCTCGCCGACGCTGCCCAGGATGCGCAGCGAGGACAGGTCGAACTTGGCGGGGATGTCGTCGCCCCACTTCATGCAGGTGCGGATCGCGGTGGGCGCGGTGTACAGGATGGTGACCCCGTATTTCGCCACGATCTCCCACCAGCGGCCCTGGTGCGGGGTGTCGGGCGTGCCCTCGTACATGACCTGGGTGGCGCCGTTGGAGAGCGGGCCGTAGGTGATGTAGGAGTGCCCGGTGACCCAGCCGATGTCGGCGGTGCACCAGTACACGTCGGTCTCGGGCTTGAGGTCGAAGACCGCGTGGTGGGTGTAGCTCGCCTGGGTCAGGTAGCCGCCGGAGGTGTGCAGGATGCCCTTGGGCTTACCGGTGGTGCCCGACGTGTACAGGATGAACAGCGGGTGCTCGGCGTCGAACGGCTGCGGCTCGTGCTCCTCCGACTGCGCGTCGACCAGGTCGTGCCACCAGATGTCGCGGCCCTCGGTCCACGCGACGTCGCCGCCGGTGCGCCGCACGACCAGCACGTTGCGCACGTCCGGGCAGGACGTCAGCGCCTCGTCGATGGCGGGCTTGAGCGCCGACGGCTTGCCACGCCGGTAGCCGCCGTCGGCGGTGATCACGATCCGCGCGTCGTTGTCGGTGACACGTGACGAGACCGCGTCCGCGGAGAAGCCGCCGAAGACCACCGAGTGCGGGGCGCCGATGCGCGCGCACGCGAGCATCGAGATCACCACCTCCGGGATCATCGGCAGGTAGATCGCCACCCGGTCGCCGGCCTCGACGCCCAGCGAGGTCAGCGCGTTGGCCGCCTTGGAGACCTCGCGCTTGAGGTCGGCGTAGGTGAGCGTGCGGGTGTCGCCCGGCTCGCCCTCGAAGTGGATCGCGACCCGGTCCCCGTGGCCCGCCTCGACGTGCCGGTCGACGCAGTTGTAGGCCACGTTCAGCTTGCCGTCGGCGAACCACTTCGCGAACGGGGGCGTCGACCAGTCCAGTGTCTCCTGCGGCTCGACCGCCCAGTCGAGCCGCCGGGCCTGCTCGGCCCAGAAGCCGAGCCGATCGGCTTCCGCCCGTTCGTACGCGTCGGCCTTGACGTTGGCGTCGGCCGCGAGCGCGGGCGGAGGTGCGAAGCGGCGCTCCTCGCGCAGCAGGTTCGACAGTGCCTCGCCGGCCTTGTCTCCCGTGTTCCGGTCTGCGTTGCTCACGCGTACTCCTCCGTGCGGCTGCGGTCTCTTCTCTGCCGTAGCTCATCAGGGACCGGCCCGAGCCGGCAAGAGGAGCACGAAGATTGGTTTAGACCACTCCGATGCACAGCGTGCATCGTGGCCGACCGCGCGAGCATGCGGGCCGGCTATCCGGGGTTGAGCGCCGGAAAAGTGTGATCTTCGGCGCTCGTCGGGACGGCCTGCGGGAGCGCCCCGGACTCGGCCCGTTCCGCGTCCACCGGACCGAAGTCGCCGCGCACCGCGTCGTAGAGGTACATCTGCGCGGACGCGAGGTCGAAGTAGAGCCCGAACAACCGCAGTCGGCCCGCCGCCACCGCCTGCGCGACCACCGTGTGGTCGCGCAGGTTGTCCAGTTGCTGGACCACGTTGGTCAGGCACAACTGCTCCACCGGCGGCACGGTATGACCGGTCACGGTCGGCGCGGGCTCGGCGGTGAAGCGGGCCAGCGACGCGTCGCCGTGGCGCAGCCAGCGGTCCAGGTGCGGCGTGGCACCGGGACGCGATCCGGCGTCGGGCACCGTGCCGACCTTGTCGAGCAGCGCCTTCATCGCCCCGCACCCGGAGTGCCCGCACACGGTGATGCTGCGCACACCGAGCACCGACACCGCGTACTCGATGGCCGCGCCCACCGACGCGTCGCCCGTGCCCGGCTCGGCCCGGGCGGTGTCGCCGGACGGAACCAGGTTGCCGACGTTGCGCACGGTGAACAGGTCGCCGGGACCGCTCGCGGTGATCAGGTTCGGCACGATCCGCGAGTCGGCGCAGGTGATGAACAGTTGCGCGGGTTTTTGCCCCTCCAGCGCGAGGCGTTCCAGGAACGGCTGGACCAGGGGCGCGGTGCGCTGCCGGAACTCGCGGGCACCGGCCACCAGGGCCTGGGACGCGGTGCCGTCCTCGCGCGGACACGCGCGCTGCCAGTGCCACCACGGCGCGAACCAGCGCGGCGACGGGGTCAGTCGGGACCGCCGGGGCCCCGGGGTGCCGCCCGCGGCCCGCTCGTAACAACCGTCGTGGATCTCCTCGATGTCCACCCGGCCCCCGCGCGCGAGGTAGCCGGCGCGCCACGAGTGCACGGCCTCGAACGCGGCCTGGTCGAGGTAGTCCACCGTCATGTCCACCACCACGTGCTCCCCGGGGGGCAACTTGGCGAGCACGCGCGACAGTCGCGGCACCGACAGGAAAGTGAGCGAGCCGTGCACCTCCACGTGCAGCACCCCGTCGCCGGGGTGGACCCGCACGGTGCTGCGGCTGAGCCGGTACAGCGCGGTGCACACCGCGACCACCACGCCGAGCAGCACACCCTGGAGCACCCCGGCCAGGATCACCCCCGCGATCGTCGCGGCGTACGCCGGGAATTCACGGTGGCGGTGTACGTGCCGGATGTGCGCGAGGCTGACCATCTGGAGGCCGACCGCCATCACCAGGGCGGCCAGCACCGCGAGCGGGATGCGCTCGACGAGCGCGCCGAGCAGGGCCACGAACACCATCACCCACACCCCGTGCAGGATCGTCGCGGCCCGGGTGACCGCACCGGCCCGCACGTTGGTCACCGAGCGGATCGCCACGCCGGTGACGGGGTAGCCGCCGATCGCACCGGAGACCACGTTGCCCACGCCCTGGCCGATCAGTTCGCGATCGAGTCGGGCGCGCGGCCCGTCGTGCAGCCGGTCGACCGCCGCGGCCGAGAGCAGCGACTCCATCCCGGAGACCAGCGCCACGCTGACCACGCCGACCACGATCGCGCCCCACGCACCCGACGGGGGCAGCACCGGGGTGGTGAACACGACCGAGGACAGGTCCACCCGGGCCACGTCCAGGTGCAGCACGCTCGCACACGCGGTGGCCAGCGAGACCGCGACCAGCGGCGCCGGCACCCGGCGGAGCGCCGCCCCGCGACCGGGCAGTCGGCCGAGCAGCGGCCAACCGAGCAGCAGGGCCAGGGTGATCATCCCGACGGCGACCGCGGGGGTGTGCAGGTCGGCGATCTGACGGGGCAGTTCGCGCAGGTTCTCCCAGGCCGACCGTTGCGGCGCGCCGCCCAGGACCACGTGCAGCTGGGCCAGCGCGATCACCACGCCGATGCCGGCCACGACGCCGTGTACGACGGCCGGCGACAGGGCGAGGGTGGCCCGGGCCACCCTGGCCACGCCGAGCAGGATCTGCAGCAGGCCGGCGCCGACGGTGACCAGGCAGGTCACCCGCCAACCGTAGTTCTGTACGAGACCGGCCACGATCACCGTCAGGCCCGCGGTGGGGCCGCTCACCTGGAGCGGCGCGCCGCCGAGCAGGCCGACCACGATGCCGCCGACCACGGCCGAGATGATGCCGGCGCCGAGCGGGGCGCCGGCCGCGAGCGCGATGCCGAGGGAGAGCGGCACGGCGACCAGGAAAACCACCAGCGAGGCGCGGAGATCGGCCCGCACGGACGCGGCCCTGGAAACCGGCGCGGGCGTGGTGACAGGGGCAACGGGCATGTCCGTGTCCTCCGGGGTCAGTCATGTCAGTCATGTCATGGCGGGCATGGCTGCCGCAGGGGTGGCGGCGCGCGGGTCGAAAGAAGAGTATTCGGGCCGGATAGGCCAACTTAACTCTAAGTGTTTACCTCGTCACAGTAAGGCTATCCTTTTCGGAACGTAAAATGTGCACCCATATGGGTGAAACAGATGTTTCACACCGAGCATCTTCCACACTGTGTGTGATGGCCCGTAATCTCCCCGGAGTGGGGGTGGTGCCGTGCAGGTGCTCACGCTGTTCGCGACCGGGCTCGGCGCGGGGTTCGCCGCGGGCGGCGCGTCCTGTGCGGCGGTTCAGGGCGGCCTTCTGGTCGGCGCGGTTCGCCCGTGCGGGGCGACCTCGGCCACCGGGCCCACCGATCGCGCCGATCGCGCCGATCGCGCCGGACCCGCCGAGGCCGCCCAGACCGCCGACTGCGCCGCCTCCCCCATGCGCCGCCCGCTCCCCCGCGCGCTGGCCGCCTTCCTGGGCGCGAAGCTGGTCGCCCACGCCGTCCTGGGCGCACTGCTCGGCCTGCTCGGCGGCGCGATCCAACCGGCGCCGAGCACCCGGGCGGTCCTGATGCTCCTCGCCGCCGCGCTGATGGTGCTGTTCGGCTTGGCCATGCTCGGCGTGCCCGGCGTGGGTCGGCTGTTGCCGCGCGGCTCGGCCCGCGGCGCCGGGCGCGGCCCGCTGCTCCTGGGCGCGGCCACGGTGTTCGTCCCGTGCGGGGTGACGCTGGGCGCCGAACTGGTCGCCGTCACCTCGCAAAACGCGCTCGGCGGCGCCGCGATCCTGACCGGTTTCGTCCTCGGCACCATCCCGCTGTTCACCGTCCTGGGTCTGCTGGTCGGCGCGTCGGGGCGCGTGCTGCGTGGGCGACTGACCACCGCCCTGGGCGTGTTGGTGCTCGTGGTGGCCGCGTGGACGGTCGGCTCCGGACTGCGTCTGGCCGGCTGGTGGACCCCGGCGGCCCGCGGCACGGTCGACCACGCGGCGGCGAGCACGGGGGCCGACGGCGTACAGCGGGTCACCGTCCGGGTGGCGAACGAGGGTTACCACCCGGCCCGCGCGCTGGCCCGGGCCGGCGTACCCACCATCCTGGTGTTGCGCACCGACCACACCACCGGCTGCACCCGGGGCTTCGTGCTGCCCGCGCGCGACCGGCAGCAGGTCCTGCCGGTGACCGGCGAGACCACGATCGACCTGGGCGTACCGCGCCCCGGGACGGTCGACTGGACCTGTGCGATGGGCATGTACGGCGGGCGGATCGAGTTCCGCGCCGACCCGTGACCGGAGGGTGACGCCGGATCGCTTCCGGGGCCCGACGCCCCGTACGGTGATGTGTCCGCGCTCACGCGCCCCGGACGATCCGATGGATCCCGGCCCGGGTACGCGGGGAAGCGGACCGGGGACGCACGCAACCGGGTGACCCCGGCGTGCGTATGTATCGATAGGGAATACAGCCCGGTCCGGCATGTCCATGGGAAGAGGTGAACTGTGCGAACTGTCCGCGGCGCTGCGGTGCTCGTCGTTGTCGCAGTCCTGGCCGCTATCGGTTTCGTGGTTTTCGCAAAGGACGGGAAAGATTCCGGCAACTCCTCTGCAAAGAACCCTGGCAGCGGAAATCCGAGCGATCCGGGCAAGGAATCGGACAAACCGAGGGGTCCGGTCAAACCGATCGGTGACGGCTCGACCGCCGACACCGGTCCCCAGCCGAACCAGCCCAAGGTCGAGAAGCTCAAGCCGGGGGAGAAACCGCCGCAGTTCGTCGTGTTCTCGTGGGATGGCGCGGCCGAGGACGGCAACAAGCTGGTTTCGCAATTCCTGAAGGTGTCCGAGGCGAACAAGGCACAGATGACGTACTTCCTGAGCGGTATCTACATGCTCCCGAAGACGAAGAAGGCCATGTACACCGGGCCGAAGCACACCGCGGGCCAGTCGGACATCAACTTCATGTCCGACGAAACCGTGCGCAACACGATCATCCAGATGCGCGAGGTCTGGCTCAAGGGCAACGAAGTCGGTACGCACTTCAACGGCCACTTCTGCAACAGCGCCACGAGTGGCAAGAGTTGGAGCCCGACCGACTGGAAGAACGAAACCGAGCAGGCGGTGAAATTCGTCCAGAACTGGAAGACCAACACCGGCTATGCCGACCTTCCGCCGCTGCCGTTCGACTACGCACCGGGCAAGGAGCTCATCGGTGGCCGCGCGCCGTGCCTGGAGGGCCAGACGAACCTGATGCGGGCGGGCAAGGAGATGGGATTCCGCTACGACGCGAGTTCGGCCGGCGGTCTTCAGGTGTGGCCCAAGCGCGGCAAGGAGACGGGAATCTGGGACTTCCCGCTGCAGTCGCTGCCGTGGCCGGGTGACCCGAACAAGTCGCAGCTCTCCATGGACTACAACATCATGTACGAGCAGGAGCAGCGGCACGGTAAATACGACCCGTCCAAGAAGGACGCGTGGGAGAAAGAGGCCCACGAGTTCTACATGAACGGATTCCAGCGCGCCTATACCACCAACCGCGCTCCCCTGTTCATCGGGAATCACTTCGAGGACTGGAGCGGCGGCATCTACATGAACGCCGTCCGGGACACGGTGACCTCGGTCTGCACCAAGGCCGACGTGCGCTGCGTGACGTTCCGTCAGCTGACCGACTGGCTCGAGGGACAGGACCCCGCGGTGATCGCCAAGCTCCAGGGGCTGGGTGTGGGCCAGACCCCGGCGGACTGGAACTCGATCGTCACCGCCGCGCAGGGCCCGAACAAGCCCGCCGCGAACCGGGCGCTGTCCGTCGAGGAGAACGCGCTGCCGACGCGCCGACAGGACTGACCGACCCGCGACACGCTGCTCCACGAGGGCCCCGTACCGAGCGCAACCTCGGTACGGGGCCCTCGTGTTGCCGTCCACGGCGGGTCATGATGCGCGCCGTGGGCCGGATCGGTTCGGCGGAATCGAAAATCTTGTCGATACACTGATGGGGACCGGGTCCGGGTCGGACCGCTCCCGCGTCGTGGGTCTCCCCCGACGGGAGACATGCCGGGAAGTCTGGTCGGCGCTGTTTTGTCGTTTTCGCAGGGCGGTATACGCCCGCGAGCCGCAGCCGACCTGGAGGTCCCGTGGGTGCCGAGTCCGCACCACGCAACAAGTTCTTTCGGCGTCCGTCCACGCTGGCCGAGCGGAATTTCATCGCCGACGCGCTCCGCACCGAAACGGTCGGCGGCGCGCTGTTGCTGATCGCGGCGGTGGTCGCGGTGGTCTGGGCGAACACCGGGTGGAGCGACGCCTACCAGGACCTGCGCGACTTCCGGTTCGGCCCCTCCGCGCTGCATCTCGACCTGTCGCTGAGCACCTGGGCCGCCGACGGACTGCTCGCGATCTTCTTCTTCGTGGCCGGCATCGAACTCAAGCGCGAGTTGGTGGTCGGCGACCTGCGCAATCCGGCCCAGGCGATCCTGCCGGTGGTCGCCGCCGGATGCGGGATGCTCACCCCCGCGCTGTTCTACTTCGCGGTCAACGCCGGCGGCGGCTCGCCGGACGGCTGGGCCATCCCCACCGCGACCGACATCGCCTTCGCGCTGGCCGTACTCGCGGTGATCGGCACCAGCCTGCCGTCCGCGCTGCGCTCGTTCCTGCTCACCCTGGCCGTGGTGGACGACCTGGGCGCGATCCTGATCATCGCGATCTTCTTCACCGATTCGGTGAACTTCCTCGCCCTGGCCGGAGCGTTCGCACTGCTCGTGGTCTTCTGGCTGCTCCAGCGCCGGCGGGTGCGCGGCTGGTGGTTCTACGTACCGCTCGCGGTGGTGATCTGGGCGCTGATGCACGAGAGCGGGGTGCACGCGACGGTCGCCGGCGTGGCGATGGGCCTGCTGATGCGGGTGGTTCCGGACCGGGACGAGCGCACCTCGCCGGCCGAGCACGTCGAGCACCTGGTCCGGCCGGTCTCCGCCGGTCTGGCGGTGCCGATCTTCGCGCTGCTGTCCGCGGGCGTCGCGGTTTCCGGACCGGTGCTCGGCGACGTGTTCACCCACCGGCCCACGCTCGGCGTCCTGCTCGGCCTGATCGCGGGCAAGGTGGTCGGCATCTTCGTCGGCACCTGGCTCGTCGCCCGGTTCACCCGGGCCCAACTCAGCGACGACCTGGCCTGGCCCGACGTGTTCGGCATGTCCATGCTGGCCGGCATCGGCTTCACCGTGTCGCTGCTGATCAGCGAACTCGCCTTCACCGACGACCCGATGCTGACCGAACAGGCGAAGGCCGCGGTCCTGGTCGGCTCGGTGCTCTCCGCCGTGGCGGCCACGGTCGTACTGCGGATACGGAACAACACCTACGCCCGGCTGTGCGCCGAGGAGAACCGCGACGACGACGGCGACGGTATCCCCGACGTGTATCAAACGGACGCCGACGGGCTGCGCCGGGACAAGCTCGCGTAGTCCGGATTGCTTCGTTTCCCATCCGAAACACTCGTACGACGTGCCCCGGTGGATACGCATCACCGCAGCAGGGCATGATCGGGGTTCGGCTTATCCATACCGGTACGAGGAGTGACCATGGCAGGCACCGACAGGTCCCCGGCCCAGGACGTGCCCGTCGACGCGCAACGATCCCTCGGCGAGCTGTTCTCGTCCGCCAGCAAGGACATGTCCACCCTGGTCCGCAGCGAGATCGCGCTCGCCAAGAGCGAGGTCAAGGTCAGCGTGGTCAACGTCGCGAAGGGCGGCGGCGCGTTCGGCGCGGCGGCATTCGTCGGTGTGTTCGCGTTCGTCTTCCTGAGCTTCGCGGTCGTGTACGGAATCCACGCCCTGGGTCTGGGTGTGGCGTGGAGCTTCCTGATCGTCGGCGGCTTCTACCTGCTGCTCGCGGGCGGGCTCGGGTACTACGGGATCGTGTCGTTCAAGAAGGTGCGACCGCCGGAGCGCACGATCACCACCACCCAGGACACGATCAACACGCTCAAGAACGTCGGCTGACCGCGCGGCGCGCCCGGGCCGGGGAAAGCGGGCGCGGAAACGGGAGTGCGATCGCGAGTGTGCAACCCTGCTCGGCATGACGGTTCCCGAGAGCACCGTGGTCAACGTGGCCGGGCCCTGGACACACCGCGACATCGCCGCCAACGGCGCGCGGTTCCACATCGCCGAGACGGGCGAGGGACCGGTCGTGCTGCTGCTGCACGGATTCCCGCAGTTCTGGTGGACCTGGCGGCATCAGATGCAGGCGTTGGCCCGGGCCGGCTATCGCGCGGTCGCGATGGACCTGCGCGGCTACGGCGGCAGCGACCGCACCCCGCGCGGCTACGACCCGATCACCCTGGCCCTGGACGTGACCGGGGTGATCCGCTCGCTCGGCGAGCCGGACGCGATCGTGGTCGGCCACGACCTGGGCGCCTATCTGGGGTGGACCGCCGCGGTGTTGCGGCCCAAGGTGGTCCGCCGACTGGTCGCGGTGTCGATGCCGCACCCCCGGCAACTGCGCGGCGCGCTGCTGACGGACCGTCATCAGATGGCGGCGAGTTCGCACATCTTCGGCTTCCAGCGGCCGTGGGTGCCCGAGCGGCAACTGATCCGCGACGACGCGGCGATGGTGGGCGACATGCTGCGCGCGTGGTCGGCGCCGGGCCGGCCGGTGGACGAGTCGTTCACCCGCTATCGCCAGGCGATGCTGGTGCCGGGCACCGCGCACTGCGCGGCCGAGCACTACCGGTGGCTGATCCGCTCCATCCCGCGCCCGGACGGCATCCAGTACTCGACCCGGATGAAGGCCCCCGTCGAGGTGCCCACGCTGCATCTGCACGGCGCCCTCGACCCGGTGATCCTGCCGCGCACCGCGGCCGGTTCCGGGCGCTACGTGGAGGCGCCGTACCGCTGGCGACTGCTGGACGGCGTCGGGCACTTCCCGCACGAGGAACAGCCCGCGATGTTCACCGAGGAACTGCTGGGCTGGTTGAAGGATCCGGAACCCGAGCGTTGAAGTTCCGACAGCGCTTTCGGGCCTTCATTGTGTGATCTCGATGGGCATATCCGACACTTCCGTACAGATCACCCCGGGTGGGCTCGGGAATCGTTTCCGGCCCGGCGGGCGGCGCGATTACGCCGTCGGTGGCCCGGGTAGGCGCCCCTGTATGAGCCGGACGTACAGCGCTCCGAGCATGGCGGCGGGGGCCGGGGACACCCGGTCGGAGACGGCAGAGACCCTCATGGTTGAGATCCACACCACCGGTACCCAAGGGTTCGAGCACGAGCGAGGGGCGCCGGCCGGCGCGGTTGCCGACCGGGGGGATCATTTCCCGGGGCTGATGGGGATATTGCGCCGGCGAGCACGCTGGTTGACGTTGCGTCTGCGCTTCCCCCGCTGACCCGTCACGGGCCGCCGCGCTCCGGCGGCCCGTCGGTTCGACGTCACATCGCGCAACTCTGGGTGTCCACGGGGCGGTCGGCGACCGCCCCGGCTTCGGCGTCCGCGCGGACCTCCTCGACGGTGAGCGCGTATCCGGTGGACTCGTCGTCGAGCGACTTGGCGAAGATCACCCCGGCGACCTTGCCGTTCGGCGAGATCAGCGGTCCGCCGGAGTTGCCCTGGCGGACCTTCGCGTAGAGCGAGTAGACGTCGCGACTGACCGTGCCGCGCTTGTAGATGTCCGGACCGCCGGCCTGGATCCGGGCCCGCACGCGCGCGGCCTCGACGTGGAAGGCGCCGTTCTCCGGGAAGCCGGCCACGATCGCGTCCGCGCCGCTCTCCACCTTGGGCTCGAACAGCAGTGGGGTGGCCTTGAGCCCGGGCACCTTGAGCACCGCGATGTCGCGCTTCCAGTCGTAGAGCACGACCTCCGCCGGGTACTCCCGGCCCTCGCCGCCGATCTGCACGTTCGGCTTGCGCACCCCGCCGACCACGTGGGCGTTGGTCATCACCCGCTGCGGCGCGTAGACGAAGCCGGAGCCCTCGATCACCTTGCCGCAGCTCTTCGCGGTGCCGACGATCTTGACGATCTTGTCCTGGCTCTCCCGGACCGCGGGCATCGACAACAACTTCGGGTCCGGCGGCGGCACCTGCGGGATGTCCTCGCGCACGAACGGACTGAACACCTGTGGGAAGCCGTTGCGGTCGAGCAGGTTGCCGAACGAGGAGAACCACGTGTCCGCGCCCCGGGGCAACACCTTCTGCACGCCGCCGAGCACCTGGGACGAGCGCACCTCGCGCGAGACGGTGGGCATCGACGCGCCCGCGACGGAGGAGCCGATCAGCCACACCACGATCAACAGCGCGCACACGCTCACGATCGCGCCGCCCGCCGCGTCCACCAGGCGCGCCGGTCGCCAGGTGAGTCGGCGGCGCAGCCGGTTGCCGGCCGCGGTGGTCAACGCCTGGAGCGCGGTGGCCAGCACGAGCACGACGCAGATCGCCGCGATCGAGGGCCCGAGCCCCGGCTCGAAGCGGTTCAGCAGCGAGGGCACCAGCCACATGCCGAACACGCCGCCGCCGATGAAGCCCAGGAACGAGAGCACGCCGACGATGAAGCCCTGCCGGTATCCGGAGATGGCGAAGGCCACCGCGGCGGCGAGCAGCAACAGGTCCAGGACATTCACGCGCTCACGTTCTCACGTGCGAGCCCGCGCTGTCCGCAGCCGTGCCGCTTCGTCGAACACCGGTGACACAGCCATACGAAACCGCCGTTGACGCACCATCAGCCCACCCTCCGCGAGCCGGGCGTCCCCGCCCGCCACCCCCGTGGCGCGTCAGCGCCCACGCCTCAGGCCACCCGCGTGATCGACGCGCGAAGCGCGGAGAGCGGCGGAGCCGCGAGTTTTGGGCCGGTGACCCGGAGCGAAGCGGAGGGACACCGGCCCCGAGCGAGGGGCCACTTTTTTTCTCGGAGGAGCACAGCGGGGGAGAGAAAAAAGTGGCCCCTCGCGAGCCGGCGCGAAGCGCCCAACAAGAAGCATCGCCGCCGACACGATCTCGGTCCGGCGTGATGCTGCGGACACGACCCACCTCCGCCGGCCGGCGCGAAGCGCCCAACAAATCAAACCCCGGGTTCGGAGGCGGTTTCCTCGTAGGGGTCGAAGCCGCGCCGGGCCAGTCGGTCCTCGGCGTCGGACAGGGTGATCTCGCGCCGGGGGTCCCACGGCCGCTCCCAGCCGGTGTGGTGCAGCACCCGGTCGATCAGCCCCGCGGTGAAGCCCCAGACCACCAGGTCCTGCACCTCGAACGCCGGTCCCAGGTGGCCGCCGGGATGCCGCAGCCGGACCCGGTTGGCCGGGTCGGCGAGTTCGGCGATGGACACCCGCAACACGCGCGCGACCTCCTCCGGCGCGCCCGGAGCCACCTCGCTCTCCCGGTGCCACCAGGCGAGCACGGGCGTGACCACGAAGTTGCTCACCGGGATGTACAGGTCGGGCAGTCGGCCGAAGACCCGCACCCCGGCGGGGTCGAGCCCGACCTCCTCCTGCGCCTCGCGCAGCGCGGTGCCCTCGGGCCCCTCGTCGCCCGGATCCACCGAGCCGCCGGGAAAGGCGGCCTGGCCCGCGTGCGAGCGCAGCGTCGCGGCACGCTGGAGCAGCAGCAGATCGGGTCCCTCGGGGCCCTCGCCGAACAGGATCAGTACGGCGGAGCGCCGGCCGCCCTCGGCGGGCGGCAGGAAGCGGCTGAGCTGTTCGGGGCTGACCGACCGGGCGGCGCGCGCCACCGGGCGCAGCCACTCCGGCAGGTCGGCCTCGGCCCACGTCTGGATCCCGGTCCCGGTCTGCGTCACCCGGCGTCCCCCTCGTCTTTCGGTGCTTTCGGTGCGTCCCGCGTCGGCTCGGCCTGCTCGGTCGGTGGGGCCAGCACCGGTTTGGCCGGCGGCTTGAGCCGTTGGCCGGGCTGTCCGGCCATCTCGTACTTGAGCAGGGCCCGGGCCTTGATCGGGTCCGTCTCGCCCTCGCCGTAGGCCGGACACAGCGGCGCGATCGCGCACGCCCCGCAGGCGGGCCGGCGGGCGTGGCACACCCGGCGGCCGTGGAAGATCACCCGGTGCGAGAGCAGGGTCAGGTCGCGGCGCGGGAAGAGCGCGCCGACCTCCTTCTCGATCCGGACCGGATCGTCGTCGGTGGTCCACCCGAAGCGGCGGGCCAGTCGCCCGAAGTGGGTGTCGACGGTGATCCCGGGGACGTCGAAGACCTCGCCGAGCACCACGTTGGCGGTCTTGCGGCCGACCCCCGGCAGGGTGACGAGGTCGGCGAGCCGCCCCGGCACCTCGCCGGCGTAGCGGTCCAGGAGCGCCTGGGCCAGACCCTGTACCGAGCGGGTCTTGGCCCGGAAGAACCCGGTCGGCTGAATGATCGACTCCAGCTCCGCGGGCTCCGCCGCGGCGATCGCGGCGGCGTCGGGGAAGCGGGCGAACAGCGCCGGGGTGACCGTGTTGACCCGGCGGTCGGTGGTCTGCGCGGACAACACCACGGCGACCAACAACTGGAACGCGTCGCCGTAGTCGAGTTCGCAGTGCGCACCCGGGTATATCTCGCCCAGTTCGCGGTTGATCCGGCGCGCACGGCGCACCAGGGCCAAGCGGGACTCGCCCTTCCCGGCTTTTGTGGCTTTCACGACCTTCGCGGTGCTCCGCGACCCGCGCGGCGCGGGCTCCGTCACGTTGCTCGACACCCGGCCAGAGTACGCAGATGCGCGGGCACTACGGTCGAGCAGTCCGCACACGCTCGATCACAGGAGCGACATGTCCGGTTACTGTGGATCCGCCCGTTCGTGATCCAGGCCACCCCGCGTGATGATTGCGGGTACCGGTGCGTCAGACTGTGACCGATCGCACTGTTTGACCGTCCGGCTTCATTGGTGTCGACCAGGCCGGCCTAGGAGGAACCTCGTGGACGACGTTTTGCAGCGGGCTCCGCTGTTCGCGGCGCTCGAAGATGAGGACGCCGCCGAGCTGCGGGCCTCCATGACGGAGGTCGGGCTCGAGCGCGGGGATTCGCTCTTCCACGAAGGTGACCCGGGCGACCGGCTTTACGTGGTGATCGAGGGCAAGATCAAGCTGCACCGCAGCTCCAACGACGGCCGGGAGAACATGCTCGCCGTGCTCGGCCCGGGCGAGATGTTCGGCGAGTTGTCGCTGTTCGACCCCGGACCGCGTACGGCGACCGCGACCGCGCTGACCGACGTGCGGCTGCTCGGCCTGGGCCACTCCGACCTGCAGCCGTGGCTGACCGGTCGGCCCAAGGTCGCCGCGGCACTGCTGCGGGCGATAGCCCGTCGGCTCCGGCGGACCAACGAGAGCCTGGGCGACCTGGTCTTCTCCGACGTGCCCGGCCGGGTGGCCAAGGCGCTGCTCGACCTGTCCCGCCGGTTCGGCGTGCCGGCCGACGAGGGCATCCACGTGGCGCACGACCTCACCCAGGAGGAGCTGGCCCAGCTGGTCGGCGCCTCGCGGGAGACGGTCAACAAGGCGCTGGCCGACTTCGCGAGCCGGGGTTGGCTGCGGCTGGAGGCGCGTGCGGTGGTCCTGATGGACGTCGAGCGGTTGTCGCGCCGCTCGCGCTAGCACTGCGTACACATCGACCCGTGGGCCCGCCGTCGGCGGGCCCACGGTCGTGTTCGGGCGGCGGTGCGCTCAGGCGTCGATGCGCTCAGGCGTCGGCGCGCTCGGCCAGATACTCCAGCTGGGCGCGGACCGACAGCTCGGCGGCCCACCACACGTCCCGGTCCACGTCGGCGTAGACCCGCCGGACGACCTCCTCGGCGGTGGTGTCGCCCGCGGCGACCGCGGCCTCGACCTGGGCCAGCCGGGCCGCCCGGTGCGCCAGGTAGAAGTCGAGCACGCCGGCCGCGTCGTCCAGGATCGGGCCGTGCGCGGGCAGCACGGCGGTGATCTCGCCGGATTCGGCCAGCGTGCGCAGCCGGCGCAGCGAGTCCAGGTAGTCGCCCAGGCGGCCGTCGGGATGCGCGACCACGGTGGTGCCGCGGCCGAGCACGGTGTCGCCGGTGATCACGAACCGGTCCGCGGCCACCACGAAGCACACCGAGTCACCCGAATGGCCGGGGGTGGCCAGCACGCGCAGATCGAGCCCGCCGTCGTCGATCACCTGCCCGTCGGTCAGGCCCTCGCCACCGTAGCGCCACTGCGGGTCGACCGCGTGCACCACCGCGTTGGTGAGCGCCTTCAGGCCCGCCACGCCCGCCGAGTGATCGGGGTGGCCGTGGGTGAGCAGGATCCGGCCCACCCGGCGGCCCTCGGCCTCGACCGCGGCGACGATCGCGCGCAGATGGCCCTCGTCGTCGGGGCCCGGATCGATCACCACGGCGGTGTCCGCGCCGGGTTCGGCCACGATCCAGGTGTTGGTGCCGTCGAGCGACATCACGCTCGGGTTGGGCGCGAGCAGACAGGTCACCCGCGCGCTCGCGGGTCCGCCGATGCTCGCGCGGGGGTTGCCGGGCAGGGGCTGTGCGTTCATGGTCGCCATCCTGTACCTCGGGTGCCCGGGACCGAACGGTGGATCGTTGCGTATCGGCCCCCGGGGCGCCGACGCGGGGTCAGCGCAGACCGAACGGATCCGCGATGCCGGGCCATTCGAGCACGAGGCGGTCTCCGTCGAAGCGGCCCCGCGCCATGATCGGACTGATCTCGCGGTCCGCGGCGGCGGCCAGCGCGGCGGCGGGGTCGGCGAGTTCGGCCAGGTGGCGCAGCGTGTCGATGGTGGGCGGCAACATGGCCATCTCCTGCGCGCGGTGTTGGGCCAGCGCGTCGGCGGGGCGGGCCCAGGTGACCCGGTCCGCCTCGCCCGAGACGTCGCGGGTGCGTTGGCCGGCGGGCAGCGCGGCGACGAAGAACCACGTGTCGTAGCGACGGTCCTCGAATTCCGGGGTGATCCAGCGCGCCCACGCGCCGAGCAGGTCGGAGCGCAGCACCAGGTCGCGGCCGGCCAGGAACTCGGTGAAGGTGCGCTCGCGGGCCACCAGCGCGGCGCGGTCGGCCTCCCAGTCGGCGCCGGTGGTGTCCGAGACGACGGTGGTCGGGTCGGGCCCGGCGAGCAGCACGCCGGATTCCTCGAAGGTCTCCCGGACCGCCGCGCACACGATGGCGCGGGCCTCCGCGACCGTGGTGCCCAGCCGTTCGGCCCACTCGGCGGGTTCGGGCCCGGCCCAGGCGGGCGAGTGGTCCGCGTCGCGGGGGTCGACCCCGCCGCCGGGGAAGGCGTACATCCCGGCCGCGAACTTCATCGTGGTGTGCCGGCGCAGCAGGTAGGCCTCGGGCCCTCGGGGACGGTCGCGCAGCAGCACCACGGTCGCCGCGCGGCGCGGGGGCACCGGTTCGGCCTCGCCGGCGATGATCGCGCGGGCCCGCTCGGTCCAGGACGCGGGCATGCCCGGCTGGGCGCTCCCGGCTTGCGTACTCCCCGTTTCGGCCATGCGCCGGATCGTACGCCTGACCGAGTCAAGTTCCATCCCTGACCCCCCGAAACCGAGCGGACCCGCCCCTTTCGGGTGCGGGTCCGCTCCGCGCGTACCTCGACGGGGACGCGCGCCGTTCGGGTCAGACCACCTCGACGAGGATCTCCACCTCGACCGGGGCGTCGAGCGGCAGCACCGCCACGCCGACCGCGCTGCGCGCATGCCGGCCGGCCTCGCCGAAGACCTCGCCCAGCAGTTCGCTGGCGCCGTTGATCACGCCGGGCTGCCCGGTGAAGTCGGGGGCGCTGGCCACGAAGCCGACCACCTTGACCACCCGGCGCACCAGCGCGAGGTCGCCGAGTTCGGCCTTGACCGCCGCGAGCGCGTTGAGCGCGCACTGCCGCGCGAGGTCCTTCGCCTCCTCGGCGGTGACCTCGGCGCCGACCTTGCCGGTCGCGGGCAGCTTGCCCTCGATCATCGGCAGCTGGCCGGAGGTGTGGATGTAATTGCCGGTGCGGACCGCGGGCACGTAGGCCGCGACCGGAGGCACCACGCCGGGCAGCGTCAGGCCCAGGTCGGTGATGCGCTGTTCGGGGTGTACCTCGCTCACGACGCCACCTGCTTCGCCCGCTTCATGTAGGCCACCAGGCTCTCCGGGTTCGGGCCCGGCACCACCTGGACGAGTTCCCAGCCGTCGTCGCCCCAGTTGTCCAGAATCTGCTTGGTCGCGTGCACCAGCAGGGGGACGGTCACGTATTCCCACTTCGTCATGGGTCCAGACTTTAGACCGACACGTCCGGCGGTTCGACGGGGCGCCACGCCACCGGCGAGGACAACACCATCGTGCTGGAGGGTTTGCCGTGCTCGGCGAGCCGGTCGATGAGCACCTGGAAGTCGACCATCGTGGCGACCGCGACCATCAGCAGGCAACACGCGTCGCCGGTGACCCGGTGTACCTGGAGCACCTCGGGCCATTCGCGCACCGTGTCCGCGTCGCGGCGCAGCAGACAGCCCGGGCCGTAGCAGTTCATCCGGACCAGGGCGACCACGCCGCGGCCGGCCGCCGCCGGGTCCACGTGCGCGTGGTAGCCGGTGATCACGCCGCTGTGTTCGAGTCGGCGCACCCGGGTGGCCACCGCCGGCGCGGAGAGGTTGATCCGCCGGGACAGTTCGTTGAGCGAGGTCCGGGCGTCGCGTTGCAGTTCGGCGAGCAGTCTGCGGTCGATCGCGTCCATGTTCGCCCTCCGTTCACGATCGTGAGGGTATGTCGTCCGACACGTTGCGAGCGTAAACCGAATCGGCCGTTCCGAGGTTCGACGCCCATTCCCAACCGAGCCGTCGCACGATTGCATGTGGGCACTCCCCGACCGGCCCCCGGCGGGCCCGGCGCGAGAGGTGGACGTATGGCGATCGGCGCATCGACGCCCCGAAGCGAACCGACGCACGGCGTCCACCCGCCGAACGCGCGGCCGGCCGGCGCGATCCCCTACGCGGACTACGCGAGTCTCGACACCCTGCTGTCCCTCCAGCGCACCCGCACCGACGTGCCCGCCGAGATGTCGTTCCTGATCGCGTCCCAGGTGATGGAGTTGTTGTTCGCGCTGCTCCGGCACGAATGGACGATCGCGGGCGAGCGGCTCGACGCCGACGACGTGGCGGGCGCGACCGACACGCTGCGGCGCAGCGTGCGCGAGTTGGACGTGCTGGTGTCCACGTGGGACCTGCTCGCCACGCTCACCCCCGGCGAGTTCGGCGCGTTCCGCGAGGAGTTGGGCGAGGCGTCCGGCTTCCAGTCGTACCTGTACCGGCACCTGGAGTTCCTGCTCGGGATCAAACGCGCGGGGGTGCTGCGGGGCTACGTGGGCACCCCGGACGTGCACGCGGAGCTGGACCGGGCGTTGCGGGCGCCGAGCCTGTACGACCACGCGCTGGACCTGCTCGCCCGGCGGGGCCGGTGCGAGGCCGCCAGCGGGCGGTCCGACCCGAGCCGGCCCTACGAGCCGACGGAGGACGTCGAACGCGCGTGGGCGGGCGCCTACACCGACGGGGTGCGCGATCTGGTCGCTCTCGGCGAGGTGTTGACCGACATCTCCGAGCGCTGGACCCGCTGGCGCGAGCGGCATCTGGCCGCCACACTGCGAGCGCTGGGGAACCGACCGGGAACGGGCGGTTCGGCCGGTGCTTCTTGGTTGGCACAGACCGTACGCGTGCGCGTTTTTCCCGAGTTGTGGACCATGCGCACCTTGGTCGAACCATCGAAGTCCTGATTCATCGAAAGACTGGTGGAGCATGTCGGATTCCTCGTTGAACACGGTCGCCGACGATTCGTCGGACCAACGCTCGACCGCCGGCCTCGCGGCCGGGCGGAGCACCACCGCGGCCGCGCTCGACGCCGCCGATCCGCTGGCGCACGTGCGCGAGCGGTTCCTGCTGCCGGAGGGTGTGATCTACCTCGACGGCAACTCGCTCGGGGCGCTGCCCGCCGGCGTGCCCGAGGCGCTGCGGGACGCGGTGCACCGGCAGTGGGGCACGGACCTGATCCGGTCCTGGAACGCCAACGACTGGTGGGGCGCACCCGCGCGGATCGGCGACCGGATCGGCGCGCTGATCGGCGCCGCGCCCGGCCGGGTGGTCTGCGGCGACTCGACGTCGGTACAGATCTTCAACGCGATCGCGGGCGCGCTGCGGCTGCGCCCGGGGCGCACCGTGGTGCTGGCCGACCCGGACAGCTTCCCGACCGACCTCTACCTGGCCGACTCGATCGCCGGCCTGCTCGGTGCCGAGGTGCGCCGGGTGCCGGTCGGCGAGGCGGCCGAGGTGTTGCGCGCGGACGGCGACACGATCGCGGTGATCGCGTACAACCACGTCGACTACCGCAGCGGCGAGTTGCGCGACCTGCCCGGCCTGACCGCCGCCGCGCACGCCGCCGGCGCGTTGGCCCTGTGGGACCTGTGCCACTCCGCGGGCGCGTTCCCGATCGACCTGGACGCGCACGAGGTGGACCTCGCGGTGGGCTGCGGCTACAAGTACCTGTCCGGCGGGCCCGGCGCGCCGGCGTTCGTCTACGTCGCCGAGCGGCACATCGCCGCGTTCGAGCCCGCGCTGACCGGCTGGCACGGGCACGCGAACCCGTTCGGCATGGAGGCCGGCTACGCCCCGGCGCCCGGCATCGAGCGGGCCCGGATCGGCACGCCCCCGCTGCTGTCCATGCTCGCCCTGGAGGCCGCCCTCGACGCCTACGACGGGGTGTCCATGGCCGAGGTGCGGGCCAAGGGCCTGGCGCTGACCGACCTGTTCATCGCGTGCGTGGGCGACCTGGGCCTGGAGACGCTGACCCCGACCGAGCACGCGCGGCGCGGCAGCCAGGTCGCGGTGCGCCACTCCGAGGCGCACGCGGTGATGGCGGCGCTGATCGACCGCGGGGTGATCGGCGACGTGCGACCGCCGGACGTGCTGCGCTTCGGCTTCAACCCGCTCTACATCGGACACGCCGACGTGGTCGAGGCCGCGCGGGTGCTCGGGGACATCCTGGAGACGGGGGCGTACAAGGAAGCGCGCTACGCCGTTCGGTCGACGGTGACGTGACGCGGGTCACCCCGGGGGGATCACCTCCGACCGGGCGGGGAGCGGGTGGTTAGGCTCGACTCGTGAGTTTGGGTGCGAGGTCACACGGGTCCGGTGGTTGCACGCGTGCGGCCGAATGGCGCAAGCCTTCGAGGGCAGGGATCCGGGCATGCCGCCGCCCCGAGCCGAGCGCGCCGCCCCGTCCCGCCGGGCGGCTGCGTTGACCACGTGGCCGGCGGGCGCACGCACGACCGACGGCGACGCCGATTGGGAAGGCGTGCGCCTGCACGTGGTCAGCGGCAAGGGCGGCACCGGCAAGACCACCGTGGCCGCCGCCCTCGCCTTGGCGCTGGCCACCGGCGGGCGGCGCACGCTGCTGGTCGAGGTCGAGGGACGGCAGGGCATCGCGCAGCTCTTCGACTGTCCGCATCTGCCCTACGAGGACCGCCGGATCGCGGTCGCCCCGGGTGGTGGCGAGGTGTACGCGCTCGCGATCGACCCGGAGGAGGCGTTGCTCGAATACCTCGACATGTTCTACCACCTGGGCCGGGCCGGTAAGGGCCTGAAGAAGCTGGGCGCGATCGACTTCGCCACCACCATCGCGCCCGGTCTGCGCGACGTGCTGCTGACCGGGAAGGCGTGCGAGTCGGCCCGGCGACGGGTGCAGGGGGCGTTCGCCTACGACGCGGTGGTGATGGACGCGCCGCCGACCGGGCGCATCGCGCGCTTCCTCAACGTCAACACCGAGGTGGCCGGGCTGGCCCGGTTCGGTCCGATCCACACCCAGGCCGAGGCGGTGATGGGGGTGATCCGCTCGGCGCAGACCGCGGTGCACCTGGTCACCCTGCTCGAGGAGATGCCGGTCCAGGAGACCGTGGACGGTGTCGCCGAACTGCGCGCCTCGGGCCTGCCCACCGGCGGTGTGGTGATCAACATGGCCCGCCCGCCGCTCCAGGCCGAGGACGAGAGCGACACCGGCCGGCGGCTGACGCCCGAGCTGCTCGAGGCCGGGCTGCTCGCCGGCGGGATCAAGCCCACCCGGCCGCTGGTCGCCTCGCTGCTCGGCGAGGCCGACGAGCACGCGAGCCGGATCGAGTTGGAGAGCACCGGCCGGGCCCTGGTCCGCGGCCTGGATCTGCCGGTCTACGAACTGCCGCTGCTGGCCGACGGGATGGATCTGGGCGGTCTGTACCGCCTCGCCGAAGCGCTGCGCGAGCAGGGGATGGCATGAACAGGCTGGAGATCGACGCGCTGCTCGACGACCCGGGCACCCGCATCCTGGTGTGTTGCGGCTCCGGCGGCGTGGGCAAGACCACCACGGCCGCGGCGCTCGGGCTGCGCGCGGCCGAGCGTGGTCGCGACGTGGTGGTGCTGACCATCGACCCGGCGCGCCGACTGGCCCAGTCGATGGGGTTGACCGAGTTGGACAACACGCCCCGCCGGGTCGTCGACGTCGACGAGACCAAGGGCGGCAGCCTGCACGCGATGATGCTCGACATGAAGCGCACGTTCGACGAGATCGTCGAACAACACGCCGACCCCGAGCGCGCGCAGCAGATCCTCGACAACCCCTTCTACCAGTCGTTGTCCTCCAGCTTCGCCGGCACGCAGGAATACATGGCGATGGAGAAGCTGGGCCAGTTGCACGCGACCGGCGAGTGGGACCTGATCGTGGTGGACACCCCGCCGAGTCGCTCCGCCCTCGACTTCCTGGACGCCCCCCAGCGTCTCGGCTCGTTCCTGGACGGCCGGCTGATCCGGATACTGTCCGCCCCCGCCAAGGTCGGTGGACGCGGCGCGCTGAAGTTCCTGTCGGCGGGCATGGGGATGATGACCGGTGCGCTGAGCAAGGTGGTCGGCGCCCACCTGCTGACCGACATCCAGACCTTCGTCGCCGCGCTCGACACCACCTTCGGCGG
Organism: Embleya sp. NPDC020630; assembly: GCF_044334985.1. Classification (NCBI taxonomy): domain Bacteria; kingdom Bacillati; phylum Actinomycetota; class Actinomycetes; order Kitasatosporales; family Streptomycetaceae; genus Embleya; species Embleya sp. NPDC020630. The sequence continues at coordinate 92,208 of NZ_JBIRUB010000022.1, forward strand.
CTTCCGCAAGCGGGCCGACGCGACCTACAAGCTGCTCCAGGCCCGGGGCACCTCGTTCCTGGTGGTCGCCGCGCCGGAGAAGGACGCGCTGCGCGAGGCCGCGTACTTCGTCGACCGGCTCGGCACCGAGCGCATGCCGCTGGCCGGCCTGGTGCTCAACCGGGTGCACGCCACGAGCGCGGGGCGGCTGTCCGCGGAGCGGAGCCTGGCGGCGGCCGAGTCGCTGACCGAGCGGGCCGACGACCTCGACGACCCCGCCGACGGGGAATCGGCCGACGACGCACCGCAGCCCGCCGATCTGCGGCTGGTCGCGGGGCTGCTCACGCTGCACGCCGAGCGGCTGCGGGTGATCGACCGCGAGGAGCGCATGCGGACCCGCTTCACGTCGATCCACCCCGAGGTACGGGTGACCGAGGTCCCGGCGCTGCCCGGAGACGTGCACGACCTGGCAGGTCTGCGCGTCATCGGCGAGAGCCTGGGCTCCGGCTGACCTCGCGGCCGGGCCGGACCCGCGGGCCCGGGTGATCCGGACCGCGGTGACCCACCGCCCGACGTCTCGTCGCCACCCCGCCGGGACCCGGGCCTGACTCCCGGCCCCGGCGGGCGGTGACGTGCGCGCGCGATGGCGTTGCGGATACGGCGGTGTTCGAAGGTGCCGACCTCGGGTCGTCCACACGTGTTGCGCCACGTGTGCCGACACGTGTTCAGCCGGCGACCCGGAACTCCTCGTCTCCGTGGATGTCGCGCTCGTACTCCTCGCGCGCGGTCTCGAGGAGCCGACGCCACGAGGTGATCATCGGCCGGCGGCGCAGCAGCGCGCGCCGCTCCCGCTCGGTCATGCCGCCCCAGACGCCGAACTCCACCCGGTTGTCCAGCGCGTCGGCCAGGCACTCGGTGCGGACCGGACATCCGGTGCACACTGCCTTGGCGCGGTTCTGCGCCGCCCCCTGCACGAACAGCTCATCCGGATCGGTACTCCGGCAGGCGGCCTGCGTGCTCCAGTCGGTAACCCAGCTCATGCTGGTGCCGTCCTCTCCCGATTTTCGAGGCTCCCCCAACGGCGGCGCCGGGAATTCCCGATGCCAAGCAGGACGGTACGAAACCCTGGGCACGCGCAACAGCCCCTGCGCGGGCAGTCATCGATGGCCCGGAAGGACTATGCGCAAATATGGACCCACCCGTCCGGGTGAATGCTCTTGCGCTTTGGGTCCGGGCTTCACTCAGAAGAGGGCACGTCGGAGGCACGAGAGACGGCAGCAGGACCCGACATCCGGCCGCTTTCACTCCAAAGAGTGAAATGCGTGATGACACGAATCCCCCGGCTGCTCCGCCAGCTTAGGCGAAGTCCCTTCGCCGCGTAGGGTGTTTCGGCACGTAGGCTGTCGCCCATGGCCCGAACTTCCTCCGGCTCGGCCCGCCCGAAACGCGGTTCGTACCGTCCACGATCCCCGCTGGGCTTCGTGGGACGGTTCGCCGCGTTCGTGGGTGCGAGCATCCTCGCCGGCGCCCTGGTCGCGGGAGTCGCGCTGCCGTTCGTGGGCGGCCTCGGCCTGTCCGCGAAGGCGGCGTCGGAAAACTTCGACGACCTGCCCGGCGATCTGGATCAACCGTTCCTCTCGCAGCCGTCGTACATCCTCGACTCCGAGGGCAACCAGCTCGCGATGGTCTACGACCGCTATCGCATCCTGAGGAACTTCGACCAGATCGCGCCGATCATGCGTCAGGCGATCGTGGCGATCGAGGACTCGCGCTTCTACGAGCACGGTCCGATCGACCTCAAGGGCACCCTGCGTGCCCTGTTGCGCAACCAGCAGTCGGGTGGCACCGGATCCAAGCAGGGCGGATCCAGCCTCACCCAGCAGTACGTGAAGAACATCTTCGTGGAGGAGGCCGGCAACGACCCGGCCAAGGTGGCCAAGGCCCAGGCCCAGGAAGTCTCCCGCAAGATCAAGGAGCTGAAGTACGCGATCGGCCTGGAGCAACGGCTGTCGAAGGACGAGATCCTCACCCGGTATCTCAACATCACCTTCTTCGGCCGCCAGGCGTACGGCGTCGAGGCCGCGTCGCAGCGCTACTTCAGCAAGCACGCCGCCGATCTGACCCTGCCCGAGGCGGCCACCCTGGCCGGCGTGGTGCAGGCGCCGTCGGCGTACGACCCGATCGGCTATCCGAACGCCGCGCGGGATCGGCGCAACGTCGTGTTGCAGCGCATGGCCGAGGTGAAGGTCATCACCCAGGCCGAGGCCGACACGGCCAAGGCGACCGAACTCAACCTGAAGACCCAGCCGCTGCCCAACGGCTGCATCACCGCCGACCAGATCGACGGTGCCGCGTTCTTCTGCGACTACGTCGAACGGGTGGTCAAGAACGACCCGGCGTTCGGCGCGAACAAGGACGAACGCGACAAGATGTGGCGCGAGGGCGGCCTGAGGATCACCACCACGTTGGACCGAAAGGCCCAGAAGGCGGCCTACACCGCCGCGACCAAGGGTGTACTGCAAAAGGACCCGGTCGCCGACGCGGTCGTCATGGTCGAACCGGGCACCGGGAAGATCAAGGCGATGGCGCAGAGCCGGCCGTACGGGTTCGGCGACTACGAGACCACGCTCAACTACTCGGTCGACCACAACATGGGCGGCTCGACGTACGGCTTCCAGACCGGGTCCACGTTCAAGCCCATCACCGCCGCGGCGGCGCTGGAGAACGGGATGAAGGTGGACCAGGAATACTCCACCGGCTACGACATCGACATGCGGAAGGAGAAGTTCCGCACCTGCGGCGAATCGACGCGCGACCCCAAGTACCAACCGCAGAACGAGAGCCGCAGCGAGACCGGCACCTGGAACATGCAGACCGCGCTGGAGAAGTCGATCAACACCTACTTCGTCCTGCTGTCCAAGGACGTGGGGCTGTGTCCGATCGCGACGCTGGCCGATCAGATGGGTGTGCACCAGGGCAACGGCGAGGCGCTGAAGCAGGTGCCCAGCATGACGCTCGGCGCCAACACCATCGCGCCGATGAACATGGCGGCGGCCTACGCGACGTTCGCCAGCCGCGGGGTGTACTGCACGCCGATCGCGGTCACCGAGGTGGCCAAGCTCGACGGCACCAAGTTGTCCGTGCCCCAGGCGGGCTGCAAGCAGGTGATGAAGCAGTCCACCGCGGACACCATCAACACCCTGCTCAAGGGTGTGGTCGAGGACGGCACCGGCACCCAGGCCGGCCTCAAGGACCGCGACAACGCGGGCAAGACCGGCACCACCAACGAGCGCAAGGCGGCCTGGTTCGTCGGCTACACGCCGAACCTGTCCACCGCGGTGTGGATCGGTGGCGCCAAGAACGATGTCGAGATGGTCGACATCAAGATCGCCGGGACCACGTACGAGAAGGTCTACGGCGGACAGGTCCCCGGACCGATCTGGAAGAGCGCGATGTCGGGTGCGCTCAAGGGTGTGGACGCGCCGGACTTCGCCGCCCCGCCCCCGGGCGCGATCCCGGCGAAGCCCGATCCCAACAAGAAGCCGGACGACGGCAAGCCCAACCCGCGCGACCAGAACCGGCCGCCGGGTGGCGGGAGTACTCGGCCGCCGTGGCCGCCGTGGACTCCGCCGGTGACGCCGCCGACCACGCCGACCACGGGCGGGGGCGGTGCCACCAAGCCTCCGGAGACGCCGCGGCCGCCGGGGCACACTCGGCCGCCGAGCACGGGGGATATCGGGGGTGGGGATTTCGGGGGGTTTTGAGTGGGGGTGGTCGCGGGGTCGCTCGTGATCGCCCGTAGGCCCCCGTAGTCGCTCGTGATCGCTCATGGAAATGTCGATGGTGGTGCTCCCGATGTGTTCGGGGGCACCACCATCGGCGTGTGGAGCGGGGGTCGGGCGGGTGTGCCCGGGGTCGGGCGCGGGACCGGCTCTGTGCGGTCCGCCCGGTGCGGTCCGCCCGGTGCGGTCCGCACTGTGTGGTCGGGCCTGTGCGGTCGGCGCTGTGTGGTCGGGCCTGTGCGGTCGGCGCTGTGTGGTCAGCCGGCCAGCTGGCTCTTGATCTCGGCGGCGATCCGGCCGCCCTCGGCGCGGTCGCCGATCTTGGGGCGGACCACCTTCATGACCTGACCCATCGCCTGCGGGCCGGCGGCGCCGCTCTGCGCGATGGCGTCGGCGACGATCGCGCGGAGGTCGTCGTCCGACAACTGCGCCGGCAGGTAGGCCGCCAGGACCTCGCCCTCGGCGCGCTCGCGGGCGGCGGACTCGGTCCGGCCGCCGTTCGCGAAGGCCTCGGCGGCCTCGCGACGCTTCTTGGCCTCGCGCACGATGACCTTCAGCACCTCGTCGTCGGACAGCTCGCGGGCGATCTTGCCCGCGACCTCCTCGTTGGTGATCGCGGTCAGGGTGAGGCGCAGCGTCGAGGAGACCAGTTCGTCACGGGACCGGATGGCCGCGGTCAGGTCGCTCTGCAAACGGCTCTTGAGGGTGCTCATGGGGTCAAGTGTCGCAGCCGTGACCGGCGTGCCCGTACCGAATTACCGCGCTCGGAGTGCGTCGCGACCACTCTCGCCCGGGCCCGACCGCCGTCCCGCGACGTCGGGTGCGCCGCCGAGACTGCCGAGCATCGGCCGGCTCTGCCAGCATGGAGGGATGCGACCGCGTTCAGCCTTTCCCCTAGCCGTAGCCGCCACCGGGGCCGCCTGCCTCACCTACGCGGCGGCCTACGAGGCCCGTTCGTTCCGTCTGCGCCGGGTCGAGGTGCCGGTGTTGCCGCGCGGCGCCCGGCCGGTTCGGATCCTGCAGGTGTCCGACATCCACATGGTGTCCGGTCAGCGCCGCAAGCAGGAGTGGCTGCGCCGCCTCGACGCGCTGCACCCCGACATGGTGCTGAACACCGGCGACAACCTGTCCGACCCCGAGGCGGTGCCGGAGACGCTGGACGCGCTGGGCCCGCTGCTCGGTCGGCCCGGGGCGTACGTGTTCGGGTCCAACGACTACTTCGGCCCGCGCCCCAAGGACCCCACGGGCTACCTGCGTCGTGACGACGGCACCCGCCGGCTCGGCCGGGAGAACCCGTGGACCGACCTGCGCGACGGCTTCGACGCGGCGGGCTGGGCAAACCTCAACAACGCGCGCGGCCGGCTCAAGGTGGACGGCCTGGACATCGAGCTGGTCGGCCTGGACGACCCGCACATCGACCGGGACCGCTACGAGCAGGTGGCCGGCGGCCCCGACCGCAGCGCCGACATCTCGCTGGCCGTGGTGCACGCGCCGTACCTGCGCGCCCTCGACGCCTTCACCGCCGAGGGCTACCCGCTGGTGATCGCCGGCCACACCCACGGCGGCCAGGTCTGCGTCCCCTTCTACGGCGCCTTGACCACCAACTGCGACCTCGACCGCAAACGCGCCAAGGGCCTCTCGAAGCACCTGTCCGCCGACCGCGAGGCCTACCTCCACGTCTCCGCCGGCTGCGGCACCTCCCGCTACGCCCGCTTCCGCTTCGCCTGCCCCCCGGAGGCCACCCTCCTCACCCTGACCCCCCGTCAGTCCGGCGGCGCCACCGCCGCCCCGCCCCCGCGCTAAACCGGATTTCGCCTCAGGCCCCCGACCCGCTAAGCTGAACGCGCAGCATCGGGGTGTGGCGCAGCTTGGTAGCGCGCTTCGTTCGGGACGAAGAGGCCGTGGGTTCAAATCCCGCCACCCCGACCACCGTCAGGGGCCGTATCAGAGAGATCCGATACGGCCCCTGACGCGTTGCCGGCGCGAGGTACAGCACTCACTCCGGCTGTGAGCAACCTTGATCAAGCGCTGGGTCGGGTGGCCCACCCTTGGTGACCCGATGACTGGCCTGACGCAACTGCCACCGAGCGTCTCACCAACCTCCTTGAGCGCTTCGCGCATCCGCCCCCGACAAACTGGGGGCACGTTGGGGCTCCTGATGATCAGGAACCTTCTCGCCGGTGTAGAACTCGGACTTTTCACAGACGCCTGGTGGAAACGACCGAGCGCTGCTCCACGGCTTGGACAAGTCGCGGAGCAGCCGGCATTGCCCGCAGGCTGCTACACGCGGTTCTGCTCGGCCAACGGAGCCGGTGCCGGGGCGAGCGGCAGGACGTACTCCTCAGCCAGATTCGCCAGGTGCAACGGGAGCGGCCGGGAGAGCGGGTGGTAATCGTCGTGGAAGCGCAACTGGTGGGCAGCAGCAGCGACCACTGCGGGCCGGTCCGACCTCATGCCGGTGCGTCCGGCAGCCGCCAGGGCTGCCTCGGACAGGCAGCCCAAAACGGTGAGTTCCAAGGCTTGGGGATTCCAGGCCGTCGCTGCGGGACCATGCGGCCAGTTCTTGTCCGGAACCAGCTTGCGGAGGTCGCGGCGCACCGTGCCCGCAGTCGGCGGCTTGCCCACCGTGCTGACGAACACCCGATTATCGGCATCCGCTTCCCGCGCTGCCCAGAGACCTGCGGAGAACCCCGGCGTTTCCACCTCAGTCTCACCTGGTGCGTACCACTGGGGCGTCTCGCCACGGCTGTTGGCGTCGCGGAGCAGCACCACACGCAGGTCCTCCCCGTGAAGCGCGAGCCGGGCAGGCGGCTCCCCATCGAACGTGAGCATGTCCTTGACCAGCTGCCCGTTATTCAGTCCGGGCCACACCTCACGCAGGTTGCCGCTGTTCACAAGGAGCAGGGTCGGCCGGTCGCGCACCTGGTACAGCAATGCTCTGATCTGGCGCTCGACCTCGTCGCGCCGCTCCTCGGTGGTCGAGGCGGCGCGACCGAATCGGGTTCTCGTCGCAGCACCATCGGCAGCGAGGGTGAGCAGCAGCCGGGCGTAAGGCACCCACTCCTTGCGGGCGTCGTCCCAGCCACGTACAGGGTGCACCGGATCTCGTGGGCGGATCCGGAGGGCGACCAAGTGCCGTCCGGCCTGCCGAGTCGGCCCGTTGGCCTGCCGCCGCACGTGCCAAACCGCGAGATACTGGAGGTCGTCCGCCAGTTCCTCGTCCAGCCGCTGGTCCGGGGGGACAACGGCACCGAGCTGGCGCATCCCGTCGGCCAACGCGGACCGGGCGCGCTGAGCCAGAGGCCCTTCGGCGTCCTCCGGTACGACGATGAACTGGCTGACCCGGCGGGCCGACGCGCAACCGTGGCGCAGCGCGGACTTGGGATCGGAGTCCTGCGCCGAGAATCGCTCCGGACCCAGCGTCTCGATGATCGCAAGCCCCACCGGGCCGCTTCGGGGACCGAGCTGGGCGACCGTCAATGCGGCGCGCGCCCGGACGGCCTCCGCCAGCGCCTGGGCTCGTGATCGGCCGGATTCCCGGGCGATCTCCAGTGGTGCGCCCAGGGCACGGAGTGGCCGGGAGCGGAGCACGACATGCAGATCACCGTCGTGCCACTCCTGGTCGCCATCCGCTCCGCCCGATCCGACAGGGAGCTCCAGCCACTCACGAAGTGCCGCAACCAACTCGTCCCGGGTCTCCTCCGTCTGCCAGAGCAAGTCCACCAGCAGCGGCTGCCCGTCGAGTGTCGCGCGCACTGCGTCGCGCCGGGCTTGCACGCGGTACCGGGAGCGCGTCTTCAGCTCCTCCGGGTCCTTCGTCTGCGCGGCGGGCAGTAGGGCGGGCTTGGACTTCCGGTGCGCGCGTCCGAGGTCGGGCACCCGGCGCAGCACGGGTCGAAGTCCCTCCTCGACCCAGCGATCGAGCATCGACCGCTCTAGCGGCATGAGTCCGGTTCCGACACCGTGCCGGCCCATCGTGGTGCTGTGCAAAATGCCTGCGGCGACCCCGTCCCGGCCTTCGATCCAGTCGACCGGGTCTGCAACCAACTCAGCCGGCTTCGGGTAGGCGCGCAGCACGTCCAGTTCTGGCAGCAGGTCGACCAGGCTCTTCCGGCTCCAGGCAAGCATGCCAAGGCGGCGGTCGAAGACCAGGGAGTTGGCGGTGAGCCGCCAGCGCGGACCGTCGGCGCCAGGCCACGGCAGCGGCGCATCGAGCAGGACGGTCGCGCCGCGGCCCTCTGGCAGCCAAACGGGCGAGCCGGTGGCCCAGCGGCGGATTCCGTACGAGACGTGCACCCGAAAGCGCGCGGCGAACGGAACCGTCTGCACGGTGACGGTCACCAGCCCTGAGTAGTACCAGACGCGCTTTCCCCGGGTGTAGCTCTGCGGCGGCCAGCTGACCAACTCGACCCCTTGGTCACGGGTTACCAGCCGGAAGGAGAGGTCGACGCCGTTCAGGTGGAGCGGGCGGGCGGCGAGCCTGGCACCGATCCACTCTGGCAGCAGGTGGTAGAGCCTGCGGTCGGGTTGGGCTGTGCCGCCGGGGGACAATTCCGCGGACGTAAGGTCCACGGCCTCATGTTGCCATCGCGGGGCATGCTGATCGATGAGCGCCAGTGCTCGGTCCAGAGCCACCCGGTGGTCGGCCGCACGCTCGACGTCGGGGTCGGCGCCCGGCGGCAGGGTTAGCACCCAGGAGGCCAGCAGCGGCGTAACCAGCTCGGCGGGCATCTCCTCGGACGCGTAGAACCAGGGCACCTCGGCAGTGCTTCCGGCTCCCCGGCCGGTGGCCACCAGACCCGGGGCGGTGGCTCGCAGCAGGTCGTTGAGCTTTCTGATCGGCAGGCCCACCGGTTGCTCCCGGCGCCACTGTCGCCGATAGAGGTCCATGAACTCGGTCCGCCATTCCTCGGGGAAGCTGATCGCCCGGTATTGCTCGGTCCAGGGCCCGGCCTGCGGATCCGGTTCGTAGGCGGTGGTGCTGATCAGGCGGTACACGTGGTGTTCCTTTTGTCGGAAGACTGGGCAAGGCATCGGTCGAGGGCTGTCCACATCGGCCGGTAGAGCGCCTGAACGATGTAGCGGTCGGCAGCAGGTACGGGGGCGTCCGGGGTGAAGTAGGGCTCCAATACGGCATGGATGCTGTGCAGCAGGCTGGTCTTCGGGGTGTCCGGCTGGTTGGTTGTCTGACCGGCGGCCAGGTGGGGCGAGAATGCGGCGTCGACGAAGGCGACTCGGGTGGGCACCGCACCCCGCACGGAGCGGCCGATCACCTGCCAAATCAGCACGAGCAGGTCCCAGGTGACCTGCTCTCGGTCGTCGCCCAGCCGGCTCCATGCCATGCTCCTGGCGAGCACCCGATACCACTGCGAGCGAGCCAAATCCCTGACCTTGCGGGCGCCGAGGCCCAGAGTGGGCTCAGCCCGGACCCAGTCGGCAAACTCGCCCCCGTCGATGGCCCGGACGATCCAGTCGTTGATTGCGTGCACGGCGAGACCAAGGTCGTCAGGTCGCGGATTGGGCCGGGCAAGGAAGTAGATCGACCCGATCGCGGCGTGGTTGCGGTCGAGGTCGAGGATGTTGTGACCGCGTTCCACCGCCAGCAGGGGCGCCACCAGGATGTCGGCGCTGGTGTTGGCGAGCGTTTCCACATCGCCGCGGCGCAGCACGGGCGCGTGGTGCTCGTCGTCGTCCGACCAGATTCCGGCGTCGGGGTCGTCGTCGGACACCAGCCGACGAACCCTGCCCTTCCAGCGCTTGTTGAGGGTATGCAGGGTGTCCGCCACGACCTTGGCCTCCTCATAACTGCCGACGAGCAGCAGGATGTGGCGGCGGCTCTCCGGAAGGAGCGTCAACTCCTCCCGCAGACGGCTGATTCCGGCGTCCTCCTTACCGAGGGCGATGGCCATCCGGCGCAGAATGTCCGCTCGCTGGTCGAGTGGCTCGCCGGAAAGTCGCTGTGCCTCGTTGGGCTCATGGCACTCGCACCCCGCGCGGCACGCGCACCCGTCACGGACGAACTCGTAGCGGAACTCGCTCTGCTCAGCGATCCGGTCGAGCTCCTCCGGGGCAGGCTCGATGATCACGCCGATCGGCACCGAGATGTGATATCGGCTGGAGCTTCCAGCCCAACTGCTGCCCGACATCAGCAGGACGTTGGTACCAGGGCGGCCGTCCACCGTGGGCAGGTCGGGCATCACCCGGAGCAGTTCCCGACCGACCCCGCTGCACCGGAAGAAACGTAGTTCTCCAGTGCGCACTCCGCCGAGGTCCGGACCTTCCATCACGAACTGGAAGCCGATCAAATTGCCCATCGGTGCTTCGGGCACCATCGGGCCGTAGTCGAGCGGCCTGCGGTACATCTCGTTGAAGCCCAGGTGGAGCGCCGCAGCGACACGCGGCCACATGGCGTTGATCAAGGCGAGCTTGGGCTCGAGTGCACTGAGCAGCAAGGTGAACTCGAAGCGGGCCATCAACAGGGTCAGCCACCGGTCGGGGCTCTCCGGCGGGCGCTTTCTACTCCTGCGCCCGAAGGCCCTGCGGCCTGTCCCGCCCGACCCAAGTGTCGATGCGAGTTCGCCTGCGGCAGGCCCACGCAGTTCTCGGTACCGTTCACGGCCCTCGTCAGTGGGTTCCAGCAGAAGGTCGAGGTCGAACAGGTCGCGGAGCACCTCCTCCAGCCGCTCCCGAGTGCGCTCACGGTAGTTGGTGTGCAGGAGTTCGCCGAGCAGACCTGTGAGCTCCGCACCGTCATCGAGGGGTCGCCGTCGGTCGCCGAACGGGTTCTCCCGAAAGGTGTCCAGGATCTCGGTGAGCCGCCGTCGAGGCGCTCGGTGCGGATGTTCGGCGTCGGGTCCCACCCCCCCGACCGGTGTGTCGTCGCGATCCTCCGGAAGTGGGTACCGCTCCTCCAGCAGGCGGAGTTGGAGCGTCCAGGCACTGAAGTACCCGGTCCTGACCCAGTTGCGCAGGTCGACGTCCCGAACCAACATGGCAACCAGGCGGTCGGCCGCGGTCTGCGTGGTGTTGACGGCGGCCGACCAGTTCTCCACGTCACGGTCGGACAACTGGATCCGGCCGGCGCCGGCCAGCTCACGAATGCGGTGCTGGTTGACGTCGTCAAGGAAGGACCGGATATCGGGGCCGCCGCCGATCAGCGGAATGGCCGGCGCGAACATTCGGTCGAGCTGCATCTGGACTCGGTCCGCCTCGTCGACGATTACCAGGTCGCTACGCCTGCAGGCCAGTTCGAGGTAGCGAATGCGCTCGTGATTCTGTGGATGCGGCACCGCAGAATCGACCAAGCTGGCAGGCGTGGCGATCCAAATGGCCGCGTCGACCAGCTCGCGGGCGCTGTGGTGGCGAGGGCAGCCGGACCAGAAGGGGCAAAACACCCGGTGCCGTGACCACGACTCGTCCGCGAAATCCCGGCGGCGGCTGGGCGGTTGCAATCTGCTGCAGGGCGCTTCGCCGTATCCCAGCGGGTCGTCGGCAAACTGCCCCTCCGCGTATCGTAGTGCGTTCAGGGCGCAGGACGTGCTCAGGTACACAAACCCAGGGTCGTCGTGGGTGAGTAGGTTACGCCCGCCACGTCCGATCAACCGCCGGTGCAGCCGCTCGGCGTGCTGCTGACGGCCCGATGCACCGAGCACCGGGGCGGCCGACCCAGGCACATACGTGTTGTACAGCCGGACCAGCTTGAGCTGTTCGGCGACGTCTCCGATGACGATGGTTGCCCGGAGGCCCCGCCTGGCCAAGTGCACGGCCAGCACGTCCCGCAGGGTGCTTTTACCGGCGCCGACGATGCCCAACAGATGCTGGAGCCGCGCCACCTCGAAACCGTCCGCGCGCCGGAACTCCCCGCCTTGGCCGTCGAAAAGATGGATCGCACGTAACCGTCCGACCCAGTTCACTGGCTCCACCGAGTCCATGAAGGCCGCAGTCTCCAGCAGGTCGTCCCATCGGAAGTGCAACGGCTTCCCCCCGTTCACTGGCGGCGCCGCAAGGTCGTGGGCGATCGGCGGCGGCAGGGCATGCTCGGGCAGCCGGACGGTAGTCAGGTGCCGGCCGATCGGGAAGGCGTGCCGTCCCGCTTTGGCAAACGCCATGGGTCGTCCGGCGAAAGCCGGTGCCTCGCGCAGCAGCCGCTCGTAGGTCTCCCAACGATCCGGTGCTACTGACAGCGAGGACCGGCGAGCGGCTGGACGATCCGGGTCGGCGACCTCATAGCCGCGGAGCTGGCGGTCGATCCGCTGATACTCCTGAAGTGCCTCGGTCCAGGCCAGACGACGGCCCCAGGTCCAGAGGGTATGCCGGGCCGTACGGAGGGTCCGTTCTCCGGCTGCGTCGACGGCTCCCGAGACCCGCGCGAACGGGTACCCGCTGAACAACGTCCAGGCATCTGCTGCCGGCGCGCCGGTGGCAAATGTCTCTTGAAGGAGGAGCCCAACCTCGATTTCACACATGGAGACAAGCCGAGCGGCCTTCAGTTGCGGGGCCGCGTCCGACAAACGGTCGACCACCTCGACCAAGGACTGGGTGGTGCTACGCATGGGCCCTCCTTGTTCGACCGGTCGGCTCCGGCGCGGTGAACTCGCTCGCGGACAACAGACGCACCCGGGTGCCGGTTGGCACCGCACAATCGAAGTCCTGTCGATACCCAGGGCGCGCCGCCACCCCGTCCGGGACCACGACGTCCAACGGCTCACCGAGCAGGGCGGCGACCTCCGCCGCCCGTAGGGCGGCCGGCAGCGGTTGCTCTCGATCGTGGACCTGAAAGGCACGCAGCATCCCGTCATGGCTGGAGAAGAAGTGGACCCCCAGGCCAAGAGGGCGCAGCCGGGCCCTCTCCGCGAGCTGGGAGCGAACGGTCAGCTCGGTACGGCCTGGAAGTGCCAGAAAGAATCGCAACGCTAACGGCAGGGCAAGGGCCAGCCCGGGCTGCTGGGACACTTCAAGCTTGCGACCCACTGCCAGGCACCCGCCCTCACACCATCGACCTTCCGTTGTCGCAGACTTCGCGAGCAGCCCACAACCGGTGCAGCAGTGCAGCAACCCGTCGATCGTGAAGCGGTCGGGTACGGGACCGTAGAGTTCCTTGACCAGCCTCCAGGTCTGAGCCACGGCCGGCTGCAGCACTTCCACCGGATCGAAGCGAAGGATGACTGGCCGCCGGATGAGGAAGTCGCGGCACACCGCGAACCGCTCCACGGTGCCGCATGTGTTGGCAAGTCCGGCCAGTAGGGTTTCGGCCTCCTGCTCCGGCCCGCCCTGCGGGCCGAAAGAGGCCAGCTCAGCGCAAGTCCTGGTCGGCTCGCCCGCTGCAGGGTTGATCAGACGGGCATCTGCGGTCAGGAAACCACTCGGCAGTGCCAGCGGCCAACCATCCAGCTCTCGCTCTCGACACCAAGACATCAGCTCTGGTATTCCGGAGGGCACCGGCAGGCCCCTGGTCAGGCCCGCGAGCACCAAGCGGTCCAGGGTAAGTTGAACGATCGGCGGGTAGGGCAGCCGGAACGTCGACGACCGGGCCACGGAGTTCAGTTCGATCACGCTGCGGGCCACCGCAACCAGTAGGTCAATGTCCGTCGACACGTCCTCGGTCACCGGCCCGCCCCCGGTCCCGCCGTCTGTCGCACCGAGCACCACCGCGCCACTTCGCAAGTAGCGCACTCAGCGCCGGGGACAGCCACGAAGAGCCTTTCCGCGTGCCAGCCCGATACCTGCTCGCGCAGCGCCGCCTCGGCGGCGGCCCCGGTCGCGGGTGCGAACGGATCGAGGATTCGCAGGTCCACGCCGCCGGGACGCAGCAGCTCCAACTCGACCCTTCCCCTGCCCGGCGGGCCGGGGAGCGCGCCCTTGCCGATTATCCTGATGGCCAGGGCCAGTTGGGGGTAGGCCGCCAACACGTCGCGGCGAGGGCGATTGCTGCGGGAGGTTTTGGTCTCCCGCCAGACCCATGAGCCCGCGTCCCGGTACAACAGGTCAGGCTCCGCCACGACCAGCAGGTCGGCCGCAGAGTCGTCGAACACCAGCCGGGGCTCGATCCGGATCTCCGACTGCTGTCCGACCATGTGTAGCGGGCATACTTCCGCGTGGTGGCTCAGCAGCTCGGCACCGAGCTCTCGTTCCTCAACAGGGAGTTGGTAGCCCTCAGGTACCCATTCTGCTGGGATGTCAGAGGTGCAGGGCGTGCGCGGCTGCCGCGCGTGTCGCTCGGCGAGGAACGCGTGGACGGCCCGCCCACGTTCGGCGGCGGCGCCCCGTTCCACAGTGTCGTCAGTCGGAAGCCGCAGCTCGCGCAAGTAGCCGCGGGCCGGGCAGCTCTGGTGCCTTCGGCCGGTGGTCGAGGACCAGCTACGGCGCGGCCGGCTCCGGTCGGATATCCCAAGCAACCCCGCTTCCCTCGGAAGCGCTGGGCAGACCGGCGCAACCGAACACGAGACACAGGCGGCACCAGGCCGATACTCCCGGCTGTCGAGCAGTGTGCGAACGGCGGGCACCCCATCGGCCCGGTAGGCCGCCAGCGCCTCGTCCCGAGTGCCGTCGAAGACCGGTGCCGTACGTCCGTCGGAGAGGGCGAATTGAACGACCCTGACCCGTTCGAGCCGGGGATCCGGATTCCCCTCCGCCGCGACCAGGGCAGCCACCGCGCGTTCCGCCGCGCTGCGCGCACGGAGGCGGTTGACTGGCAGGCGCAGCTCGCGCAGCCGACCATCGTCCGTCTCGAAGCAGCGGCCCCAGGCGATGATCCGGTACTCCACGGCGCCGCGGCCGCTATCCGTAGGGCGGTAGTGCCGATAGACCCAGGGCTCGCGGGCGAGGCGAAGATCCCGGTCGGCCTTGAACGCCTCCTGATACATCCGCAACGCATGCTCGGTCCACTGCCGCAGGCCATCGTGTAGCGGACGCCGCCCCTTGCGCGGTGGGCTCGGCAGCGGCTCATCCACCGTCCGTTCCATCTTGTCAGCCGCAGCCATGAACGGGCCGTGAGGGAAGGACTCCAGTAGCTCGGGCTTCCAAACCGCCCGCGTGCGAAGCCGCAGTCCACGCGCCTTGAGTGCATCGGATGCCGGGCACCGATACTTCTTCGGGCCAAACATGGAAAGCCGCACGGTGACGACGGAGGAATCCCCGACGAGACCTTCGGGTGGCCAACTCTCTGTCATAATGACCTCACTTCTCTACCTCCCGGGGTACTTGGTTGAACCGGCCGGGCATTTCTTTTCCACACGGAGCGATTGCGTTGCTTCCCGGTACGCTCGTCAATAACCGTTACCTAGTGAAACGAAAGATCGGCGAAGGCGCCGAGGGCGAAATTTTCGTCGCATGGGACGAAGGATTCAAGCGGGACGTGGCGATCAAATTCCAGCGCGCCCAGACCTTCGAATCACCTGAAACCTATGTAGACGACGGCAGACTCATCGAACAGGAGTACGATCGCCTCGGTGTCGTGCTGGATGTTCCGGGAATTCCTCGCGTCTTCGACAAGGGATCCTTCGGCATAAGCAACCGTCGATTCCTGGTCATGGAATTGATCGATGGTGTCACCGTTGCTTCGTGGATCAGCGCGCACCAGCCTGTCCCGGCAGCAGCGGCGCTATCGGCCATCGGGCAGCTTTGCGAGATTCTCGGTGGGCTCCATGCCAAGGAATATGTCCACCGCGACGTCACGCCGAACAACACGATGCTTCAACCTGACGGCCGGGTCCGACTGTTGGACGTCGGCATCTCCGTCATGGCCGGGGAACTCAACGCCTATCCCGGTGGTAGTCCCGGCTATGCCGCGCCGGAGCAGTACGACCGGACCGTGGCGCTCACTCCACAAGCCGACGTCTTCGCCCTCGGCGTGCTGCTGTTCGAGATGGTTGCCGCCCGGCTGCCATACAGCGGCTTGGAGCGCCCGCTCGACGACAGGGCCTCGGCCTTCCCGAAGGATTTTCGGGCCGAGATGCCCGAAACGCTCCGTAGCCTGGGGCTCGCCATGGTGTCCGTCGACCCGCGAGAGCGACCCAACGGAGTCGCGGAAGTGCTGCGGCTCCTGCAGCCGATGCTGCCCGCAGCCGGCTCGCCCGCCTCCCCGAAAGCGACTCGCCCCGATCCCACGGCCCCATACCGTCTCGGACTGGCGGTGCCGTGACCCGCTCATGGGAGGCACACCACTGGATCGTCGTCACGGCACGTATCTCAACCGCTCGACGGCCGCGTCGAGGTCGCTCTCACCCATGTCTCCCAGCAAGGCTCGAGCTCGCTTGATCACCTCCTCGGCTTCCCGGGGCCGGGCGGCGCCGCGAAGCGCGTCCCCGAGCCAGACCAGCGCCTTGGCCTCCCGGCTTCCGTAGGTCAGCGACCGGTACAGGTCCCGGGCACGCTCGAAGTCAGCGATGGCGGCCTCGTGCTCTCCCAGTACCACTCGGATCCGGCCCAGGCTGAACAGCGCATGCGCCCTACCGTTCAGATCGTCCGTGGTGTCCAGCAGGGTCAGCGACTGCAGGCAATACTCAAGGCCCTCGTCGTACTCGGCCAGGTCGTAGCGAGCACTTCCGATCCCGTTCAACGCGGCTCCTCGACCGAGCAGGTCGTCGAGTTGCTCGAAGGCGGACAGGGCGGCGGTGAAGTGCTCCAGCGCTTCGCCCGGTGCGCCGCTCTCGCGCAGCAGGACACCAAGGATGTGACGGCCCAAGGCGCTACCCGGGATGTCACCGTTGTCCTCGCTCACCCGTACCGCGCATCGCAGTTCTCGCGTCGCCTGCGCAAGATCACCAAGGCCCCGGTGGGTACCGGCGAGCATCCGGTGGACCATCGCCACGTCTGGCGGGCCGCCCTCCCGCCTGGCTGCTGCGAGTGCGCTGGTCAGGTACTTGAGCGCGTCCAAGTTGCGGCCGGAGCGCCACTGAAAGGTCACTAAAGTCATTGGCAGTAACCACGTGTAGCGGTCGAGTCCGCGCTCCTCGGCCAACCTGACCGCGGCCGCCAGGGTGGAGTACTCGGCCTCGAACCAGGACATTGCATCCGCCGCATGGGACGGAGCAACGACGTCCATGCCCAGCGGTTCGCCGATCGGTAGCCGGCGGCCCGGATCCAGCTTGCGGTCGCAGGCCCAGGCGTTGTGCAGCAGGAAAAACAGCATCCGCTCCACGAGCCGGGCCCGCTCGGTTTCGTCCTGCCGGTCCGCCAGTTCGCCGGCGTAGACGCGGACCAAGTCGTGCAGGGAGTAGCGTTCGAAAATCGGCTCGGTCACCAGGCTCATCCGCATCAGGTCGTCGATCGCGTCGTTGACTCCGACGGCGTTGTCCGGTTCAAGCGCCCGCAGCGCCGCCCAGCTGACCGTCGGCCCCGGGTGAACTGCCAGTTGCCAGAGGAGCCCTGCTGCCGGCGCCGGCAGCAGCTTGTGGGACGTCTCCAACGACAGGCGGACACTCAGGTTTTCCGAGCCCAGATCGAGGGAACGCAGCCTGGTGCTCTCCTGCCGCAGTTCACGGACCATACCCGCGAGTGCCTGGGGCGGGCGCTGCGCAATCCGCGCAGCCATGATTCCCAGGGCCAGGGGCATGCCGGCGCAGTGCTCGACCAGGTCACCGATGAACGGGACGGCTGTGCGCATCCGGTCCTCCCCCAGCCGTGTCCGCAGCAGCTCGGTGGCGTCCTGCCGACCCAGCGGAGCAAGGTCCACGAGCTCGGCTCCCTCCCTGATCGCCAGCCCGTGCAACTGGCGGCGACTGGTGACGATCGCCGCGCTGGCTCCTGGTCCGGGGAGCAGCAGGCGGACATGCTCCTCGTCGCGCGCGTTGTCCAGGATCAGCAGTACCGTGCGGTCCGCGAGTGCGGTCCGGTAGGCGGAGACCATGCCGTCCAGCGTCGGAGTCGCGGGGCGCACTCCGAGATCGTTCAGGAATCTGGCCAGGACAGGACCATGTTGCTCCGGCTCCCCTGGCGAAAATCCGCCGAGGTCGGCGTAGAGGATCCCGCCCGGGAAGCTCGGTTCGACCCGGACCGCTGCCCGCACGGCGAGGAAAGACTTCCCGACACCCGGCATACCAGTGAGCGCGGCAACCCGACTCCGGCCGGCTGTTCGCCCCAAGAGAGTTTCCGTGAGGAGGTCGAGCTGCGATTGACGGCCCACGAGGTCGACGGGCTGGGAGGGAAGCTGCCGGGGCCTCAAACGGGCCGGCGCGAGTGGGGCGCCGGGCATTGCTCCGCTTCCTTTTCCCTCCGCCTCACCGACGAGCAGCAGATGGACGGTGGGCCGGCCGAACCGGCGCTCCCAGCGAGCGAGCAGCGGCTCGACCTGGTCCTGCCTGCCGAGGGCGCGCAAGGCACGTACGTTGAGCTCGAGCAGGGTCTCGCTCTCCGGCCAGCGGGCCAGCGCCGACCCGGCCCGATCGAGCGCGGCACGGGCCTCCCCACACTCCAGCTCTGCGAAGACGCAAGCGGCCGTGACCTCCAACAGTTCGGCAGTTAGTTCGGCCCGCTTCTGTTCGAAGCCTTCGCCGGGCAAGTCCTCCAGGGGCGTTCCCCGCCACTCGCCGAGCGCGGACCGAAGTGCCTTGAGCCGAGCCGACGCGCTGTCCACGGCATCCGCAGCGCGCCGTAATTCCTGGAAACGGACGTAGTCGATGCTCTGCGAATCGGCAGGGATTTGGCAAAAACCTCGCTCGTTCTGCCGGTCGATACCTGGCACAGATTGCCGCAATTGATGAAAGCACTGGCGAATTCGATTGGCGTTCGAATCCTCACCGGGCCACAGGTAGCGCGTGACACTGGCATGAGAGGCACGGTGACCGGGCGACAGCAGCAGAACGGCGAGGAGTTCGAGAGCTTTCGCTGACTTCATCCTGACCGGCAGCCCCGCCCGCAGGGCAACCACCGGCCCCAATACTCGAAATTCCATGATCGTTAACCTCCAATTCCCGCGACAGTGCGCCGCTAGCGGCTGCATCGGCCGGCACTGGAAAGCATGCCACGGAACGTCGAGCGCCCATTAACGTTCGACTAACGCTTGCAGCTTGGCAATTCCTCGGCCGATCTGCCACGCTGCGATCACCTCACTCCGAGCGCTCCGGCAGATCACCGGGATCCCCTGGCACGTGCGCCTGAATACGGCGACCTGCGAGCCCCGAACGCGCCCAACAATGGCAAATCCGGATGTTGAGCAATAGAACACCCAAACAGGGAGAATCAATGAAACCCAGGCAGCAGAAGCCCGTCCAGCACAGCATCAGCCGCCCCACACAGAGCCGGCGGGCCAAGGCAACGGTGCCGCCCCGGCGCCCCCAGCGGCCCCGCCCCACCTCCCGGCCGGCCCCGCAGTCGGCCTATCTCCTACGCGGTCGGCTTCGGAAGCCGGTCTGTCCGACAGCGCAACGGGCCTACGAGGCCGAGATGTTTGACGAACTTGAGTAAAGCCCAGGCGCTGCGGCAACCAGCCTGAACCGCACCCGCTGCAAAAGCGGGGTGGGGAGGACAGAAGGCGCCCAAGAGGAAGCGGGTCGGGGAACCCCCGGCCCGCTTGCGGCGTTTCCGGAGCCGGCGGACCGGACAAGGGGGTGGCGGGGTGGCGTAGCACGCGGACCGGCACCCAGAGGAGCGACGGCGGGCGGAGGAACCGATGAGACCGCACCGGCGTGAGTGCCGTCACGGGCGTCTGGGGCACACGCGACCACCGTCAGGGGCCGTATCGGAGAGATTCGATACGGCCCCTGATGCGTCTTGCTTGCACCCGCTGCGGTGATGGGACTTCGCGGGTGGTGGGGCTCGTCCCGGGGGCGAATGGGGTGGACGTCATGGGGTGGGTGGGGTTGGATCTTGGGTGTGTCCGATGCTGCTGCTCTCGACGGTTGTTCGTCGGTGGGTGATCTGCCGGTTCGGTTTCGGGATGTTGCCTACGTGTATGCCCGTCATCCCGAGGCGGTTGCGGCGGGGGATTTGGGCGGTGGGGCCAACTGTCAGTTGTATGCGTATGCGTTTCTTGGTCATTACGGGCTTTACGTGCCGCCGTTGCGGTCTTCGGAGTTGTGGGCCGAGGAGGTGACTCGGCGGGTCGTCGAGTTCGCGCCCCTGGATCTGTTGTTGTTCGATGGTGGGCCGCGACCGGATCGGGCGCCGGGTTATGGCGCGCATGTCGGGGTGTTTCTGGGGCACGGGCGGGTGTTGCATTTGTGTCGAGAGGTGGGACGGCCCGCGATCTGGGGGTTTGCCGACTTCGCGGCGCGGCCTGCGTATGCGCGGCTGCTCGGGGCGAAGCGGTGTCGCGCGGGGCGGGGCGGCTCGGGCCACTCCGGAGGGTGACGGGGCGCTTCGTACGGTGACGGAACACAACCGGGGCCGGTCGTAGTTGAATTGCGATATGCCCGCTCCCGAGAACACCGCCGCCGATACCGTCGAGACCACACCGTCGATCGCCGAGCCCGCGCCGACCATCCCCGCCTGGGAACGTCGCTACCGGGCGGCTCGGATCAGCCTGCCGCGCTGGGCCGACCACGCGCCCGCGAAGTCCGTCTTCGTCTCCAACGCCTCCGGCACGTTCGAGGTGTACGCGTGGGACCGCGTCACCGGCGAGCAGCGCCGGGTGACCGACCGGCCCAACGGCACCGCGTCGGCCCGGATCAGCCCCGACGGGCGCTGGATCTGGTGGTTCGCGGACACCGACGGCGACGAGTTCGGGATCTGGATGCGCCAGCCGTTCGACGGCGGTGCGGACGAGCCGGCCGTGCCCGGACTGGCGCCGTCCTACCCGGGCGGGCTCGGCCTCGCCATGGACGGCACCGTGGTGGTCGGCCGGATGAGCGACGACGAGGGCTCCTCGATCCACGTCGTACGCCCCGGCGCCGAGCCGGTGACCGTGTACCGGCACGCCGAGTCGGCCTGGTTGTCGGGGCTGTCCGAGGACGGCACGCACCTGGTCATCGCCCACAACGAGCACGGCGACGCGATGCGCTCGTCGCTGCGCGTACTGCGCCTGGACGGCACGCCGGTGGCCGACCTGCACGACGGTCCCGAAGGGGGCCGACCGGACTCCGACCTGTCCTCGATGGGCTTCTCCCCCGTCGCCGGCGACCAGCGCCTGCTGGTCGTGCACCAGCGGCGCGGCCGGGACGAGGTGCTGCTGTGGGAGCCGCTGACCGGCACCGAGACCGAACTCGACCTCGGGCTGCCCGGCGACCTGTCCGCCGACTGGTATCCCGACGGCCGCGCGCTGCTGGTCGACCACGAGCAGCACGGGCGTTCCGAGTTGTACCGCTACGACCTCCAGAGCGGCGAACTCGCCCGGATCGACACCCCGCCCGGCACCATCGGCGGCTCCGGCGCGCGACCCGACGGCAGCGTCGAATACCACTGGTCCAGCGGCTCGACCCCCGCCGAACTGCGCTCGACCGCGGGCGGCGTGCTGCTCACCCCGCCCGGCGAACGCCCGCCCGGGTCGGTCCCGGTCACCGACGCGTGGGTCGAGGGCCCCGGCGGCCGGGTGCACGCGCTGGTGTCCAAGCCGGTGGGCGAGGGCCCGTTCCCGACCGTGTTCAACATCCACGGCGGGCCCACCGCGCACGACGGCGACCACTTCGCCGCCGACGTCGCGGCCTGGGTGGACCACGGCTTCGCGGTGGTCCGGGTCAACTACCGGGGCTCGACCGGCTACGGCAAGGAATGGACCGACGCGCTGCGGGTGCGGATCGGCCTGATCGAGTTGGAGGACATCGGCGCGGTCCGTGCGTGGGCGGTCGAGTCGGGCCTGGCCGACCCGGAGCGCATCGTGCTCTCCGGCGGCTCGTGGGGTGGCTACCTGACCCTGCTCGGCCTGGGCGTGCAGCCCGAGGCGTGGGCCCTGGGCCTGGCCGCGGTGCCGGTGGCGGACTACGTCACCGCCTACCACGACGAGATGGACGTGCTGAAGGCGATGGACCGTACGCTGCTCGGCGGCTCGCCCGAGGAGGTCCCGGAGCGCTGGGCCGCCTCCTCGCCGCTGACCTATGTCGAGCAGGTCCGGGTGCCGGTGTACATCAGCGCCGGCGAGAACGACCCGCGCTGCCCGATCAAGCAGATCGAGAACTACGTCGAGCGGCTGGCACAGCTGGGCAAGCCGCACGAGGTCTACCGCTACGACGCGGGCCACGGCTCGCTGGTCGTCGAGGAGCGAATCCGGCAGATGCGCCAGGAGTTCGCCTTCGTCGACGGGGTCATCGGCCTGCCGGTGCGCAACCCCGCGTAGGTCGCCGCGAGCGCGGGCCGATCACCTCGGCCCGCGCCAGCCGGCCGGTCGGGACCCGGCCCGGCCGGTCGCTCGGGACCCGGCCCAGCGGGCCGCTCAAGACCCGGCCCACCCGGGCGCTCGGGTCTCGACGGCGCTCACGCCTCGATGCCCAGCTCCGCGAGCAGCTTCGCCTCCTGCTCCTCCGCGCGCTCGTCCGCCTCCCGGCGCACCACGCGCCACCACACGAACACCGCGGCACCGGCGAACACGAACCACTGCGCGGTGTATCCGAGGTTCTGCCACGCCCGCCCCGAAATGCCGCCGCCCCCGGACGCCTTGGCCGGCGGCATCGGCACCAGCGCGGCCGAGTCGGCGGCCGGGGTCTGCGCGGTCAGCGCGACGAAGCCGTCGGTGAGCGGATAGGGCAGCACGTTGACCAGCTCGGGCGTGCTGATCATGGACACCTGGCCCGGCTTCAGGTCGGTGGCCCGATCCACGTCGGAGGTGTGCTCGGCTTCCGACCACTCCAGGCGACCGGTGACGGTGACCGTGCCTGCCGGCGGCGCGGGCACGCTCGCACCCTCGACCCAGCCCCGGTTGACCACCACCGCGGGCGCGCCGGCCACAAGCAGCGGGGTGACCACGTACGACCCGGTGCGCCCGTCGTGGCGCCGCCCCGGCACGACCAGTTGGTGCGCCGGGTCATAGCTCCCGGTCACCGTGACCGCGCGGCCGCGCGCACCGCCCTCGACCCTGGCGCCCGGCGGCAGCAGTTCGGCGAGCGGCACCGCGGGCGCCACCGACACCTTCTCGCCGCCGTCCCCGCTCCGCTTGTGTTCGCCGTAGCGGTGGAACTGCCACAATCCCAGCGCCGCGCACACCGGGACCGCGACGAGCACGATCACGTGGAAGACCAGCCAGCGCGGCTGGAGCAGGAACCGGTACACCCCCCAACGGTAACCGTCCGCCGACGGGGGCCGATCCCGGGTCTCACCCCACGCGCGCGTACTCCCCGGTCCGGTAGATGTCGGTGCGGTACACGGTGCCGCCACACGTCGGCGTGAGTGTCACCTTGGCCACGTTGAAGTCGTTGGCGGCGAGCGCGTACCCGAGCGCGGGCACCGGCGCCTTGGGCGCGTCGGCGGCACACGTGCCGTCCGCACCCGGGGGTTGCGGCTTCCACGCGAACTGGAACTCGTACGCCTGCCCCGGTCGCAGCGTGATGCCCTGCGCGGACGAGGACGGCACCGGCAGCGCGGTCGCGGCGTCCGGGCTCGGCGCCTGGACCACCGTCACCTGCACGATCGGATTGCCGGGCGGGGAGACCACGACGACCACGCCGGGGCCGGTCACCACGCAGTCCTTGGCCGCGTTGCTGCGCACCTGGAGCACGCCGTACGCCAGCCCGTCGGCGCGGACCGGGCCAAGGCGCGCCTCCTCCCCGGACATGTCGACGGTCCGACACGCGGGCGGCGGCTTGACCGGCGGCGCCGACTCGCTCGGCGACACACTCGACGACGGCGACGTGCTCTGCCCCGTGCCGGTGCCCGAGCTCTGCCCGCTGGTGGGCGCGATCGAGGAACCGGACCCGCTGGTGGGGCTGCTGCCGTGGGAGGCGGGATGGGTCTGCCCGGCGCCCGGCAGGCCCGCGCTGACCCCCTCGCTCGGCCCCGGCAGCGGCTCGGTCGCGTTGACCGACGACGAGGACGGGCGGACGCCGCCGACATTCGACCTTGAGTCGTCGCCGTCGGTCACCGCGGTGCGCAGGACGGGCGTGCCGACCAGGATCGCCACGGCCAGCCCGGCGGCGCCGAGCGTGGCCATCCGACGCTGTCTGCGGCGGGCGGGCACGGCGGCGCGCAGCCGGTCGAGGGCGTCCGGCGCGGGCTGCACGTCGGACACGGCCTGGTGCAGCCGCCGGCGTACCTCTGCCGCGAGGTCGTCGGGGTCGGGACCGAGGGTTCCCGGGTCGTTCTTCACGGCGTCTCCATCCGGGCCCGGAGGGCTTCCAGTCCGCGTGAGGCGTACGCCTTCACCGAGCCGACCGACAGTCCGAGCAGATCGGCCACCTGAGCCTCTGTCAGATCAGCGTAATAGCGCAGCACGATCACTTCCCGCTGCCGCCGTTGCAATTCGCGCAACGCCCGCACCAGCACGTCGCGTTCCGCCACGTGGCGCGAACCGTCCTCGGTACTGGTCGAGTTCGGTTCCGGTTTGGAGAGTAGCCGCATTCCCATGATCCGCCGCCGCAGCGTCGACCGGGACAGGTTCACCACGGTCTGCCGCAGGTAGGCCAGCGTCTTGTCGGCCTCGCGCAACCGGTGCCGGGCGGTGTGCACCCGGACGAACGACTCCTGCACCACGTCCTCACACGAATCGGTGTCGTCGAGCAACAGGGAAGCCAAGCGCAACAACGAACCATAGTGCGCGCGGTAGGTCTCGGTGAGGACGTCGATGGAGACGCCCGCGTCAGAGGACACGGAAGCTCCCGAAACGTCCGGTTCCAGCGCGCCGACCACGGGCATGCGAACCGGGCGCAGCACCCGTTCCACCCTCACGACCATTTCTGCCACGACTGTTGGACACCCGACCCCCCGGGAAGGTTGTATGCGCCTGCGATCCGGGGACGGTCGTCGGCTTCAGCCACACGTCCGCCCACCGTAGTGGGCCGGATGACATGCAGTCAGCTACTCGGGGTGGGGAAGATCCGCCACGGGACGGTCCGTTGCGGAAAGGTTCGTGACGGAAACGTCCGCTACGGAGAGGTTCGTGGCGGAGAGGCGCGTAGCGCGGTGGCGGCGGCGGTCGCGACCCGCAGCCCGCACGCACGGCAGCCGGCGTCCCCACCCGGGGAGCGCCGGCTGCCGCGTCGGTTCGCGGACGGGCCCTAGTCGCGCTCGGTCAGCTCGGCGGCGACGACCTCGGCGATCTGGGCGGTATTCAGCGCCGCGCCCTTGCGCAGGTTGTCCCCGCACATGAACATGTCCAGCGCGAACGGGTCGTCGATCGAACGACGCACCCGGCCGACCCAGGTCGGGTCGGTACCGACCACGTCGGCCGGCGTCGGGAACTCGCCGTTCTCCGGGTCGTCGCACAGCACGACGCCGGGGGCGCCGTCCAGGATCTCGTGCGCCCGGGCCACCGACACCTCGTTCTCGAACACGGCGTGCACCGCGAGGGAGTGCGTGGTGATCACCGGGACGCGCACGCAGGTCGTGTGCACCTTGAGGTCGGGCAGCCCCAGGATCTTGCGGGACTCGTTGCGGACCTTCAGCTCCTCGGACGACCAGCCGTCGTCCTTGAGCGAGCCGGCCCACGGCACCACGTTGAGCGCGAGCGGCGCCGGGAACGGGCCGAAGTCGCCCACCGCGCGGCGCACATCGCCGGGCTGGGTGCCCAGCGTGCGGCTGTCGGCGACCTTGGCGATCTGCTCGCGCAGCGCGTCGACACCGGGCTGACCGGCGCCGGAGGCGGCCTGGTACGAGGCGACCACCAGCTCCTTGAGGCCCAGTTCGGCGTGCAGCGCGCCGAGGGCGACGACCATGGTCAGCGTCGTGCAGTTCGGGTTGGAGATGATGCCGCGCGGCCGTACGCGCGCCGCGGCGGCGTTGACCTCGGGCACCACGAGCGGGACCTCGGGGTCCATCCGGAACGCGCCGGAGTTGTCCACCGCGACCGCGCCCTTGCTCGCGGCGATCGGCGCCCAGTGCGCGGAGACCTCGTCGGGCACGTCGAACATCGCGACGTCGACGCCGTCGAAGCACTCCTCGCTCAGCGCGATCACCTCGACCTCCTCGCCCCGCACGACGAGCTTCTTGCCCGCGCTGCGCGCCGACGCGATCAGGCGGATCTCGCCCCACACATCCTGGCGGGTGGAGAGCAGTTCGAGCATCACCGTGCCGACCGCGCCGGTGGCGCCGACGACGGCCAGGGTGGGCTTGTCCTTGCGGGTCATCGGCCGGTACCTCCGTATACGACGGCTTCGCCGGACTGGTCGTCCAGGCCGAACGCGGTGTGCACGGCCTGCACGGCGGCCGGAACGCCGTCGGCACGGCAGACCACCGAGATCCGGATCTCGGAGGTCGAGATCAGCTCGATGTTCACCCCCGCGCCGGTGAGCGATTCGAAGAACTTGGCGGTCACGCCCGGGTGCGAACGCATGCCGGCGCCGACCAGCGAGATCTTGCCGATCTGGTCGTCGTAGCGCAGCGACTCGAAGCCGATCTCGGCCTGGGCCTTGGTCAGCGCGGTCATCGCGTTCTGGCCGTCCGACATCGGCAGCGTGAAGGAGATGTCGGTGCGGCCGGTGGAGGCCGCGGAGACGTTCTGCACGATCATGTCGATGTTGATCTCGTTGTCCGCCACCAGGCGGAAGATCTTGGCCGCCTCGCCCGGCTTGTCCGGGACCCCGACCACCGTGATCTTCGCTTCGCTGGTGTCGTGGGCGACCCCGGAGATGATCGCGTGCTCCATGTCGTCCCCTTCGGGTTCATCCGTCACCCAAGTGCCGACGAGTCCCGAGAAGGACGACCGCACGTGCACGGGCATGTCGTAGCGGCGGGCGTATTCCACACACCGCAGGTGCAGCACCTTGGATCCGCTCGCGGCCAGCTCCAGCATCTCCTGGTAGCTGATCCGGGAGATCTTCCGGGCCTTCTTCACCACGCGGGGGTCGGCGGTGAAGATGCCGTCCACGTCCGTGTAGATCTCGCAGACCTCGGCGTCGAGGGCGGCGGCCAGCGCGACGGCGGTGGTGTCCGAGCCGCCGCGGCCGAGCGTGGTGATGTCCTTGGTGTCCTGGGACACACCCTGGAATCCGGCCACGATCGCGATCGCGCCCTCGTCGAGCGCGGAGCGGATCCGACCCGGCGTCACATCGATGATGCGCGCTTTGTTGTGGACCGCGTCGGTGATCACACCGGCTTGGCTGCCGGTGAACGACCGTGCGTCGACGCCCAGGTTTTTGATCGCCATCGCCAGCAGCGCCATCGACATCCGCTCACCCGCGGTGAGCAGCATGTCGAGCTCGCGCCCGGAAGGGATGGGGCTCACCTGCTGCGCCAGATCGATCAGCTCGTCCGTCGTGTCGCCCATCGCGGACACCACCACGACCACTTCGTGGCCCTGCTTCTTGGTGTCGACGATTCGCTTGGCCACGCGCTTGATGCCCTCGGCATCGGCGACGGAGGAGCCGCCGTACTTCTGCACGACAAGGCCCACGTGCGCTCCTCGCTTGATATCTGTGCGGTCGGCTCAGTCTAACTAGGCCGCACAGTGGTCAAAGCTTTATTCACATTGTGAGACGTACGTATCACTAAGCGGGCAGTCGGAACCGAACGCCCATGTCGGCGCGCCGGGGTGGCAGCGGCGGCCGCCGCACGCCGGGCCCGGGGTGGGACTCCCCCCGTGCGCGGGCGTGTTGCGGCTGTGCGTGTGTGGCGGCTGTGCGCGTGTTCAGGTGTACGTGTTCAGGTGTGCGGGCCGCCGAGGACCACGGCCTCGTCGAGCTGTTCGGCGAGTTCGTCGACCAATTCGTCGGCCAGCGCCTGTCCGGCCGGGTCCAGACTCTCCATGATCGGATCGTCCAGCCGCGCGTGCGAGACCACCGACTGCAGCGCGCGCAGCACGGCGCTCGCGGTGGCGCCCCAGTTGGACAGGTACGAGAACTGCCACCACCACAGCGCCTCGCGGTCGCGCCCGGCCCGGTGATGGGCGAGCCCGTGCGCGAGGTCGGCGACCACGTCGGCCACGTCGTCGGACAGCCGCGCGGCGACCGGCTTGGACTTGGGCACGTACGGGTCGAAGACCTCGTAGTAGACGTCGATCGGCTCCAGCAGCCGGGACAGCGCCGAGCGCAGCGCGTCGACGTCGGGATCCGGGCCCGAGTCGGGTTCGAATCGGTCGTCGGGCACCACGTCGGCGATCGCGCCGAGCCGGCCGCCCGCGAGCATCAGCTGCGAGACCTCCAGGAGCAGCATCGACACCGCCTGCTCCGGCTCCTCGCCCTTGGCCACCTCGGTGACGGCCAGGACGAAGCTGTCGATCTGGTCGGCGATCTCACTGGTGAATTCGTTCAGGTCGTCAGACATCGAGCAGTCGTCTCCCCTCGAAGGCACGCCCGAGCGTGACCTCGTCGGCGTACTCCAGGTCGCCCCCCACCGGCAGCCCGCTGGCCAACCGGGTCACCCGCAGACCCATCGGCTTGCACAGGCGAGCCAGATACGTCGCGGTCGCCTCTCCTTCCAGGTTCGGGTCGGTGGCCAGGATCAACTCGGTCACCGTGCCGTCCGCGAGCCGGGTCATCAGCTCACGGATCCGCAGGTCGTCGGGGCCCACACCCTCGATCGGGCTGATCGCGCCGCCGAGCACGTGGTAGCGGCCCCGGAACTCGCGGGTCTTCTCGATCGCCACGACATCCTTGGACTCCTCGACCACGCAGATCACCGCGACGTCGCGTCGCGGATCGCGGCAGATTCGGCACTGCTCCGACTCCGCCACGTTGCCGCATGTGACGCAGAACCGCACCTTGTCCTTGACCTCGGTGAGCGCGTGCACGAGGCGCCGGACGTCGGCCGGGTCGGCCGCCAGGAGGTGGAAGGCGATGCGTTGCGCGCTCTTCGGCCCTACACCGGGCAGTCGGCCCAGCTCGTCGATGAGGTCCTGTACGACGCCTTCGTACACCTACCGTCTCCCTGCTCGCTCTGGTTGTGGGTGGGTTCGTTGTCGGTGGGTTCTTGTCGGTGGGTTCGGCTTTCGGTCGGGCGGATCCGGCTCACATGCCGGGCAGGCCCAGCGGGCCGCCGGCACCCATGCCCTGGGCGAGCGGGCCCATCAGCTGGGACTGCATCTCCAGGGCGGCACGGTTCGCGTCGCGCACCGCGGCGACGATCAGGTCGCCGAGGGTCTCCGTGTCCTCAGGATCCACCGCGGACGGCGAGATCTCCAGAGCCAGCAGCTCGCCGGCCCCGGACACGGTCGCGGTCACCAGGCCGCCACCGGCGCTCCCGGTCACCTGGGTGCGGGCGAGTTCGTCCTGCGCCGCCATCAGGTCCTGCTGCATCTTCTGCGCCTGCTGCAGCAGCTGCTGCATGTCGGGCTGGCCACCACCGGGAAACACCTGGACACCCTTCGTCGCTCGCACGCGGCCTCGCACCGCCTCGGGCGGCCCGCTTCAGCGTGCCCGTCCTGCGGTCGAGCCTACGGCTCCGGGCGGGGCGGACGCGCGGCGACGGCACGGTTCGCCGGGTCAGGTGGTCGGCGACTCGTCGATGATGGTCGCGCCCAGCTCGCGGGCGAGCAGTTCGTGGGTGGACTGGCCGCCGTCGTCGGCGAGGTCCTCGTCGTCGTAGCGGCCGAAGTCCTCGGGGATGTCGAAGTCCGGTTCGGGGGGCGGCGGGGGTGGGGCCTGTTGGGGCTGCTGGGCGGGCGGGCGGGCGGGCGGCTGCGGCGATGGGGTGGTGGTGGCGGCGGGGCGGGGCTGGGTCGCGGCCTGGGTCGGGGCCTGCGGCGGGGCGGGGGTGCTCGCGGGCGCCGGCGGCGGGGTGCCGGGCCAGGCGCCGGGCGCGGGGGCGGCCGGGGCGGCCGGGGCGGTGGGCTGCCGGTCGGCCGGGGGCATCGGGGCCGGGGTCGGTGCGGGGGCCGGGCGGTGGGTGGGGGCGGCGGTGCCCTCGCCGGCGACGACGCAGTCGATCCGCCAGTCGAGCCCGAACGCGTCCAGGACGGCCTGGCGCACGATCTCGTCGCGCCCGCTGCTGCGGAAGCCCTCGCGGGTGCCGGCCTGCTCGAACGCGAGGGTGAGCGTGGTGCCGTCGAAGCCGGCGACGGTAACGGTCTGGAGCATCATCCAGGCGACCCGGTTGCGGGCTCGGACGGCGTCGAGGATCTGCGGCCACATCTCGTGGACGCGGGTCAGGTCGCCGGCGGGGGCGGGGGGTGCCTGGGGTGTGGGCTGTTGGGCCTGGGGGGGCTGTTGGGCCTGGGGCTGCTGGGGCTGTGGGTGTTGGGGCTGCGGGGGAGCCGGCGGGCGGCCCTGGGCGGGGGGCAGGCCGGAGCCGGCGGCGCGGGCCTGGGGCCAGGCGCCGGGCTGTTGGGGCTGCGGGTGTTGGGGCTGCGGGTGTTGGGGCTGCTGCGGCTGTTGTACGGGGGACGGCGGAGCCTGGGGCGGCGCCGGGGCGGCGGCCTGCTGTCGGGCGGCGGGCGCGTCGGCGCGGGCGGGCTCCGGACCGGCGGGCGCGGCCGGCGCGGCGGGGAGGCCGCCGACGGAGACGCGGCGCTCAAGGCGTTCCAGGCGCGTCTGCAGACCCTGCTCACCGGAGTCCACGGCGGGCAGCAGGACGCGGGCGCAGATCAGCTCCAACTGCAGCCGCGGCGCGGTGGCCCCGCGCATCTCGGTGAGGCCGGTGTTGACGATGTCCGCGGCCCGGGTGAGCCCGGCCCGGCCGAACTCGGCGGCGTGCCGGACCATCCTCGCCAACTGATCGGCCGGCACATCGATCAGGCCCTTGTCGGCCGCGTCGGGCACCGCGGCCAGGATCACCAGGTCGCGCAGCCGCTCCAGCAGGTCGGCCACGAACCGGCGCGGGTCGTAGCCCCCCTCGATCACCCGGTCGACCAACTCGAACGCGGCCCCGCCGTCCTGCGCGACGAACGCCTCGACCACGTCGTCCAGCAACGACCGGTCGGTGAATCCGAGCAGGGAGGTGGCCATCGCATAGGTGACCCCGTCGTCGGCGGCCCCCGCCAGCAACTGGTCCATCACCGACATCGAGTCCCGGACCGACCCGGCCCCCGCCCGCACGACCAGCGGCAGCACGGTCGGCTCGACCTTGATCCCCTCGGCCTCGCACACCGACGCCAGGTGATCGCGCAGCACGCCGGGCGGCACCAACCGGAACGGATAGTGGTGCGTCCTGGACCGGATGGTCCCGATGACCTTCTCCGGCTCGGTGGTGGCAAAAATGAACTTCAGGTGCTCCGGCGGCTCCTCGACCACCTTGAGCAACGCGTTGAAGCCCGCCGACGTGACCATGTGCGCCTCGTCGATGATGTAGATCTTGTAGCGCGAACTCACCGGCGAGAAGTGCGCCTTCTCGCGCAGGTCGCGCGCGTCGTCCACACCACCGTGCGACGCGGCGTCGATCTCGATCACGTCGATGCTGCCGGGCCCACCGAGCCCCAGATCCCGACACGACTGACACTCGCCACAGGGCGTCGGGGTGGGCCCCTGCTCACAGTTGAGACACCGGGCGAGGATGCGCGCACTGGTGGTCTTGCCACACCCCCGCGGCCCACTGAAGAGGTAGGCGTGATTGACGCGATTGTTGCGCAGGGCCTGCATCAGGGGTTCCGTCACGTGCTCCTGCCCGATGACCTCTGCGTAGGTCTCGGGTCGATAGCGACGGTAGAGGGCGAGCGACACGCCCCCGACGATAGCCGGGCCGAACGACAGACGCGGAACGCCCGACCACCCCCACCACCCCCGCCCGTACCCGAACCCCACCCCGAGTCGGGTACTGTAGGCGCCGGACCCCCCGTGCGGCGGTATCCCTCCTGAACCTCCCCAGGGCCGGAAGGCAGCAAGGATAGGGAGGCTCTGCCGGGTGCACGGGGGGTTCACTGCATCCCACCCCCACTCGAATAGGGGTGCGCGAGCACCCACGGACCTCCTGTAAGCTTCCGCACGGAGGATTCGCCTAGTGGCCTAGGGCGCACGCTTGGAAAGCGTGTTGGGTTCACCCCCTCACGAGTTCGAATCTCGTATCCTCCGCCAGCCTCAACAGGCAAAACGTCAGCCCGGAGCACTTCGATGCTCCGGGCTGACGTCGTTTCTGGTTGCAGTTCTGGTTGCATTTATTTCGGACATATACTGCTAAATTTATCTTCGTAGATCTGAGCTTCAGCCGCACGCCTCGAACCGCCGCCTCGACGCTCACGCGATGGTCAGAGGTGGGTAATCCACCACACGACCCACGCACTCGCGGCGGTCCTCGCCCCAGTGGCCAGGCCGCGCACCGCGCTCACGGCGAGGAAACGCCCGACGCGGACGAAGCGACGTCGAGTGGCAGACGCGGGGCTGCCGGTTGTGGCGGTGGCGGGGTGGTCGTCGTTCATAGTGGGCTCCCCAGTGTGGTGTTAACCGCCATGTGGGGTTCGTGTGGCCCCATCGGGCGCTGGTCGGGGACTTCCGGCAACCGCCACCGGGCCGCCTCCGGCTGTTTAGGCTGCCCAGACCGGGACGCGGCATTTCCGGCGGACGTCCGGACCAAATCCGGACCGAACGACGTGGGGACCGATCGTGGCGGGGGACACCGAGAGCGCGGACGGCGACAAGGCGTGGGAACTGGCGCGGATGCTGAGGGAGTTGCGCGAGCAGGCACTCACGACAGGTCTGCTCCCACCGAGGGTGGCCTGCCTTCCGACCGCAGGGGTCGTCTCCGCAGCTATAGGCGTACTTGGGCAGCAGACGGTCCTTACGGATGCGGACGTACCCCGCGTCGAGTGCGACGCCTTCCCATGCAGGCCGAGCACCTCCCCTTGCCGCGGCCCGAGCGCCAAGGCGACGACCCAGCGCGCGCTGTTGCAGAGCTTGGCCGCTTTGACGAGGAAGCTCTGTACCTCCTCGATGGGCGGCTCGCTCCGCGCCGCCCGTACAGCAAGTTGCCTCATGCGATGGAAGGGGTACGTCATGGCGGGGGCGCTTGAAGATCATCGCCGCCGCGTCGACCTTAACTCCTCCCATAAGCCGAGCCCAGCAGTTGTGAGCCGAACGCCACAACCAGCATCACCGCTAGACTGCGAAGGATCATGGTAGGGGGGACGGTATCTTGCTAGAGGACGCAGCTCGAGCGCGCCAGCGGGAATCCAAGCTACTGCAAGAGCACAACCAGATGTGCGGCGCTATCTACTTGGTTGGATATGTAGTCGAATGCAAACTTAAAACCCTCCTACATAAAATGGGAAAGCCCTTCCCTCGATCAGGATCGGCTGGGCATGATCTTCGAGGGCTTTGGGATACGGCCGGACTGAGAAGTCAAGATCTGAGCGGCCACAAGAAGGCATTTATGGATACCTGGACTACAAGTCTCAGATATAGCGCAAAATTGCCTGACGATGCCTCGGCAGAAGAACTCCTCCGTGGAGCCCAGGAACTATCTTCATATGTGACCTCTCGAATTCGTTTCGCACGCCCGCACAATAGAGGAGGAAGGCGATGACCGGCGAGGCCATGACCAGTCGATCTATCCGGCAGCAGATCGAAGATAACGCTCGCTCCGCCGGTTTGACCGATGTTCAAATTTATGTTGCCGAAGATGGATTTGGATCCTATCTCGTTCGAGTAGTCCACGAATTGCTCAATCCACTAGCTGACTCAGAACGGCGCCATCTACTCCTTAAGGGAGTGGGAAATCTTGTATCAACCGCTGAACTGATTACCCCCAGCGAACAGGAATGGTACGGTCCTCCATTCAGCGAGACTACAGAACAGTTGCCTCTGTGGCATGACGTCCTGAGCCGCCAGCTCTCGGATGATGAGCTGACTTTTGCCACAGATCTCGACCAAGACATCGAGCTCCCGGCCATTGTCACATTCTATTCCTTGCGGGGTGGCGTAGGACGCACAACTGCCCTTGCAGCAGCAGCGCGGATTCTGTCTGAGCGCGGCCGCCGTCTGCTTTGCATTGACATGGATCTCGAAGCACCAGGGCTCGCTACTGTTTTGGGCTGCCCTGAACCTAGGGAAGATCAAGGTGTGCTTCCGCTCCTCTTGGCCCTAGAGAGAGGCGATGAAGTCGATATCAGGGATCACGTACTGCGAGTCAACGAGGGCGAGGAACTTTACTGCCTGCCCGCAGGACAACTTAGTAGCGACTATGCAGATCGTCTTCGCTTGCTGGATCCTGAGATCTGGTACAGGGAGGCTGGTAATCCCCTTCACAAACTCTTGCAGTTGGCCAAGGAGTCGGCACTTGAGCCGGACTTGATTCTCCTTGATTCCCGCACGGGCATTTCACCGATTGCCGCACCTCTCTTGTTTGATATCTCTGATCTAGCCGTCATTTGCCTCTACCCTCACCCTCAGGCAGAGCGAGGGACTGAGCTTCTTGTCAGGGCGCTGATGTCCGCCAAGAGCCGTAGGGCAACATCCGACATTCCTCTTACGCCCGAGCCGCGGTTCATCGTTTCTCCATTGCCGCCCGGGCCCTCTGCGGAAACCGTCCTTACGCGTGCAGTCACCTGGATCGACCAGTGGATTGGCGACGCTCAGAGCCGGCGTCCTGAAGGTTTCGACCCGCTTCGGGCGGACGAAATCACTCACGCAGTAAGCTACTCGCCAGATACTGCCTTTCGAGACAAAGTAGTCAACGGGGTCACAACTCGTGAAACATACGGAGCGGTAGCAGATTGGCTAGAGCAGTTGCTGCCTCAGACGTACGCGCTATCGGCTTCAAGTAGAAATCGAAAGCGCGATGTACTGGAGCAGCTCGACTTCTCCACCGGTACCGCAGAGCAGCAAGCTAGTCTTCTTGACGACTTCGTCCACACTCGTGTAGCGCAACAAGCACTTGAGGCCAGATCCCCGCTGGTCATTGGCCGTAAGGGAACCGGAAAGACAGCTGTTTTTCGCTGGTTGATGGAGAGGCATCGCGAAAACGAGGATCCCGTTATCGTGTTCTCCCCCCACGCTTTCAGACAACTCTACAAGTGGAGTCTTGGCTCTGAGGCTCTGGAACTCGTTGAGTCGGAATTCTCCGGGGAACCTGCGTGGACAACCTTCTGGCCCTGCTACACGGCACTTGCGGCATACTTCGCCTTGCCTGCAGAGGAGAGGGCAGATCCGCCTGCCAGATTCGAACTCACGACGGAGTTTCTTGATTCCGTCTACGATGAACTGTCCACGCTCGATGTCATCAGGCACATGATGAGCCGCCCTATGGCTGGCCTGCTGGGTTCCCGCTGGCTGAGAGACACCAACGCCCGTGCAAAAAACCGGCACATGCTGCTCTTCGATGGCCTTGATACCGGATTTGGGAACAATGCCGAGAGTCGACAGAGAAGGACTCGTGCTGTTACGGGTTTGATGACCTTCCTGACAGAATCGGAAGCGCATCTATCTTTGCTTTCTTTCAAAGTCATGCTTCGAGTGGACATCTGGCAACAACTGCGATTCGAGAACAAAAGCCATCTTTATGGGCGCTCCGTTCAACTCATGTGGCGCGATCAGAACGACTACTTCAAGACAGTATTGAAGCAAGCGATCCGTAGCGAAATTTACCGAGCGATGGTGGCGGAAATTCGAATTGGCCCATCTGTCGACGATTGGCGTGACGATGAGGTGCGCCGCGCCTGGAATGTTCTGGTCGGTGAGCGAATGAAGGGAGGCAAGACAACCTTCACACGCAACTGGGTGTGGAATCGTCTAGCCGACGGCCAAGGAGACCACGGGCCACGCTCTCTTTCCCAGCTGTTTCATGAGGCTGTTCAATGGGAAAGGCGGGAAGAAGCGCGAAGCAGTTACGATCGCAGCATCATGAGGCCACGGGCCCTGGTGCCTAGCCTTGATAGGGTCAGTATCGAGGCACTGCAAGCTTTGCAAGAGGAGTTTCCAGAACTCGACGGTGTCGTCGAAGCTCTGAGGAGCCTGCGTAGGACCCCGATCGAACCGGGCGAGATCGAAGCAGTGGACCCAGCCGCTGCTGAGCGTGTAGATCTCGCTCTCGAAGTCGGTCTGTTGGAGATCTACGAAGGCACTCAAGACGATGTACGCCGCTACAGAGTGCCTGACCTTTACAGGCTCGCTCTCGGCCTGACGCGTCGGGGGCAGGCGTAGATCCGTAGCCCTCCACGTACCATTTGTTGCCAATAACGGTATCAAACTTAGCACCCAATCTGGATACAGAAATACAAGTCAATCCAGAAAAGAACACCACCTCCGGGCTAACCCGTTGTTGTTACGGCAACGGTCTCGCGCCTGCGGCTCGTACCCACGTCGGGCGATCCAGGAACATGTCAAATTAAGACAAGGGCTTCTCACCTCGGTGCATGTCTGCCCAAAGGACGCGAGCGAGCAGGACGGCTGGCTCGCCGAGGACAACAACTCTGGCGCGGCCCGCTACACCGCCCTCTGCCGACGTGATTAGGCCGTTCAACTCAATCGATCTATCGAGATGCGCAGTAAACAGGATTTCCGCCTGGCACGCAGTTTGAGTGAAGCACATGTGTGGACATTCGCCGTCGTGGAATACAAGCATGCCCGGATTCTGGGAATGGTGACTGTCGCTTGCTGTGGTCGTATTACTCATCTAGTGCTGTGACCGGAAACGTTCACCGGGTGGCCGGTGGTCGTGATGGTCTGCGTGCCGGTTGGATGTCATGGACATCCAACCGGCGACAGGG
>NZ_JBIRUB010000023.1:0-127198 GCF_044334985.1 Embleya sp. NPDC020630
CACCCCCCAGGTCATGCGTTCGACAGGGGGCAAAAGCCATGCCGGACCCGGAGGCCAGGAGCCCCATTTCAGGACCACGAAAAAGGTAACGGGGCGGGTGACCTGGGAGTGCGGGTGACCCGGGCGGCCCGGGCGGTCGAGGCGACCGGGCGGCCCGGATGGTCTGCGGGGTCAGCCGAGCATGCGGGTGGTGCTCGGAGGGCGGTTCTCCAGCATCGTGGCCTCCCACGGCTCGAAGGCGACCGGCTGCTTGGGCTGCCGGGAGTTCGGCAGGTCGATCTGTCGGGCGAGGAACGCCGCCGCGCACAGGGTGGTGATCGAGCCCGCGCCCAGGGCGATCAGGCCCGATGTGTCGAGCCACGCGGCGGCCTGCCGTCCGGCGGTCAGTTGCGGTACGACGGCGGTGGCGATGGTGGCGCATCCCGCCGCCAGGGCCGCCAGACGCGCGTTCCGGCCGGCGCGTACGGAGGTCAGTCCGGCCAGGAACAGGCAGGTCAGCGCCACTGCGGCCAACCACGCGGCGGTGTACGGAGGCGTGCGGAAGGTCGCTGGAATCGCGCTGCCCAACGCCACCCCGGAGACCGCCAGACCCGCCGCCGTGACCCACCGCAGGCCCGCCCCTCCGGCCGCGGCCGAGCTCCGCGGCGCGGATTCGGGCGCGAACGTGGCGGTGCCTCCCGGTGCGTGCGGGTCGGACTCCGTGGCGGGCCCCCCGTCCTGCGCGGCGTAGGTGGGGTTCCGCAATAGATCCGTCAGCAGTACCAGATCGCTCACCGGCCGCGTCATCGCCGCTTCCCGCAACGCGTCGTCGGCGGCTGTTCCCGAACCGTCGTCCAGGATCGTGATCATCCGGGCGAGATCCGGGACCGACCGATGCGTGGCCGCGATGCGGAGCAGCTTGTCCGCCGGTTCGTTGTAGACCCTTTGCGGGTGGCCGGCCGGTTCCTCGATCGGGGCGCTCGGTGCGGGGTGCGCGACGATCGGCGCGGCGGGCTCCGCGACCGCGACCGGGGCCGGAGTCGGAGCCGGCGCGGAGGCGGGCCACGTGGGTGTCGGATCCTCCGGGTCGGCCTGCGGGCGATTCTCCGGACGAGCCTCCGGGCGGAACGGAGGTTCGGTGGGTCGCGGCGGTGTGGCCGGGGTGTCGGGCGGGGTGGCCCACGTCCCGAAACGCCGGGTGGGCGCGGCAGGTTCGTGATGCGTCGGTGTCGGCGTCGGTGATTCGGGATCGAATGGAAACATCACGAACTCTCCCTGAACATGGAACCGGCGGAGCACGCCCGCACCGGACACGTCCCGGTGCCGGGCAACGGCGTGTACCCGCACCGGCGCCCGTTCAGACGCACGGCCCGCCGCCTCGAACCCCCGTGCGATCGGCGCGCCCTCGACGGGACCGACCTCAGCGCACCCGCAGGTGGAAGCGCCGGGAAGTCCCTCTCTTTTCCCGATACGGGGCGGATAGCTTGCCGAGGCTCGTCAAGTGCCCGTCCCGTTCCGGAGGTTGTGCCACGGGTACGCCTGGCCGACCGTCCTGGCCGATTCCCCGGCCAACCACCAGTTCATTTCCTCGCCGGCCCGAACTGACCCCACACCACCGCCCCGGGCATGGTGGCGTCGGGGGGAGTGCACGATCATGTTCGGATGGATGTTCGGTTTCTCGGTATTGGTAACCTGGGTGAAGTCCCGTCCGTGGCGGTCGTGGTCGACGTGATGCGTGCCTTTACCGTGGCCGGCTGGGTCTTTGCCCGGGGGGCGGATCGGATCGTTCTCGCGGAGTCGCCGGCCGAGGCGCTGGCGCTGAAGGCGCGGCATCCGGATTGGGTGGCGATCAAGGATGGTCCGCTCGCACCCGGGTTCGACTTCGTCAATTCGCCGGGGTTGCTGCGATCGGTCGACCTCGATGGGCGGACCGTTGTGCACAAGACCACGGCGGGGACGGTCGGTGCCCTCGCGGTCAAGGACGCGTCGTTGGTGTTGTGCGCCGGCTTCGTGGTGGCGGAGGCGACCGCTCGGCTCCTGCGGGCGCGCGGGAGCGACGGTGTCACGTTCGTGGTCACCGGTGAGGATGGGCGGGCCGATGAGGATTTGGCGTGTGCCCAGTACATCGCTCGCAGAGCCGTCGGGGCCGATACGGATGCCGGCGGGTTTCTCCGCCGAGCCGGTGCGTCGCGCGCCGCCGCCGAGCTCACGGAGGGCGTGCGTCGAGGAGTTCATCCCGATGACGTCGCACTGTGTCTCGAGCTCGACCGGTTCCCCTTCGCCATGGTGGCGGCCTTGGAGGACTCGCTCATGGTTCTGCGTCCCCGTGCGATGGGAGACCGGGCGTCGTAGGTTGCGCGCCGAGTGGGCCCGCCCCTGGAATTCGGTGTTCGGGGCGGGCCCTTGGGTGGGGTGGGGTTAGTCGGTGCCGAGTTCCATGGCTGCTCGGTCGAGGAGTTGGTCGTCGTCGGATACCTCGCCGCGGGAGGCGATGGCTTCCGCGCCGCCTTCCGGCATGTCTTCGATCAGGGCGGTCGGCGGGGCCTGGAGGGCGCCGATGAGGGCGGGGTGGGTGGTGCCGACGATGCCGAGGCCGGCGTACTGCTCCAGCTTGGCGCGCGAGTCGGCGATGTCGAGGTTGCGCATGGTCAGCTGGCCGATCCGGTCCACCGGGCCGAACGCCGAGTCTTCGGTGCGCTCCATCGACAACTTGTCCGGGTGGTAGCTGAAGGCGGGCCCGGTGGTGTCCAGGATCGAGTAGTCCTCGCCGCGCCGAAGCCGCAGGGTCACTTCGCCCGTCACCGCGGAGCCGACCCAGCGCTGCAGCGCCTCGCGGATCATCAGCGCCTGCGGGTCCAGCCACCGGCCCTCGTACATCAGCCGGCCCAGCCGACGGCCCTCGAACTGGTAGTGCGCGAGGGTGTCCTCGTTGTGGATGGCGTTGACGAGGCGCTCGTACGCGATGTGCAGCAGCGCCATGCCGGGCGCCTCGTAGATGCCGCGGCTCTTCGCCTCGATGATCCGGTTCTCGATCTGGTCCGACATGCCCAGGCCGTGCCGGCCGCCGGTGGCGTTGGCCTCCATGACCAGGTCGACGGCGGAGGCGAACCGCTTGCCGTTGATGCTGACGGGGCGGCCCTGGTCGAACCCGATCGTGACGTCTTCGGGGGCGATCTCCACGGTCGGGTCCCAGAACCGCACGCCCATGATCGGCTCGACGGTCTCGACGCCGGTG
This sequence comes from Embleya sp. NPDC020630, assembly GCF_044334985.1. NCBI lineage: Bacteria > Bacillati > Actinomycetota > Actinomycetes > Kitasatosporales > Streptomycetaceae > Embleya > Embleya sp. NPDC020630. Next base: position 3,215 of record NZ_JBIRUB010000023.1, read on the forward strand.
TCCAGGTGTTCGAGCGTCTTGGCCTCGTGGGTGGCGCCCCAGATGTTGGCATCCGTCGAGTAGGCCTTCTCGGCGCTGTCGCGGTAGGGCAGCCCGTGGGCCACCAGCCACTCCGACATCTCCTTGCGGCCGCCCAGCTCGGTGACGAAGTCGGCGTCGAGCCACGGCTTGTAGATGCGCAGGTGCGGGTTCGCGAGCAGACCGTAGCGGTAGAACCGCTCGATGTCGTTGCCCTTGAACGTCGACCCGTCGCCCCAGATCTGGACGTCGTCCTCCAGCATCGCCCGCACCAGCAGGGTGCCGGTGACGGCGCGGCCGAGCGGTGTGGTGTTGAAGTAGGCGCGCCCGCCGGAGCGGATGTGGAACGCGCCGCAGGCGAGTGCGGCCAGGCCCTCCTCGACCAGCGCCGCCCGGCAGTCGACCAGGCGGGCGATCTCCGCGCCGTAGGTACGCGCGCGGCCGGGCACCGAGGCGATGTCGGGCTCGTCGTACTGGCCGATATCGGCGGTGTAGGTGCACGGGACGGCACCCTTGTCGCGCATCCACGCGACGGCGACGGACGTGTCGAGGCCGCCGGAGAAGGCGATACCGACGCGTTCGCCGGTGGGCAGGGAGGTGAGAACCTTGGACATGGGAAAGATATACAGGATCCCGCATGACTATGCAATTCGGTCTCGTGGCGCGTACGCGCGGCCGGGTCGCCCGGGTGTGCCGGCGGCACCCGCGGGGCCGGTATTCGGGGGCCGTCGCTACGGTGGAGCGATGGCATCGATCAAGAAGTTCCAAGTCACCTTCGACTGCGCGGACCCCGAGCGTGTTGCCCGTTTCTGGTGCGAGGTGTTGGGGTACGTCGTACCGCCGCCGCCGAAGGGGTTCGACACCTGGGACGACTACACGCGCTCGTTGCCGCCCGAGCGCCAGGGTGCGGGGTTCGCCTGCATGGATCCCACGGGCGAGGGCCCGCGCCTGTACTTCCAGCGGGTTCCCGAAGGCAAGGTCGTCAAGAACCGGGTGCATCTCGACGTGCGGGTCGGCACCGGGCTCGTCGGTGAGGAGCGCCTTGCCGCGCTCCAGGCCGAGCGGGTGCGACTGGAGGCGCTCGGCGCGGTATGCGAGCGGGTCCTGCTCGCCGACGAGTTCAACGAGTCGTGCATCGGGATGCAGGACATCGAGGGCAACGAGTTCTGTATCGACTGAGCCTGATCGAGGTGGTGCGCAGGGTTCCTTGTTCCGTCCCTCTGGGTCGGAACGGGGACCCACCGCCTCGATGCGCCGGGGTGCGGGGGAGGGCCTGCCGGCGGACCCGATGTGGGTTTGTTCGGTGTCGGGAGGGAACTCCGTGGAGCGTGTCGTCGTTTTCGGCGGCGGATCGTCTCCGGGAGGTCATGCGGGTGGTTGCGCACGCCGACGTCGTCCGGCCGCTGCCCGAGTTGCTGGGGCGACATGCCCGGCGCTCGGGGGACAGGGTCTGGTTTCGGGACCGCCGCACACGGGTCACCTACCGGGAGTCGCAACGCCGGACCGCGCGGCCGGCCGGTCATCTTGGCGACGGGCCCCGGGGCGAGCGTCCGGGTGCTGCGCGACATCCGGGTCCGGGTCGGCGGCGGGCCCGACGGTTGGGAGGTGGGCGAGGGGGGAGTTGTGGGTCAACGGGCCCGGCGTGATGGTCGGCTACCACGGCAGGCCGGACGCCACCGCCGAGGTATTGCGCGGCGGCTGGTACCGCACCGGCGACCTGGCCACGATCGACGCCCTCGGCAAACTGGCCGTCACCGGCCGGGCGAGCGACCTGATCGTCCGAGGCGGGGTGAACATCCATCCCTCGGAAGTGGAGGCCGTACTACGGCGGTTGCCCGGCGTGGCGGACGCCGCCGTGGCCGGCCGCGCGCACCCCGTCTTCGGGGAGGTGCCGGTGGGCTATCCCGTGCCCGCGCCCGGCGGTCGTGTGCCGGACCGGGGCCGCGTCCTCGCCGCCTGCCGCGCGGAATTGTCCGCCGGCAAAGTGCCCGTCGACCTGTTCGAGGTGGCGGACCTGCCCCGAACCGCGTCGGGCAAGATCCTGCGGCGCGACCTCGCGGGCCTGCCGGCCCGCGCACTGGACACGCCGGCCGCCGGGACGCCGGCGCGAGACCTGACCGCACTGGTGCGCGGCGAGGTGGCGGCCCTGCTCGGCCGTACGCCACGAGCGGTCGAGCCGGACACGGCACTTCGGGACCTGGGCATGGACTCCCTTGCCGCGACCGTGCTGCGCGAGCGGTTGTCGGCGGCGACCGGCCTGCCGCTCTCCGAGGCCGTCGCCTTCGACTTTCCCACCGTCGCCGCGCTCGCCGCCCACCTCGCGGCACAACACGCCGCCACACCGGCCGCCGGCGCGCCCGCGCACCCGCCGGCGGCCCGTCCCGACGACGACCCCGTGGTGATCGTGGGCATGGCGTGCCGCTACCCCGGGGGCGTGACCTCCCCCGAGGACCTGTGGCGGCTGGTGGCCGAAGGCCGGGACGCCATCGGCCCGTTCCCCACCGACCGGGGCTGGGACACCGAGGCGCTGTACGACCCGGACCCCGGGCGGTTCGGGCGGACGTATGTGCGCGAAGGCGGCTTCCTCCTCGGCGCGGACCGCTTCGACCCCGGCTTCTTCGGCATCTCCCCCCCGCGAGGCGTTGGCGATGGACCCGCAGCACCGGCTGCTGCTCGAAGTGACGTGGGAGGCCTTCGAGTACGCCGGCCTCGTCCCCGACACCCTGCGCGGCAGCGCGACCGGGGTGTACGTCGGCCTGATGTACAGCGACTACGCCCGGCGGCTGACGAGGACGCCCGAGCATGTCGAGGGCTATCTCGGCATCGGCAACGCCGGAAGCGTCGCCTCGGGGCGGATCGCCTACACCTTCGGCCTCGAAGGCCCGGCCCTCACCGTGCCCTGTTGTTCACCGACCAGGGCGGCCGGCGCGTCGGCGGGGGCCGTGAACTGTACGCGTCGCGCGATCGGCATCCGGCCTTCGCCGCCGCGTTGGACGAGTGTTGTGCCCTGCTCGACACGGGGTTGCCGGTGCCGCTGCGGGACGTCATGTTCGCCGAGCCCGATACCCGGCGGGCCGCGCTGCTGCGGACCACCCGATTCGCGCAGCCGGCGCTGTTCGCACTGGGGACGGCCCTGTTCCGGCAGTTCGCGGCATGGGGGTACACCCCGACCTGGTCGCCGGGCACTCGGTCGGCGAGGTGACGGCGGCCCACGTCGCCGGAGTGTTGTCCCTCGCGGACGCCTGCACCCTCGTGGCGGCCCGGGGCCGGCTGATGGACGCGCTGCCCCCGGGCGGGGCGATGACGGCGGTGGCCGTCGGCGCGGACGGACTGGCCGCGCACCTCGCCGAGATCGAGGGCGCGGCGGAGATCGCCGCGATCAACGGGCCCACCTCGGTGGTGGTTTCCGGCGACGAGGCCGCGGTGGGGGAGGTCGCCGCGTACTTCCGCGAGCGGGGTCGCCCGGTGACGCCGCTGCGGGTCGGCCACGCCTTCCATTCCGCGCGGATGGAGCCAGCCGCCCACACCTGCGGGGACGCTGCGTTGGGGGGTGCTGGGCGCGGCCGGTACACCGCCGGTGGACGCCCTCGCGCCGCTGGGTTCCGGCGTCCCGGTGTACGCCGACCCGGCGGCGTGCGACGCGTCGTCGGCCGTCGTCGTGGCGGTGTGCCCGCCGTCCGGCACGACCCGGGCCGCGCACGAGATGTCGCGTACGGCGGACTGGGCGCTGACGCTCGTGCGGGAGTGGCTCGCACAACCGCACCTGGCCCGCACCCGTCTGGTGTTCGTGACGTGCGACGCCGTCGACCCGGCCGACGAGGGTGTCCACGCGGACCGCGACGACGCCCGTCCCGGCGCGGCGGCGGCCGTGGCGTCGCACGCCCCCGTGTGGGGCCTGGTCCGGTCGGCGCTGCGGGAACACCCGGGGCGCTTCGCCCTGATCGACGTGGACGACCACCCCGACTCCCACGCCGCGCTGCCCGCGCTCCTGGCCGACTCGGAGCCGGAGGCGGCCGTCCGCCGAGGCACGGTCTACGTGCCGAAGCTGGTGCCACTGGTCGAGGCGGCGCCGAAACGGCGGCCCCGCGACCCGGACGGCACAGTCCTGGTCACCGGCGGGACCGGCTCGCTAGGCATGCTGGTGGCGCGGCACCTGGTCACCGCCCAGGCCGCCGCCGTCCGCGCGGCAGCGGCTGTGGCCGGCGGCCCGGTGGTACTGCTGGGACGGTCGGCCGGCGGCTGGGTGGCCCATGCCGTGGCCGAGCGCCTGGAGTCCGAGGGAGCCGCCCCGACGGCCGTCGTCCTGGTGGACACCTGTCCCCCCGTGCACGGCGACCAGGCTCGGGCGTTCCCCGGGATGGCATCGGACGTGTTGCGCCAAGCGGCGGAGTTCGCCGCCTCCGCCCCCGCCCGGCTCACCGCCATGGCCCGATACTTCGAACTCTTCGCCAACTGGACCCCCACCCCTCTCGCCTGCCCCACCCTGTACGTACGCGCCGAACACCCACTGCCCGACACCGACCCGCCCCCGCAGTGGAGCCTGCCGCACACCGAAGTCACCGTCCCCGGCGACCACTTCACGCTCGTGGACCAACACGCCCACACCACCGCCGAAGCCATCCACACCCGCCTCACCGACTCAGCCTGAGAAGGCCGACAGCAGCGCACGAGCAAGGCGGCCCGTAGCGCGGCGAACGGTGGGCCGTCCGAGCGGCGGGGCCGGGGTGGGGGCGCAACGCGCCGGCACGGGGGCGGGGCGGGGCAGGCGCGGCGCGGCAAGCGGCGCGGGCGCGGGGCGAACGCCGAGGCGGGCGCGAGGCAGAGGCGGGGTCGCCGGCGCCGGCGGGCGTGCCGTGCGAACCTCTAGCAATTCATCGTGGCTATCTCATAGGCTAGGTGCATTGCTAGTGAGAGGGATGGGAGATCGTATGCGTACATATCGGATCGCGGCGATACCCGGTGACGGCATCGGTCGGGAGACCGTGGCGGCTGCTCGGCGCGTTCTCGACGTGTTGTCCGCGACGCACGGGTTCGAACTGTTGTGGACGGAGTACCCCTGGGGCTGCGCGTTCCATGCCGAGACCGGTGCGATGATGCCGAGCGACGGGATCGAGCAGCTGAGCGCCGCCGACGCGATCCTGCTCGGGGCGGTCGGTACGCCGGAGGTTCCCGATCACGTGTCCCTGTGGGGGCTGCTGATCCCCATCAGGCGCGAGTTCGACCAGTTCGTCTCGCTGCGCCCGGTGCGCTCGTTGCCCGGGATCCGTGGGCCGTTGCGCGACGAACGGCCTTTCGACCTGGTCGTGGTGCGGGAGAACACCGAGGGCGAGTACGGCGAGGTCGGTGGCCGGCTGTACCGGGGCCGCCCCCATGAACTCGCGGTGCAGGAAGCCGTGTTCACCCGCATGGGCGTCGAGCGCATCGCCCGCTGCGCGTTCGGGCTCGCCCGTACCCGCTCGGGCCGGGTGGCCTCCGCGACCAAGTCGAACGGCATCGTGCACACCATGCCGTTCTGGGACGAGGTGGTGGCCGAGGTCGCCGCCGACTTCCCCGACGTCGAGCTGACCTCGTACCACGTCGACGCCCTCGCCGCGCTGCTCGTCCTGGACCCCACCCGCTTCGACGTGATCGTCGCCTCCAACCTGTTCGGCGACATCCTCAGCGACCTGACCGCCGCCCTCGCCGGGAGCATCGGCGTCGCCCCCTGCGGCAACATCGACCCCACCGGCCGCCACCCCTCGATGTTCGAGCCCATCCACGGCTCCGCGCCGGACATCGTCGGCACCGGATCGGCCGACCCGATCGGCCAGATCTGGTCCGGCGCGCTGATGCTGGAGCACCTCGGCGAGAAGGAGGCGGCCGACCGCCTCGTCCGGGCCCTGGATCGGGTCGTCGCCGCCGGCACCGTCACCCCCGACCTCGGCGGCACGCTGTCGACGGACGAGGTGTGCGACGCCTTCATCGAGGAACTGCGCCGCTCCGGGACGGCCGCATGACCACGTACCACCCGCCGCCCGGCCTGCGTCGCGTGCGGTCCTCCCGCGACGGCGTGCGGATCAACGCCCTCGTCGGCGGCGACGGCCCCCCGATCCTGCTGCTCCACGGCTACCCGCAGACCTCGGCCATGTGGCACCGGGTCGCCCCGGAGCTGATCGCGGCCGGCCACACCGTCGTGCTGGCGGACCTGCGCGGCTACGGGGACAGCGACAAACCGGCCGACACGCCTTCCCATACGCCCTACAGCAAGCGGGTCATGGCCGCCGACCAGGTCGAGCTGATGCAGTCCCTCGGCTTCGCGCGCTTCGCGGTCGCCGGCCACGACCGGGGCGCCCGCGTAGCCCACCGGATGGCGCTCGATTCGCCCGAGCGGGTGCGGTGCGTCGCCGTGCTGGACGTGGTGCCGACGCTGCACATGTTCGACAACGTCGATCGGGCGATGGCCTCCACCTACTTCCACTGGTTCTTCCTCGCGCTGGAGTGCGACCTGCCCGAGCGGCTGATCCTCGCGGACACCGACGCCTGGCTGCGCAGCCGCTTCGCCGGTCGGCACGCCGGCGGTGCGCCGTTCGACGAGGCGGCGATGGCCGAATACGCGCGCTGCTTCGACCCGGACACGGTGCGCGCGTCGTGCGCCGACTACCGGGCCGCGGCCGGCGTCGACCTGGTGCACGACCGCCGGGACCGCGAACGCGGCCGGGTGATCGAGGCTCCGCTGCTCGCGCTGTGGGGGACGAAGAGCTACGTGGGGCGCTCCTTCGACGTGCGGGGCGTCTGGCGGTCGTACGCGCGCCACGTCGACGCGGTACCGATCGAGGCCGACCACTACCTGTGCGAGGAAGCGCCCCACGAGGTGGCGCGGGCCCTGGCGTCGTTCTGCCGGCCCACCGAATCGGGAGGCACCCGTTGACCACCACGTCCCACGACGTCGACGCCGCGCGCTCCCTGGACCGGCTGCGGCAACTGGTCGAACTGGAGACGCCGTCCGGCCACGCCCCGGGGTTGGACCCGCTGTACGAATTGCTGGCCTCGTGGTCGAGCGGCCTGCTGGGCCGGGCCGAACGGGTGGTCAGCGAAGGGGTGCCGCACCTGTACGTGCACGAGCGGGTCCGCGACCCGGCGCGGGCCCCGGTGCTGCTGCTCGGCCACGCCGACACCGTGTGGCCGCTGGGCACCCTCGCCGAGCGTCCGTTCACCGCGGTGGACGGGCGGGCGACCGGGCCCGGGGTGTTCGACATGAAGGCGGGTCTGGTCACGGCGCTGGACGCGCTGGAGCTGACGGGAGGCGCCGACGACGTGCGGATGCTGGTCACCGGCGACGAGGAGCGCGGCTCGCCCACCTCGCGCGCGCTGGTCGAGGAGGCGGCGGCCGACTGCCGGGCCGTACTGGTCCTCGAACCCGGTCAGGACGGGGCCCTGAAGACCGCCCGCAAGGGTGTGGCGCTGTATCGCCTGGCCGTACGCGGGCGCGCGGCCCATGCCGGACTGGAACCGGAGTCGGGGGTCAACGCCCTGGTGGAGTTGGCGCACCAGGTGCTGGCGATCGACGCCCTCGGCGACACCGGGCGCGGTACGACCGTCACCCCCACCGTCGGCTCGGCCGGGACCACGACCAACACCGTGCCCGAGTCGGCCCATGTCGAGATCGACGTACGGGCCTGGGAGCGGCGGGAGTTGGAACGCGTCGAGCGGGCGCTGGGCGCACTGTGCGCGCGATTGCCCGGGGCCCGGGTCGAACTGGCGGGAGGCATCAACCGCCCCCCGCTGGAACGCGGCATGTCCGTACACCTGTTGTCGGCCGCCCGCAGCCTGGCCCGCGAGCAGGGGCTCGCCGCACTCGGGGAGGCCCGGGTCGGCGGCGCCTCCGACGGCAACTTCACCGCCGGACTGGGCATCCCCACCCTGGACGGCCTCGGACCCGCCGGCGCCGGCGCGCACGCCCGACACGAGTGGGTGGACCTGGATTCCCTCCCGGAGCGCGCGAGGCTGGTGGCCGCACTGATCCGGGCGCCGGCGGTCACCGCGACCGCCGGCTGACACAGGGCACACCGGTCGCCCCGCCCGGGGCGGCTCATTCCTCCGCGTCCGGCGCGGCCCCCTCCTTCGCGGCCCTCGCCTCCCGGGCCTGTGCCGCACGCGCCTCGATAGCGTCGAGGAACAGGTCCACGGCGGTGTCGAAGACCCGGGGGTCGCCGATGTCCCGAAGCTCCCCGCTCATCGCGGCGATGCGCGGATACTTCTCGGCCGGCAGCCTGCGGTATTCCAACTGCCAGGCCAGCGTGTCGCCGTCGCGGGTCTCCGGGTCCAGGACGAGCATGCCCGCCTCCATGCTCGCCAGCGAGCGCACCACGTTGCCGAACACACGCAGGTACATGGCCGCGTCCTCCTCGTCGAGGCCGGCGCGCAACAGCGCGTCCAGGGCGAACTCGACGTTGGCGAACTCGGTGGGCCTGCGGGTGGTGCGCGCGGCCATCTGCACGGCGAACTGCGGGTAGCGCATCAGGTGTTCGTGTACATAGCGGGCCAGCGTGCGCAGATCCTCGCGCCAGGAGTCGGTCGCCTCCAGACGGCCGCCGTAGGAGCGTGCCCGGAGGTCGTCGATCAGCTCCAGGACCAACTGGTCCTTGTCGCGGAAGTGCCGATAGAGCGACGTCGGGTGGGCGTTCACCTCCTTGGCGAGCGACTGGAAGGTGAAGGCGTCCAGCCCGTCCCGGGCGGCGACCCGCTCGGCGGCCTCCAGGATCACCTGGCGGCTGAGGGTGTCCCGGGGCAGTCGACGGCGCCCGGGACCGGTGGTTTTCGCCGGCGCACCGGAGGGTTCCTCGGCGTTCGGGGCACTCATGTGCGGGGTTCCTTCCCGGTAGTCGGCGCCGGTGGGCGCCCTTGTTCCGAGCCTGGCGGAGCCATGGCCACATTTCAAGTCAATCTCATCGGCTAACTCCTAGCCTATGTGTATTGCTATGCCGTTCACGTCTCCTTACCCTTGATCCTCGAGTCCCGGGGACATCCCGTACAGGGAAGGTCGAACACCATGATTCCTGAACGAACCGGCCATCGGCCGCCCAGAGCCCGAAGACTGCGCAACCCCGTGGCCGGTGCCCTCGCCGCCCTGACCGTGCTCGTGGCGACCGCGTGCACCTCCGGTGCGCCGGCGCTGGCGCCGGGGACCAACTCCATCCGCGATGTCCCCGTCAAGGACGGCGGAAGCCTGGTGATCGGCGCCGAACAGGAGCCGGACTGCGCCGACTGGATCTCCACCTGCGCCGGCTCCATCTGGGGCACCTACCTCATGCAGGCGCAGACCATCCCGCAGGTCTTCACCGTCGTACAGCGGGGCAGGGACTGGGTGCCCGTCGCCTCCCCGCTGATGGCCGGCACGCCCACCACCGAGGTGGCGGACGGGCGCCAGACGATCACCTACACGCTCAACCCCGCCGCGGTCTGGTCCGACGGGCAACCCATCACCTCGGCCGACCTGAAATACACCGCGCTGCAGATCCGCGACGGCAAGGACGTCTTCACCCAGACCGGCTACGACCTCATCGACACGATCGCCACCCCGGACGCGCGCACCACGATCGTCACCCTCAAGTCCCCCTACGCCAACTGGCGACAGCTGTTCGGCGCCGAGTACGGCGTCCTGCCCGCCCACCTCCTGGAGGGCAAGGACCGCAACGAGGTGATGAAGAACGGCTACGGCTTCAGCGGCGGGCCGTGGAAGATCGCCTCCTGGATCAGGGGCACCTCCGTCACCCTGGTCCCCAACGAGCGCTACTGGGGCCCCAAACCCCACCTGAACAAGGTGACGTTCCAGTTCACCACCGACACCGCCGCCGAGTTCCAGGCCTTCGCCAGCGGCCAGCTCGACGCCCTGTACCCGACGCCGCAACTCGACGTGCTCTCCCAGATCAACTCGCTCGGCGGCAGCGCCGACATGCAGGTGGAGACCCGTACCGGCAACCTCCAGGCACTGTGGATGAACAACGCCGCGTTCCCGTTCGACTCCAAGGCGGTGCGCGAGGCGTTCGCCTACTCGATCGACCGCGCCGCGATCGTGCGCAAACTCTTCGGCTCGCTGGGCGTGACCGCGCCCGCGCAGAGCTTCCTGTCCCCGCTGGTGTCCGCGTTCGCCGCCGAGGACTTCGCCGTCTATCAACGCGACCTCACCAGGGTCGGACAGATCATGACCGCCGCCGGGTGGACGAAGAACGGCGACGGCATCTGGGCCAAGGACGGCCGCGCCGCACAGTTCACGATCGTTTCCCTCGCCGGCAACCAGAGCCGCGAACTCACCGAGCAGATCCTGCAATCGCAACTGCGTCAGGCCGGATTCAAGATGACCATCAAGAACACCAGCGCCGCGAACCTGTTCGGCAAGGTCGCCCCGGCCGGGGACTTCCAACTCGGACTGTGGAACCTGACCGACACCTTCCCCGAACCCACCCTGGACGCCAGCTTCGGCTCGGGATCCATCCCCGGCGACGCCAACGGCAACTCGGGCATCAACTTCGTGCGCGCGAACATCCCCGGCCTGGACGCGCTGCTCGGCCGGGTCGGCAGCGACGTCGACGAGGCGTCCCGGCTGGAGGCGTCCCGCCGGAGCGAGAAGCTGCTCGCCGAATCCGTGCCGTCGCTGCCGCTCGGGGCCGTGCCCAACATCCTGCTGACCGGCAAGAAGGTCGGCGGCCCGATCAGCATCAACCCCGTCCAGGGCCCGTTCTGGAACCTCGCCGAATGGGGACTGGCGAAATGACCGGCGTCCGACCCCTCGCCGAGGACATCCCATGCTGAGATACACCCTGCGCCGCCTGGCCTACTCGCTGCCCGTGCTGGTGATCGCCTCGTACATCCTGTTCTGGGCCGTGCGGGCGACCTTCGACCCGCTCGCCAAACTACGCCAGTCCACCGACCCGGGCGCCGTACGCCGCCAGACCGAACTGCTCGGGCTGGACCGCTCCGTGCCCGAGCAGTACCTGCTGTGGATGAAGGCCTTCGTCACCGGCGACTGGGGCACCAGCACCCGGACCAGCGGATCCGTCAAGCCGATGATCGGCTCCGCGCTCGAAGTCACCCTGCAACTGATGTTCTGGGGCGTGCTGTTCGCCGCCGTGATCGCCCTCGCCATCGGGATCTACTCGGCGGCGCGCCAGTACTCGGCCGGGGACTACGTGCTCACCGGGCTGTCCTACGTCGGCATCGCGATGCCCGCCTTCTGGCTCGGCCTGGTGCTCATCCAGGTCCTGGCGGTGTGGCCCAGGCAGCAGTTCGGCCTGAGCGAACCCCCGCTGTACTTCGTCGGACTGCACTCGGTCGGGGAGAGCGGGATCAACCTCGACTACTTCCGTCACCTGGCGCTTCCCGTGGTCACCCTGACCATCGGACTGGTCGCAAGTTGGTCGCGGTTCAGCCGCGCCTCGATGCTCGAAGCCCTCGGCAGCGACTACGTGCGCACCGCCCGGGCCAAGGGTGTTCCGCGCCGGCACATCCTGTTCCGGCACGCGCTGCGCAACGCGCTCGCGCCGTTCGTCACCGTCGTGGCCCTGGACGCGGCCGTCCTGGTCGGCGGCCTGGTCGTCACCGAACAGATCTACGCGATCCCCGGCATGGGCCGACTCTTCCTCAGCTCGATCCTGGCCGGCGACGTGTTCGTGCTGATTCCGTGGATGCTCGTGGTGGCCGTCGCCGTGATCGCCTTCAACCTGCTGGCGGACGTGGCCTACGCGCTCCTGGACCCGAGGGTGGCCCTGCGATGACCGACTCCGCCGCGGCCCGGATCGCCGCCTCCCAGGCAGCGACCGCCCCGACGCCGGCAGCGGGCGACCCCGCGCCGACCGTACCCGCCCGCACCGCGGACAAGCCCCGATACCGGATCGTCCTGGCCCGATTCCTGCGCCACCGCCTGGCCGTCGTCGGCCTGTTCATCCTGATCGCACTGGCGATCGTGTGCTTCGGCGCCGACTGGATCGCCCCCTACGGGCACAACCACCAGGACCTCCTGCTGGGCGCCCGACAGCCGTCCTCAGGCCACTGGCTGGGCACCGACTCGCTCGGTCGCGACTACCTCAGCGAACTGCTCTTCGCCGGGCAGGTCTCGCTGGCGATCGGCATCTGCGTCGCGCTGTTGTCCACCGTCGTCGGCACCGCCGTCGGCGCGATCGCCGGATTCGCCGGCGGGTGGGCCGACGAGGTGATCATGCGGGTGACCGACCTGTTCCTGATCGTGCCCGCCATCGCCGTGCTGGCCCTGGCACTCCAGGCGGTGGGACCCTCCCCGGCGACCATCGTCCTGGTCCTGTCCGCCCTCGGCTGGACCATGATCGCCCGGGTGGTGCGCGCGCAGGTACTCACCCTGCGCAACAAGGAGTTCATCCAGGCCGCCCGGGTGATCGGCGCCTCGAACGCGCGGATCGTGGTGCGCCACCTGCTGCCCAACCTCACCGGCGTGATCGCCGTCAACGTGTCCCTGGCCGTCGCCTCGGCCATCATCCTCGAATCCACCACCAGCTTCCTCGGGTTCGGCATCCAACCGCCCCAGTCCAGCTGGGGCAACATGCTCAGCCAGGCCGCCGGACTGATCGGCACCTCGCAGGCCTACCTGCTGTACGTACCGGGCCTGGCGATCCTGATCACCGTGCTCGCCGTCAACTTCGTCGGCGACGGCCTGCGCGACGCCTTCGACCCCCAAGGAAGGCAGTGATGAACACCCAAGCGCCTCCCGCGACGAGCGGCGACCCGGCCGCGCCGGCGGCCGGCGACACGCCCCCCGTGCTGTCCGTGCGCGACCTGACCGTCACCTACCGGACCGACTCCGGGCCGGTGGTCGCGGTCGAACGCCTGTCCTTCGACGTGGCCTCCGGGGAGACCCTGGGCATCGTCGGCGAGTCCGGCTCGGGCAAGAGCGCCGCCACCATGGCGATCATGGGCCTGCTCCCGCGCAACGCCCGCGCCGAGGGATCGGTACGCCTGCACGGCCGGGAACTGCTCGACCTCTCCGACCGGGAACTGCGCCCGATCCGCGGCAAGCAGATCGCCGTGGTCTTCCAGGACGCGCTCGCCGCGCTCAACCCGATGATGACCATCGGCGCACAGGTCGCCGAGGCCGTCCGCGTACACGACGCGAGCCGGGATCGCCAGGCCCTGCGCGAGCGCACCGTCGAGCTCCTCGACCTGGTCGGCATCGCCTCCCCGCGCGAGCGGGTGGACCGCTACCCGCACGAACTCTCCGGCGGCATGCGCCAACGCGTCATGATCGCGATGGCCATCGCCAACGAGCCCGCCCTGCTGATCGCCGACGAGCCGACCACGGCCCTGGACGTGACCGTGCAGGCCCAGGTCCTCGACGTGATCGAACGTGTCCAGGACCGCACCCACACCTCCGTCCTGCTGATTACCCACGACCTGGGGGTGGTCGCCGGCATCGCCGACCGGGTGATGGTCATGTACTGCGGCCGCAAACTCGAGGAAAGCCCGGTGGATCCGCTGTTCTACCACCCGGCCCACCCGTACACGACCGGCCTGCTCGGGTCGCTGCCGCGCATCGACCGGCGCGCCGAACGACTCGCGCAGATCCCCGGACGGCCGCCGCTGCCGAGCGAACGGCCCACCGGATGCCCGTTCCAGCCCCGCTGCGCGCACGCGGTGCCCTCGGTCTGCGGGGAGCCCGACGCGCCACTCCTGGCCGTCGACGCGACGCACACCACGGCCTGCGTGCGCCACCACGAGATCGGGAGCGTGAAGCGATGACCACGACCGCGGTGGACGTCACCGGACTGGTGGCCGAGTATCGCACCGGCCGCGGCCGCAACGCCGCCGTCGTACAGGCCGTCTCCGGCGTGGACTTCGCCATCCCGCGCGGGCGCACCCTGGGCCTGGTCGGCGAGACCGGCTGCGGCAAGAGCACCCTCGGTCGTTGCCTGGTGCGCCTGGTCACCCCCGCCGGCGGCCGGGTCCTGCTCGACGGCACCGACATCGCCACCGCGAACCGGAGAGCCCTGTCGGACCTGCGTCGCCGGGTGCAACTCGTCTTCCAGGACCCCTACTCCTCGCTCAACCCGCAGATGAGCGTGCAGGCCATCCTCGCCGAGCCGCTGCGGATCCACGGCCTGCACCCCGGGCACGAACGCGAACGGGTGCACGAACTCCTCGACCTGGTCGGCCTCGACCCCGCGCACGCCCACCGCTTCCCGCACCAGTTCTCCGGCGGGCAGCGCCAGCGCATCGGGATCGCCCGGGCCCTGGCCGTGGAACCCGACGTTCTGGTCCTGGACGAACCGGTGAGCGCACTGGACGTCAGCGTCCAGGCCGGAGTGGTGAACCTGTTGGAAGACCTCCAGGAACAGCTCGGGCTGACCTACCTGTTCATCGCCCATGATCTGTCCGTGGTCCGGCAGATCAGCGACGAGGTCGCGGTGATGTACCTCGGCCGGATCGTCGAACACGCGCCGGTGGACGCCCTGTTCGAGGCCGCGCGACACCCCTACACGCAGGCGCTGCTGTCCGCCGTGCCGATCCCGGACCCACGGATCCAGCGCACCCGCAAGCGCATCGTGTTGGAGGGCGACATACCCAGTCCGCTGGCCCCGCCCTCCGGTTGCCGGTTCCGCACCCGCTGTGGGAAGGCACAGGGGATATGTGCGGAGGTGACCCCGCCGCTCGCCGAGTCGGGCGACGGACACCGTACGGCGTGCCACTTCCCCGAAGTCCTCCCGGGCGCGGACCCCGCCGCGCCGCACTCGTACGCCGACACCCCCGAAAGGCCCGCCTCATGACCGTGTCCTGGCATCGTTTCTTCACCACCGACCGCGTCCTGTCCATGCGCCGGGGTAGGGGCGAGCGCGACCTGTGCCTGGTGGTCGAGGACACCGAGCAGGGGCAGACGCTCTCCCGCTGGGACGCCGAGCGAGGCATCGGCCTGCCGCTCGCGGGCGACTTCGGCGACCCGGGCGAGGCGGTGCTCGGCGCGGACGGCGAACGGGTACTCAGCCTGCACGACGACAACGGCTCCGAAGTCGGACACGTGTGGGCGACCTCCGTGGACGGGACCGACCGCCGCGACCTGACCCCCGACCTCGCGCCCTACGCCCTGCGCGGCATCGACACCGCCCGGCACGGCGACGACGTCGTGATCACCGCCGCGGCCCCCGACGGCTTCAGCCTCTGGCACCTGCACGACCGCGGTACCCCCGCGCCCCGGCGGCTGTTCACCTCCCCGCACGAGGCGTGGAACGGCCTGATCTCCGCCGATGGGCGGATCGCGAGCATCGACACCACCGACCACAACCCCGGCGTGCGCCGTTTCGCCGTCACCGTCGTGGCGACCGACACGGGAGCGGTGCTCGGCCGGCTCACCGACGGGCCCGAGGCACCCGTGCGGGCGGTACGGTTCTCCCCGGTCGCGGGCGACGGCCGCCTGCTCGTGTCGACCGAGCGCACCGGCTTCGCCCGCCCGTGTGTCTGGGACCCCGCCGACGGCCGCCGGACAGACGTGGACGCCCCGGACCTGCACGGCGACCTGGTCGCGCTGGACTGGTCCGACGACGGCACCCGGATCCTGCTCGCGCACGTCGACCGCGGCCTGCACCGGATCCTGGAATTCGACCTGCCCCGAAGGGAGTTGACCGCGATCGACCATCCGGACGGGGCGTACTTCGAGCCCGACGTCGCCGCGGCCCACCTGCACCAGTGGGCCTCGCACTACGCCGCCGACGGGCGCATCCGGCTGCTGCACCAGCGCTTCGACCAGCCCCTGACGGTCCGGTACGTGGACCGTGCGACAGGCGAGGTCGCCGCGGTCGATCCGGCCACGCCCCCGGTGCCGGGTGCGCGGGCCGACTCGGTCATCGTGTACTCCACCGACGGCACCCCCCTGCAACTGTGGGTGTGCCGGCCCCCGAATGCCGAGGGGCCGCTGCCGCTGGTGCTGAATCTGCACGGCGGTCCGAACCTCGTATCCGTCGACTCCTACAACCCGCAGGCGCAGGCGTGGGTCGCCTCGGGGGTGGCGTACGCGTCGTTGAACTACCGGGGATCCGTCACCTTCGGCCGCCGGTTCCGCGAAGGCTTCATCGGCTCCATCGGCGACCGCGAACTGGAGGACATCGAGTCTGCGGTGCGCCGACTGGTGGCCGACCGCGTCGCCGACGCCGACCGGGTCTTCGTCACCGGCGCCTCCTACGGCGGTTTCCTGTCGCTGCTGTCCGTCGGCCGGTCGCCGAAGCTGTTCGCGGGGGCGATGGCCTTCGTGCCGATGGCCGACTGGGTGGGTGCGTACGAGGACATGAACCCGGCGCTGCGCGCGGCCTGGAAGGCGTTCTTCGGCGCCGACCCCGGCCTCGACCCGGACCGCTTCCGCCACTCGTCGCCGATCACCTACGTCGCGTCGGTGCGCGCACCCGTGTGCATCGTGCAGGCCACCCACGACACCCGAACCCCGCCCAGGCAGGCGTACGGGTACGCGAAGGCCCTCCAGGACGCGGGCGGCGACGTACGGCTGGACTGGTTCAGCGGCGGCCACGAGACCAGCAGCCGTCGGCAGGAGGTGGACGACCAGCAGCAGCTGATGGACCTGGTACAGGCCGCCCTGCGCGGCGAGCCCTGGTCGCGGGGACCCGTCGAGCCGCCGACCGGGCGCCACCTCGGATGACGGGGACCCGCTTCGTGCCGCGAACGCGTGACCCGGACGGCGGCACCGACGCCGCGCCGGGCGCGCGGGCGCTCGGGGCGCGGGTGCCCCATGTGGTGCTCGCCCCGGACAAGTTCAAGGGCTCGCTCGGCGCGGCCGAGGTGGCCCGGCATCTCGCGGCCGGTTTGCGCCGGGCTCGCCCCGGCCTGTCGGTGGCCGAACTGCCCGTCGCGGACGGCGGCGAGGGCACGGTGGACGCGCTGGTCCGGCGCGGATTCCGGCGCCGGGTCGTCACCGTCGGCGGGCCTACCGGCCGGCCCGTCCGCGCCGCCTTCGCCCAACGCGGCTCCACGGCCGTGGTGGAACTCGCCCAGAGCTGCGGCCTGTCGCTGCTGCCCGACCACGTCCCGGCGCCGCTCACCGCGAGCAGCCGGGGAGCGGGCGAGGTGGTGCGGGCCGCGCTGGACGCCGGCGCGCGCACCGTCGTGCTGGGCCTGGGCGGCAGCGCCTGTACCGATGGGGGAGCGGGCCTGCTCGGCGCCTTGGGGGCCCGGTTCACCGCCGCCGACGGGCGGGCGATACCCGACGGCGGCGCGGGCCTGCTCGGCCTGGCCGGCGCCGACCTGTCGGGCCTGGACGCGCGGTTGGCGGCCACCGAGTTCGTGGTGGCCGGCGACGTGGACGCGCCCCTGCTCGGGCCCGGCGGGGCCGCCGCCCTGTACGGCCCGCAGAAGGGCGCCGGCCCCGAGGACGTCGCCGTACTGGAGGCCGGTCTCGGCCGACTGCTCGACGTCCTGACGGCGACCGTGGGTGCGCGTGCCGCGCGGATGGCGGCGCTGCCCGGCTCGGGAGCCGCCGGCGGCGCGGGCTTCGGGGCGCTGGTCGGCCTGGGCGCGCGGCGCCGCCCGGGCGTCGACCTGGTCCTGGACGCGGTGGGGCTCGACCGGGAACTGCGCGCCGCGACCCTGGTCGTCACCGGCGAGGGCGCGATGGACGCACAAACCCTCCAGGGCAAGGCCCCACTCGGCGTCGCCCGCCGTGCCTGCCTCGCCCGCGTGCCGGTCGTCGCCGTGTGCGGGCGGCTGAGCCTGACCCGCGAACAGGTCGTCGCGGCGGGGTTCCTGGCCGGCTACAGCCTCGGCAGCCTCGAACCCGACCCGACCCGCTCGATCGCCGAGGCCGCCTCGCTGCTGCGCGCGATGGGGCAGGTGATCGCCCGCGAACACCTGCCCGACCCGCGGGCGGCGGCGACGGGCGCGGGGTAGGCGGTCCGATGCGATCACCCGGATCGGGTGATCGTGGCGGCAACCCGCACGGCGATCTCGATGGCCCGTGTCGCGAGGGGGGAGTGGGTGCGACCGGCCTGCCAGAGCAGGAAGATCTCGCGGGCCGGGAGCGCGGGTCGCAGTTCGTGCAGGCACAGCGTGTCGTCGGCGCGGACGTCGCCGCCGTGCACGACGAGTCGGGGGAGGATCGCCGAGCCCATGCCGGCGCGCACCATCGACAGCACACTTTCGTTGCCCGCGGTACGGAAGACGATCTGCGGCCGGACGCCGCGGCGGGCGAGTTCCCGTTCCATCCGGGCCTGGTCGCAGATCGGCGGGTGCGCCACCATCGGCGCGCCGTCGAGGTGGGCCGGGCGTACCGGGCCGTCGGGGAAGGTGCCGCGGCGGGCCACGAGCACGTAGGGATCGTCGAGCAGTTTGAGGTGTTCGACGTCGCGGTCGCCGCGGCCGTCGAAGAACATCAGGTCGAGGTCGCGCAGTTGCGGCGTGTCGGCCTCCTCCTCGAACAGCCTGATGTCGCAGCCGGGGTGCTCGTCCCGCAGCGTGCGGACGATGGGCGGCAGGATCACGTTGGACACGCTCTGGAACGTGCCGATGTCGACCCGTCCGTCGCCGGCCTTGAAGCGGTCCACGGCTGCCGTCATCGCCCGAGCCTGCGCGAGCAGTGCGCGGGCGTGTTCCAGGACCACCGCGCCGAGCGGGGTGAGCCGCACGGCCTTCGGCCCGCCGGGCCGGTCGAACACGGCGCCCCCGACGACCTTCTCCAGGGCCGCGATCTGCTGACTCACCGTCGACTGGGTGTATCCGAGCCGCACGGCCGCCCGCCCGAACGAGCCCTCGTCGGCCACGGCGGCCATCGCGGCGAGATGCCGCAACTCCATGTCACGCATGGGCCTCACCCTAGCCGGTGAACATCGCCGGAAACGATCGATTCGATCGAAAACCATCGCTTCTCGCGATGGAATCACCGGTCTAGCGTGGCCCACATGAGCGATCACGACACCCCTCGGATCACCCACGGCGACAAGCCGATCGGGGCCCCTGACGCCGAGACCGGCGCGGACCGCGCCACCCCCGCCGACCCGGCGACCCCGATCGTCGCGCGCCGGCCCCGCGCCGCCTCTCCCGCCGCCGCGCGGATGGGCACCGGGCCGTACGACTCCCGGTGTACCGTCGCTCGGCCCGCGACCCGCCGGCCGCGAGCTGCCCGGTCCGCCGCAGGACGTGTGTCCGGCGACCACCCCGACCCCGCCCCCGCGGACCCCGGGCGGCCGGCCGTGCCCGGGCTGCGCTCGGCGTTGTGGTTGCCGCTGTTCGACGAACTGGCCGAACCGGCGGTGGTCGCCGGCCTCGCCGCCGACGCCGAGGCGGCCGGTTGGCACGGCCTGTTCGTCTGGGACCACCTGAGCCGGCGGTCGCCGATCCGCGACGTGGCCGACCCGTGGATCACGCTGACCGCGATCGCCGCCGCCACCGACACCCTTCGGTTCGGCCCCATGGTCACCCCGCTCGCCCGCCGCCGGCCGACCAAGGTGGCCAGGGAAACCGCGACGCTCGACCGGCTCGGCGGCGGCCGTCTCACCCTCGGCGTCGGTCTCGGCAGCGACCGCTTCGCCGACGAACTTCGCGCCACCGGTGACGAAACCGACCCGGTACGGCGCGGGCAGATGCTCGACGAGTCGCTGGAGATCCTCACCGCCGCGTGGTCCGGCGACCCGGTGCGGTACCACGGCCGGCACTACACCGTCGACGACATGACCTTCCTGCCCCGACCGGTGCAGCGGCCCGGCGTGCCGGTGTGGGCGGCCGGATTCCCCGGCAACACCAAACCGGTGCGCCGCGCCGCCCGGTACGACGGCTTCTTCCCGATCAATCTCGACCACCCGGACCGACTCGCCGACATCGTCGCCACCCTCACCGACCTCCGCCCGCCGAGCACGACCCCGTACGACATCGCCGTAGCCCTCCCGCCCGGCACCGACCCGACCCCCTACGCCGACGCGGGCGCCACGTGGTGGCTGGCGGAGTTCGCGCCGGACACCGTGTCGGTGGACCAGGTGCGAGGCGTACTCCACGACGGCCCGATACGGCCCTGAGGCACCGCCTCCCACGTGCCGACGAACACATCGACGCCCGTAACGACGGACACATCGAAACCCGTAACGAAAGAAACCGGTGACAACCATGCCCGACCGGAACCGCCCCACCCAGGCGGCGCCCGACACCCGGCCGCCCACCGGTGCGCATCCGACCGGCGACACCAACCTCTTCGACTACGACGCCGAGCTGCGCCCGCACAACGACCACCTCCGCGCCGCCGCCCGCATCGGCCCCCGCGACCACGTCCTCGACATCGGCTGCGGCACGGGCCAGACCACGCGCGAGGCCGCCCGCGCCGCCGTCGCCGGCAGCGCGCTGGGCGTCGACGTCTGTGCCCGCATGCTCGACCGGGCCCGTCGGCTCGGCCACGACCAGGGACTGACCAACATCACCTACGAACAGGCCGACGCCCAGACCCACCGCTTCCCCCCGGCACACTTCGACACCTGCATCAGCAGATTCGGCACCATGTTTTTCGCCGACCCGGTCGCCGCCTTCACCAACATCGGCCGCGCCCTGCGCCCGGCCGCACGGCTGGTACTGCTGGTCTGGCAGGACCGCGACCACAACGAATGGGCCACCGCCATCCGCCGAACCCTCCCCGACACGACGCCCGCACCCGCCCCGCCCACCGGCGGCCCGGACGCCTTCTCCCTCGCCGACCCGGCCGTCACCGAACGTATCCTGACGGCCGCGGGCTTCACCGACGTCACCTTCACGGACGTACACGAACCCGTCTACTACGGCCCCGACAGCGCCACCGCCTTCGAGGCCGTCCGCCGCCTGAAGGAATTCGACGACCGCCTCGCCGGCCTCGACCCCACCACCGCGGAGCAGGCCCGCACCCGCCTACGCGCCACCCTGTCCGCCCACGACACCGGCACCGGCGTGTACTTCGACTCCCACGCCTGGCTCGTCACCGCCCACCGCCCCTGACATCGCGCCGCGCGGACGACCCATAGACTCGACGGCTGTGTCAGACACCCAGTACGAAGACCTGTTGCGCCTGGTGCTCGACTCCGGGACGGCCAAAGCCGACCGGACGGGCACCGGCACCCGAAGTGTGTTCGGGCACCAACTGCGCTACGACCTCTCGCGGGGATTCCCGCTGGTCACGACCAAGAAGGTGCACCTCAAGTCGATCGTGTACGAACTCCTGTGGTTCCTGCGCGGCGACTCGAACGTCGGCTGGCTCCGGGAGCACGGCGTCACCATCTGGGACGAATGGGCCGACGCGAACGGCGACCTCGGACCCGTCTACGGCGTCCAGTGGCGCACCTGGCCCACGCCGGACGGCCGGCACATCGACCAGATCGCCGAGGTGCTCGACACCCTGCGCCGGGACCCCGACTCCCGCCGGATGATCGTCTCCGCCTGGAACGTCGGCGAGCTGGCGAACATGGCCCTCGCGCCGTGCCACGCCTTCTTCCAGTTCCACGTCGCCGACGGCCGGCTCTCCTGCCAGCTGTACCAGCGCAGCGCGGACCTGTTTCTCGGCGTCCCGTTCAACATCGCGAGCTACGCCCTGCTCACCCACATGGTGGCGCAGCAGGTCGACCTCGAACCGGGCGACTTCATCTGGACCGGCGGCGACTGCCACATCTACGACAACCACGTCGAGCAGGTGACCGAGCAGCTCTCCCGCACCCCGTTCGAGTTCCCCACACTGCGTCTGCGTCGAGCCGAGTCCCTGTTCGACTACACCTACGCCGACGTGGAGGTGGTCGACTACCGCCACCACCCGGCCATCAAGGCCCCGGTCGCGATCTGACCGCGCCGCGCCATAGCGCGGACCCCATCTCCCTTTCGGCATGGTTCACACGATGTCGGATGACGGAAACCTGAGGCGACTCGTGACTGGTGACTCGCCAGTGCCTCAGGACGGGAGTGGACGTGCCTGTGTTCAAGGGGAGAGGGCGCATCGCAGCGATGGTCGCCGTCGCGGCGCTGTTGTTGTCGGGCACCGGGGCCGCCGACGGCGCCGAGGAATCGTACGGTCGTCCGGGCGACTGGCCGACCTGGCAGGGGGATCGCACCGGTTCCCGGCACAACGCGGCGGAGTGGCGGATCAATGCGCACACCGCGGGCAAGCTGAACCCGAAGTGGGCGTTCGCCTATTCCAAGACGGGCTTCCCGGCGAAGAGCCAGCCCGCCGTGGTCGACGGTTCGATCTACTTCGGCAGTCCCGATGGGAAGTTCCATGCCCTGAACGCCAAGTCCGGTGCCACGGAGTGGAGTTTCGACCTCAATACGGTCGACCCGAACGGCGTGGTCATCGACGGCCCGACGGTCGCGCGGGGCAAGGTCTTCTTCGGCGACAACCGGGGCTTCCTGTACGCACTGGACCGCAGGACCGGGCGGGTCGCCTGGGCCGAGAACACCGAACCGCACGCGGCCGGAATGCACACCAGTTCGCCCGTCTACCACAACGGCCGCATCTACGTCGGTGCGTCCAGTGGCGAGAACATCAACCCGGATCGCACCTATCCGTGCTGCACCTTCCGGGGCCACATCGACGCCTTCGACGCGGACACCGGCGAACTCGCCTGGCGCCACTACACGGTGCCCGAACCCCAGGCGGTGGGCACCTGGCCCAGCGGGGCGACCCGCTTCGAGCCGTCCGGCGCGGGTGTGTGGAGTTCGCCGATCATCGATCCGCGTACCGACACCCTGTACGTCGGCACCGGCCAGCTCTACTCCGGCACCACCGGCGATTTCGACTCGCTGCTCGCGCTCGACGCGCGCTCGGGCGCGGTGCGTTGGAAGCAGCAGGTGACCAAGGCCGACACCTGGCGACTGTTGTGCGGTTTCCCGGACAACGACGGGTACTGCCCGGGGCAACGCGACGGCACCGCACTGGACTTCGACATCGGCGCGACCCCGAACCTGTTCAGGGTCAACGGGCGCACCATGGTCGGCGTCGGCCAGAAGAGCGGCGTCTACCACGCGTTCGACGCGCGCACCGGCGAGGTCAAATGGCGCCGGCAACTGTCCGTGCCGATGCCCGGGGGCGGGCTCTCCGGGCTCCAGTGGGGGAGCAGCTACGACGGCAAGTCCCTGTACATGGCCACCTATCGGGCCAATCCCGGCACACTGTTCGCGTTGAACCCGGCCAACGGCGACGTGCGGTGGCAGACGCCCAATCCGGCCGACGGCTGCACCACGGGCGGCGCCGCGAAGTTCCCCAACGTGTGCGGGCTCGCGCACACCCCGGCCGTCAGCAGCACCCACGGGCTCGTGTACGAGGGCAGCAACGACGGCAAGATGCGGATCTACGACGCTCGTGACGGCAAGGTCCTGTGGACCTTCGACACCATTCGCGACTTCGCCGGGGTCAACGGCCTCACCGGATTCGGCAGCGCGATCTCGGGCAACGGCGGCGCGGTGATCGCCGACGGCATGTTGTACGTCCAGTCCGGTTACTACCCCGGCTATCCGAGCGAGCACGGCACCGTGCTGCTCGCCTTCGGGTTGTGAGCCGCGCCATGCGGCGTCGACGCCTCCCCGGCGCGGCGCGGGTGTGCGCCCTGGCACTCGTGTTGATCGCCGCCACCACCACCGCGGCGGCCGGGAGGTCGCAGGGGAGCGATCCGGCGGCCGATACGACCGAGGTCACGGTCACCGAGGGCACCAACCTCGCCGTGGCGGCCGCCCCCGGAAACGGTCCGCTCGTCTTCGATCTCCAGGGGCAACTGTTCTCGCTGCCCCGCGAGGGCGGCACCGCGACGCCGATCGCCGACAAGCCGCTCGACCCGTTCCGGCCCGCGATGTCGCCGGACGGCCGCCGCGTGGCGGTGCAGTCCTTCGCCGACGGCATGTTCCACATCCGGACCGTCGAGGTCGACGGCCACGACTCGCGGCAGCTCACCTTCGGCGACCACGACGACCTGCATCCCGCGTGGTCCCCGGACGGCACCCGGATCGCGTTCGCGTCCGACCGCGCCGGCGGGCAGGACATCTGGACCGTGGACACGCGCGGCGGCGAACCGCGCCGGGTCACCACCACGCCGACCCAGGAGAGCCAGCCCACGTGGTCGCCGGACGGTCGCGCGATCGCCTACGTCCAGGGCAACACGGTGGAGAGCGTCGACCTGGGGACCGGGACCGTACGCACCGTGGTCCCGGCCGCCGGCGCGTCGTTCCTCACCGCGCCGTCCTGGTCCCCGGACGGGCGCCGGATCGCGTTCGTGCGGGGCGACCGCTCCGGCGGCACATTGTCGGTCGCCGAGATCGAGACGGGAGCGATCCGCCGAGTGGGCGGGTACGACGACGTGTTCCCCTTCCCGGCGCAGTGGTTGTCCGCCGACGAACTCGCGTACGGCGCCAACGGCCGGCTCGCGGTCTCGCGCCTCGGCACCGGGACGGACGGGACCACGACCGCCGGCGCCGGGGCCGACCGCACCGTGCCGTTCTCCGCGACCTTCCGGCTGAAGCGGCCCCACTACCCGCCCAAGAAGCACGACTTCGACTCCCGCGCGCCGCGCACCGTGCGCGGCATCGTCGGCCCGGCGTTGTCCCCCGACGGCCGCTCGGTGGTGTTCAAGGCGCTCAACGACCTGTGGCTGCTGCCCATCGGCGGCCGGCCCCGACGGTTGACCCGGGACGCGTTCTACGAGGTCGACCCGGCCTGGTCGCGGGACGGGACCCGCATCGCCTACGCGTCCGACAAGGCCGGCACCGAGGACCTGTACGTCCTCGACCTCGCCGACGGTCGGGAAAGCCGGGTCACCAGCCTGCCCGGCACCGAGTTCGCCCCCGCCTGGTCCCCCGACGGCCACACCCTGGCCTTCCAGGACGAGGTCTACCGCACCCTGACCGTGGACACGACCACCGGCGCGGTCACCCCCGTGCTCGGCCCGGCCCTGCCGAACGTGCCCGGTCGCCCGAGCTGGTCGGCGGACGGCAGGACCCTGGCGCTGACCGTCAACGACGCCGAACGCAACCGGATCATGCTCGCCGACGTCGCGTCGGGCACCACCCGCATCGTCGACCCCGCCCCGCTCGGCTCGATCACCACCCGAGGCGACGACGGCCCGGTCTGGTCCCCGGACGGGCGCCGACTCGCCTTCACCATGGACGGCGCGATCCACGTGCTGCCGGTCGACCCGGCGGGCAATCCCACGGGTCCGGCCCGCCGCGTCACCCGGGACGGCGGCGACGCGCCGAGCTGGAGCGGCGACTCGCAAACGCTGCTGTACCTGCACAACGGCACACTGCGCACCACGACCCTGGAGTCCGGCACCGCCGCCCCGGCGGATGCCGCCGTGGCCGAGGGGCGAACCCGCGACATCCCCGTGCAACTCACCTACACCCGCGATCGGCCCGATACCCGCATGGTGATCCACGCCGGCCGGCTCTGGGACGGCCGCAGCCCGGACGTGCGCACCGACGTCGACATCGTGGTGGTGGGCAACCGGATCCGCGCCGTCGAACCCCATCGTGCGCATCGCTCCGGCAAGGACTGGCGGTTCGTCGACGCGAGCACACTCACCGTCACCCCCGGCCTCACCGACATGCACAACCATCAGGAGATGCGCTCGAAGTCCTTCGGCGACCGCCAGGGCCGGCTGCTGCTGTCCTACGGCATCACCACCACCCGCTCGACCGGCGACCCGGCCTACCGCGCGCTGGAGGACCGCGAGTCGCTGGACTCCGGCGCCCGGCTCGGACCGAGGTTCTTCGCGACCGGCGAGATGCTCGAAGGCACCCGATTCAACTGGGAGTTCGCGCGCCCGGTGCGCGACGAACGGCAACTGGACCTGGAACTGTCCCGGGTGCGGGCGCTCGACTACGACCTGGTCAAGACCTACGAACGGTTCCGGGTGGACTGGCAGGCCCGGGTCACCGGGCAGGCACACCGCCTGGGCATCCCGACCACCTCGCACTACCTGTATCCCGCCGTCGGCATCGGTGTGGACATGAAGGAGCACCTGGCCGCACCATCCAAGTGGGGGTTCGCGTTCGCCCGCGAATCCTCCCTCGGCAACGCCTACGAGGACGTCTTCAAGCTGGAGGCGGCCGGTGGGATGCCGGTCAGCTCCACGCTGTTCAGCTCAGGTTCGCTGCTCGCCGACGACCCGGGCATCGAGCAGGATCCGCGCGTGCGGGCGCTGTACCCCGCGCAGGAGCGCCGGGCGTTGCACGCCAAGGTGTTGTGCGCGCTGGGGCAGGGCCCGTGCGGTTTCCTGGACGGGACACCGGAGCAGGCGCGCCGCGACGTCGGTGTGGCCAAGCGGCTGATCGCCGCCGGCGGCACGGTACTTGCCGGCACCGACGCGCCGCTCGACTCCACCGCCGTCGCGCTGCATCTGAACCTGCGGGCCATGGTCACGTACGGCATGACCCCGTTCCAGGCCCTCCAGAGCGCGACCCTGCTGCCCGCGCGACAGCTCGGCGTGGCCGACGATCTGGGCAGCGTCGAACCTGGCAAGCTCGCCGATCTCGTGATCACCGGAGGTGACCCCTCCCACGACATCGCCGCCTTGGCGGACGTCCGCATGGTGGTGAAGAACGGCGAAGCGCACACCCCCGAGGACCTGATCCGCCCCTTCGCGGAACCGGCCCGCCCGTGATCCGACGCCGCGTTCCGCTCAGACCGGCTGGATGGCGAACAGGGCAAGGTGCCCGCAGTGCGGGCAGCGGAACGCGTCGATCTGCCAGCGCTGCTTGCCCATTCGCTTCACTCCCCCGAATGCCCCCCGCTCGATGAATCCCGAGATCCACAGGGCATGTCCGGGCGAGTATTGACCGTTGTCCTCGATGAACCCGGGCTCCAATCCAACGTGTTCACAGTAGGTACAGCGCATGTTCTCCATCGCCCGATGATGGCACGGCGAACGAACCTGCCCTTGTGGAAAGCGGGTTCGTGTTTTCGACCCGGCTCCGGGGCCGGGAGTCGTGTATCAGTCCCGAAGCCGGCGGCGGAACAGGGGGAGCGCCGCGGCGAACGCGGCGGCGGCGCACAGGGCCGCCGCCGCGAACGCCGTCGCGATGCCGTGCGTCAGGACGTGTTCGGGGCTGCCGTTCGAGGACGCGTCGCGCGTCGCGGCACCGAACACCGTCACCCACACGGCGAGGCCGAGTGTGCCGCCGATCCACTGCATGGTCTGGAGCAGACCCGACGCGGCCCCGGACTCGCGCGGGTCGATGCCGGACATCCCGTAGGTGCTCATCGTCGGCATCGCCGCGCCGATCCCGATGCCGATCGCCAACAGCGGCCCCAGAACACCGCCGACATAGGTGTCGTGCTCGTCGAGTCGCCCGAGCCACGCCAACCCCATGGCCACCAGCGCCAAGCCGAGCACCGCCGGCCATGCCGTGCCGACTCGGCGCACCAGTGCCGGGGACAGGCGCGCGACGGTGAACTGGGCGACCATCAGGGGCAGGAAGGCCAGGCCCGCCCGGACCGGGCCGAAGCCGCGCACGTCCTGGAAGTACTGCGCCAGCAGGAACAACACGCTGAACATCGCGGCCCCCGCCGCCGTGATCGCGGGCAGTACGCGCGCCAGCGTGCCACGGGTGGCCAGGCGCAGCGGGGTGAGTGGTTCGGCGGCACGCTTTTCGACCCACAAGAACACGATCAACAACACGGCGCCGGCGATCAGCGACCCGATCGTGCGGGCGTCGCGCCACTCGTGCGCGGCGGCGCGGATGAACGCGTGGACCAGGGCGCCCATTCCGGCCGTCGCGGTCAGCGCGCCCGCGACGTCGAACCGTCGTGGCCGATCGGTCCGGGCCCGCGCGGGCTCGGTGATCAACCGCGCCGCGAGCCCGATCATCAGCGCGCCCAGGGGCACATTGATCAGGAACACCCAGCGCCACGAGGCGAGATCGGTGACCACCCCGCCCAGGACGAGCCCGACGGAGGCGCCGCCGCCCAGGACGGCGGAGTACCAGGAGATGGCTCGGGCGCGAGCATGGCCGTCGAACGTGCTGACGATCAGGGCCATGGTGCTCGGAGCCGCGAGCGCGCCGCCGAGGCCCTGGAGGACGCGCGCGGTGATCAGCCACCAGGCCCACGGGGCGCAGCCGGCGAGCAGGGAGGCGCCGGTGAACACGGTCGCGCCGGCGAGGAAGACGCGTTTGCGACCGAATACGTCGCCGAGCCGTCCGGCGAGCAGCAGGGAGCCGCCGAAGGCCAGGGTGTAGGCGTTGAGCACCCACGACACGGACGTGCGCGACATGTCGAGGGCGTCGCCCATGCGCGGTAGCGCGAGGTTGACCACCGTGACGTCGATGCCGATCAGCAGCATGAATCCGGTGACGACGGCCAGTACGAGTCCGGATCGTGGCGCGGGCGGCGCGGATGCGTGGGGCGGTTGCCCGGTGGCGGGCGCGGTGGCGGATGTGGACATGGTGAATCCCCCGAAGTGTGATCGTGGTCGCGGATGCGGGCGTGGCAACGGGCATGGCATGCCGATGCGCGAGTGTGGGGTGACGGCGCGCACGAGCGCGCAGCGCCGTATTAGAGACGTTGACGTCTCTAGTGACACGACGAGATTAGGAGACTCTTTGGTCTCTTACAAGTCTTCGGCGATAATCGGTGCACGACTTGAGAGAGGTGATCCGCCTTGGCCTCCGCTCCCGACCGCCCGGGTACGCACGAGCCGCCCGGCCACGACGCCACGCCCGTGCGGCGGCGTGGCCGGGCGCTCGAACAGGCCATCTACCAGGCGGTGTTCGACCAGCTGCTGGAGGTCGGCTACGCGGGCCTGACCATGGACGGCGTGGCGGCGGCGGCCGGGACCGGCAAGGCGCCGCTGTACCGCCGGTGGTCGGACAAGCAGGCGCTGCTGTCCGACGCCCTCCGCGACCGGCTCCCGGACGCCGACGACGTCGAGCTCGTCGGGGACCTGCGCCGCGACCTGCTGGCGGTGCTGCGGTTCATGTTCAGCGCCTGTACGGTGACCGGCGATCCGGCGCTGCAACTGGCCAAGGCGGAGGCCGACGCCACCCACGACGTGGTCCGCACTCGGGTATCCGCGCCGGCCCGACGCATGATGCTCGACGTGCTCCGGGCCGGCGAGGCCCGCGGCGATGTGCGGCCGGGCGCGGCGACCCCGCTGATCGCCCGGGTCGGCATCGCGGTCGTCGTGTACCAGAACCTCACGGGCCGGGACGGCCTCGACGACGCGTTCATCGAACAGGTCGTCGACGAGGTCCTTCTCCCGCTGGTCCGCAATCCCGACGGCCCGGCGCCGGGGTAGGCGCGGCAACGGGTGCGGACGTCCCGGGGGACGTCCGCACCCGTTCGGTGCCGAATCGTTGTGGGTTCGTTCGGCGCTGTCAGGTTGGGGTCAGGCCTGGGTCAGGGCTTGCTCACCCCCAGGGTGTAGCTGCCCGAGCCGCTGTAGGCGAGCACGATGTAGCGGTAGCGGCCGGCGGTTCCGTTGTAGGAGATCGTCTCGTCCGCTTCCGGAGTGGTGCCTTCGGCCACCGCGTTCCAGGTGGAGCCGTTCCACTTCTGGAGGGTGAGGTCGAAGTCCGCGCCGGCCGGTCCGGTCAGGCAACCGGTGTGCGTGCCGGACGTCGTGGTCTCGTAGTACGAGTTGTCGGGCTGGATGGCCTGGGCGCCCGAGGCGAGGGTGCCGGTGTAGGTGTTCTGCGCCCCGGCGCAGCCCGTCGGCGGGTTGCCGCCGCCCGTGGCCAGGGTCAGACCATAGGTCTGGAGGATCTCGTTGACCGGCTGGTGGTAGGTCTCGCCGCCGGACGAGCAGTTGCCGGACCCGCCCGAGGTGACCCCCTGGGCCTGGCTGCCGGAGATGAACGACCCACCGGAGTCGCCCGGTTCGGCGCATACGTTGGTGCGGGTGAGGCCGGTGACCGTGCCCTGCGGGTAGGTCACGGACGTGTTGTGCTGTTGGATCGTGCCGCAGTGCCAACCGGTCGTGGAGCCGGAGCGGCAGATGGAGGATCCGGCCGGCGACTCGGTGGATCCGGCCACCGGCACCGTGCCGGGATAGCGGTTGACCAGCGCGCGCGGGGTCCAGTTGGCGTTCGTGGCCACCCACGCGTAGTCGTTGCCGGGGAAGGACGACCCCTGGAACGTACCCTGCGCCGCGCCGTTGCCGGTGGTCGTGGAACCGGCTCGGCCGCAGTGTCCGGCGGTGACGAAGCCGCCCTGGGTGCCGCGGGTGATCGGGAATCCGATGGAGCAGCGCGTGTTGCCGTTGATGTTGTACGCGTCGCCGCCGCGCAGATCGGCCAGCACGCGTGGTTGTACGGCGGAGGGCAGGATCTCGACCGCGGCGGCCTTGACTCCGCTGTCCGCAACGAACGCGCGGGTGCGGGCGGGGTCGTGGGACTGGAGCACGACCTTGTTGGTCGCGACGTCGACGTACCACAGCGGTGTGTCGGCAGGGGCCCGACGCTGTGCGGAGCGGTCGAGTGCCTCACGAACCCGATCGAGGTCGGCGAGCGAGTGCGGGACCACCCGTGCGGTGGCGCCGTTGGCCTCGATGACCCGCACGTCGCGTCGGTCTGTGGTGGCGATCACGAACTGCGCGGTGTCGCCGCTCAGCCAGGCTCCGGCCCAGTGCGCGCCGAGGCGTTGGCGCAGGAGCGGCTCCTGGACGGCGGCTCGATATTCGTTCGCCAGGCGGGATTTGGCGACATTCGGGGTGAGGCCGAGGTCGCGTTGGAGGGCCTCGACGATGCCTTCGGGGGCGGCGGGGGCGGGCCCGACGGGGACGACGAGGGCGTCGTCGCCGGAGGAGGGGGGAGTGGGGTCGGAGGTGGCGGTCGCGGTGCCGCCGAGGGACAGGACAGTGAGCAGGGCGGCACAGGACGCGGCCGCGACATGCTTGAGACGCATGGGGACTCCTGTCGAGGGGGACGACAGAAACGTATCTGCGAGATGTGGGCCGAGGTACCTGTCAGTCGACCCCTAACACCGTGATATGGACGGGCTGTTGCGCTGGTGGTCCGGGGTCAGTTCGCCGTTCCGTAGCCTTCGTGATCGGCGAGCCAGTCGGCATAGTCCGGGGCCTCGCGGACCGCCGCCGCGTGTGCGGCGCGGGCCTGTTCGGTCACCAGGGACGCGGTGCGCGCGGCGGGGGCGTGCGGATGCCAGCCGATCAGGTGTCGCCACGAGAGCGGTGTGCCGGCCAGCGCGACCCGTGCGATACCGGGCATCGGTGGCATCGTCGCCCGACACAGGCCGACGGCGCGGCCGACCTGGCTGAGGTACACGCAGGCGGCCACGTCCGTTTCGTAGACCGCCCGCGGGGTGAAGCCCGCCCGCGCGCACGCGGTGAAGAAGCAGTCCTCGAAGCACCCTTCGCCGGGAACGGCGGCCCAGCTGTCGTCGGCGAACGCGGCGAGATCCACCTCCCGTTCGCCGGCGAGCCGGTGGTCGTGGGCGAGCATCAGGAAGACCGGATCCGTGCCCACCTCGCGCCACGCCAGCCCACCGCCGTACGCCGGGCGGCTCTCGCCGCACGCGCCGAGCAGCACGTAGTCCAGTCGCCCGGTTGCCACCATGGCGGTCAACTCCCGGTTGGACCACGACATGTGTGTGGTCACCGTGTCGGCGCGATGTTCCTCGGCGAGCCGGTCGACCAGACCGCCGAACAGCGGTCCGTGCGTGCCGCCGAGGCGAAATCTGGGTGTCACTCCCACCCGATTGGCAAACCGTACGGCCTCCTCCTGGAGTTCCCGGGCAGCGGGTAACAACATTCGGGCCCGGTCCAGCACCAGTTCGCCGAGCGGAGTCAAGGTGACCCCCTCGCGGCCGCGCTCGAACAGCGCGCCGCCCAAGGCCTTTTCGATCCGTTTGAGTTGCGTACTCAGTGCCGGCTGAGCCAGACCCAGCACGGCGGACGCGCGGGTCAGACTGCCCGCATCCGCGATGGCCCGAATGGTGCGCAGATGGCGTAGTTCCATGTCCATGCCCGGCAAGGTACGGCCGACCGGCGACGGCGAACAAGATGCCGCCCGGTCGGCCGCGCCCAGGTCACCAACCGCGTTTGCGGCCTTCGATGTTCATGCGCGGGGTCGCGCCGATAGGCCCGGTCCGATGACGGATGGCCGGATCCAGGTGCATGCGAGGTACTTTCCAATGGTGCGTCCTCCGGGCATCCCGTCGATTGTCCTCCGCCGGCGTTGGGCCGGAACTTCCATGCATGGGAGCGGAGTTACCGGGTAGCCAAGGAACGCAGACCCGCGCTTCCGGTTACGCGAAGACAGGACACCCATGTCGACTCCCTTGATTCTCGGGCGCCGCGCGGAACTTCCCACCGAGCAGCATCGGTCGCGGTTGCCCGAACACCACTACGACCCGATCGCGTGCGTCAACGTCGTCGCCGACGGCAGACTCCTCATCGACGCTGCGGCTCCCCGCCTGATCGCCCAGTACACCCGAACCCAGGAGCCCTCCGGCCTCAAGCAGGACGACTGAGCCGAGCACCCCACGCCCCGCCATACCCGCGCGCCGGACCGAGTTCCGGGCGGGGGCGGCGGGGCGTTTCACTGTGCGGTGGTGTGTCCGTGCGCGGTCAGGTGAGGGTGATCAGGTCGAGGTAGGTGTCGCTCCACAGATCCTCGTCCCCGTCGGGGAGCAGCAGGACGCCGTCGGGGCACAGGGTGTCGATGGCGGACGGGTCGTGGGTGACCATCACTATCGCCCCCGGGTAGGTGCCGACCGCGGCCAGGACCTCGGTGCGGGACGCGGGGTCGAGGTGGTTGGTCGGCTCGTCCAGGAGGAGGGTGCCCTCGGCGCCCGCGAACAAGGATGCGGGCCGGTTCGACGCGGCGGCGCTGTCCGCCAAAGAGTGCGCCGATCGGCTCGCCCAATACCCGTTCGGGCAGGCCGAGTCCGGTCGCCACCCGGGCGGTCTCGGCCGCGGCGGCATAGCCCCCATCGGCCTGGAAGGCGGCCTCGGCACGGTCGTAGGCGCGCATCGCCCGCTCCAGCGGGGCGGTCCGTCGGCATCGGCCATCGCGACCTCGGCCCCGCCCAGGGTGCGCAGCGCCCGGTCGAGGCCGCGGGCGCGGAAGTGAGTCCTTCGCTAGGAAATTCGGGGCGTATACATGTCACCGCCGTAGCCGACGCCGCGGGACTGCCCCGGCCATCAACCCGAAGGCTCGGGCAGACACCGCACCGTCGTGGACGTTCGTCTCAACCCGCCTGCACCGAGGGATGCGCCGCCGGCGGGGCTATCGGTGCCGTGATCGGCGCGGATCGGTCGTACTCCGTGGCCGGGTACACCTGCGTCGCGCTCGCCGACGTCGCGCCGATGAGGACGAGCAAGGGAGTGGCGGCCAGGGCGAGCGCGCAGGCGATGCGGGGTGACTTCACGAGTGATCGACCCTTCGAGATGACGGACCGGGCGCGTGGTCGCGATTCCGATGCGTCAACAGTGCCGGCCTTTGCCATGGCGGCGTAACCCGCGAAAGTTGGTGATGGTGATCCGAAGGGTGCGGGTCCCTACCCGGCTGCGCCCGGGCCCGGTAGGGGGTCGATGTCGGTTGCGTGCATGGGGTTGCCGCAGTGGGCGCAGCGCAGTTCGGCGGTGCTGATTTCGCCGCACGTGCGGTGGCGGTACAGCACCGGTGGGCCCGCTTCGCCCGCGAGCCATTTGTCGCCCCAGCCGGTCATGACCATGAGCAGGTCGACCAACTCGGTGCCCTTCTCGGTCAGAACGTACTCGTAGCGCGGTCGCCGGTCGTAGGGGCGCCGCTCCAGTACACCGTGTTCGACCAGGTGGTTCAGCCGCTCCGTCAGGACCTTGCGGGAGATCCCGAGGTCGGCCTGAAGCTGCTCGAAGCGGGTGAGCCCCACCCATACGTCGCGCAGCACCAGCGGCGACCAGGGCTCGCCGATGACATCGAGGGTTCGGGCGATCGAGCACGCCATTTTGCTGAAGTCCGTCCGCTGCATGAGAGCAGTCTAGCAATCGGGGTTCCCTGAAGGAACTTGAGCTGCTACGGTTTCAACGTCTCCTCAAGGAACTCCAGACAAGGATGCCGAAGATGAGCAAGGTCATCAGCAGCCACGCGGTGTCGGTCGACGGCTACATCACCGGTCGCGAGCCCGGCCCGGGGCGCGGACTCGGTGCCGGCACGATGCTCTTCGACTGGTACTTCGACGGCGACACGCCCAGCCGGGTGTTCGACGGCTTCCGGCAGAGCGAGCCGAGCGCGCGGGTCTTCGACGCCCTCGCCGGGCGGATCGGCGCGGTCGTGGCCGGGCGCAACACCTACGAGGACTCCGACCACTTCGGCGGCGGCAGCCCCCACCCGACGGCCCGGGTGTTCGTCCTCAGCCACCGCCCGGCGCCGGAGATCACCGAGCGGCAGACCCTGATCGGCACCGGCATCGCGGACGCGATCGCCGCGGCCCGCGAGGCCGCCGGCGACAAGGACGTCGCGCTCATGGGCGGCGGGGTCCTGGCCGAGGGGTTGGCGGTGGGGCTCGTCGACGAGGTGATCCTCCATCAGGTGCCGGTCCTGCTCGGCCGAGGCCGCCCGTTCTTCCGGGAGTTGCCCGAACACGTGCGCCTGCGCCTGGTCGACGCCGTCCCGGCGCCCGGCGTCACCCACCTTCACTACGCGGTGGAGCGATGACTCCCGCCGCCGCCCCGATCGCACCGCTCGCGGACCACGAGCGCGAACACAACCACGAGCACGAGCCCAAGAAGCCCAACCGGAACCGACCCGAGGAGACCACCGCCATGCTCGACCCCGAAGTGCGCCGCGTACTCGACGGAACCCCGATCGCCCACCTCGCCACCGTCCTCCCGGACGGCGCGCCGCACTCCGTCCCCGTGTGGATCGGTACGCACGGCGATCACATCGTGATTCTGACCGGCCCGGACAGCCGCAAGGCCCGCAACCTGCGCCGCGACCCCCGAGTCGCGCTGTCCCTGACGCCGGAGGACGACCCGTTCCGCCCGATCGCCATCCGCGGTCGGGTCGTCGAATGGCTCGACGGCGACGCGGGCTGGGCGGTGGTCGACCGCGTGGCCGCCAAGTACATCGGCCGGCCGTACTCGCGAGACCGGCAGCGCGTCGTCGCGATCATCGAGCCGGAGCGGCAGGCGGTAGGGATGTCGTGACCGGCAACGGCGGCGACGGAGGGCCGTTCGGTGCCGGCCCGTCGTCGTCTCAGCCCCGTCCGCCGCGCTCCTCGTACGGGCTGTGCATCGTGAGGTAGCGGATCTCCAAGTCCTGCTCCAGGTAGTCCATCCGGTGCTCCCAGAAATCCTGAAGATGGGGCAGGGCCAGGTGGGCGTCCAGATCCTCGCGGCTGCGCCATGCCTCGTAGAAGACGAACACGCCCGGCGCGTCGAGGTCTTCGTGAAAGTGGTACTCCAGGCAACCGGACTCACGCCGGGTCGGCTCGACGAACGACAGCAACAGTCGCCGCAACTCCTCCGCACGCTCCGGCTTGGGCCTGGCGGTACCGACCAGGGTGAATGGCTGTCCCATGGGGTCCCCTCCTCAAAGGTAAGACATATCTCGTACCTTGAAGACGTTAGCGATCATGAAGGTACGATGCAAGCCATACCTCCGAGAAGGGTGCGGGCGCCCGCGCTACGGCCCCGTGGGCAGGTGGATCAGTCCGGCGTCGGTGCTGCGGAAGCCGCAGGCGTCGAAGTAGAAGTGGCGCAACTCCGGTTCGAAGTCGACGTGCAGCCACTCGCAGCCCGCCGCGCGTGCCTGCTCCGCCGCCAGGCGGACGACGGCTGTTCCGATGCCGCGATGCTGGTATGAGCCCCGGGTCTTGGTGTCGATCAGGAACGCGTGGTCCTCGCCGTCCCAGGCGACGTTCACGAAGCCGACCAGGAGTCCCGCGCCGTCACGGGCGCTCACCCAGCCGAGGCTGTGCGGCGCGATCCGGCTCCACCAGCCGGCAACGGCGTTGCCGCCGTGTGATCGGACGAGGTCGACCATCTCGTCGTCGGTGATGGGATCGCGCCAGGCGTAGGAGATCGTTTCGCTGATCGGTTCGCTCATCCCGACAGCATCGCCATCCCGAGCTTTGGCGCAACCGTTTTCGATCCACGCCACGGCGACGGTCGGCACGATGCGGTCGTTGGCCGGCTCAGTGCTCGACGGCGTCCACCGGGGCCGGTGCCTTCGGTGTGGCCGTTACGCGGCGGGGGTCGGCGGCCATGCGCACCGAGAGCACCACCAGGATGCAGGCCACCAGGCCGATGCCGGCCGCGAGCGCGGTCAGGCCGCCGCCGCCCAGCGGGCCCACGCTCGCCCCGCCGAGGGCGCCGCCGAGTGATACGCCCAGGTACTGCGCGGAGGCGTTCAGCGAGATGACCACCGGTGCGTTCGTCGGGTCGAGTGAGATCAGCCGGTGCTGCTGGGACACCACGATCTGCCAGCCGGTCATGCCCCACAACACCAGTACGGCCAGGGCCGCGGGGTACGCGTGCCGGGCGGCGATGGTCAGCGCCAGCGCCGTGGTGATTCCGGTCACGGCCAGCACCGCGGTGCGGTCGGCGCCGAAGCGGTCCACCGTGTGGCCGGCGAGCGTGGTGCCGAGCACCGCGCCGAAGCCGAATACGAGCAACGCCCAAGCCAGCGGGCCGCCGTGGTGGGCGCCGGCCGGGGCGAGCACGTCGCCCAGGTAGGGGTAGGCCGTGAAGGCCGCGAGGAAGGCGACGAAGGTGACGGATTGGATCAGCAGCACCCGGCCGTCGGTCAACGGACGCAGCCGGTCGCGCAGTCCGGGCACGGGTCCGGCCGGAATCGGGCCCAGGCTGATCGCCATGCCGAGCATCGCCACCGCGCCGAGCCCGACGATCACCCACATGGTGCTGTGCCAGCCCTGTGCCCCGCCCAGCCAGGTACCGAACGGCGCGCCCAGTACCAGGGACGCGCTGTTGCCGCCGGAGAGCACCGCCAGCGCGCGGGCCCGCCGCTCCGGCGCCACCAGCGCCGCCGCGCCGGCGGCCGCGTTCGGCAGGAACATCGCCGCGCCGGCCGCGGCCAGGAGTCGACTGCCCAGCGCGACACCGTAGTTCGGTGCCAGCGCGGTGACCACGTTGCCCGCCGTGAACAGCGCCATCGCGGTCAGCAGCACCCGGCGGCGGGGCCAACGTCCGGTCGCCGCCGCGAGTACCGGGGCCAGGATCGCGTAACCGAGCGCGAACACGGTGACGAGCTGACCGGCGGCGCCGGTGGAGACATCGAGGTCGTCGCCGATGTCACCGAGGATGCCGGCGAAGACGAACCCGTCCATGCCGATGGCGAACGAGCCCAGGGCCAGTACGAGGAGCCGCATGGAACCACCTTCGGGAGACAGCTTTGATTGTTTGACGAGAATCAAACCGAAGCAGATACAATGATGGTTGTCAAACAATCAAACGTTCCCGGGCGACGGAGCCGTGGCGGCCTCGGGCGGGAGCGCCGGACGGGGCGCCGGCAGGCGTCGCGGAGCGCCGTAGGATCGACGCGGGAGGTGAGGCGGCATGACGGAACGCGAACCGTTCCATCCCTCGATCGAGCAACTACGGCTCGGCGACGTACTGGGGGCCCTGGCGGATCCGGTCCGACTGCGCCTGGTCGAGTTGTACGCCGACGACGTCGAACACTCGTGCGCGGAATGGCCCGAGGAACTGCGTGGCCTGCACAAGTCGACCGTGTCGCATCACCAGAAGACGCTGCGCGAGATGGGCGTGGTCCGGGTACGGATCGCCGGCCGCAACCGCTATCTGACGCTGCGCCGAGACGAGTTGGACGCCCGCTTCCCCGGTCTGCTCGACGCGATCCTCGCCAACACCGGCGCCTGAGCGGCCGGGAGGAGGTCGTCGAGAGCCGGCCCGGGGCGGCTCGCCGGTCGCCGTTGCGACCGTGAGCCTGGTGTGGTGCCCGGGCCGGCCCTGTCGGAAGGGGTCAGACGCAGGTGAGCCTCGGTGCCGCCCAGTCGGCGTGGTCGTGGTCGATGCCGTTGCCGCCGTCGGTGACGGCGAGGGTCAGTGTTCGGCCTCCGGTCAGGTCGGCGGTGAGTGTTTTGGCCCCGTCCGACGTCGTCATCACACCGCTGTCCGCGACCTTCGTCTCGTCCCGGTAGATCAGGAAGGCGACCGCCCCGGTCGAGGTGCTTTCGTCGTCGACGCCGACGTCCACGGTCAGGCCGGTGCAGCGGGCGCCGAGGTGGTAGGTGAGGGTGCCGACGGCGTGTGCGCCGAGGCCCTTGGCATAGACGGTGCCGTCGATGGTCAGCGCCCGGCCGTCGCCGGCCGCCCGTTCACCGTTGCTGCGGTCCTTCTCCACCGGCCCCCAGCCGTTGAGCATGCCCGTCCAGGGGAGGTCGGACAGGTGGGAGGTGCCGGCGGGCGGAAGTGGGGCCGGGCCGGGGGTGATCCGGTAGGCGACCGTGCCGTGGGCGGGTACGGAGGCGCCGAACGTGCCGGTGGTGTTCGTGGAAGCGACCTTGGTCCACAGGTCCTTCAGCCGGTACGGCCCGCGGTTGGCTATGCCCAGCGCGTCCGCGGTGGTGGAGATCGTGGCGGTACTCCCCGTCTCGTTGGTCAGCGAGACGGCCCGGTCGCCGTCGGCCAACTCCTTGACCATGACCACCAGGCCGGAGTTGTTCGCGACCACGGTGCCCTGCCTGCCCAGGGGGTCCTGGTCGACGGCGATCACGTCGGCATTGGAGAGGATCGAGAGGGTTTCCGCGCTCGCCTTGCGCAGATCGGTCCCGATCAGCAGGGGCGCGGACATCATCGACCAGAGGGTGAAGTGGGTGCGGTACTCGGTCGCGGTCATGCCGCCGTTGCCGACTTCCAGCATGTCCGGGTCGTTCCAGTGACCGGGGCCGGCGTACGGGGCGAGCGGCTGGTTGCGGTGGGCGATGCCGATCATCGAGGACCAGTTGTCCGAGATGTCGCCCGTGGTGCGCCACAGGTGGGCGATCGGAGCGGCCCACTCCCAGACCTTGTTCTGACCCCAGTCGCAGATGGAGTAGACGATCGGCCGGCCGGTGGCGCGCAGGGCGTCGGCCATGTCGGTGTAGCGCTTTCTCGCGTCCACGCCCTGGTTGTTGCAGTTGTCGTACTTGAGGTAGTCGACGCCGAAGGAGGCGAACAGGTTCGCGTCCTGGCGCTCGTGGTCGAGACCGCCGGGGAATCCGGCGGTGTTGCAGGTCTTGGTGCCGGCGCTGCTGTAGATGCCGAACTTGAGGCCCTTGCCGTGTACGTAGTCCGCGACGGCCTTGATGCCGTGCGGGAAGCGCACCGGGTCGGCGACCAGGTTGCCCGCCGCGTCCCGGGCGGGCAGAGCCCAGCAGTCGTCGAGGTTGACGTATTGGTAGCCGGCGGCCTTGAGTCCCTTGGACACGAACAGGTCGGCGATGCCCTTGACCATCGCCTCGTCGAACTCGGCCCGGCAGTGGGTCGAGTTCCAGTTGTTGAATCCCATCGGGGGGACGACGGCCCGGCCGTCGGGCGCGGCGGCGGCCGACGGGGCGGCGACGACGGATACGCCGGCCAGTGCGGCCGTGCCCACCATCGGGGCCGGCAGTGGCAGTGCGGCGAGAATGGCCGCGAGGCGGCGAATGAGGGTGGTTCGTACCTTGTGCACGGACGGCTCCAGTGCTCGGGGATTCGAGAGAGCGCAGGTGCGGAATGGTGCGTTGGTACGTGCGGATTCGTGCGGATCCTGCGGTCGTGCGGTCGTGCGGTCGTGCGGTCGTGCGGTCGAGCGGCCGGGCCGAGGGCGCCGAGTGAACGGCGCAACTCCTCGACGCCGTGCGGGAGTTTTTACGTCGGCAGCCCCACCGCCCGTTCCCCGTTGCGGCGTTGTTGAATGACGACGGCGACGACCAGGAGGGCGCCCTGCGCGACGTTCTGCCAGAACGAGTTGACGCCGACGACGTTGAGGCCGTTCTCCAGCGCGCCGAGGAGGAAGACGGCCAGGAGTGTGCCGCCGACGCCGCCCTTGCCACCCTTGAGGGCGCAACCGCCCAGCGCGGCCCCCGTGATGGCCTTGAGCTCCAGGCCCTCACTGCCGGAGGTGGGCTGGCCGGATCCGGTGCGCGCGGTCAGGATGACACCGGCGATCGCCGCGACGACGCCGACGAGGGCGTACACGGACACCAGATACTTGTTGATGTTGATGCCCGCGAGGCGCGCGGCGGTGTCGTTGCCGCCGATCGCGTAGATGTTGCGGCCGATGTCGGTGTACTTGAGCAGGACGTGCACGGCGACGGCGACCACCGCCAACGTCCAGATTTGGACGGACAGTCCGAGGATCTTGCCGCGCGCGACGAAGATGAAGAAGTCGTCGCCGAGCACGTAGCCCTGGGCCCGGCCGCCCGCGAGGAGTTGGGCGACACCCTTGTACGCGGCGAGGGTGGCGAGGGTGGCGATGACGGGGTTGACCCGGCCGTACACGATGACGACGCCGTTGACCACGCCCGCCGCGATGCCGACCCCGATCGCGGCGAGGATGCCGAGGGTGGCGTTGCCGTCGGTGGAGGTGAAGGCCATCGCGCTGACGACGGAGGCGATGCCGGCCTGCGAGCCGACGGAGATGTCGAGCGCGCCGCAGATGATGACCACGGTCTGGACCACGGCGAGCAGACCGGTGACCGCGACCGTGTCGCCGATGACGGTCATGTTGGCCCGGGTGAGGTAGCCGTCGTCGAGCCAGGCGAACGTGCCGACGACGACGATGAGCGCGCCGATGAGGCTGGTGTTCTGCGCGCCGACTGCGCCGGCGACCCGGCGGGGCAGCGCGCGGGCGTGGGCGCCGCCGGCGGACGTGGCGGGCATCGGCGGTGGCGCGTCGGTCGTGGTGGTCATGTCGGGTTCCCCTGGGTCGGTTCGGCGAGGTCGAATGCCATGGCGAGGGCGAGGACGGCCTCCTCGTCGGCGTCGGCGCGGTCGAGTTCGCCGGTGATCCTGCCGTTCTGCATCACGACGATGCGGTCCGCGAGGCCGAGTACCTCGGGCAGTTCGGAGGAGATGACGAGGATGGCGACGCCGGCCGCGGCCAACTCGTCGATCAGGCGGTAGATTTCGGCCTTGGCGCCGATGTCGATGCCGCGGGTGGGCTCGTCCAGGATCAGGATCTCGGGCCGGCGGGCGAGCCGGCGGGCGAGTACGACCTTCTGCTGGTTGCCGCCGGACAGTTTGCGCACCTCGTGGTCGAGGGACGGGGTGCGTATGTCGAGGCGGTCGACGAACTCCCGGGCGAGGCGTCGTTCGCGGCGCGCGCCGACGAAGCGGAAGCGGCGCAGCCGGTCGAGGACCGCGACGCCGATGTTGTAGCGGACCGAGCCGGTCAGGAACAGTGCCTGCGCCTTGCGCTCCTCGGGCGCGTAGCCGATGCCCGCGCGCACGGCGTCGCGGGGCGTGCGCAGGCGCAGCGGTCGGCCGTCGACGCGTACCTCGCCGGAGCGGATCGGCACGTCGCCGACCAGCGCGGCGGCGAGTTCGGATCGACCGGCACCGACCAGCCCGGCCAGGGCGACGACTTCGCCCTCGCGGACGTCGAGGTGTACGTGCGAGACGTCGTCGGTGCTGACATCGCGCACCTCCAGGACGACCCGGTCGCGCGCGCTGCGGTTGCGCGCGAACAGCGCCGACAGGTCGCGTCCGACCATCAGGCGTACCACCTCGCCCTCGTCGGTGCGTCCGGCGTCGCGGATGCCGGCCAGCTCGCCGTCGCGCAGGACCGCGACGCGGTCGGCGAGGCGAAAGATCTCCTGCATGCGGTGCGAGACGTAGACGATGGCCAGCCCCCGGTCGCGCAGGCGCCGAATGAGGCCGAAGAGCGTTTCCACCTCGTGTTCGGACAGCGACGAGGTCGGCTCGTCGAAGGCCAGCACGGCGGCCTCGGTGGTGAGGGCGCGCAGGATCTCGACGAGTTGGCGCTGCGCGGGGGACAGCCGCGAGCCGAGGGTCTCGGGGGCGATGGCGTGCGCGAATCCCAGGCGTTCGAGGTCGGAGCGCATACGGCGGTACAGGGTGGCGCGGTCGAGGAGGCGGCCCGGTTTGCGGGGCAGCGCGCCGATGTAGACGTTCTCCGCGACGCTCACGTGCGGGACGATCTCGGGTTCCTGGGGGATGACGCGGATGCCGTGCCGGCGGGCGTCGGCGGGGCTGTGCAGTACGCGGGGGGTGCCGGCGACGAGGATCCGGCCGCGGCCGGGTCGATGGTCGCCGTTGATGACTTTGATGAGGGTGGACTTGCCGGCGCCGTTCTCCCCCATGAGCGCGGTGACGGTGCCGCGGGGGAAGTCCAGCGTGATGCCGCGCAGGGCGTGGACTCCGGCGAAGTCCTTGTGGATGTCCTCGACGGCGAGCGCTGGGCCCGGGAGGTCGGGGGATGGGTTCTTCGTCATGGCTGGACCTCGAGGGCGTCTCGGAAGGTCGCGGCGGCCCGTGGTGGACGCCGGGTCGCCGCGACCCGGTCAGGGGCGACGGCGGGCGGGTCGGCGCGGTCGCACGTCGGGCCCGCTCACGTGCACTTGAGACCGGACTGTTGCCAGTCGGCGGGGTCGACCATCTTCGTCGTCGCGAACGCCTCGGCGGGGAAGGGCTTTCCGTTTTTGAGCCGATCGACCATGGTCTGTACGGCGAGGCCGCCGACCTCGTAGCCGTTGATGAACAGCGCGGCCTTCATCCCGCTCGGCTTGCCGGAACCCCAGTCCTTGCACGCCAGATAGCCACCCAGTCCCACGCCGATCACGTCGGCGGTGCCGTAGCCGCCGTTCTGCAGCGCGGTGACCGCGCCGGCGACGTTCTCGTCGTTGCAGCCCCACACGATCCAGTGCTTCACCGAGCGGTTGCCGCTCATCGTGGCGGCCGTCTTGTTCTGCGCGTCGGGCGGGGTGTTGTCGGTGCCGACCTTGAGCACCTTGACGTCCGCGCCGGTCGCCTGCTTGAAGGCTTCGCGGGCGGCGTCGACCCGGTCGGTGCACACGGTCACGTCCTGCTTCCAGGCGGCGATGATCGCGGTGTCGGCGGGATGCCAGCCCGACTTCTTGAACTCGTCGGCGGCGCGCCCGCCCACCTGGGTGCCCATCTGGGGGCCGCTGAAGCCCACGCGCGGGACGAGTTTGTCCTTGGCGCACCTGGTCGGGTCGGGGCCGGTGAGGCAGATCTGGTCGTCGGACGCGAGCAGGGGCGCGCCGCCCTTGCCGGCGATGTCGACGACCTGCGGTCCCACGGCGGGGTCGGGCACGACGATCACGACGCCGTTGTATTTCTGGGCAATTGCCGCCTGGACCTCGCTGACGGCCTTGTTGGTGTCGTTGCCGAGGTTGACGACCTTGAGATCGACGCCGAGTTCCTTGGCCTTGGCGCGGGCGCCGTCCGCTTCGTCGACGAAGTACTGCTGGTCGCCCTGCTTTTGCAGATAAGCGATCTTGATTGTGCCGGATAACGAAGCCGGCGGGCCCGAAGGCGAGCCGGAGCCGGCGTTGTCGTCCTTGCCGGACGAACATGCGGTGAGCGCCGCGGCGAATACGAACGCCGCCACCGTCGCGGCCGCCCGCCGGGTGCGTCTGCGGTGCGTCATGATCAGCCCCTGTGAAGGTCGGCGGCCTGCGAGGACCGCGGAGGAGTGCGGTGACCTGCGGAAGAGCGGGAAGTGCTGGTAATGGAAACGTCGATCTTGAAATCGAACACGGTATGCGCCGTATTCACTCGTAACGCGACTCACATATCTAGCAGTTCAAACATTAACCAACAAGCCCCGATTTGGTAAAACTCCCGCCGCGCGCGCTCCTCACGTGCGGGAATGGTCGTGCGCACGCGAGTATTTCCCGATGCCGAAGTCGGGTGCGATAAACGAACACTGCTATGTTGGAAATTGTTGGATATCCAGGGGCGGGAGGATCGGGGATGCTGGCACGGCAGCGACAAAACACGATCTTGGAGATGATCGCCGATCAGGGATCCGTCCGGGTCGCCACGCTGGTGCGGAAATTCGGCGTCTCGGACATGACGATTCGACGCGACCTCGAAGTGCTGGCCGGGCAGGGACTGATCGCCAAGGTGCACGGCGGCGCCACCTCGCGGGACGGCAGCTCGACCGAGGAACCGGGATTCGTCCGCAAGTCCGGACTCCAGGCCGCGGAGAAGGAGGCGATCGCCCGCCGCGCCGCCGCGATGGTCGCGCCCAACAGCGCCATCGCGCTGTCCGCGGGGACGACGACCTGGACC
The DNA here is from genome assembly GCF_044334985.1 of Embleya sp. NPDC020630. Classification (NCBI taxonomy): domain Bacteria; kingdom Bacillati; phylum Actinomycetota; class Actinomycetes; order Kitasatosporales; family Streptomycetaceae; genus Embleya; species Embleya sp. NPDC020630. Next base: position 47,368 of record NZ_JBIRUB010000023.1, read on the forward strand.
CTGGCCCGGCAACTCGTCGACGTCCCCGGACTGACCGTGGTCACCAACTCGATTCCGGTCGCGGACGTCTTCCACCAATCGGGCCGCTCCGACCAGACCGTGGTGATCGTCGGTGGCGTGCGTACCCCCTCGGACGCGCTGGTGGGCCCCGTCGCGGTCGCGGCCCTGCGTAGCCTCAACGTCGACATGCTCATGCTGGGTGTACACGGCATCAGCCCGCGTGTCGGATTCACCACGCCCAACCTCCTGGAGGCGGAGACGAATCACGCCCTCGTCCGCGCGGCCCGCCGCCTGGTCGTGGTCGCCGACCACACCAAGTGGGGCCTGATCGGGATCAGTACGATCGCTCAACTCGGCGACGCCGACACGCTGATCACGGACACGGGGGTGCCCCAGGAGGCGCGCGAGCAACTGGGCGAGCACATCGAGGACCTCGTCGTGGTCGACCCGGTCCAGCCCGCCTCCTCCTGACGGGCCATCACGCGCGCGCTGCCCTATGCGGGGTCGGTGCGCGGCGCCGGTGGCGCGGCCGGGTGCTGCGCCGGGAGCAGGGCGATGCCCGACCTGAGCCGCACGGCGCCCGGCAGACCCAGGCCGCAGCGGCGACTGGCGACGACCACCGGCACGCGGCCCGTTGCGACACCCGGGAGCACTTCGCCCATCCTCCGAGGCCGACGAACTCGAAGAGCGACTGGCCTCGACCGCCTGGGGCGGGCGCCCGGGTCGCGATATATGCGATGTTCAAATGTCTGACGTTTGTATGTATGCTCTTTCCATGAAGCGCATCAGCACACCGCGGCGGTCCGCGAGCCTGGCCTCGCAGCTCGTGGACAGCCTTCGTTCGCACATCGAGGCGGGGGGATGGCCCGTGGGCACCCGAATCCCGCCGGAGCAGGCCCTCATGGAGGAGCTGGGGGTCGGCCGCAGCACGTTGCGGGAGGCGCTCGGCGCGCTCGTGCACCTGGGCCTGCTGGAAGCCCGGGTCGGGGACGGCACCTACGTCCGTGCGTCGAGTGAGCTCCAGTCGGTCATGGTGCGGCGGGCCGGTTCCGCGCAGCGGGACAACGTGCTCGAACTGCGCACCGTCCTGGAGGAGTACGCCTCGGGAGCCGCCGCGCTGCGCCGCACCGAGGAGCAACTGAGCCAACTCAGGGAGCTGTTGGCCGACGCCGACGCGGCCTGCGCCGGGGCGGACGTGACCGCGGCCGGGAACATCGACGCGCTGTTCCATCGGGCCGTTGTCCGGGCGAGCGGAAACGACCTGCTGATCGAGGTGTACGACCATCTCGGTACGGCCCTCACCGCCCACCTCGGCGGCCTGTCCTGGGACGCCGCCCGCGCCGAGAAGCACGCGGGACTGCATCGGCGGCTCGTCGACGCGATCGAGGCCCGGGACGAGAGCGGCGCGCGTGACGCGGCGACGGCGATCGTCGGGCTCACCCGCGACCACGAGACCGAGGTGTCCCGGACGGCGGAGGCGGAGTGAACCCGCAATCGTCGACGACCCGCCCCCTCACCCCCTCCACGTCGCCGGCCCCCGACCGGACCCTGCCCGCCGTGTCGATCGGGCTCGTCGTCGCGATCTGCCTCGTGGCGGCGAACCTGCGCACGAGTCTCACCGGCGTCGGCACCCTGCTGCCCGCGATCGAACACGGCAGCGGCCTGACCGCGAGCTGGGGCGGCCTGCTGAGCACCCTCCCGCTGCTGACCTTCGCCGCGACATCGCCGCTGGTGGCCCGGGCCTCGCACCGCTTCGGCAGCGCGCGCCTACTGGTGGCCGCCCTCGCCGCGCTGACCGTCGGCACCGTGGTCCGCTCGCTGCCCTCGGTGATCTGCCTGTTCGCCGGCACCGTGATCCTGTCCGCGGCCATCGCGTTCGGCAATGTGCTGTTGCCCGCGTTGATCAGGCGCAGCGTGCCCCCGCACCGCATTCAGGGCGTCAGCGCCCTCTACATCACGGTCATGGGCGTCACGGCCGCGGTCTCCTCCGGGATCTCCGCGCCGCTTTCGCACACCCTGCCGGGTTCCTGGCACACTGCTTTGGCCTGGGGCCTCGCGTTCAGCGTCGCGGCGTTCTTCGTCTGGCTGCCCCGGGTGCGGGGCGACAGGCCGCAGACCGGCGGCGGCGTGACCCGCAGTCCGGTCCCATGGCGGTCGCGACTCGCCTGGCAGGTCAGCATGTTCATGGGCCTGCAGTCCCTGGCCTTCTACACCGCCGTCGCCTGGCTGCCCAGCATCTTGATCCACCACGGCACCAGCAGCACCACGGCCGGATGGATGCTCTTCTACTACCAGCTGATGTCGCTGGCCTCCGGCAGTCTCCTGCCCCTGTTCACCCGGGGCCGGCGTGACCAACGCCGGACCGCGGCCGGGGGGTCGATCATGGTGGCCGCCGGCTTCGTGGTGCTGCTGTCCGCCCCCGCGCTGTCCGTCGTCGCGTGCACCCTGCTCGGCCTGGGCGGCGGCGTGTGCCTCGTCCTCGCGCTGACCTTTCAGAGCCAACGTGCCGGCAGCGCCGGCGAGGTCGCCGCGCTGGCGGGCATGGCGCAGTCGATCGGCTACCTGGTGGCCGCGTCGGGGCCGCTCCTCCTGGGCATCCTGCACGACGCCACGAACAGTTGGACCCTGCCGCTCGTGGTCCTGGTCGTGCTCTGCGTCGCGATGGCGGGTGCCGGGTACGGCGCCGGCCGGGATCGCCAAGTGCGGTATTCCGCTCCTTGACGGAGTGCGCGTGCGCGTCGGACGCGGCGCGCACTCCCCGGCCGGGGGAGTGATCACCCTCCTTCGAGTTCCGCGCGCACGGTGGCGGCGATGCGGGTGAGCGCGGCGCCGAGGTGGCGGCGTTGGGCGGTGCCGAGGGGATCGAACACGAGCCGCTTCACCTGTGCGTACCGGCCGTCGCCGGGGTCGGGCCGGCGGACGACCCAGTCGCGGGCCTCGAAGCGGTCCATCGCCTTCGACAGGCGGGGTTGCGTGCTGTCGCAGTCCCGGGCCGGGTCGCTGAGCCGCATCGTGACCTCGTCGGCCATGGACAGCCGGGCGAGCACGCCGTACTCGAAGTTGGAGATACCCGCGTCTCGTTGCAGCTGCCGATCGAGGGCCGCCGGGAGTGCGATCACGACCGTGAGCAGGGCCTGCCACACGTCCTGCTGGTCCTCGTCGAGCCATGGTGACTGGGTTGCCGAGCACCCGATCCCCGGCCCCGGGCAGGTGCGGGTGCGGGTCGCGGACGCCGGTGCCGGGCGGCTGCCGGGGAAGACGGTTGTGATCGTTCCCTGATCCGGGTCGAGGTGGCCCGACGTGATCCGACGTGCCCTGACCCGGCCTGTGTGGAGCGGGGTGTCAGCCCAGTTGGGTGTAGCGGGTCAGGGCCGTGCGGAAGGAGGTCGGGTGTACGGCCAGCGGGTCGGTGTAGGGGTTGCGCAGTTGTAGGACGAGCAGGACGGCGAAGGCGATGATCGCGCCGACGAAGGCCAGCGCGGTCGTGTGGCGGCGATCCGCGGTCGGGCCGACCAGGGCCGGGAAGACGATCGCGAAGACGCCGGTGACGATCATCGCGACCGGGAGCACGATCGGGGTGATCGAGGACGGGTCGGCGAGGCGGGCGTGGCGTTTGACGTACAGGTCGGCCACCGCCGCCTCGGTGTCGGCGGTCCGGTCGTGCGCCGTGACGGCGAGGGCGGCGACGCGGGAGGCGATCAGGTCGAGTTGGCGCCATGCGCGCGCGGTGTCGTGCCCGTCGGCCAGTGCCGGCCACTCCTGGTCGATCACCGTGTGGGTGTAGTCGCGCAGTCCGGCGCGCACGGCCTCGCGATCGGAGGGCGGGAGGGCGCCGGCCGCCGCGTAGGTCTTGGTCAGCACCCGGGCCTCGTCGCTCGCGTGTTGGCGGACCGTGGCCTGGAGGTCCCACGCGCCGACGATCTGAAAGCTCGTCAGGAGCACGAAGGAGGACAACACGGCGCCGCCGCAGAAGGACAACAGTTGACCGTCGGTTCCGCTCGCCCTCGTCTTCTCGCCGCGGCTCAGGAGCACGAGGGCTCCCGCCGCGACGCCGGCGCCGAGCAGCGCGGCGAGGATCCACAGGATCACGGGCGCGCTCCGCGTCGGCTCGGGCCCGGCAGCAGCGCGGCGAGGGCGGCGGGGAGGATCGATACGACGAGGGCCCGGGCGAACCCGTCGGCGAAGCCCGAGGGTGCGGCGTCGTCGTCGGGCGGCGCGGCGGCGAGTCGCGCGGGCCGGGACGCGGGTGGTGGTTCGGCGGAGGGCGCCCGGGTGTTCGGCGGCTCCGGGGTGGGGGCCGCCTCGACGGGGGCACGGGCGGGGGCGTTGGCGCCGGCGGGCGTGACGGGAGGCGGCGCTCCGGTCCGGATCGGTGCGGCCGGGGCCCGCTCGGCCGACGGTGGGTGGGCGCTCGGTGGCCGGGACGGCGGGGACGGCCTGGATGTGGGCGGCGGTGTGGCCGGCCGGCTCGGGCATCCGCATCCGGGTCGTACGGTCACCGCGACGTCGTCACCGATCCGGACCGAGGTCACCACCCCCGGCTGGTACACCACGTGCACCCGGCCGGCGTGTACCTCCGTGCGCGTCGTGCCCGGCCGAGTCCCGTCGGGCGGCCGGTCGTCGGCCGACACGGTCACCGCGACCGCGTCATCGGCCGACGCCTCGAACGCCGCACCACTCGCGACCAGGACCGGCACACAGACGCACACCACCAGCAGATACCGAGCCGCACATCGAGGGTTGCCCATGGCATCAGAGTGACGACGCCACCCCGACTCACTACGACAAACCCCATCGAAACCCCACTTTCGAGTGACATGCCGCGAAGGCCCGCCCCCTACCTACGCCCCACCTCGCCCGAAACCGGCCGACCGCATCGCCGTCACGACCCTCCGCAGGGGCGAAACGGGTCTGCTTTTAGGGGACTTGCCTTGTGGGTGAGGGGTGGGTCGGGGTTTGGGTGGGTGGAGGGGGCGGAGGATAGTGTCGCTATGCGTGTTGCTCTCATGACGTCGGGTTCCCAGGGTGATGTCGCTCCGTTCACCGGGCTGGGGGCCGGGCTTCTTGCCGCCGGGCACAAGGTGACCCTTGTGACGCACGGGCGGTTCGAGCCGTTGGTGGCGGATACGGGGATGCGGTTCCGTGCGTTGCCGATCGATCCGCAGGAGCAGATGCACTCGGAGCGGGGCCGGGCGCTGCATCGCAGCAACACCGGTGCGGGGAAGCTGATTCGGGTGCTCGCGCTGGCCCGTTCGTTGGCGTGCGAGATGGCCGATGGCCTGGTCGAGGCCGCGCAGGGGCACGACGTGATCGTGGCGTCGGCGTCGCTGGCGCCGGCGGCGTGCACGATCGCCCTGGGGTTGGGAGTGCCGTGCGCGGGGGCCTATCTGCAACCGCTGCACCCCACGCGGGAGTTCGCGCCGGCGATGGTGTCGGAACGCTCCTTGGGCGGGGTGGGCAATCGGCTGGCCGCGCATGCCGTCGACGTTGCTCTCGACCGGGTCTACACCGATGTGACCCGCGACCTCCGCAAACGCCTGGGACTGCCGGCGGTCGGCCCGACCACGGCGCGCCGGGCACGGGAGCGTCGAGGCTGGTCGGTGGTGTACGGGTACAGCCCGATCGTCGTGCCGCGGCCCGCGGACTGGCGTCCGGGGTTGGATCCGGTCGGGTATTGGTGGCCCTACGACGCGCGCGAACTGCCGTCGACCGTCGAGGATTTCCTCCGGGCCGGTCCGCCGCCGGTGTTCGTCGGCCTGGGCAGCGCCACCGTTCCCGATCCCGGACGGGTCGGCGAGCAGGTGGTACGCGCGCTGCGCGCCGCGGGTCTGCGCGGGATCGTGCAGCGGGGGTGGGCCGATCTCGGCGCCACGGGCGACGACATGCTCACCATCGACGACGTCCCCCACCACCTGCTGTTCCCCCGCGTGGCCGCGGTCGTCCACCACGCCGGGGCCGGCACCGCCGCCGCCGGGCTGCGTGCGGGCGTGCCGAGCGTACCCGTGCCGATCCAGCTCGACGGCGCCTTCTGGAGCGATCGACTCGTGCGACTCGGTGTCGCACCGGGCGCGGTGCCGCTGCGCCGGCTCTCCGCGGACGGCCTGCGGGCGGCCCTCGTCGAGGCCACGGGCCGGCCGCGCTACCGCGACCGCGCCGGCGCGATCGCCGCGCGGCTCGCCGTGGAGGACTCCATCGCACCCGTCGACGCGCTGGTGGGCCGGCTCGCGGGTGGCGGGGGCGGGGAGAGTCGTCGCGGTTGACGGCGACCGGTCGTCGTCCCGGATCCCCTCCCGACCGACGCCACCAGGCGTACCCGCGGGCCCGCCGGGGCGCCGCCGGCCGGCACTGGTTGACTTGGGCCCGTGAGTACCGACATGTGGCAGGTGGACGATCTCGACCTCGGCGGCTATCTCGGGCGGCTCGGGCTTGCGGCGAGGGCGCCGGGGCGGGAGGCGTTGGACGAGTTGCACGAGGCGCACGTCCGTACGTTCACGTTCGACGACATCGACGTGTTCCTCGGGCAGCCCGGCGGGGTGGATCTGGCGGCCGTGCAGGAGAAGTTCGTGGGCCGGGGGCGGGGCGGCTACTGCTTCGAGCACTCGACGCTCTTCGCGGCCGCGCTGGAGCGGCTGGGCTACCACGTGATCCGCCGGCTCGGGCGGGTCGGCGATCCGGCCGACGGCAGTCTGCAGGGCCGGACCCACATGGTCGTCGAGGTCACCCTGGACGGACAACGGCTGCTGTGCGATCCGGGGTTCGGGATGAGCGTGTTGCGCCCGATGCCGGTGGCGCACGGCGCGCAGGACGACCACCTCGGTTGGCGCTACCGCGTGGACCGCGAGGACGAGGTGTGGCGGATGCGCCGTTGGCGCGACGGCGGCTGGCAGATGATGCACTCCGTCGACGAACTGCTCGTGCTGCCGGTCGACGTCGAGATCGCCCACTACTACACGAGCACCCATCCGACGTCGCACTTCAAGCGCACCTTGATGATCACCCGCCACCTGCCCGACCGGCACGTCACCGTCACCCACGCAGCGCTCACGGTGCGCCGCACCGACGCGCCCACCGAGCACCGCCCGCTCCGCGACGGCGAACTCGCGGACTGGCTGCGCGTCCTGGAGGTCCCGCTCACACCGGACGAGGAGCAACGCCTGCTCACCCGCGCCGCCGAGGAAGCCGCCGCGCAGGTGTGAGCCGCCCGGGCGGCGTTCGGCGTCGCGTGGCTTGTCGGTTGGGGCGCGTAGCGTTCGGGGTGTCGGGGGTGCGCCTCGAATTCGCGGAGCCGTGAGGGGAATCCATGTATCGCCAGGGTGACATTCTGCTGCTTCCCGTCGACGAGGGCGCGGTGCCCGTCGGGGTGACCGGGTTGCCGGCCAAGCCGCGCGACGGGCGCGGTCGGATCGTGCTCGCGCTGGGTGAGGTCACCGGGCACGCACACGCCGTGGTGGGGGCCGGCACGTTGTTCCTCGACCCGGAGCCGACCACCATCGGCCACCTCAAGCTCGACGCGCCGACCCGGCTCGTGCACGAGGAGCACGCGACGATCTCGCTGCCCAAGGGCTGGTACAAGGTGGTCCGCCAGCGCGAATACATCCCGGGCGCCGTCCGCATCATCGCGGACTGACCCGCCGCCCCGACCGCCGACCCGCCACTTCCCCGGGAGTCTTCCGTGACCGCCGCCCCGACCGTCTTCCCGCAGCTCACGCTCGCGCACCGGGCGACCCTCGCCGAGTCCGCCGACGGGTGGGCCGAGGTCGCCGCGGCCGCGCGGCCCGCCGATCGGGACGCCGCCGAGCGCGGCATCCGGGCCGCCTACCGGGCCGCCGGGCTGGCCGAACCCGGCAAGATCCTGTGGTACGACTCTCCGCTCGCCGCCGCCGTGGCCGCGACCGTGGTGTCCGGCGCGTTCAAGCCGCAGGAACTGGCCGCGCTGCGGCTGCCCGTGCGCGCCCCCATGGCGTCGCGCGCCGGGGCGAGCGTGCGCGACCGGATCCGGTCGGCGAGTTGGGAGCGCGCCCGATTTGACGCGGTCGCGCTGCTCGGCCACACCGGTTGGGCGCAGGCGTGGGGCGAGATCGCCGAACGCCTGTGGGACCCGACCACGAGCCTGTCCGCGCGCATCCGCGACGGCATCGAGGAGGCCGTGCTGTCCGCGACCGGCACCGACCGCGGCCCGGCCCGGCGGGGCACGGTCACCCCGACGGCGCCCGTGGCCCGGGAGGCCCGCGCCGCGACGCTCGACGCGCTCGGCGGGCAGCACGACGCCGCCTGGCTCGCCGCGTTCGACGGCCTGCGGCGGTGCTTCCCGCGACTGGACGACTCCCCGTCGGCGGCCGCGCTGGACGCGGTCGCCGAGGTCGCGCGGTCCGCGGGCTGGTGGTGGCCGTACGAGAACGTCGTCCTGGTCGCCGAACGCCCCACCGTGCTGCACCGCGACGAGTCCGCGCGCCTGCACAACGGCGAGGGCGCCGCGCTGGCCTTCCCCGACGGCTTCGCGTTGCACGCGTGGCGCGGCATGCCCGTGCCGGCCGACTTCGTGACCACCCTCGGCCCGGCCGGCAGCGCGCTGAACGCCCAGCGGATCCGCGACGAGGACAACGCCGAACTCCGCCGTGTGATGCTGGAGATCTACGGCTACGACCGCTACCTCGCCGAGGTGGGCGCCCGCCCGCTGCACCGCGACGACACCGGCGTGTTGTGGCGCATCGAACTGCCCGGCGACGAGCCGATCGTGATGGTCGAGGTGCTCAACTCCACGCCCGAGCCCGACGGTTCGATCCGCGTCTACTGGCTGCGCGTGCCGCCGACCACGCGCACCGCCCGCGCCGGCGTCGCCTGGACCTTCGGCCTGACCGAACAGCAATACCGCCCGGCCCGGGAGACCTGAGCCGCCGACGCGGCGACAGGCAGCGGAATCAAGCGGTTTCCGCTCCGGCACCGGTCGGGAGTCGGGTCGCGTCGCCGTGGGGGCGCGGCCCGGTGCCGTACCCCGCCGGAATGCGCTCCAGGATCCCGCCCGCGAAGACGTCGTACAGCGGCAGCGCGTCCATGTGGACGTAGCCGATGTGGCAGTCGCACAGCGCGCGCGGGCACGGACGGCGCCCCAGGGCCGCGCGGAACGAGCCGTCGTAGAGGTTGCCCAGCACCTCGGGGACGAAGTGGCAACGACGCACCGCGCCGTCGCCGTCGACGCTGACCACCGTGTCCCCGGTCCGGCACGCCGCGCCCGCCGAGACGTGGGCGTGCCGGCTGAAGCCGAAGTGCGGGTCGAGGTCGGTCCACGCCTCGGCCTCGGCGTCGGTGTACGTGCGGCCCTCGGCGGCGTTCACCCACAGGTACACCTCGGCCGGCAGGTCGCCGCGCAACCTCCGGGCGGCGGCCAGGTGTTCGGGCAGCCCGACGATCCCGACGGCGAAGCGCACGCCGCGCGCGCGGAGTTCGCGGCAACGACCGAGGAAGCGCTCGTACGGGACCTGGTCCGGGTGGTACGTCCCCCACAGCGCCAACCGCCGCAGGTCCGCCGCCTCGGTCCACGACGGCCGGGCGCCCAGGTTGGTCTGCACGGCGACGCGGTCGACGTTCGGCAGGTGGGACAACTCGGCCAGGGTACGCCGGTACCAGGGCCGGACCAGTGCCTCGCCCCACGGCGTGAACAACACCGAGATCCGCTCCGGGGCCGCCGCGATCCAGCCCGCGAAGCGCGCCAACGCCTCGCGGTCGGCCAGGAGTTCCGCACGCGAGTCGCGGCGTTTGGCGAACGGGCAGTAGCCGCAGTCGTAGTCGCAGGAGGCGAGCGGCCCGCGATACAGGATCGTCAACGGCCGTGCGGCTTCCCGGGCCGAGGCGAGGGAGAGCGACAGCGGCACGCTCACCGCGCCCGATACCCGTCCATGAGCGCCGCCGTGGCCGAGGAGAACAGCGCCGGGCCGATGGCGTCGGACCAGGCGAGGCCGTCCTCGGTGAGCACGACGCGCTCGGCGTCGACGCTCAACAGGCCGCCATCCGCGAGGGGTTCCAGCTCCCGGGCGAAGTCCGCGACCGCGTCGGAGGCGAACCGGGCGCGATACTCGGCGACGTCCAGGCCGTCGGCCTGGAGCAGCGAGGTCAGCAGGTACCTGCGTCGTTGCTCGGCCGCGTCGAGGCGGTAGCCGAACCGGGCCCGGGAGAAGGCGTCCCGGTCCAGGGCCACGTACTCGTCGATGATGCCGCGGACCTCGCCCACGTTCACCGCGTAGTCGAACGAATAGTGCAGCTCGCTCGTGTACGACCTGGCCCCGCAGCCAAGCCCCACCATCCCGTCGCGCTGGCACCGGTATCCGGTGTCCACGTCGGCCGGAGCACCGGCACGGCGGAACATCCGCATCGACACCTGCTCGTATCCGGTCGCGCGCAGGTGATCGCGGCCCGCGCGATAGAGCGCGAGCCGGTCGTCGTCCCAGTCGGCGCGCGAGACGGCGCGTCGGCCCAGGCCGGTGAGCGGGCGCACGTACAGCGGGTACAGGTAGATCTCCTCGGGCCGCCAGGCGAGCGCCGCGTCGAGGGAGGCGAGCCAACTGGCGTGCGTCTGGCCGTCGATGCCGTAGATCAGGTCGATGTTCAGCGTCGGGAAGGCCGCCTCGCGGATCGCGGTGAGCGCCGCCTCGACCTCGGCACGCTTCTGCGGCCGCCCGGCGGCCCGTGCCTCCGCGTCGAGGAACGACTGCACGCCGATGCTCACCCGGGTCGTGCCGTGCGCGGCCAGGACCGCGAGCCGGTCGGGCGTCGCGGTCGCCGGCGAGGTCTCCACGGACAGCGGCATGGATCCGAACTCGGCGCCCATCACCTCGGCGGCGATGCGGAACATCCGGGTCAGCTCGGCGGCTTCCAGGTAGGTCGGCGTGCCGCCGCCGATCGCCCCGACGGCGAAGCGCGCGTCGGGCACGGCCTCGCGTACCGCGTGCGCCTGCCGCTCCAAGGCGTCCAGGTAGCGCGCCACCAACTCCTGCGGCGCGCCGGTGCGGGTGAACAGGTTGCAGAACCCGCAGCGCATCTCGCAGAACGGTATGTGCAGGTACAGGAACAGCGCGGACAGGTCCTGTCCCGCCCAGACCTCGCGCAGCGCGGGCGCGGGTTCGAGCGGCCGATAGGCGGTCTTGTGCGGGTACGAGTAGACGTATCCGGTGTACGGGGACCCGACGGCCACGGACGGGGCCTCGGCGGCGGTCGGGGCCATGGACGGATACCTCCGGACGTACGACGGGTGGTGCGGCGAACTCCGCGAGCCTAGGCGGCGGGCCCGACACGGTGGGCACCCGGGCCCGGCACCGCCGCCGGCCGGGCCCGTTCCGGTCCGCCCGGGATCGTGTTCACCACTCGCCGGGGGTCAGGGTGAAGTGGGCGTACGGCACCGTCCACACCACCTCGTGGCCGAGCCGATGGCCGGTGTAGCCGTCCTCGCCGTAGGCCGTGCCGTGGTCGGAGGTGACGATCGCGAAACACGGACGGCGGCTGCTCATCGCCCGGAACAGCCGGCCGATGTGCCGGTCCACGTACTCCAGTGCCGCGGCGTGCGTCTCCCGGGTGTCGCCGTCGGCCGGGTCGGCGCCCGCCAGGTGGAACCAGTTCGGCTGGTGCAGCGCCGAGACGTTGAGCAGCAGGAACAACCTCCGGTCGGGGTCCAGCGCGCCGACCACCCGCTCGGCGCACGCGACCTGGGCCTCGAACGAGGTGGGCGAGGCGACGCCGAGTTCCGGATCCCAGTGGCTCTCCGCGAACATGCCGGGCAACACCGAGCCGAGCGCGCCCCGCTTGTTGAAGAACCCGACGCCGCCGATACAGGCCGTGTGGTAGCCCGCCGCGGCCAGCGCGGTCGGCAGGTCCGCGTCGTCGAAGACCCACGTGTGCGACGCGGTCGACTCGCTCCCGCCGAACCGGGCGGCGAACAACCGCGGATGCGGACCCTGACCCACCGGCGTCGGCAGGAAGCCGGCGAGGAAGGCGGTATGCGCGGCGAACGTGAAGCTCCCCGGCGTATGCCGGCGCTCCCATCGGCCGTCCGGGAGCACCCGCGCCAGGTTGGGCAGGCGCCCCGCCGCCACGAGTTCGGCGGCGACGTCGTAGCGCAGCGTGTCCAGGGTCACCATCAGCAGGTCGTGCCGGCCGACGACGGCGTTCATGTCCACAGGCGCGGACCGGCTGCCCCGGCTCCCGGGTTCGGGTGATGGTGGTGTCGTCATCTCGGGCACGGAACTCGATCCTCGTCTCGTGGCGCCGCCCCGGTGGATCCGGCCGGCCGCCAACCCGCCACCAGGGCGTGGACCTGCTCCCCCCACGTGTCCCGACCCTGATGCAGCACACCCGGCAGCAGGTCCCCGAACGCGTTGACCTCGCCCACGGCGTGCCGGCGCCGGTCCACCGCGAACAGCAGGTCGACGCCGACGTGCAGCGTACGGGGGAAACACCCGGCCGCCCGGACGCAGGTCGCCATCGCCCGCGCCCACGCGTCCTCCCCGACCGCGCCACGCACCGCCGCGACGTCGCCGCGCGCGTTGCCCAGGTGCAGGTTCGTCATCGGCGACCGGCTCGACCGGGCCACGACGTGCGTGGCCCGCCCCGCGACGACCAGGACGCGCAGGTCGGTCGCGCGCCCGTCCAGGGTCAGCTTCGGCAACCACGCCTCGACGTGCAGGCCGCCCGCGTCGCAGTCCGCGCCGAGCGCGTCCACGAGCGCCGCGACATCGGCCTCATCGCGGTATCTGCTGATCCGCAGCGAGTTGTACAGGGCGACGCCGCCCGCCTCGCGCACGAGTTCGACGGACGTCGTCGCCTGGACACGACTCGTCCCGTGCGTCTCCAGGGCCACCACGCCGGACGCCGACGACCCGTGCGGCGGCTTGACGAACACCCGAGGGCAGCGCGCGTCGGCCATCCGCCGCCGCAGATCGGCGTACGAGCGCACCGGCTCCGCCCCGGGCCCGGTCAGCGCGCGCGGCAGCGCAACGCCGCGCGCCGCCAACACCGCGTGTGCCCGGCGCTTGTCGAACATCACCGCGATCTCGCCGGCGTCGTTCACCGACCACGCCCCGGGCGAGGCCGCCACGGCGGCCTCGATCCGCCCGAGCGCGGCGACGAGCGCGGCATGCCGGGTGCTGCCGCCCTCGACCCGGAACGGGTCGGCGGGCGCGCCGCTCAGCAACGTGTGCACGTCCGCGTCCTCGCCCGGCGAGTCGATTCGCACCGGCCCGGCGGGGAAGGCGAGCGGCTCCCGGGTGAGGACGTCGCGCCAGGCGACCACTCGCGGCTCGGGCAGCCCCGCGGCCTCGGCCGCCGCGGCGAACCCGGCCACGCGGCGGTGGCCGGGATTGCCCACGACGGTGACGGCAGGACGTTCGCTCACGCCGCCACTCCCGCGCGGCGGGTCATTCGGAGACCTCGACGTAGCGACCCGAGCCCCAGTCCCGCAGCTCCTCGGCGCGAGTGATGTCGACGGTGACCCCGTGCGGGCCAAGCGTCTCGCGCAGGCGCGCGGCCATCGTGTCGGACACGAAGTGGTGGTTGATGCGCAGCGTCTTCAGGTGGGTGAGCGGCTGACCCGCGAGCAGCGCCTCGACGCCCTCGTCGCCCAGGGTCCCCATCGACAGGTCGAGGGATTCCAGACGGGCGGTCAGCGGCGCGGCGGCCACGGCCGCGGCCACGGCGTCCTGGATCTCACTGTTCATCAGGCCGAGCCGGCGCAGCGCCGGGACGCGTACGCCGGACAACAACTCCGCGAGGTCGTCGACGGTCGCGGTGCCGTCGTACTGGTTGATGCCCAGCCAGAGCTCCAGGTTCTCCAGCGCCGGGAGGTCGCAGAGGCCGATGGCGCCGACGAGGCGTGCGGACAGGCCGCCGCTCTCGAACCGCAGGGCACGCAGCGCGTCGTGCCGCAGCGGCTCCAGCGCCGGCGCGACATCCGGGTTGCCGTCGAAGGCGCCGCCCCGCACGATGAGTTCTTCGAGCCGCGGGTATGCGTGCAGCACCGGGGTGAGGGTGCCGATGTTCATCCACGAGATCTCGGACTCCTCCTGGACGACGTCGCCGAGGAACAGGTGACGCAGGTTCGGAAACCGGTCCGCGTGCTCCACCAGGAGCCCGAGCGCGGGACTCTCGGCGGACAGGTCGTCCGTCCAGCACCCACACAGCAGCGCGGTGACCCGGGTGGTGTCCACGGTGTCGAGGAAGTACCGGAAGTGCTTCTCGAATTCGGCCTCCTCGTGTTCCCACGGGTCCACCCGGATTCGCCAGGCGACCGCGCCCGGCGCGTCGCCCGGCGTGATCGACGTCGCGGTGGAGTCGCGGGGCCGGAGGTCGGCGACGGGGAGGCCGCCGAAGTGCGAGGTGAACTCGTAGAGTGACATGTGCTGTTCCTGGTTTCCGGGCGGGTTCGGACGGCCGGGCGGCGGAGTGCCTTCGGCCGGAGGGCGGTGTGCGGGGTGTGCGGGTTGCCTACTCGGCGACGGCGATGTAGCGCCAGGTCTCCTCGCCGTCTTCGTCGGGCTGCTGCGGGTCGCCGAGGTCGAGCCTGAGGCCGGGTGTCGCGAGGGTCGCGGTAAGTCGCTCCTGCATGGCGGGGGTGATGAAGTGGTGGCTGAGGTCCAGCACCCGCAGGTGTCCGAGGGGCTGGCCGAGGAGCAGCGCCTCGGCGCCCTCGTTGCCCAACGCGCCCATGGACAGGTCGAGTTCGGTAAGCCGCCCGAGGACGGGGGACGCCGAGACCGCCGCCGCGACCTCGTCCTGGATCTCGCTGTTCATCAGGCCCAGCCGGGTGAGCGCGGGTAGGCCGCCGGCGCGCAGGATGCCCTCGATGTCGCGGACGGTCGCGTCGCCGCCGTACTCGTCGGTGCCCAACCACAACTCCAGCGTGCGCAGCGCCGGGAAGGTGCTCGCGCCGACCGCGCGCACCACGCGCGCGGGGAGCCCGCCGGTGCGGAACTCCAGATGCCGCAGGTTCTCGTGCCGCACGGGCTCCAGCACGAGGTCCTGGCCGCCCTGGACAATCAGCGTCTCCAGCCGGGGAAACGCCTCGAACAGCGGCGTGATGTCGGACTGGAGGATCCACGAGATCTCGTTCTCCTCCTGCGCGATGTCGCCGAAGTAGAGGTGGCGCAGCGCGGGGAGCCGGTCGGCGGCGTCGACGAGCGAGCGCACCGCCTCCTTCGAGCTCTCGCCCGGCTCCCACATGCCGACCAGCAGGGCGGTGACCCGCGGGGTGTCGACGGTGTCGAGGAAACGCGCGACGTGCTCGGCGAACGTCTCCGTGCTCCGATACCCCTCGATCCGCAACCGCCACGCCGCGTCGGCCGCCGCGGGCAGCGGCCTCGCGTTCCTCGCCGCAGCGTTCTCGGCCCGCGTGGCCTTGGGGTTCGCCGGCGGGTGGAGCTCGGCTATGGGCAGTCCGGCGAACCGCTCGTCGCCGTCGTAGTTCGACATGGGCCATGCCTACCAGAGCCCGGTGACCACGGGGCGGGGGGTCTACCAGTCGAGCCTGCCGCCGAGGCGCAAGCGCAGCCACAACACCAGGCGTTCGTCCGGGTCGGCGAGATCGAATCCGAAGATCTCCGTGGCCCGGGACAGCCGGTAGCGGATCGTGTTCGGGTGTACGGACAGCAGCTGCGAGGCGGCGGCGACATCGCCGTCGGCGTCCAGGTAGGCGAGGATGGTCGACGCGTAGGTGGTGCCGTGTTCGAGGTCGTGGGCGCGGATCGCCGGTCCGAGCCTGCGGGGGACCACCTCGTGCGTGGCCAGCATCGCGGCCAGCGCGGACAGTGTCGCGCCGGCCCACATCTCGTCGATCGAGGCCACCTGGCACGGCTCCGGCTCACCCGGCCGCTCGGACAGCGCCCGCAGCACCAGATCCGCGTCGGCGCGCGAACTCTCGATCGAGCGCAATTCCTGGACGAGCGCGCCGAGTCCGGCCCGCACGGGCACCCGCAGCGCGCTGTGCGCCCGCCGTGCGATGTAGGCGACGAGTTCGCGGTGCGCGTTCGGCGACGGTTCGCTCGGGAGCAGCGCGTATACCGTTCCGTCGATCAACGCGCAGCCGTGCCTGCCGTAGCGCGCCTCGCAGTGCAGGCTGACCAGGTCCGCCAGCCGGGTGGCCGCGTGTGCGGTGAGCGCGTCCTCGGTGTCGACCGAGGCTACGGCGAACGCGGCCATGGCGACGGGCAGGTTCGGGTCCAGACCCAGCTGTGGGGCCACCGCCGTGACACTGCTCGGGTCGGCCAGCAGCCGTCGCAGCAGGTCGGCGTACCTGCGCCGGACGGCGGATTCGGTGGTGCGGGCCGCGAGCAGGTGCAGCGCGACGTTGTCCGCCACATCGGACAGGGCCTGTTCGGCGACGGAGTCCAGGTGTTCGCCGGCGTCGACGACCCAGATCGACCCCAGTACCTCGCTGCCCACGCGCACGGCCACGCCGAGCCGGGGAAGTCCGCCGGGAACGGCGGGGAATCGGCAGGTGCGCCCGAGCCGGGTGAGCACCCGGTACTGCTCGTCGTAGTCCGGGCCGTCGGGCACCTGGAGGCCGAGGATGCCCTGCCGGCGGCCCTCGTCGACGGCCTGGCCGGGCAGGGTCGAGTAGGCGAGGATGCGCCGGTGCGGATCCTCGATCACGGTGGCTCCGCCGACCATCCCGGCGATCGCGTTGGCCAGCGCGAACAGGTCGCCGAAGGCGGGGGCGCCGGCGGCCTGCCCGAAGCGCACGGTGGGGGTGAGGGCCGAGGAGATCATGGCGTCCAGGTGGTGCCAGGCCACCGCCTCGTTGGCGGCCAGGAGCACGATGCCGGCCTGCCGGGCGGCCTCCACCAACGCGGTGACCGGCTCGCCGAAGCTCTTCACCACCACGCACGTGTACCCGGCCTGGGCCGCCGAGCCGATCAGGTCCATCGTCCGCGCCTCGTCCATTCCCACGCCGACGGCGAGCAGGATCGCGTCGGTGACGGCGGGGAGGGGGAGCGGGGCGCGTCGTTCGAGGATGAGTACGCCCGAGACCGGGACCGGTTTTTCCGGCGGTTCGGTCAACGGCCGCAACAGTGACGATCCCAATACCTCCAGGACCTGTCCGAGATCGGGAACCCCGGTACCGAGCATTCTCACCTCTTTGGCCGGACACACAAAGCATTCGGGGAATCTCTGGACCGGCGTCACATGCCCCCGGCCGATCCGGGCGCCACGCTTTCCGCATGCACAATTCGGCGGGCTTGCGGCGGGCACTTCCGGTGACCGTACCTGCTGTGACCCCATGGAGCGCAACCGACCGCAGCCGGCCGTGACGAGCCGAATGCCGCAGGTGACCGTCGACCGTTTGCCCGCTCGCCGATATCGAAATCCGTATCCGTCGGGCGTTATCGATTACGGCACACGTATAAGTGCTGCAGAAGGAGACATTGTGCGATACAGGACGAGTGCGGTCGTGGCCCTGGCGTGTGCGGCGTCTTTGTTGACGGTGCCGGCGCGGGCGGGCGCGGCGCCGCAGTGTGACACCACGCCCATCCGGACGGCGATGAAGGCACTGGAAGGTGTCGGCGCCACGGGGATGAGCGTGACGGTGAAGAGCCCGAACTGTGGGGTCCGAACGGGCGGTGTCGGTGTCGCCGATCGCGGAACGGGCCGCAAGGTCGTCGGCGACGAGCACAGCCGCATCGGCAGCGACACCAAGACCTGGACGGCCACGGTCGTGCTGCAACTCGTCGGGGAGGGCCGGATCGCCCTCGACGACACCGTGGACGACTACCTGCCGGGGCTGATCCGCACCAGGCTCTACGACGGGCGCACCATCACGATCCGACAGCTTCTGCAGCACACCAGCGGCCTGCCCGACTACCTGGACGCGCCGTTCTGGGAGGACGAGGACGCGCACCGCTGGGATCACATCGAGCCCCTGCGAACGGTCCGGCAGGCGCTCGCCCTGCCCAGGCCCGAGCGCGCGCCGTCGGGCTTCGCCTACTCCAACACGAATTACAACCTGGTCGGTCTGATCGTCAAGGAGGTCACGGGCCGCACCATCGCCACCGAGATCGAGGAGCGGATCATCGAACCGCTCGGACTGTGCGAGACCTCATGGGCCGGCGATCGCACCACGCTGCCCAAGCCGGAGTTGCGCGGCTACGCGCAGCGGGGCAAGACCCTGGTGGACCGGACCGAGTGGAACACCTCGGAGGCCGACGCGTCGGGCGCGCTGATCTCCGACGGCGCGGACACCACCGCCTTTTGGACCGCGCTGTTGACCGGGAAGCTGCTGGCCCCGGCGCAACTCGCGGAGCTCAAGCGCACGGTCGCGGAGGACGTCGCGAACGAGCGCTACGGGCTGGGCGTCGAGCGCCACGAGCCCTACCCGGGCTTCGTGTTGTGGGGACACAGCGGCAGCATGTCGAGTGGCCACAAGTTCCGCAACGCCGTCACCGACGACGGCCGACGGGCGGTGACGCTGCTGATCGGTTCGGAGTCGTTCGACTCGGACCGGGTGGACGCCATCATGAGCAAGCTCCTGCGCGACCTGCGCTGACGCGCGACATCGCCGCGGCGGAGCCGGTTTCGGCTCCGCCGCGACGACGCGTGTCGGGTGGTGCGGTCAGGCGGTACGGTCCGTCGTGGCGCCCTCCCAGGCGAGGTAGCGGTCGACGGAGCGGCGCAGGACCGCGTTGCCGTCGGCGGTGACCACGCGGTCCCACCAGGCGCCGTAGATGCGTTCGAAGCGGTGGCGGCCGAGGAGTTCGGCGGCGTGGCGGACGGCGTCGGGGTGTTCGGGGATGTGGTTGGCGTAGCTGTGCATCACGGTGATCCAGCGGCAGTCCGGGCAGACGTTGAGGACGTCGCCCGAGAACAGCGCCCCGCCGCCCGCGCTCCAGTGCAGGACGGCGCTGCCCGGGAAGTGGATCCTCGGGTTGATCAGCGTGAGTTCGTCGGTCAGCCGGTGGGTCTCGCCGGACCAGAAACGCAGCGCGGGGTCGGGGCGCCCGACCCAGGAGCGGTCCGCTTCGTGCAGGTGCACGGGTGCGTCGAAGGCGTGCGCCCACTCGACCATCACGGAGTAGAAGTGCGGGTGGCTGATCGCGATGGCGGTGATGCCGCCGAGGTCGGCGACGGCCTCGACGATGGAGTCGTCCAGGTAGGGCGGGCAGTCCCAGAGGATGTTGCCCTCGGTGGTGCGCAGCAGCAGTGCGCGTTGGCCGATGGCGATGGACTCCGTGGTGCCGATGCCGAGGACGTCGGGGCCCTGTTCGGCGAACTTCGCGGTGTGGCCCGCGGCGTGCAGCTCGGCGAGGGTGGTCCACCGCTGGCCGGCGACGGGGACGTACTGGCGGTCGTCCCGACAGACGGGGCAGTCGGGGCGGGGGTCGGCGTACTGGGTGCCGCAGGCGGTGCAGATGGGGAGATGGGCGCCGGGATAGGTGCGCCGGGCGGCGGTGGCGGCCGGCGCGTTGTCGGTGTCAGGCACGGGTGTCGGCGGTGAGGTCGGTGGTCGGGTGGGCCTGGGTGGGCCGCCAGCCGAGCAGGCGCATGGCGCGCTCGCCGGAGATGGTCTGGTCGAGCGCGAGCGCCTCGGCGAACGGGAACCCGAGGGCTTCGGCGGCCTGTTCGAGCGGCCAGGGCTCGGCGCGGCCGACACCGCCGGCGGCGACGTCGACGGCTGCGGCGAGTGCCGGGGTGGCGACGGCCTGGACGGCGACGCCGTGCCAGAGGGTGCCGGCGTCGGCCTTGGCGAGGACGAGGGAGTACAGGGCGGCGAGGTCGTCGATGTGGACCATCGGCCAGCGGGTGCCCGGCGTTCCGACGTAGCGGCCGGTGCCGTGCTCCTTGGCCCAGCCGAGCATGAGCGCGGGTATGCCGCCGCCGTGGCCGTACGCGATGCCGGGTCGGATGACGGCGCTGCGGACGTCGTTCCGGGCGGCGGCCAGGACCTGCTGCTCGATGCGGGGGCGGTAGCCGACGATGCCGATCGCGTTGGTGGGGGCGTCCTCGTCGACGGCGTCGTCGCCGGTGGCGCCGAGCACCCAGATGCCGCTGGTGTAGACGAAGGCGCGGCCGGTGCCGTGCAGTGGTGCGGTGAGGGCGTCGACGGCGGCGGCGTCGGCCTGTTCGTCGCCGGTGGGAGTGGCGAGGTTGACGACGGCCTCGATGTCGTCGGTGACGGCGTCGATGAGGCTGTCCGGGTCGGTGAGGTCGCCGAAGCGGGCGTCGACGCCGGGCTCGGACGGGGCGCCGGTCTTGAGGAACGGGACGACGGTGTGGCCGTCCTCGATGAGGCGGCGGGTGACGGCGGTGCCGATGTAGCCGGTGGAGCCGAGGACGAGGACCTTCATGGTGTGCCCCTGGTGCGTGTGGGTCCGTGGGCCGATCCGGTGGTGATCGGCGTTGCGGGCACGACAGTAGGGGAGCGCGGGGCGCGGCGGATCCGTCGAATGACCGGGGTGGGTACCGGGGCGCCGGGGTGCCGTCGATCGTCGCGGATGCCCTTGCGATCTCCCGGGCGGTGGGTCAGGTGGTCGGCCAGTCGAGGGTGCCCAGGGCGGCGCGGGAGGTGATGCCGAGTTTGGGGTAGGCGTTGGAGAGGTGGTAGCCGACGGTGCGGGGGCTGAGGAACAGGCGGGCGCCGATGTCGCGGTTGCTGAGCCCGGTGGCGGCCAGGCGGGCGACGTGCAGCTCCTGCGGGGTGAGCCGCGCGGTGGCGTCGGTGTGGCCGCCGGTGTCGACCGGGCCGGCTGCGGGGGCGCCGACGGCGCGGAGTTCGGCGGCGGCGCGGTGTTGCCACGGGCCGGCCCGGAGCGTTTCGAAGGCGGTGAGGGCGGCCGTGAGGTGGGTTCGGGCGGCGGCGCGCTGCCGGTTGCGGCGCAGCCATTCGCCGTAGAGGAGTTCGGTGCGGGCGGCTTCGAAGGGCCGGCCGTCGCCGCGGTGGGCTTCGAGGGCGGACCGGTACAGGTCGCCGGCGGTGTCGTCGGCGGCGAGGAGGGCCCGGCAGCGCAGCGCGACGGCGTGCGCCCACGGGGTGCCGGTGCCGTGCGCCCACGTGGTGAACCGCTCGGCGGGGCGCCGGGCTTGGTCGGGACGGCCGAGGCGGGCGGCGGCCTCGACGTGGTCGGCCAGGCCGTGGATGGCGACGGCGACGTGGGCGCGGGGGCCGTCGGCGATGTCGGTGAGCCGGGTCAGCGCGGTTTCGTGGCGGCCCCGGCCGAGGTCGAGGAGAGCTTCCGCGCAGGCCGTCCAGACGGCGGGCCCGCCGCCGGCGCCGGCGTGGCGGGCGGCGGCGTGATACCCGTCCTCGTCGCCGTCGATCGCGGCGAGGACGGCGAGTACGCCGTGGAGCATGGCCTGGTGGTGGTGGTTGGCGGTGCTTCGGGCGATGTCGAGGCCCTCGACGGCGGTGCTGTGCGCGTGCTCGTGGCGGCCGAGGAACAGGCGGCAGCGGGCGAGCCGGAGCAGCAGCGTGGGCAGGATGCCGATCGCGCCCTGCTCGCGGGCCTGCCGCTCGAGGATCTCGGCTCGGTCGTGTACGCCCCGGTAGTCGCCGAGGAGCATGTCCCAGCCCTGGAGGCGGGTTTCGTCCGCGAGCGGGCGGGTGCCGCCCGTGGCCCGCGTGCCGTCGGTGAAGCGGCGCAGGAGGGGGTGGCCGGCCTCGGGGTTTCCGGTGGCGAGGTGGTGGAGGGCGAGGGCTCCGGCGTGCGCGGGGCCGGCCCCGAAGTCGAGGCCCGCGAGCGTGTCGAGGATGCCGGAGGTGGCGCCGGCCGGATCCGGGGTGTCCCAGGCGGCGGCGACGGCCTCGAAGAGGATTCCGGCGGCGGTGTCCGGGTCGTGGGGAGCGGTGGTGCGTGCGGCCTCGAGGAGGATGAGGCGGGCGGCGTCGGGGCGTCCGGCGGTGTGTTCGACGGTGGCGCGGATCGACGCGAGCCTGGCGGTCACCGCCGGACCGTCGGCGTACGGCGCGGCGGCCTCGGCGAGCGCGGCGGCGGTCTCGGGGCGACCCGCCTCGGCGGCGGCGAGCGCGGCCTGGGTGAGCCGGTGGGCGCGCAGTCGCGGGTCCTCGGTGAGTTGGGCCGCTCGCCGGTACGCGGTGGCGACCGTCGCCCGCCCGCCCCGGGCGCGGAAGTGTTCGGCCGTCTCCTCGAGTCGGTCGGCCACGGCGGCGTCGTGGCCGACCGTGGCGGCGGCCAGGTGCCAGGTCTGCCGGTCGCGGTCGCTCTCGGGCAGCGCCGTGGCGAGCGCGTGGTGGGCGGCGTTGCGCCGGCCGAGGGTGGCGCCGTGATAGGCCGCCGCGCGGGCGAGCGGATGGTGGAAGGCGAGGTGCGTGGGGGTGAGGTGGATCAGCCCCGCCTGTTCGGCGGGTTCGAGATCGTCGGGCACGGCGCCGAGTTCGCGTCCCGCGCGCAGTACGAGGGCGGGGTCGCCGGTGTCGTCGGCCGCGGCGAGGGTGAGGAGGGTGCGGGTGGCGGCGGGCAGGGTCGCGATACGTTCGTCGTACAGGCGTCGTACCCGCCAGGACGCGGGCAGCACGGCGATCTCGTGGTCGTCGAGCAGGTCCGCCTCGGTGCGCAGGCCGGGTGTGAGCGCGGCGGCGAGTTCGACCAGGGCGAGCGGATTTCCGGCCGCCCGGCGCAGCAGCCTGCTGCGCACGGCCGGGGTGAGGCCGGGGGCGTGCCGGTCGAGCAGCGCGGTGCCGGCGTCGTCGTCGAGCGGCTCCAAGCGGTGCACGGGCAGCCCCGGCGCGTCGAAGTCGGCCGACCCGTCGCGCGCGGCGAAAACGATCGCCACGGGCTCGGCCGCGAGCCGGCGTGCGGCGAACAGCAGGGCGTCGGCGCTCTCCTGGTCGAGCCAGTGTGCGTCGTCGACGAGCACGAGCAGCGGCTGCTCGTCGGCGAGTTCGCCGAGCAGACTGAGCGCGGCGGCGCCGACGAGGAACCGGTCGTAGTCGCCCGGCACGGCCGGATCCGCCGCGGTCCCGTGCACGGCGTGGCGCAGCGCCTCGGCCTGATGCCGGGGAAGCCGGCCGGCCAGATGCAACGCCTCCCGAAGCACGACATGCAACCCCGCATACGCCAACCGAGCCTCCGACTCGACCCCAACCCCCCGCAACACCCGCACCCCGGCCACCCCATCGGCACCACGCGGCACGGGCAGCCCCGTCGCGCCGTCCGCGTCCGCGCCACGCGGTACGCGCAGCCCGGTTCCGGCCTCCGCCCCGGCGCCGCGCGGTACGCGCAGCCCCGTCGCGGCGTCCGCGTCGGCGCCGCGCGGTGCCCCCGTCCAGGACTCCGCCCTCGCGTCGCGCAGCGTCCGCAGGTTCCTCGCGGTTTCGGCGGCGGCGTCCAGCAGGGCGCTTTTTCCGGTGCCGACGTCGCCGACCAGCACGATCGCGCCCCCGTGGCCCCGGGCGGCGGCGCGGATCAGGGCTTCGAGGGCGGCGGTGTGGGATGTTCGTCCGTGGAGCACGAAGGTCAACTTATCCGGGCCCCTCGGCCCCGCCCGCGCGGGTGTTACCGACGAGTCGGCGCCACCCGTGCCGGCGTGGCCGCGCCGGTGTCCTGCGGGGCCTGCTCGGCGGTGTTCTCCGGGTGATGGCAGGCCACCTGTTGCCCCGGCCGCAGCTCCTCCAACGGCGGCTCGGCCGTCGTACAGACCCACGTCGCCTTCCAGCACCGGGTATGGAAGCGGCAGCCGCTCGGCGGGTCGATCGGCGAGGGCACGTCGCCTTCGAGCCGCACGCGCTCGCTCCGGTCCTTTCTGCGCCGCGGGTCCGGGATCGGGACAGCCGACATCAGCGCCTTCGTATACGGGTGCATCGGCGCCCGGTAGAGCAGTTCCCGGTCGGCGAGTTCGACGATCCTGCCGAGGTACATCACCGCGATACGGTCCGAGACGTGCCGGACCACGGACAGGTCGTGCGCGATGATCACGTAGGTCAGGCCCAGTTCGC
Source organism: Embleya sp. NPDC020630 (assembly GCF_044334985.1). Classification (NCBI taxonomy): domain Bacteria; kingdom Bacillati; phylum Actinomycetota; class Actinomycetes; order Kitasatosporales; family Streptomycetaceae; genus Embleya; species Embleya sp. NPDC020630. The sequence continues at coordinate 71,291 of NZ_JBIRUB010000023.1, forward strand.
GCTGCAGGTCGTCCATGAGGTTGACGACCTGGGCCTGGATCGACACGTCGAGCGCGGACACCGGCTCGTCCGCCACCACCAGCTTCGGCCTGAGGGCCAGCGCGCGGGCGATGCCGATGCGCTGGCGCTGACCGCCGGAGAACTCGTTCGGGTAGCGGTTGTAGTGCTCGGGACTGAGACCGACCACCGACAACAGTCGCTGTACCTCCTTCTTGATGCCGCCGTCGGGCTCGACCCCCTGGAGCCGGAAGGGGGCGCCGATGATCGTGCCCGTGGTCTGGCGCGGGTTCAACGACGAGTACGGGTCCTGGAAGATCATCTGCACGTCCCGGCGCAGCGGGCGCATGCCCCGCACGCCGAGGCGCGTGATGTCCTCGCCCTCGAACTCGATCGTGCCCGAGGTCGGTTCGAGCAGGCGGGTGATCAACCGGCCCATCGTCGACTTGCCGCAGCCCGATTCGCCCACCACACCCAGCGTTTCGCCCGAGCGCACCTCGAAGTCGATGCCGTCGACGGCACGCACCGCGCCGGCCCGGCGCCGGAAGAGGCCCTTGCGGATCGGGAAGTGCTTCTGCAGCCCGGTCACCTTCAACAGGACCTCGCCGGTGTCGGACGAGCCGACCCCGCCGGCCCGTTCGCCGTCGCCCTGCACAGGGTTGTTCACTGCGTCGTCCTTTGCGTTCTCGCTCACGACCTCGGCGCAATCTCTTCGGTCCGGATCCGCTCCCGCTGCTCCCGGGTCAGGTGGCAGGCGGCCCAGTGCCGCTCGCCGACCTCGGTGGGTTCGGGGCGGACCGTGCGGGTGACGTCGTCCTTCGGGACGTCCGCGTACGGGCAACGCGGGTGGAAGGCGCAGCCGGACGGCAGATTGATCAGGGACGGCGGGGAGCCCTCGACGGGGACCAGCCGGTCCTGCTGCTCGCGGTCCAGGCGCGGCATCGAGCCGAGCAGGCCCCACGTATAGGGGTGCTGGGGCTCATGGAACACCCGCTCCGCCGGGCCGCGTTCGACGCAGCGGCCGGCGTACATCACCAGGATGTCGTCGGCGAGTTCGGCGACGACGCCCAGGTCGTGGGTGATCACGATGACCGCCGAGCCGAACTCCTTCTGCAGGTCCAGGACGAGGTCGAGGATCTGCGCCTGGACGGTGACGTCGAGGGCGGTGGTGGGCTCGTCCGCGATGAGCAGTTCGGGGTTGTTCACCAGGGACATCGCGATCATCGCGCGCTGGCGCATGCCGCCGGAGAACTCGTGCGGGTAGGCGTCGAACCGCTTGTCCGGCTGCGGGATGCCGACCCGGTCGAGCATCTCCACCGCCCGTTTGCGGGCGGTCTTGCGGTCGACGTCGTGGTGGATCCGGTACGCCTCGACGATCTGCCGGCCGATCGTGTAGTACGGGTGCAGCGCGGACAGCGGATCCTGGAAGATCATCGCCATCCGGCGGCCCCGCAACCTGCGTACGTGTTCGGGTCCGGCCGACAACAACTCGGTGCCGTCCAGCCAGATCTCGCCGGAGATCCGTGCCTTGCGCCTGCCGTATTGCCCGGTCGTGTGCAGGCCCATGATGCCGAGCGAGGTCACCGACTTGCCGGAGCCCGACTCGCCGACGATGCCCAGCGTCCGGCCCTTCTCCAGGTGGAAGCTGAGCCCGTCGACGGACTTGACCAGGCCGTCGTCGGTCGGGAAGTGCACCCGCAGGTCGCGCACGTCCAGGAAGGGGCGCGGCGCGGTCGAGGCGCCGGCGGGCCGATGGGATACGGCGGCGCTCGTGTCGGGGGTGGTCATGCGAGCCTCACTCGGGGGTCGATCACGGCGTAGAGCACGTCCACCAGGAGGTTGGCCAGCAGCACCGAGAGGGAGGTGATCAGGACGACGCCCAGGATGATCGGAAGGTCCTGGTTTCGGATGGCGCCCAGCACGGCCTGGCCGAGGCCGGGCAGGTTGAACGTCGACTCGGTGAGGATCGCGCCGCCGATGAGCGCGCCGAGGTCCATGCCCAGCATGGTCAGGATCGGCGTCATCGTGGAGCGCATGGCGTGCTTGCCGATGACGGTCCGCTCCGGCAGGCCCTTGGCACGCGCGGTGCGGATGTAGTCCTCGCCCAGGACCTCCATCATCGTGGCGCGGGTGATCCGCGCGTACATCGCCGCGTACAGGAAGGCGAGGGTGATCCACGGCAGGATCATGCCGCCGAACCAGCCGCCGGGATCCCGGCCGAACGGCACGTACTGCGCGTCGAGCCACCTGAGTCCGAACGCGAAGGTCGCCAGGGAGAGCATGCCGGTGAAGTAGATGGGCAGGGACACCCCCGCGAGGGCGGCGACCATCGCGCCGCGGTCCCACAGGCTGCCGCGCCTGAGCGCGGAGAGCACGCCCGCCGCGACACCGAAGACCAGCCACAACACGGCGGCGCCGAGCGCGAGTCCCAGGGTCACCGGGAAACGGTCGGTCAACACCGGCCAGACGGCTTGTTCGCTCTTGAACGAGTAGCCGAAGCACGGCGCGGAGCAGTGCACGACGTCGCCGCCGGTCGAGTAGGTGCGGCCCGCGAAGACGCCCTTGAAGAACTCCCATGCCTGGATGTGGATGGGCTCGCTCAGACCGAGCTTCTCCCGCACGGCCTCGACGGCGGCGGGGTCGGCCTGTTTGCCCACGAAGCTCGCGGCGATGTCGACGCCCGTCCACTTGGGGACGAGGAAGAAGATGCCGAAGACCACCATGATGATGACCACCAGCATCACTGCGGCGGCGAACAGCCGCCTGATGAGGTAAGTGAGCACAACTGACGGCCCGCGGTCACGCCGCGCCGGCCTTCACCTGCCTTTCGTGCCGTTCGACGGGTGGCCGGGGGTTCACTGCGAAGTCGCCGACGACTTCGATGAGTTCGCGGACTTCGTGGAGTTGAGACCGAGGCTGACGAAGTCGTAGCCGTTGTAGGCGTCCGTCATGTAGACGTTGGTGAGTCGGCCGCCGCGCCAGTTCAGATACTTCTCGTAGGTGAAGGGCAGGTAGTACCCGCCCTCCATGACCCGGTGGTTGATCTGCGCGGCGATGCGGCCCTTGTTGCCCTCGTCGGGCTCCTTGGCGTAGGCGTCGAAGAGGTCGTCGATCGCCTGGTCCTTGATCAGGGCGTAGTTGACGTTGCCGCTCTCCAGGACGTACTTGCCGTCCCACAGCGGCCGGCCGAAGCCCTGGACGGACGGGAAGTCGGCGGCCCAGCCGTCGATGACGATGCCGTAGCCCTTCTTCGCCACGTTGTCGGGGCTGCCGACGATGCCGGAGGTCTGCGAGCCGTCGTACTGGTCGATCTGCGCGTCGATGCCGACCTTCTTCAACGACGCCTGCAGGGACTGGGCGGTGGCCACCTCGACCGGCTTGTTGTTGCGGACGGCGATCGTGGTGGTGAAGCCGTCCGGCTTGCCGCAGGCCGCCAACTCCTGCTTGGCCTTGGCGACGTTGCCGTTCCTGTCGGCGCCGGCCAGGTCGAACGGGTCGTACTTCTGTCCCTCGGAACCGGGGACCGACGGCGGCAACATGTTGGTTCCGATGTCGCCTCCGGCCACGGGGCCGCCGCGCGCGGTCTGCAGGGACAGGTGGTCGGCCCCGTGGATGACCGCCTTGCGGCAGTGCTCGTTGTCGAACGGCTTCACGTTCTGCGGGAAGGTCGCGTAGCGGACGTAGCCGGAGAGCGGGTTGTCCAGGTTGCCCTTGTGCTGCTTGAGCGCGGTCTGGCGGCCCTGCGGCGACAGCCCGGACTGGCCGAGGTCGAGGTCGTAGTCGCCGGCGATCAGCCGCTGGTCCATGTCGTTGGCGTTGGAGAAGAACTTGACACTCACGGCGTCCGGGTAGGCCTTGCGGACCGGGTCCGAAGCCTGCTTCCACTGCGGATTGCGGACCAGTTCCAGGCCCTTGCCCGGCTCGTACGACTCGAACCGGTACGGGCCGCTGGAGAAGGGGCGCAGGCCGTACTTGGACTTGGTGTCCTTGTCCTGGCGCACCGGGGAGGCCGACGGGATCGCGAGCATCTGCGGGAAGTCGCTGTTGGGTTGCGGCAGTCGGAAGACGATCGTCCTGTCGTCGGGCGTCTCGATCGCCTTCAGGCCGAGTTTGTCGGCGGACTCGTCCTGGTAGGGGCCGTGGTACTCGCCGTCGGGGTCGAGGACGTCCTTGAGGTAGACCGGACCGCCCGACAACACGTCCTGCGCCCATTGGCGTTCGATGCCGTACTTGACGTCCTTGGAGGTGATCGGCTTGCCGTCCTCCCACGTGATCTCGTCGCGCAGGGTGAACGTGTACGTCTTGCCGTCGTCCGAGACCCTGCCTCCGTCGGTGGCGAGGTCGGGGGTCAGCGCGGCGCCCGCCTTGCCGGGTTCGGTCTTGTAGGTGACCAGCTGGCGGCTGTAGAAGCGCATGAAGTTCCAGGCGAAGCCGTAGTAACTGCGGGTGGTGTCCCACGAGTCGCCGTCCTGGGTGCCGGCGAATCTCAGGGTGCCGCCTTTCGTCGTGGCGGCGTTCACGACCTTGGTGGTCGCGGCGTCGTAGCCGGCCGCGCCCGCCTCGTCGCCGCCGCCACCGCCGCATGCCGCCGTGGTCAGCAGTCCTGCGATCACGGCCGCGGCGGCCAGTGCCTGCTTGCGTCGCCCTGGGGCGTGTCGGGTAGTCACGATCTCGGATCCTCCGGATTGCGTGCGGGACCCCGGGACAAGTGCCGCGGGTCGCCTCGGGTGGCCTCGGGGAGGGTGGTTCAGCGCGAGCCCTTGGGGTCGAGCGCGTCGCGTACGCCATCGCCGAAGAGGTTGAAGGCAAGAACGGTGGTGAAGATGGCCACGCCCGGAACGATCATGTACAGCGGATCCGAGTCGTAGTAGTCGATCGCGTTCGAGAGCATCTGTCCCCACGAGGCGGTGGGCGGCTTGACGCCCACACCCAGGAAGCTGAGCGCGGCCTCGGTCAGGATGTTCGTGGGGATCATCATCGTCGTGTAGACGACGATCGGGGCCACGAGATTGGGCAGCAACTCCTTGGCCAGGATGTGGAAACGCCCGGCGCCCAGCGCTCGGGCGGCCTCGACGTACTCGCGTTCGCGCATCGACAACGTCTGGCCGCGCACCACGCGCCCGATGTAGGGCCATCCGAAGAAACCGATGACCAGGATCATCACGAAGACGCGGACGCTCGAACCGGACATGCCCAACATGTCGTTCGGCATGACCGAGACCAGCGCGATGATGAACAGCAGTTGTGGGAAAGCGAGCAGACCGTCCATGACGCGGCTGATGGCGGCGTCCACCCAACCGCCGAAGAAACCGGCCACAATCCCCAGGACCGTGCCCAGGACGACCGCGACCAGGGCGGACAGGAAGCCGACGAGCAGCGAGATTCGGGCGCCGTGGAGGATGCGGGCGAGGATGTCCCGGCCGTTGACCGGCTCCACGCCCAGCAGGTGTTCGCCGCTGATGCCGCCGAGGGATCCCCTGGGGGTGCCGAACAGCGGGTCGATCGTGTCCTCGTGGAAGACGTCCGGATCCTGTCCGATCAGGTTCGAGATCACCGGCGCGAACACCGCGATCACGACGAGCGCGAGGATGACGGCGCCGCCCGCCAGGGCCAACCTGTCCCGCCTGAGCCGGTCCCAGGCGATCCGCGCCGGCGAACGGCCCTGTACGGGCTCGGTGTTGCCCCCGACCGCCGCCGCTTCCTCGACCGCTCCGGGGGCCGCTGCCGCGACCGGGCTCGGGGCCGCCTTCGCGGTCGGCTCGTGCAATGGTGCCGTCATCTGACAGGGACCCCTCTCGACCGGCGCCGGCCGGACCGTAATGGATGCGCACCGGGCGCGCGACGACCACACCGCGCCGCGGAGCTCGGCCATCGGGACCGGAGCGCGGATTCGCCACCGCTCACACCGGCACTTCCCACGAGGCGGGACGGGCCCGCCGCACGTTTGCCGGATTGTGCCTGCCGAAAGCGTGGCCCCTGGATTCGCCGGAGGCATGTGATGCCCGTCCAGAGATTCCTCGAATGCTTTGTATGTCCGGCCAAAGGGGCGCGCCGGCGCGATACCGGGGTCCGGATCCCGGAAAACTCCCGGAATTCCCGGATGCGCGCGCGCCCGAACCGCGCGCGGGCGCGGGAATACCAAATTCCCGGCACGCCGGAATTCTGCTGCGGGGCGGACCCGCCCCGGTTGTACCGGCGTACAAAACGGCGGGCGTATCCCGGTAGCCGGCAACAAAGGCGCCGGAACCCCGCCGGTTTTAACCTGCGGAAGTGACGTGAACGCGTTCGGCCACGGCCCACCGCGGCGGACGGCTTCCGTGCGGCCCGATACGGCAACCACCCCGGCGGGGTGGGGAGTTCCGTGCCCGGTGGCCGCATGCGCGACCGGCCGTGCCGCGCACACCGATCACCCACATGCCCTCACCGCCACCGTGCCGGCCCGTGCCCGGCCGCCGGCCCACCCACTCGGAGCACTGCGATGAACGGATCCACAATCCGAGAACTGCGCATGATGGAGGACCTCGATGCCGTCAGCCTCCTCTATGCCGGCATCTGGGGGTCCCGACCCGGCAACTCACCCATCTCCGCCGAGGTCCTGCGGGCACTCGCGTACACCGGGAACTACGTGGCGGGAGCGTACGAGGACGGCCGCCTGGTGGGAGCGTCGGTCGCCTTCTTCGGCGAACCCGTCGGGACCAGCCTGCACTCGCACATCACCGGCTCCGTCGTGGGGCGCGGCGTGGGCCTCGCCCTCAAGATGCACCAGCGGCAGTGGGCGCTCGCCCATCGACTACGCCGCATCACCTGGACCTACGACCCCCTCATCCGCCGCAACGCCCACTTCAATCTGACCAAACTCGGCGCACTGCCGCAGGACTACGTGCCGTCCTTCTACGGCGCGATGCACGACACCATCAACGGCGGCGACGAGTCCGACCGGGTCCTGGTCGCCTGGGACCTCACCGCGCCCACCCCACCCGAGGCGGTCGAACCGCCGCTCGGCGCCGCCCACGGCGTCCGCAATCACCGGGGCCGCCCGGAGACCGCCTCGACCGACGCCGAGACCGTACTCGTCGACCTCCCCGACGACATCGAGGCGCTGCGCCTCACCGACCCCGACACCGCCCGGGCCTGGCGGCTGGCCGTACGGGCCACCCTGGGCGGCCTGCTCGCCGAAGGCGCCCGCGTCGTCGGCTTCCACGAACGCCGCCGCTACGTGGTGCAACGCACTACAGCCACCACCACCCGTGTCTGATCCCCGGTACAGGAGCCACCAGTCATGAAGACGAAGATCACCGGCATCGAACTGCGTCGGATCGCGATGCCCCTCGTCACCCCGTTCCGCACCTCCTTCGGCGTGGAGACCACCCGCGACGTGCTGCTGGTCCGTGTCGTCACCGCCGACCACGAGGGGTGGGGCGAGTGCGGGGCCATGTCCGAGCCGCGCTACTCCTCCGAGTACGTGGACAGCGTCCAACACGTGCTGCGCCGGTTCCTGATCCCCGCCCTGCCGAAGGACGGCCTGGACGTGCACGATCCGGGCCGGGTCATGGCGCCCTTCACCGGCCACCGCATGGCGAAGTCCGCGCTGGAGACGGCGGTGTTGGACGCGCATCTGCGCGCCGCCGACGAGTCCTTCGGCTCCTACCTGGGCGCCGAGCGGGACCGGGTCCCCTGCGGTGTCTCGGTCGGGATCATGGACTCCGTGCCCGAACTCCTCGATGCCGTGGAGCGGTACATCGCCGAGGGCTACGTGCGGATCAAGCTGAAGATCGAGCCCGGGTGGGACCTCGCTCCGGTACGCGCGGTGCGCGAGCGCTTCGGCGACGATCTCCCGCTACAGGTCGACGCCAACGCGGCCTATACCCTCTCGGACGCGCAACACCTCGCCGGACTCGACGACTTCGGCCTTCAGTTGATCGAACAACCCCTGGCCGACGACGACCTGATCCGGCACGCCGCACTGGCCAAGCGACTGCGCACCCCGATCTGCCTGGACGAATCCATCACGTCCGCGGCCGACGCGGCGGCGGCCATCTCCCTCGGCGCCTGCTCCGTCGTCAACATCAAGCCGGGGCGCGTCGGCGGCTATCTCGAAGCCCGCCGCATCCACGACCTAGCCCGGGCCCACGGCGTCGCCGTCTGGTGCGGCGGGATGCTGGAGACCGGCCTCGGCCGCGCCGCCAACGTGGCCCTGGCCGCACTGCCCGGCTTCACCCTCCCGGGCGACACCTCCGCGTCCGCCCGATACTTCGCCACCGACATCACGAAGCCATTCGTGCTCTCCGACGGCCACCTCGACGTCCCCACCGCCCCCGGCCTCGGCGTCGAACCCCTACCCGACATCCTCGACGCGGTCACCACCTCGACCGAGTGGATCAAGATGTAGGCGCCTCGGGGCGTGCCGGGGGCCGTGGTGAAGAACACCGGGCGGTGACCGATCGCCCCGGGCCGTCGTGCGGCTGATGATGGGCAAGGGCGCTCGTGCCGGGTCTGTGCGGACGGCGGCACCGAACCTGTCCCCGAAGCAAGGGAGAACGACATGACCAAGGTCCTCTTCGTGGTGTCCGCGGCGAACCGTTGGACGCTGCGCAACGGAGTGGTACACCCCTCGGGCTTCTGGGGAGAGGAACTGGCGATGCCGCACAAGATCTTCACCGAGGCCGGGTGGGAGAGCACGATCGATCGTGTTTCTACCCCGGCGGCCATGGGCCGATGGAAGACCTCGCGGTCGACCCGGTCTCCGGGGCGCTGCTCACCCGCGTCCTGGCCTCCGGCAAGCCCCTCGCGCTGCTGTGCCACGGCCCCGCCGCGGCATTCGCGGCGACCGACGCGGACGGATCATGGCCGTTCACCGGATATCGGATGACCGCCCTGTCCAACGTCGAGGAGAAGTTCAACAGCTTCGGGCGCAAGGCCCAATGGCTGCTGGAGGACCGCCTGCGCGACAGCGGCGCCCACTACACCAAGTCCCGGATCCCGCTGCGCCCCTTCGTCATCGTCGACCGCAACCTCTACACCGGCCGGAATCCGGCCTCGTCCGAACCACTCGCCAAGCAACTCGTGGCCGACGTCGGCCGAAACCGGACCCGGTCTGCCCGATAGGGCGACGGGGCCCGGTCTCGTCGTGTGGTGGGGTGGCGCCGCGTCGGGTCAGTTGCCGTGCAGGGCCGTGTGCAGGGCGTTGACCGCGAGTGTGCGGGCGACGTTCGCGGCGCGGGTGTCGCGCAGGCTGTCCAGCAGGAGGAAGTCGTGGACCATGCCCGCCACGCGGACGGAGGTGACGTCGACGCCGGCCTCGCGCAGCCTGTTGGCGTATTGCTCGCCCTCGTCGCGCAGCACGTCGGCCTCGTCGGTGACGACCAGGGTGGTCGGGAGGCCCTTGAGCTGGTCGAGGCTCGCCCGCAGGGGAGAGGCGTGGTGTTCGGCGCGTTGGGCGGGGTCGGTGGTGTAGGCGTCCCAGAACCACTTCATGCCGTCGCGGGTGAGGTAGTAGCCCTCAGCGAACTGCAGGTACGAGGGGGTGTCGAAATCGGCGTCGGTCACGGGGTAGAGCAGGACCTGGGCCTTGAGGTCGATGCCGCCGCGCTCCTTGTTCATCAGCGCGAACACCGCAGACATGCAGCCGCCGACCGATTCGCCGGTGACGGCGATCCGTGAGGTGTCCAGGCCATGGTCGGCGCCGTGCTCCAGCACCCACTGCCCCACGGCGTAGTTCTGCTCCACCTGGGTGGGGTACTTCGCCTCGGGCGCGCGGTCGTACACGGGGAAGACGCCCGCGGCGCCCGCGCCGACGGCGAGTTCACGGAAGAGGCGGTCGTGGGTCCGGTCGTCGCCGAAGACCCAGCCGGCGCCGTGGATGTAGAAGACCACCGGCAGCGGGCCGACGGCTTCCTTGGGCCGGATGATGCGGGTGCGGACGCTGCCCCACTCGCCGGCGTCCACGTCGACCCACTCCTCGTCGACGTCCGGGCGCGGCACCGTCGGGTCGCTCTGCAATCCCAGCAGGATCTCGCGGCCCTTCTCGGGCGGTACTTCGTAGATTCGCGGATGCGGGGCGGTGGCGTCGCACAACTCCTGCGCGGCGGGTTCGAGGTAAGGCTTGATCGGCGGGGGAAGCGCGGTCATGTCGACTCCGATCACGAGCTGCGTGGCCTGGAATGTGCGTCCCGCGCCGACGGCCGACCGCTCGGGTGCGGACGGCCGCTCACGGGACGAGCCCCCCTGGCCCATCCTGGTACATATCGGCCGGGTTCGCCTTCGAGGCAGTCGCTACGGTTGCCGGCTCGGGGTGAAGCAGCGGCGGGGGTGGGTCGTGGGGTGGGTGTGCTCGGCGAACGTGGTGAGCAGGTGTTGGGGGCGCAGTCCGTTCGAGGTCATGTCCTGGCGGAATCCGTCCATGAGCACCACCGTGTGGTGGGCCAAGGCCCGGGCCACCCCCGGTGGGTTCGCGATCGCCTGCGCAAATGCGCGCCTGGCCTGTTCGTCCTCGCTGAGCGCGGCCAGGACGCCGATCCGCACCCGTTGGGTGAGGGCGTTCCACATGTGTTCGTCGTCCGGGGCCGGCGTTCGGCGCCACGCGCCGTGGTAGTCGAGCCCGCGAGCACCCTCGATCGCCGACATCCCGGTACGGACCTCGCACGCGACGCACCACAGCGCGATGATCCAGCTCAGCCCGGTGAGGACCGGCAGGGGTTCGGCCTCCACGAGATCGATCAGTTCGCGATGCGCGTCCGGCGAGGCCGCCAGGTTGGTCGCGGCCGAGGCCAACCGGTCCAGCCGCACCAGGTCGTCCATGACCAGTACGTCCTCGCCGGGTCTGACCACGACGGCCGAGCGCCCGGACTCCGGGTCGACGATCTCCAGCGAATCGGCGTGCGCCGTACGGACCAAGCGCAGGTCGCCCGAGTCACGCGACTCCGGCCGGCTGTTCGGCATTTCCCTCCTCGGGGCGCTGCGGGCGAACGGATCGGGACCACCCGAACGTACCCTGCCGCCGCGCCCGGGGCTCACCTGTCTACGGTCGGCACCGCGCGGTTGCGAAACCACATCTCCTGGAGTACGGTCAGCGCCGCCAGCGCGGCCAATACGGTCCACAGGAGTTCGGTCCGGGTGTCGGCGCCGAGTCCGCGATATCCGCGCAGCGCGTCGAGGCCGGTCAACCACATGCCGGCCGCGACCACCCCGCCGTTGGCGCCCCGTCCGCGTGCCCGCACGTACACGAGGAACAGGATCAGCGCGGCGACCGCCTGTACCGGCCGCTGGGCCGCGCCGTCGAAGTGCCCGGTGAACAGGGAGCCCACGTCGCTCCCGGTCCACGACGGGTCGTCGGGCGCCGCGACGACGAGTGAGCCGGCCAGTACTCCCCAGGCGATCAACGCCGACAGGCGCGCGCACGTCAGCAGCAGCACAGCCGCGAGGATCCACGCGTAGCGGGCCGCCGCGCCGAGCGCGTCGGGAGTGCCCACCGACCACAGCAGTACACAGCCCAGCACGGCGAGCACGCCGTCCGAGGTCGGGTCGAACCGCACCGCCCAGGCGCTGCGGCGAGGGCCGCCCGCGTCGGCGGGCCGGCGCGGTTCCGGTTCCACCACCACGACGGTCGGCGCGAGTCGGGGCGCCACCGGCACCGCAGTCTTCGCCTCGGCGAACGTGCTCGCGTCCCGGGTCGGCTCGGCCTGCGGATGTCGCGGTTCCGGTTCGACGGTTCGCCCGGGCAGGGCCGCGAGCATCGCCGCCGCGTCCGGGAAACGCTCGGCGGGAGCCTTGTGCAACGCACGTGTGACCACGGCGTCGACCTCGTCCGGGAGGTCGTCGCGCAGCGTCGACGGCGCGGCCGGCTCCCGGTACAGGTGCTGGTGCATGACCGCGAACGGCGAATCCGCCACGAACGGCGGTTGCCCGGTCAGCAGTTCGTACATCAGGCAGCCGACCGCGTACAGATCGGCGCGGCCGTCCACGGGGTCGCCCTGGATCTGTTCCGGAGACAGGTAGGCGGGCGTGCCGATCGCGGCGCCGGTCACCGTCAGCCGGGTGGTCGTCTCGGCGAGCGCCTTGGCGATGCCGAAGTCCAGCACCTTCACCGCGCCGGAGGGCGTCACCATGATGTTCGACGGTTTGATGTCCCGGTGGATCAGGCCGCGTTGGTGGCTGTAGGACAGCGCCGCCAACACCTCGGCGGTGACGGCGAGCACCCGTTCCGCCGGCAGCGGGCCCCGGGCGAGCGCGTCCACGAGGGTGTGGCCCTCGACGAACTCCATCACCAGGAACGGCAGCGTCTCGCCGTCGCCGGCCGGGTCGTCCTCGGCGACGTCATGCAGCATCGCGATCCCCGGATGGGCCAGCGCCGCGACCGTGCGTGCCTCGCGGTGGAAGCGCCGGCGGAACTCCTGATGTTGCGTCAGGTCGGGGGAGAGCACCTTGACCGCGACGGTGCGCCCCAACCGCTGGTCCAGCGCCCGGTACACCTCGCCCATGCCACCTCGCCCCACCCGCTCGTCGAGTCGGTAGCGGCCCGCCAGGACCTGTCCCGTCAGGGCCGCCCGCCCCGATGTCGCGATTCGCTCGTCGTCCATGCCGTACGCCCCCCACCGCTCGCCCCCACGGATGTCCGCCGTTCGGGACACCCGACGAACGCCACACGTCCGTCGCGGTATTCGACGTCCGCCCGGACCCGGTTGTGGCAGCGCCGCGCGGAACCGGCCGGAAACCTTTTGCTTCGCCGTCACAGACCGCCCGCTTCCGTCGTCCGATACCAGTGCCTGCACCACTCGCCGCCCGAGGACCTGGAGATCCGTTGACCCCGCTGCACCGCCCCGGCGCCGCACTCGTCACCGCCGCCGTGGCCGTCCTGTTGGTTGCCGGGGGCGGCGTCGCCGCTGCGGCCCCGCTCGCCGCGTCCGACGACGGCGGCCGTCCGGTGTGGGTCGTCACCGGCATCGGCCTGCTCGTCGCCGTCTCGCTGGCGCTCACCGTGGTCTCCTCGATCACGCTCGCCTGGATGTTGCACGCCTGGCGCACCCCGGAGACGATGGCGGCCACCCGCTTCGACGCGCCCGACCTGCCGCCCGCCCACCGCTTCTCGCTCCTGGTCCCCGCCCGACACGAGGAGCCGGTCCTCGGCGCCACCCTCGACCGCCTCGCCGCCGGTCGGCATCCGAACGTCGAGATCCTCGCCATCGTCGGCCACGACGACCCCGGCACCGAGGCGGTCGCGCGGGCCGCCGCCGAACGCCACCCGAACCTGATCCGCGTGGTGATCGACCACACCGTGCCCAAGACCAAACCGGCCGCGCTGAACACCGCGCTGGCGCACGTCACCGGCGACGTGGTCGGCGTGTTCGACGCCGAGGACGAGGTACACCCCGAACTGCTGTCGCGCGTCGACGCGTTCATGCAGGACGGCGGTGCCGCCGTGGTCCAGGGTGGGGTGCAACTGGTCAACCTGGACAGCAGTTGGTGGGCGCTGCGCAACTGCCTCGAATACTTCTTCTGGTATCGCAGCCGGCTGCACTTCCACGCCCACGCGCGGTTCGTCCCGCTCGGCGGCAACACCGTCTTCCTGCGCACCGACCTGATCCGCGAGGCCGACGGCTGGGACGCGAGATGCCTGGCCGAGGACTGCGAGTTGGGTGTGCGGCTGTCCGCCGACGGCGCCGATATCGCGGTGGCCTATGACCCCGAATTGGCCACGCGCGAGGAGACGCCGCCCACGATCGCCGCCCTGATCCGCCAACGCACCCGCTGGGACCAGGGGTTCCTCCAGGTCTTCCGCAAGGGCGAATGGCGCCGACTGCCGCTGTGGACGCAACGCGCCCTGGCCCGCTACACGTTGGCGATGCCCTTCCTCCAGGCCTTCTCCGGGTTGATGATTCCGGTCTCGGCGGCACTGATGATCTGGGCGAAGGTACCCACGCCGGTCATGCTGACCAGTTTCCTGCCGCTCGCGCCGACGTTCGTGACCCTGGTCGTGGAGGTGTGCGCGCTCGCCGAGTTGAGCAAGTCCTTCGCCCTGCGCGCCCGCGCCCGGGAGTACATCCTGCTCGTCCTCGGCACCTTCCCCTACCAGGTGCTGCTCGCGTTCGCGGCGGTGCGCTCGGTGTGGCGCGAACTCCGGGGCGAGCGCGGCTGGGAGAAGACGGCGCACGTGGGCGCGCACCGGGTCGGACCCGCGGCGATCGAGACTCCCCACGAGCTCGCCACGGTGGTGCTGCCCGCCGGCGCCGCCGCCGTGACCCTGGTCAAGTCCCCCGCGCCGGCCCCGCTCGCCGGTTCGGACGGCGCCGCGCCCCACCCCGAGCCGGGCACCGTCGACGCCGGCGCCGCGCGCGGCGACGAGGGGCCCGCTCCGGAGCGCGAGGGATGACTCGCAGCTCGCGGCGCGGCGACCTCCGCCTGCTGATCCCGCTCCTCGTGCTGTCCGCGCTCACCCAGGCGCACGGGATGACCGGTACCCCGCAGTACACCGACGACGAGGGCACCTACGTCGCCCAGGCGTGGGCGGTGCCGAAGCTGGGTGCGCTCGGCCACTACACCTACTGGTACGATCATCCGCCGCTGGGCTGGCTCCAGTTGTCGGTGTGGACCACGCTCACCGACGGCTTCGCCCGCTACGACGCCGCCGTGTCGGCGGGACGCGAGGCGATGCTCGTCGCGCACGTGATCGCGGGCGCGTTGTTGTGGATGCTGGCCCGACGCGCCGGGCTCTCTCGGCCGGGCGCAGCCATCGCGCTGGGGCTGTACGCGTTCAGCCCGCTCGCGGTGGCCTTCCACCGCATGGTCTACCTCGACAACATCGCCGTCGTGTGGCTGCTCGCCGCGCTCGTGCTCGCCTACAGTCCCCGGCGCCGGTTGTCGGCGTACGCGGGCGCCGGACTGTGTCTGGGCATCGCGATCCTGAGCAAGGAGACCTTCCTGCTCGCCGCGCCGCTGGTCCTCGCCGTCGTATGCCGACGCACGCCACGATCGCTGCGCCCGTACGCGACCGCCGTCACCGGGGCGATGACCACGCTCGTCCTGGGTGCCTACCTTCTGGTCGCGATGCTCAAGGGCGAGTTGTTGCCGGGCCCCGACCACGTGAGCCTGTGGCACGGCGTCGCCTTCCAGCTGTGGCAACGCCCTTCGGGAGGAAGCCTGTTGGACCCCGGGAGCCTGACCCGGACGACGGTCGACCTGTGGCTGCGACGCGATCCGGTGTTGCTTTCGGGCGGCTTGCTCGCGGCGGTGGTCGTGCTGCTCGCGCGCCGGCGCGCGGAACTGCGCCCGTGGCGGGCGACCGCCTGGACCCTCGTGGTGGCCGCGGCGTTGTCGCTGCGCCCGGACGGCTATGTGCCGGTGCCGTACGTGGTGATGCTGCTGCCGCTGTGCGCGTTGCTGGTCGGGGCGTTGGTGGACGGCGGGTTGCGGATGACGCGGGCATCGGCGGATTCGGGGCCGGAAGCGGCGCCTTCGCGGGATCCCGCGAAGGCGCGGGAGCGCGTGCCGGTCTCGTGCCGGGAGGCGGTGCCGGAGCCGGCTTCGCCGACCGAACCCGGCGCGTCCGACCGGGGATCGCCGGACGCGAGTGGGACCGCCGTGGGGCGCCCGGGCGGCGTGCGGGTCGATCATTCGGCCGTCGATCCTCGGATCCGGATCGTATGTGTCTGCGTGGCGGTGCTGTTGGCCACGCACTGGGCCCAACCGCTGCTGCGGGCGCCCGACGACGTACGGTCGATGGCCGAGGCCCGGACCTGGTTGGAGGCGCGGATCCGACCCGGGGAACGGGTGTTGGTCGACGACGCAATGTGGCTGGACCTGGTACGGGACGGGATGGACCGCGAGCGTGTGGTGTGGTTCAGCAAACCCGGCGCGGACCGCGACGTGCCCTCGCGCCCGGAGGACTACCGCTACCTGGTGGCCACCGAGTCCGTGCGGGCCTTCCAGCACGACCTGCCCAGCCTGGCCGAGGTTCTGCGCCGTTCGACGACCGTGGCCGTCTTCGGCACCGGGCCGCAACGGGTGGAGGTGCGCCGGATCAGCTGAGCTGGACGCGCCCCGCGGGGACGTCGGTACTCTCGACGGTGTCTGGTACGGCCAGCAGTCGGGTCAGTGCGACCCGACCGCGGGCCACCCACGTGCGCGCGTTGGCCTCACTCACCCCGCATACCTCGGCGATTTCGGGATACGGCATTGCCAGCAGGTGGCGCAGCAGTATCGCGGTGCGGTGGCCCGGCGGGATCAGTGCCAACGCCCGCCGCAGTCGGTCCCGTTCGGCGACACCGTCCTCGGGGCCGGCGATCGCGCCGAGGTCGGCGTCGGTGCGGTCCGGATCGGGCAGCGCCACCGTGTGCGGCCTGCGCTCGTCGCGTCGGGCGAAGTCCACGCCGGTGCGGTGCACGATGGCGAACAGCCAGGTACGCAACCGCGCGTCGCCGCGGAATCCGGCCGCGCCGTGCCAGACCTTGATCCACACCTCCTGCACCAAGTCCGGAACCTGCTGCCGGTCGGCGCACCACCGGGTGGCGAAGTTCCATACGTCGGTGCCGTAGCGGGCGATCAGTTGTTCGAATGCGGCCGGGTCGCCGAGCGCCACCGCCGCCGCCAACTCGCTGTCCGACGCCCGTTCGTCGTCTCGCATGTCGTGTTCCTCCCCCGCCGGCCCGAGCCCGCCCGAACCGGCCCGCCCCACCCCGGGGTTCCGCCCCGTGACGCGGGCCCCCACCCGTCGCCCCCTCGAATCGGCCTACCGCCCGGGGTTCGGCGGCCGATCCGCGCGCGGTTCGCGAACGGCCGTCGCGATCACGTGCGCCCAAAACCCTACCGGTGGTGCGGGCCCCCGCGCGGCCGTCAAGCACAACTGCAACGCGGCCTTTTCCTCGTCGCTCGGCCGGGCATCCGGCTCGGCGGTGGCGAGCGCGTCCATGTCCACCCATCCGGTGGCCGCATCGATCGGGACACCCTCACCCGAACCCGACCGCAAACCGTTCTCGTGCCCCACGCCGTCGCCTCCCCAAACCCGGTTCACACCCCGCGCGCACCCGACACACGGAGCGACCAACCCCTACGTTACGGCTCACCGTGCACGGCGCGTTGGTCGGCCGCGGCGACGGTGTCGGGGGTTTCCGGCGCGTCCACGGTAGCGGGAACGCTGATTTTCGGGCCGCGGAAGGTGATGTGCATGCCTTTCCGGGCGGTGTCCGCGGGCCCCCGGGGGATGCCCGTGGGACGGTCCGCCACGGCGCCGCGGACAGACGCCGGCCGGATCGATCGCGGGGCGCCGGCGAGTGGGGCCGAGTCTCGACGCTGAGCCTGCTTTGCATGAAAGGCATACAATGTTGCCTATGACGCAAGAAGATGGGGAGCTGGACAGCCTCGTGCGCAAACGCATCCGTGCCCTGCGGGTGGCGCAGGGCTGGTCCCTGGAGGAGCTGGCCGGGCGCGCCAACCTCAGTCAGTCCTCACTGAGCCGGATCGAGAACGGGCGGCGCCGGCTCGCCCTGGATCAGCTGGTCACCCTCGCCCGCGCGCTGGACACCACGCTGGACCAGCTCGTGGAGACCGCCGCCGACGATGTGGTCGTCAGTCCGATGATCGACGGCGCGCACGGCCTGATGCGCTGGCCCATCAAGGGTGACCCGGGCATGAGCGTGGTGCGTCAGCGCATGACGGAGCCGCCGCCGGACAATCCCGCGCGGATGCGCGCCCACCCGGGCCGGGAATGGCTCGTCGTGCTGTCCGGCACGGCGATCCTGATGCTCGGCCATCGCCGCCTCCGCATCGAGACGAATCAGGCCGCCGAGTTCCCCACGATGTTGCCGCACGCGATCGGCACGGCCGGCGGGCCCTGCGAGATCCTGGGCATTTTCGACCGCGACGCCCGGCGTGGCCACCAGCGCGAGGGCGGCGACTCCGGATGCACCCCGCTGGAACGGGTGTGACGCTGGAGTGCAGGATCACCACGTTCGAGGAGGGCCACGATGTCCGTCATGGACAAGCTCAAGCAGATGCTGAAGGGCCACGAGGACAAGGCCGGGCAGGGCGTCGACAAGGCGGGCGACTTCGTCGACGACAAGACCCAGGGCAAGTACACCGGTCAGGTCGACACTGCCCAGGACAGGCTCAAGGACCGACTCGGCCGGGATCAGGACACTCCGCCGCAGTAACGGCGCAGGCCACGACGGCGGTCCCCGCCATCCGACATCGGATGGCGGGGACCGCCGTCGTGCTCGGGGTGTTCCGGTGGCTCACCCCGGTTCAAGGATTGCCGGCGGACCGGCTCACTTGTACTGCGTGCTCGCGGTCACGCCGGTGAAGCTCTGCGCGGCGGCGAGGGTGAAGTAGACCCAGCCGGACGGCGGATCGGCGATCGTCAGGGTTTCGGCGTTGCCGGCGTTGGTGGACTTCGCCCGGTAGTCGGTGGTGGTGGCCCAGGTGCCGCCGCCGTAGTACAGGTCGGCGTTGCCGGTGCCGCCGGTGGTGGTGATGGTCAATTCCTTGACGCCGGCGGGCAGGTACAGGAAGTGGTACGCGGCGTTGCCGGTGGTGGCCGCGAGATTGTCCCGGCGGCAGTTCTTGTCGAACTGCCGGGGGTCGGCGTTGGTGCACAGCGCAATGGCCGCGGCCTCCGGCAGCGGGCCGCAGTCGGCGGTGGCGCAGGTGGTCGTCAGCCAGTTGGCGAAGTCGGCGTCGTAGCCGGTGCCGATGGTTTGCTTCAGGAAGGTGCGGGCGCCGGCCCAGTCGCCGGTGCGGTACTTGGCGAGTACGGTCTCGACGTCGGCGGGGTGCGCCTGGAGCATGTAGCGCACAGCCAGCCAGCCCCACCGGTAGACCCGGGCCGAGTTGACATCGGGGTTGTCGTCCTGGTCGTAGACGGTGTCGAAGAGTTGGCTGAGCGTGTAGGTCTTCTGTCCGGCCGCGGCGATCGCGTCGGCGTTGCGCTGGTTGCGATAGCCGTACGAGATGTTCTCGGCGATGCCCTCGACCCACCAGATGGTCGGAGTGGTCATGCCCGCCTCGAAGTCGCCGTACATGTTGTAACGGCCGTCGAGGTAGTGGGTGTACTCGTGGTTGAGGTTCCAGATCTGGAAGGACGGACGCAGCCAGTCGGCCTCGTGGGCGATGAAGCGGGCCTGGTTGCCGGCCAGGTTCGGGTTGCCCTCCTCGTACGTGCCGCCGTTGTCGACGTCGATGTCGTAGATGGCCCAGGCGTACAGCGAGTACTGGGTGTAGTCGTCGAAGACGACGACCTCGAGGTTGGTGTTCACATCGCCCGGGATCGCGCCCTTGTCGCCGATCACCCGATGGAAGTAGGCGTCCTGGTTGATCAGACTGCTACAGGTGCCGGTCAGTTGCGCGGGGGACATGTCCTGGGCGCGGATCTTCAGGTTCGGGCTACAGACGTGCTGGGTCGGCAGGACCACCGGGAGCACCCGGGCACCCAGGTCGCATATGGCGTACGCCGCACAGTTGTTCCGGTCGAACGCGCGGGTGTACCAGGCCAGGTTCATGGTGATCGGTCCGGTGGGGCCGATGTTCGGGTAGCGGTTGATCAGGTCCTTCAGCAGCGGCCGGACCCGATCCTTCAACTCGGGGATGTCGAGGGCGTAGCCGAGGAAGCGGCCGACGTTGCTGACCACGTCCAGGCGGTTGAGCTGAGCGTTGTTGCGGATGATGAAGTCGGCCCAGGTGTTGGTGATGGTGGGGTCGGCCTTGAGGGCGGCCCGCCAGCCGCGGGCGTCGTTCTTGGCCTTGAAGCCGTTCTCGGCGACCCACTCGACGTGCGCCACGGCGAGCGTCATCCCGTCGGGCCACGTGGCGTCGTAGCTCGCGAGGAGCCACTTGACGACACCGGCGTACCGACCGGCGGTGCCGGTGCTGTCGATCAGCGTGACGACCTCGTTGAGGGTCGCGCCGTTGGCGTCGGTGACGTCCTTGCTGTGCGGGGAGGCGAAGAAGGCGTCCAGCGCGGCGCGGGCCGCGGTGTCCAGCGCCGGGCCGTAGGCGCCGACGGCGTTCGTGTTGTTGTCCTGCACGTAGTAGCCGGCGCGCAGGAACAGCACCAGCTGCCCGATGGAGGTGGTGTTGGTGCCGGGGTACGCCGCGGAGGCGTCCCGGAGCGCGTCGGCGACGGTGACCATCTTGGCTTCGCGGAAGGCCGTTCCCGCGGTCGTGCCGGTGAGGTTGAACAACGGGTACGTGCACGTGACGTCGGGGAGCGCCGTCAGCTGTCGGATCAGCTCGGGGCCGCTCGCGTCGATCACTGCGGACAGGTCGCCGCATCCGTTGGCGGCGGCCGAGAACTGCCTGCCGTCCGCGCCGGGTTCGGCGGTCGGGGGGGCCGACTGGGCGCGCTCCTCGGTGCCTTCCTGCGAGGAGATGTCGAAGCCGGAGGCATCGGCCCGGGCGTCGGGTGACTTGGGGACCGGGATCGACCGGGGCGCGGTGGGCGGGGTCTTGCCGGCACTTGCGCGGGCCGCGGCCGGGGCGGTGGCGGTCTGGGCCTGGGCCTGGGCTTGGGCTTGGGTCTGAGCTTGGGTCTGAGCTTGGGTCTGAGCTTGGGTCTGAGCTTGGGCCTGGGCCTGTGGAGCGAATAGGCCGAGGGTCAGGAACAGGGCCACGCCGAGCGCGGGCAGACTTCGCGCGTGGGCCGTCGATATCCGGGAGAGACGCATGTGCGGGGGCCTCCGGAGCTGTTGTGGCCGCGTACCGGGACGCAGCCTTCCGATGTGCGACATGTAACATGGCACATGTCGCACCGCGCCGGAAGGGTCTCGACCGGAATGCCGCCCGCGACGCCTGAAACGCCGTCACATCGCGGGCCCCGAAAGGGCGTTGGCGTGGTCGGCGAGGCCGAGCCGGCGCAGCGCCTCGGCCGGGGTTCCCGGTCGTCGACCCGTGTGGCAACGCCGCGGGAGTGTTCGGGGGACCCGCCCGCGCGCAGGCGGTGGCAGGATCGACGCCGTGGCGAGTGTTTTCGGCGACTTCGAGCTGACCATGGACGAGTTGCGCGTCGTGACGCGCTATGCGGCGGAGAGCGCGCGGGACGTTCTGCCCGTGTTCGAGGAGGGTGTCCCCGGCGACCCTCGCCCGCGCGCGGCGCTAGACGCCGCCTGGGAGTTCGTCGACGGTGCGAGGCGGACCAGGCTGCAGCGCGTCGCCTCGTTGGACGCACACCGGGCCGCCAGGGACGCCGGCACCGAAGCGGCCCGCCTCGCCGCGCGCTCCGCCGGCGACGCGGCAGCCGCCGCCTACCTGCACCCGATATCGCGGGCCACCCAGGTCGGACACATCCTGCGCGCCGCCGCGAGTGCCGCCCGCATCGGCGAACTGGGCGCGGGCGGCGACCCCGCGGTCGGGGAGACGCTGATCGAACTGGCTCGACGACGTGCCACGCCGGAACTGGTCTCCGTACTGCGGCGATACCCCCTCGCGCCGACCTCGAGAAATCGCGTCGGACAGCTCATGAGCGCCCTCGACACCGCTCTGCGGGCGGGCGCCTGAACCACGGGGCGAGTGCCCGAACCCCCAGACACCGTCGCGTTGTTCACCCGACCGGGTCGGCTCGCCCCCATGGCCGGGGGTGGGTACAGGCCCACCGCGGTCATGGGGGCAGTGTCATCGTCGTGGTGCCGGGGCGGCGGCACGCTGGACACACAGCCCACGAAACGGAGTGTCGTCATGAACAGCCCCACACGACGGACCGTCCTGCGCGGTGGCGCACTCGCGGCGGGCGGCATCGCCGCAGGCGTCCTCGGCGCGACCGGACCGGCGTTCGCCGCCGCGCCGCAGGCCGATCCCGACGCCGCCGACAGTCGCCGATTCCCGTTCCTGGAAGGCGCGTTCGCCCCGCAGCGGGAGGAGGTCACCGCTTTCGACCTGCCTGTCACCGGTCGTCTGCCGCGCGCGCTCGACGGTCGTTACCTGCGCAACGGACCCAACGTCCTGGGCCTCGAAGACCCCCGGGCGCACCACTGGATGATCGGCGCGGGAATGGTCCACGGCGTACGGCTGCGCGACGGCCGGGCCGAGTGGTACCGCAGCCGCTGGGTGCGTTCCGCCGACGTCGCCGCGCGGCTCGGGGAACCGTACCGGGGCCCCCAGCCGCCTCCCGTCGACGACTTCGCGGCCAACACGCACGTGATCGGGTACCGCGGGCGAATTCTGGCGTGCCAGGAGGGCGGGCCGCTGCCCTACGCGCTCGACGGCGACCTGAACACCGTCGGACTGTGCGACTTCGACCGCACCCTCGACGGATCCTTCGCGGCGCACACCAAGTTCGACCCGCACACCGGCGAACTGCACGCGGTGACGTACGCCATCGACTGGGACCACGTGCGCCACATCGTGCTGGACCGAGCCGGACACGTCGCCCGAACCACGCGCGTGCCGGTGGCGGACTCGCCGATGATGCACGACTTCGGCCTCACCGAGAAGTACGTCGTCCTTTTCGACAACCCCATCACCTTCGACGCCGAGGCCGCCGCTGCCGGGGCCCTGGTGCCCTACGTCTGGAACCCACGACACCCGGCGCGCGTCGGCCTGTTGCCACGAGCGGGCGGCCCGGCGGCATGGTTCGACATCCCGCCGTTCTACTTCTCGCACACGCTCAACGCCTACGACGACGGGGCCGGACGTGTCGTCGTCGACTTCACGCGCATGCCCGCGCCCTTCGAGCCCGCCGGGCGCGGACTCGGCGGTCCGGCGGCGGCCGGGCCGCCCTCGCTGCACCGCTGGACGATCGACCCCGTGCGCGGCGTCGTGCGCACCGAACGTGTCGACGACCGCCCGCAGGAGTTCCCCCGGATCAACGAGGCGTACCTGGGCAGGCGTCACCGATACGGCTACACCGCGGCGTCCGTCGAGCTGTACCGCGCCTACGGGCCGGCGGTGAGCGAGAGTGGCATCCGGGCGGGCAACGGGCTGGTCAAGCACGACCTGGTGCGCGGTACGACCGCGGTGCACCGCCTTCCGCGCGGTGCGGACGCGAGCGAGCCGGTGTTCGTTCCGGCCGAGCGGGGCGGGTCCGCGGGACGTGCCGAGGACGACGGCTACATCCTCGCCTACGTGAACAACCCCGAGCGCTACGCCACCGACCTGGTCGTCCTGTCCGCCCAGGACTTCACCGGCAAGCCGGTGGCGCGCGTCCACCTCCCCGTCCGGGTCCCGCTCGGCTTCCACGGCAGCTGGGTCCCGACGGACTGACGCCGCGACGCGCCGCCCGCCGGGTGTGCGATCACGAACATCGCGAATACTTAAGGTTGTTGGTGTATTGCCGTGCGTGACTGGGGTAGTTGTACGAGTGTGCCGGCTCCCCCCGTGGCCGGTACCCGCGCGGCCCGACGTCGGTTGACCCCCGTCCGACCGTCGGGCCGCGTCCGCCTCGAACCAGTCGGGCCACGGCGTTTGCGTCAGGGATGATCCGGGCGTTCACACCTCGTAGCGACCGTGCTCCAGGAAGGCGCCGGGTCGTCGGGGGCGTGAGTCATTCGAGTGAACCGGGTGGATGGTGGTTGCCGGAGACGCGTCGTCTCGTTGAACCGGGTGCGCGTCGCGGTCCGGCGGCGCGGATGTTGCGCTATACGGGAGATTGTCGTGAACTCGTTCAAAAAGGCCGGAGCCCTGGCCGTCGGTACCGCCGCTCTCGTGATGGCGGGCACGGGTGCCGCGAGCGCGAGCTCCGAGGCCGACGCCGCCGCGGTGAAGTCCTCGGGTGTCTTTTCCGGCAACATCGGCCAGTCCCCGTTCCATACGCCGGCCGAGGGTTGCGCCAATACCGCCAACGCGGTCGCCGCGCTCAACCCGGCGTTCGGGAGCCAATGCGTCATTGCCGAGATCGAGAACAACGACTACGACGACGAGGACTACGACGACTACGACCACGAGGGTGACCACCACCGTCCCCAGGGCGGCCACCGCCCCCACGGCGGCGGTGGCTACCAGCACGACGACGGCCACCGCTCGCTCCTGGAGCGTGTGGGGGTCTGACGACCCGCCGAACCGGGAGCCTGCGCTCGCGCGGTCGGCCCCGACCATCGAAACGGACGCCGTTGGTTGAAATCGGTTCCCGTTGCCTCGCCCCGTCGGATCCCACCCGGATCCGGTGGGGCGAATCGGTTGGTGGACGACGGTGCGTGGTGTTCGTCATCCGGTCCACGTGACGACGTCGGCCTCCGAGACCAGAATCGTGGTCTCGGAGGCCGACGTCGTCACGTATGCGTGCGGGGTGCGGGGTACCGCTCAACAGGGTTGGTCGATGTGGTCCGCGTGGAAGTGCACGGCTCCCAGCACCTGCGGGTCGAACACGTCCAGGAGACCGCGCAGCGGCTCGTCGGGCTGGTCCGGGCCCCAGAGTTCCAGGGCCATCTCGCCGTGGTAGAGCATGGGCCAGCGCACGTAGTGGCGGGTGTCCGCGGGATCGTGCAGCGCGCGCGAGTCGGCCAGCGTGGAGCGGGCCACGTCGATCATCAGGTCGGTGCCACAGCCGAATCCGTACGGATAGCGGTCCCGGTCCGGCGGGATGCTCTCGATCAGCGCCGGGTCGGCGTACGAGACACCGACGTGCGCGTGCAGGCCCGCCCGAATGGCCGGCACCTCGTGGGTACCGTTCGGATCCCACTGCCAGTGCCCCGCCGCGTTTTTGCCGACCCGTACGGTGGGCGCCGCCTCGAACAGCGCGCAGACCTCCCACGCCTCCACCGACGGCGCCATCGGCTGCATGCCCTCGGGCGCCAGGACCCGCAGCCGGCCCCGGTCCAGGTGATGGTCGACGGCCACGAGGTCGCCGGTGGACAGGTCGCGTTTGTCCACCCCCCAGCGTCCGGACGCGGTGACCACGAGCGCGTCGAGGTCGGGATCGAACGCGAAGAGCATGCCCTCGCTGAAGCCCTGGAGGTTGAGGTACATCGCGTACGTGCGGCTCAGCCGGGGCGAGACGAAGTCGCGCATCGCGTGCGGCGCGGGCAACAGCCCGAGGTCCCCCATCCGGGTCCCGGCCGCCACCAGGCTTCGCGGCGCGCGGGCCGCGGCCCACGCCTCGGCGGTGATCGCGTCGCGCACCACGTCGTGCCGGCCCGCCACCTCGTGCGCACACGCCGCGGCGACCAGCCGATCGCAGATGCCCTGGGCGACATGCTCGGTCTCGGTGGGGTGTCCGCCCTCCATCGTGCACAGCGTCGCCTCGGCGACCTCCCCGGGCAGCGTGCCCGGGGTGATGAACACGACGGTGAACACGCCGACCCTGGCCATCAGGATCCGGGCGACGCGCACCACCTCCGAGTGCGCCATCTCGCTCATCCGCTCGGGCACTTCCGCGACCGCGACCAGTCGCCCGACCATGCCCTGCCGACCCTGGTCCTTGCGGAGTTTGAGGAGAAGCGGTGTCGGTTCCTCCACGATCCGGTCGGCCAGCGGGGCGGGGCCGTCGGGTACGGATACACCCACCAGGACCACGTCGAGCCGGGTCTCGTGATCGGCCGACGGGATCAGCCGGTGCCCGCCGCGGACGAACGCCGCCGTCAGGTCGTCCAGGAACGACCGCACCACGCCGGAGAGTTCGGGAGCCGGGTCGACGACCCGGACACTGCAAGAACGCCACCAGTCCAACTCTTCCAACCGCCGCCCCGAGGCCGGGGCGGCGCAGTGCGCCGACGTTGTTTCCGCTCGGGTCACGGTCATGCGGGGGCTCCTGAGGTTGCTGCGCGGAAGGCGAGGACGGCGTTTTGGCCGCCGAACGCGACCGAGGTGGAGATCGCGGTGTTCAGGCGGGCGGGGCGGCGCGGGACCTTGGCAACCACGTCCAGATCGATGTCGGGATCGGTGTGATGGTGATTGGCCGTGGGCGGGATGCTCCCGTGTTCGAGGGTCAGGACGGTGACGGCCGCCTCGATCGCGCCGCCCGCGCCCCCGGAGTGGCCCAGGACGCTCTTCACGGCGGTGACCGGCGGGCAGCGGTCGAAGGTGGCCGCGAGGAAGCGGGCCTCGGCGGCGTCGTTGAGGACCGTGCCGGTGCCGTGCGTGTTGACGTGGTCGACGTCGCCCGGACTCCAGTCGGCGTCGGCCAGCGCCGCGCGGGTGGCGAGCCGGGCGCCGCGGCCGTCGGGGTGCGGCGCGGTCACGTGGTGGGCGTCGTTGGCCGAGCCGTACCCGGACAGCAGGGCCCGCACCCGGGCCCGACGGGCCCGCGCGTGCTCCAGCCGCTCCAGGACCAGGACGCCGATGCCCTCGCCCAGCACGAAGCCGTCGCGCTCGGCGTCGAACGGCCGACACGCCCGCTCCGGGTCGCCGGACCGGGTGGACAGCGCGCCCAGTTGGGCGAAGGAGGCCGCGGTGATGCGGTTGCACATCGTGTCGGCGCCGCCGGCGAAGACGATGTCCAGGGTCCCCGCGCGCACCAGGTCGCGGGCGATGCCCAGCGCGGTCGCGCCCGACGCGCAGCCGGCGGCGGGCGCGAAGTTGGTGCCCTGGGCGCCCAGGTCGAGGGCGACCTCGGTGGCCGGGTTGTTCGGCAGGGAACGGGGTAGTGCGGCGGGAGAGATGGTGGTGGCCCGATCCGCGCTCAGTCTCGCGATGGCCTCCGTCAGGGACTCCATGCCCGGACCGCCCGAGCCGATGATCACGCCGACGCGGGTGGGGTCCCAGGCACCCGGGTCCAGGGCGGCATCGGCCAGGGCCTCGCGCGCGGCGGCGACGGTCATCCGAGCCGTCCGATCCATGCGACGGGACAACCGCCGACCCAGGAGGGCGTCCCCGTCGAAGTCGGGGACGCTACAGGAGACGTCGACGGCCAGGCCGGCGAGGACCGGGTCGCGGCGGGCCGTGGAAACGCCCGCACACAGGGTCCGCCAGGTGGCTTCGACGCCGATCCCGCCGGCGGTGACCAGGCCCAGACCGGTGACCGCGACCTCGGCCGGGGCCACCTCAGCCCTCCGAGGACGGGGCACCCGCAACGGAGGCCGAGCCGGAGGGAACACCGGCGCCGCCGGATGCGTCGGACGGGGCCGCGGCGCCGCGAGCCCCCGGGACGAGCGCCTCGCAGCGCGGGGCCGCCTCGAACGCCGCGGCGGCCTCGCCCAACGTGGTGTCCTTGTCCAGGTTGCCGAGCCCGCGGAAGTCCTTGTCGGTCCGGTCCGCGACGATGACCGCCAGCTCCGCCAGTGACAGCGAGTCCAACTCCAGCGTGGCGAACGTCGCTTCGGGAACGATATCTGCGGCGTCGATGCCGAACTCCTCGACCAACAACTCACACAGCATCGCGTACACGGGGAATGCCTTCCTGCTCGGTCGGACCGGGCACACCCGGCGGCGCGTCGCCGTACAGCAACCCCGATCGGGTATGCGATCGAGCATCTTGTGTATCGGTGACGAGGTCCGGGGCAAAACTCCCGCGCGACCGCCCCCGCACCCCCGAACCGGCCCTTCACCTGGGGCGATGCGTCGGGAACGGTACCGGGAGCCCGCCCGGATGTTCACCCGCAAGTACGCAACCATCAGGGGCCGCGAACGCACGACCGCGGACGTGGCGTGACCTTTGCCGAGCCTGTGCGGTTAACCGGCCCGTACGAGGTGCGCTCGCTCGTCCCTCCGCCCCGAGGACGCCCCCGGGGTGCCGGGTGGTTCGCTTCCGCCCGCTTCGAGAAGGAGGCAGTAATGTCCACGGCCCTGGTCACCGGCGCCAGTTGTGGTCTCGGCGTCGACCTCGCCCGCGCCCTGGCCGCTCGGGGTCACGATCTGGTCCTGGTCGCCCGCAGCGCCGAACCCCTCGACCGCCTCGCGGGCGAACTGGCCGCCGAACACCACATCGAGGCCCGTGCGCTGCCCGCCGACCTGACGGTCGAAGACGACCTCGAACGGGTGGCCGAGGTGGCGTGCGACAGCGACATCCTGATCAACAACGCCGGCGCCGCCCTGGGCACCCCCTTCGACCGCACGACCTGGGCGGACGAGCAGCGCATGCTCGCTCTCAACGTCGTCTCCCCGTCGCGGCTCGTCCACGCCGCGCTGCCGCACATGCTCCGGCGCGGCTCCGGCCGGATCCTGGTCGTCTCCTCGGTGGCCGCGCTCGGGCCCGCCTGGCAGGGCACCGCGTACGGCGCGACCAAGTCGTACGAGTTGGCCATGACCCAGTCGCTGGCCTACTCCCGTCGCATCCGCACCTCGCCCGTCGCGCTCACCGCACTCGTACTCGGCTACACCGCATCGCAGTTCCACGTGCGGGCCGGCATCACCGCCCCGCCCCCGTCGCTCACGCTCGCCTCGGCCTACGTCGCGAAGCAGGCGGTACGGGCCATCCATCGGCGGCGCCCGCCCGTCGTATGTGTCCCGAGCCTGCGCTACCGGGTGCTGGCCGGGCTCCTGCGCCATGCCCCGTACCGGTCGCTGACCGTCCCCGGCGTCGCCAAGGACTTCACCGCCGGCCCGCCCGAACTCGGCGGCCCCGACGCCGGTCGGGTGGTGTCGCCCCGCGATGAAGGCGCCGACGAGGTATCCGCCGTCGAGGGTCGCCAAGACGGCCGGGCGCGATCCTGAGGAGTGATACTGCGCCGAACGAGCGACCGCCAATCAGGCGATCATCACGCCCCGGAACTCGGCTCTCGTCGATATGCCCTGGTCAGGCGCGTGCGCACGATGACTCGTGGGCATTTCCCGTGCGCCGCGCCCGGTAGCCTGCCCGGTCTGCGACGTGGCCGCAGCCGGGGGACGGAAAGCCGTCACCGCCGGAACCGCCCCGTCGCGGCGCGCACATCGTTGACTCACAGGAGGTTCGGTCCGGTGTTCAGTCGTGTTGCCATCGTCAACCGTGGAGAGGCCGCGATGCGGCTCATCCACGCCGTCCGGGAGCTGGCTGCGGAAACGGGGATCCGGATCGAGACGATCGCTCTGTACACCGACGTCGACCGTACGGCCACGTTCGTGCGCGAGGCGGATCTGTCGTATGACCTGGGGCCCGCGTCGGCGCGCCCGTACCTGGACCTGAAGGCCCTGGAGCGCGCGCTGGTGGCCACCGGCGCCGACGCGGCGTGGGTCGGGTGGGGCTTCGTCGCGGAGGATCCGGCGTTCGCCGAGCTGTGCCGGGAGTTGGGCGTGGCGTTCGTCGGCCCGAGCGCGGAGGCGATGCGCAAGCTGGGCGACAAGATCGGCTCGAAGCTGATCGCGGAGGAGGTCGGCGTCCCCGTCGCCCCGTGGAGTCGCGGTGCGGTGGAGACCCTGGACGCGGCCCTGACGGCCGCGGCCGAGATCGGTTATCCGCTGATGCTCAAGGCGACCGCCGGCGGCGGTGGGCGTGGTATCCGGGTGATCAGGGACGACGCGGAGTTGGTCGACGCGTACGAGCGCACCAGCCAGGAGGCGGCGCGCGCGTTCGGCAGCGGCATCGTGTTCCTGGAGCGTCTGGTCACCGGTGCTCGGCACGTCGAGGTCCAGGTGATCGCCGACGGCCAGGGCACCGCGTGGGCGCTGGGTGTGCGCGACTGCTCGATCCAGCGGCGCAACCAGAAGGTCGTCGAGGAGTCCGCCTCGCCGGTCCTGGCACCGGAGCAGGTGGCCGAACTCAAGGCGTCGGCCGAGCGTTTGGCGCTGGCCGTCGGCTACCGCGGCGCCGCCACCGTCGAGTTCCTCTACCACCCGGGAGAGCGGCAATTCGCGTTCCTGGAGGTCAACACCCGCCTCCAGGTCGAGCACCCGATCACCGAATCCACCACCGGATTCGACCTGGTCAAGGCCCAGTTGCGGGTGGCGGCGGGGGAGCGGCTGGACGGTACGCCGCCCGTGGAGCGCGGGCACGCGATCGAGGCCCGGCTGAACGCGGAGGACCCGGACCGCGACTTCGCGCCCTCCCCGGGCCGGATCGCCCGCCTGGACCTGCCCGCAGGGCCCGGCATCCGCGTGGACACGGGCGTCAGCGAGGGCGACACCATCCCCGCCGACTTCGACTCGATGATCGCCAAGATCATCGCGTACGGGCACGACCGCGACGAGGCGTTGGGCCGGCTGCGGCGGGCGATGGCGCAGACCACGGTGATCATCGAGGGCGGCGCCACCAACAAGAGCTTCGTCCTCGACCTGCTGGATCAACCGGAGCTGATCGACGGCAGCGCCGACACCGGCTGGATCGACCGCGTGCGCGGCGAGGGCCGCCTCGTCTCGCACCGCCACTCCGCCGTCGCACTCGCCGCCGCCGCCATCGAGGCGTACGAGGAGGAGGAACACGCAGAGCGGCAGCGGCTGTTGTCCACGGCCGCGGGCGGGCGACCACAGGTGCGGCATGAGAGCGGTCGCCCCCTGGACCTGAAGCTGCGCGGCGTGGGCTACCGCGTGCGGGTGGCGCGGGTGAGCCCGCACCGCTTCCGGGTCGGCATCGAGGTCGGCGAGGTGGTGCGTACCGCCGATGTCGAACTCGACCGGTTCGACCGGCACACCGGCCAGATCGTGGTCAACGGCACCCGCTACCGCCTGCTCACCGCCACGCACGGGCCGACCCACCTGGTCGAGGTCGACGGCGTCACCCACCGCGTCGGCCGCGACGAGGGCGGCGTCGTACGCTCCCCCGCGCCCGCCCTGGTCGTCGCCACCCCCCTGGCCGTCGGCGACGAGGTCGAGGCCGGCGCACCGGTCCTGGTGCTGGAGAGCATGAAGATGGAAACGGTGCTGCGCGCACCGTTCCGGGCACGCCTGAAGGAATGCGCCGTGTCGGTGGGCAGTCAGGTCGACGTCGGTGCGGCGCTGTTGCGCCTGGAACCGCTCGCCGCCGAAGCCGAAGCCGAGGGCACCGCGTCCGTCGAGCTGGACCTGCCGACCGCCCCCGAGGCGATCCCGACCCGGGAGCGCGCCGCTCGCGGCCGGGAGGACCTGCGCGGTCTGCTGCTGGGCTTCGACGTGGATCCGCACGACGAGCGCCGGGTGCTCGACGACTACCTCGCCGCACGCCGGGCGGCCCTGGCGGATGGCGACGAACGGCCGTTGGCCGGTGAGCTCGAACTCGTCGAGATGTTCATCGACCTCGCCGAGCTGGGCCGCAACCGCCCGGCGGGCGAGGACGTGGGGGGCGAGGGGCACGTGCACAGCGCCCGTGAACACTTCCATACCTACCTGCAGAGCCTCGACGTCGAACGAGCCGGGTTGCCCGAGGCGTTCCGAGCCAAGCTGGCCAAGGCACTCGCCCACTACGGCGTCACAGAAGCGGAGCCCTCGGCCGAGCTCGAAGCCGCGGTGTTCCGGATCTTCCTCGGCCGGCAACGCGCATCCGCCGACGCCGCGGTCGTCTCGGCGCTGCTGCGCGTGTGGTTGCGCGAGGCGCCGCCGGACGCGGCGTTGCGCGAGCCCGTCGGCCTCGCCCTGGAGCGCCTGGTCGCGGCGACCCAGGTGCGCTTCCCGGTGGTCGCCGACCTCGCGCGCGGCCTGGTGTTCGCGTGGCTGGCACAGCCGTTGTTGCGCCGCAACCGGGCCCGGGTCTACACCGACGTGCGCCGGCACCTGCGGCATCTGGACGCGCACCCGGACGCCCCGGACCGTGCCGAGCGCATCGCGTCGATGGTGCGCAGCACCGAACCGCTGGTGTGCCTGCTCGGCCGGCGGCTCGTCCGCGACGGCCTGGACCATACGATCATGCTGGAGGTGCTGACCCGCCGGTACTACGGCAACAAGGGCCTCACCGGCGTGCGTTCGAGCGAGGTCGCCGGCTGCACGTTCGTGGTCGCCGAGCGGGCGGGCACGCGCCTGGTCTCCGTGGCGGTGCGCTTCGACGAACTCGGCGGCGCGCTGCGCGGGCTCACGGAACTCTCGGACGGCGAGGGCGCGGTCGAGGCGGACATCTATCTCGCGTGGGAGAAGCAGCCGGTCGACCCGGACGCGATGGCCGCCGCGCTGCACGAGGCCGTGGACACCCACTCGCTGTCACACCGGGTCCGCCGACTCACCACCACCGTCGCGGGTCGCGGTGGCGCGGTGATGCACCACCACTTCACGTTCCGCCCGTCCGACAGCGGGATGGTCGAGGAGCGGTTGATCCGGGGCCTGCACCCGTACATCGCGCAGCGTATGCAGTTGGAGCGGCTGAGCAAGTTCGACCTCACCCGGCTGCCGTCCTCGGACGAGGAGGTCTACCTCTTCCAGTGCGTGGCCCGGGAGAACCCCGCCGACGACCGCCTGGTCGCCTTCGCGCAGGTCCGCGACCTGACCGAACTGCGCGACCACGAGGGCCGGTTGGTCGCCCTGCCGACCGCCGAGAACGTGGTCGCCACATGCCTCGACTCGATCCGCCGCGCCCAGTCGCGGCGACCCGGGCGCAAGTACCCCGACACGAACCGGATCGTGATCTACGTCTGGCCGCCGACCGAGATCACCCGCGCCGAGTTGGAAACGCTCGTCGACCGCGTATTGCCGACCACCGAGGGCGCCGGCCTGGAGGAGATCCTGGTCATCGCTCGGATGCGCAGCCGGCACACCGGTGAACTGGACAAGATCGCCGTACGGATCTCCGTCGACGCCTCCGGCGGCACCGAACTGACTGTCGGCGAACGCTCGTTCGAGCCCATCGAGCCGATCGACGAGTACCGGCGCAAGGTGCTCCGCGCGGCCGCGCGCAACACCGTCTACCCGTACGAACTGGTGCGTCTGCTGGGCGATTTCGTCGAGTACGACCTCGACGACGAGCACGTCCTGGCGCCGGTCGAGCGACCGAGGGGCACCAACACGGCGGCGATCGTGGCGGGCGTGGTCAGCACGCCGACCGAGCTGCACCCGCAGGGCATCGACCGGGTCGTTCTGCTCGGCGACCCGACGAAGTCGCTCGGCGCGCTGTCCGAGCCGGAGTGCCGTCGGGTGATCGCGGCGCTGGACCTGGCGGAGCGTATGCGGGTGCCGGTGGAGTGGTACGCGCTGTCCTCCGGTGCGCGGATCTCGATGGAGTCGGGCACGGAGAACATGGACTGGGTGGCCGCCGCGCTCAAGCGCATCGTCACGTTCACCCAGGACGGCGGCGAGATCAACATCGTGGTCGCGGGCATCAACGTCGGCGCGCAGCCGTACTGGAACGCCGAGGCCACCATGCTCATGCACACCAAGGGCATCCTCGTGATGACCCCCGACTCCGCGATGGTGCTCACCGGCAAGCAGTCGTTGGACTTCTCCGGGGGTGTGTCGGCCGAGGACA
The DNA here is from genome assembly GCF_044334985.1 of Embleya sp. NPDC020630. Classification (NCBI taxonomy): domain Bacteria; kingdom Bacillati; phylum Actinomycetota; class Actinomycetes; order Kitasatosporales; family Streptomycetaceae; genus Embleya; species Embleya sp. NPDC020630. The sequence goes on from NZ_JBIRUB010000023.1 coordinate 104,409, forward strand.
ACTTCGGCATCGGCGGCTACGACCGGGTGATGGGCCCGAACGGGCAGGCACAGTACTGGGCGCCGAACCTGGGCGCCGCGCGGGATGTGTTGATGGAGCACTACGACCGGACTCACGTGGCGCCCGGCGAGGCGACGCCGCGGAGGGCGCCGACGAGCGACCCCGCCGACCGGGACGTCCGCGACTTCCCGCACACGTGGGCGGGCAGCGACTTCACCACCGTCGGTGAGATCTTCTCCGCGGAGCACAACCCGGACCGCAAGAAGCCGTTCGACATCCGCACCGTGATGCGCGCGCTGTCCGACCGGGACCACCCCGTGTCGGAGCGCTGGGCGGGCATGGCCGACGCGGACACCGCCGCCGTGCAGGACGTGCGCCTGGGCGGAGTGCCGGTGTGCCTGATCGGGATCGAGTCGCGAGCGGTGCCGCGCCTGGGTTTCCCGCCCACGGACGGCCCCGACACCTACACCGCCGGTACGTTGTTCCCGCAGTCGTCGAAGAAGGTCGCGCGGGCGATCAACGCGGCGTCCGGCAACCGGCCGCTGGTGGTGCTGGCCAACCTGTCCGGGTTCGACGGCTCGCCCGAGTCGATGCGGAAGCTGCAACTGGAGTACGGCGCGGAGATCGGCCGGGCGGTCGTCAACTTCCGTGGGCCGATCGTGTTCTGCGTGATCTCGCGCTACCACGGCGGCGCGTTCGTGGTCTTCTCCAAGGCGCTCAACCCGAACATGACCGTGCTTGCGCTGGAGGGTTCCTTCGCCTCGGTCCTGGGCGGCGCGCCTGCCGCCGCGGTGGTATTCGCGGGCGACGTGCGGGCCCGGACGATCGCCGACTCGCGGGTGCGGGCACAGGAGGCGCACGTCGCGACCGTCTTCGGCGTGGAGCGCGCCGCGGCCAAGGCGGCGCTCGACGAGCTCCGCGCGTCGGTGCGGGCGGAAAAGCTCGGCGAGGTGGCGGCGGAGTTCGACCGTGTGCACGACATTCGGCGCGCGGTCGAGGTCGGCTCCGTCGACGCCGTCATCCGCGCCGAGGAACTGCGCCCACGGATCATCGAGGCCATCGAACGCGGTTTGCGTCGCCCGACGGACGACGACCGGTCCCCGTCACCGGTCGCCCGAATGCAGCAGTGCGGAGCGCGTCCGTAGGGGTGGTTTCGAAAATCGCCGACATGCGCGGTGAGCAGCGACGATGCCCGAAGTCTCGGCATTCGTCAGGTTATTCGAGGCGGTTCGGATGCCCGCCGTCCGCGGATCCGCGTTCAGGATGAACCCGACCGCCTCAGGTGAGGTGGTCTCTTCGAGAGGACAAGGGGATCTCATGCGTAGGATCACGCGCGCTTCCGGCACCGTTGCCGCCGCGCTGCTCATGGCGGGTGCGGCCGCCGGCCCGGCGTTCGCCCTGACGGCGCACGCCGACCACGCGGCGCCGGCGTCGGTTCCGCAGGACGGCGGTTGGGGTGGTGGCGGCGGCCTGGGCGGCTGGGGCTACGGCGGCGGTGACGAGCACGGCGGCGGCGGTGGCGGCGGCTGGGGCCCGTTCGGCGGTGGCGGCGGCTGGAACGCCCCCAGCTGACGCCACACATGGACGTCGGCCTGCTCGATCCGATCGGATCGAGCAGGCCGACGTGTTTTTCGGAGGCTTGTGCGGCTTCGCCGGGTCAGGACCGCGGGGCCGCCTGGCGCACGACCTTCGCCCGAGCCCGTTCGATCGAGGCGTGTACGACCGGTTCGAACGCGGAGCCCAGCAGCCTGGTGCCCAGGTCCATGACCTTCGCGTCGAGGCCGATGCACACGCGGGTGCGGCTTTTGCGGACGCTGCCGAGGATCACGCGCGCCGCGTGCTCCGGCGAGGTCTTGGACAACGAGTCGTGCACCGCCACGACCTCGGCCCGGTCGGTGCCCCGCGCCGCCCGCGAGTTGCGCACGATGGAGGTCCTGATCCCGCCGGGGTACGCGGTGGTCACCCCGACCGCGCTGCCCTCACGGCGCAGTTCGTTGCGTACGGACTCGGAGAAGCCCCGCACGGCGTACTTGGTCGCGGAGTAGGCGCTGCGCTCGGGCATCCCGAACAGCCCGAACGAGGAGGAGACGTTGACCAGATGGGCGCCGCGCGCCGGATCGGCGCGGCGCAGGTGCGGGAGGAAGGACTTCGTGCCGTGGGCCACGCCCCAGAAGTTGACGCCCATGATCCATTCGAAGTCGGCCCACTCCATCTCGTCGACGCTCGCGGTCAACGCCACCCCGGCGTTGTTGATCACCAGGTTGACCTGGCCGAAGCGCTCCGCGGTGGTGTCCGCCCAGTCCTGCACCTGCTCGCGCCGCGCGACGTCGACCACGTCGACGTGCACCTGCTCCGCGCCCAACTCCCGGGCCCGCCTGGCGGTTGTGTCCAGGCCCTGCGCGTCGACGTCGGCGAGGGCCAGCCGCGCGCCGTGTTCGGCGAGGGCGAACGCGAGTGCCTGTCCGATTCCGGAGGCGGCTCCCGTCACCGTGCACACGCGTCCTGCGTAGTCTCGAATCACGGGTTCACTCCAAAAACTCGACCGCACGTGGATGAGGGGACATCGGCGCCGAAATTCAGGAGAAGGCGCCGATGGTGGAGCGCAGATCGGTGGAGAGGTCGGTCAGCAGACTCGGCAATGCCTCGTGCACGTACAGATGGCCGCCGGGATAGGTGCGCAGTCGCAGGGGCCGCGTCGTTTGTTCCTGCCAATTCGACAACGATTCCACCGGGACCAGGGTGTCGTCGCGTGCACCGAAGACACTCAACACACAATCCAACGGCGCCTCGTGGACGTACCGGTGCTGGAGGGCCAACAGGAGGTCGGCCATCATGGGCGGCCCGAAGGCCGCCATCGAGCCCTGGTCGCGAAACACCTCGGGCGGCAGCAGGTCGGTCAGTCCCAGTTGCCGCCAGGGCTGATCCGAGATCAGGATCGGCTGGCACGCGCGCGCGAACGCGCCGCCCTGCGGCGGCGGCACGGCCGACAGGGCCAGCAACGACGGCATCCGGTGACCGCATCGGCGCAGCTCGCGCACGGTGTCGAAGGCGATCATCGCGCCGATGCTGTGGCCGAAGAAGACGTACGGCCGACCGTCGTCGGATTCCAGCACGAGTTCCGCGACCATCGCGCTCAATTGGGCGGGGTCGGTGAGTGACACCTCGCCCGTACGTGCGCCGCGACCGGGAAGTCGTACGGCCGTCACCTCGACCGAATCCGGCAGGTAATCCACCCACGACGCGAACATGGTCGCGTCCGCGCCCGCATAGGGGATGGTGAACATCCGCACCGGTGCGTGCGGTCGGGGTGTATAGGTGACCAGGTCCGGACGCGGAGAGCGAGTGCCGAGCGGGCGGCAGATGGATTCCACAGGCGATTCTCGATTCGTCCTACGCGAACTTCGCGAAAAGGCGGGGGGTCGGTTGCGTTCGGCGAATGCCGGCCGATCGCGGAGACTCTATGCCCTCGGGGGAGCCCGGCCGGAAACACGATCGGCCGAACGGGTAATGGCGCGACTTTCGGCACGTGATATCCGAACAGCCTTGTGGGTCGGACGATTTGCCGTTTCGACCCGGCATCCCGAGGGCGGTCAGCCGGCGGGTCGGTCGGCCCCGTCGGCGGCGGAGTCGGCCGCCTGGCCGACGAGTTCGGGGTGGGCCTCCGTACGGGCGTCGGGCAACTTCGCGCCGGTGTCGCGGGGGCGTCGGGGCAACGACCACGAGGGCGCCCACCAGTTGGCCCGGCCGGTGAGTCGCATCAGGGCCGGGACCAGGACGCCGCGGACGACGGTGGCGTCCACCACGACCGCGACCGCGAGGCCGACGCCGACCGTCTTGAGCAGGGTGACGTGGGACATGGTCAGCGCGACCATGGTGGCGGCGACGATCAGCGCCGCGGCGGTGAACAGTCGACCCGTGTGCTCGATCCCGAAGACAATCGACCGGGTGTTGTCGCCGGTGCGCACGAACTCCTCCTTGATGCGGGCGAGGAGGAAGACCTCGTAGTCCACGGAGATGCCGAACGCGATGGCCAGGGTCAGCAGCGGCATCGTGGTCTCCAGCGTGCCGTCGGTGGTGAAGTCGCCGACCAGCCACCGCAGATGACCGTCCTGGAACACGTAGACGATGGCGCCCAGGCTCGCGGTCATGCTGAGCAGGCCCATCACGACCGCCTTGATCGGCACCAGGACGCTGCGGGTGAACAGGAAGAGCATGACCAGGGTGCCGACCAGCATGATCGCGGCGCCGTAGGGGAGTGCCTCGCGCAGGGTGTGCTTGGTGTCGGTCAACTCGGCCGCCTTGCCCGCGACCAGGTGGGGCTGCGGGGCGGGCAGGGTGCGCAACCGGTGGACGAGCGCGACCGTGTCGGGCGACTGGCTGTCGTCCGTGCCGACCACGCGCAGCACGCTGCCCACGACGGCGGGGCGGGTCGGCTCCGGCGGCGCGGCCGGACGCACGACCACGCTCGTCGTACCGTCGGCGGCGGCCCCCGCCGGCTGTGACGCCGGCAACTCCGTTGTCCGGACGGGCAGTCCCGCGCGGTAGTCGCCGGTGTCGGCGATCACGTGCGCGACGTGGGGCAGCGCGGACAACCGTCGGGCGTAGGCGTCGATCGCCGGGGCGTCGGTCGCCGCGTTCGCCCGGGGCAGGATCACCGGGATGATTCGCTCGGGCGGGTCGACGAAGTCGCCGCGCAACAGCTCCGCGGCGCGGTGCGGTTCGGAACTCGTCGGCAGGATCTTCTCGTCGATGGTGGTGAAGCGCGCGTGCAGGAAGGGCAGCGCCAGGACCAGAAGTAGGGCCGCGGCGATGCCTCCGCACAGGATCGGCCGGGCGGTGGCGAGCGTGGCGATGCGACGCCAGGCGGGGCTGCCGCCGCCCGCCCGTCCGCGCCCGCGCCGCAAACGCCGGAACGGGTCCAGTCGATCCAGACGCGGTCCCAACACGGCGAGCAGCGCGGGCAGTACGAGCAGGGACGTCAGCGACGAGATGCCCACCACCAGGATCGATGCCCACGCCAACGAGCGCAGCAGTTCCAGCGGGAAGACGAACAGCGCGGACAGACACAGCGCCACCGTCGCCGCGGAGAACAGCACGGCCCGCCCGGCGGTGGCCATGCTCAGCACGATGGCCCGGCGCGACTCGACGCCCCGGGAGAGTTCCTCGCGATAGCGGGTCACGATGAACAGGGCGTAGTCGACGGACAGGGCGAAGCCCAGCGCCGCGCAGATGTTGATCGCGAACACGGTGATCGGCATCGTGAGCGTCAGGGTGGCCAGGACGGCCAGTGCCCCGGCCACGGAGACCGCGCCGATGGCGAGTGGGATCGCCGCCGCGGTCAACGACCCGAACGCGAGCAACAGGATGATCATGGTCAGCGGCGCCGCCAGCAACTCCCCGCGTTCGAGGTCGCGTTCGGACTCGTCGGTGGCCTGCGCGTTCAACCACGCGGGCCCGGTGGCGTCGACCCGCAGACCGGCCGCCGCCTTGCGCACGGCCGGTACCAGGGCGCGCGAGGCCACCGCGCCGTCGCGTTCGCTCCCGGCCAGGTCGACGCGGATCAGCGCGCCCTTGCCGTCACGCGAGCGCAACAGGGGGGAGTTGGTGGTCCAGTAGGACTGCGCCGCGTCCACGCCCGGTCGGCCCGCGACCAGCGCGGTGATCCGCCGGCCCGCCTCGGCGACCTCGGCGTCGTCCACCGGCTTGTCGGCACGGATGTAGAACACCAGGTCCGCGGCGTCGGCCCCGTATCGGGCGGCGACCCGCTCGGCCTCCGCGGCCCGGGTCCCCGTCGCGGTGAAACCGCCGTTGGACCAGCGGTCCTTGGCGCCGGCGACCACGACGGTGGCCAGGAGCAGGACGATCAGCGCGCCGGCCAGGAGCGGGCGGCGGTGCCGTACGCACAGCCCGGCGAGGCGGCCCAGCGGGTCGCCGGGCGGGTCCGGCGTCTCGTGCTCGGGAGGTGGGACCGGGATGGTGTCGAGCATTGTGTGTGTCCTCCCAGGACGACGTCGTCTGTGCGATGGGCGAGGACGCCCGTGAACCGGGCTCGGGTGCGGGGAACACGGGCTCGGGCGCGGGCATGGCGAACTCCGGGCCGCCATCGCGTCGGGCGGCCGGGCAGGGGCGAATCCTGTCGCGACGGTCCGCCGCGTCCACGGATATCCGGAGGAATTGTTCGCACCGCAAGCGAGGGTACCGCGCATACGGACCACAACTCGTTATTGCCGGCCACGGCCGCCGCAGCGCAATAAATCGTATGTATAAGAATCGGATGTGTTCGACCGGCGGGCGAGTGGACAAATATGCCCATCGACACCCCGGCTCGGAACTAGCCCATACCGGTGAATCTGACTTCCCGCGCCGGGGCGTGGACTTTTCCAGCACCCGCGCATGGATAGTATCGACGTCGCAATAGACCGGCCATCGGTTCCACGAGAAGAGGAATGAGACCGTGCAGGTTGTATTGACCGGAGGCACCGGTTTCCTGGGTCTGCGGCTCGTTCGTGAACTCGTGAATCGGAATTGCTCCGTCACGCTGCTCTCGCGCCGCAGCAGTACGAGCGCCATCGACCGAATCTCGCACGCCCTCGGTCGACTGGGGGAGACACCGGATTTCATTCGGAAATTTCGGCGCCGCGCCGACGAACTGGACATCGAAATCGAGCGTCCCCTGTTCGGCCTCCCCGACGACCGGGTGGAAAAACTCGTCCGGCGAGCCGACATGTTCCTCCACAGTGCCGGAAACATCGATCTCAACACCGGTGCCCGCGCGATCCGGCCGGTGAATGTCAACGGAACGCAAAACTTCCTCGACATCGCCGCAAGGAGTCCGCACGGCGCGCCTTTCTGCCATGTCAGCACCGCGTTCGTGGCCGGCGCCCGACGCTCGGGCACCGTCGCCGAAGCCGACCTGATCGACACCTACGGCTTCGAGAACGAATACGAGCGGTCCAAGTGCGACGCCGAATCCCTGGTTGGCCGATGGGCCCGGGAAAGCGGAATGCCGGCACTGGTCATGCGACCCAGCATCCTCCTCACCGACCGGCCCCCGACCCCGGGACTCCCGGCGCACCCCTTTCAGACCATCAGCGCGCTGCTGCGTGCCTCGACGATCGAAAGGGGCATCGCCGGACTCTCCATTCCACGAGGTCTGCGGCCGGTCATCCACATGCAGGGACAGGCCGACGCGCGACTGAACTGCCTCCCCGTCGAGGACGCCGCGAAGGCCATCGTGAGCATCGCCGCGGAACACCGGTCCACGGACGCGGAGACATACCACATCGTCCACCCGGACGACGTCTCCGCCACGACGCTCATCGAACTCTTCGAGAAATTTGCCCCGATCCGCATCGTCCTCCGGCCCGAGCTTCCCGAAAGGCTCTCCCCGGCCGAGCAGCGCTTTCACAGCTACGCCGGGTTCGCCGCGTACTTTCGGCACACGCGGGTCTTCGACGACCGCAACGCGCGCCGTGTCCTGGGCGGACCCTGTTCCCGGACGACCGTCGACATGGCCTATCTCCTGGCCGGCACGCACGGGATTCTCTGACGGTCGACGAAACCCGACTCCGACACCCTTTCCGAAAGGCCACAGGAGAAACCGCTCATGACCATCGGACTGCAGGCATCACCTCGTCGTGACGTGTCGGATCCCACCGCCGACGGTCTCCTGGCCGTGCTTCGCCAACCGCGGAGCATGGCCACGATCGTTCGGCGCCTGTCCGACTCCGTGACCGGCGCCGTCCTGGGTGACGCGCCCGTCGACGGCTGCGAAGTCGTCGGCACACTCTCCCCGCTGTATCCCGAATGGCTCGGGGATCGTTCGTTCACCACCGACCACGGCGTGCGATTCCCCTACGTGGCCGGTGAGATGGCCCAGGGCATCGCGGGCATCGCCATGGTCGAGGCGATGGCGCGCGCCGACCTGCTCGGCATCTTCGGAGCGGCCGGACTGCCGATCGACGCGGTGCGCCGGGCGATCGAGGAACTGCGCCACAGGCTGCCCGAACACGCCCCGTGGGGGGTGAACATCATCCACAACCCGCACTCACCCGCGTGGGAGGACGAGGTCGCCGCCCTCGCCATCCGACACGGCGTGCGGTGCGTGTCCGTGTCGGCGTTCAGCAAGGTCACCCGCGCCCTTGTGCACTGCTGCGCGGCGGGCCTGCAGATGCGCGCCGACGGCCGGATCGTGCGTCCCCGAATGATGATGGCCAAGGTCTCCCGGCCCGAGGTGGCCGAACAGTTCCTCGCACCGGCGCCCCCCGAGCTGCTGCACGAACTGCTCGCCCAGGGTCTGTTGACCGCCGACGAGGTGGCCCTCGCCGCCCGCGTGCCGATGGTCGACGACCTGACCGTGGAGTCCGACAGCGGCGGGCACACCGACGGCAGGCCGCTGTCCACCGCGCTCCCGCAGATCCTGGCCCTGCGCGACACCGTCGCCCACCGGCACGGCATCGCGCCGCGCACCAGGATCGGCGCGGCCGGCGGCCTGGGCACCCCGCACGCCGTCGCCGCCGCGTTCGCGATGGGCGCCGCGTACGTGGTGACCGGATCGGTCAACCAGCTCAGCCTGGAGGCCGACACCTCCGACCGGGCCCGCACGATGCTCCAGGCCGCGGACACGATGGACGTGGCCATGGCGCCGTCCGCGGACATGTTCGAGATGGGCTCGAAGGTACAGGTCCTCAGCCGCGGCACGATGTTCGCCGCCCGGGCCTCCAGACTCTTCCAGCTGTACCGCGACCACGAGTCGCTGGAGGACATCCCGCCGGCGCAGATCGCCCGACTCGAACGCGAGATGTTCCGTCAGCCGGTGGCGCAAGTGTGGGCCCAAACGGAGGAGTTCTGGCGCAGCAGGGAGCCCGCGCAGGCCGACCGCGCGGCCGTGGACGGCAAACACCGCATGGCGCTGGTGTTCCGCTGGTACCTGGGCATGTCCAGCACCTGGGCGACCACCGGGGTCGCCGACCGCAGCGTGGACTACCAGATCTGGTGCGGCCCCGCGGTCGGCGCGTTCAACGACTGGCGCAAGGACGGATTCCTCGCCGATCCCGCGAACCTGTCCGTGGTGCAGATCGCCCGCAATCTCATGGAAGGCGCGACGGTGCTCACCCGCGCGCAGCAGTTGCGCAGCCACGGTGTCGACCTGCCCCCTCAGGCGTTCACCGTCCACGCCCATGAACTCCTCTGACTCGCATATCGCAAGGAGTCCCGTGCCCGAGAGTTCCCGTCCCTCCCAACCACCCATCGCCGTTGTCGGCCTGAGCACCCTGCTGCCCGGTTCCTCGGACGTCGGCGGGTTCTGGCGCGACGTGGTCCACGCCCGTGACCTCATCCGAGACGTGCCGGACACCCACTGGCTCGTCAGCGATCACTATTCGAGCGACCCCACCGCCCCCGACAAGACCTACGGCAAGCGTGGCGCGTTCATGTCGCCGGTGGCGTTCGACCCGCTGGCCTTCGGCACCCCACCGTCCACGATCGACGCCACCGACACCGCACAACTGCTGAGCCTGGTCGCGGCCGAACGGGTCCTGCGCGACGCCTGCGGCGACGACGGCCCGTCCGAGACGCTGCGAGAACGCACCGGCATCATCCTGGGAGCCAGCCCCACCGAGCTGGCCTTTCGCATGTCCTTCCGGTCCCAGCGGCCCACCTGGCGCCGGGTCATGCTCGCGCGCGGGGTGCCGGAGGCCCAGGCCGACGAGCTGTGCGAGGCCATCGCCGCCTCGTATCCGGTGTGGAAGGAGAGTTCCTTCCCCGGCATGCTCACCAACGTCATCGCCGGTCGCGTCGCCCGTCACTTCGACCTGCACGGCAGCAACTACACCACCGACGCGGCCTGTGCCAGCTCGCTGTCCGCGATGAGCGCCGCCATCGACGAACTCACCCTCGGCCGCGCCGACATGATGATCACCGGTGGCGTGGACCCGCTGTGCGACGCCTTCGGGTTCACCTGCTTCAGCAAGACCCCGGCGCTGTCCCCGTCGGGCGAGTGCCGGCCCTTCTCCGCCGACGCCGACGGCACCCTCCTGGGCGAGGCCGTGGCCATGGTCATGCTCAAGCGCCTGGCCGACGCCGAACGCGACGGCGACCGGATCTACGCGGTGATCCGCGGCGTGGGCACCTCCTCCGACGGACGCGGATCCTCGATCTACGCCCCCGCCGTCGCCGGGCAGGTCCGCGCGCTGCGCCGGGCCTACGCCAGTGCGGGCTACAGCCCCGCGACGGTGGAGCTGATCGAGGCGCACGGCACCGGAACCAAGGCCGGCGACACCGCGGAAGTGACGGCCCTCCAGGAGGTGTTCGGCACGGGCGACCCGACCGACATCGCGCGTTGCGCCCTCGGATCGGTGAAGTCGCAGATCGGCCACACCCGGACCGCCGCCGGCGCCGTCGGACTGGCCAAGGCCGCCCTGGCCCTGCACCACCGGATCCTGCCGCCCACGATCAAGGCCGACCGCACCGATCCCGCCCTGGAGTTGGAGAAGGGCCCCTTCTACCTGAGCACCCGGACCCGGCCCTGGATCCGCGGCACCGACCACCCGAGGCGGGCCTCGGTCTCCAGCTTCGGCTTCGGCGGAACCAACTTCCACGTCACCCTCGAAGAGCACCGCACGGCGGAAACCGCCCCGGCGGGCGAGCGGTACACCCGCAGCGCGCCCAGCGAACTGCTGCTGCTGAGCGCCGACTCCGGCCCCGCGCTGGTCACGGCGCTCGACGCGCTGGCCGCGGACACCGCGCCGCCGGCCGACCTGGCGCGCCGTACCCAACTCGCCTTCGACGCCGCGGCAACCCACCGATTGTGCCTGGTCGTTCGCGACGAGGACGACCTCCGGGCCCAGGCGGCGGACGCGCGAAGCCGGATCGCGGCCGACGCCCGGGCGGCCTTCCACACGCCCGGCGGCGTGCGCTACGCGTGCGGCCCCGCCTCGACCGACAAGATCGCGTTGTTGTTCCCGGGGCAGGGCAGCCAGTACCCCGAGATGGGCATGGACGTCGTGCTGCACCAGCCGCTCGCGCTCGCCGCGTGGGACCGGTTGGCCGGCTTCGAGATCGACGGACACCCGCTGCACCGCCTGGTCTTCCCGCCGCCGGCCGTGGACGAGGCCGGCGAACGTACGCAGTCCGAACGGCTCAAGGCCACCGAATGCGCACAACCGGCGCTCGCCGCACACGCGTTGGCGATGCGGGAGATCCTGCGCGCGGTCGGCTTCGAGCCCGACTGCGTGGCGGGGCACAGCTTCGGCGAACTCTCCGCGCTGCACGCGGCCGGCGTCTACGACGACGAAACCCTGATGGCCCTGGCCCGGGCCCGCGGCGAACTCCTGCGCGACGCGGGCAAGGTATCGGGCGCGATGCTCGCCGTCACCGCCTCCGCGAAGGAGGCGGACGACCTGGTCCGCGGCATCCGCCGGGCCTGGGTCGCGAACTACAACTCCCCGACGCAGCACGTCGTCTCGGGCGCGGAATCCGCGATCGTCAAGGTGGAGAAGCGCGCGCAGGAGCAGGGGATCAGGACCCAACGGCTCGCCGTCTCCTGCGCCTTCCACAGCCCGCTGCTCCAGTCCGCGACCACCGGGTGGCGACCCACCCTGGAGCGGTACGAGTTCGCGACGCCGCGCATGGGCGTCTACGGCAACGCCGACGCCCGGCCGTATCCCGGCGAGGCGTCCGCGATCCGCAGCGTGCTGCACGACCACGTGACCTCCTCCGTGCGGTTCGCCGACATGATCCTGGCCATGCACGACGACGGCGTCCGTACGTTCGTCGAGGCCGGCCCGGGCACCGTACTCACCGGCCTGGTCGGCAGGATCCTCGCGGATCGGCCCCACCTCGCGCTGAGCGCGGACCAGACCCGCGGATCCGGACTCACCGCACTGCACCGCGTCCTGGGTGCGCTGGCCGTCGCCGGTCGCCCCCTGGACTTCGCCCCACTGTGGGCCTCGTTCACCTCGAGCACTCCTTCGCCATCGCTGACAAGGACGGGTATGACCATCCCCATCTCCGGTCCCAACCCCGATGTGGGCCACCGCGAGAGCACCCCCGCCGTGCCCGTGGTCCACCAGTCGGGCACCGGGTTCCCGCCGGCCGCCGCGACGACGAGCCCGGCGCCGCCGGTCGCCGCCGCGCGGCCGATGCCGCCGGCGCCGCTCGCCGTCACACAGGCGCCGCCGCCGGCTCGGGTGCAGGCGGCGCCGCCGGCCGCGGCTCCGGCTGTGGCTGTGGCTGCGCCTCCGACTGCGGCTCCGGTTGTCGCTGCGGCTCCTGCGCAGTTCGCGGCTGCCGCACCGGCGCCGGCACCGGCGCCCGCCTATGTGCCGGCGCCCGTTCCGGTACAGCCGGCCCCCGCCGTGCCGGTGCGTTACGACCCGCCGGCCGAGACGCCGACGACGCACGACGTCACCTCGTCCGGGTCCACCTGGTCGCCGGTGACCGCCTCCGGCGCCTGGCTGCACGCGTTCCTGGAGGTCCAGCGCCAGGCGGGCGACGCGCACAGCGCCTACCAGAGCACGACCTCGGCCAGTCACGCCTCCTACCTGGACCTGGCCAAGACCTCGCTCGACGCGCTGATGGCCTGGCGGCCCGGAGCCGAGCCGCGAGCCGCGGCCGCGCCGACGCACGCCCCGGTCGAGATGCCGGCGCCGATCGCCCAGGGCCCGCGTGCGCTGGAGGCCCGGCCGCCGGCCCTGGAGATCAGCCCCGCGCCGCCGATGCCGACGGCGTACCAGGCGCCGGCCCCGGTCACCCAGGCCCGGCCGCCCGCGCCGGCGGCGCCGGTTGCTCCGGCTCCGGTCGCGCCCGTCGCGCCCGTCGCGCACCAGAGTGTGGTCCAGGCGCCGCCCGCAATGGCGCAGATTCCGGCCCCGACCCAGGCACCGGCTCTCTCGGCCGCGCCCGCCCCGGCTCCGGCCGCCGCTCCCATGCCTGCTCCGGCCGCCGTTCCGGCTCCGGCGCCGGCTCCGGTTCAGGAGAGCGGCGCGGATGTGGCGTTGGCGATCGTGGCGGAACTGACCGGCTATCCGGTCGAGATGCTCACTCCGGAGATGGATCTGGAGGTGGACCTGGGTGTGGACTCGATCAAGCGGGTGCAGATCCTGACCCGGTTGCGGGACCACTTCCCGGGTGAGGCCGACGTGGACCCGGCCGACCTGGCCCGGCTGCGTACGATCGCCGCGATCGCCGAGAAGATCACGTCGATGCGCGCCCCCGGCGGTGCCGGTGCGCAGGCTCAGCCCGGGACGCAGGCCCTGGTGCCGGCTCCCGCTCCGGCCGCCGTTCCGGCTCCGGCGCCGGCTCCGGCTCAAGAGAGCGGCGCGGATGTGGCGTTGGCGATCGTGGCGGAACTGACCGGCTATCCGGTCGAGATGCTCACTCCGGAGATGGATCTGGAGGTGGACCTGGGTGTGGACTCGATCAAGCGGGTGCAGATCCTGACCCGGTTGCGGGACCACTTCCCGGGTGAGGCCGACGTGGACCCGGCCGACCTGGCCCGGCTGCGTACGATCGCCGCGATCGCCGAGAAGATCACCTCGCTGCGCACCCCCGACGCCACCCCCGCGCCGCCCCAGGCGCCCGTCGCCGCCCCCGCCGCGCCGGCCGCGCGTCCGCAGGAGCAGATTCCCGCGCAGAGCAAGCACGAGGCGCCGCAGTTCACGGTGCTGCGCACCGGCGCCGGCCTCGTACCCGTCGAGGCCGCCGCCGGCGCCGCGCTCAAGGGCCTGCGCGAACAACCCCTGCTGATCACCGACGACGGCACCGGCGTCGCCGAATGCCTTGCCGAGACCCTGCGCCGCGAAGGCATCAAAGCCTCCGTCACCGACCACGTGACCGAAGACTCCACGGCCGTGATCTCCCTCGCCGGCCTGCGCGGGATCGACCCCGAGCAGGACCCGGACGCACCCACCCGCGAGGTCTTCACGACCCTGCGCACCATCGCCTCGGCGATGGACCGCCGAGGCGGCGTACTGGTCGTCGTCCAGGACACCGGCGGCGCCTTCGGCACCTCCGGCGTGCGCGGTCGCGAGGGCTGCGCGGGCATCGCCGCGCTCGCCCGTACCGCCGCGAACGAATGGGCCCACGCCTCGATCAAGACGATCGACATCGACCGGGCCGGACGCGCCCCGCAGGACATCGCCCAGGCCATCGCCACCGAACTCCTGCACGGCGACGACGTCACCGACGTCGCGCTGGCCGCCGACGGTTCGCGCGCGCTGCTGCGCGGCACCACCGAGCCGATGGGCGCGCCCCGGCCGCTCGACCTCGGGCCGGACCCCGTGGTCGTGGTCACCGGCGGGGCCCGCGGCATCACCGCGTCCTGCCTGTTCGCCCTGGCCCGCGCACACCGGCCGAAGTTCCTGCTCCTGGGCCGGACCCGCCCCGTCGACGAGGACGACGAACTGCGCGGCGCCGCGGACGAGACCGCCATCCGCCAGATCCTGGGCAGCCGCCGCGACGAGCACACCGGGGCGACCCCGACCCTGGCGGAACTCGCCGTCGCCTCCGGGCGCGTGCTCGCCTCCCGCGAGATCCGCAGCACCCTGGACGAGCTGGCCGTCGCCGGCGCGGAGACCCGCTACGTCACCGCCGACGCCACCGACCGCGAGCGCGTCGCCGAGGCACTGGCCGAGGTACGCCGCGACTGGGGCCCGATCACCGGGGTCATCCACGCCGCAGGCGTGATCGCCGACAGCAACATCTCGGCCAAGACCGAGGCCCAGTTCACCACCGTCTACGACACGAAGGTGCGCGGATTCCGCACCCTGCTCGACCTGACCGCCGACGACCCGGTGCGCCTGGTGTGCGCCTTCTCCTCGGTCAGCGCACGACTGGGCACCGCGGGGCAGTGCGACTACGCGGCGGCCAACCAGGCCATGGAGCAGATCACCGCGACCGAGGCGGCGCACCGCCCGGGGACCACGGTCAAGGCCGTCGCGTGGGGCCCGTGGGCCGCCGGCATGGTCTCCCCGGCGCACGCCGAGCACTTCCGCCGACTCGGCGTCCCGCTCCTGGAAGAGGCCGCCGGCGTCAAGGCGTTCATGGCCGAACTCGAACAACCCGGCCCGGTCTGCGTCTCGATCGCCGCCGGCACCGCCGCCTCCACCGGTGACCCGACCGACCGACCGGACGTCACCGAGATCGTCGTCGGCGCCGACACCCACCCGTACCTGATCGACCACAGCATCGCGGGACGCCCCGTGGTGCCCGTGGCGCTGGTCCTGGAATGGTTCGCCGCCGCCGCGCGCGACGCGCTGCCGGACAACGGTTCCCTCCTGGTCCGCGACCTGCGCGTGCTGCGCACCATCGCGCTGGAGAAGTTCGGGACCGAGGAGACCCGACTGCGGGTGCACGTGCGTCCCGACGGCACGCACCCCGACACCACGCTGCGCCTGGAACTCAAGAGCCTCGACGGCGCGCTGCACTACTCGGCCCTCGCGGGTCCGGGTGAGGCGGCGAAGCTGACCGCCCCGGCCCCCGAGCCCGCCGACGAGAACTTCGAGGTACACCCGGGCAGCGCCGTCTACGACGGAGCGATGCTCTTCCACGGCCCGAGCTTCCACGCCATCCACACGATCAACGGGCTGAACTCCACCGGGGCGACGTGCGACTTGATCGGGGCGCGGCAACTCGGTTGGGCGCAGGACACCTGGCAGACCGACCCGCTCGTGATGGACGGCGCACTCCAGGCGGCCTGCTTGTGGGTGCTGTCCTCGGCCAGCGTGCAGTCGTTGCCGATGGGCATCCGTGAGGTGCGCGTGGTGTCGACCGGCGCCGTGACGACACCGGTGAAGTGCACCGTGCGCAGCGTCAAGCAGGGTACCGACGACGCGGTCTGCGACATCTGGCTCACCATCGAACAGGGTGGCGCGGAACAGGTCCTGGCCGTGCTCGGCGGCGTGGAGATGATCTACCGTCCGGACCTGTCGAACGCGACCCGGCCCGCGCTGATCTCGACGGACGCGTGAGGGGCATGGACTTCCCCGCAATCGCCATCGTGGGACGCGGCTGCGTCCTGCCCGGAGCACACACCCCCGCCGAACTGTGGGACACCGTGGTCTCCGGCGCGGTACGGCTGACCCCGTTCTCCATCGGGCGCCCGACGGCCGGGCCCGAGTGGAGCGGGGCCGACCCGGCGAGCACGGTGTTCGGCCACGTCACCGGGTTCGAAGAGCGCTTCGACCCGTACGGCCTGGCCATCGACGCCGAGCAGATCAAGGGCTTGGACCCGACCGTGCGCTGGGTCGTGCACGCGACCCGGCAGGCGCTCGCCGAGGTCGATCGGCTCGGGCTGCACCGACGCACGGGCCTGGTTCTGGGCAACATCTCGTGCCCGACCACGACGATGGTCGCGTACGCCGAGGACGTCTGGCTGCGGTCGCAGCCGGCCGAGGTCCGGGCCGAGTGGCCCCGGCACGACCGGCATTCGCCGATCCCGATGAGCCGATTCTGCTTCGGCCTGCCGGCGCAGCTCGTGGCCCGGGCCTTCGGGCTGCGGGCCGGCGCGGTGGTCTTGGAGGCGGCCTGTGCCTCCGCGCTGTACGCGATCGAACTCGCCTGCCGGAAGCTGCACTTCCGGCAGGCGGACCTGATGGTCGCCGGGGCGCTGAACGGCGGCGCACCCGAGATCATCAGCCACGGCATGGGCAGGCTCGGGGCGCTGAGCCCCACTGCGCGGTCGCGGCCCTTCCACCGGGAGGCCGACGGCCTCGTGCCCGCCGAGGGCACCGCGATGGTCGCCCTGATGCGGCTCGACGACGCGCTGGCCGCGGACGTACCCGTGCTGGGCGTGATCCGCGGGATCGGGGCGACCAACGACGGCGGCCGGGGCGGCATGCTCGTCCCGGACGGCGGTCAGCAACAACGCGCGATGAGTCTGGCCTATCGGGCCGCCGGGATCGATCCCAAGACGGTGTCGCTGCTGGAGTGCCACGCCACCGGCACGGCGGTCGGCGACACCGTGGAACTGGGCTGCGCGGCCCGGATCTTCGCGGAGCGTACGGATCTGCCGATCGGGTCGGTCAAGGGCAACCTCGGCCATCCGCTCACCGCCGCGTCCGGGGCCGCGCTGCTCAAGGTGCTGGGCGCGATGGAACACGGCACACTGCCGCCGACCGTCGGTGCCGACGACGCCAACGAGGCCCTGCGCGGCACACCGCTGCGGCCCCTGGCCCGGCCGGAGGAATGGCGGGGGCTGCGGCGGGCCGCGGTCAGCGGTTTCGGATTCGGCGGGGTCAACGCGCACCTGGTCGTGGATGCCTGGGACACCGCCGACCGGACGCCGACCGCCTTCCCCGGCGTGGCCGTGCCCGGCCCCGCCGGGCGCCGCAGGCACCAAGTGGCGATCGTCGGTCTCGGCGCCCGCGTCGGGGACGGCGACACCACCGGCGACTTCGTCGAGGCGCTGCTGAACGGTGAGCCGAGGTTGCGGCCGCCGCGCACGGTGGAACTGCGCGTGGACGGCCTGCGCATGCCGCCCAACGACATGCTGCAGACCTCCGGGGAACACCTGTTGGTCCTGGAGGCCGCGCGCGACGCGGCCCGCGCGCTGACCCTGCCCGACGAGCGCACCATGGTGCTCGTGGGTGTCGGCAGCGCGACCGTGCACGCCGAGTTCTCCGTCTGGCACAACCGCACGACCGTGGACGCGCGCCGCTCGGCGGCGGCCGCGGCATCCTCCGAGGACCGGGTCGCCGACCCGTTGAACTGTCCGCCGTGGTCCCTCGGGGGCCTGGGCAACATCGCCGCCAACCGGATCAGTGCGCAACTTCGGCTGACCGACGCCAGCGTCGCGGTCTGCGCGGAGGAGGCATCCGGGATCCGGGCGCTCGACCTCGCGGTCGACGCGATCGGCAGCGGAGCGAGCGACGCGGCGCTCGTGGGCGCCGTCGACCTCGCCTCGACGGTGGTGCATAGGTCGGTCGTCCGCGACCTCGGACTGCCCGGAGCCGAGGGGAACGCGGCCGTGGTGCTGGCCCTCAAGCGGCTCGACCACGCGCGTCGGGACGGCGATCCCGTCCTTGCCGTGATCGATCCGCAGGCCGACGACGGGGCCGGCGCCGATGCGGGAGCGGGCGCCGTCGACCTGGTGGTCGGCGACCTCGATCCTTCGTCGGCGCCTGCGGATCGGCCGGATCGGCTGGATCCCTCCGGCCTGTTCGGTCGTCCGCACTGCGCGGCCGGGTTGTTGAGCGTGGCGTGCGCCGCGGTGGCGCTGTATCACCGCACCGTGCCGGCCGTGGGGGGACCGGCGTTTCCGCGGGCGGAGTTGGCGAGGGCGAAGGTGACCGTGGCCCCGCTGGGTGCGCCTGTGGCCGAACTCCTGCTGAGCGCCGGGGATACGGCTCCGGCGGCGACGGGTGTGGCGACCCTGGGACGAAGGGCGGAGGGGTCGACGCCTGCCAGGCGGTTGTCCAGCATTGCCTTCTTCGACCTCAGGACCGTGCTTCGGCTCCAGGACGCGCGGCCGGCGCGGGAACTGGTGACGCTGCCTGCGGCTCGGGCGGTGCCGGCGGCGGAGATCGGCGGAGCGGCGGGCCCGGTGGTGGCTCCGGCTGCGGTGGCCGTGCCGGTGGTGGCTCCGGGGCCCGTTCCCGGTTCGGTTGTGGCTGCTGCTGCTGCTGCTGCGGCTCCGGCTCCGGCCCCCGCTCCGGTTCCGGTTCCGGTGTCCGTGCCGGTTGTGGGTTCGGTCGAGGAGACTCTGGTGCCGACCGCGCTCAGTGCGCACCAGCGGGCCGTCGGCAGGTCGCATGTGCATTTCATGAACACCCGGCATGAGAATCACCTGCTGTTCCTGGAGGTTCAGCGGCAGGCGACCCGGGCGTTGTTGGAAGTCGCCGGCATGTTCCAACAGTCGTACGGACCGGAGGCGGATGCATTCGTGGCGGACTCGGCGGGACCGGTCGCCTCGGTCGCCTCGGTTGCCTCGGTTGCTCCGACTCTGCCGACGCCGTCGGCCCCGCCGATCCCGCCGATCGAGCCGGTTCAGCCGGTCGCGGAGGTCGCGGCGCTCGTTCCGGAGCCGCAACCCGGCCCGGCCGAAAACGAGTTCGTGGTCAGTCCCGATGCCGATCCGTGGGTGCTCGACCACTGTCCCACCTGGACATTGCCGGTGTTGCCGATGATGTGCACGGTGGATCACCTGTTCCAGGCGGCGAGTACGTACACCGGCCTGCGGGCCACCGGTCTGCGGGAGTTGCGCCTTCAACGCTGGATCCCGGTGGTGAGCCCCACCCGGCTGCTCACCCGGGTCGAGCCGATGGCCGATGGGGGCCGGGACGTGCACGCCAGCCTGCTGATGTGGCGGCCGGCCCGGAACGAGGCGCTGTCCAGGTTCGAACTCGTCGCCGAGGCGACGATCACGTTCGACCGACCCGACACGCCGGCTCCGCTGCCGCCGCTCACCGATGCCCAGCGGGCCGAACTGCCCTACCTTACCCACCGGTTGCCACACGGCCCGGCGTTCCGGTACCTCACCGAGGTCGGTTACGGCAGCGGCGGCGCCTTCGGGATCCTGGACGCGCAACGGGGTTCCGTGCCCGGCACGTTCACCCATCCCGGGCTGCTCGACGCGGCGACGCACATCATCGCCGATCGGGTGTTCTGGTTGCCGTACCCGCAGGTCGGGCCCAATGTGGTGCCGTATCCGCACGGCCTGGTCCGCATGGACCTCTTCGCCCCGTTCCCCACCGAGGGGCAACTGCGCGTGGAGGCCCGACCGGGCGGATCCGAGGGCGACCTGCTGTTCGTCGACTTCCAGGTGCTGGCGGGGGATCGGCTGTGCGCCGCGTTCCGCAACGTCAGCATGGTGTCCCCGCCGAGCGTGCTGGAACTGCAATCCGGCGCCGATCGGCGGGCGTTCCTCCTGGAACGCCGACCCGCGCCGAAGATGAGCCTGTCCCAGGTCGTGGACGGCGCGAGCCGGCTGGATCGGGCGGTCCTGGAGACGGCCGACTGGCCCACCGGCGGGCTGGCCTACGTCTACGGACTGCCCGCCGGCGCCCCGGCCCGACTGCACGCGGAGGAGGTGGCGATGCGCGAACACGTGGCCCGGGCCCACGGCGAACACCCCGCCCGGGTCGTCGTGGACGTGGAGAACCGGATCGCCTGGTTGTCCGACCAACCC
This sequence comes from Embleya sp. NPDC020630, assembly GCF_044334985.1. Classification (NCBI taxonomy): domain Bacteria; kingdom Bacillati; phylum Actinomycetota; class Actinomycetes; order Kitasatosporales; family Streptomycetaceae; genus Embleya; species Embleya sp. NPDC020630. The sequence goes on from NZ_JBIRUB010000023.1 coordinate 124,534, forward strand.
GACACGCGGCACCATCTCGTGGTGCACGCGGACGCCGAGTCGGTCACCGTCGAGAACCGGCCGTAGCCGACGCGGGTACACGGTCGACGTCGTAGCGGTGGGCGGGTTCCCTTCGGGGCCCGCCCACCGTCCCGTACGCGACGTGGAACGAGTGAACCTCCCGGCCTTTTCGCGGTGAAGGCGTATCAGCACCTCCGGACGACTCGTTTGTCCCAGCGACACGACGACACGACCGCCTCAGCTTGGGGAAGCCATGACCTTCGGCACAGAAGAGCCGCCTTCCGTCCGGAACGACCGGCATCGCGGGAACGGGAAGGGCGACGACGGCAACAGCGGCGCGCTGCCGGTACAGCGGGGAGTGGCCGGCGGAAGCCGAGAGCCCGCGCCCGGCGGCGGCATCGGGGCGGCGACCAGGGTCGCGGTACCGATGGCGGGCGGGCAGGATCCGATCGGGATGTTGCGTGCCCACGCCGACCATCCGAGTGCCTTCCTGGCGGTCAATGCCGGCACGCGCCACCACTACGGGAGCGGCGTCCCGGGGCTCGTCGCGTTTTTGCCGGGGCGGCGCCACCACATCCAGTTCACCGGACCGTTCGCGGCGCCCGAGCACCGAGGGGCGCTGCTCGACGAATACCTGGACACGCTCGAACGCGGCCCCGGCCGGCGCAGGGTGCTGACTGCGGTTCAGCTGCGCTCGCACGACATCGCGTTCTACGCCGATCGCGGCTTCGCGGTGAACCAACTCGGCGTTGCCTACGGCATCGACCTGTCCCGCTTCACGCTGCGCGGCAAACCCCTCGCCAAGGTCCGGCAGAACGTCTCGCGGGCCCGACGGGAGGGGGTCGTCGTCACGGAGGTGGCATCCGACGACGTGCCCGACCGACGCACCCTGGAGCGGATCGACCGCGAGTGGCTGCGCGAGAAGGGCCGCCTCGTGCGGCAACTGTCCTTCATGGTCGGCGAACACGGCGGAATCGGCCGGACGTTGCGCCGTACGTTCCTGGCCCGGCACCGAGGGGAAGTCGTCGCCTACATCACGTACGCGCCCGTGTGGGGAAGCCGCCCCGGGTGGTTGTGCGACCTGTCGCGCCGCCGCCCCCAGGCCCCCGTCGGCACCCACGAACTCATCACCCTCACCGCGTTGAACACCTTCACCGAGGAGGGTGCGGGCTGGCTCCACCTCGGACTCGCCCCGTTCGTCGGACTCGCGGACGAGCACGAACCCCCCAGCGCCTCCGCCCTGTTCGGTTGGATGCTCCGACAGGGGACCAAGCGTGGGCGCGAACTGTACCCGGCGCGGACCCAGGAAGCCTTCAAACTCAAGTGGGACCCACACGTGCGCGAACCCGAATACGTGGCCTTCCAGGACCGCTTCCGGGTGACGGCGGTATGGAACCTCCTACGCGCCACCCGCCTGTTGTGATCTCCGGATGCTCTGCCGGGTCGGCAACCCTAGACTCGGGTCATGGACAGGACGGATCGGGTCGTTCGGGTGATCGCGGCGTCGCCGGCGGCCGTCTACCGTGCCCTCCTCGACCGGGAATCCCTGGAGGCGTGGTTGCCGCCGAGCGGTATGCGTGGGCGGATCGAGCGGTGGGATCCCCGGCCCGGTGGGGGATTTCGGATGATCCTGACCTACCTCGACGCCACCGACGGTCCCGGCAAGACGTCGGACGCGACGGATGTCGTCGACGTCGCGTTCGCCGACCTGGTGCCGTCGGAACGCGTGGTGCAGCGGGCGGTGTTCGCGGCCGACGATCCGGCGTACGCGGGAACCATGACGATGACCTGGCACCTCGCTGCCGCCGGTGCGGGGACGGAGGTGACCGTCACCGCCACGGGTGTGCCGGCCGGGATCGATCAGGCGATACACGAGGCCGGAATCGCCTCCTCACTGGCCAATCTGGCGGCGCATGTCGAAGGGGCCCGCTGACGGCGGTACTTCGCCGGCTCAGATCCAGGTGCCGAACCACAGGCGGTCCAGCCACGCGCTTCGACCGATCGTCTCGCCGGCGAGGATCGGGTAGAAGTAGAGGAAGTTCCAGGCGATCAGGGCGATGATCGCGACGACTCCGGCGGTGCCCCAGGCGCGTCGGCGTTCGGTGGCTCCGGGTGGGCCGAGGAGTGCGCCGAGCATCATGGTGACGGCCAGGCACAGGAATGGGACGAACGCGACGGCGTAGAAGAGGAAGATCGTGCGTTGCTGGTAGGCCATCCAGGGGAGGTAGGCGGCGGCCAGGCCGCACAGGATCGCGCCCGCGCGCCAGTCGCGCCGGCCCGCCCAGCGGAACAGCAGGTAGCCGACCGCGACCACCCCGGTCCACCACAGGAGCGGCGTGCCGATGGCGATGATGGTTCGGTAACACTCCTGCTCGCCGCACCCGGCGGTGCCTTGCCGCAGGGTCTCGTTGTAGTAGAGCACCGGTCGGCCGAGGACGAGCCAACTCCACGGGTTCGACTGGTAGTCGTGCGGAGCCTCCAGATGCGTGTGGAACGACCACATTTCGGCGTGGTAGTGCCACAGGCTGCGTAGGGGTGCGGGTACCCAGGTCATGCCGAATTGGGGCAGTGGGATGCCGAGGACGTGGTCGGGGGACAGTCCGGCGCGGTCGTCGGCCCAGTGGCGGAAGTAGCCGTTGTCGGTGAGGAACCAGCCGGTCCAGGA
>NZ_JBIRUB010000024.1:0-108727 GCF_044334985.1 Embleya sp. NPDC020630
CATCCTCACCGACCTCGCCCCCATCACCCCCCAACCCACCACCATCCCCCTCTACTCCACCGTCACGGCGGCACCGCTCGACGGCACCGCCTGCAACCCCGAACACTGGTACACCAACCTCCGCACCACCGTCCGCTTCCAAGAAACCATCGAAGCCCAACTACGCGACGGGTACACGCACTTCATCGAGACCAGCCCGCATTCGGTGCTGACCGCGGCCATCCTCGAGATCATCGACGAGAACACCGACGAGGACACGAACAGTGCGAACGGCGGTCCGATACCCGCCACCGTGCTGGGCACCCTGACCCGCGACGACGACACCCCCGCACGGGTGCACACCGCACTCGCCCGCGCGTTCGCCACCGGACTGCTCCCCGAGTGGCCGCCATCGGCCGCGACGCTCGCGGCGGACGTGCCGACCTATCCCTTCCGGCCCGAGACCTATTGGGTCGAAGCCGGCCACACCCGGGCCGATGCCGGCGGTATGGGACAACTCGCTTCGCCACACCCGCTGCTGGGCGCCGCCGTGGACCTGGCGGACGGGGACGGACTGGTCCTGACCGGCCGGCTGTCCCTGGCCACCCAACCCTGGCTCGCCGATCACGCCGTACACGACACCGTCCTGCTCCCCGGAGCCGCCTTCCTCGACCTCGCCCTGCACACGATCGGGCTGCTCGACGGCCGGCACGATCTGGAGGACCTGGTCCTGCACGCTCCGTTGGCGCTCTTCGAGCAGCAGGCGATACACCTGCAACTGTCCGTCGGCGCCCCGGACGAGTCCGGGCACCGCACACTGGCCATCCACTCGCGACCCGAGTCGGCAGACCCCGACACCGCGCCCGGCGCCTGGACCCGGCACGCCGGTGCCACCGTCGCCCCGGCCGGCGGCCGGGCCACGGCGGACCGGACGATGGGCGGGGCGTGGCCCCCGGTCGGGGCGAAGCCCGTGGATCTGCTCGACCGGTACGCGGACTTCGCCCGCCAGGGCTACCGGTACGGGCCGCTCTTCCAGGGACTGACCGCCCTGTGGCGCGACGGCGATGACCTCTACGCCGAGATCCGCCTGCCGGACGACGCCGACCCGACCGGCCACACCATCCACCCCGCCCTCCTCGACGCCGCGTTCCAGCCGTTGGCGGCCGTCTTCGCCGATGGCCGCGACCTGCATCTGCCGTTCGCGTTCGGCGGCGTGCGCCACACGCCGGGGGCGGGCACTGTCGTGCGGGCACGACTGAGCCGCACCGGATCGAACACGTTCAACGTGGCCGTGACCGACCCCGACGGCGCGCATTTCCTCGACGTCGAGACGCTGACGACCCGGGTGATCGGCCCGGAACAACTCGCCGCGCTCGACCATCGCCCCGCGAAGGGCCTGCACGCGGTGCGGTGGGAACTGTACGACGCCGGCAACTCCACGGCGGAGCCCACGAATCCGGTTGTACTCGCGGAACCCGGTCACTGGCTCGCGACGGCCCTGGCCGCCGCCGGACACGACGTCGTCACCCATCCACACCTCGATGCGCTGAACGCGGCGATCCGCGCCGGCGCTCCGGTGCCGACCGTCGTCCTGGTGCCGGCGGACGGGCCGGCGGTCGACCCGACCGCCGAGGAGGCGTCGGGCATGGACGTACCGCAGGCAGCGCGGTATGCCGTGGAGCGGGCACTCGCGTTGACGCGGGAGTGGCCGGCCCAGCCCGCGTACGAGCGCTCGCGCCTGGTGTTCGTCACCCGCGATGCCGTGGCCACCGGGCCGGGCGAGCGGCTGGACAACCTGGCGCACGCACCGCTGTGGGGCCTGCTCCGCTCGGCGCACAGCGAACACCCGGGCAGCTTCGGGATGGTGGACGTCGACGGCGACGGCGGCCCGCGCGCGCCGCAGGCCCTGGCGTCCGCCGTCACGGCGGCGCAACCCGAACTGGCCGTCCGGGCGGACCGCCTGCTCGCGCCGACGTTGACCGCCTACGCCCCGGCCGGCGCCGAGGAAGAGGAAAACTCGTCCCTCACGATCGACCCCGACGGGACCGTCCTGATCACCGGTGGCACCGGCACCCTCGGGTCGCTGACGGCACGTCACCTGATCACCCGCCACGGCGCCAGGCACCTGGTGCTGACCAGCCGCACCGGTGGCACCCCCGAAACCGACACGATCGTCGCCGAACTCGGGAAGCTGGGTGCCGAGGTCGCCGTAGTACGAGCGGACGCGAGCGACCCCTCGCGGATGGCGGAGCTGTTCGACGGCATCGACCCGGCCCACCCGCTCACCGCGATCTTCCACGCCGCCGGCACCCTCGCCGACGCCGCGCTCACCAACCAGACGTCGGAACACCTCGACATCGTGCTGCCCCCGAAGATCGACGCCGCCTGGCACCTGCACACCCTCGGCGCGCGGCTCACCCCCGCCCCCGCCCTGATCCTGTACTCCTCGGCGGCGGCCACGTTCGGCAGTCCCGGGCAGGCCAACTACGCGGCGGCCAACACCTTCCTGGACGCCCTCGCCCACCATCGCCACGCACGGGGCCTGCCCGGCACCAGCCTCGCGTGGGGTCCCTGGCAGCAGACCAGCAACCTCACCGCCACACTCACCGCCGTCGACCACGAACGCCACCGAGACCAGGGCGTCGTCCCCTTGGCGACGCCACACGCGCTCACCCTCCTGAGTTCCGCGCTGGCCGCACCGCGGCCCGCCCTCACCGTGATCGACCTGCGCCGACGCACCGTCGCGCAGCCCGCGCCGAGGCGCCGCGCCTATGCCGAACTCCCGGCCGAGGAACGCCGGAAGGCGCTGCTCGACCTGGTCCGGGACACGGTCGCGAGCGTGTCGGGTCGCGGGGGCGGCGGGCACGAGGAGATCGACGAGCGTCAGTTCAAGGACCTGGGATTCGATTCGATGACGGCGGTGGAGCTGCGCAACCGGCTCGGCGCCGCCACCGGGCTGCGCCTGCCGGCCACGCTCGTCTTCGACCACGCGACCCCGTTCGCGGTGGCCCGTTTCCTGGACGAGCGTCTGGCCGAGGGCCTGGACGACGACGGCGCCTCGGCCACGTCGGCACTCCTCGCCGACCTCGACCGGTTCCACGCGGCGGTGGCCGGGTTGACCGCCGAGGACCGTACGCGCGGCGAGGCCGTCGTCCGGCTGCGGGAGATTCTCCGCAGCCTGGACGACGCGCACGACGTCACCGACCCGCAGGCGCCGGACCTCGACACCGAGATCGAGACGGCGTCCGCCGAGGGCATCCTCGATCTCATCGACCGCCAGTTCGGTGCGCTGTGAAGCGCCACCCCCGCGAGCCCACGAGCCGCACGCCCGCCACCGCAGCCGCCCATCCATCGCCCGCCGGAAGGCGTCCCGTATGAACGACATCGACGAGCTGAAGCAATTCGTGGAGATCCACGCCAGGTCCCAGAACATCCCGACCGCGCGCTATCGCGAGATCGTCGCGAACGTGACCCACGACCGCGGCGACACCGAGGGCTCGTGGGTCCGGGCATGGAGCGACGCGGCGCGGGAGTTGGAGGCGCAGGGCCGTCCGCTCGACGCCTGTCGGCACTACAACATGGCCCGCTTCCCGTTCGTGGACGGGCCGGCCCGGCAGCACGCCCTCGATCGTTGTGTGGCCGCGTTCGATCTGTGGCGCCGGACCCAGGGCGACATCGAGCCGTTGCTCGTGGAATCGCCGGACGGGCCGTTGCGCTGCTGGACGGCCAATCTGTCGTCGACCGGGGCTCGTCCGATCCTGTTGGTGACGGGCGGGATCGTCAGCGTCAAGGAGCAGTGGGCCCCGGTTCTGGCCCAGGCGAAGCGGCTCGGGATGGCCGGTGTGGTCACCGAGATGCCCGGCGTGGGCGAGAACGGGCTGCGCTACGACGCGGACAGTTGGCGGATGTTCCCCGCGGTGCTGGACGCGGTGGCCCGGCACGCGCCGGTGGAGTCGGTGTACACGGTGGCGTTGAGCTTCAGCGGGCATCTCGCGTTGCGTGCCGCGACGCACGACGACCGGATCAAGGGCGTGATCACCGCCGGGGCGCCGATCGAGCACTTCTTCTCCGACGCGGAATGGCGACGACAGGTGCCCCGGGTGACCCGGGACACCCTGGCCCACCTGGCGCGGGTCGCGCCCGACGAGGTCGGTGCGCACATGAGCGAATGGGGCCTGGGCAAGGACGAGTTGGCGGCCCTGGACATTCCGGTCGCCTACATGACCAGTCTGCGTGACGAGATCATCCCGCCCGGCGACGCGGAGGCGATCCGCGAGCACGTCCGGCGGCTCACGCTGATCGGCAACGACGACGTGCACGGCTCGCCGGACCACGTGGTCGAGACGCGGTTGTGGATCCTGCTGAATCTGCTCCGGATGAGCGGTCGGCGAGGACCGCAGCGCGCCGTGCTCGGCACGCTGTGGCGCGTGGCGCGCACACGCAACCGCTTCAAGAAGCAGGGCAGGGTCGCGGAAAGGGTGAACGGCTGATGGTGGCGAACACACCGGACGAGACCAGGCTCGTCGAGTATCTCAAGCGGGTGACCGCCAAGTTGGGTCGCGCGCAGCAGCGGCTGCGCAATCTGGAGGCCCGGGCCGAGGAGCCGATCGCGATCGTGGCGATGGGCTGCCGCTACCCGGGAGGCGTGCGCGATCCGGAGGACCTGTGGCGACTGGTCGCCGACGGGCGGGACGCGATCGGGTGGTTCCCCGACAACCGGGGCTGGGACCTGGATGCGCTCTATCACCCGGACCCGGACCATCCCGGCACCGCGTACACCCGGCAGGGTGGGTTCCTGTACGACGCCGACCGCTTCGACGCGGGGTTCTTCGGGATCAGCCCGCGTGAGGCCCTGGCCACCGACCCGCAGCAGCGGCAGTTGTTGGAGGTGGCGTGGGAGACGTTCGAGCGCGCGGGGATCGACCCGACGACTTTGCGGGAAACCCCGACCGGGGTGTTCGTCGGGGTGATGTACGACGACTACGCCTCGCGGCTGCACCGGATGCCGGCGGAGTTCGAGGGGCTGGTGGGCAATGGCAGCGCCGGCAGCGTCGCGTCCGGGCGCGTGGCCTACTCCCTCGGGCTCCAGGGGCCGGCGGTGACCGTGGACACCGCCTGCTCGTCGTCGCTGGTGAGTCTGCACGTCGCGGCGCAGGCACTGCGGCACGGCGACTGCTCGCTGGCGCTGGCCGGCGGGGTGACCCTGATGGCCACGCCCGCGCTGTTCGTGGAGTTCAGCCGGCAGCGAGGGTTGTCGGCGGACGGCCGGTGCAAGTCGTTCGGGGCGGCGGACGGCACCGGATTCGCCGAGGGCGTCGGGCTCGTGTTGTTGGAGCGCCTCGGTGACGCGCGGCGCAACGGCCATCCGGTACTGGCGCTGCTGCGCGGCTCGGCGGTCAATCAGGACGGGGCGAGCAACGGTCTGTCCGCGCCCAACGGTCCGGCGCAGGAGCGGCTGATCCGGCAGGCGTTGGCCAACGCGCGGTTGTCGCCGGCCGAGGTGGACGTGGTGGAGGCGCACGGCACCGGGACGTCGTTGGGCGACCCGGTGGAGGCGCAGGCGATCATCGCCACCTACGGTCGGGACCGCCCCGAGGGGCGGCCGGTGTGGCTGGGCTCGATCAAGTCGAACATCGGACACACCCAGGCGGCGGCCGGGGTGGCCGGCGTGATCAAGATGGTGCAGGCGCTGCGGCACGGTGTGCTGCCGCGCACGTTGCACGTGGACGAGCCCTCGCCGCACATCGACTGGGACGCGGGGGCCGTGTCGCTGTTGGCGCGGGAGGTGTCGTGGCCGGCCGTGGAACGGCCGCGCCGGGCGGCGGTGTCCTCGTTCGGGATCAGCGGGACGAACGCGCACCTGGTGCTCGAACAGGCCCCGCCGGACACCCCGGCCACGCCGCCGGGCGGGGACGGGCCGCGTGCGCACGCCCCGGAGGGGCCGGCGCCGTGGCTGTTGTCGGCCCGGAGCGCGCAGGCGTTGCGGGACCAGGCGCGCCGGCTGCACGCGGCGGTCTCGACCGCGCCGGAGCCGGGCGCCGTGGACGTGGGCAGGGCGCTGGCCACCACCCGAACCGCCTTCGAGCATCGTGCGGCGGTGGTCGCGCCGGACGCGGCGGGCCGGCTGCGGGCGTTGGCCGTGCTGGCCGACGGCGGCGTGGCGCCCGGGCTGCTCGTGGGTCGGGCGGCGCGCGGGTCCACCGCGTTCATGTTCACCGGCCAGGGCAGCCAGCGACCCGGGATGGGCGCCGAACTGGGCTCGGTCTTCCCAGCCTTTCGCACGGCCCTGGACGAGGTGTGCGCGGAGTTGGACCGGCACCTGGACCGGCCGTTGGCGGGTCTTTTGGCGGCCGAGGCCGGGTCGGCCGACGCGGCGCTGTTGGATCGCACCGGCTACACCCAGGCGGCCTTGTTCGCGGTGGAGATCGCGCTGTTCCGGCTTCTGGAGCACTACGGGGTCGAGCCCGACTACCTGATCGGTCACTCCATCGGCGAGTTGGCCGCCGCACACGCGGCGGGGGTGCTGACGCTGCCCGACGCGTGCGCGCTCGTCGCCGCGCGCGGTCGGTTGATGCAGGCGCTGCCCGGTGACGGGGCGATGGCCTCGTTGCGGGCGGGCGAGCGCGATGTGTCGCCGCTGCTGGCGGGCTACGAGGAGCGGGTGGCGATCGCGGCGGTGAACGGGCCGACGTCGACGGTGATCTCGGGGGACGCGGACGCGGTCGCGGCGGTGGCCGCGCGCTGGCGTCATCTCGGGCACAAGGCGCGCACGTTGCGGGTCAGCCACGCCTTCCACTCGCCGCACATGGACGCCATGCTGGCCGACTTCCGCGAGGTGGCCCGCGGGCTCCGCTTCGCCGCGCCGAGGTTGCCGATCGTCTCGAACGAGACGGGAGTGCCGGCCACGGCACGGGAGTTGGCCTCGCCGGAGTACTGGGTCCGCCATGTGCGCGGCACGGTGCGCTTCCACGAGGGGGTGCGCTGGTTGAGTGGGCAGGGCGTCGGTACCTATCTGGAGTTGGGGCCCGACGCGACGCTCACCCCGATGGCTCAGGAATCCTTGGCCGTGGAGCGCGACGCGGCGGTGGTCGCCCCGTTGTTGCGCCGGGACCGGTCGGAGCCGGCGACGGTGGCGGGGGCGCTGGCGCAGGCGCACATCCGAGGTGTCGCGGTGGACTGGCGACGGTGGTTCGCCGACGTCGCGCCGGCGGGGGGCGGGCGCGAGGTTTCGCTGCCCACCTACGCGTTCCAGCGCAGCCGCTACTGGCTGGAGCAGGCGGCAGAGCAGACCGCGCCCGAACAGCACACCGGTGGTGCCGAGGCCCGGTTCTGGGCGGCGGTCGAGGCGGGCGACGTCGCCGTGTCCGCGGCCGAGCTGGGCCTGCGCGGCGCGCAGGAGCGGGCGTTGCGCGAGTTGTTGCCCGCGTTGTCGACGCTGCGCCGCAGCCGGCGGTGGTGGTATCGCTCGGGGTGGAAGCCGTTGCCGGGCGAGAGCGAGGAGAGCGGCGAATCGCCGTCGTCGGGGCGTTGGTTGGCGGTGGCCGAGGAGGGTGACGCGGGCGCGGTCACCGACATCGCGGCGCTGTCGTCGGCCGGACTGCGCCGGGTGTCGCGGGTGCTGCTCGCGCCCGGCGGCGATGTCGCGGACGCGGTGGCGCGGGCGGTGCCGGACGCGGCGGGCATCGACGGGGTGTTGTGGTTCGCGGCCGGGTCGGCCGAGTTGGGCGCCGCCGCGGAGCGCACCCTCGCGCTGTTGGCGGCGTTGCCCGCGGTGGGGGTCGGGGCGCCGGTGTGGGTGGCGACGCGGGGCGCGGTGTCGGTCGGCCCGGCCGATCCGCCGCGGCGGCCGGCCGACGCGGCGTTGTGGGGGCTGCGGGATCGGCTGCGCGGCGGGGGTCTGGTGGACCTGGGCGAGGTGGTGGACGAGCGGGCCGCCGGGCGGCTCGCGGCGCTGCTGGCCGAACCCGGTGCGGAGAACGAGGTCGCGGTGCGCGCCGACGGGGTCTTCGCGCGTCGCTGGTGGCACACGGCGGTCGCGGCGGGCGAGGCGTCGGCCGAGGGGGCGGCGCTGGTCGTCGGTACCGATCCGCTGGCCCTGGCCGCGGCGCGTCGGCTCGTGCGCGACGGCCGCGAGCGGGTGGTGTTGGCCGGTCCCGGCGCCCGAGGCGTGGCCCGGGATCTGCCGGACGCGGTCACGGTCGTGGACTGCGATCTCGACGACGCGGACGCGCTCGCCGCGTTAGTGGCCGCCGGGTCGGCCGACCATCCGCTCACGCTGCTCGTCTGCGTGGCCGCGACCGTGCGCGAGGCGGCTCCGGCCGTCGTGCTCGACGCCTTGACGCGCGATGGCGGGCCCGCCTCCTTCGTACTGATCTCGCCCGGCGCGGCGGCGCTGCCGGCCCCGGCTCCGGCGGCCGACACGGCCGTTCCCGCCCTGTTCGACTCCCTGGCCAGGCAGCGGCGGGCCGCCGGTCTGCCCGCGGTCGCGGCGTGCTGGGGGCCGTGGACGGAGAGCACGCACGAGTTCGGGGCGGGCGACGCGGGCCACGTGGTCGTGGCGGATCTGGTCTTCCCGGCCCTGTTCGGCGCCGCGGCCTCGACGGACGGCGACGTGTCGTTGGTGATCGCCGACGTGCCGTGGTCGGCGCTCGCCTCGCCCGGTGCGCTGGTGCGCGATCTGCCGGAGGTCGCCCGCTCCCACGCGGGCCCCGCGCCCGCGCTCGCCTCGGTGGTGGATCCGGATGCCGCCGAGCGGCTGCGCGAGCGGTTGGCGGCGCTGTCCGCGGACGAGGAGGAGAAGGTGCTGACGGATCTGATCACCGAGCATGCGGCCGCCATCCTGGGCCACGACTCGCCCGCGGCGGTGGACCCGACGGCGAGCCTGCTCGATCTGGGCATGTCCTCGTTCACCGCGCTGCAACTGCGCAACCAACTCAGCGCCGCCACCGGCCTGGACCTGCCCGCGACCGCGCCCTACGACCACCCCTCCCCGGCCGCGTTCGGACGTTATCTGCGGGCCGAACTCGCCGGCCGTACGGCCGCTTGAGCCCGGTAAACCCGGCGTTAAGGATCCTTTAAGCGCCCCCCGTGAGAGTCGTCCTCGCCCGCCCCCACCAGAGTCCGGCGGGCCCCCGGGCGAGGAGGCACGACCATCGACTCACGGATGCGATCACCTGGATTGACCGGCACGTTGCGGATGATCTGCGCGCTGACGTGTCTGTGTCTCGCCCTCTCCTCCTGCGCCGGCACGCGGGAGGAGAGCGGCGCGGTCGCGGATGCCGGCAAGATGCTGCGCTACGCGACCGCGACCGAACCCGAATGCCTGGATCCGCAGGTCGGCGGGCGCGACGTGGACGCCCTGATCGATCGCAACATCTTCGACTCCCTCGTCAGCGCGACCGAGGACGGCACCTTCCGTCCCTGGCTGGCCGAGAGTTGGACGATCTCCGAGGACCGGACCACGTACACCTTCCGACTGCGCCCGGGCGTGCGATTCCAGGACGGCACGCCGCTGGACGCGGCGGCCGTCAAGGCCACCCTCGACCACGCGGTGGATCCGAAGGCCAAGTCCTTCTACGCGGCCAGTCTGGTCGGCGCCTACGCCGGTGCCACGATCGTGGATCCGCTGGTGATCGAGGTGCGTCTGTCCCACCCCAGCAGTCCGTTCCTCCAGGCGCTGAGCACCCCCTACCTCGGCATCCAGTCGCCGAAGTCGATGCGCGAGAACGCGGGCAGGTTGTGCCAGAAGCCGGTGGGTTCCGGTCCGTTCGGCTTCGTCGAGTGGCGCAAGAACACCAGTGTCGTGCTGAAGCGGAACCCGGACTACAACTGGGGCCCACCCGATGCCAAGCACACCGGCATGGCGAAACTGAAGGGCATCACCTTCTCGTTCGTGCCGGAGAACTCGGTGCGGCTGGGTTCGCTGATGAGCGGTCAGGTGGACGCGATCGGCGAGGTGCCCACGGTGAACGCGACCACCGTGGCCAAGGCGCTGCGGCTGCTGCGTCATCCGGCGCCGGGCGCGGTGTACACCATCTTCCTGAACAGCGGCAGCGGACCGCTGGTCGACGAGCGGGTGCGGATCGCGCTGCAACGCTCCCTGAATCTGGATCAGTTGATCAAGGCCTTGCATTTCGGGCAGTACGACCGGGCCTGGAGCGTGCTCGGCCCGACCACCGTGGCCTACGACCGTACGGTCGAGGGCTCGTGGAAGTACGACCCCAAGCTGGCGAACCGGTTGCTCGACGAGGCCGGGTGGACCGGCCGGGACGCGGCGGGCTACCGCACCAAGGACGGCCGACGGCTCACCCTCGTGTGGCCATACGCCAAGCAACTCTCGCGCGACGGCCGCGAGTTCATTGGGCAGGGCATCGCGGCGGATGCCCGCAGGGTCGGCTTCGACGTGCGCTTCGAGCGGGAGGAGCCGGGCGCGCTGAACACCCAACTGGCGTCCGGCAAGGGACTGGACATGTTCGCGATGAGCTTCGTGCGATCCGAACCGGACATCCTGCGGTACTTCTTCGCCTCGGACCAGACCGTGAACAAGGGTGGCGGCAACCTGTTCCGGGTCGCCGATCCACAGCTGGACCGGTGGTTCCGGGACGCGACCACCGACAACGACACGGCCGCTCGCAGGCAGTCCTTCGAACAGGCCCAGCAATACATCCGCACGCACGCGCTGGCGATACCGGTCTACGTGCCGAAGGCGATGATCGGCACGTCGAAAAAGCTGCACGACGTGGGTTTCGCGCCGGACGCCTACCCGTTGTTCTACGACGCGTGGCTGGGGGCGGGACGATGAGCGCTCGACTGGCCTGGTTGGTACGCCGGATCGTGCTCGGCGTGATGGTGGTCCTGGGCGCGGCCACGGCGGCGTTCGCCGCGATGCACCTGATGCCCGGCGATCCGGTGCAGGCGATGCTCGGCCAGAGCGGACGCACGCCCGAACTGGTCGCGCGCGTGCGCCACGACACCGGCCTGGACCGGCCGCTGTACGAGCAGTACGGGCTGTTCCTGGGCCGATTGGCCCGCGGCGACCTGGGTACGTCGTACCAACTCCAGGAAAGGGTGACGGAGTTGATCCGCTCGCAGGTCTGGTCCACGGTGGCCCTGTCGCTCGCGGGCTTCCTCCTGGCGATCGTGATCGCGGTACCGGTGGCGGTGGCCACCGCCGCTCGCCGGCCGGCGCTGCGCCGGCTGACCTCGACGGTGGAACTGGTGCTGGCGTCGGTGCCCGGTTTTTGGATCGGGGTGTTGTTGCTGACCGTCTTCTCCTTCCACTGGCAACTCTTCCCGGCGGTCGGCGGCACCGGGGTGCGCGGACTCGTGCTCCCGGCGCTGACCCTGGCGCTGACCCTGGTCGGCGTGTTCACCCAGGTGTTGCGGGAGGAGATGGAACGCGCCCTGCGCGAGCCGTTCGTGCTGAGTTCGCGCGCCCGGGGCGCGGGCGAGACCACGGTGCGGTTGCGCCACGCCCTGCGGCACGCGCTCATCCCGCTGCTCACCCTCTCCGGCTGGACCGTGGGCACGCTGCTCACCGGTGCGGTGACCATCGAGACGGTCTTCAACCGCCCCGGGGTGGGCCGACTCCTGGTGACCGCCGTCGACAGCCGGGACTTCCCGGTGATCAGCGGCGTGGTGGTGCTCTCGGCCGCGGTCTTCGCGGTGATCAGCATCGGCACCGACTGGCTGTACACGATCGTGGACGCGCGGGTACGGGAGGTACGGACGTGAGTGACGAGCGGATCCTGACCGCCGCGCTGGTGTTGACCGGGCCGGCGGACGAGGTGATCGAGGACGGCGCGGTACGCGTGCGCGACGGCGTCTTCGCCGATGTGGGCCCGCGTCGTGAGGTCGTGGAGCGGGCCGCGCCCGGCACTCCCGTACTCGACCTGGCCGGCGCGACGCTGCTGCCCGGTCTGATCGACTGCCATGTCCACCTCGCCTTCGACGCGAGCGAGGACCCCGTCGCCGCGTTGCGCGCGGCCGACGACCGCGACCTGCTGCTGGACATGGCGGGCCGGGCCCGGCGGTTGCTCGACGCGGGGGTGACCACGGCGCGCGATCTGGGTGATCGCGGCGGGCTGGCGGCGCGGCTGCGGGACGCGATCGAGGCGGGCACGCTGCCGGGTCCGCGCCTGCTGACCGCGGGGCCGCCGATCACCGTGACCGGCGGACACTGCTGGTTCCTGGGCGGCGCGGCCGACGGCGCGGACCGCATCCGCGAGCGGGTGCGGCGCAACGTGGCCGACGGCGCCGACGTGATCAAGGTGATGAGCACGGGCGGCAGCATGACGGCGGGCGGACCGCCCGCCTGGCAGGCGCAGTTCTCGGTCGAGGAGGTGACACTGGTCGTCGCCGAGGCGGCCCGCTTCGGCCGCCGGGTGGCCGCGCACGCGCATGGCACCGCGGGTATCGAGGTGGCGCTGGCCGCGGGGGTGCACACCCTCGAACACTGCTCGTTCGTCACGGAACCGGCCCTGGGCGAGGATCACGAACGCCGGGATCGGCTGATCCGGGAGATCGCGGAGCGCGGCGTGGCGGTGTGTCCGACGTTCAGTGCCACGCTCACCGACGTGGAGCGCCGGCTCGGCCCGGACGTCCTGCGCCCGTGGCTGGATCTGGTGCACCGCCAGTACGAGGCGGGCGTACGGCTGATCGCGGGCACCGACGCGGGCATCGCCCAGGCTCCGTTCGAGGGATACGCGCAGGGTCTGGAGTGGTACGTACGGGCCGGACTGCCGCCGGGGGCGGTGCTGGAGATGGCCACCACGAACGCGGCGGAAGCGCTCGGCCTGGCCGACCGGATCGGCCGGATCGCGATCGGCCTGGACGCGGACGCGGTCGTGGTCGACGACGATCCGCGCAACGGCTTCGGCACGCTCGCCGACCCCCGGTTGGTCCTGCGCCGGGGCCGGCCGCACGTACCCGCGCCGCGCGCCTCGGCGAAAGCCGCGTGAGCGCGCCCACCCGGGCCCGCATCCCGCGCGCCCGGCACCTTTGCGGCAAGCCCGGATCCACCGTGGGACTCGAAGGGATGGACCGCCGATGAGCGGCGCAGGCATCGCGGCGATCGAAGCCGCTCCGGTTCCGCCGTCCGCCCAGCGGCGCACCGCGGCCGGGCCCGGACCCGGCCTCGTCGTGGCCGGTGTGGTCCTGGCCTTCGTCGCCCTCGCGGCGCTGTGGCCGGACCTGTTGACCACGCGGGCGCCGGACGCCATCGAGCCGGTACAGGCGCTGTCGGGCCCCAGCGCCGAGCACTGGTTCGGCACCGACCAACTGGGCCGCGACATCTACAGCCGCATCGTCGACGGCGCCCGACCGTCCCTGGAGATCGGCGTCGGGGCCACCGTCATCGCGGTCGCGGCCGGCTCGATCCTGGGGGTCGTGGCGGCGACCGCGGGCCGGGTCGCCGACGAGCTGATCATGCGGATCACCGATGTCTTCCTGGCCTTTCCCGGCCTGATCCTGGCCATGGTCCTGGTGGCCGTGCTGGGCCCTGGCACCGGCAACGCGATGTTGGCGATCAGTTGTTCGCTCACGCCGGGCTTCGTGCGGCTGGCCCGGGGCCAGGCACTGGTGGTGCGCGAGGCCGACTACGTACGCATGGCGATCGTCTTCGGCCGCAGCCGTTGGAGTGCCTACCGCACCCACCTGCTTCCGAACACGATGCCGCCGCTGCTGGTCCTGGCGACCGTCAACATCGGCACCGCGATCCTCGCGGGCTCGGCGCTCAGCTTCCTGGGCCTGGGGCCGAAGGACTCGTCCTCGGAATGGGGATCGATGCTCTCCGAGGGACGCGACTATCTCGGCTCGGCCTGGGCCACGGCGGTCTTTCCCGGGCTGGCGATCAGCGTGACCGTCGTCGCGATCAACGTGGTGGGACGCGGCCTGCGGCAACGATTCGACGGGAGGTCCACCGATGGCGACTGATCGCGGTGAACCCTTGCTCAGTGTGCGCGACCTGCGCGTCTTCTTCCCGAGCGGCCGACACGGTCGGGTCGACGCGGTCCGCGGTGTGGACTTCGACCTGCGGGCCGGCGAAGTGCTGGCGATCGTCGGGGAGTCGGGTTCGGGCAAGAGCGTGACCGCACGCTCCCTGGTCGGACTCGCCGGTCCCGGCGCGCGGGTACGCGCCGACCGGCTGCGCGTGGACGGCGAGGACCTGCGCACCGCCTCGGCACAGCGGCTGCGCCGGATCCGCGGCCTGCGCGTGGGCCTGGTCCTGCAGGACGCGCTGTCCGCGCTGGACCCGGTGCGTACCGTGGGCGCCGAGGTCGGCGAGACCCTGCGGGTGCACAACCTGGTCCGCCGGGCCGAGGCGGTACCGCGCGTGGTGGAGCTGCTGGAGCGCGCCCGCGTCCCGGAACCGGCGCTGCGGGCCCGGCAGTATCCGCACCAGCTCTCCGGCGGCCTGCGCCAACGTGCCCTGATCGCCGCCGCGATGGCCGCCGATCCGCCGATCCTGATCGCCGACGAGCCGACCACGGCCCTGGACGTGGGCGTGCAGGCGCGGATCCTCGACCTGCTCGCCGCCAAGCGCGACGCCGGCACCGGCATCCTGCTGATCAGCCACGACCTGGCCGTCGTGGCCCGACTCGCCGACCGGGTCGCGGTGATGTACGACGGGGTGTTCGTCGAGGAGGGCACCACCCGCGAACTGCTCACCGACCCGCGCCACCCGTACACCCGGCACCTGCTCGCCGCGATCCCGGCCGGGCAGGATCGGGACATCCGGTTGTCCGCCGGGCAGCACCGCACCGACGTCGCCGCTCCGGTCGCCCGGGGATGCCACTACGCGCCGCGTTGCCCCCTGGCCGAGGACGCGTGCCGGGTCGAGGAGCCGGTCCCGGTGTCGATCGGCGACACGCACACCGCGCGCTGCCGCCTCCTCGACGCGCCCTGGACACCCGCCGACCGGGTCTCGCGGGCCGAGGGGCGGCCGGTCGGGGAGACGGTCCTGGCCGCCGCGCATCTGTCGAAGTCCTTCCCGGGCCCCGACCGCAGTCGACGGCTCGCGGTGGACGACGTCTCGTTCACGCTGGGCGCGGGCGAGACGCTCGGCATCGTCGGCGAGTCGGGCTCCGGCAAGAGCACCACCGCGCAACTGGTACTGGGCCTGCTCGAACCGGACGAGGGGCAGGTCACCCTGCACGGGAGTCCGTGGTCGCACCGGCGCGAGCGTGATCGCCGTCCGCTGCGCCGGCGGATCCAGTTCGTCCCGCAGGAGCCGCTCGCCTCCTTCGACCCCCGGTACACCGTCGCGCGACTGATCGCCGAGGGCCTGGGCGGCACCGCACGCCGGGAGGTGCGCCGGCACCGCGCCCGAATCGCCGAACTGCTCACCCTGGTCGGCCTGGACCCGGCGCTCGCCGACGCCCGACCCCGACGCCTGTCCGGCGGGCAGCGCCAACGGGTCGCCATCGCACGGGCGTTGGCCTCGGAGCCGGACGTGATCGTGTGCGACGAGCCGGTCTCGGCCCTGGACGTATCGGTCCAGGCCCAGATTCTGGACCTGCTGGGCGATCTCCGGCAGGAGTTGGGGGTGGCACTGCTGTTCATCTCGCACGACCTGGGGGTGATCCGCCATCTCAGTGACCGGGTGCTGGTGATGCACGACGGGAAGGTGGTCGAGACCGGTACCGCGCGGGAGGTCTTCGACCGGCCGACGCACGAGTACACCCGATCGCTGCTCGCCGCGCTGCCCAGGGTCGGTGACGCGTTCGCCCGGGCCGAGCCGTTGGCGGACTCCGCCACGTGAAACCGGGGCGCGTGCCCCGCGCCCGTCGACGGCCGTCGCGGAAGCTTCACCGCGGCGGCCGTTTCGCCACCGCGTCCGCGGCGGGAGTCGGACGAACGACGAGTGTCCGGCCCCACGGCACGGGGAACCGTAGGGGCCGGACACTCGGGAAAGCCGTGCGGGCAGGTGTGAGTTACCGGCGCACGGCGGTCAGGAGGCCACCATTGGACCGCCCCTGCGCCTGGCGGCCGTAGGAGGCGGCCACGTCGGCCCGGTCCAGCAGTCGGGCGTCCCAGCCGTTCTCGCCCAGCCAGGGCATCGTGCCCTCACCGAGACCGCCCTTGGCCATGGCCGCGATCTCGGCGAGTCCGGGCACCGCCTTGGCCTCGGCGAGGAACGCGGACTTGTCCAGGTTGGCGTGCTCGAACGACATCCGGCTGCCGGACGCGGACAGGTCGCCGATCATGCCGAGCAGTCGGGCCGCCTCGTCCGCGGTGAGGTAGCCGAGTACGCCCTCGACCAGCCAGGCCGTCGGCGCGGTGGGGTCGAACCCGCCCGCGACCAGTCGGGCGGGCCAGTCGTCGTCGCGCAGGTCCGTCATCAACACATCGCGGGCGCAACGCGGTCGGGCGTCGGCGGCGTCCAACACCTCGTTCTTGAAGTCGAGGAGGTCGCCGAGGTCGATCTCGTACAGGTGGACGCCGGCCGGCCAGTCCAGGCGGTAGGCACGGGCGTCCAGACCCGCGCCGACCAGAACGACCTGCCGACACCCGGCCTCGGTGGCCGCCAGCAGGTATTCGTCGAAGAAGCGTGTGCGCACGATGACGTTGAAGCTGAGGATCTGCTTCCAGGTGGCTCGGGCCTCGACCTCGGCCGGGTCGCTCTCGTGTTGCTCGGACGCCGCGATGAACAGCGGCGCGAAGGGGTCGTCGAAGAGGCGGTCGGGGCGCCGACTCTCCTCCGCACGCACGTATGTGGCCTCTATCGACGTTCGTGCGATCTTGGAACGCATCCGGACTCCTTCGTCGTGTCGGTGTGACCGGTGTGACGGGTGTATCGGGCGCCGCTGAAACCGCTCTGAAACCGCTCTGAAACGACGCCGGACATCCCGCCCGGACGGGCCCCGGGCAGGGCCCGTCCGGGACTCGATCAGCTCGACGGCTTGGGCTTGGGCGGGCCCTTGATCACGAAGATCGCGATCAGCAGGGCGGCGCCCACGAAGGCGGTACCGGCCAGGAACGCGCTTTGCATGCCCTCGCTGAAGACGTGCTGCGTCCACTCGGAGGGGGAGGCGCCGTGCCGGTCGCCGTCCGCGGCGTTCTTGCTCGCCGTGCCGAACACCGTGACCAGGATGCCGAGTCCGAGCGCGCCGCCGAGTTGCATCATGGTCTGGAGCACGCCGGAGGCGGCGCCCGCGTCCCTGGGCTCGACCCCGGCCATCACCGTGACGTTCATCGGCATGAAGCTCAGCCCCATCCCGATGCCGAACAGCAGCAGCGGCCCGAACACACCGGTCCAGAAGGAACTGTCCTCGGTGAGCCGCGTGAACCAGAAGAAGGCACCGGTCATCAGCGCCGCCCCGACGATCATCAAGAGCTTGGCGCCGAACCGCTTGAGCAGCTTGGGCACCTGGGTCACGGTGGCGAACATCCCGAGCGTCATGGGCAGGAAGGCGCAGCCGGATTCGGCGGGGCTGAAGCCCAGCACGTCCTGGATGTACTGGCTCAGGAAGAAGAACATGCCGAGCATGCTCGCGGTGAGCAGCAGCACGTTGAGGTAGGCACTGGAGCGGTTGCGGTGCGCGAACAGCCGCAGCGGCAGGATCGGCGGGTCGATCTTCGTCTCGATCACCACGAACGCGGCCAGCAACACCCCGGCCAGCACGAAGGACGCGATGGTCGTCGCGTCGCCCCAGCCGTCGTCGGGGACGCGGATGAAGGCGTACACCAGGGCGACCATGCCGACGGTCGAGGTGACCGTGCCGAGGTAGTCGATCCTGCTCTTGCGGTGCTCCGGTTCACGAATGTAGCGGGGGGCGAGCAGCGCGACGGCCAGTCCGATCGGCACGTTGATGAACAACACCCAGCGCCACGACGCCCAGTCGGTGAGCACGCCGCCGAGGATCAGTCCGATCGATCCGCCGGCGCCGGCGGTGGCCGAGTAGACGCTGAGCGCCTTGTGCCGAGGGGCGCCCTCGGCGAAGTTGGTGACGATCAGGGACATGGTGCTGGGCGCGGCCAGCGCTGCGCCCACACCCTGGACGGCCCGGGCGGCGATCAGCAGCTCCGGGTTCTGGGCCAGGCCGCCGACCAGGGATGCGACGGTGAAGACCACCGTGCCCAGGACGAGCATGCGGCGCTTGCCCAGGATGTCGCCGATCCGGCCGCCGAACAGCAGCAGGCCGCCGAACGCCAGGGTGTAGGCGTTGATCACCCAGGCCAGTCCGGTGCGCGAGAAGCCGAGGTCCTGCTGGATCTTCGGCAGTGCGATGTTCACCACCGTGGCATCGACGCTGATCATCAGATAACACACCGCGATGATCGCCAGGATGATTCCGGAGTGCGGCGCCGCGGGCGCCGCCGCCGCACGTTCGGTCTCACCGGACAGCGCACGGCTGTCGGCGACGGTGTCGGTGTGGTCCTCGGGCATTTCTCTCCTACGCGGACTCTCGACGCCTGGGTCCCGATGGTCGTGGGAACTTCACACTCGCACGCGGACGGCGTCACGACGGATTATCCAGGGACTGTCCCCGATTAGCCGTTCCGACAATACAGGGATAGTCCCCGTTTTCTCAAGAGCCGTCCGCATCAGGGCTCTGAGCAGGGCGGGGACTATCATGGGCACCTGCTCGGCGGCCCAGGGCGCGCCGACGCGACGCCCTGATGTCACGCAGTAGGGACGTTCACATGACGGTCACCTCCGGAGACCCCGCGGGACCCACCGGTCCGCGACAACCGCCGACGCGAGCCGACGCCCGCCGCAACTACGAGCGGCTGCTCGTCGCGGCCGGCGAGGCATTCGCCGAGAACGGCGCGGGCACCTCGCTCGACGACATCGCCAAGCGCGCCGGAGTCGGCAACGCGACCCTCTACCGCCACTTCCCCACCCGCGAGGTGCTCCTCGAAACGGTCTACCGGGACGAGATCCAACAGTTGGGCGACCACGCGTGGGCGGCGTCACCGTCCGGCGACCCGGTCGAGGCGCTGGCCGACTGGTTGCGCCTGGCGGTGTCCCGACTGCGGGTCTACGAGGGCCTGAAGGGTCTGCTGGAGATCGCCCTGCGCGACGAGAGCGCCGAGTTGGCGTCGTGGTGTCGGGCGACCATCCGATCGGCGGCGGCCCATCTGCTCGCCAGGGCGCAGCGGGAGGGGGCCATCCGCGGCGACATCGACGAGTTGGTGCTGCTGCGGTTCGCCAACGCGATCTCGCTGACCGCCGAGATGAGCACGACCGGCACCGACCCGACGGACCAGCTCATCTCGCTGCTCTTCGACGGGCTGCGCACACGCTGAGCGGGGCTCGCGCAGGCGACGGGTGCGGCGTGCGGGGCGTCGGCGGCGGCTCGCGCGGACGCCCACGTCGCTCGCTCAGCGGGCGGTGCGCTCCGCGGCGGGCTCGCCGACCCGGACCGCGTCGGCCAACAGGCGGAAGGAATGCACCCGTTCCGGCAGACCGTGGACCAGTCCGAGCGCCATCAACTCGTCCGCGCCGGTCTCGCGAACCAGTTCGCCGACCCGACGACGGATGGTGTCCGGGCCGCCGATGAGGTGGTTGTCCAGCCGCTCCTCGATGAACCGTCGCTCCTGGGCGGTGTACGAGCGCCGCGCCGCCTGTTCCGGTGTGGGGTGCAGGCCCGGCATGCCCGTGGTGCGGTGCAGCAGGGAGGTCAGCGCCATCGGCCCGGCCAGCCAGCGCGCCCGCTCGTCGCTGTCCGCCGCGATCACCATCGCCGCGAGGATCGCGTACGGCCGGTCCAGCTCCGGCGAGGGGTGGAAGGTGGTCCGGTACACATCCAGCGCCGCCGCCGCGCCGGCCGGGGCGAGGTGGTGCGCGAACGCGAACGGCAGGCCCAGCATGCCGGCCATCCGCGCGCTGTAGCCGCTGGTGCCCAGCAGCCAGGTGGGCATCCGCGCACCCTGCGCGGGCACCGCGAGCACAGCGGCGGAGTCCGGCGAGGCGGCCGGCTCGAAGTAGCTCATCAACTCGACCAGCCGCTGCGGGAAATCGTCCTGCTCCCCCGGCGCGACCACCCGGCGCAGCGCGCGCGCCGTGCCGGGATCGGTGCCCGGCGCCCGGCCGACACCCAGATCGATCCGCCCCGGGTGCAGCGCCTCCAGGGTGCCGAACTGCTCGGCCACCACCAGCGGCGCGTGGTTGGCGAGCATCACCCCGCCCGCGCCCACCCGCATCCGGGTGGTGGCGTCGGCGATCCGGCCGATCAACACCGGCGGCGAACAGCTGGCGATGTTGCGCATCGCGTGGTGTTCGGCCACCCAGAACCGGTAGTAGCCCATCTCCTCGACCCGGCGGGCCAGTTCGATGGTCTCGCGCAGCGCGTCGGTGGCGGTCGAACCCTCGAACACCGGTGAGATGTCCAGCACGGACAAACGAACATCCGGTACGTCGCTCATCGTTGGTTCCCTTCGGCAGGCCCGGCGATCGTGCTCTCGGACCCGCCCCCGGGCACGTCGATCCGCGTGCCGGTGGATCCCTCGACGGCCCGAACATGCGCGGAGGGCAGACCACTTCGGGGGCGGGCGAGTTCACGATACGGGGACTATCCCCGTTTGACAATCCGCACGCTCTCGCAACGAGCGGACCACGGCCGTCGCCGCCGGCACGGCACGGTGCATGCCTTCGGGTCTCCCAGGAAGATGGGATTCCGCCGCGCCGATGGTTGCCGGGAGGATGCCGGTGGGCGTGCCGACGAACTCGGGACGCCGTCGAAGTGGCACTGATCCGACTACCGACAAGGATCGACTCCGCATGGGAATACGCCGATTGGCCATGTCCGCGGCAGCCGTCGCGGCAACCGTACCGCTCCTGCTGGTCGCCACCGGAACACCGGCGAACGCCGCCGCCGGCAACGAGCCGGACCAGGCGCAGACCACGAGCACGTGCCTCTGGTGGTACAACGTCAACGCCACCGTGGGTGGCGTTCCCTTCGCCCTCACCCAGCTGAAGCTCTGTCTGAACTCGGTGCATCCGAACGTGCTCCCGCCCACCGGCCCCATCGTCGTGCCCCACACGCCGATCGACGTCGATCCCCCGCTGCTGCCGGTCTTCCCCGACTGACCGACGCCGCGCCACCGCCCTGCGGGCCCCGGAAGTCTCCGCAGGGCGGTTTCGGCGCGTGCGAAGGTGCGGCGGTGGCGTTGTCTTCGACGGCGAGGGTGCTCGGGTCAGGGGGTGTCGCGGCGTAGGGCCCGGCCGGGGAGGGCGCCGGTGGGGGTGCCGTCGCGCAGTGCCGGGATGCCGTTGACCAGGACGTGGCGCATGCCTCGGGCGTAGCTCTTGGGGTTGGCGTAGGTGGCGGTGTCGGTGACGTCGGCGAGGCGGAAGACCGCGACGTCGGCGTGTGCGCCGGGGGTGAGCAGGCCGCGGTCGCGCAGCCGCAGGTTCGTGGCGGGCAGCGAGGTCATCCGGCGGATGGCCTCCTCCGGGGTGACGATGGCCTCGTCGCGGGCGTAGCGGCCGAGCACGCGGGCGAAGGTGCCGAAGGCTCGGGGGTGGACCGGGTGGTCGGCGAAACGTTCGTCGGCGGCGGGGGCGTCGGAGTCCGAGCCGACCGAGACCCAGTCGTGGGCGAACGCCAGGCGGGTGTTGTCCTCGTCGCCGATGAAGTAGGCGGCGTCGGCGTGCGGAGCGGCCAGGACGATGTCGAGGAGGGTGGCGATCGGGTCGGCGTCGCCTCGGGCCTCGGCGATGTCGGCGATGGTGGAGCCGGCGGGGACGTCGATCTCCGGGTGGTGGGACAGGACCACGACACCGGGGGCGCCGCCGCTCATCCGCCACAGGTTTTCCCAGTCGCCGCCGTCGCGGATGGCGGCGGTGATGGTCGCACGGTCGGCGGGGTTGCCCAGGCGCTCGTGTAGCCGGTCGGCGCCGCCGAGGTGGAACGGCGGGGGGATGGCGGCGGCCAGCAGGGTGCTGCCGGCGGCGTAGGGGTAGATGTCGGCGGTGACCTCGATGCCGGCCGCCCGGACGGACTCGATCCGCTCCAGGACCCGGCGCATCTTGGGTCGGTTGTCCCGGCCGGCGGTCTTGAGGTGGTAGATCTCGGCGCGCGCACCGGAGTCCCGGGCGATGTCGAGGAGTTCGTCCACGGCCTCCAGGAGACGGTCGCCCTCGTTGCGCAGGTGCGAGATGTACAGCGCGTCGTGCCGGGCCAACACCTTGGCGTAGGCGGTGAGTTCGCGGGTGTCGGCGTAGGTGCCCGGCGGGTAGATCAGGGCCGAGCCGACGCCGAGCGCGCCGTCCGCCAACTCCTCGTCGAGCAGGGCGCACGCGCGGGCGAGTTCGTCGTCGTCGAGCGGGCGGCCCTCGATGCCGGCCACGGACATCCGCAGGTTGTCGGCGCCGACGAAACTGGCGACGTTCTGGCCGACGCCGGTGGATTCGAGGTGCCCCAGGAAGTCGCGCAGGCGCGGCCAGGCGGCGCGGGCGCCCTCGGGGAGCGCGCCGATGAGTTCGATCATGGACTCGGTCATCGCCCCGGTCACCGGGCCGAGCGAGACGCCCTCGCCGAAGATCTGGGTGGTCACGCCCTGGTACAGGTCGGACAGGCCGCGGGGGTCCTGCTGGAGGGTGAGGTAGGCGTGGCTCAGCACGTTGACGAAGCCCGGACACACCACGCAGCCCTGCGCGTCGATCTCGTCACGACCCATGATGGCGCCGATGTCGCCGAGCGCGACGATCCGCCCGCCGTCGATCGCGAGGTCGCCGTCGTACGCGGGGGATCCGCTGCCGTCGACGAGGGAGCCGGCCCGGACGACGAGGTCGACGAGCCGGTCGGCGGCCGCGCCGGTGGCCGCGTCGGGCTGCGGGTCGGGACGGGTGTCGGACCGCGGGTCGGGCTGCATGTGGAACCTCTCGGGTATGGGGAACCCGCCGCCTCCCCGGGCCCCGACGTTTCCCGAGTATCGCCCGCGGTCGGGCCGGGAGCCTCGGATCCGTACACGAGTGGCGTGGCGAAGATGTGTCCGCGCGGACGAAGACCGGTCACCACCCGGCGGTGCGAAGGCCACCTCGCGGTTTCCGGGTCGGCGCCCGGGCGGTGTGTCAGTCGGTGTGTGCGGCCGGTGTCGGGAGCAGGGTGCGGAAGGCGTCCGCCCACTCGTTGATCGGGCCCGGGTCGATGCCGTCGATCACCCGACGGCGGGTCATCGCGGCGACGAGAGCGCCGAGCGCGTGGGGGCGCAGGTCCACGGCAGGGTCGACCCCGAGGCGGTCGGCGGCGGTGGTGACGATGCGGTGGGCGACCGTGTCGATCAGGGCCACGCCGTGGTCGTGGACCGAGCGCACGCCCAGGAAGCGGCGGCGCAGCGCGTGCCGGCGGGCGGTGTGTTCGGCGTGGTCTTCCAGGTTGCCCTGGCTGACCGTCATCGCGTGTTCGAGGGCGGGGATCAGGTCGAGGTCGGCGGGGGCCGCGGCGAAGGCGTCCAGGATGAGGTCGCCGAAGTCCCAGCCGAACAGCAGCGATTCCTTCGTCGGGAAGTAGCGGAAGAAGGTGCGGTGGGCCACGTCGGCGCGGCGGCAGATCATGTCGACGGTGGTCTGTTCGAAGCCCTGGTCCTCGAACAGGTCGAACGCGACCGTGGAGATCACCTGCCGGGTGCGGGCCTTCTTGCGCTCGCGCAGGCCCGTGGGTGCCTTCGGCTCCCCCGCCGGTCCGTCCATGTCGCCGCACCCCTGTCGTTCGTGGCCCGGCGCCGCCCGCCGACCCCCGGAGATGGTACGCAACCACGAGGGCGCGGGGGGCCGCGATGGGTGACGCGCAGCCGACATCGACTGTTCGGCGGCGCGTCACACTCGCCGGGCACGAGGGGGCGGGACCGCCGCGAAGCTCGGGCGGCCCGGGTCCGGGCCGCCCTCCCCCCGTGGGCGGTCACGGGCCGTATGTCAGGGGTAGTTCGGCGAGGCCGCGCAGGAAGTCCGAGGCGCGCCAGCGCAGCTTTTCCGCCGGGACCGCCAGTTCGAGGGTCGGGAAGCGGGTGACGATCTCGGTGAGGGCGACCTTGATCTCCTGGCGGGCCAGGCGTTGGCCGAGGCAAAAGTGGGGGCCGTGGCCGAAGCCCAGGTGGGCGGTGGTGGACCGGGTGATGTCGAAGGTGTGCGGGTCCTCGCGGATCTCCGGGTCGCGGTTGGCGGCGGAGAGCAGGAAGCGCACCAGGTCGCCCCGGCGCACGAGCACGCCGCCGATCTCCAGGTCGGTCAGCGCCACCCGGTTCGTGGTGGACAACAACGAGCCGCGAAAGCGCAGCGCCTCCTCGACGGTGCCCTCGACGAGCGTGGGATCGGCCCGGAGTGCGGCCAACTGGTCCTCGTGGGCGATGAGTTCGTACAGTGCGGCGGCGATCAGGTAGGCGGTGGTGACGTGCCCCGCGAAAAGCAGCACGGAGCCGAAACCGATCAGTTCGTTGGCCGACAGCCTTGATCCGTCGTCGAGTTCGGCCTGTACCAGCTCGCTCAGCAGGTCCTCGGTCGGCCCGGCGCGCTTGGCGTCGACGAGGTTGGCGCAGTAGGCGACGAACGCGTCCATCGCCGCCCGCCGTACCGCCGTCGAGGGCGAGTCCATGTTCTCCACCCGGGTGCGGAACACCTCGCGGTCCGCCATCGGCACCCCGAGCAGTTCGCAGATCACCTCCAGCGGGAAGGGGTTGGCGAACGCCTCGACGATGTCCACCGTGCCGCCCTCGGCCGGCAGCCGGTCGAGCAGTGTGCGTGCGATGTCGACGATCCGCGGTTCCAGGTTGCGCACGGCCCGCGACGCGAACGCGGCGCTGACCAGGCGGCGGTAGCGGGCGTGGTCCGGATTGTCCTGCTCGAACAGCACGGTCGGACCGTCGGCGGACTGGGCCGCGTGCGGCGCGTGCGTGTGCAGGTCGTTGGACAGCCTTGGGTCGCCGAGGAGTTGCCGGGTCAGCCCGGCGCCGAGCACGGTCCACGCCTCGATGCCGCCGACCTGTCGGGTGCGGATGATCGGGTATCGCCGGGCCAGTTGCTCCAGTTCCCGTTCGGCGTCGGGGAGGGTGGAGATCTGGACCAGTTCGAGCACGGGAATCATGGCCGACTCTCCTCCGGAACGGATGTGTCGCCGGGGCGCGGCGCCGGCAACTCGGCCAACCACAGGTGCCGGTCGGCGATCCGCCACCGACTCCCCTGTCGGGTCAGCACGTCGGCGTACACCCCGCTGCGGGTGAACTCCTGCCGGCCGTCCTGCGGATGGGCGAACGCCACCGCCATCAGCGACCGCGCCTCGGCGGTGTCGCCGTCGAGGCGGGTGATCACCGTGTTGGTCACGAAGTGCCGCTGGTGGGCGGCCCGGGTGCGCAGGTTGTGCTCGCGCAGCGCGGCCATCGCCGCGACGATCTTGTCCCGGCCGGATACCGAGGGCGGAAATCCCTCGGGGGCCGGGGTGAACGCGTATGTCGCGTCCTCGGTGAACAGGTCGCCGAGCCCGTCGTAGTCGCCCGCGTCGTAGAGCAGGCTGTACGCGGCGACGAGATCCTGGATCGCCGCCCGATGGACCAGGAACTCCGCGTCGAGATGCTCGACGGAGCCGGGTTGCGGGTATCGCGGATAGCGCGGGTCGGTCATGCCGTGCCTTCCCTCGTGTCGTTCGAAACCGTCCTGTCACCGGCCAGCCACGCGCGCACCACCGCACCGGTCTGCTCCGCGTGTTCGCCGATCATCGTGCAGTGGTCGCCCTCCACCTCGGCGGCGGTGTGCTCGTACGGCCAGGTGGAACGCCAGTCCTCGCCGGTCATCGGCTCCTCCGGCGAGCCCGGGACGCAGCGCGAGGGCCGCACCACGAGCGTCGGCGCGGAGCCGGGCTTGGGCTCCCAGCCCCGGAACATCCGGCGGTAGGTGCCGATCGCGGTCAGCCCGATGTAGTCGAGCGCGGTGAACGCCTGCCGGCGCACGATCACCTCGTAGTTCATCGCCTTGCGCATGCGCCGCGACATCGTGGCGGGCAGGTAGGTGTCGAGCAGTACGACCCCGGCGGGCGTACGGCCGGTCGCCTCCAGGCGGGTGGCCACCCCCTGGGCGAGCCAGCCGCTGGAGGAGTAGCCGAGCACGGCGAACGGGTCGTCCCCGGCGCACCGCAGCGTCGCCTCGGCCAGCAGGTCGAGCAGCACGTCCAGCGAGGCGGCCAGCGGCTCGCCGGGCCGAAAGCCCGGTACGGTCACCACGGCCGTGTCGTGCCGGCCCTCGAACGTGCCCGCCAGCCGGCCGAACTGGATGGCGCCCTCGACCGGCGCGAACGGCGGGAAGCAGATCACCCTGGGCCGGGCCGGTCCGCGCGCGAGCCGGGTGAAGCCGGGTGTCTCCGGGAGCCGATTCGGGTCCTCGAAGGTCTGCCGCAGGCCGGCCGCGCCGACCAGGAGCGATTCCGCGTCGTCCATCCGGCCGAGCAGGGCGAGTTTGCGGTAGACCGTGCCGAGCATTTCGTTCGAGTCCTCGGCGCCGCCCGGTTCCGTCGGCACGGGGCGGGTCGCGGGCGCACCCTCGCGCAGGGCGTCGGCCAGGTGTGCGGCCAGGGCCGAGGGCGTCTCGTGGTCGTAGATCAGGGTGCCGGCCAGGTGTACCCCGGTGGCCTCGGCGACGCGGTTGCGCAGTCCGACGGCGGCCAGCGAGTCGAAGCCGAGGTCGCGGAACGGCCGGTCGGCTTCGATCGCCTCGACGCCCGCGTGGCCGAGTTGCGCGGCGACCTCGGCGCGGACCAGGTCGAGCAGTTCGGCCGCGAGCCGGGCGGGCGAGCGGGTCACCACCGGGTCCCACGCCCCGCCGGGCCGGGTCGGCGCGGCGGCTTCGACCGGCGGCTCCGCGTCGATCAGGTCGGCGATCAGCGGCCGGGGACGGGCGGAGGCGTAGCCCGCCGCGAACCGCGGCCGGTCCAGGTCGGCCACGGTCACGCAGGCGAGGTCCTCGACCAGGGCCCGGCCCAGTGCGCTCAGCGCCGCTGCCGGGTCCATCGCCCGTACGCCGACCCGGGCCAGGAGCCGTTCGCCCTCGCCGTCCGCCATCCCGCCGGCCGCCCACGGACCCCACGCGATCGCCGTGGCGGGCAGGCCGCGTTGCCGACGGCGTACGGCGAGCGCGTCCAGGAAGGCGTTGGCCGCCGCGTAGGCGCCCTGGCCGGCGCCGCCCCACACCCCCGCGCCGGAGGAGTAGAGCACGAACGCGTCCAGGGCCTGGTCCGCCCCGAAGAGCGCGTCCAGGGCCAGCGCGCCGGCGACCTTGGCGGTGACGGTGTCCGCGACGGCGTCGGCGCCGGTCGCGGTGGGCGATCCGGGCACGCCCGCCGCGTGCACGACGGTACGGATCCGCGCGCCCGTCGCGGGCAGCGCGGCGCGCAGCCGGTCCGCCGCGTCGGGCGCGGTCAGGTCGCAGGCGATCGGCACCACCTCGGCGCCTGCCGCCTCCAGGTCGGCCCGCAGCGCATCGAATCCGGGTGCGTGCGCGCCGCGTCGGCCGAGCAGGATCACCCGCTCGGTGCCGTGCGCGACAAGCCAGCGGGCGGCGTGCGCGCCCAACACGCCGGTGCCGCCGGTGATCAGCGCCGCTTCGCGGGTACGCACCACCCGGTCCGAGCCCTCGGCCGGCAACGGGGTCAGCCGCCGGGTGAACACGCCCAGCGGGCGGATGGCGACCTGGTCCTCGGCCGAAGTCCCGGCCAGGATCGTGGCCAGCACCCCCAGCGCGCGGGCGTCCGCGGCGGCCGGCAGGTCGACCAGGCCGCCCCAGCACCCGGGTTGCTCCAGGCTCGCCACCAGGCCCCTGCCCCACAGGCCGGCGCCCACGGGATTGGCCAGGTCCTCGCCCAGGACCGACACGGCCGCCCGGGTCACACACCAGAGGGGGGCGGCGACCTCGAACCGGCGCAGGTCCGCGAGCAGTTCGCCCATCGCCACCACGGCGGCCACGAGGTCGGCACAGTCGTCACCCGCGCGCGAACCCGAACCGGAGCCGGAACTCGAACCAGAGCCGGAGCCCGAACCGGAACTCGAACCGGAACCGGCGCCCGAGCCCGAACCGGACCCGGAGCCCGAGTACGAGCCCGAACCGGACCCGGAGCCGGAGCCGATCAACGACACCACCCCGGCGACGGGCTCGCCACCGACGTGTGCCCCGATGCCCTCGCCCCCGACCCGCACCACCTCCGCGCCGCGCTCGGTCAACTCCCGGGCCACCGCGTCCGCCAGATCGCTCGCCGCCGGGTGCACGAGCAGCCAACGCCCGGACAACGCGGCCGTGTCGGGCGACCCACCCGCCCACGGCTCCCACCGCACCGCGTAGCGCCACGAAGCGGCCGTCGCGTCCACCCGCCGCCGGGCTCGCCAGGACGACAGCGCCGGCACCACCTCGCGCAGCGTCGCGTCCTCGGACACCGCCAGGATCGCGGCCAGTTCGTCCGCCCCGGCCCGCTCCACCGCGTCCCACAGGGGCCCGTCCACCGAATCCGGCCCGGCCGGCGTCGCCGCAGCCTTCACCGGCTCCAGCCAGTAGCGCCGCCCCTGGAACGCGTAGGTCGGCAGCTCCACCCGCCGCCCGCCCGGGCCGCCGAGAGCCCCGACCCAGTCCACCGGCAGCCCCCGCACGAACGCCGTGGCCAGCGCGCCGGCCAGCGTCGCCACGGCCGGTCGGCCCCGCCGCTGGGCCGGCACCCCCAGCACCTCGCCCGCACCCGCCGTGCACTCGGCCACCATCGCGGTCAACGCCGCGTCCGGACCCAGTTCCACGAAGGTGGCCACACCCCGCTCACGCAGCGTGCCGACCGCATCCGCGAACCGCACCGCGTCGCGCACATGCCGCACCCAGTACTCCGGATCGCCCACCTCCTCGGCCGTAACGACCCGCCCGGTGGTATCCGACACCAACCCGATCTCCGGCGCCCCGAACGACAACCGCCCCAACACGTCTCGCAGTTCGGCCAACATCGGTTCCATCAGCACCGAATGGAAGGCGTGCGAGACCCGCAGCCGCGAACTGCGCCAACTGCGCGCCGCACACCGCGCCGCCACCTCGTCCACCGCCGCCACCGCGCCCGAAACCACCACACTCGCCGGTCCGTTGACCGCCGCGATCGACACCGGCAGCCCACTCGACAGCGCGGTGACCTGCGCCTCACTCGCCCCCACCGCGAGCATCGCGCCCCCGCCCGGCAACGCGCTCATCAACCGGGCCCGCGCCGCGACGAACGCCACCGCGTCCGCGAGCGAGAACACCCCCGCCACATGCCCCGCGACGATCCCACCCAACGAGTGCCCGACCACGAAGTCCGGGACCGACCCCAGCGAACTCCACAACCGGTACAGCGCCACCTCGAACGCGAACAGCACCGGCTGGGTCGCCCCGGTGTCCTCGGCGTCGACGCCGACCGTGCCCTCCACGCCGAGCAACACATCCCGGACCGAGAACGGCACCACCGCGTCGAACGCCGCACCCACCTCGTCCAGCGCGCGGGCGAACACCGGGAACGCCGCGTACAGTTCCCGCCCGATCCCGGGCAACCGGCCCCCCTGCCCGGTGAACACCACCGCACCCCGCCCGGCGACCCGACCACCCGCACCACCCGCTCGCGGCACATTCCCGGTCACCACGACCGGAGTTCCCCCCTCCGACGGCTCGACCGCACCCGAGGACCCCGCCGCCAACGCGGCCAACCCACGCCCCAATTCGGTGGCGTCCCGGCCCAGCACCACCGCCCGGTGGTCGAGCAACGCCCGTCCCGTCACCAACGACCGACCGACGTCCGCCGGATCCGCGGCCCCCAGCTCCCGCAACCGCGCCGCCTGCGCGCGCAACGCCTCCGGTGAGCGCGCCGACACCACCCACGGGATCAACCCACCTATACCCGGCGCGGGTTCGGCCGCCTCCCACGAAACCTCCTCGACCGCCGGCGCCTCCTCCAGGATCACATGCGCGTTCGTCCCGCTGATCCCGAACGACGACACACCCGCCCGACGCACCCGAACGCCGGGAGGCCACGGCACCTCGTCGGTCAGCAGCTCGACTCGTCCCGAGGCCCAGTCCACGTGCGGCGACGGCCGGTCCACATGCAGGGTGCGCGGCAGCAGCCCGTGCCGCAGGGCCATCACCATCTTGATCACCCCGGCGACCCCGGCCGCGGACTGGGTGTGCCCGATGTTGGACTTCACCGACCCCAGCCAGAGCGGCCGATCCGTGGGCCGGTCCCGCCCGTAGGTGGCCAACAGCGCGTGCGCCTCGATCGGGTCGCCGAGCACCGTCCCGGTCCCGTGCGCCTCCACCGCGTCCACATCGGCGGCCGACAGGCCCGCCGCCGCCAACGCCTGCCGAATCACCCGCTGTTGCGACGGACCGTTCGGCGCGGTCAACCCGTTCGACGCGCCGTCCTGGTTCACCGCCGAGCCGCGCAGCACCGCCAGTACGGGACGCCCATTGCGCCGCGCGTCCGACAACCGCTCCACCAGCAGCAGCCCGACACCCTCGCCCCACCCGGTGCCGTCCGCCGCCGCCGCGAACGACCGGCAGCGGCCGTCCGACGCCAACCCGCCCTGCCGGGAGAACTCCACGAAGGCGGTCGGCCGGGCCATCACCGTGACGCCCCCGGCCAGTGCCAGGTCACACTCCCCCGAGCGCAGCGCGTGCGCCGCCAGGTGCAGCGCCACCAGCGACGACGAGCACGCCGTGTCCAGGGTGACCGCCGGGCCCTCCAGACCGAGCGTGTAGGCGATCCGCCCCGACACCACGGACATCGAGCCGCCGGTGACCCGATGGGCCTGGATCTCGGCGTTGTCCGCCCGCATCCCGCCGCCGTAGCCGAGCGCGCCGGCGCCGACGAACACGCCGGTCCGGCTGCGCCGCATCGACAGCGGATCGATGCCGGCCCGTTCGAAGGTCTCCCACGCGGTCTCCAGGAGTAGCCGCTGCTGCGGGTCCATCGCCAACGCCTCGTGCGGCGAGACGCCGAAGAATTCGGCGTCGAACTCGGCCGCGTCATAGACGAATCCGCCCTGCCGGGTGGTCGACCCGCCGGACCCGGCCGAACCACCCGCGCCGCCCTCGCCGCCCGGCAGGTCCGCGTAGACGTTCGCCGGATCCCAGCCCCGATCGGACGGGAAGCCGGCGATCGCGTCCGTCCCGGTCCGCACCAGCTCCCACAGGTCCTCGGCGGAGCGTACGCCGCCCGGCAGCCGGCACCCGATCGCCACGATCGCCACCGGCTCGCGGGCGGCCGACTCCACCTCGTGCAGCCGCTGCTTCGTGCGGCGCAGATCCGTGGCGGTCTCCCGGAGGAAGTGCCGCAGCCGTTCTTCGTTCGACATGTCCGTACGTCCGTCCTCTACCTGATCGAACCTGGCCGTGTGCCGTCGGGACCCGTGACCGGCGGTCGTCGCCGGCCCCGCTCAGGAGATGCCGAACTCCTTTCCGAGCATGTCGAACATCTCCTCGTCCTCCGCTGCCACGAAGTCGGCTCCCTCAGGCTCGGCCTTCCGGCTCGCGGCCTCGATCTCCCGCCACTTCCCGGCGAGTTCTGCCAATCTGGCACCGACCCTGCCCCGTTCGGCGAAGTCGCCGCCCAGTTCGCCGAGCGCCGCTTCCAGGCGGTCCAGTTCGGCGAAGACCGAGACCGTTCCGGCGGTCTCGCCGAAGAGTTCGCCGTCGATGTGCGCGGCCAGCGCGACGGCTGTCGGATGGTCGAAGACCAGCGTGCTGGGCAGTCGGAGACCGATGGTCTCGGTCAGTCGGTTGCGCAGGCCCACCGCCGCGAGCGAGTCGAACCCAAGGTCGCGGAAAGGCCGTTCGGGTTCGATCGCGGCCGGGTCGGCGTGGCCCAACTGCGCGGCGACCTCGGTACGGACCAGGGCGAGCAGTTCCGCCGCCCGGTCCGCCGCGCCCAGTTCGGCCAGTCGGGCCCGCCACACACTCGGACCGTCCGACTCGGCCGCCCCGCGCGCTTCGGCGGCCGGCGCCGCCGCGACCTCCGCCGCCACCAGGTCCGCGATCAGCGGTCGCTGCCGGGCCGCCGTGTACCCGGCGGCGAACCTCGGCCAGTCCACGTCGGCCACGGTGACGCAGGTCAGGTCCTCGTCAAGGGCCTGCCGCAGTGCCTCCAAGGCCCGGTCCGGGTCCATCGCCGGCACCCCGATCCGGTCGAGGTGCGCGCCGGCCGCGCCGTCGGCCATCCCGCCGCCGGCCCACTGCCCCCACGCGATCGAGACCGTACGCAGCCCGCGCGCCCGGCGCCGCTCGGCGATCGTGTCGAGGCAGGCGTTCGCCGCCGCGTACGCCCCCTGCCCCGCGCCGCCCCACACCCCGGCGGCGGAGGAGAACAGCACCACGGTGTCGGGCTCGTCGGCCCGCAACAACTCGTCCAGCAGCAGCGCGCCGCCCACCTTGGCCGCCGAGGCGTCGGCGAGATCCGCGACGGTGCTGTCCGCCAGCGGGCCGACCACCACCGCGCCGGCCGCGTGTACGAGGGTGTCGATCCGCCGGCCGCCGGCCCGTACCTCCGCCAACAGCGCGGCCACCGCGTCCCGATCGCCCAGGTCACAGGCGAGTACCGCCACCTCGGCTCCGGCCGCGGCCAGTTCCTCGCGCAGTCCGTCCGCGCCCGGCGCGTCGGGCCCGCGCCGCCCGGCCAACACCACCCGCTCGACACCCTCGCGGACCAGCCATCGCGCGACCCGCCCGCCCAGCGCACCGGTACCGCCGGTGACCAACGCCGTACCACCTGGCCGCCACCGGCTCGTCCCGTTCCCCAGCGGCCCGGCCATCCGCGCCAGCCGCCGGACGAACACCCCCAGCGGCCGAATCGCGATCTCGTCCTCGCCCGAGTCGGTGCCGCCCGTACCGGCCGCCAGGATGCCCGCCAGCGTCCGGGCCACCCTGCCGTCCATCACCTCCGGCAGGTCGATCAGCCCACCCCACCGCCCGGGATGCTCCAGCCCGACCACCCGCCCGAGCCCCTGCACGGCCGCACCCGCCAGGCCGGCCGGTTCCTCGCCCAGCACCGACACCGCGCCCCGCGTCAGTACCCACAGCGGTGCCTCGATCCCGGCGTCGCCCAGCGCCTGCACCAGCGTGAGCACCGGCGCGAGCTCGGACACGGGGTCCGCGTCGGCGGCGCAACCCACCGCCGACAACGACACCACCCCGGCCGGCACACCCTCCTCGCCGATCGCCGCGAGCCGCCGCGCCAACGTGGTCCGCTCCCCCTCCCCGGACAGCACCACCACTTCGGCGCCGCGCTCGGCCAAGGCACCCGTGAGCACGTCCGCGACCTCCCCGTCCGGAGCGACGAGCACCAGGCGCCCCATCCCGTCGGCGGAGGCGGCCGGCGCCGCCCACGGCTCCCACCGCACCCCGTACCGCCAGGACCGCACCGTCGCATCGGCCCGCCGCCGCGCCCGCCAGGACGTCAGCGCCGGCAGCACGTCGCTCAGCGGCGCGTCCGCCGCCACGTCCAACTCGGCCGCCAGGTCCTCGGCGCCCGCCGCCTCCAGCGCCTCCCACAACCTGCTGTCCTCGGTGTCGCCCACCACCGGGGCGGGTGTCGTGCGACCGGGCAGCGCCGTGCCCATGTCCGGTTCGAGCCAGAACCGGCGCCCCTGGAAGGGGTACGTCGGCAGTTGTACCCGTCGGACCCCGTCGTGGTACAGCAGTCCGGCCCAGTCGACCGGCAGGCCGCTCACGAACGCCGCCGCCAGTGCCGCGACCAGCCGTTCGGGGCCGCCCTCGCCCCGGCGCAGCGTCTCCAGGACCGTGCCGGACGTGCCGCCGAGGGCGTCGAGGGTGTCGCCGAGCGGCACGACCAGACCGGGGTGCGGGCTGCATTCGACGAACACGGTGTGCCCGTCGGCCGCAGCCGCGCCGACCGCCGTGGCCAACTGCACGGTGCGGCGCAGGTTTTCGAACCAGTACTCGCCGGCCAGGTCCGCCGGATCGGTGACCTTCAGCCCGCTCACGGTCGAGTACATCGGCACCCGCCCGATCCCCGGCTCCACCCCCGCCAGCGACTCGGCCAATACCTCGCGTACGTCGTCCATCCGCGCCGAATGCGAGGCGTAGTCCACCGGGATCCACCGCGCCCGAACCCCGTCGTGCTCGCACTCGGCCGCGATCGGGGTCAGGCCCTCCACCGGCCCGGAAAGCACCACGCTGCCGGGCCCGTTGACCGCCGCCAGGGACAATCCATCGATGCGTGCCACGAGTTCGCGGCCACGCTCGGCGGACACGCCCACCGACAACATCCCGTCACCGTCGGCCGCCAGCCCCCGCAGTGCCCGGCTGCGCAGCACCACGATCCGGACCGCGTCCTCCAGAGACAGGAAGCCCGCCACATGCGCCGCTGCGATCTCCCCCTGGGAGTGTCCGATCACCGCGCTCGGCCGCACCCCGCACGACTCCCACCAGCGGGCCAGGCCGACCATCACGGCGAACAACACGGGCTGGATCACATCCACCCGCTCCAACAGCGCGGCAGACGCGTCCCGGAGCACGTCGAGCAGTGCCCAGTCGGCCAGCAGCGGATCCATCGCCGCCGCGCACTCCGCCACCGACTCGGCGAACACCGGGCAGCAGTTCAGCAGTTCCGCCGCCATGCCGACCCACTGCGAGCCCTGACCGGGAAACACGAATACCGGCCCGACGGCCGCCTCGCCCGACACGCCGGTGCCGCCGGCCAGCACGGCACGTGCTCCCGCGTCCCGCCCGGCGGCCAGCGCGTCCAGGCCCGCCGTCAACTCCGCGCCGTCCCGGCCCCACACCACCGCGCGCCGCTCGAACACGGCCCGCCCCGACGCCAACGACCAGCCCACGTCGGCCGGATCGACCTCGGGCCGGGCCCCGGCCCAGTCCCGCAACCGGGCCGCCTGGGCCCGTACGCCCGCCTCGGTCCGGGCCGAGAGCACCCACGGCAGCACCCCGCCGATCCCGGTGCCGGCCGTGGTCCGGGTGGCGGATTCCGGCTCCTCGTCGGCCTGTTCGAGGATGACGTGCGCGTTGGTCCCGCTGATCCCGAACGAGGACACCGCCACCCGGCGGGCCCGGCCCACCTCGGGCCACGGCCGTCCCTCGGCGAGCAGTTCGACCCGCCCGGTCGACCAGTCCACATGCGGCGAGGGTTCGTCCACGTGCAGCGTCGGCGGCAACATCCCGTGCCGCATCGCCATCACCATCTTGATCACCCCGGCCACGCCGGCCGCAGCCTGGGTGTGGCCGAAGTTCGACTTGATCGAGCCGAGCCACAGCGGCCGTTCCGCCGGCCGGTCCTGACCGTAGGTGGCCAGCAGCGCCTGGGCCTCGATCGGGTCGCCGAGCACCGTCCCGGTACCGTGCGCCTCGACCGCGTCCACATCGGCCGTGGCCAGCCCGGCGTTTGCCAACGCCTGCCGAATCACCCGCTGTTGCGACGGGCCGTTGGGCGCGGTGAGGCCGTTGGAGGCGCCGTCCTGGTTGATCGCCGAACCCCGCAGCACCGCGAGGACCGGATGCCCGTTGCGGCGCGCGTCGGCCAGTCGCTCCACCAGCAACATGCCGATGCCCTCGCCCCACGCCGTGCCGTCGGCCGCAGCGGCGAACGACTTGCACCGTCCATCGGGCGCCAGGCCGCGCTGCCGGGCGAACTCCACGAAGACGCTGGGCGTGGACATCACCGTCGCCCCGCCCGCCAGCGCGAGATCGCATTCCCCGCTGCGCAGTGCGTGTGCCGCCCAGTGCAGCGCGACCAGCGAGGACGAGCAGGCCGAGTCCACCGTCACCGCCGGGCCCTCCAGGCCCAGCGTGTAGGCGACCCGGCCGGAGGCGACGCCGAACGAGTTGCCGTTGCCGATGTACGCCTCCAACTCGTCGCCCACGTCGCCCACGCGACCCGCGGCGTAGTCCGCGTACATCAGCCCCGCGAATACCGCCGTGTTGCTCCCGCGCAGCGAGGCCGGGTCGATGCCCGCGCGTTCGAACGCCTCCCAGGAGGTCTCCAGGAGCAGCCGCTGTTGCGGATCCATGGCCAGCGCCTCGCGCGGGGAGATCCCGAACAGTTCGGCGTCGAAGCGGTCGATGTCGCGCATGAACGAGCCCTCGCGCGTATAGCAGCGCCCGGAGCGGTCCGGGTCCGGGTCGTACAGCGCACCCAGGTCCCAGCCGCGGTCGGTCGGGAACGGCGAGGTCAGGTCCACTCCGCCGGCGACGCAGCGCCACAGCTCCTCGGGGGTGTCGATCCCGCCCGGGTAGCGGCAGCTCATCGCCACGATCGCGATCGGCTCGTCCGAAGTTCTGGCCTTGGCCGCAGTGTTCGCCGCCGCCTGGGTGTACTGCGGTACACGCAGCGTCTCGGCGCGCAGGAAGCGGGCCAGCGCGGCGGCGTTGGGATAGTCGAACAGCACCGTGGCGGGCAGTCGCAGGCCGGTGACCGTGTTGAGCCGGTTGCGCATCTCCAGCGCGGTGAGCGAGTCGAAGCCCAGTTCGGTGAACGCACGATCGGCGGCGACCGCGTCGGCGCCCGCGTGGCCGAGTACCACGGCGGCCTGGGCGCGGGTCAGTTCGGTGAGCAGGCGCAGTTGCTCCGGCTCGGAGCGGCCGGCGAGCCGCTGGGCCAGTCGACGGGTGTCCGCCGCGCCTGGGCGGGCGCCGTCGCGGCGCGAGGAGGGCACCAATCCGCTCAGGATGGCCGGTAGTTCGTCTTCCAGGCGGCGCAGCGCGGTCAGGTCCAAACGGACCGGGGCCAGGATCGGCTCGCCGTGCGCGAGGGCCGCGTCGAACAGCGCCAGGCCCTGTTCGTCGGACAGCGGCAATACACCGCTGCGGTTGATGCGTTGCCGGTCGGTCTCGGCGAACTCCTCACGCATCAAACCGCTTTCCTCGGCCCACAACCCCCAGGCCATGGACACCGCGGGCAGCCCGAGGGCGCGTCGCCGCTGCGCGAAGGCGTCCAGGAAGGCGTTGCCCGCCGCGTAGTTCGCCTGTCCGAGGCTGCCGATCACCCCGGCCACCGAGGAGAACAGCACGAACGCGGTCAGGTCCGCGTCCCGGGTCAACTCGTGCAGGTGCAGCGCCGCGTCGACCTTGGGCCGCAACACCCGGTCCACCCGCTCGGGCGTCAGTGCGCCGATCACCCCGTCGTCGACCACACCCGCGACGTGCACCACCGCGGACAGCGGGTGTGCGGAGGGGATCGCGGCCAACTTCTTGGCCAGGTCGGCCCGGTCCGACACGTCGCAGGCCACCACGTCGACCGTCGCGCCCAGGCCGGTGAGTTCGGCGGCGAACGCCCCGGCGCCGGGCGCGGCGATCCCGCGCCGGCTGACCAGGAGCAGCCGGCGCACCCCGTGCGCGACCACCAGGTGCCGGGCGACCAAGGCGCCAAGTGCTCCGGTGCCGCCGGTGACCAGGGTTGTGCCGTCGGGCGTGAACAGCGGTGCGCTGGGCTCGATCGCGGGTGTCCGGGTGAGCCGGGGCAGGTACGCCACCCCGGCCCGTACCGCGAGTTGCGGTTCGCCCGCGCCGATCGCGGCGAGCAGCGCCTCGGGCGAGGCCGCGTCGTCGTCCAGGTCGGCGAGGACGAGCCGGTCCGGGTGCTCGGACTGGGCCGACCGGACCAGGCCGCCCACGGCGGCGGCGGCCGGATCGTCCACCTCCTCGTCCGCGACGGCGACCGCGCCCCGGGTGACCACGACGAGGCGGGCGCCGGTGAAGCGCTCGTCCCCGAGCCAGGTCTGCACGGTGGCCAACGCCCGGTGTACGGCGGCGTGTACGTCGTCCGGGTCCGGCACGTCGCCGAGCGGTCCGGCCGGGATCGTGGGCCACGCGAGGACGACCACCTCGGGCGCCGGCAGCCCGGCGTCCACCGCGTCGCCGAGCGCGGTCAGATCGGGATGTACGGTGCCGCCGAGCCGGCCCGCGAACGGGTCCCCCGAGCCCGACTCGGCGATGATCGCCGGGGATCCGGGACCCGGCGCGGCCGACGGCCGGGGCAGCGGCGTCCAGCGCAGCGTGTACAGCGGGTCGCGGCGACCCGCCGTGGAGGTGCGCAGTTGTTCGGCCGAGATCGGCCGCACGGCCAGCGACTCGACCTCGGCGACCGGTCGGCCGTCCTCGTCGGCCAGACTCAGCGTCACCGACTCCGGCCCGGTCCGCACCACCCGCGCCCGCACCGCGGCCGCGCCGGGAGTGTGCAGCCGTACCTCACGCCACGAGAACGGCAGCGCCAAACCGCCGCCCTCGGACTCCGCCAGGTCCGCGAACGCGGCCACTCCGAGCAGGTGTTGGGTGGCGTCCATCAGCGCGGGGTGCACGCCGAACCGGTCGGCCTCGTACCCGACCTGCTCGGGGAGTGCGATCTCGCCGAAGATCTCCTCCCCGCGACGCCAGACCGCGCGCACCGCCCGGAAGCACGGCCCGTAGGCGACTCCGTTGTCGGCCAGCCAGGGATAGAAGTCGTCGATCGGCACGGGTATTGCGCCCGTCGGCGGCCAGGGGGTCGGGTCGGCGACGGCGTCGGCGGGCGCCTCGTCCTCGACCGGCGCGACCGTGCCCACCGCGTTGCGGATCCACCCCTCGTCGCCGTCGCCGTCGTCCTGCCGGGAGTGGATGGTGATCGCCCGCCGCCGATCGTCGGGGCCGGCCGCCTCGATCCATACCTGCACCTGGCAACCACCGCGCTCGCCGAACGCCAGCGGGGTCTCCAGGGACAGTTCCTCGACCCGGTCGCAGCCCACCCGGCGTCCGGTGTGCAGGGCCAGTTCCAGGAACGCGGTCCCGGGCAGCAGGACGGTGTCCAGGACGACGTGATCGGCCAGCCACGGATGGGTGTCCAGGGACAACCGCCCGGTGAACAGCGAACCGTGTCCATCGGCCAGACCGACCACCGCGCCGAGCAGCGGGTGATCCACCGTCCCCTGCCCCAGGCCGGTCGGGTCGCCCGCGCCGGTGCCGGCGTCCAGCCAAAAGCGCCGCCGGGTGAAGGCGTACGTGGGCAGCTCGACCCACCGCCCGGGCACCAGCGCCGCCCAGTCCACCGCCGCGCCGCGCACGAACACCCGGGCCAGCGCCTCGACCACACCCGTCACCGGGTCGCGGTCGCGCCGCCGGGTGGCGACCGCAACCACGTCGTCCGCGTCGGCCGTGACGTCGGCGACCATCGGGGTCAGCGCGGCGTCCGGCCCGATCTCGACGAACGTACGCACCCCGTCGGCGCGCAGCGCGTCCAGCACATCGCCGAAGCGCACCGCGCGCCGCACGTGGTCCACCCAATAGCGCGGATCGCACAACTGCTCCGCCGACCCGATCCGGCCGGTCACGTTCGACCCGATCGCCATCCGTGCCGGACGCAGCGTCAATCCGGCTACCACCTGGGCCAGTTCGTCCAGCATCGGTTCCATCAGCGCCGAATGGAACGCGTGCGACACCCGCAGCCGGGAGATGCGCAGTCCGCGCTCGGCACACACCCGGGCCACTTCCGCCACGGCCGCCGCCTCGCCGGAAAGCACCACGCCGGTCGGCCCGTTCACCGCCGCGATGCCCACTCCCGGGTGGTCGGCGAGCAACCGGGCCGCCGCGCTCTCCGACGTGCCCACCGCGACCATCGCGCCCCCGGGCGGCAGCGCGCTCATCAGCGCGGCGCGGGCCGCGACGAACGTGGTGGCGTCGGCGAGCGAGAAAACCCCGGCCACATACGCCGCGACCACCTCGCCGAGCGAATGCCCGGCCACCGCGTCCGGCTCCGCCGCCCATGAGGTCCACAACCGGTACAGCGCCACCTCGTAGGCGAACAGGGCCGGTTGCGCCACACCGGTGTCCTCGACGCCGTCACCGTCCTCACCGCTGTCCTCGCCCTCTGCCAGCAGCACGTCGCGCACCGAGAACGGCAACACCGCGTCGAACGCGGCACACACCTCGTCCAGCGCCGCCGCGAACACCGCGAACCCAGCGTGCAGTTCGCGCGCCATTGCGCGCGTACGCACCCCCTGCCCGGTGAACAGCACGGCGGTACGGCCCGATCCGCGTCGGGCCTCGCCCACGATCGCCTCGGGCTCGCCGTCCACCACGGCGGACAACCCCTCGGCCAGCTCCGCCGCGTCCCGGCCGAGCACCACGGCCCGGTGGCCGGACAGTGCCCGGCCCGAGACCAACGACCGGCCCACGTCGTCCGGATCGGCCTCCGGATGCTCGATCGCCCACTCCCGCAACCGCTCCACCTGGGCCCGCAGGGCGTCACCGGTGCGCGCCGACACCACCCACGGCGTCACCCCGCCGAGGAGCCGGACCGGATCGGCGGCATCGACCGGGCCCTCGGGCGGCGGCGCCTCCTCCACGATCACGTGCGCGTTGGTCCCGCTCACCCCGAACGAGGACACCCCCGCGCGGCGCACCCGTTCGCCCGCCGGCCACGCCAACGGCTCGGTCAGCAGCGCCACCCGCCCGGCGGACCAGTCCACGTGCGGCGTCGGCTCGTCCACGTGCAACGTGCGCGGCAGTACACCGCGCCGCAGCGCCTGCACCATCTTGATCACGCCCGCCACCCCGGCCGCCGCCTGGGCGTGTCCGATGTTCGACTTGATCGAGCCCAGCCGCAACGGCCGCTCGGCCGGCCGGTCCTGCCCATAGGTGGCCAGCAGCGCCTGGGCCTCGATCGGGTCGCCGAGTCGGGTGCCGGTGCCGTGCGCCTCCACCGCGTCCACGTCGCTCGCGGCCAGTCGGGCGTTGGCCAGCGCCTGGCGGATCACCCGCTCCTGGGCCAGGTCGTTCGGCGCGGTCAGTCCGTTCGAGGCGCCGTCCTGGTTGACCGCCGAGCCGCGCACCACCGCGAGCACCCGGTGTCCGTTGCGGCGCGCGTCGGACAGCCGCTCCATCAGCAGCAAGCCCACACCCTCGCTCCAGCCGGTGCCGTCGGCGCCGGCCGCGAAGGACTTGCAACGACCGTCGCCGGCCAGGCCCTGCTGCCGGGAGAACTCGTCGAACGCACCGGGGGTGGCCAGGACGGTGGCGCCGCCGACCAGGGCGAGGTCGCACTCGCCCGCCCGCAGCGCCTGGCCGGCCAGGTGTACCGCGACCAGCGAGGACGAGCATGCGGTGTCCACGGTGACCGC
This sequence comes from Embleya sp. NPDC020630, assembly GCF_044334985.1. NCBI lineage: Bacteria > Bacillati > Actinomycetota > Actinomycetes > Kitasatosporales > Streptomycetaceae > Embleya > Embleya sp. NPDC020630. The sequence goes on from NZ_JBIRUB010000024.1 coordinate 41,011, forward strand.
CGCGCCCTCCAGCCCGAAGTGGTAGGCGAGGCGGCCGGACGCCACGCTGACCAGGCTGCCGGTCAGCAGATGACCCTCGACCTCCTTGGGCACTCGGGCCAGGCGCGACAGGTAGTCACTGGCGATCACCCCGACGAACACGCCGGTGCGGCTGCCGCGCAGCGTGGTCGGATCGATTCCGGCGTGCTCGAAGACCGTCCAGGACGCCTCCAGGAGCACCCGCTGCTGTGGATCCATGGCCAGCGCCTCGCGCGGCGAGATGCCGAAGAAGTCGGCGTCGAAGTCGGCAGCATCGGTCAGGAAGCCGCCCCGGTACGACGTCCCGTTCGCGGCCTCGTCCACCTCCCAGCCCCGGCCCGGGGGCAGTCCGGTGATCGCGTCGGTGCCCGCGTCGACCAGGTCCCACAGGTCGTCCGGCGAGGCCACCCCGCCCGGGTAGCGGCAGTGCATGCCGACGATGGCGAGCGGTTCGTGCCACTTGTCCTCGGACTCGCGCAACCGCAGCCGGGTTTCCTGGAGTTCGGTGGTGGCCCGGCGCAGATAGTCGCGGAGCTTGTCCTCGTTCGCCATCGGTGCTTCTCCTTGCCTGTTCAGGAGGACGGGAGAGTCCCAGCCCCGCGATCGGTCGTCGGTCCTCGATCCCGCCGTCGTCGAATCAGTGCTCGATCCCGCCGTCGATGAAGTCGAACAACTCCTCGTCCGTGGCCGCGTCGAACCCATGGCCGCCGGCCGCGTCGCCATTCGCGCCGAACTCGCGGCCGGCGAGCGGGCCTTCCGGGCCGCCGATCAAATCCCGCAACCGCTCTGCCGCCCGGGCCCGGTCCGCGTCGTCGAGTTGCGCGAGCATCGCCTCGACCCGGTCGATCTCGCCGAGCACCGAGTCCCACGAGACCCCGTGCTCGCGCCGCAGCAGGCCGTGCAGGTGCCGGCCCAGGGCCGCCGCGTTGGGGTGGCTGAAGATCAGCGTGGCCGGCAGCGTCAGACCCAGCGCGGCGCGCAGTCGGTTGCGCATCTCCAGGGCGGTCAGCGAGTCGAAGCCGAGATCCTTGAACGCCGCTCCAGTCTCGATCGCGGTCGGATCGGCATGGCCGAGGATCGCGGCGGCGCAACCGCGGACCAGGTCGACCAGGGCGCTTTCCCGCTCGTCGTCCGGCAGGTCGAGCAGTCGCCCGATCAGCGCGGATGCCGTCTCGACGGCGGCGCCGACGCGGTGGTTCGGGTCGACCACCAGCGTGGTCAACAGCGCCGGTAGCGCGCCCGGTTCGGCCCGGCGCAGCGCCGAGATGTCCGGCGCGAGCGGGATCAGGGCCGGTTCGGGCAGGCCGAGGGCCCGGTCGAACAGGGCCGTGGCCTGCTCGGTGGGCAGCGGCAGCAACCCGGCGGCCGGTTCGTCCCCCGGTGCCCAGGCCAGCGCGAGCGCGGGCAGCCCGGCGGCGTGCCGGTGCCGGGCCAGGGCGTCCAGGAAGGCGTCGCCGGCCGCGTGTTCGCCGCGCCCGGGGTCGGCGAGTACGCCGTCCAGGGCGGTGCAGAGCACGAAGGCGGACAGGTCTGCGTCGCGGGTGAGTTCGTGCAGGTGTACGGCCGCGTCCACCCGGGCCCGCAGCACGTCGTCGGGGTCCGACCCGCCGAGTCCGGCGGCGTGCACCACGGCGGTCAGCGGGCTGTGCTCGGGGATCGTGGCCAGCAGCTTCGCCAGTTCGGCGCGGTCTGTCACATCGCAGGCGACCACGTCGATCTCCGCTCCCTGCGCGGCCAGTTCCCGGGCAAGCGGCGTTCCGGCGGCGGGGCCGCCGGCCAGGATCAGCCGGCGCACTCCGTGGGCGGTCACCAGGTGCCGGGCCAGCAGCGTGCCGACCGTGTCGGTGCCGTCGGTCGTGTCGGTCGCGTCAGTGACCAATACCGTGCCCTCGGTCGGGAAGCCCGCCGTGCCGGTCTCGCCCGCCGGTACCCGGGCCAGCCGCGGCAGCAGTACCGTGCCCGCGCGGATCACGAACTCGGCGCGACCGGCGGATGCTTCGGCCAGCAGCACCGGCCAGGACCCGTCCTCCCCGTCCACATCGGCGAGCACGAACCGCTCGGGGTCCACCGCCCGGGCCGCCCGGACCACGCCCCACACCGCGGCCGCGCCCGGATCGGCGACCCGGCCCTCGGGCCGCGCCGACACCGCGTCGTGGGTCACCACGACCAGGCGCGAGGCCGCCAGACGTGGTTCGGCCCGCCACTGCCGCACGGTCTCGCGCACCGCCCGGATCGTGGCCCGGATCGCCTCCGGATCGAGGCCGCCGGCCGGGTCGATCCGCACGGGCAGCGCGACCAGATCCGGAACCGGGACGCCGACCTCGACGGCCGCGATCAGTTCGGCGGCGGTCGCATAGGCCGGCACCCCGTCCCAGGCCCGCGCGCCGAGCACGGCCCAGCGACCTCCTGCCGCCGCCGTGTCGGTCGGCTCGACCCGGGCCCACTCCCAGCGGGTCAACCACGGTCGGGCCCGCCCGGCCGCCCGAACCTGCCCGGCGGTCCAGGGTCGCAGCGTCACCGACTCGATCCGGGCCAGGGATCGGCCCGTCTCGTCGGCCAGTTCGACCTCGACGCCGTCCCCGTCGACGGCCCGCAGCCGAATCCGGCCGGCGGTACCGGTATCGCCGTCCAGCGTCACCCCGCGCCAGGCGCCGGCCAGCCGCACCTCGGTCGGTGCGCCGCCGGGTTCCGCGCCGGGGGCAAGCCCGTGCAGGGCCGCGTCGAGCAGGGCCGGGTGCAGGCCGAAGCGGGCGGTGCCGCGTTCGGCGTCGGCGGTGCGCGCGACCTCGGCGAACAGGTCGTCGCCGCGCCGCCACGCGGCCCGCAGTCCGGCGAGCGTGGGGCCGTAGCCCAGGCCCAGTTCGGCCAATCGGCGATATACGTCCGCCACGTCCAGCGGCGTCGCCCCGATCGGCGGCCACGGCCCGGACTCCTGCCGCGGCCGGTGGGCACCGGGGGCCACCGTGCCCGAGGCGTGTCGGGTCCACGGCTCGGCGGCGGGCGCGTCCTCGGGCCGGGAGTGTATGGTCAGCGCCCGCGTGCCCGCGTCGTCCGGTGCCTCGACGGTGACCTGGATTCGCACCCCGTCCGCGTCCGGCAACACCAGCGGCTCGTGCAGGGCCAACTCCTCGACCACCGCACAGCCGAGGGCGCCGCCCGCGCGCAGCGCCAGGTCCACGAACACCGTACCCGGGACCAGGACTTCGCCGAGCACGAGGTGGTCGGCGAGCCAACCGTGTGTGGTGGTGTCCAGGCGCCCGGTGAACACGGTCGCCGAGCCGTCGGCCAGGTCTACCCCGGCGCCCAGGATCGGGTGCTCCACCGCGAACTGCCCCCAGCCGACACCCCCTCGGGCCGGGCCGACGGGCTCCACCCAGTGCCGCCGACGCTGGAAGGCGTACGTGGGCAGAGCGACGCGCCGCCCCGGCAGCATCCCGGCCCAGTCCACCGCGCCGCCGTGCACGAACATCGCGGAGAGCGCGGCGAGCAGCCGATCGGCGCCGCCGTCCGCGCGGCGCAGCGTCTCCAGGGTGGCGCCGTGCACGCCGAGCGAGTCCAGGGTGTCGCCGAGCGGCACCACCAGGCCGGGGTGCGAGCTGCATTCGACGAACACGGTGTGTCCGTCGGCCGCCGCCGCGCCGATCGCCTCCTCGAACCGCACCGTGCGCCGCATGTTCTCGAACCAGTAGTCGATGTCGAGCAGCGCGTCGTCGGCGAGTCGGCCGCCGGTGACCGTGGAGTACATCGGCACCCGCCCGGGGGTGGGTTCGATGCCCGCGAGCAGGCGTTCCAGGTCGCCGCGTACGGCGTCCATCTGCGGCGAGTGCGAGGAGTACGCCGCCGGGATCCAGCGCGCCCGTACACCCTCGCGCTCGCAGTCCGCCACGATCAGGGCCAAGGCGTCGGTGTCGCCGGACAGCACGGTGTTGGTCGGGCTGTTGATCCCGCCCACGTTGACCAGGTCGCCGGTGCCGGTACGGGTGATCAAGTCCTCGGCCCGCACGGCGGATACCGCGACCGCCACCATCGCGCCGCGGATCATGTCGGCGGCCTGCACCGCGCGGATCCGCAGCGCGGCGATCCGGGCGGCGTCCGGCAGGGTCAGGTGGCCGGCGATATAGGCGGCGGCGATCTCGCCCTGCGAGTGCCCGATCACCGCGGCCGGTCGCACCCCGCACGACTCCCACCAGCGGGCCAGGCCCACCATCACCGCGAACAGCACGGGTTGCACCACCTCGACCCGGCGCAGCAGTTCGGCCGTCTCCTCGTCGGTGCCGCGCAGCACGTCGAGCAGCGCCCAGCCCGGCAGCAGCGGGTCCATCACCTCGGCGCACCGCGTGACGGTCTCCGCGAAGACCGGGCAGCACGTCAGCAACTCCGCCGCCATGCCCACCCATTGCGATCCCTGGCCGGGGAAGACGAACACCGGTCCGGGGCCGATCGCCGTCGGCGTCTCGCCCGTTGCCGGCGAATCAGCCAACTCGCCCAGCGCCGCGCTTAGTTCAGCGGTGTCCCGACCCCGGACCACCGCCCGCCGCTCGAACACCGCCCGCCCGCGCACCAGCGAGGCGGCCACGTCGGCCGGGGCGAACTCCGGGTGCGCGGCGGCCCAGTCCCGCAGCCGCGCCGCCTGCGCCCGCAACCCGGCCTCGGATCGCGCGGACACCACCCACGGCACGATCCCCCCGGGCGCGGCGACCGGCGCGGCATCGGCCGGCGCGGCCTCGACCGCGACCTCCGTCGGCGCCTGCTCGATGATCACGTGCGCGTTGGTCCCGCTCACCCCGAACGAGGAGATCCCGGCCCGGCGCACCCGCTCCCCCGCCGGCCACGCCACCGGCTCGGTGAGCAGCCGCACCTGTCCCGACGCCCAGTCGACATGCGGCGTGGGCGCGTCCACGTGCAACGTCGGCGGCAACGTCCCGTGCCGCAGCGCGAGCACCATCTTGATCACCCCGGCGACCCCCGCCGCGGACTGGGTGTGCCCGATGTTGGACTTGACCGACCCCAGCCACAGCGGCCGTTCCGCCGGCCGGTCCTGACCGTAGGTCGCCAGCAGCGCCTGCGCCTCGATCGGGTCGCCGAGCGTGGTCCCGGTGCCGTGTGCCTCGACCGCGTCGACGTCCGTCGCGGCCAGGCCCGCGTTGCGCAACGCCTGCCGGATCACCCGCTGTTGCGAGGGGCCGTTGGGCGCGGTCAGCCCGTTCGAGGCGCCGTCCTGGTTGACCGCCGAGCCGCGCACCACGGCCAGTACCGGATGCCCGCGCCGGCGCGCGTCGGACAAGCGCTCGACCAGCACCAGGCCGACGCCCTCGCCCCAACCGGTGCCGTTGGCCGCCGCCGCGAACGGCTTGCAGCGCCCGTCCGCGGCCAGTCCGCGCTGCCGGCTGAACTCGATGAACGCCTGCGGCGACGTCAACACCGCCACCCCGCCCGCAAGCGCGAGATCGCACTCGCCCGCACGGAGCGCGTTCGCCGCCAGGTGCAGTGCGACCAGGGACGACGAGCACGCGGTGTCCACGGTCACCGCCGGCCCCTCCAGGCCCAGGACGTAGGAGACCCGGCCGGAGATCACGCTGGTTGCGGTCCCCGTCAGCAGGTAGCCCTCCTGGCCCTCGGCCATCGCCTGCGAAGTGCCGTGGTAGTCCTGCGCCATGGCCCCGACGAACACCCCGGTACTGCTGCCGCGCAGCGTGGTGGGGTCGATGCCGGCCTGCTCGAACGTTTCCCACGCGGTCTCCAACAGCAGCCGCTGCTGCGGGTCCATCGAGGTCGCCTCGCGGGGCGAGATCCCGAAGAACTCGGCGTCGAAGTGCACCGCGTCGGCGACGAATCCGCCCTCGCGCACATACGACTTGCCCGCCCGGTCGGGGTCCGGGTCGAAGAGTGTGTCCAACTCCCAACCCCGGTCTCGGGGGAAGGGCCCGATGGTGTCGGTGCCCTCGGCGAGCATCCGCCACATCTCGTCCTGTCCGGCCACCCCGCCCGGGTAGCGGCAGCCGACGCTCACGATCACGATCGGGTCGTCGTCGGTGTGTGCGGCGGGTCGCTCGGGCTCGGCGACCACCGGTGCGACGCCCAGGAGTTCGGCGCCGACGTGGTCGGCGAGGGCCTGCGGGGTCGGGTGGTCGAAGACCAGGGTGACGGGCAGCCGCAGGCCGGTCGCCGCGCCGATGCGGTTGCGCAGTTCGACCGAGGTGAGCGAGTCGAAGCCGAGTGCCTTGAACGGGCGCAGCGGGGCGACCGCGTCCGGGGTGGCGTGGCCCAGGACGGCGGCGGTCTCGGTGCGGACCAGGGTCAGCAGCGTCTGCCGGCGCCGTTCCTCGGGCAGCCGGGCCAGCCGCTCGGCCAGGGACGCGGCGTCGGGCGCGGTGTCGGCGGCGGCGCGGCGTCCGCGCGGGCGGACCAGGTCGCGCAGCAGCGCGGGTACGGTCGGGGCGGCGGTGCGCAGCGTGTCCGGGTCCAGGCGGGCGGGCACGATCGTGGGTCGGTCGGCCGCGCGGAGCGCGTCGTACAGGGTGAGTGCGTGGGCGGTCTCCAGCGCGGCGACGCCGGTGCGGGCGATGCGCTCCAGGTCTTCGACGCCCAGGTGTCCGGTCATCCCGCTGGCCTGCGCCCACAGGCCCCAGGCGGCCGAGGTCGCGGCCAGGCCGCGGGCCCGGCGGTGCTGGGCGAGTGCGTCCAGGAAGGCGTTCGCGGCGGCGTAGTTGGCCTGTCCGGCGCCGCCGAAGGTGCCGGCCATCGAGGAGAACAGCACGAACTCGGTCAGGTCGAGGTCGCGGGTCAACTCGTGCAGGTTCCAGGCGGCGTGCAGTTTCGGACGCAGCACCCGGTCCAGCCGCTCGGGGGTGAGCGCGGTCAGCGCCGCGTCGTCGATCACGCCGGCGGCGTGGATCACCGAGGTGAGCGGATGTTCGGCCGGGATGTCGGCGAGCAGCGCGGCGAGCGCCGCACGGTCGGCGGCGTCGCAGGCCGCGATGGTCACCCGGGCGCCGAGCGCGGTCAGTTCGGCGGACAACTCGGCCGCGCCGTCGGCGGCCGGGCCGCGCCGGCCGATCAGGAGCAGGTGTCGCACCCCGGCGGTGCGGACGAGGTGGCGGGCGAGCAGGCCGCCGAGGGTACCGGTGCCGCCGGTGATCAGGACCGTGCCCTCCGGGTCGGGGGCGGCGCCGAGGGTGGGCGGCAGGGTCAGCACGATCTTGCCGGTGTGCCGGGCCTGGCTCAGGTGCCGGAAGGCGCCGACCGCGCCGCGCACGTCCCACGTGGTCACGGGCAGCGGGTGCAGCACGCCGGTCTCGAAGAGCCGGTACAGGTCGGCCAGCATCTCCCGGATGCGCTCGGCCCCCGCGTCCATCAGGTCGAACGCCCGGTAGTCGCGGCCCGGATGGGCGGCGAGCACCTCGTCCCGGTCCCGGATGTCGGTCTTGCCCATCTCCAGGAATCGTCCGCCGGGCGCGAGCAACCGCAGTGAGGCGTCCACGAATTCGTGCGCGAGCGAGTTGAGCACCACGTCGACCTCGCCGAACCGGTGTACGAAGTCGAGATCGCGCGAGGACGCCAGATGCGCGTCGTCCACGCCCTGGCCGCGCAGGGTGGCCCACTTGCCGGGCGAGGCGGTGCCGAACACCTCCACGTCCCAGTGCCGGGCCAGTTGCACGGCCGCCATGCCCACTCCGCCGGTGGCGGCGTGGACGAGCAGCGATTCGCCGGCGCGCAGCCCGCCGAGATCGGCCAAGCCGTAGTAGGCGGTCAGGAACACCACCGGGACGGCCGCGGCCTGGGCGTAGGTCCAGCCGGTGGGGATCGGCGCGAGCAGCCGGTGATCGGCGACGGTGATCGGTCCGGTGCCGCCGCCGAACAGGCCCATCACCCGGTCGCCCGGCGCGAGTTCGGCTACGTCCGGGCCGACTTCCACGACGATCCCGGCGCCCTCGCCGCCGGGCGGGCGGGTGTCGGCGACCATGCCGAGGGCGACCACGACGTCGCGGAAGTTCAGCCCGGCGGCGCGGACGGCGATCCGGACCTGTCCGGGCGCGAGCGGGGCCGCCGCGTCGGCGTTCGGGAGCAGCGCGAGCCGGTCCAGGGTGCCGCCGCCGAGCAGGTCCAGCCGCCAGGCCGGGGTGCCGGGGGGCGGGCTCAGGCGCGGTTCGGTCCCGGTGCGGATCAGTCGGGGCACGGACACGGTGCCCGTTCGGATGGCCAGGTGCGGTTCGCCGACGTCGGCGACGGCGGCGCGCAGCGCGGCGAAGGAGTCGGCGTGGTCGTCCAGGTCGACCAGCACGATCCGGCCCGGGTGTTCGGTCTGCGCGGAGCGGACCAGGCCCACGATCGGCGCGGCGACCAGATCGGACACGTCCTCGCCGTGGTGCCCGGGTACCGCGCCCCGGGTCAGCACGACCAGGGTGCATGCGGTGAGGCGTGGGTCGGTCAGCGCACGCCGGAGCAGGTCGAGTACGCGGTGGGCGGCGGCCCGGGCGGCTTCGGGGACGTCGTCCCCGGCCCGGCCGGCGCAGGTGATCAGCAGTACGTCGGCGGGGTCGGGCTCGCCGTCCGCGTGCACCTCGGCGCCGGCGGCGCGCAGCCCGGCCACCGCCGCCAGGTCGTCCGGGCCGAGCAGCGACCAGCGGGCGGTGGTGGGTTCGGTGGGAGTGGGCAGCGGGGTCCAGTGCACGTGGTGGAGGTCGCGGTGGGCCGGGTCGGCGGCGGGCGCGAGTCGGTCGGCGGTCGCGGGGCGGCCGACCAGGGCGCCGACGGTGGCGACCAAGGCGCCGGTGTGGTCGGTGAGTTCGAGGCCGACGGTGTCCGGGCCGAGGCGTTCCAGGCGGACTCGGAGGGCGGCGGCGCCGACCGCGTGCAGGCGTACATCGGTCCAGGCGAAGGGTAGGCCGATGGCGCCGTCGCCGCCGTCGCGGCCGGCTGTACCGCCCGCCGCGTGCAGTGCGGCGTCCAGCAGGGCCGGGTGGAGCGCGAAGTCCCGTGCGCCGTGCGCCTCGTCGCCCGGCGCGACCTCGGCCAGGACCGTATCGCCCAGGCGCCACGCGGCCCGCACCGCGCGGAAGGCCGGTCCGTACCGGTAGCCCTGCCCGGCCAGCCGCTCGTACAGCCCGTCCACGTCCAGCGCGACGGCCCCGGCGGGCGGCCACGCGTCATCGGTCACCACCACGACTCCGGGCCCGTCCGCCACCGGTGCCAGTACCCCGCTCGCGTGCCGCGTCCACGCCTGCCCGGCGGGCGCGTCGTCGGGACGGGAGTGGATGGTCAGCGCCCGCCGGCCCTGCTCGTCCGGCTCGTCCAGCAAGACTTGCAGGTGTACGGCGCCGGTGTCGGTCAGCCGCAGTGGGGCCTCGACGGTCAGTTCCTCGATCAGGTCGCAGTCGGCCCGATCGCCCGCCTGGAGGGCGAGTTCGACGAACGCGGTGCCCGGGAGCAGCACCGTGTCCAGGATCGTGTGGTCGGCGAGCCAGGGGTGGGTGCGCAGCGAGATGCGGCCGGTGAGGATGTGCCGGTCGCCCTCGGCGGGTGCCACGGCCGCGCCCAACAGGGGATGTGCCGCCGGGTGCAGGCCGAGGCCGGCCGCGTCGGTGGGCGTGTTGCCCGCCTCCAGCCAGTAGCGCTCGCGTTGGAACGCGTAGGTGGGCAGCTCGACCGGCCGGGGTCGGTGTCCGGCGTGGGTCGCGGACCAGTCCACCGGGACGCCGCGCACGTGCAGGCCGGCCGCGGCGGTGAGGAAACGGGCGAGGGTGTCGGTGTCGCGCTGAAGGCTGCCCACGACTGTCACGTCCGTACCGGCACGCTGGGCACTGTCCTCGACGGCGGGCGCCAGCACCGGATGCGGGCTTGTCTCGACGAACACCGTGTGACCGTCCCGCAGGAGCGCATCGGTGGCCCGGTCGAAGGCGACGGTGGCGCGTAGGTTCCGGTACCAGTACTCGGCGTCGAGCGCGGTGCCCTCGACGGGTTCGCCGGTGACCGAGGAGTAGAAGACCGCGTCGGTGGTCGGCGTGGGCACGATCTCGACGAGGGCGGCGAGCAGTTCCTCGCGGACCTGCTCGACCTGGGCGGAGTGCGAGGCGTAGTCGACCGGGAGCACCCGGGCGCGGATCCCGTCCGCCTCGCAGCGGGCGCGCAGTTCGGCGAGCGCGTCGGCCGTGCCGGATATCACCACGGCGGCGGGGCCGTTGACGGCGGCGATGCCGAGCCGGTCCGCGAATCCGTCGAGCAATCGGGCGATCTGCTCCGGGCCGGCCGCGACGGACATCATCCCGCCGCCGCCGGACAACCCGCGCAGGGCGCGGCTGCGCAGTGCGACGATCCGGGCCGCGTCGTCGAGGGTGAGCGCGCCCGCGATGTGGGCGGCGGCGATCTCGCCCTGCGAGTGGCCGACCACCGAGGCCGGCCGTACGCCCAGCGAGCGCCACAGTTCGGCGAGCGCGACCATCACCGCGAACAACACCGGTTGCACCACGTCGACCCGGTCGAGCGGCGGCGCGTCGGACTCGCCGCGCAGCACGGCGAGCAACGACCAGTCGGTGTGCGGCGCGAGCGCCGCGTCGCAGTCGCGGATCCGGGCGGCGAAGACCGGCGACTCGGTGAGCAGTCGGGCGCCCATGCCGGGCCACTGCGAGCCCTGGCCGCCGAACACGAGGGCGATCCGGCCGGGTTCGCCGGCCACGCCCACCGGTACAGCGGCGTCGGGCCGGTCGGCGATCAGCGCGTCCAGCCCGGCCCGCAGGCCCGCCGCGTCCTCGGCGACCACCACGGCGCGGTGTTCGAACCGGGATCGGCCGCCGACGAGCGCGTGCGCGATATCGACCGGTCCGTACTCGGGGTGCGCGTCCAGGTGTGCGCGCAGCCGCTCGGCCTGCCCGCGCAAGGCCGCCGCGCTCGCCCCGGACAGCGGCCAGGCCAGCGCGGCCGGAGGCGCCGACGCGGGGGCCGGTTCGACGGACGCGGTCGGAGCGGGATCGCCCTGTTCCAGGATCACGTGCGCGTTGGTCCCGCTGATCCCGAACGACGACACCCCCGCACGGCGCGGACGCCCGGTCTCCGGCCACGGGGTCGTGGCGGTGAGCAGCGAGACTGCCCCCGCCGACCAGTCCACGTGCGGCGAGGGGGCGTCCACGTGCAGTGTCCCGGGCAGTTCGGCATGCCGCATCGCCATGATCATCTTGATCACGCCGGCCACGCCCGCCGCCGCCTGGGTGTGCCCGAGGTTGGACTTGACCGACCCCAGCCACAGCGGCCGATCCGCCGCCCGGTCCTGCCCGTAGGTAGCCAGCAGGGCGCGGGCCTCGATCGGGTCGCCCAGGGGCGTGCCGGTGCCGTGCGCCTCCACCGCGTCCACGTCGGACGGACGCAACTCGGCGTGCGCGAGCGCGTCGCGGATCACCCGCTCCTGGGCGAGACCGTTGGGCGCGGCCAGGCCGTTGCTGGCTCCGTCCTGGTTGATCGCACTGCCGCGAACCACGGCCAGCACCGGATGGCCCAGCCGGCGCGCGTCCGACAGGCGTTCCACCAGGAGCAGTCCGATGCCCTCGGACCACGAAGTACCGTCGGCGCCGGCCGCGAACGACTTGCATCGCGCGTCCGGGGCCAGGCCGCGCTGCCGGGAGAACTCGACGAAGGTGGCCGGGCTGGACATCACCGTCACCCCGCCCGCCAGCGCCAGATCACACTCACCCTGCCGCAGTGCGTTGGCCGCCAGGTGCAGTGCGACCAGGGACGACGAGCACGCGGTGTCCACGGTCACCGCGGGTCCCTCCAGGCCCAGTGTGTAGGCCACCCGCCCGGACGCGATGCTGCCCGCGCTACCGTTGCCGAGATAGCCGTCCACGCCCTCCGGGGCGCTGCTCAGCCGCGACGCGTAGTCCGCGTACATCAGGCCCGCGTACACCCCGGTACGACTGCCGCGCAGCGAGCGGGGATCCAGGCCGGCCCGCTCGATCGCCTCCCAGGACGCCTCCAGGAGCAGCCGCTGCTGCGGGTCCATGGCCAGCGCCTCGCGCGGCGAGATGCCGAAGAACTCCGGGTCGAACTCGGGTGCGTCGTAGAGGAACCCGCCCTCGCGGACATACGAGGTTCCGGGGTGTTCGGGGTCGGGATGGAACAGCTCGGCCAGGTCCCAGCCCCGGTTCTGCGGGAACTCCGAAATGGCGTCGGTGTGTTCCGACACCAGCCGCCACAGGTCCTCGGGGCTCGCGACGCCGCCGGGGAAGCGGCAGCTGATCGCCACCACCGCGACCGGCTCGTCGGACACCGACCGGGCCACACCCGCCGCCCGCCCGGGTGTCGGCGCGTCGAGCAGTCGCGCACGCAGGTGTACGCCCACGGCACGCGCGCAGGGATGGTCGAACAACATCGTGGCGGGCAGGCGCAGTCCGACCGCCGTGCTCAGCCGGGTGCGCAGTTCCAACGCCGCCAGCGAGTCCAGGCCCAGTTCGCCGAACGCGCGGTCCGGGTCGATCGTGCGCGCGTCGGCGTGGCCGAGCACACCGGCCGCGTGGGTGCGGACCAGGTCGACCAACAGCCGGTCCTGCTCGGCCTCGGGCAGCGCGGCCAATCGGCGCACCAGCGAGCGGGCGGTGTCCGAGGTGCGGGCCGGCGCGCGCCGGGCCCGGGTCGGCACCAGCCCGCGCAACACGGGCGCCACCCGCTCCTGCGGACCGCGCAGGATCGCCGGGTCGAGGCGCAGCGGCGTCAGCACCGCCTCGGGCCGCCCCGCCGCCGCGTCCAGCAGCGCGAGGCCCTGCTCGACGGACAATGCCCGTACACCCGCACCGGCCGCCCGGCGCCGGTCCGTCGCGCTCATCGTCTCGGTCAGCGCGCTGCGTTCGGCCCACAACCCCCACTGCAACGACACGGCGGGTCGGCCGAGCGCCCGGCGCCGGCGGGCCAGCGCGTCGAGGGCGACATTGGCCGCCGCGTAGTTGGCCTGTCCGGGGTTGCCGACCAGACCGGCGGCCGAGGAGAACAGGACGAACGCCGACAGGTCGGCGTCGGCGGTGAGTTCGTCCAGGTGCAGCGCCGCGTCGACCTTGGGGCGCAACACCGCCGCCAGCCGCTCGGGGGTCAACGCCCCGACCAGCCCGTCGTCGGTCACCCCGGCCAGGTGCACCACGCCGGTCAGCGGGTGGGCGGCCGGGATGGCGGCCAACACGTCGGCCAGTACGTCCCGTTCGGCCGCGTCACCGGCCGCGAAGATGACGTGCGCGCCTGCCTCGATCAGTTCGGCCCACAGCTCGGCAGCCTCGGGGGCTTCGTCGCCGCGACGGGAGAGCAGGAGGAGGCGGCGCACCCCGTGTACGCGCACCAGGTGCCGGGCCACCTGCCGGCCCAGGGCTCCGGTGCCGCCGGTGATCAGGACGGTGCCGTCGGCGGCGAAGCCGAAGTCGGCCTTCGGCGCCACGGCCGCTCGGCGCAGGCGCGGGACCAGGATCCGCCCGGCCCGCACGGCCACCTCGGGCTCGACCGCCACGGCGGCGATGGCCTCGGGCGAGAGCTCGTCGAGGTCGTCGGCGTCGACGAGCGCGAACCGCTCGGAGTGTTCGGAGCAGGCGCTACGAAGCAGGCCATGGGCCGCGGCGGCGGCCGGGTCCGGCGCGTCGCCTTGCAAGGCGGCGACCGCCCGGCGAGTGCGCACGATCAGACGGGCCGACTCGAAGCGCTCGTCGGCGAGCCAGGATCGGGCCAGGTCGAGCGCTCGGGCGGCGGCCTGGTGTACGGCTTCTACGGAGTCGGCTGGGGTGGCCAGGTCGTACAGGACCGTCTCGGGGAGCGCCGACTCGGCCAGGGCGACCAGGTCAAAGTGGTGCGCGGCGCCGAATCGGACGGCTGTCGAAGCGAGTTCGGGACCACCCACCACGGCATCGAGCGTTACCCCCGTGTCCTCCACCGACGCCGGCGTCCACTCCGGCTCGAACAACTCGCCCGCGTTCGGGTCGGGTTGCGACAGTCGGTCCCGCGAGGGTTCGCGCACCGCCAGGGCCTCGACCGAGACCACCGGTCGGCCCGTCTCGTCCGTGGCCGTCACCGCGATGGTGTCGGACCCGGTGGGACGCAGCCGAACCCGCAAGGTGCGCGCCCCGGATGTGTGCAGCGCCACCCCGCGCCAGGAGAACGGCAGCCGCAGGCGCGGCGCCTCCGCGTCGAGCAGGCTCAGGCCCAGCGGGTGCAACGCGGCGTCGAACAGCGCGGGGTGCAGCTCGAACCGGCCGTCGGCGGCCGGGTCGTCGGCCGCGAGCACGATCTCCGCGAACACCTCGTCACCATGGCGCCAGGCCGCCTGTACGCCCTGGAACGAGGGTCCGTAGTCGACGCCGGTCTCGGCGAACCAGGGATACAGCTCCGCCGTGTCCATCGCGGTCGCGTCGGCGGGCGGCCAACTCGCCGCATCCGAGGAAGTCTCCACCTCACCCGATGGAGCCAGCGTCCCGGCGGCATGCAGCGTCCAAGGCGCCTCCTCCGCCGCGTCCGGGCGGGCATGCACCGTAATCGTGCGCGTTCCGCTCTCCTCCGGTACACCGACCCGGACCTGGACTTGCACACCGCCCGTCGACGGCAGCGCCAGCGGCGCCGACAGAATCAGCTCGTCGACCCGAGCGCAGTCCACGAGACGGCCGACGTGAAGGGCCAGTTCCAGGAATGCCGTGCCCGGCAGCAATACCGAGCCCAAGACGGCGTGTTCGGCCAACCACGGATGGGTGTCCAGAGCCAACCGGCCGGTGAACAGGACGCCCTGGTCGTCCGCCAGGCCCACGACCGCACCGAGCAGCGGATGGTCCACCACGCCCTGCCCCAACCCGACCGCGTCGCCCGCGTCGACACCGGCGTGCAACCAGAAGCGCCGCCGCTCGAAGGCGTAGGTCGGCAGGTCAGCCCGTCCTCCGGGCCCGGAACCGGTCGACAGCGCGGCCCAGTCCACGTTCGCGCCGTGCACGAACACGCGGGCCAGCGCCTCGACCACGCTCGCCACGGCCGCTCGACCCCGGCGCCGGGCCGGTACGGCCGCCACGTCCTCCGCACCGGCCGTGCCCTCGACCACCATCGCGGTCAGCGCCGCCTCCGGCCCGATCTCCACGAAGGTGCGTACCCCTTCGGCGCACAGCGTGGCGATCGCATCCCCGAAACGCACCGCGCGGCGCACATGCCGCACCCAATACTCGGGATCAGCCAACTCTTCGGCGCGCGCGATCCGCCCGGTGGTGTCCGACACCACCGCGACCTCGGGTGTGCCAAAGGTCAACCCACCCAGCGCCTGCCTGAGTTCGGCCAACATCGGTTCCATCAGCGCCGAGTGGAAGGCGTGCGACACCGGCAGGCGCGAGATCCGCCACCCGCGCACCACGCAGTCCGGTTCGAGCGTGGCCACCGCCTCGGCGGGTCCGGAAACCACCACACTCGCCGGGCCGTTCACCGCCGCGATCGTCACCTCGGCCGGGCACAACGCCGCCACCTCGGCCTCGCCCGCACCGACGGCGAGCATCGCCCCTCCGCTCGGCAGCGCACTCATCAGCCGAGCCCGCGCCGCCACGAGAACCACAGCGTCCGCGAGCGAGAACACGCCCGCCACGTGCGCCGCGACGATCTCGCCGAGCGAATGCCCCACCACGAAGTCGGGCGTCTGCCCCCACGAGGCCCACAGCCGGTACAGCGCCACCTCGAACGCGAACAGCGCCGGCTGGGCCACCCCGGTGTCCTGCGCGTCGGCCTCCGACACCCCTTCGGCACCGAGCACGACGTCGCGCACCGAGAACGGCACCACACCGTCGAAGGCCGCGCACACCTCGTCCAGCGCCGCCGCGAATACCGGGAAAGCCGCGTCGAGTTCGCGGCCGATACCGAGTGTCCGCACCCCCTGGCCCGTGCACAGCACGGCCGTCTTCCCCGGCCCGCGACCCACCGCACCGACCACCGCGCCCTCGGCGCCGGCCGCCACGGCGGACAATCCCTCGGCCAGCTCGGCGAGATCGGCGCCTGAGACCACCGCCCGATGGCCGAACAGCGCCCGTTCGCACACCAACGACCGGGCCACGTGTGCCGGATCGAGATCCGGGCGGTCCCGGACCCAGTCCCGAAGTCGGGCCGCCTGTTCCCGCACCGCTGCCTCGGACCGCGCCGACACCACCCAGGTGTGCCGCCCACCGAGCCCGGACTCGACCGCCACATCGGGCACTTCGGCCACCGGTGGCGGCTCTTCCAGCACCACGTGTGCGTTCGTCCCGCTGATCCCGAAGGACGACACACCCGCCCGGCGCACCCGCTCGCCCGCCGGCCACGCCACCTCGCCCGCCAACACCTCGACCCGACCGGCCGACCAATCCACATGCGGCGTCGGCTCGTCCACATGCAACGTCCGAGGCAACACCCCATGCCGCAGCGCCAACACCATCTTGATCACCCCGGCCACACCCGCCGCCGCCTGGGTGTGCCCGATATTCGACTTCACCGACCCCAGCCACAGCGGCCGATCCGCCGATCGGCCCTGCCCATAGGTGGCCAACAACGCCTGAGCCTCGATCGGATCGCCGAGCGTCGTCCCGGTCCCGTGCGCCTCCACGGCGTCCACATCGGCGGGCGACAGCCCGGCACTGCCCAACGCCTGTCGAATCACCCGTTGTTGGGAGGGACCGTTCGGCGCGGTGAGGCCGTTCGAGGCCCCGTCCTGGTTCACCGCCGAGCCACGCACCACCGCCAGAACCGGATGCCCGTTGCGCCGCGCGTCCGACAACCGCTCCACCAACACCAGCCCGACACCCTCACCCCACCCGGTGCCGTCCGCCGCCGCCGCGAACGACCGGCACCGGCCGTCGGACGACAGGCCGCGCTGCCGGGAGAAGTCGAGGAACACGCTGGGCGTCGACATCACGGTGACGCCACCCGCCAGGGCCAGTTCGCACTCGCCCGAACGCACCGCGTTCACCGCCAGGTGCAGCGCCACCAGGGACGACGAGCACGCGGTGTCCACAGTGACCGCCGGCCCCTCCAGGCCGAACGTGTAGGCCACCCGGCCCGAGGCGACGCTGCCCACATTGCCGTTGCCGATGTAACCCTCCAGCTCGTCCGGCACCTTCCGAAGCCGGCCGCCCGCGTAGTCGTAGTAGATGGCGCCGGCGAAGACCCCGGTCCGACTGCCCCGCAGCGAGGTCGGATCGATGCCCGCCCTCTCGAACGTCTCCCACGCCGTCTCCAGGAGCAACCGCTGCTGCGGATCCATCGCCAACGCCTCACGCGGCGAGATCCCGAAGAGGTCCGGGTCGAAGTCGGCCGCGGTATCCACGAATCCGCCGGTGCGCACATAGGTGCTGCCGGGGCGGTCCGGGTCCGGGTCGAAGATGCGCTCGATGTCCCAGCCACGATCGGTGGGGAAGTCGGTGAGGGTGTCCACCCCACCGGCGACCACGTCCCACAGGTGTTCGGGTGCGGTGATTCCGCCGGGGAACCGGCAGCCCATCCCGACGATCACGATCGGGTCGTCGCCGGCGTCGGAGCCGACCGACGACACCACCTGCGCTCCGGCGGTCGAGCCCACCGGGCCGGCGTCCTCCTCGGCGAGCCGATCACGCAGCCACCGGCCCAGGACCACCGGGCTGGGGTAGTCGAAGACCAACGTGGCGGGCAGCCGCAGGCCGGTCGCCGTGTTCAGCCGATTGCGCAGTTCCAGACCGGTGAGCGAATCGAAGCCCAGGTCGCGGAACGCCCGCGTCTCGTCGATCTCGGTCGCATCGCCGTGGCCGATGACGGCGGCGGCGTGCACGCACACCGCCCGGATCAGCGTCTGCTCCCAGTCGGCCGCCGAGACACCGGCCGGACGACGGCGCAGCACCGCCGCCGAACCCGTCGCCGCAGCCCGCCGGTGGGGTACCCGGGCGAGACCGCGCAGCAGCGTGGGCACCACCGATCCGGCCGTACGCAGCACCGCGAGGTCCATCCGAACCACGGTCGGCGTCGGTTCGGCATGGTTCGTCGCCGCGTCGAACAGGGCCAACCCCTGTTCCGGGGCCAGGGGCAGTACACCCAGGCGCGCCATCCGCTGCCGGTCGGCATCGCCGAGCCCGGCCGTCATCTCGCTGGTCGGCGCCCACCAGCCCCACGCCAACGAGCTGCCCGGCAGGCCCTCACGGCGCCGGCGGCGGGCGAGGGCGTCGAGAAAGGCGTTGGCCGCCGCGTAGTTGCCCTGGCCGGGGTTGCCGAGCACACCCGCCGCAGAGGAGAACAGCACGAACGCGGTCAGGTCCAGGTGTCGAGTCGCCTCGTGCAGGTTCCATGCGGCGTCCACCTTCGGGCGCAACACCGCGTCCAGCCGGTCGGCGCTGAGGGACTGTACAACGCCGTCGTCCACCACACCCGCCGCGTGGATCACGGCCGTCAGCGGGTGTTCGGCGGGGATGCCCGCCAACACCCGCTCCAGCGTGACGCGGTCGGCGGCGTCCCCGGCTACGCAGGTCACCTCGGCGCCGAGCGCGGCGAGTTCCGCGACCAGGTCCGCCGCGCCGGCGGCCGTACCGCCGCGTCGACTGAGCAACAGCAGGTGACGCACGCCGTGGTGGGTGACCAGATGCCGGGCGAGCAGCGTGCCCAGGGTGCCGGTGCCGCCGGTGATCAGGACCGTACCGTCGGGAGCGGGCGCGAAGCCGGCCGATCCGCCGTCCGAAGGGGCTCGAACCAAACTCGGTACCAGAGCCGTTCCGTCGCGCAGGACCAGCTGATCCGCACCGGTCCGCAGGCCCCTGGCGAAGTCCGGGCCGGGGTCGGCGACGGAGTCCGCGTCCACCAGGACGAAGCGCCCCGGGTGTTCGGACTGGGCGGAGCGGACCAGGCCCCAGACGGCCGCCGAGGCGGGACGTACCTGCTCGTCCGCGACCGCAACGGCACCGGAGGTGACGAACACCAGTCGGGAGTCGGCGAATCGCTCGTCGGCAAGCCAGTCCCGAAGCGCCGCCAACACCTGCCGACCGGCCGTGTGCGCCGCCGCCACGGGGTCCGCGTCGTCGACCGACACGGGCAGAACCACCTGAGCCGGTACGTCCGTTCCGGTGTCGATGGCCGCCGTCAGCGCGGCGAGATCGGCCGCACCGTCGCCGCCCGGCACGGTCGCGGCCGGCGCGTCGTCGGCGGCGTCCGGTAGCTCCAACGCGCTCCACGCGAGCGTGAACAGGGAGTCCCGAATCAACGAATCCGGCGTCCGCAACCCGTCTGCCGAGACCGGGCGGATGGTCAGCGACTCGATCGCCACCACTTCCCGGCCGTCCTCGTCCCACGCCCGGACCGACACCTCACCGGAAGCCGAGGGCGACCCGGACCCCGATCCCGACCCCGAGCGCACCAGCCGAACCCGCAACCGTCGCGCCCCGGGAACACCCGCCCGAATGCCGCGCCATACGAACGGCAGCCCGGCCACGATCGGCGTATCGGCACCGGCCGCAACCACCAGCGGATGCAACGCGGCATCGAGCAGCGCCGGGTGCAGCGCGAACCGGTCCGCATCCGCGTGCCCCTCCTCCGGCAACTCCACCTCGGCGAACAACTCGTCGCCTCGCACCCGGACCGACCGCAGCCCCTGGAACACCGGGCCGTAGTCGAAGCCCGCCACCGCCAGCCGCTCGTAGGCGTCGTCGACCCCGACCACCTCGGCACCGGTCGGCGGCCACGGCCCGGCCTGCGTGTCCTCGGCCGGCTCCTCGCCCGCAGCGACCAGCACCCCCGAGGCATGCCGGGTCCACGGGTGGTCCGGCGGCGCGTCCTCGGCGCGCGAGTGCACGTCGACCGTCCGGGCCCCGTCGCCTCCGTCGTCGCCGTCCGCCGCACCGACCACGACCTGTACCAGGACGCCCGAGGCATCCGGCAGCACGAGTGGCGTGTGCAGGGTCAGTTCCTCGATCGCCGGGTAGCCGACCTCGGCGCCGGCCCGCAGGACCACGTCCAGGAACGCCGTCCCGGGCACGATCACCGTGTCGAGCACGGCGTGGTCGGCCAGCCACGGTTGGGCGGTCGTCGACAGCCGCCCTGTGAACACGGTGCCCGCGTCGCCGGCCAGGTCGACGGCGGCGCCGAGTACCGGATGCGCCACCGCCCGCTGCCCCCAGGCCGCGCCGCCGCCTGCGGGCGATTCGGCCTCGGCCCAATAGCGGCGATGCTGGAAGGCGTACGTGGGCAGGTCGGCCCGCCCCTCGCCCGGAAACAGTGCGGCCCAGTCCACCGGCACACCCGCGGCGAACGCCGCCGAGAGCGCGGCGACCAGCCGATCGGGGCCACCGTCGTCCCGCCGCAACGTCTCCAGGACGGTGCCGTCTTCGACGCCCAACTCCTCGAGGGTGTCCGCGAGCGGCACGACCAGGCCCGGATGCGGGCTGCACTCGACAAAGGCGACGTGTCCGTCGGCAACGGCCGCCCCCACGGCGGTGGTCAGCCGTACCGTCCCGCGCAGGTTCTCGAACCAGTAGCCGGCGCCCAACTCGGCCGGGTCCGTGACGGCTTCCCCGGTCAGCGTCGAGTACATCGGCACCCGACCCGTCTGGGGCGTCGCCTCGGCCGACAAACGCTCGACCTCGTCCCGGACCGCCTCCATGTGCGCGGAATGCGACGCGTAGTCCACCGGGATCCACCGGGCCCGCACGCCCTCGCGCTCACACGAATCGACGACTGCGGCCAGCGCCTCACGGTCTCCGGAAAGCACCACGCTGCGCGGCCCGTTGACCGCCGCGAGCGACAATCCGTGGGTACCGGCGACCAGTTCCTCGGCCCGCTCGACGGGCACCCCCACGGACACCATGCCGCCGCCGGCCGCCGTGATCCCGCGCAGCGCCCGACTGCGGAACACCACGATCCGTACCGCATCCGCCAGCGACAGATAACCCGCCACATGCGCCGCAGCGATCTCCCCCTGCGAATGCCCGATCACCGCACCCGGCTTGACCCCACACGACTCCCACCACCGCGCAAGCCCCACCATCACCGCGAACAACGCCGGCTGAACCACATCAACCCGCTCGGCCAACGCCTCACCACCCGCACCACGCAACACATCCAGCAACGACCAATCCGCCACCAACGGATCCATCACCGCCGCACACTCCGCCACCGCACCCGCGAATACCGGCGAACACTCCAACAACCCGGCCGCCATCCCCACCCACTGCGACCCCTGCCCCGGAAACACGAACACCGGACCGGGTCCCGCGAACATCGGCCGCCCACCGGTGAGTTCACCGCCGTCAGCCACCTCGCCCAGCGCGCCGGCGAGTTCGGCGACATCCCGCCCGCGCACCACGGCGCGCCGTTCCAGGACCGCGCGCCCCGCCGCCAACGACCGGCCCACATCGACCGGATCCGCCTCGGGGCGCTCGGCCAGCCAGTCCCGCAACCGCCCCGCCTGCGCGCGCAACGCCGCCTCGGACCGAGCCGACAACACCCACGGCAGGACACCGCCGATGCCCGTAGGCGGCGGGACCTCCTCGACACCGCCGATGCCCGTAGGCGAGGGCACCTCCACGACACCGTCGTCGCCGTCCGCCGGCGCCTCCTCCAGCACCACGTGCGCGTTCGTCCCGCTCGCCCCGAACGACGAGACACCGGCCCGGCGCGGCCGGTCGGACCTCGGCCACGGCACGGGCTCGGTGAGCAGTTCCACCCGTCCGGCCGACCAGTCGATGTGCGGCGAGGGCGCGTCGACGTGCAGCGTCCTGGGCAGCACACCGTGCCGCAGGGCCAACACCATCTTGATCATCCCGGCCACCCCCGCGGCGGCCTGGGTGTGTCCGATGTTGGACTTGATCGACCCGAGCCTCAGCGGCCGATCCGCGGGCCGATCCTGACCGTAGGTCGCCAACAGCGCGTGCGCCTCGATCGGGTCGCCGAGCGTGGTCCCGGTGCCGTGCGCCTCCACGGCGTCCACGTCACCGGTCACCAGCCCGGCGCTCTGCAGGGCCTGCCGGATCACCCGCTCCTGGGCCGGCCCGTTCGGCGCGGTCAGCCCGTTCGACGCGCCGTCCTGGTTGATCGCCGAACCGCGCAACACGGCCAGTACCGGATGCCCGTTGCGTCGCGCGTCGGAGAGCCGTTCGATCAGGAACAGGCCCGCGCCGTCGGAGAGGATGAACCCGTCGGCCGCCGCCGAGAACGGCTTGCACCGGCCGTCGCGGGCCAGTCCGCGCTGCCGGCTGAAGTTGACGAAGATCTCCGGCGTGCACATCACCGTCGCGCCGCCCGCCAGGGCCAGATCGCATTCCCCCGACCGCAGTGCGTTGCTCGCCAGGTGCAGCGCCACCAGGGACGACGAGCACGCCGTGTCCACGGTCACCGCCGGCCCCTCCAGGCCGAGGATGTACGCCACGCGACCCGCCAGCAGGCTGGCCCCGTTGGCCATGCCGAGCGTGCCGTCCCGGCCCTTGGCCGTCCGGGCCAGCACGGTCGTGTAGTCGAGGCCGTTGATCCCGGTGTAGATACCGGTCCGGCTGTGTCGCAGCGTCGTCGGGTCGATGCCCGCGCGCTCCACCGCCTCCCACGAGGTCTCCAGGAGCAGCCGCTGCTGCGGGTCCATCGCCGCCGCCTCGCGCGGCGAGATGCCGAAGAACTCGGCGTCGAAGTCCGCCACGTCGTAGAGGAATCCGCCCTCGCGGACGTACGACGTGCCCGGCCGGTCGGGATCCGGGTCGTACAGGCCGTCGAGGTCCCAGCCCCGGTCGGTCGGGAACTCGCCGATCGCGTCGCCGCCCTCGGCGACGAACCGCCACAGGTCCTCCGGCGTACGCAGACCACCCGGGAAGCGGCAGGCCATGCCCACGATCGCTATCGGCTCGCGCTGCCGGTCCTCCAACTCGCGTACCCGGCGGTGCGCGTCGCGCGCATCGGTGATGGCCTTCCGCAGGTACGAGCGCAGTTTCTCTTCCGACTCAGCCACGTTGCCTCTACTCCTTGCCGACACGGTCGTATGCGTGGATGGGCCGGGTCACTCGAAGCCCTGGTCGACGAGCGAGAACAACTCGTCGTCGGTGGCCGACTGCACGTCCGAGACGTCGTCGGCGGAGGCGCTCTCGTCCGGCGCGGTACAGTCGGCCAGCAGCCGACGCAGCCGCTCGGCCAGCCGGTCTCGAGCCTCCGGCTCGTCGAGCACCGCGTGCAACTCGCCCTCGAATCGGTCCAGATCGGCCAGCAGCGCACCGATCGGGGATGCCTCCTCGACCAGCCGGCCGCTCAGGTGGCGGGCCAGGCTTCGCGGCGTGGGGAAGTCGAAGACGAGGGTGGAGCGCAGGCCGACCCCGGTGTCCCTGATCAGCCGGTTGCGCAGCTCAACCGCGGTGAGCGAGTCGAACCCGACTTCCTTGAAAGCTCGTTCGGGTCCGATCTCGCCGATGCCGGCATGCCCGAGCACCGCCGCGGCCTGCGCCCGTACCAGGCCGACCAGTTCGCGCTCGCGCTCCTCCTCGGACAGCGCCGCCAGGCGCCGGACCAGCGCCTCGCCGTCCGCCTCGGTCGAGGTCTCGGCGGGGGTGGTCGCGCCACGGCCGTTCCGGGAGGGCAACAACGGTGACGTCGACCCGGGCCCGGTGAGATCCGTCGACGCCGAAACCAACACGGCGTCCTCCCGGCGTATCGCCTCGTCGAACAGGTCGGGCAGCCCCGGCAGCGGATCCGTCCCGCACGACGCCGACACCCCGGGCAGCCCACGCGCCCGCCGATCTGCGGCCAACGCATCGTGGAAGGCATCCACCCCGGCCGTGGCCGCCTGCGCCGACGAACCGAGCAGGCTCGCCGCCGACGAGAACAGCACGAAGAACGCCAGGTCCGCCTCGGTGGTCAGCTCGTGCAACGCCCAGGCGGCATCCGACTCGCCCGACCCGTCCACCACGCCCGCCGGCCGGTGTTCGGCCACGAGCGCGGCAAGCACGCCCGGATCGTGCCCGTCCCAGGCCGCCGACACGACCTCGGCACCGGCCTCGCGCAGCCGGGCGGCCAGTTCGGTCGGCCCCGCACCCGACGGATCCACGGACAACAACACGAACCGACCCACCCCGTACGCCCCGGCCAGATGCTCGGCCACCCCCGCACCGACCGCCCGGTCCGCACCGGCGATCAACACCGTGCCGGTCCCCAGCGCCGACCGTGCTCCGCCGGAGGCCGAAATCCGCTCCAGCCTCGGTACCGACACCCGGCCACCGCGCACCGCGAACTGCGGCTCACCACCGGCCGACGCCACCGCGGCCAAAGCCGCCGCCGAAGCGGGATCGTCGTCCAGGTCGACCAGCGCGATCCGCCCCGTTTGCCCGACCTGCGCCGCCCGGACCACTCCCCAGACCGACGCCGACGTCGGATCACCGAGCCCCGCGTCCCCATCCACGACCACCGCCGTGCGGGTCACCACGACCACCCGGGCCGCCGCGAACCGTTCGTCGCCGAGAAACGCGTTCAGCCGCCCGACCAGTTCCGCCGTCACCTCCCGCATACGCCGCTCGGAGAACGGCGCACCGGGATCCGGATCGCCGACGGGGAGCAGTACCAGATCTGGCAACGGCCGATCACACAAAGCAAGTTCGGCAACACCCGGATACCGGTCCGCCAACCCGCCCAGGCCGGGCAGATTCCAGCCGCCGACCACGGCCACACGCGGCGCCGCCACCGGTACGGGAACCACCGACGCCCGCCACGCGAGCCGGTACAGCGCGTCCCGCCCGCCGCCGGCCCGCCGGAGCTGCTCGGCCGAGATCGCCCGCACCGTCAACGCCTCGATCGCGGCGACCGCCCGCCCGGTCTCGTCCGTGATCCGCAGCGACACCGCACCCTCGCCCGCCGGCACGCACGACACCCGCAACCGGGTCGCACCGGCCGCGAAGAGCCGCACCCCGTGCCAGGAGAAGGCCACCCGGATGTCGTCCCCGTCGGCCTGCCCCGGATCCACCCGCAGGATCTGCACGCCCGCGTCGAGCAGCGCCGGATGCACCCCGAAGCGGTGCGCGTCGCGCTCCTCCTCGGCCGGCAGCGCCACATCGGCGAACAGCTCGTCCCCGCGCCGCCAGGCGGCCCGCATCCCACGAAACGCCGGCCCGTAGTCGACCCCGGACTCCACCAGCCGCGCATAGAAGTCCGCCACCTCGATCGGCTTCGCCCCGACCGGCGGCCACGCCTCCGCAGCCGCGTCCAGAGCGGCACCCGCATCGGCGTCGGCGACGAGGACACCGACGGCGTGCCGGGTCCATGGCTCCTCGCCGGGCGCATCCTCCGGCCGGGAGTACACCGCGACCGCCCGGGCCCCGGCGGCGTCCGGCCCGTCGACGGTCACCTGTACATGCACACCGCCGTGCTCCGGCAACACCAGCGGGGTGTGCAGGGTCAGTTCGTCCACCACCGGACACTCCGCCTCGGCCCCGGCCCACAGCGCCAGGTCCACGAACACCGTGCCCGGCACGATCGTCGAGCCGAGCACCACATGATCCGCGAGCCACGGGTGGGTCTCCGTCGACAACCGCCCCGTGAACAACAACCCCGCGCCCTGCGCCGGCCGTACCGCCGCACCCAGCAAGGGATGTCCGACGGCGGCCAGTCCCAACCCGCCCGGATCCCCCGACCGCGCGCCCTCGTCCAACCAATAGCGTCGCCGCTGGAAGGCGTAGGTCGGCAGCTCCACCCGCGCGCCGACGATCAGCCCGGCCCAGTCCACCGGCAGACCACGCACGAACGCCGCCGAGAGCGCGGCGACCAGCCGATCGGGCCCACCCTCACCCCGCCGCAACGTCTCCAAAACCGCGCCATCCACACCGAGCGCTTCAAGGGTGTCCCCCAGCGGCACCACCAGCCCCGGATGCGGACTGCACTCGATGAACACGGTGCGTCCATCCGCCACCGCCGCACCGACCGTCCGCTCCAACTCGACCGTGCGCCGCAGATTCTCGAACCAGTACGACCCGCCCAACTCGGCGGGATCGGCGATCGGTGCGCCGGTCAGGGTCGAGTACATCGGCACGCGGCCCGCCTGCGGCGTCACATCCGCCAACAGCCGCTCCACCTCGCCCCGCACGGCCTCCATCCGCGCCGAATGCGACGCGTAGTCCACCGGGATCCACCGAGCCCGGACCCCATCCCGCTCACAGCGTTCGACAACCACCGCCAGCGCTTCGACATCACCCGAAAGCACCACACGGGTCGGCCCGTTCACCGCCGCCAACGACAACCCGTCAGCTCCGGCAACCAACTCCCGAGCCCGATCGGCGGACACCCCAACCGACACCATCCCGCCACCGGAAGAGGCAACACCCAGCAGAGCCCGACTCCGCAGCACAACCACCCGCACCGCATCCGCGAGCGACAGATAACCCGCCACATGCGCAGCCGCGATCTCCCCCTGCGAATGCCCGATCACCGCACCCGGCCGCACCCCACACGACTCCCACCACCGGGCAAGCCCCACCATCACCGCAAACAGCACCGGCTGAACCACATCGACCCGCTCCAACTCACCGCCGGACCCGCCCCGCAACACATCCAACAGCGACCAATCCGCCACCAGCGGATCCATCACCGCAGCGCACTCGGCAACCGCGCCCGCAAACACCGGCGAGCACTCCAACAACCCGGCCGCCATCCCCACCCACTGCGACCCCTGCCCCGGAAACACGAACACCGGATCCGAACCGGTCACCAGAGAACCGGGGTCTCCCACCCCACCCCGCACCAACTCGTCCAGCCCAGCCACAAGTTCGCCGGTCTCCCGTCCGCGCACCACCGCCCGCACGTCGAACACCGCCCGCCCGTCCACCAACGACCGGGCAACATCCGCCGGTTCGGCCTCCGGATGTTCGCTCACCCAATCGCGCAACCGCGCCGCCTGCGCCCGCAACCCGGCCTCGGTGCGTGCCGACACCACCCAGGGCAGCACGCCGCCGACTCCCGGGACCTCCTGCGCGGCGGGCGCAGGCTCGGAGCCGTCCGGCGGCGCCTCCTCCAAAACCACGTGTGCGTTCGTCCCGCTGATCCCGAAGGACGACACACCCGCCCGGCGCACCCGCTCGCCCGCCGGCCACGCCACCTCGCCCGCCAACACCTCGACCCGACCGGCCGACCAATCCACATGCGGCGTCGGCTCGTCCACATGCAACGTCCGAGGCAACACCCCATGCCGCAGCGCCAACACCATCTTGATCACCCCGGCCACACCCGCCGCCGCCTGGGTGTGCCCGATATTCGACTTCACCGACCCCAGCCACAGCGGCCGATCCGCCGGCCGATCCTGCCCATAGGTGGCCAACAACGCCTGAGCCTCGATCGGATCGCCGAGCGTCGTCCCGGTCCCGTGCGCCTCCACGGCGTCCACATCGGCGGGCGACAGCCCGGCACTGCCCAACGCCTGCCGTATGACCCGCTGTTGCGACGGACCGTTCGGCGCGGTCAACCCGTTCGACGCGCCGTCCTGGTTCACCGCCGAGCCACGCACCACCGCCAGTACCGAATGCCCGTTGCGCCGCGCGTCCGACAGCCGCTCCACCAGCACCAGCCCGATGCCCTCGGCTGCGCCCATCCCGTCCGCCGCCGCCGCGAACGCCTTGCAGCGACCGTCCGGCGACAGACCCCGCTGCCGGGAGAACTCCACGAAGAACTCGGTGGTGGCCATTGCCGTCACGCCACCGGCCAGGGCCAGTTCGCATTCGCCCGACCGCACCGCGTTCACCGCCAGGTGCAGCGCGACCAGGGACGACGAGCACGCGGTGTCGATACTGACCGCCGGGCCCTCCAAGCCCAGGACGTACGAGACCCGGCCGGACGCGATGCTCGCCGAACTGCCGTAGCCCAGATAGCCCTCGACCTCGTCCGGCACCTGGTTCACCCGGGCGCCGTAGTCGTTGTCGATCACTCCGGCGAAGACCCCGGTCCGGCTGCCGCGCAGCGAGGTCGGATCGATGCCCGCCCGCTCGAACGTCTCCCACGCCGTCTCCAGGAGCAACCGCTGCTGCGGATCCATCGCCAACGCCTCACGCGGCGAGATCCCGAAGAACTCCGCATCGAACTCGCCGATTCCATACAGGAATCCGCCCGACTCCACATAGCTCTTCCCGGGCCGCTCGGGATCGGGGTCGAACAGCCCGGCCAGGTCCCATCCTCGGTCCGTCGGGAACGGTCCGATCGCATCCCCGCCCGAAGCCAGCAGGCTCCACAGGTCCTCCGGCGAGGCCACCCCGCCCGGGAACCGGCAGCCCATCCCCACGATCACGATCGCATCGTCGGCGTCCTCGTGCCGCCCACCGACCGGCACCGGAACCGGCACGGCCTGTACCGAACGACCGACCAACTCGCCGACCAGGAACGCCGCCAACCCCGCCGGGGTCGGGTAGTCGAAGACCAGCGTGGACGGCAACCGCAGCCCGGTCGCGGTGTTCAACCGGTTGCGCAGTTCCACCCCGGTCAGCGAGTCGAACCCCAGCTCCTTGAACGCTCGCCCGGCCGGCACCGCCCCGGCCGACTCGTGTCCCAGCGTGTTCGCGGCCTCGGTCCGCACCACGTCCAGGACCGCCTGCTCCCGCTCGGCCGGGGACATCCCCGCCAGCCGCCGAGTCAGCGCCGACCCGCCCACACCCGCCGCCGCCCGCCGCGTACCGGTCCCGAGCAGCTCCCGGAACAGCGCGGGCCGAGCACCGGCATCCGCCCGCATCGCCGGGAGGTCCAGGTGTGCCGGCACCAGGGCCGCCTCGGGCCGGCCCAGCGCGATGTCGAACAACCGCAGTGCCTCGGCCGCCGGCATCGCCACCGCACCGGTCCGGGCCCAGCGGGCCGCATCGGCCTCGCTCAGCCGCCCGCCCATCCCCTGCGCGCCCGCCCACAGGCCCCAGGCCAGCGAGATCCCGGACAGGCCGAGGTCGCGACGCCGCCGGGCCAGGCCGTCCAGGAAGGCGTTGGCCGCCGCGTAGTTGCCCTGCCCCGGACCACCGAAGGTGGTGGCCCCGGAGGAGAACAGCACGAACGCGGCCGGGTTCGCGTCCCGGGTCAACTCGTGCAGGTGGAACGCGGCGTCCGCCTTGGGGCGCAGCGCATGGTCCAGGTGCACATCGGTCAGGTTCGCGATGGTGGCGTCGTCCACCACGCCGGCGGTGTGGATCACCCCGGTCAGCGCATGCTCGGCCGGGATACGCGCCAACTCGGCGGCCAGCGCGGCACGATCGGCCACGTCGCAGGCGGCGAGGGTCACCTCCGCACCCTGCGCGGTCAGGTCCTCGACCAGTTCGGCCGCGCCGGGCGCGGCCGCGCCCCGGCGGGACAGCAGCAGCAGTCGGCGCACGCCGTGCGCGGTCACCAGATGCAGGGCCACCAGGGCACCCAGACCGCCGGTGGCACCGGTCACCAACACCGTGCCGTCGGGCGCGAAGGCGAACGGCTCGCCGGCTCCGGCTGTCACCCTGGCCAGCCGAGGAGCCCGGAACCGGCCCGCACGAAGGGCAAGTTGCGGCTCGGCCGAGGCAAGCACCGCCGGCCAGGCCTCAATCGACGCCGCGTCCTCGTCGAGGTCGACCAGCGAGCATCGGTCGGGGTGTTCGGACTGGGCCGAGCGCAACAGCCCCCACACCGCCGCGCCGGCCAGGTCCGCCACCCGCTCCTCGGAGTCGGCATCCACGTCGGCGGCGACGGCCCCGGAGGTCACCACGACCAGGCGCGTCGCCGCGAAGCGGGAGTCGGCCAGCCAGTCCTGCGTCCGCGCCAGCACGTCCGCAAGCTCCCGCCGAGTGCGCTCGACCGATCCTTCCGAATCGTCGGGCCCGCCCACGCCCACCACCACGACATCGGGCGGTCCCGCCGCCACATCCCCGGCCGCCTCGACCACACTGCGGTACACCGGCGCATCCGGATACGCCGCCACCAGCCGGGCAAGCGGCCCGGAGTCCGCCGCGCCCACCACCGCCCAGCGAACCGCCGCGCCCGGCTCGTCGCCCGACACCGCCCGCCACTCCACCCGGAACATCGAGTCGCGCGGCGGCGCCCCCACCGGACGCAGCCGCTCGGCCGAGACCGGCCGCACGGTCAGCGCCCGGACCGACCCGACCGGCTCACCGTCCACATCGCTCAACCACAACGACACCGCATCCGAGCCCACCGGTGCCAGCCGCACCCGCAACCGCCCGGCCCCGCCGGCAACCAGCCGAACTCCGCGCCAGGAGAAGGCGATCCGCGCCTCGCCCGGCGCGACCTCCGCCGCCGGCTCCACCCCCAGCGCATGCACGGCCGCATCCAACAGGGCGGGATGCACCTCGTAGCGTTCGGCCTCCTGCCGTGCTTCGTCGACGAGTTCGATCTCGGCGAACGACTCGCCGCCGCGCCGCCACAGGGCGCGCAGCCCCTGGAAGGCGGGACCGTACTCGAATCCGGCCGACGCCAGTCGCTCGTAGGCTCCGTCCAGATCGACCGGCGTACTGCCCGCGGGCGGCCAGATCGCCGCCTCCGTGGCCACGTCCGCCGGGTCGAGGTCGGTCGCGGTCAGGGTCCCGGAGGCGTGCCGGGTCCACGGCTCGTCGCCGGCCGCGTCCTCCGGTCGGGAATGGATCTCCACCGATCCGACCCCTGCGGCGTCGGGTGCGCCGACCCGGACCTGAATCCGTACTCCGCCCGCGTCGGGCAGGATCAGCGGCGCGTGCAGGGTCAGCTCCTCGACCGTCGCCCGGCCGACCGTCGCCCCCGCACGCAGCGCCAGGTCCACGAACACCGTGCCGGGCGCGATCACCGTCCCGAGCACCACATGCTCCGTGAGCCACCCGTGCGAGGCCGCGGACAGCCGCCCGGTAAAGACCGTCCCGGCCCCGTCGGCCAGATCGACCCCGGCGCCCAGCACCGGATGTTCGACCGTGAACTGCCCCCACCCGACCCCGCCGGCCCGCTCCGCAGGCTCCACCCAGTACCGCCGCCGCTGGAAGGCATAGGTCGGCAGCTCGACCCGCCGCCCCGGCAGCATCCCGGACCCGGCCCAGTCCACGGCCAGACCGCTCCGGAACGCCGCCGAAAGCGCGCCGACCAGCCGGTCGGGCCCACCCTCGCCCCGCCGCAACGTCTCCAGAACGGCGCCGTCCACCCCGGCTGCCTCCAGGGTGTCCCCCAGCGGCACCACCAGCCCCGGGTGCGGACTGCACTCCACGAAGACCGTATGCCCGTCGACAACCGCCGCTCCGACGGCCCGCTCAAGCTCGACCGTGCGGCGCAGATTCTCGAACCAATACGACCCCGCCAACTCGGCGGGATCGCCGATCGGCGCACCGGTCAGGGTCGAGTACATCGGCACGCGGCCCGCCTGCGGCGTCACATCCGCCAACAGCCGCTCCACCTCGTCCCGCACGGCCTCCATCCGCGCCGAATGCGACGCGTAGTCCACCGGAATCCACCGAGCCCGGACCCCATCCCGCTCACAGCGTTCGACAACCACCGCCAGCGCTTCGACATCACCCGAAAGCACCACACTCGTCGGCCCGTTCACGGCCGCCAAGGACAACCGGTCGTCGTCCCCGGCGACCAACTCCCGAGCCCGATCGGCGGACATACCCACCGACACCATCCCGCCACCGGAAGAGGCAACACCCAGCAGAGCCCGACTCCGCAGCACAACCACCCGCACTGCATCCGCCAACGACAGATAACCCGCCACATGCGCCGCAGCGATCTCCCCCTGCGAATGCCCGATCACCGCACCCGGCTTAACCCCACACGACTGCCACCACCGCGCAAGCCCCACCATCACCGCGAACAACGCCGGCTGAACCACATCAACCCGCTCGGCCAACGCCTCACCACCCGCACCACGCAACACATCCAGCAACGACCAATCCGCCACCAACGGATCCATCACCGCCGCACACTCCGCCACCGCACCCGCGAATACCGGCGAACACTCCAACAACCCGGCCGCCATCCCCACCCACTGCGACCCCTGCCCCGGAAACACGAACACCGGACCGGCGGCCGAGACCGAGCCGACGATCGACGCCCCGTCACCCGGCCCGTTGTCGGCCAACTCCTCTACAGCCGGACGCAGTTCCGCAAGATCCCGCCCATGCACCACCGCCCGGTGATCGAGCGCCGCCCGCCCGGTCGCCAACGACCGCCCCACGTCGAGCGGATCGGCGTCGGGATGTACGGCCAGCCAGTCCCGCAACCGCGCGGCCTGTGCCCGCAACGCGGATTCGGACCGGGCCGACAACACCCAGGGCACCCGACCGCCCCACACCGGAGTCCCGGCCGCCGGCGGCGTCACCGCAGGCGCCGAATCCGCCGGACTCTCCTCCGTCTGCTCCAAGATCACATGCGCGTTCGTCCCGCTGATCCCGAACGACGACACACCCGCCCGTCGCACCCGCCCGGCCTCCGGCCACGCCCGCGCACTCGTGAGCAGTTCGACCCCACCCGCCGACCAGTCCACATGCGGCGTCGGCTCGTCCACGTGCAGCGTGCGCGGCAACACCCCATGCCGCAGCGCCAACACCATCTTGATCACCCCGGCCACACCCGCCGCCGCCTGGGTGTGCCCGATGTTGGACTTCACCGACCCCAACCACAGCGGCCGATCCGGCGCGCGACCCCGCCCGTAGGTCGCGAGCAACGCCTGAGCCTCGATCGGATCGCCCAACGTCGTGCCCGTCCCGTGCGCCTCCACCGCATCCACATCGGCCGCGGACAGTCCGGCGTCAGCCAGGGCCGCCCGGATCACCCGCTGCTGCGACGGCCCGTTCGGCGCGGTCAACCCATTCGAAGCGCCGTCCTGGTTCACCGCCGAACCGCGCACCACCGCCAGTACCGGATGGCCGTTGCGCCGCGCATCCGACAACCGCTCGACCAGGAGCAGGCCCACGCCCTCGGCCGCGCCCATCCCGTCCGCCGTGGCCGCGAAAGCCTTGCAGCGGCCGTCCACGGACAGTCCGCGCTGCCGGGAGAACTCCAGGAAGAAGTCCGGCGTGGACATCGCGGTCACCCCGCCGGCGAGCGCCAGGTCGCATTCCCCCGACCGCAACGCGTTTGCCGCCAGGTGCAGTGCGACCAGCGACGACGAACACGCCGTGTCCACGGTCACCGCCGGCCCCTCCAGGCCGAACGTGTAGGCCACCCGGCCCGAGGCGACGCTGGCCGCGTTCCCGGTCAGCAGGTGACCCTCCAGCCCGGCCTGCGTACGGGCGCCCCCGGTCGCGTAGTCGTGGCCGGCCATCCCGGCGAAGACGCCGGTTCGGCTGCCCCGGAGCGAGGTGGGATCGATGCCCGCCTGCTCGAAGGTCTCCCACGCGGTTTCCAGCAGCAGCCGCTGTTGCGGGTCCATCGCCAACGCCTCACGAGGCGACACGCCGAAGAACTCGGCGTCGAACTCAGCGGCCCCGGTCAGGAATCCGCCGGTACGGACGTAGCTCTTGCCGACCCGCTCCGGATCGGGATCGAACAGCGCGTCGACGTCCCAACCACGGTCGGTCGGGAACGGCCCGATCGCATCGCCGCCCCCGGCCACCAGGTCCCACAGGGCCGCCGCCGAGCCCACCCCGCCCGGGAACCGGCAGCCCATCCCCACGATCACCACCGGATCGGCTGCGACCATCGCACCCCCGGCGGCCGGCCCGGTCGGCGCCGACTCCACCGCGCCGACCGACTCGGCGACCAGGAAACCGGCCAGGCCGAGCGGGGTCGGAAAGTCGAAGACCAGCGTGGACGGCAACCGCAATCCGGTGGCACCGCTCAGCCGGTTGCGCAATTCGACACCCGTCAGCGAGTCGAACCCGAGGTCGCGGAACGTGACTTCGGGCCGCACCCCGTCGGTCGACTCGTGCCCCAGGACCACCGCCGCCTCGGCCCGGACCAGCCGCAATGCCACGTCCACCCGCTCGGCGGGCGCGGCCGAGGCGAGCCGGCGCGCCCACGGCGCCTCCGGCAGCGCGCCGTTCCGGCGGGTCGGGGTGCCGACCAGGCCGCGCAGCAGCGGGTGCACCGGCTCGGACGCCGCCTGGGCGCGCAATGCGGCCAGGTCCAGGCGGGCCGGGATCAGCGCCGCCTCGTCGGCCTGCCAGGCGGCGTCGAACAGCGCGAGCCCCTGGGCGGTCGAGATCGGCACCAGTCCGCCGCGCGCCAGGCGCTTCAGGTCGCCAATGCCCAACTGTTCGGTCATTTTGCTGCGTTCCGCCCACAGGCCCCAGGCCAGGGCGGTCGCGGGCAGCCCCCGATCCCGGCGTCGACCCGCGAAGCCGTCCAGGAAAGCGTTCCCCGCCGCATAGCCGCCCTGCCCGGCCACGCCGAGTACGCCGGCCACCGACGAGAACAACACGAACGCGGCCAGGTCCGCGTCCCGGGTGAGTTCGTCCAGTACGAGGGCGGCGTCCACCTTGGGCCGCAACACGTGGTCGACCCGCTCCGGCGTCAGCGCCTCGATCGGCGCGTCGTCGAGCGTCCCGGCGGCGTGCACCACGGCGGTCAACGGGTGTCCGGCCGGGATCGCGGCCAACACCCCGGCCATCGCCGCACGATCCGCCGCATCGCAGGCAACGATCGTGGTCTCGGCGCCCGACTCGGCCAATTCCGAGACCAGTTCCACGGCGCCGGGAGCGGCGGGCCCGGCCCGGCCGGTCAGTACCAGTCGGCGCACACCCCAGCGCGTGACCAGGTGTCGGGCCAGACTTCGACCCAGCGTGCCCATGCCGCCGGTGATCAGGACCGTGCCGTCGGCCGCGAGCGGCTGCGGCACGGTCAGCACCACCTTGCCCACATGCCGGGCCTGGCCCAGGAAGCGCAGCGCCTCGCGGGCCCGGCGGATGTCCCAGGTCCGAATCGGCAGCGGTTGCAGCACACCACGCTCGAAGAGGTCGACCAGTTCGGCGAACATCTCGGCGATACGATCCGGCCCCGCCTCGATCAGATCGAAGGCCCGATAGCGCACCCCGGCCGGCAGGCCCTCGGTCCGGATGTCCGTCTTGCCCATCTCCACGAACCGGCCGCCCTGGGCCAGGAGTCGCAACGACGCGTCGGTGAACTCGCCCGCGAGCGAGTTCAACACCACGTCGATCCCGCGCCCGTCCGTGGCCCGCGCGAAGCGCTGCTCGAAGGACAGGTCCCGGGACGAGGCGATCCGTTCGTCCAAAACACCCAGCCCGCGCACGGTGGCCCACTTCGCCGCACTCGCGGTCGCGTACACCTCGGCGCCCCGATGCCGGGCCAGCTGGGTGGCGGCCATGCCGACCCCACCCGTGGCCGCATGCACCAGCACCGATTCACCCGACCGCAGGCCGGCCAAGTCGTGCAGCCCGTAGAGCGCGGTGAGGAAGACCACCGGCACCGACGCGGCCTGAGCAAACGACCAACCCGCCGGCACCCGGGCCAACAACCGCCGATCGGCCACCGCAAGCGGCCCGAACGCCCCCTCGAACAAGCCCATCACCCGGTCGCCGACGGCCGGATCGGACACACCCGGGCCGACCTCCACGACCACCCCGGCCGCCTCGGCGCCGATCACCGCGCGCCCCGGATACATCCCGAGCGTGATCAGCACATCGCGGAAGTTCACCCCGGCCGCCCGCACCGCCACCCGCACCTGCCCGGCCGCCAACGGCGCCGAGGCGGCCGGATGCGCCGTCACCACCAGATCGTCCGGCGTCCCGGCCGTCCCGGACTCGATCCGCCACGACTGATCCGACCCCGGCGCCGGCGGCACCAGCGCCGTGTCGTGCACCGCCCGGACCAGGCGCGGCACCAACACCACACCTTCGCGAATCGCCACCTGCGGCAGCCCGCACGCCACCGCCGCACGCAGTGCCGCACCCGAATCGGCATCGTCCGCATCGACCAGGACGAGCCGCCCCGGATGCTCGGTCTGCGCGACCCGCACGAGACCCCAAATCGCCGCATGTGCCGGAGAACCGACCCGGTCCTGCGCATCCGTGGCAACCGCACCACGGGTACGAACCACCAGCCGCGCCCCGGCAAGGCGCTCGTCCGCCACCCAGGCCCGAACCGCAACCAGCACCGCATGCACGGCGCCGGCCACCTCGTCGGGTGCTTCGCCGACCACGGGCGGACAGTCGAACAGGCCCACCTCGGGCGCCTCTTCGGTGCCCACGAAGGTCACCACCGAAATCCCGCCCGCCACGGGCTCCGCCGTCGCGTCGGACTCCGCCACCGAGCCGAGGAGTTCGCCGTCGACGTGCTCCGCCACCGGCGCGTCCGCGATCTCCCAGACCATCCGGTACAGCCACTCGCGGCCCGCGGCCTCGGCCGCCACCAACTGCTCGGCAGCCACCGGCCGCAGCGTCAGCGACGCGACCGACGCCACCGGAACACCACGCTCGTCGGCCACGTCGACCGCCAACGTCTCCCGCCCGGTACGCCGCAACACCACCCGGAGCAGCGACGCCCCCGGCCCATGTAGCACAACCCCGGTCCAGGCGAACGGCAACAGCGTCGCCCCCGACTGCGCCACCGCCTCGGCCGCGGCCACATGCAGCGCGGCGTCCAGCACCGCCGGATGCAGGTCGTAGCCATGCGCGTCCCGACCGGCCGCCTCCGGCAGCGCGACCTCGGCGAAAAAGTCGTCACCCCGCCGCCACGCGGCCCGCAACCCCCGGAAGATGGGCCCGTATTCGTACCCGTGCTCCGCAAGCCGCTCATACACGGCCTCCGAGTCGACCACCTCGGCATCCGCCGGCGGCCAGACCGCCCACGCCTCCGCCCCGGCCGACGCGGATCCGAGCACACTCGCGGTGCCCAGCGTGCCGGTCGCATGCCGAGTCCACGGATGCTCGTCGGGGGCATCCTCGGGCCGCGAATGGAACTCCACCACCCGACGCCCGCCCGAATCCGCCGTACCCACCGCCACCCGAAGCCGGACGCCGACCCCGTCCGGCAGCACCAGCGGCGCATGCAGCGTGAGTTCGTCCACAACCGGGCAACCGGCCTCGACACCGACCCACGACGCCAGCTCCACGAACGCCGTCCCCGGCACCACTACCGAGCCGAACACCGCGTGGTCCGTGAGCCATCCGTGCGTGGCGGCGGACAACCGCCCGGTGTACAGGAGTTCCCCGTCCCGAACCGAACCGACCGCAGCCCCCAGCAGCGGGTGATCGGCCGCGACCAGCCCCAACCCGGTCGGATCGCCCGCTCGTTCGCCACCCGTCAACCAGTAGCGCCGCCGTTGGAAGGCGTAGGTCGGCAGCTCGACATGGCGACCCGGCAACATCCCGGCCCAGTCCACCGCGACACCCGCCACGAACGCCGCCGAGAGCGCGGCGACCAGCCGATCGGGCCCACCCTCACCCCGCCGCAACGTCTCCAAAACCGCGCCATCCGCACCGGCCGCCTCCAGGGTGTCCCCCAACGGCACCACCAGCCCCGGATGCGGACTGCACTCCAGAAACGCACCATGACCATCCGCGACCGCCGCACCCACGGCCCGCTCAAGCTCGACCGTGCGCCGCAGATTCTCGAACCAGTACGACCCGCCCAACTCGGCGGGATCGGCAACCGCCTCCCCGCTCACGGTCGAGTACATCGGCACGCGGCCCGCCTGCGGCGTCACATCCGCCAACAGCCGCTCCACCTCGCCCCGCACGGCCTCCATCCGCGCCGAATGCGACGCGTAGTCCACCGGGATCCACCGAGCCCGCACACCATCCCGCTCACACGCCTCGACCACCGGCGTCAGCGCTTCGACATCACCCGAAAGCACCACACTGGTCGGCCCGTTCACGGCCGCCAGTGACAATCGCTCGTCCCCGGCGACCAACTCGCGAGCACGCTCCGCCGACACCCCGACGGAGACCATCCCGCCCCCGGACGACGCGACCCCCAGCAGGGCCCGACTCCGCAACACGACCACCCGTACCGCATCCGCCAAGGACAGATAGCCGGCCACATGCGCCGCAGCGATCTCCCCCTGCGAGTGCCCAACGACCGCGCCCGGCCGCACCCCGCACGACTCCCACCACCGCGCAAGCCCCACCATCACCGCAAACAGAACCGGCTGAACGACGTCCACGCGCTCCAACTCACGGGCAGACCCATCCCGCAACACTTCCAACAGCGACCAATCCGCCACCAACGGATCCATCACCGCGGCACACTCGGCAACCGCGCCCGCAAACACCGGCGAGCACTCCAACAACCCGGCCGCCATTCCCACCCACTGCGACCCCTGCCCCGGAAACACGAACACCGGACCGGGCCCCGAGAACATCGGCCGACCATCGGCGATACCGCCGCCGGCAGCCAACTCATCGAGCCCACAAGCAAGTTCACCTGGATCGCGACCACTGACCACCGCCCGCCGATCGAAAACCGACCGCTCCCGAACCAACGACCACCCCACGTCGACCGGATCCGCCTCCGGATGCCGCGCCGACCACTCCCGCAATCGCGCCGCCTGCGCCCGCAGACTGTCGGCGGTCCTGGCCGACAACACCCACGGCACCAGGCCCGCCACACCCACCGGCTCGTCCCGGGACACCACCGGCTCGGCCGCCGGCGCCTGTTCGACGATCACGTGCGCATTCGTCCCGCTGATCCCGAACGACGACACGGCGGCCCGGCGCGCCCGGCCGACCTCGGGCCACGGTCGACCCTCGGCCAGCAACTCGACGTGTCCCGTCGACCAGTCCACGTGCGGCGACGGCGCGTCGACGTGCAACGTCTCGGGCAGCACGCCGTGCCGCATCGCCATGATCATCTTGATCAGGCCGGCCGCCCCGGCCGCGGCCTGCGTGTGCCCGATGTTCGACTTGATCGAGCCCAGCCACAACGGCCGATCCGCCGGCCGGTCCTGCCCGTACGTGGCCAACAGCGCCTGCGCCTCGATCGGGTCGCCCAGCGTCGTCCCGGTCCCGTGCGCCTCCACCGCGTCCACATCCGCCGCCGACAACCCCGCACCGGCCAACGCCGCCCGGATCACCCGCTCCTGGGACGGACCGTTCGGCGCGGTCAGCCCGTTCGACGCGCCGTCCTGGTTGATCGCCGAACCACGCAGCAGCGCCAGCACGGGATGCCCGTTGCGCCGCGCGTCGGACAGCCGCTCCACCACCAGCAGCCCGACACCCTCGCCCCAACCCGTACCGTCCGCGCCCGCCGCGAACGACCGGCACCGGCCGTCCGCCGACAGTCCGCGCTGTCGGGAGAACTCGACGAAGACATTCGGAGTGGACATCACCGTCACCCCACCGGCGAGCGCCAGATCGCACTCCCCCGACCGCAGCGCATTGGCCGCCAGGTGCAGAGCCACCAGCGACGACGAGCAGGCCGTGTCCACGCTGACCGCCGGCCCCTCCAGGCCCAGCGCGTAGGACACCCTTCCGGTCACGACGCTGCCCACGTTTCCGGCCAGCAGCATGCCCTCGAACCCGTCGGGGGCGCGGTGCAGCCGCGAGGCGTAGTCGTTGTACATCACCCCGGCGAACACACCCGTGTTGCTCCCGCGCAGCGTCCTCGGATCCACGCCCGCGTGCTCGAACGCCTCCCACGCGGTCTCCAGGAGCAGCCGCTGCTGCGGGTCCATCGCCGCCGCCTCACGCGGCGAGATGCCGAAGAACTCGGCGTCGAACTCCCCCGACTCGTAGAGGAATCCACCCCGTCGGGTGTAGACCTTGCCGACCTTGTCCGGGTCTGGGTCGTACAGGTTCGCCAGATCCCAGCCACGATCCCCGGGGAAGTCACCGACCGCGTCCGTGCCGGCCGCAACCAGTCGCCACAGGTCCTCGGGACCGGCCACACCACCCGGATAGCGACAGCCGATGCCGACGACGACGATCGGCTCGTCGACCGTCACAGTCGGTCCGGCAGCGGGCGTGGTCGGCTCGCTCGGCGCCGCCCCGACCACCTCGCGCGTCATCCGGGCGACCAGGGCCGTTCCGCTGGGGTGGTCGAAGACCACGGTCGCGGGCAGCCGCAGGCCGGTGAACGCATTGAGCCGGTTGCGCAGTTCGAGTGCGGTCAGCGAGTCGACGCCCAGCTCGCGGAAGGCGCGGTCGAGGTCGAGTCGTTCGGGTGCGTCGTGTCCGAGGACGGCGGCGAGTTGCCCGCGCACCAGGTCGGTGATCGCCCGTTCCCGCTGCTCGCCCGGGAGTTCCCGGATCCGCCCGGTCCACGACGACGCGTCCGCGCGGTCTCCGGAGGCGGCGGCACGCGGTGGCGGGAGACGCACGAGGCCGCGCAGTACGGCGGGCAGCACACCGCTCGCGGCCAGGGCCCGCAACGCGCTGCGGTCCAGGCGGGCCGGGATCGTGTACGGGTGGTCCCGGTGCAACGCGGCATCGAACAGGGCGAGTCCGGTCTCGGTGGACAGCGCCGCGATCCCGCCCCGGGACATCCGGGCCCGGTCGGTGTGGTCGAGGTGGCGGGTCATCCCGCTGCCCTCGGCCCACAGTCCCCAGGCCAGCGCGTTGGCGGGCAGCCCGGCGGCGCGGCGGTGTTCGGCGAGGGCGTCCAGGAAGGTGTTGGCCGCCGTGTACGCGCCCTGGCCGGCGTTGCCCGTGATCGCGGTGATGGACGAAAACAGCACGAACGCCGCCGGGTCCGCCGCTCGGGTCAACTCGTGCAGATGCCAGGCCGCGTCCACCTTGGGGCGCAGCACCGCGTCGAGCCGATCCGGGGTCAACGACAACAGCGTCGCGTCGTCGAGCACACCGGCGGCGTGAACGACGATCGTCGGCGGGTGCTCGGCGGGGATGTCCCCGATCACCCGGCGCAGCGCGGCCCGGTCGGCGACATCGCACGCGGCCACGGTCACCCGGGCGCCGAGCGCGCCGAGTTCGGCGATCAACTCCTGGGCCCCGGCCGCCTCCGGACCCGCGCGTCCGAGCAGGAGCAGATGCCGGATGCCGTGTTCGGCGACCAGCCGGCGGGCAACCAGCGCACCCAGGGTGCCGGTGCCACCGGTGATCAGCGCGGTCCCGTTCGGATCGGGTCGACGTCGAGCCACCGGCGCATCCGCCGGGTCAACCGGCTCGGCAACCACCATGCGGGGTAGATGAACCACCCCATCGCGCAGGGCGAGTTGAGGTTCACCCGCAACGGCCGCGCCAAGCAGCGCGGAGCCGGAGCGCACCGCATCGTCCAGGTCGAGCAGCACGAAACGATCGGGGTGTTCGGACTGCGCGGTCCGCAACAGCCCCCATACAGGGGCTGCGGGCAGCCCCGACAGAGCGTCCCCGGCCCGAGCAGCGACCGCACCACGGGTGACCACGACCAGCCGCGCCCCACTCGACCGCTCGCCGGCAAGCCAACTCCCGACCAGGCCCAACGCCCAGCGCGCGCTGTCGTGCGCGGCACCCGTGACGTCGTCGTCCGCCCCCATGGGCACGGCGGCGAACACCACGTCGGGTGGGGGTTCTCCCGTCGCGAGCAGTCGAGCGTCGAGGTCCGCGAGGCTCGGATATACCTCGCCGCCGCCCAGGCCGAGGTCGTCCCCGATGAACGCGTACCCGACACCCGTCGGCTCCGCCGAGGTCGTTCCGGCGATCCAGCGCAGGTCGAACATCGCCTCGCCCGGCCGGGGTTCCGCCGCGATCGGCCCGTCCCCAGGCAGTTCACGCAGGGTCAGCGCGCCGATGGACAGGACCGGCGCACCGGCGCCGTCGGCAACCGTAAGCGCTGTGGCCCCGTCGCCCGCCCGGTCCAGCCGCACCCGCAACATGTCGGCCCCGGTGGCGTACAGCCGCACGTCCGCCAGCGAGAACGGAATACGCGGCGACGCACCCGCCGACCCGTCCGGCGTCGAAAACAACGAAGTCGATGAAAGCGACGAAGGTGACGGAAGCAACGGGTGCAGTGCCGCATCCAAGAGCGCCGGGTGGATCCCGAACTCCGGCCCCACCACCCCCGACCCCGATTCCCGCAGTCCGTCCGGCAACCGCACCTCGGCGAACAGTTCGCCACCGGCTCCGCGCCAAGCCGCACGCAGTCCCCGAAATGCCGGCCCGTAGCCGTACCCGAGCCCGGCCAAGACGGGATAGGCATCGGCAAGGTCAAGCACATCGGAACCTGGCGGCGGCCACTCGGTGAGCCCACCGGCACCGCCACCGCCCCCGCCGACGTCCGGCACCGACTCCACGAGGAGCCCGCCCGCATGCCGAACCCACGACTCCCGCTCCGCATCGGCACCGCCGCCACCCGCCCGCCGGGAGTGGATGGTGACCTCCCGCAGCCCGGCCTCGTCCGCCGGGGCCACGGCAACGCGCAGGTGCACATCACCGGTCTCGGGCAAAAGCAGCGGGCTCTCCAGGGTCAGTTCCTCGACCTGCGGAACCCCCACGGACTCCCCCACCCACAGGGCCAGTTCGACAAACGCGGTCCCCGGCAACACCACGGTGTCCGCGACCGCATGGTCCGCCAACCACGGCAGATCCCGCAGCGAGATCCGACCTGTCGCGATCACCGTGCCATCCGGCTCGACGCCGAGCGCGCCAAGCGCGCCGAGCAGCGGATGGGCGATCGGCGTCAGACCCAGGGCAGCCGTACCGTCGGGAGCCGCCTCGCGCGGGGTCAGCCAGTAGCGCCGGTGCTGGAACGCGTAGGTGGGCAGGGCAACCGCCCGCACGCCGGTACCGGCCGGGTCGAACAGCGCTTCCGCGTCGGGCCGGGCGCCGTGCGCGACGGCCTCCGCCACCGCAACGAGAAAGCGGTCCCGGCCGCCGTGGTCGCGGCTCAGTGTGCCGATCGTGGTGCCGCCGCTGCCGCACGCGTCCAGCGTTTCCTGGGTACCGAGCGTGAGCACGGGATGCGGGCCGACCTCCACGAACAGCCGGTGACCGTCCTCGCTCAGCGCCCGAACGGCTCTCTCGTACCGCACCGTTCGGCGCAGATTGTGGTACCAGTAGTCGGCGTCGAGGCCGCTCGTGTCGGCCGTGCGACCGCCGGTCAGGGTGGAGTAGAAGGCTGTGGACGCGGCCCGCGGGGTCACGTCGGCCAGGTCGGTCAGGAGTCGATCGCGGATCTCCTCCATGTGTGCCGAGTGCGACGCGTAGTCGACGGGGATGCGCCGGGCCCGCAGGTCGTCCGCCGCGCATCGGTCCAGGAACGTGTCCAGGGCCTCGGTGTCTCCGCTGACCACGGTGGCGCTCGGCCCGTTGACGGCGGCCACGCCGAGCCGGCCGGACCAGGGTTCGAGCAGCGCGGCGACCTGTTCGGCGGGCAGTGACACCGAGGCCATCCCGCCGCTGCCCGCCGCCGTGACCAGCGCCCGGCTGCGCAGTGCGACCACCTTGGCGGCGTCGGCCAGGGACAGTGCGCCCGCGACGTACGCGGCGGCGATCTCGCCCTGCGAGTGGCCGACCACGGCCTGCGGTTCGATCCCGATCGAGCGCCACAGCGCGGCCAGCGAGACCATCACCGCGAACAGCGCGGGCTGTACGACGTCGACGCGCGTCAACCCCGGCGTCCCGGGCTCGCGGAGCACGTCGAGCAGCGACCAGTCGTCGGCGTACGGGGCGAGCGCGTCGGCGCAGGCCCGCATGGAGGCGGCGAACGGCTCGCTGGTGTCCAGGAGTTCCAGCGCCATCCCGGACCACTGGGTGCCCTGCCCTGGGAAGACGAACACGGTCCCGCCGCGGGCCGCCGGGGCGCTGCCCCGGATCAGCCGGTCGGCGGGTCGATCGGCGGCGAGCGCGGTCAACCCGTGCAGTGCCTCGGCGTGGGTGCGCGCCGGTATCACGGCGGTGTACTCGAACCCGGCCCGGCCGCGCAGCAGCGAATACCCGACATCGGCCAGGGCCGGGGCGTCCGCCCTCCGGAGCAGCCCCGCGAGCTGCTCCGCCTGCCCCCGCAACGCGGCCTCGCTCCGCGCGGAAACCACCAGCGGCACGGGGTCGGCGACACCGTCGGACGCGGGCCCGCCGGCCGGGGCAGGCCCCGGTGCCTCCGCACCCCCGCCCGCCTCCTCCACGATCACATGCGCGTTCGTCCCACTGATCCCGAACGACGACACCGC
The DNA here is from genome assembly GCF_044334985.1 of Embleya sp. NPDC020630. Taxonomy (NCBI): domain Bacteria; kingdom Bacillati; phylum Actinomycetota; class Actinomycetes; order Kitasatosporales; family Streptomycetaceae; genus Embleya; species Embleya sp. NPDC020630. The sequence continues at coordinate 84,917 of NZ_JBIRUB010000024.1, forward strand.
CGCGCGGCGCGGTCGGTCGTACGCCGGCCAGTCCGTGGTCGTCGTCGGCAGCGTGATCGCCCCGTCCGCCCACCGCACGTGGGGCGACGGTTCGCGCAGGTGCAGCGTCCCCGGTACCGCGCCGTGCCGCAGGGCCAGCACGGTCTTGATCAGCCCGGCCACACCCGCCGCGGCCTGGGTGTGGCCGATGTTGGACTTCACCGAGCCGAGCAGCAGCGGCCGATCGGCGGCCCGATCGCGCCCGTACGTGGCCAGCAGCGCCTGCGCCTCGATCGGGTCGCCCAGCGGTGTCCCGGTGCCGTGTGCCTCGACCAGGTCGACATCTTGCGGGCCGAGTCCGGCGGCGGCCAGCGCGTCCCGGATCACCCGCTGCTGGGCCGTGCCGTTGGGCGCGCTGAGCCCGTTGCTGGCCCCGTCCTGGTTGATCGCGGAGCCGCGCAGCACGGCGAGTACGGGATGGCCGTTGCGGCGCGCGTCGGACAGGCGTTCCAGCAGGAGCACGCCGACGCCCTCGGCCCAGGCGGTGCCGTCGGCGTCCGCCGAGAACGGCTTGCAACGACCGTCGGGGGCCAGGCCGCGCTGCCGGGCGAATTCGACGAACATGCCGGGGCCGGCCATCACGGTGGCGCCGCCCGCCAGGGCCAGCGCACATTCCCCGCTCGCCAGCGAACGTGCGGCCAGGTGCACCGCGACCAGCGAGGACGAGCAGGCGGTGTCGACGGTGAGCGCCGGGCCCGACAGGCCGAGGGTGTACGCGATCCGCCCGGACGCGACGCTGGGCGTGGTGCCGGTCAGCAGGAACCCGGCGAGGGCGTCGGTGGATTCGTGCATGCGCGGGCCGTACTCCTGCGCGGTGGCGCCGACGAACACCCCCACCCGCTCGCCGCGCAGCGCGGTCGGGTCGAGTCCGGCGCGTTCGATCGCCTCCCAGGAGGTCTCCAGGAGCAGCCGTTGCTGCGGGTCCATGGCCAGCGCCTCGCGCGGGCCGATCCCGAAGAACTCCGCGTCGAAGTCGCCCGCGTGGTCCAGGAATCCGCCGGATCGTACATAGCTGGTGCCCGGCCGGTCCGGGTCGTCGTGGTGGAGCCGGTCCAGGTCCCAGCCGCGGTCGGTGGGGAAGGCGGTGATCGCGTCCACGCCGTCCGCGACCAGCCGCCACAGGTCCTCGGGGGTGCGAACCGCGCCGGGCAGCCGGCAGCCCATCGCCACGATGGCGATCGGTTCGTCGGCGCCGGCCGGCCCGGGCGTCGGCCGGGGGCCGGTCGGTGCGGGCAGGTCGAGCGCTCGGGTGCGCAGGTGGTGGGCGAGCGCGGTGGGTGTGGGGTGGTCGAAGACCGTGGTCGGGGGCAGGTCGAGGCCGGTGTCCCTGGCCAGCCGGGTGATCAGTTCGACGGTGCCGAGCGAGTCCAGGCCCGATTCGCGGTAGGTGCGGTCGGGTTCGACGGTCGTGGTCGCGCCGGGGCCCAGGACGGCGGTCGCGTGTGCCCGGATCAGGTCGAGCAGGACGCGATGTTGCTCGGTCGCGGACAGTGCGGCCAACCGCTCGCTCAACGTCGTTGCCACGGCGGGTGATTCGTTTGGCGCGGCCGTGTCGGCGGCTTCGGCCGAGGCACCCGGCCAGTGGCGTGCGCGCCGGAAGGCGTAGGTGGGCAACGCAACCCGGCGTGCCCCGCGTCCCTCGAACACCCGCTCCCAGTCCGGGTCCACGCCGTTCGTGTACAGGCGGGCCATCGCCGTGGTCAACGCGTCCGCCTCCGGGCGGTTGCGGCGCAGCGTCGGGATCGTGGCCACGGTGTCTCGTTCACCGTCGACCAGGCAGGTCCGGGCCGCCGCCGACAGGCTGCCGTCCGGGCCCAGTTCGAGCAGTACCGTCGCGCCTTCGGCCCGCAGCCGGCGCACCCCGTCGTGAAAGCGCACGGTGTGCCGCACGTGGCGGACCCAGTAGTCCGGGGAGCATGCCTGTTCGGCGGTCAGCGGCAGGCCGGTCAGGTTGGACACGACGGGCAGGACGGGCGGTCGAGCGGTCAGCCCGGCGGCCACCTCGGCGAAGGCGTCCGTCATCGCGTCCATGCGCGGTGAGTGGAAGGCGTGTGCGACCCGCAGTCGGGTGGTCTTGTGGCCCTGTGCCCGCCAGCCGGCCGCGACGTCGAGGACCGCGTCCCGGTCGCCCGAGATCACCGTGGCCAGCGGTCCGTTGACGGCCGCGATCGAGACCCGGTCGCGGACCGGTTCGAGCGAGGCGAGCACGTCGTCCTCGGCGACCCGCAGCGACACCATCGCTCCGCCGTCCGGCAGTTCCTGCATCAGCCGGCCCCGGGCCGCGACCAGCGCGCACGCGTCGGGCAGGGACCAGACGCCGGCCACATGCGCGGCGCACAGCTCGCCGATCGAGTGGCCGAGCAGCAGGTCCGGGGTCACCCCCCAGTGTTCGAACAACCGGTACAGCGCGACCTCGACGGCGAACAGCGCGGGTTGGGTGTACTCGGTGCGGTGCACGAGCGCCGCGTCCGGGCTGTCGGGCGAGGCGAACAACACCTCGCGCAACGGGCGCGGCAGGTGCGGGTCCAGGTGGGCGCAGGCGGCGTCGAAGGCCGCCGCGAAGACGGCGTGGCGGGCGTACAACTCCCGAGCCATGGCGGGGCGTTGGCTGCCCTGTCCGGTGAACAGGAAGGCGGTCCGGCCGGGTTGAGCCTCGGCCCGGACCAGGTGTGGATCCGCGCCGGCTCCGCGTAACGCGTCGAGCGCGGCGAGGAGTTCGGCGTGGTCGCGAGCGAGGACGACGGCGCGGGCGGCGAACGCGGTCCGGGTGGTGGCGGCCGAGTAGCCCAGGTCGGCCGGCGCCACGTCGGGATGTTCGCGTACGTAGCCGTGCCATCGCCCGGCCTGGGCCCGAAGCCCGTCCGCGTCGACACCGGAGATCGGCACGGCAACCGCTTCCGAAGGCACCGGGCCGGTGGCGGACCCCACGACCGGATCCGCCCCACCCGACGGCCCCACCCCGCCCGCAGGCTCCGCCTCCGCGAGCACCACATGGCAGTTGGTCCCGCCCATCCCGAACGAACTCACCCCGGCGATCAGGGGTTCGTCCGGACAGGGCCAGTCGCCCGTCGCCGTCTGCACCCGCAGGCCCAGTTCGCCCAACGGGATCCGCGGATGGGGTTCGGCGAAGTTCAGGCTTGCCGGGAGCCGCCGGTGTCGGATCGCCAATGCCGTCTTGACCAGGCCGACGATGCCGGCCGCGCCCTCCAGGTGCCCGACGTTGGTCTTCACCGAACCGACGGCCAGCGGCGGCCGGTTCGCCCGCTCCGCGCCGAGCGCCGCACCGAGTGCGGCGGCCTCGATCGGGTCGCCGACGGGGGTGCCCGTGCCGTGCAGTTCGACGTATTGCACGGCGGACGCGGCGACTTCGGCCCTCCGCCGGGCGAGCCGGATCACCTCCGCCTGGGCCCGGGGGTCGGGCGCGGTCAACGCGTCGCCGCCCCCGTCGTTGTTCATCGCACTGCCCCGGATCACGGCGTGCACGACGTCGCCGTCGGCCAGCGCGCGGGACAGCGGCTTGAGCACCACCACCGCGCCGCCCTCGCCGCGCACGTAGCCGTCGGCCCGGGCGTCGAAGGTGAAGCAGCGGCCCTGCGGGGAGAGCCCGCCGAACTTGGCCGCGTCGCCGTCGTGGTCGGGAACCAGGTCCAGGTTGACCCCGCCGACCAGGGCCAGTGTCGACTCGCCGCGGCGCAGGCTCTCGCCCGCCAGGTGTACCGCGACCAGGGACGAGGACTGGGCAGCGTCCACCGTCATGCTGGGGCCGCGCAGGCCGAGGGTGTACGAGACCCGGTTGGCGATCATGCTGCGGTGCAGGCCGGTGGCGTGTCGGGGGCCGGGCTCGACACCGGCGCGGCGCAGGAGGGTGGCGTAGTCGTCCCAGATCGCGCCGGCGAACACCCCGGTGGCGCTGCCCCGGATCCGGGTCGGCGGGATGCCCGCGTGTTCCAGGGCCTCCCAGCACAGTTCGAGCATCAGGCGCTGCTGTGGGTCGATCAGGGCGGCCTCGCCCGGGGTGATGCCGAAGAAGGCGGCGTCGAACCGGTCCACCGCGTCCAGGAATCCGCCTCTTCGCGGTCGGTCCGCGGCTGGGTGGGGGGATCCGCCGGCCGCTCGGTTCGTGTCGTGCGCCGCTCTCGCGTCCCGGCGATGGTGGGGCACTTCGGTGATCGTGTCGCGTCCGCTGTTCAGCAGGTCCCAGAACTCGTCGGGGCCGTCGGCGCCGGGGAGTCGGCAGGCCAACCCGACGATGGCCACCGCGTCTTCCGGCGCGGGGTGTGCGCGATGGGCATCGGCGTTGAACTCATTCATTCCGCGCTCCATGACCTGCATACGATGAGTACACGGACGAACACAGATCAACACATTGGAGTACCGGGTCGATCGGCCGCAAGGGGTGAATTCAGGCCCCGCTCGGGCGCCTCCGACGGCGCGGTTGAACCATTCGGGTCACCTGGTGTAGTGCGCGAACGCCCCGCGCACACCCGTCCCCGACCTGCGTCGTCGACGCGCGAGAACCCTTGATCAGACCGGCCGCGCACCCGGCGCACACGCCCGCGCGCGTGCGGTCCCGACCACCCGTCGGCGGGGCGAACACACCTGCCCGCGACGAACGTTCACATGTCGCTTACATATCGGTCACATGCGCAACAGCACGAGAGCGCATCGATTCGGACTAATTTTTTCTCGCCGGAGTCGACCGAATACCCGAAAGGGCGGTGTCGACGCGTGTCGACACCGCCCGTCCACCCACCGTCGGCGCCTCAGCAGCAGCGCGTCTGCGGCCGCTCCTCACGTCGCCGGGTCCGCCAGGACTCGTACTCGCGTCGGGTCGGCGCCGGTCGGTCCGGATGCTCCCGCAGGTGTCGCCGGCGGTGACGCTCGTAGTCCGCGTCGCCGGAGATCTCCCGCAGGTACCACCGCACCCACCCGAACACCCGCCCGGGCACGTGCCGAAGATCCCGGGCCCGCCGCGTCACGAGCGTCCCGCCGCGTCGCCGGCCCCGGCGCCGGCGAGCGCCCGATCCCCGGCCGCGCCGCCCGGCCCGAGGTCCAGGGTGGACTCGACCCACGGCGTCTCGGTGGTGGGCAACGATCCTCCGGCACGGATCGCCCGCACGCACACCACGGCCGCGTTGGCGATCACCAGTGCGATCAGCACCAGGAAGATCGCGATCAGCACGCCGTCGACGGTGGAGTTCAGCACCACGGTGTGCATGTCGTCCATGTTCTTGGCCGGGCCGAGCACCTTGCCCGCGTCGATCGCGTCGGCGTAGCGGTCGCGTTGCGCGAAGAAGCCGATGCGGGGGTCGTCGGAGAAGATCTTCTCCAGGCCGGCGGTGTACGTCACCGCGACGTCCCAGGCCAGCGGGACGCCGGTGACCCAGGCCCAGCGCAGCTTGCCGGACTTGACCAGCACCGTGGTGGCGACGGTGAGCGCGACGGCCGCGAGGAGTTGGTTCGCGATGCCGAACAGCGGGAAGAGCTGGTTGATCCCGCCGAGCGGGTCGGTGGCGCCGGCGTACAGGAAGTAGCCCCACAGGCCGACCACCGCGGCGCTGGTGATCCAGATGCCGGGCTTCCAGTCGACCCGGCCGATCGGCTTCCAGACGTTGCCGAGCATGTCCTGGAGCATGAACCGGCCGACCCGGGTGCCGGCGTCCACCGTGGTCAGGATGAACAGCGCCTCGAACATGATCGCGAAGTGGTACCAGAACGCCTTCATCCCCGAGCCGCCGAACACGTCGGCGAAGATCTCCGACATCCCGACGGCGAGCGTGGGCGCCCCGCCGGAGCGGGCAATCAGGGTCTTCTCCTCGACCGCGTGGGCCGCCGCGCGCAGGTCGTCGGGGGTGATCGTGAAGCCGAGACCGGCGACCGCGTGCGACGCGCTCTCCGCGGTGGCGCCGAGCACGCCGGCCGGGGCGTTCATCGCGTAGTACAGGCCCGGGTCGATCACACACGCGGCGATCAGCGCCATGACCGCGACGAACGACTCCATCAGCATGGCGCCGTAGCCGATCATCCGGACCTGCGACTCCTTGCGGATCAGCTTCGGCGTGGTGCCGGAGGCGACCAGCGCGTGGAACCCGGAGAGCGCGCCGCAGGCGATGGTGATGAACAGGAACGGGAACATCGTCCCGGCGAACACCGGCCCGGAGCCGGAGCCGGCGAACGAGCTGACCGCGTCGGTCTTCATGTTCGGCGCGGCCACGAGCACGCCGATCGCGAGCAGCACGATCGTGCCGACCTTCATGAACGTGGACAGGTAGTCGCGCGGGGCGAGCAACAACCACACCGGCAGCACCGAGGCGACGAAGCCGTAGCCGATCAGGCAGAACACCAGGGTGGTCGGGCTCCAGGTGAACGCGTCGCCGAGCGCGGTGTCCTCGATCTGCCCGCCGCCGACGATCGCGGCCAGCAGCAGCGCCACCCCGATCACGCTGGTCTCCAGGACCCGCCCCGGGCGCAGGTAGCGCAGGTACACGCCCATGAACAGCGCGATCGGCACGGTCAGCGTGACCGAGAAGGTACCCCAGGGCGAGTCGGCCAGCGCGTTGACCACGACCAGGGCCAGCACCGCGAGCAGGATGATCATGATCACGAACACCGCGATCAGCGCCGCCGCGCCGCCGACCCGGCCGATCTCGTCGCGGGCCATCTGGCCCAGGCTCTTGCCGTCCCGACGCATCGACAGGAACAGCACGACCATGTCCTGCACGGCACCGGCGAAGATCACCCCCACGACGATCCAGATGGTGCCGGGCAGGTAGCCCATCTGCGCGGCGAGCACCGGGCCCACCAGCGGTCCGGCGCCGGCGATCGCGGCAAAGTGGTGGCCGAACAGGACCCGGTGGTCGGTGGGTTGGTAGTCCACGCCGTCGTCGAGGCGTTCGGCCGGGGTGGCGCGGGTGTCGTCGGGCTCCAGGACCCGGCGGACGATGAAGCGCGAGTAGAAGCGGTAGGCGATCGCGTACGAGGCGACCGCGGCGAAGATCAGCCAGACGGCCGAGATCTCCTCGCCGCGGGCCAGCGCGACCATGCCCCAACCGGCCGCCCCGATCAGGGCGACGACGGTCCAGATCAGGATGGTCTTGGCGTTGTATGCAAAGTCGCCGGAGTCGTTGGGATCGGAGTCGTCTGGACGGGGGCTGCGGGTCTCGGTGGCGGACACGCGTACTCCTGTTCGAGCGGGGGAGGGACGGGCGAACGAGCCGGCGGCGCGCCGGACCGGGTCAGGAGTGGTCCCGGTCGGGGCGGCGGCGGAGCAGCAGGTGGGCGCAGAACATGGCGATCGCGCAGCCGGGTACCCAGGCGAGCTGATACCAGTAGAAGAACGGGACACCGGCCAACTCCGGTCCCCGACGCGCGTACCAGGGCACCCACAGCAGCGCCGTGACCGGTGCCGCGAGGAGGGCGCCGGCCGCGATCCGGCGGGTCGCGCCGGTGCGTCCGGCGGCGTGCGGGGGTTTCTCCCCGGTCATGTCGCCTCCTGTGGTCGATGCCGCGGACCGACGGATCGTCGGTCTGTGGAAGAGTTGCGCGGACCGGCGATTCGGTTGACAGCCGATTTCCGGCGGATTCGCGCGTGTTCGCCGATGCCGGGTCCGGTACGCTCGCGCAACCTGTGGGCAAGGGCGCCCCACGTGCCGAGGCGGACGGTGACGGATGATCGACGGGGCCACGACGGCCGCCTTCCTGATCGTCGTCGGCGGCGCGTCGCTACTGGCCGTGACCGCACCGAGGCTGCACCGCAACGACGACCTGCCGTCGCTGGAGCGGTGGGCGCTGGCCGATCGTGGTCTGGGCCCGGTGTGGACCTGGTTCCTGCTCGGCGGCACGATCTTCACCGCGTACACCTTCACGGCGGTGCCGGGCCAGGTGTACGGGCGCGGGGCGAGCGCGTTCTTCGCGCTGCCGTACACGGTGATCGTCTGCCCGCTGGCGTTCGTGCTGCTCCCCCGGTTGTGGGCGGTGGCCCGACGACACGGCTATGTGACGGTGGCGGACTTCGTCCGGGGCCGGTACGGCTCGCCGGCGTTGGCCCTGGTGGTCGCGCTGACCGGGATCCTGGCCACGATGCCGTACCTGGCCCTGCAGGTCCTGGGCATCCGCGCGGTGCTCTCGGCGGCCGGGTTGCAGGCGCGCGGGGCGGTCGGGGACGCGGCGATGGTGGCGCTGTTCGCCGGGTTGGCGATCGCCACCTACCGGCACGGGTTGCGGGCGCCGACGGTGATCTCGGCGTTGAAGGGGCCGGCGGTGTTCGTTTCCGCCGCGGTGGCGGTGGGGTTCGTACTGGCCCGATTCGGCGGGCCCGGGCCGATGTTCGAGGCGGCCGATCGGCGGCTGGCCCGTTCGGGTCCGGATGATGCCTCGTTGGTGCTGAGTGCGCATCAGCAGGGCGGGTTCGCCACGCTGGCGCTCGGCTCGGCACTGGCCCTGCTGCTGTATCCGCACGTGCTGACCGCCGGTTTCGCCGCCGCCGGTCCGCACACGCTGCGCCGGGTGTGCGTGGTGCTGCCCGCCTGGACGGCAGTGCTCGCGATGTTCGGGGTGTTGGGCATCGCCGCGCTGGCGATGGCGGTGGACGCGCCGCCGGGCGCCGCCGAGGCGGCGGTTCCGCTGCTGGTGGACCGGCTGCTGCCGGCCTTCCCGGCCGGGCTGGTGTTCGGCGCGATCATCGTGGGCGCGCTGGTGCCGGCGGCGGTGATGTCGATCGCGGCGGCGACCTCGTTCACCCGCAATGTCTACGTCGCGTACTTCCAACCCACCGCCACCCCCAAACGCCAGACCCGGGTGGCCCAGGCGGTGTCGCTGATCGCGAAGGTGGGCGCGGTGGCGTTCGTCTTCGGGCTGCGCGACCAGGCCGCGATCAACCTGCAACTGCTCGGCGGGGTATGGATCCTGCAGATTTTCCCGGCGGTGGTGATCGGCCTGTTCACCCGGCGCCTGCATCATCGGGCGCTGCTCGTCGGCTGGGCGGTGGGCATGCTGGCCGGCACCGTCGCGGTGGTCCGGGAGGGCTTCGTCTCGCTGGTGCGCGTCGAGGTGGGCGGTCACGGCGGGCAGGTGTACGCGGGGCTCGGGGCCCTGGCCCTCAACCTCGCGGTCACCCTGGTCCTGACCGGGGTGTACGACCGGTTCGGCGCGGCGCGCGGCGCGGACACCACGGCGCTGCCGGCGCGCCTGGCGGTACGTTCGGCCCTGTGGCGGGCTCCGGGGAAGGGGGCGAACGGTTCGTGAAGCGGATCCGACGCGACACCCCCGAGGCCGCGCCGCCGACGCACATCCCGGCGCAGGATGCCGCTCCCCCGGCGCCTCCCGTCGCCTCGACCCAACCGGCCCCTGCGACCCGACTCGCTCCGGATCCGGCCGGGTCGGATCGGGAGGCCCAGGTGGCGCGCCTGTTCGACCTGCACTACCCCTCGATGCTCCGGCTCGCCACGCTTCTGGGCGCGGACGACCCGGAGAACATCGTGGCCGAGGCCTACTACGAGATCTACCGCAAGTACCGGAAACTGCGCACCCCCGACGCCGCCGCGGCCTATCTGCGGTCGGTGGTCTGCAACCTGACCCGGATGCGAATACGCCACCTCCAGGTCGCCCGCCGACACGTCGAGGACCGGATCGACACGGTGGCCTCGGCGGAGACCTCGGCGCTGCTGCGCGACGACCAGCGGGCGCTGATCCGCGCGCTGCGCGCACTGCCCGCCCGCCAGCGCGAGGCATTGGTACTGCGCCACTGGTTGTGCCTGAAGGAGAAGGAGATCGCGGCGACCATGGGCATCTCAGTCGGTTCGGTCAAGACGCACACCGCGCGTGGGCTGGCCGCGCTCACGCACGCGATGGAGGTACGGCGATGAGCAACTCCCCCGGCGCCGACGGTCGCACGGCCGATTCGCCCGACACCGAGCACCTCCTGCGCGAGGCCCTGGAGACACTGGCCGGCGAGGTGCACCCGGCCCCCGACGCGTATCGCGCCGCGCACGACGACTGGCAGCGCCGCGAACGCCGCCGTCGGCTGATCCTGGCGAGCCTGGTCATCGCCGTCTTCACCCTGGCCGTCGTGCTCGGCCTGCTGGTCCTCAACCACGCCCCCACCGGCCCGGGGCCCATCCCCCACCAACCGCCCTCCCCGTAGCGGATATCCGGCGTGCGGGCAGACGATCCGTCGCCGGCTCGCGACCGACCGAAGTCTTGTTAGTAAAGTTTCCTAACAAGTATTGACGCGGCGCGCGGCACCTTGGGATCGTCGGGCCGACGGTCGGGCCGGAGCCTGCGTCGGCATCCCACGACGGCGCACCCCCGTCGTGTTCCGGCCCGAACGAGCGCACCACCCTGCCCGGTTCAGGCTCGACGACGATCGGCTCCTCACCACCGGAGGACGACGTGCACCTGCCCCAAGCTCTGCGCCCCAACCGCCGAAGGCCGCCATCCCGGGCCTTCCGACACGCTCTGCCCAGGTCTTCCCGATCCCGTGGATTCGCCGCGATCGCGGCGGTCCTGGCCCTGCTCGCCGCCGTGCTCACGTTCGGCGAAACCGCCTCCGCCGCCGAGGTGTTGCTCTCGCGCGGCAAACCCGCCACCGCCTCCTCGACGGAGAGTTCCTCCTACGGCGCGGCCAAGGCCGTCGACGGCAAGTCCGACACCCGTTGGGCGAGCAAGGAGGGCTCCGGCGCCCAGTGGCTGAGCGTCGACCTCGGCTCCGACGTCCCGATCTCCCGGGTGCGGCTGAGCTGGGAGGACGCCTACGCCAAGGGGTACCGCATCGAGGTCTCGCCGGACGGCGCGTCCTGGACCAAGGTGTATTCCACCTCGGCGGGCGACGGCGGCACCGACGACATCGGTTCCCTGGCCACCCACGGCCGCCACGTGCGCGTTTACGCGTCCACCCGCGGCACCGACTACGGCTACTCCCTCTGGGAGTTCGAGGTGTTCGGCGGCACGAGCGGCCCCGACACCACCGCACCGAGCACACCCACCTCGCCCAAGGTCACCGGCACCACGCCCACCGGCGTCTCGCTGGCCTGGACCGCCTCCACCGACAACGTCGGCGTGACCGGATACGACATCCTGCGCGACGGCGTCGCGGTCGGCACCAGCGTCGGCACCACCTACACCGACACCGGCCTGACCACGGGCGTCTCCTACTCCTACACGATCCGCGCCAAGGACGCGGCCGGCAACCTCTCCGCACCCAGCGCGGCGGTGATCGGCACGCCGCAGGGCGGGAGTTCGTCCTTCACCGTGGTCGCCGCCGGGGACATCTCCGACCCGGGCTGCACCGCGAGCCAGGAATGCGGCGCCCAGCAGACCGCACGCCGGGTCGAGGCGATCAACCCGGACGAGGTGATCACCCTGGGGGACAACCAATACGACACCGGCAGTCTGTCCGACTACCGCAAGTACTACGACACCACCTGGGGCCGGTTCAAGGCCAAGACCCACCCCGCCCCCGGCAACCACGAGTACGACGACAGCACCCCGGAAGCCGGATACAAGGCATACTTCGGCGACCGCGCCACCCCCAACGGCACCACCTGGTACAGCTGGGACCGCGGCGGCTGGCACTTCATCGCGCTCGACTCCGAGCAGTCCATGTCCTCCACCTCGGCGCAGCTCAAGTGGCTCAAGGCCGACCTGGCGAACAACACGCAAGGTTGCGTGGCCGCCTACTGGCACAAGCCGCTGTACAGTTCCGGCCCGCAGGCGGACAAGGTCAGCCAGACCGCGTGGCAAATGCTCTACGACGCCCACGCCGACCTGATCCTGAACGGGCACGACCACCTGTACGAGCGCTACGCGCCGCAGAACCCCAAGGCCAAGGCCGATCCCGCCGGCGTGCGTGAACTGCTCGTCGGCACCGGCGGCGCCGATCCCTACGACTTCGAATCCCCGCAGCCCAACAGCGAGAAGCGGGTGACCGGTTCGCCCGCCGTGCTGAAGCTGACCCTCACCGACAGCACCTACTCCGGCCAACTCGTCCGCTACGACGGCACCCAACTCGACTCCTTCGGTCCGGTCACCTGCCACTGACCCATCCGCCCGGCCTCGGAGGATCGCCCGTGTACATCGCCGCCACCCGGCGCGCGGATCAGGCCGGTGGGCGCACGGCGGTCGGGACGTCGCGGGGATTCACCCGCAACGTCCCGGCCAACGTGCTCGCCCTCGGCGCCGTCAGCCTGGTCACCGACATCTCCGCCGAGATGGTCACCGCGGTACTGCCCACCTACCTCGTCCTGACCCTGGGACTGAGTCCGCTGCAATACGGCCTCCTGGACGGCGGCTGGTTCGGCGTCACCGCCATGGTCCGCCTGCTCGGCGGCCAGATCGCCGACCGTACCCGGCGCCGCAAACTGGTCGCGGGCACCGGGTACGGACTGTCCGCCGTGTGCAAACTCGGCCTGCCGCTGGTCGGTTCATCCGTCGCCGGGCTCGGCCTGGTCCTGGCGGCGGACCGTACCGGCAAGGGTCTGCGCACCGCGCCACGCGACGCGCTGATCACGTTGAGCACCCCGACCCCGCACCTGGGCCGGGCGTTCGGCGTGCATCGCGCGATGGACACCGTCGGCGCCTTCCTCGGCCCGCTCGCCGCTTTCGCCGTGTTGTGGACCACCCACGACGCCTACGACGCGGTATTCGTGGTCTCCTTCTGCGTCGCCACGTTCGGCGTGCTGCTGTTGATGCTGTACGTCCGCGACCATCGCGAACCGGCGCCGCCCCGGCGCGCGGCCTCGCTCCGGGCCGCGTTCGGCCTGCTGCGCCTGGCACCGTTCCGCCGCACCTGCGTGGCCGCCGCACTGCTCGGCCTGCTCACCGTCGGCGACACGTTCGTCTACCTCGTCCTGCAACGCGGATTCGACATCCCGCTGCGCTACTTCCCGCTGCTGCCGCTGGGCACCGCCGGGGCGTTCCTGCTGCTCGCCGTGCCGATCGGCCGGCTCGCCGACCGCGTGGGCCGCTTCCGGGTCTTCCTCGGCGGCCACCTCGCGCTGCTCGCCGCGTACCTGGTCGCCGCCGCGCCCACCGGCGGACACGCGTCCGGGACCGCGTCACGGTGGGCGGTGCTGCTCGTGGTACTCGGGCTCCAAGGCCTGTTCTACGCGGCCACCGACGGTGTGCTGATGGCCGCGGCCGGGCCGCTGCTGCCGATGCACCTGCGCACCAGCGGGCTGGCCCTGCTGCAGACCGGACAGGCCGGTGCCCGGCTGTTGTCCTCTGTGGTCTTCGGCGCGGCCTGGACCCTGTGGGGCGCGGGCCCCGCGCTCTACGCCATGGGCGCCGGACTGGCCGGCTGCCTGCTCCTGGCCCGGCGGCTGCTGCCGTCGGCCCCGCTCGACCCGGAGGTGACCGGATGAAGCGCGCGCTCGCCCTGGCGCTGGGGCTGTTGGTGCTGGTCGGCGTGGCGGTCGGCTACTCGACCTTCGCGGCCGACCGCAACGAGGAGGCGACGGTCGAACGCCGCCCGCTCGACCTGACCGCACGCGGGCGGTTGGTGTTCGTCGACACGAACCGCGCCGGCGGACACCGCACCGTGGCCGACACCGGCCTCGACACCCCCGCCGCCGCCCGCGTCGACAGCGGACTGCGCTGCGAACGTTTCGCCGTCGGCGCGGGCACCGGCGTCTGCCTCCAGACCCGGGGCGGCCCGCTGCCCGGCACCGACGCGCTGATCGTCGACGCCAACACGAACGTCAAACGCCGTATCGAACTCGCCGGCACCCCCAGCCGGGCCCGGGTCTCCGCGAGCGGGAACATGGTGTCGTGGACGGTGTTCGTCTCCGGCGAGTCCTACAACAAGACCGGATTCTCCACCTGGACCGGCATCCTGGACACCCGCACCGACTACACCCTGATCAACATCGAGGCCATCCCGTTGACCGTCGACGGCAAGCCCTACCACTCCCCCGACGTCAACTACTGGGGCGTCACCTTCGCCGCCGACGACAACCGCTTCTATGCCACGGTCGGCACGAAGGGCCACACCTACCTGGTCGAGGGCGACTACGCCAACTGGGAGGCGCACGCCATCCGCGACGGCGTCGAATGCCCCTCCCTGTCCCCCGACGGCACCCGCATCGCCTTCAAGAAGCGCTCCGGCAAGTCCACGTGGCGACTGCACGTCCTGGACCTGGCCACGATGCGCGAAACCCCGTTGGCCGAACACGCGAACGTCGACGACCAGGCCGCCTGGCTCGACGACAACACCGTGATGTATGGCCGAGACCGCAACATCTACGCCGTGCCGGCCGACGGAACGGGCAGCCCGCGTCTGCTCGTCACGAAGGGGGCGTCACCGACACTGCTGCGCTGAGGGGTGGCCGAGGTCGGTCACGACGCCGGCAAAACCCGCACCCAGGTGCGGTGTTCGTCCAGGTAGGCGTCCACCACCAGGTCGGACTCGGCGAGGGCCGCCTCGAACTCCGGGTCCGTGAGCGGCCGGGAGCGGAACTCGTGCGCCCACCGCATACCGTCGAACTCGTACTCGATCCGCATCGCGTTGACCCCGTCGCCGATCGGCTCGGCGGCGAGGATGTGCACGGCGCCCCGGGGGTGTTCGTTGACCCGGGGCAACTCGTCGTGCCAGCCGCGGCCTTCGCGCTGGATGAGCACCACCCCGTCGTCGGCCACGTGGTTCCGACAGGTGTCGAGCATCGCCTTGCGCACGTCGGCCTCGGCCTGGTGCACGAGGTAGGAACCCAACAACACGACGTCGAAACGCTCGTCGAGCCGCAGATCCTCGATCGTGGACAACACCGTCTTCGCCCCGCGCACCCGATCGAGCATCTCCGGCGACTCGTCCACCGCTGTCACCTCCCACCCCCGCTCGACCATGGCATGGGTCACCCGTCCGGCCCCACACCCGAGTTCGAGCAGTCTGCGCGCCCCCTCCCGGGCCCCGAGCGCGATCATGTCCGGCTCCTCGCGCACCGGCAACATCCCGTACATCTCCACGGCGCACCCGTCCGGCGTGAATGCCCCGGGCCCCTCACCGCGAAATCCCTCACGAATACGCGCCATGACCGATCCCCTTCCCCCGAACGGCCCTCGGCCGCCCACGAAACGGACACCAACCCGCCCACCCAAACCGCTGTCACCCGGGACTGTCAACGGTTCGCAGACCGTGCCGGCCGATCAACAGCGTTCCGACCGGAGTGCGTTCGTGGCGGACCGCGCGACCGATGCGGGTGGTGGTGATCAGGCCGGCGGCGCGTAGGGCCGCGGTGTGTTCGGAGACGGTGGCGTTGCTCACCCGCAGGCGGCGGGCGAGGTCGCCGGTGGTGTGGCCGGCGGCCAGCACGCACAGGATGTCGGTGCGGGTTCGGCCGAGCACCGCCGCGAGCGCTTCCGCGGTGTCGGCCGGGCCGGTGGGGGTCGGCGGCAGGCCGGGGCCGGCGGGGTAGGTGACGGCCACCGGGCGGTCGGGCAGGTCGGAGATCAGCGGGTAACCGCTCCAATGGAAGGTGGGCTGGAGCAGCAGGCCGCGCCCGCCCAGCGGGATCTCCCGGGCGGCGGGGGCGGCGAACTCCCAAACGTCCTCGCGCAGTCGGCTGCCGGGCACGAGGTCGGCGAGGGTCGGGCCGAGGCCGTGCTCGGCCATACCCAGGGCGTGGCGGGTGAATTCGGCCCGGTGCAGGTCCTGGACCACGGACCACACCGGGGCCAACACCGCCTCGTAGGCCGCGTGCCGGGCCCGGCGCAGGATGCGCCAGGAGTGCTCGTCACCGCGGTGCAGATCGCGGATCCACGCCGGCGCGGCGCTCGGGTGCGGGGCGTACACCCGTTCCAGCTCGGCCCGCACCGTCTCGGGGCGGGTGGTGCGGATCGTGTCCAGGCCCTCGGTCAGCGAGTCGGCGAACTCGTCCAGGAAATTCGGCGCCACCGGACCCGGCACCAGGTCCCCGAACGGTTCGGCCGCCGCCGGCAGGGCCCGGAGCAGGCGTTGCCGCCAGGTGCCGAGCAGGAGCGCCTCGTCCGGGCGGAACATGCGCATCAGGGCCACGTTCAGCTCAAGCAGCGGGGCCGGCCGCGGCGCGAACCTGATCCGGCCGAAGTCCGCGGCGGTGAATCGGATCCGGAGCATTACCCCTCCTGTCGGTGCGGCGCCATCCTTTCGGCCTCGGCCGCAAAGCTCGTGTGCGGCTCCCATCGGATGCCAACCTTCGGGTCCTGCCCCGAATTCGGCCACGAGCCCGCCGAAGCCGCAATTATGCAGGTCACCGGGCACTCCGGGCGACCCGGGTAGGGCGACACGAGGAGGATCCATGGTGCACGAAGCAGGTCCCGCGATCGGGCGGCGAAGCATCCTCGGGGCGGCGATTCCGGCCACCGCGCTGCTCTTCGCGGGCGGCGTGGTCCGGGCCCGGCCCGCGCGGGCACAGTCGGGCGACGCAAACCCGTCGGTGCCCGGCGAGCTGCGACTGCCCGCGCCGACCGGCCCACATCCCATCGGCACGACCACGCTGTATCTGGTCGATCGATCCCGCACCGACCCGTGGGAGCCGATCGCGGTCCGGGAGATGATGATCACCGTGTACTATCCGGCGCGCGGTGTGGCCGGGCGGACCGTCGCGGCGCAGTTGCCCGACGCCGCCGCGCGGGAGTTCGCGATCGCCGGTCCGCTGAGCCATCCGCAGTTGCCGTCGACGGGGGTGGACTGGGCGGCCACCCGTACCCACTCCTACATCGACGCACCCGCGCAGACCACGCGGCGCCCCGTGCTGCTGTACAGCCCCGGCGGCGGCGATCCGCGCGGGATGGGCACCGGGCTCGCCGAGGAACTGGCGAGCCGGGGCTACGTGGTGGTGACCATGGACCATCCGGGGGACGCCGCGGTGGTCGAGTTCCCGGTCGATCCGGCGGGGCGGGACCGGGTGCGGTGGACCGTGTTCCGGTTCGATCCCCGCAACGATCCCACGATCGCCGACACGATGATCGACACGCGGATCGCGGACACGAAGTTCGTCCTGGACCAGGTGGCCGTGCTCGCCGCGGGCGGCAACCCGGACCCGACCGGCCGCCCGCTCCCGGCGGATCTGCACCGGGTGTTGGATCCGCGCCGGGTGGGTGTGTTCGGCCACTCGGCGGGCGGTACCACCGCGGCCGAGACGATGGCCGAGGACCGCCGCGTCGCCGCCGCGATCAACCTGGAGGGCTATCTGGACCACCCGCCCCGAGTGCCAGGACAGGTGGGCGAGTTGTACCCCATCGCCCGCGACGGGGCCGATCGGCCGCTGCTGCTGATCGACACCGACGGCTTCCCGGAGCACGCCGTGTTGGAGCGTTCCTGGTCGGCGCTGCTCGACCACTCCGGCCACCCGATTCCCCGGCGGCGGATGCGGTCGTCGGCGCACTCCGTGTTCACCGACTACGCGGCCATCGCGCCGCAGTTGGTGGCGTCGGGCCGGATGACGGCGGCCGACCGCGACACGCTGGTCGGCGCGATCGCCCCGACCCGGTCGATCCCCACGGTCCGCCGGCACGTGCACGGGTTCTTCGCCCGGCACCTGCCGACGCGCTGACGCCGCACGCCCGCCGGCGCACCGACGTCCGGCCCGGCCGGGCCGGCGATGCGCGGCGGTGCGGCGACCCCGGCGCCGATCACGCGCCGGGGTCGCCCCGCCCGGGTCGGCCGCGCACCGGCCCGGGTCACCGCCTTCCGGTCGGTCGGGAGGTGTTCAGGACGTGCGGGGGCGCGCGTCCGGCTCCTCGACCCAGTCCATCGTCCGGTCCACCGCCTTGCGCCAGTTGCGGTAGCCGCGCTCGCGCGTGGCCTCGTCCATCCGCGAGGTCCACTCCGCCGCACGGTGCCAGTTCGCCCGCAACGAGTCGAGGTCGGGCCAGTAGCCGACCGCGAGACCCGCGGCGTACGCGGCGCCGAGCGCGGTGGTCTCGGCCACGAACGGGCGGGCGACGGGAGCGTCGAGCACGTCCGCGATGGTCTGCATGAGCAGGTTGTTGGCGGTCATCCCGCCGTCCACCTTGAGCGTGGCCAACTCCACGCCCGAGTCGCGCTCCATCGCGTCCACCACCTCCCGGGTCTGCCACGCGGTGGCCTCCAGGACGGCCCGGGCGATGTGCCCCTTGTTCACGTAGGCGGTCAGCCCCGCGATCACCCCGCGCGCGTCCGAGCGCCAGTAGGGCGCGAACAGCCCGGAGAAGGCGGGCACGAAGTAGGCGCCGCCGTTGTCCTCCACGGTCAGCGCCAGCGTCTCGATCTCCGCCGCGGTGGCGATCAGCCCCATCTGGTCGCGCATCCACTGCACCAGCGAGCCGGTGACCGCGATCGAGCCCTCGAGCGCGTAGACCGGGGCGTCCTTGCCCAGTCGGTAGCCGACCGTGCTGAGCAGCCCGTGGTGCGACTGCACGATCCGCGGCCCGGTGTTGATCAGCAGGAAGCTCCCGGTGCCGTAGGTGCTCTTGGCCTCGCCGGGTTCGAAGCAGGTCTGGCCGAACAGCGCGGCCTGCTGGTCGCCGAGCGCGGAGGCGACCGACACGCCCTCCAGGACGCCCTTCGCGGTGCCGTACACCTCGGAGGAGGAGCGGATCTCGGCCAGCACCGAACGCGGCACGTCCATCGCGCGCAGGATCCGGTCGTCCCAGTCCAGCGTCTCCAGGTTCATCAGCATCGTGCGCGAGGCGTTGGTGACGTCCGTGACATGCACCCCGCCGTCCGGGCCGCCGGTGAGGTTCCACACCACCCACGACTCCATCGTGCCGAACAGGATGTCGCCCCGGTCGGCCCGCTCGCGCAGCCCCTCGACGTTGTCGAGCAGCCAGCGGATCTTGGGGCCGGCGAAGTAGCTCGCCAGCGGGAGGCCGGTCTCCACCCGGAAGCGGTCCTGGCCGACGTTGCCGCCCAGTTCGCGACACAGTGCGTCGGTGCGGGTGTCCTGCCACACGATGGCGTTGTGTACCGGAACCCCGGTATGGCGATCCCACAACACGGTCGTCTCGCGCTGGTTGGTGATGCCGAGCGCGCGGATCTGGTCCCGCCGCAGGCCGGCCCGGTCCAGCGCGCCGGCGACGACCGCCTGCACCACGCTCCAGATCTCGGCGGCGTCGTGCTCGACCCATCCCGGGCGCGGGAAGATCTGCCGGTGCTCGCGCTGGTCGACGGCGACGATCCGGCCGTCGGCGCCGAAGATGATGCAGCGGCTGGACGTGGTGCCCTGGTCGATCGCGGCGATGTACGTGTCGGACATGGCTCCTCTTCCGAAGGATCCGAGCGTGGGAGTGGGGTGGGGTGGGGGACGATCAGAAGGCGAGACGGTACAGGCCGCCGGCCGCGAGCCCGCCCAGCGTCGGGCCGACCACCGGCACCCACGCGTAGGACCAGTCCGAGCCGCCCTTGCCGGGGATCGGCAGGAACGAGTGGGCCAGGCGCGGCCCGAGGTCGCGGACCGGGTTGATCGCGTAGCCGGTCGGGCCGCCCAGGGACAGCCCGATGCCGACCACCAGGAGCGCGGTGATCAGTACGCCGGTGCCGGACAGCGCGAGCCCGTTGGTCAGGCCCTGGGTGAGGATGACGATGACCAGCACCATGGTGGCGATCGTCTCGGTGATCACGTTCTGGATCGGGTGGCGAATCTCCGGAGAGGTGGCGAACACCCCGAGTACCGGCTCGCCGTGTTCCCGGAACTGGCCGAGATAGGTCGCCCAGGCCAGCACGGCGCCGATCAGCGCCCCGGTGAACTGCCCGGCCAGGTACAGCGGCACCTTGTCCCACTCTCCCGTCTTGACCGCGATCCCGAGCGTGACCGCGGGATTGAGATGCGCACCGGACAGGGACACGCTCGCGTACGCGCCGGCCAGAACCGCGAAGCCCCAGCCGAAGGTGATCGCCAGCCAGCCGGCGTGTTGTGCCTTGGACCGGTTGAGCGTCACCGCGGCGCACACGCCGACGCCGAGTAGAACCAGGATGGATGTACCCAAGGTCTCGCCGACGAAGATGTCGCCGTTCGTCATCACTGAGCCCCTTCGTGAATGACACCGGTTGGCCGGCGGCGGAATGCGACGCCGGAATGGGAGACCGCGCCGGACGACACACGGCGCACCCCGGAAGCGCGCCGGTCACAACCATCGGCCGTCCCGGTTCGGTCTGCGGGATGACTAACGACTGGTGTTCGGGACCGGTACTCGATCGGCCCTCGACGGGTATTCGACTGGTATTCGACATTGACGACCGATGTCCGGCAGTGTTCTCTGCGGGTTGCGCCGCCGTCAAGAGTCGGTGAACATCTCGCCCTCGGCCCGACCGACGGCTGCCGCGGCGCACGGGGCGGGCCCGGGCCCGGCCGGCATGTTCGCGACCGCTGTTCTACATTGCCAACCTGATCTTCGACGGAGGAGTCGGTATGCCCGGTCCCATCCAGTCGCTGGAACGCGCAGCGGCGATCCTGCGGTTGCTCGCCGGCGGCGAACGGCGCTTCGGCCTGAGCGAGGTCGCGACCACCCTGGGTCTGGCGAAGGGCACCGCGCACGGCATCCTGCGCACGCTCCACCAGGAGGGGTTCGTGGAGCAGGACCCCAAGAGCGGCAAGTACCAGCTCGGCGCCGAGCTGCTGCGGCTGAGCAGTTCCTACCTGGACGTGCACGAGTTGCGCGCCCGGGCCCTGGTCTGGGCGGACGATCTGGCCCGCGGCACCGGGGAGAGCGTGCGGATCGGCGTGCTGCACAAGGGCGGCGTGCTGGTGATCCACCACGTCTTCCGGCCGGACGACAGCCGCCAGGTGCTGGAGATAGGCGCGATGTTGCCGCTGCACTCCACCGCGTGGGGCAAGGTCCTGCTCGCCCTCGATCCGGCCGCGCGCGCGGAGTTGGACGAGACCGACGCGGTCGCCTTCACCGCACGCACGATCACCGACCCGGCGGCGATGGACGCGGAGAGCGTCACGGTGCGCGAACGCGGCTGGGCGGGCGACGTCGAGGAATCGGTCCTGGGCCTGGCCGGGATCGCCGCGCCGATCCGCGACCGGCGCGGCACCCCGGTGGGCGCGGTGGGCATCAGCGGCGCCGTCGAACGTATCGTCGCCGACGGCGCGCCGCGGCCCACCCTGGTCGCCGCGGTCCGCGACGCGGCCCGCGCCATCTCGCGCGACCTGGGCGCGTCCTTCCCGTACTGAGCCCGCGCGCACCGCCTTCCCTGCGGGACCCGGCCTCGGCGCGCCCGTGCGGCCCCCGTTTCGACCGGTCGTACTTGACGCTGCCCCAAGCGGCCGGAAAACTGTCGTTCATCGTTCGACAATGCCGACCACCTAGGTTGGGTTCGGGACACGTCCCGCCCGCACCGCAGTAGCCGGCCGAGTGGAAATGAGACGCGTGATGAGCACCGCCACGGATCCGACCGTCCCCGCACGCGCCCACAGCCGGGCCGAACTCTCGCGCGGCACCCACGACCTGCTCGTCATCGGCGGCGGCATCCTCGGCACGGCGGTGGCCTGGACCGCGGCCCAGACCGGCCTGCGGGTGGCCATGGTCGACGCCGGCGACTTCGCCGGCGCCACCTCGTCCGCGTCCTCCAAGCTGGTCCACGGCGGCCTGCGCTACCTCCAGACCGGCAACCTCAAGCTGGTCGCCGAGAACCACCGCGAACGCCGCACCCTCGCCCGCGACGTCGCCCCACACCTGGTCCGCCCGCTGTCCTTCCTGGTCCCGGTCTACAAGGACGGCCCGCACGGCTCGGCCAAACTCGGCGCCGGCGTCTTCCTCTACTCGGCCCTGTCCGCGTTCGGCGACGGCATGGGCAAGGTGATCGGCCCCGACAACGCGCTCGAACTCGTCCCGGCCCTGCGCAAGGAGGGCCTGCGCCGCGCCGCGGTGTACGGCGACCACCAGATGAACGACAGCCGGGTCGCGGTCACCACGGTGCGCGCCGCGGTCGAGGCGGGCGCGGTGGTGCTCAACCACGCCGAGGTGGTCGCCCTGCGCAAGGACGCCGGCGGCCGGGTCACCGGCGCCGAACTGCGCGACCGCCTCGACGGCGCCGAATTCGGGGTGAACGCGCGCGTCGTGCTCAACGCCACCGGCCCGTGGGTGGACCACCTGCGCCGGATGGAGGACCCGGCCGCCGAGCCGAGCATCCGGCTGTCCAAGGGCGTACACCTCGTCCTGCGCCAAGAGCAGCCGTGGCGCGCGGCGTTGACCATCCCGATCGACAAGTACCGGGTGTCCTTCGCCATCCCGTGGGAGGAGCACCTGCTGCTCGGCACCACCGACGAGGCGTACGAGGGCGACCCCGGCAAGGTCTCGCCGACCGAGGCCGACATCGCGCAGATCCTGGACGAGGCGGGCAACGCCGTCGACCAGGACCAGCTGCGCCGCGAGGACATCACCTACGCCTTCGCGGGCCTGCGGGTACTGCCGGGCGGGGCCGGCGCCACCAGCGAGGCCAAGCGCGAGACCGTGGTCACCGAGGGGCGCGGCGGCATGTTGTCGGTGGCGGGCGGCAAGTGGACCACCTACCGGCACATCGGCCGTACCGTCATGGACAAGCTGGCCAAGGCCGGCGTGGTGGCACTGGAGCAGGACATGGCCACCCCGCTGCGCCGGGTGGCGCTGCCGGGCTCGGCCAACCCCGAGGCGGTGGCCCACCGGCTGCTCGGCGAGGCCACCGCCGAGGACGGCGTCGACCCGGCGGTGGCCCGACACCTGGCCTCGCACTACGGCAACCTGGCCTACGACCTGGCCGCGATGGTGCGCGCCGACCGCTCGCTCGGCGAGCGCATCCACCCCGACGGGCCGGACATCTGGGCCCAGGCCGCCTACGCCCGCGACCACGAGTGGGCGATGACGGTGGACGACGTGCTGCGCCGGCGGACCACGGTGACCATCCGCGGCCTGGACACCCCCGAGGTGCGGGCCCGGGTCGAGGACCTGCTGGCGGCCAAGCCACACTGATCCGCGTCACCTTCCCAGGGCGTGTCTTCAATCTCCCTTCGGGCTCCGCGGCGTGAGCGCAGCGAGGAGCCCGAAGGGCGGATGCCGTGCATCGGCGTGCCGGAGAAGCAGGTGCGCAGTGGTTCTATTCGCCTGTTTCTCCGGGGCGGCGAGGTGCGGTGCCGGGCGTCGTGGAGCCCGGCGGGAGATGGAAGACACGCCCTGGGAACTCGTCCGGCGATTTCCGTTATCCGCGTCGATCCTCGGCATCTCCCGAGCAGCGGATGGACGGGAGCGGGCCCGTCACGCCGGTCGAGAAAGTGGATGTGGCTACGTGGAGATCGAGCACGACATCGCCCTGGTCGTCGCCGCCCGAGGCGGTGACCTGCGCGCCCGGGACGAACTCGTCGCGGCCTGGCTGCCGTTGGTCTACAACATCGTCGGCCGGGCCCTCGACGGGCACGCGGACGTCGACGACGTGGTGCAGGAGACCATGCTCGACGCGCTCACCGGCCTCGGCGGGCTGCGCGACCCCGAGCGTTTCCGGTCCTGGCTGGTGGCCATCGCGATCAACCGGATCCGCCGCCGGCACGCCCGCCGCGCGTTCACCGCCCCGCTGGACGAGGCGGCCGGACACGCCGACCCCGGCTCCGACTTCGCGAACCTGACGATCCTGCGGCTGGGCCTGTCCGGCCAACGTCGCGACGTGGCGACCGCGACCCGGTGGCTGGACCCGGACACCCGCGAACTGCTCGCGCTGTGGTGGCTGGAGGCGGCCGGTACGCTCACCCGGGCCGAACTAGGCCGCGTATCCAGTCGTGATCAATGAGTGGTGTGGGTGAGGGCGTTGAGCCAGATCATTGCGGCGCGGAGGTGGAGGGCGGCGAGGTAGCT
>NZ_JBIRUB010000025.1:0-101183 GCF_044334985.1 Embleya sp. NPDC020630
TTGGACCACACCGCCGAAGACCACTACCGGCCCCGAGCCGGCGGACGGACGCGCGCCGGTGGCCGCACACGCCGACACGGCACGTGAAGGCGACCGGAACCGGGCTCCTGGTCCCGGGAGCAGGAGCAGAGTCGGGATCGGGCGGACTGGACTCGGCCCATGGACGACGCGACGTCAGGCGTCCGGGGCCTTGTAGCGGCGCACCCTGTCGGACACGTGGCGGTCGAAAAGGTCCAGCGCATGCGTATCACCACCCAGTAGTTCGTCCACGTCGTCGCTGTCCCACAACAGGACGGTGCGTCCGTTGGGTTCGTGGAGTGCGTGTTTGCGGCATGCCTCGGTGAAGCCCGACATGGAGACGTAGAGGCCAGCGACGATGGACGGCCTCCTGCCCAATTTTCCCGTCAGGTCGGAGAGCGCACGCGGTTGAAGTGCTGGTTTCTGCCAGCGGCACTCGATGATGGCTCGGAAAGGCTTGTGCACGAAGAAGTCGATCTGCTCGCCGTCCCGCTTCTTTCCACGCTCGACCTCGCAGCCGTGCGCAGTGAGCAAATCACCGAACCATGCCTCGAAACGAGTGCCCCGCACCCCGTCCTTCAGTTCCCGGATCTCGGCCAATCGTCCGCGCAGGGATGCGAGGGCCTTCCTGTCGATGCCGCGGCCGGTCAACGCTGCGATCGCGTCCTTCAGTCCTGACATGGTCATCGCGCTCTGGGCATGCCTGTCGGCCGTCTCACGGCCCCAGTGGTGCGCGTTCGAGGTTCCGATGTCCGGAGCGCGGTCGATGTCGAACCGCTGGCCGAGTTCGTAGGTTTCCAAGAGCGTGAAGCCGTCGTCGACGGCCGCGATGTCGCGGACACGCCGTTCGTGGTCGGCTCTGGTCGCCATGTCCCACCGGGCCAGTTGTGGGTCCTCCCAACGCTCCAGCAGCGTCACGACGTCCTGCGGCGCGGGACGGACGAACACCCATTCCCGGACCAACGAAACCACCACCAGGATCTCCACGGGCCCGAGCAGCACGAACGATGCGGCGTGCGCGTCGACGAGTTCCTCGTACAGGTCTTCGACCCTTTGACGATATGCGGTGAGGTGGATCGACCACTGTTGCCGTGTGTACGAGGCCCAGCCCTCGGCATACGCCCGGGACGGCACGAAAACGCTCGCGTCCTCGAAACGAACGGAATCACCGGTCATCCCGCCACCCACCCCTCCGTAACAGCCGGCCGTTGGATCATCGAGACCAGGGTTCCCCAGTCCGCTCCCTGCGGCGGGACTTTCCCGTCGACCGAGGGATCGTGTCGCCGCTTCGGTGAAGCGCCCCCCGCTTTTGGGCGCCGACCGTCGGACCTTCACGTCGACGGCATGCGGCTTTCAGCCGGTTCGGCAACCACCGTCCGAGTCCACCGAATGGGCGGACACGCGGGTGGACGGGGTTCTACCGTCGACGATATGTGGGGTGGACGACGTGGCGAGGCGCCGGAGTTCGGTTTCGGGCGGCGTGGGCGGCCGTTGTGGACCGAGCGCGACCGTGACGCCGAGGACGTGCGCCGGGTGTTGCGGCGGGCGCGGTGTCGGGAGTTCTCCGATCGTCGTGGGGGCTTCGTCGTCGAGGGCGGCG
The DNA here is from genome assembly GCF_044334985.1 of Embleya sp. NPDC020630. NCBI lineage: Bacteria > Bacillati > Actinomycetota > Actinomycetes > Kitasatosporales > Streptomycetaceae > Embleya > Embleya sp. NPDC020630. The sequence goes on from NZ_JBIRUB010000025.1 coordinate 1,619, forward strand.
CGGACGGCGGGCCGTTCGCTCTGGCGTGCGCGTCCGAGTCCCTGCCCGGTCGCGGGGAGGTCGCGCGGTACGCGGCTGCGCTGCGCGCGGCCGGGGTATCACGTCGAGCCCGACGCGGACGACGACGCCTCGCTGTCGGTGTGGCGGCCGGGAACGGTGCCCTCTCCGCGCCGGGTCGACCGCGCACCGGCGCGCGAGTTGGTGGCACGCGTGATCCGGACCGTCACGATCCTCGGCGACCCGAACACGCCGCCGACGCAACGCTGGGACCTGGTCCGCAGCGTCAACGCCGCGAAACCGGCCCCGGTCCGCCTCACCCGGCTGTCGGCCCGCGACCGGGCGACCCTGGAAACCGCGCTGCACGACCTGGCCGTCGCGCACGACAGGGACCTGTCGGCCCACACCCTGGTCATCGTCGAACTCCTCGACCGCCTCGCCCAGGCCACCGACCGACCCCGCGACGAAGTGCTCCAGGACGTGGCGCTCGCCTTGGAACAGGCCCTGCCGCCCAAACCGGACCACGGCACGTAACCTCCCGATCCCCCGCGACGCCGGCGGCACGCGACCGCAGGACCGACGGCGGCGCCGAACTCGATCGGCGACCGCGCTCGCCAGGGCCGGTCCGGTCCCGGCCGTCGGCTGGGCACCGCTGGAACCGTATCCCCGAGCGCTGGCCCCTTGGCGGTGCGTGTGCACGGAGTGCGGAACCGAGGGCTCGCCCCGGTACGCGCACCTGAAATCGCGCGGCCGCGCCTGCCGGGTCTGCTCCACGGCGCGTGTCGCGGCGCAGCTGCTCGAGGCGGAACGCCCGCGCGCGCAGACATGCGCGCGGCCGGGGTCTGGAGCCGTTGGAGTCCTTTCCGGGGGCGGGCGCACCGTGGCGGTGTCGGTGTCTGGCTTGTGGTCTGGTGGGCGCGCCCGCATTCGTGGGGGCCGTGTTCCGGCCGTGCTCGTCTGTCGAGGGTCGGCGCGGCAGTACCCGTTGTCACCGACGTGCATCCGCGGGAATCACCGGCGGTGGGTGCTTCCCCGGTTTCCGGGGCGTGGTGGGCCGTACGCGGTCAGACTGGGTCGGGTCCGGGGGGCCTGTGGTCGAGAGGATTCGTCGCGTGTGGGTGGAACCCGAAGTTGGCGTCGATGCGGTGTCCGGGTGGGGCACGGCGGTGACCGCCGGGCTGTTGGAGGTCCACGAGGCGGTGCGGGAGGTGGTCGCGACACCGGCCGTGTTGTGTGTCACCGGCGTGCCCGGGATCGGCAAGACCGACGCCGTCGCCGCCGCGTTGCACGCCCGGCGTGGGGAACGCGACCGGGATGCGGCGTGGTTGACGTTCCGCTCTCGCCCGACGATGCCGACGGTGCGTGACGCGCTGTGGCAGCGGCTGTGGCCGGGGAGGTTGACCCCGCGGTCGCGGGTCGACTTCGAACACGGGGTCACCCGCGCGTTCGAACGCAGCCCCCGCGCCGTGGTCGTCGACCGCGCCGACGTCTTGCCGAAGGACGCGTTGGAGTACTTCGCGGCGTTGGCCGAGGATCGACACGTGGACATCGCCCTGGTCGTGATCGGCTCCCCCGCCTGGGGTATGACGTTGCCGAAAAAGGCGCCGAACCTGTACTCCTTCACCTACCGCCGGGTGCGTTTGGAGCCGTTGACGGACACCGAGGCGGTCACGGTCGTCCCGGACCTGCACCCGGTGTGGGCCGACACCACGGCTCGAGAGATCACCGACCTGAACCGGCATGTCGCGGGGACACTGCACGGGTGGCACCAGGTCACCGCGCGCCGACTCGCCGCCGCGCCCACTCCCGCGTCGGGTGCGTAGCGCGTTCACCGAAGGCGGACCATCGCGTATCGAGGCCGACGGGAATTCCGACGGAGCACGGGAGTTCCGCCGCTGATCGCCACGGTCCCGGCAGACGATGTTCGTCCGGTTCGGGTGAACCGCCCACGCCGGTGGCCTGATCGGTGCGACGGGGTGCTCCGGGGTTGGGGATCGTCACCGGCTCGGGAAGGGCCGGTTCTCGTTCTCGCCGGGGCGGCAGCCGCTTTCGGTCTCGCTTGCCGCGGCGGCCAGCCATGTGCGACACGCGTCGTGGAAGTCCTTGCGCAGTGCGGAAAGCGCGTTCTCGAATGCGGTGGTCGCGGGATCGAGGAGGTACACGCCGTCCTCGAACTCTTCGAAGCCGATCTTCTCCCAGCCGGCGGTGATCCTGGCCGTGATCCGGTCCCACCGTTCCTGGCTCGGCTCCCAGCCGGCCTCGCGGTCGGAGATCCCGGGCATGCAGGCGACGGCCCTGGCTCCCGGGCGCAGCCGGTCGATCGCCTCCGCGGCCAGGATCGGGCCCAGGCCGAGCCCGCGCCACGGTCTGTCCAGGACGACCCGATCCATGACCAGCAGGTCGGATCCGGTGAACTCCAGGCATTTGTCGGCTCGTTCGCGGAAGTCTCCACTGTTCTGGTCGAGCAATGCGCAGGCGATCAGGTGGAGTTCGTGGGTCTCCTCCTCCATCGCCCGCCACGCGTTCGTTTCCTGGTACAGGTGGATCCGGAAGAACTGCATCCGGCCCACCTCGATGCCGTACTCCTCGTATACCGGGCAGTCGGCGTCGTCGCAGTACTCCGGGCAGCGGGTGTCGTCATGCACCTCGTAGCCGTGTCGCACGATCACGCTCCAGCGCTCGATCGTGCGGTCGTGGGAAACGTCGCGCACCGGGTGCCGCAACGAGTACTCGAGGTGCAATGCGGACGGGTCGCCGGGCAGGCGTCGTGCTGTCGTGGTCACCTCGTCAGCCTAGGGCCGGGCCCGGAACCGAGTGGCTCGTCGCCAGGACTCGCCTCGCCGGGGCCGGCGTATGCCGCGTTTCGTCCGCTCCCGGCCGCGATGACGCCGTCGATGCGCGTGTTCACGGTGCGGACGGACCGGTCGGCGCCCCCGCGTTCGGGGGACGCCGGCCGCGCCCTCCACGTCGTGGCGCACCGGGCAAAGGAGTACGTCCCGCCGGGTGCGGTGGTCCGAGTCGCGTCCTCGCCCGTGGCGTGGCCCGTCGTTGCGCACTCTCGGCCTGGGGCATGGGTCGCTTCGGTCGCTGGTTGTCGGAGAGGGGCGGCCGGACGGTCGCCGAACGGCTCCGAGACAAGTGGGGGCGGTGACCGGGTGGCGACGAGCGGTCGGCCGACGCACCGCGGGCCGGAGGCATTGCCAACCGTGTCCCGGATGTCATCCAGAGCCGTTAGTTTTTCGGTCCCCGGAATACGGGAGCCGGGCGCGAGGCTGGCGCCCGGGTATCGAGCTGTGACCGCGAACTCCGGTACATGGAAAGGCAGTGTCGGGTTCGTCGGGCAGTGAGCCGTGCCGTGGATCAGGCACACGCGTGGGATTCCACGTGTCCCGGGTCGGCGGCTTCGACGAGGCGCGAGTCGGACAACTCCCAGGCGTGCCGGTACGCGGCCGGGCCGCGGGTCACCTCGACGGGAACGGGTGGCAGAGCCGGGTTCCTTGCCTCGGTGGCGGCTGCGGGAGTCGGCTTCGCCTTCGCCCCATGGAGGCAGTTCATGGGTGTGACGGCGAAGGGGCGGCCGTTGTTGGTCACCAGGAGATGTCCCGGTTTGTTCCGGATGCGGTAGTCGATGCGAATGTCGAACGACACGGCGTGCGTCGTGGTGATGGATCTGATCATCAGGACGTCTTCCCGATCGTTGAGTGTCAGGGTCTTGCCCTGGAAGAAGAGACCCCCCGGACGGGGCTGCAGGTCGTCGCCCTCGACCGCCACGCGTGCGCGCGGTTCGATCTCGTCGAGATCGAACATCATCTTCAGGGTCGTCCCGGAATCCTGAGGCGGTACGTTCACCAGGGTCCCGGCGTAGGGCGCGGTGCGTCGGATGTCGACCGGGCGGATCTCGTCCACCTCGATCGGCTCTCCTCGTGCGGACGTCAGCGGGACACGCAAGGTGAGTCGCCCCAACTCGGCTCCTCCGGCCACTCGCAGTTCGGCGGCCAGCCGGTCGAAGGTGTAGGAGTCGTCGTACGGGGGTCCCAGTGTCCAGCGACGCATGTACGCCTGCTGTTCCGGAGTCGGCTCGACGCCGACGGGCAAGGCGAGAAGCCAGCCGTTGTCCTGGAATTGCACCGTGTAGCGGATGTCGGGTTCGACCTGGGCGGAACGTCGAGTCGCCTGTTTCCGCTCCCACGGAACCACGGGGTGGTCCTGGAACCGCGAGGCCGGTCACGGTGCCCACCAGGACGGCGGCGATCCCCACCCTGCCCCGCGTGATCCACGGGAAGGACCGCGGCGCATCCTTCGGGAAGGACGCGGGCGATCCGGCGCTCTCGCCGGCCGGGGACGCGGAACTCGACACCGGGTGCGCGACCGGTCTGCTGGGGAGAGCGCGCGCGTCGTCGACGAACCCACCATGTACACCACGCCCTCGCCCGGGCCGGCGTTGCGCCTCCGCGGCGGCCCGAAGCTCGAAGAGGTCCGGCAAGGGCCTGCGATTCGGATTCTTGGCCGCGAGCTCTTGGAGTCGTTCCACCAGGAACCGAAACACCGGAGAGTCGCCCGGGACCACCGGTCGGTCCGCCTGGAACCACTCGCTCAGCGACGCCTTCCTCAGCGACACCCGTGGTTCACGGCGCGCTCCGGCATCGATGAGGCTCTGATAGGACGGATTTCCGGCGTCCTCGCGCAGGACACGCAGAGCGGTCTTGAACGCCTCCACGGCGGCGCCGCTACGCGTCACGGGCAGCTCGCGACCGTTCGGCGCGTGCGACCCGAACCCCGCCCCGGACACTTTCTCATCCGACATCCCGCCAGCGTAGATGTGCCGTTAGCCGCGCGCAGCCACTCGCCGAACCCCTTCCCCGAACTCCCCGGATTGGTCCCACCACCCGGCCCGCATCGGCCGGACCGACCCGCAAGGAGACACGATGAACCACCGGCGCCCCCACCACTCGACCCAAGAGACCGACCCCGCCCCCGCGTCGACGCCTCGAACCGCCTCAGGACTGCGAGGGCCGATCCTCTCCGGCACCGCCTCGGGCATCGCGCGGGCCGTCCTCGACTGGATCATCGGCCGGATCACCGACACCCGGTGAGACACCCGACCCGACGACCCGTGCCGAACCTTCGGCCCGACCTTCCCGAACGGGGCGACGAAGAACGACGGTTCGGCGCGAAGACACCGAGTGCTTCACTCGTGTCCCGAACGTGTTCCGTCCCGACGGCGGCGCGCCGTCACCCGCCGAAGGGTTGCGGGTGTACCGGCAGCGGTATCCATCGCAAAGGGCGCAAAAAGTCACTCCACGCGTGGGTGACGGCCGCGGTAGGAGAGGACGCGTTGGGCGACGAGTTCCTCGAGGACCATCTCCGGAAGGCACACGCGGTGTTCGACGTGCCCGGCCGCGCGGATCACGTCGTAGCGCTCGTCGTCCAAGTCCACGTTGAACAGAATGTTGGTGTCGAAGAAGATGACGCCACCGCGCCACCCGAGAGGGCGGGCGGATCAGGCCGCAGGGCCTTCCCCGGCATGGCTCGTCGGTCGCGCGACCGGCCCCTGGGTTCGGCGCGACGCGGCACAGGTGTCCGCAACGTGGTGGACGAGTGGATGGGGTGTCCGGTGTCGCGGGCTTGTCGTTGCCATCGCGGTTTGCGGAATCAGCGGGCGACGAGTTTGACGACGGTGACCAGCAACACCGACCGGGACACCTGGTAGGTGATGATGGCCACACCGCCGACCTGGGTAATCCGGTGGTCGTCGCTCCCGCCGCCCGGGTACGGCTTCGAGCCGGCTCCGTACGGGTCCCGGGCGACGGCGGTGATGCCGTTGTCGAACGCAGCCCGGGTCTTCGCGTCCATCGCCCGCAGCTCGGCCTGCGGCGGGTTCGTGTACTCGATCCGGTACGTCACCGCTCGCCCGTCCGGCCCGACCAGCCCCGAGCCTCGTCGGAGACCGGATCGGCCGGACGGGACTGAAGTGTGCCGGCGTCGGCGGCCCGCAGGTCCGCGATCACCTGCGGGTCGTGCCCGCAGGTGGCGATGCCCCACCACAGGAACAACAGGTCGTCCACCGCACCCAGTTCAGCGTCCGCGAGCTCCTCCTCGAACGCGGCGCGCTGCTCCTGGTCGAGGGCACGGCGGACCCCGCGAATCGTCCGCGGCACCGGTGGACCCGCCGGCGCGTGTTCCGGCTGAGCACTCATGTCGTCCCCTCGACGCGAGATGGGCGAAGCCCCTTCCGAAGCCACGGTACCTGCCGGTCCGCGCCGCGGTCATCGGCTCGGGCGGGCCGGCGTCGGCCAGCCCGCGTTTCGACGAACGCGACCGCCTCGGGGCCTGCTTTGCCGCCGGTCGGCATGAGGGCTCGCAGCCGACCAACGGCCGGTCCCCGTCAAAATCCGACCCGGACCCCGACGGTCGTCCGGCGCCGTCACGTTCGCCGGCGCCGTGGTCGACCGCATCGAGATCGGACATCGCTCACCGTTCACTGTGGAAAAAGCGGTCGGCTCTCCGCGTGGGCGCAGCCCGTCGTGAGCCGGTCGATCAGCCGGTGACCGGTGCCGGTGCGGGAATGGACCATCGGCGGCCGGTCGTAGCATCGCCCGCCCAGACGAACTGCTCCCCCATGGTGATCGTGAAGCCGTGGTCCCAGCGGCGGATCCGGCCGTCTCGCTCCCACGCGTCCCACGCCGCCTCGATCTCGTCCACCAGGCGCCGAGGACCACCGTGACCGGCGCGGATCCGGCCGTCGGGCAGCGTGGTGAGCACCGCCCACGATCGGGCGCCGTCGTGGATCCACGCGTTGACGCCGTCCTCGTCGGTGTCGGTGGTGTACACGACGTCGGGCAGCGCGACGCGCAACGCCCACAGCAGGTCCCGATCGGTGTGCAGCGGCGCCGCGTCGCGAGCGAGCAGGCGCTCGCCCTCCGCGGCGTGGCCGGCGCGGATCTCATCGAACTCCGGGACGGGGGCGGTGTCTCGGGCCGGCATGAACTGGGCCAAGCCCTGCAGCCACCCGGTCGCCGAGCGGCCGTCGGCGGCCGCGGTCACGGCGAAATGCCCTAACCGGCCCCACGGGAACACCAGATCCCCACCCGGGCGCAGTTGTTCGATCCACCTCCAGGGGACGCGGTCGACGGCATAGGTGGCGATCACACGATCGTACGGGCCGGTGTCGGGGTGGCCGAGGGCGCCGTCGCCGCAGACGACGGTGGTGGTGTCGGCGAAGCCGGCCCCGGCCAGGGTGGCGCGGGCGTTCGCGGCGAGATCGGGGGCGGCTTCCACGGTGGTCACGTGCCCCGTGGGGCCGACGCGGTGTGCGAGGAGGGCGGCGTTCCAGCCGGTGCCGGTGCCCAACTCCAGGATCCTGTGGCCGGGTTCGACGTCGAGGGCGTCGAGCATGCCCGCCACCACCGACGTGCACGACAGGCTGGAGGACGGGCGACCGGCGGTGATCTCGGTGATCGCCGCGTCGTACGGGCCCGCGTACACCAGCCGAGCCCAGGCGCTCGGGTCGGCGTCGCGGTCGACGGGGACGTAGGCGTGGCCGTCCCAGTCCCACAGCCGGTCCGGCGCGAACACGTGCCGTGGGAGCGCCTCGACGGCGTCGCGCACCCACGGCGCGTGCTTCGGCCACGACCGACGGGCGTCCATCGCCTCCATCGCGCGGTGACGATGCGCGTCGAGGTCGGAGGCGGGGTTCGTCACGGCTTGGGCTTCCGGTGTTGGCCGTCCGGCTCCGGTTCCTCCGGGACCTGGCCGTCCTTGTTCCCCGGCGGCGGCTTGCCCTTCGACGGATCCGGATCCGGCTTGTTGTGCTCGCCCACGTCCCGCCCCCTTCCCGTCGCGTCACGGTGCGGAGTTTCATGATGACGTACGGTCGGGCGGGCAGGGAAGCGTTCGGCCGCAGTCGGCGCGCGGAAGCCGGCAGGACTTCACCGACCCGATACGTAATTCCTCACCGCATGCCTCGCGGGAACATTCCTCACACGCCGCCCGGAATCGCAGGTGTGTCCTCGCCCGAAGTTCATGCCGCCGGGGCGGGGTCGCGCCGGAAGGGCCCGCCGAGTTCGACGGCCGCCTCCCCAAGCCGCAACACGCTCACGTCCGACTCGTCGCGCCCGGCCAGGTGCACCGCCCCGTCGATCGCGACCGCGCCGGTGGGGAGGATCGTCCCCATGCGTTCGCCGTCGTGGCCGCGGTCCCAGCGCAGGCATCGGGTGGTGTTGCTACGGCGGGGCGGCACGAGACGCGCACGCGATCCGAAGGCGTTCCACCACAGTCCGGCGCGGGCCATCAGCGCGCTGCGCAACGCGGTGCACGCGGTCGGACGCCAGTGGTCCGCGGAACGTTCCTCGACGGGGGTCACGGCCGCTTCCTCCCACACGGGACGGCGATGACGCATGGCGGGGTGGTCCGACACGAACACCCTCGTGGTCCCACTCCTGGCGGGCGGAGCGTGTCGAGCCGGGCGAGGTCTCGCGCAGTTCCAGCAGGTCGCCGGTCGGCAGGTGTTCGAGGAGGATGCCGCGGCCGGTGAGTTCGCGAAGGCGCAGTACCCCGCCGCGATCAGGTTCGTTCATCCGGCCCATGGCACCTCGGCTGAGTAGGTGCACCAGGCTCCCGACCGACGACCGGCCCGAAGGCGTGCGAAAACGAACACGAAACCGCACGCAAAAGCTCGGCGGGGAACCCGAGGAGCACCACACGAGGGGACGGGACGGACGCGGTGCGCTTCGACGTCGATCGCCCACCCCCGGAATGACGGCCCGTCATCACGGGCCCTCGGTCAGGGCTATTCGTCGGTCCACGGGTACGTCGTCGTCACGAGCGGTGGCGGGGGCTCGTGTGCAACAGGACGTCCAGGGCCTCCTCGACGCGGCCGAGGTCGACGAGGTGGTGGGCGAGGTCGTGGCCGATCCTGCGGTCGTGCCCCTGGAGGACGGTGACGGCCTCCTCGGTGCGCCCAACACCGGCGAGCAGGCGCGCGATGTCCTCCGCCGCGTACCAGGTGTCGCCCTCGGGGTGGGCGCGGGCGCGTTCGACCGCCTCGTCGACGCCGCCGCAGGCTGCGATCAGCGGCAACCGTACGCGACACAACTCCCACTCCTCCTCGCCCCCACACCGGACCCGGAGGGCATCGAGGTGGGCCAAGCCCTCGGCGGGGCGACCCCGGCCCAGGCACAACTCGGACAAGGCGTGGAGAATCCAGTCGTCGCCGGGGTGGGCGTCGGCCACGGCGCGCATCACGGCGATCGCCTCCTCTCCCCGTCCGTGCCGGGTCAAAAGCTGCGCGAGATCGTAGGCCACATTCGGGTCCCGGGCCGCGGAGCCGTCGGTCGGCCCGTACACGGCGATCGCCCTGTCCACGTCGCCGCCCTTCTCCAGCAGTTCCGCCAACTGCCGTACTGCCTCCTCGTGTCCGTCGCGCGCGGCGTAGGCGCGTAGGTCCTCGACCCGGCCGTGTCGGGCCAACAGGTCGGCGAGTTGGTCTCGCCCGTTGACGGAGACGATCTGCCGGCGGTGGAGCAGGGTGACGGCCTCGTCGATGCGGCCCTGGCGTTCGCCGATCGTCGCGAGCAGGCTCAGCGCCGTGTCGGGGTCGAGGCCGCGGCGGCACCACGGCCCGTCGCAGCGATGGTCGGGCCGCATCAGGCCGGCGAGCAGCGCGGCGGCCTCCTCGTCGCGGCCCGCGACATGGGCGACGTCGACCAGGGCGGTGGCGACCACCCAGTCGTCGACATGCGGCACGAGCAGGTCGAACGCCTCCCCGGCGCGGCCGTGCCGGGCGAGCAGCCTCGTATAGGCATCCAAGGCCATCGGGTGCCCGGCCTCCATGCGCTTTCGGGTGATGTCGATCGCCTCGTCGACCCGGCCCCAACCCTCCAGCAACCCCGCCGCGCCAACAACGGCCGTCCACCAACCCGTTGCCACATACGGGGCCAGAAGCTCCCACGCATCGCCCTCCCGGCCCCGATCACCCAGCGCCCCTGCCCACGCCAACGCGCAGAACCACTGCCCGCGCCCGGCCTGCGCCTCCACCACGTCGGCACGGCCTCGCTCGAGCAACCGCGAGGCGAGTTCCGGCGGAACGCAGCCGGACCGCGTCCGGGCCCGGAAGTCGAGATCGTTGACGTCCACGACCGGGCACCGTAGCGCCCGACCCCGACACGGAGCCGACAGCACCGACGACTTCGCGTCGGACCGATGGAGACCACCGGCAGGACCCCGCGCCGGGTCGTGGGTCGGCGCCGCGGGACCGGTTTGGACCGAGGGGTTGTCCGCGTGCCGACGTATCGACGCGGGTCCTCCCTCGGCCGGGACCGGCACACGTCCGGTGTAGCGCGGGGCAGCGAGTGGGACCTGTTCGTGAACCGGCTGCGCAGCGCGCCGGTGGCGATGGCGTCCATTCCCGGACACCTGCCCGCGCTGCGCGCGGCCGTCGCCATGATCCGGATCCCCGCGACCAGCGAACCGTCACCCCCCCTACGGCGACGACCTGACCGCATCGTCGTCGACGAGAGCCGCATGGAGGAGATGAGCGAGGCACACGTCCCGGTGACCACGGAGTTCGGCCCCGGCATCCTGGTCTGGTCCAACTCCGACTGACCCCCCGCCACCGGGCACGCAGGCACGGCCACATCGGCAAGGACCGGACCGTGTCCCCGGCACGCGACGACCGCCCGCCCCGGGCGCGCCTCGGGTCCAGGACCCGGGGCCTGCGATAGACGCGTTCCATCACGGCGGTGTCGACGGCGTCGGCGACTTTCGCGCCGTCGAAGCGGGTGGTGCGCGGCGGTCGGAGCCCGTCGTTCGCGTGGTCGACCGTCCCATCGTGGGCGGGTGACGCCCCACGACGTCAGACCAGGGGATCGCCGTTGCCCGGGTACTCCTCGGAGGGGAGCGAGTCCCATTCGGTGTTCGCGCCGTCGCGCGTGACCATGAACAACGGGCGCGATCGCATGACCGACCCGACCGTTTGCTCGCACATCACGATCCCGGAATCGTCCGGTCCGGCGTAGCCCGCGTGCGAGTAGCGAAGCCAGACGCCCCGTGTCCGGGCGTACGCGATCGCCTCGTTCTCCAGCTCCGTTCGGTCCCTGCCGACCAGCGCGATTCCGTCGTAGGCGACTTGGGGGCCGTGTTCGGCGTCGACGGCGACGCAGAACAGCCCCGCAGCCCGGCTGACGTACGCCGTGACCGCGGGCGGTGAGGAAGCGGGCTCGCGGCGGCGGACCTCGATCCTCCACGTCCGGGAGAAGGTCGTGTGGCCCGGCGCGCAGTCGCCGACGCTCGTCCGGCCGGGTGTCCCGGCCGCCGCCTCGACCGTTTCGTCGACGGTCATGCCGAACCGGAGCGGGCCGACGCCGACGGCGGGCGCATAGACCCACTCGTCCCATCCGGCGGGCCCGGCCCCGAACACCGCAGCCGCGGTCGCCCCCGTGAAGGCATCCGAGACCCGCCGCCTCGCGGACCAGGCACCGTCCGGCCCCCGGGTCGGCGGCCCCTCCGGCACGCCCGCACCCGCGAGGACGTCCTCGACCGGTGGACGCGGGGGTCGGTCGGCGAGGACCTCCTCGAGGTTCTCGTGCTCGTACCGTTCGATCGCGTACACCAACGTCTTGTACACGTCCTCGGCCAATCGGGGCCCCCACCCCCTGCGACGGGCGTCGTCCGCCGCGAAGACGGCGGCGACCGCCCGGGTGTACGCGTCGAAATCGGCGAGCGGGGCGCCGGGCACCCGAGGATCGGTCACGGGAACGATCATCACCGATGACCCCGACACACACCCGAGGCCACGTCGAACGCCGGGTCGACGACCGCACCTTCCCCGGCCGCCACTGGCATCGACGCACCCGTCGAGATCGCTCCGGGGCCTCCCCCGCCCGCATCGGAGTGACACTCCCGTCGGCCTCACCCCACAACGGGACCCACGACGACGCCCGATCGCTCGACCACCTCCTCCTCACACCGGGCACCGGACCCTAAGGTCCGGGACCGGAGGCAGGGGTCCGGCTCATGGGCGGGTTCGTCGCGTCCGGTGCGCCCCGAGGGCCGTCGCTGCCTACGGTGACGGCGGAGCCCTCGCGACGTCGGCCGGGAGCCACGAGGGCCCTTGGAGACCAACCCCGCCGCGCCGTTCCGGGACCGCATCGGCGCCACGATGCCTGCGACGATCATCGCGCTCCCCGAGCACGGCGCCGCCGTGAGCGCCCTCTCGGACTTTCTCGTGAGCGGCCTGGCGCTGACCGACGAGGATCGCGCGACGGCGCGCGAGGGCGACAGAGTCCACATCAGGATCTGCGCAGTCGACCTCGGAACCGAACCCGGAACCCACCGGGTGACCGTCGCCACGCCGTGAGGCCGACGAAGCGCACGTCGGCGGGCGGCGTGGCGCCCGAGATGGGCGGCAAATGCGTCGGGTCGGGCCGGTGGGGGTCCGTTTCGGTCTCGACGACGTTGCCGCCGAAGGCAAGTCGTGTTCTCCGGCGCCGATGCGACAGTGGCCCATTGCCGCGCATCCGCTCGATCTCCCGAACGAGGATGACGCGATGCGGGCGCCGAGCGACGCCCGCCCGGGGTAGGGAGTTGCGCATGCCGTCAACCGGGTCGGGTCGGAGTCGAGTCCCGGAACCCCGGCCGCGGAGGGACGTCGCGTGGGCGCGGTCGGTTCCGGACCGCGTCGAACGGCCCTCAGTCGATCCACACCACCATGGCCAGGTCCCGTCGGGCGGCTTCCGCGTAGAACGCCCGCAGCCGGTCCAACGCGCCCGTCACATAGGGCACGAGCCCGATTCCGGCCATGAGAGCGACGATGTCCTCGACGCGGAATCGGAACACGGTGGCGGTCTCCTCCGCGGTCGGGGGTATCGCGGCGAGGACCCGGTCGGCGTCGATGGCGTCCAGTGCGGCGGCGATTTCGGCGACGGCCCCGGGGGCAAGGAGGGCGGGTGGCTCGCTCATGCCGCCGTAGACCCCGTCGTGGTCCAGGAAGGCGATGTCTCCGCCGGGGTCGCCGTCCAGGGCACGGTCGATCGCCGCCACCGACGCGGATTCGAGGCCGGCCCGACGAAACAGCGCCGGCAAGGGCCAGGCGTCCCAGTTCAGGTCGAGGCAGTCGTCCACGGGCGGATCCCAACCCGGATCACCCGTGGAGGACTCGGCCGCCCGCCGACAACAGGCCTCGATATGCGCCGGAGTCACCCTCGCGAACTGCTGTGTCAACGCCACCGGCACAGTCTTGCGCACCCCTGCGGTCACGTCGCCGGAAATAGTCTCCACCGTCTCGTGATGCCCGCGGGAACGTGGAACACGTCACCGTCGACGGCGCCGGGCGCGGTGAATCCGGGCGTCGCACCCATCGACGCACGACAGCGACCGGCGAGATCGCCGACCACGCGGGCGGCCTTCGGACCCACGAGCCGGTTGTCCTGGCCAGCGTTGTTCGAGCGTACCGTCGGGTTCCGCCACGCGCACCGCTGCGGCCTCGTTCCCGCCGTCGCCGGGGATCGCGAAGGGCGTGGGTGAATTCGGAACGATCCAGGCATCGGCTCGACCGGCGTCGCAGATCCGCAACTCGCGCACCCAGGCGATGTGTTCGTTCGCCGAAGGCTGCTCCGGGATCGCGAGGCGCTCGAACGGCTCGGACGTCACGATCGCCTCCACCCATGCCTGTGCCGAATGACCCCTGTGTGCCACCGGACACCGACGTCATCTCGAGGAAACGCGATCCGCGCGCCGGGCACCGCGACCCGTCCGCGTGCGGCTTCCGTGGCGCCGATACCGTGGGGTGATGACCGGGTTCGACGACACCGCCCGACGGCAACTCTCCCTGATGCTGCACGAATACGCCGAACACGTCCTGGACGAGGTGGCCATACTGCGGGTGCGGACGAAGTACGGGGACGTGTACCTCGAGATGTTCCGTACGTGTCCCCCGGGCACCACCGACGGCTACTTCCACTCGATCGACCCTCTGCTGCCGCCGCTCGGCGCGCGGGAGAACCGGTTCACCCCCGCCCACGAGATCCGACTCGCCGTCCTGCTCCACGCCTACGCCGAACACGAACTCGACCAGTGGACCGCGCTGGAGACACGCACCACCCGCGGTCCGGTCCACATCGGCATCACCAACTCGACTCCCCACAGCGGGACCCACGACGACGCCCGGCCGCTCGATCACCTCCTCCCCACACCGGCCACCGACAACCGAAGCGACGCCCGCTGAACCCGGTCGACTTCGAGCGGTGCCCTTCCGCGGGTCCCTCGCGGAAGATTCTGCGGTCGGCGCCGCCCGGGACCGGCCGCGGCTCGTCCACACCCGTCCGGCCTTGTGGGCGCCCGGCGGGTCCTGGCAGGTTGGGGGCGTGATCCTGTCGTTCGTGCGCGAGGGGCGTGCCGGTTCGGTGGAGGCGACCGTCGAGCGGGTCGAGGATCCCGCCGCGGTCGGACAGACCGCCGAGGCCAGGGACTTCCCGTGTCTGACCGCCCGCGTCGCCTACCCCGGTCGGGGCTACGACGGCATGTTCGGCTGGGTCCAGCTCGTGCGCTCCAGCGACGACGCGTCGGGCGGCGCGGTGTTCGGGATGGACCCGTTCGTACTCTTCCCCGATTCCCGTTCGCCCTACTGCTACTTCGGCCTGGCCCCGACCCTGTTCGACTCCCCCGCCAGACTCGACCGCGCGCCGATGTCCTGGCTCGCCCACACCTTCCTGGCCTGGACCCCGATCACCGAGACCATCCAACGCCACGTCGTCCCCCTCGTCGGCTTCGCCTGGGGCTTCGACATCGACACCAGCGAGAACATCACGATCCACGGGCCCACGCCCCTGCCCGACACCACCTGGACCGCCCACCTCGCATTTCTCCGCGCACAACACCCCGCGTGGACCTTCGCCCCACAACCCACCACGCGAAACCGGAACACATAGCACGCGACAGGCTGTCCTGACGAAGCCGGGACGTGCCAGTACTGCCAGATGGTGCGGGTCCGGCGAGCGAGACGAAGAGGAGTACGGAAGGAACCGGCGTTGTTGCGTTGTTACGTCCTTCCATCCCAACACCGGCTCGAACCTGGCGGATCTGGGCCGGGCGCGGTGCGTCCCGCCATCCGAAGAGGGGCGGTGGGAACTCCCGGCTACCGAGCACAAGTCGGTCAGCGGTCGATCACCCATGGCACATCGGCCGGCGGGATGCCCACGGAGACGATGTGCCGGACGATCCGGAATGCCTCGGCGAGAGGCACCGTGTCCGCGTTCGCATACTCGTCGCTCTGC
The DNA here is from genome assembly GCF_044334985.1 of Embleya sp. NPDC020630. Classification (NCBI taxonomy): domain Bacteria; kingdom Bacillati; phylum Actinomycetota; class Actinomycetes; order Kitasatosporales; family Streptomycetaceae; genus Embleya; species Embleya sp. NPDC020630. The sequence continues at coordinate 16,885 of NZ_JBIRUB010000025.1, forward strand.
CCGTTGGCCAGGACGAACCCGCTGCCGCACCCTTCGGCTCCGGGGTCGGCGGCGTGTTCGCCCGGATCATCCACGCCGTCGAGCAGCATCACCATCGCGCGGTCGGCGTTGCTCACGACGGCCAGCAGTCGACCCGACGAACTGGTCAGCCACGACTCGAGCCTCCCGTCGGCGATTGCTCGCCGGAGCGCCTCGACCGCCGACTCGGCCGCCACCGGCCCGAGGCCGTCAGCGAATCTCCAGCTCTCATCCACGGGGACGACCCTCTCACGCCTCAACTCGGAGACCCGGCTGGGTCAGGCAAGACGAGACATCGGGCGTTCGGGGCAGTTCGACGACCGGCTCTGACACGACGGATCGTCCGGTCCGCGCGCCCGAAACGCCGGCCGGGCACGTCTTCCCGGGCCCGCGGCCGTGGACCGCTCACGGCCCGGACAAGGCGCGGGGCCGTCACGTTCGGCGGCCCCCGAGGTCGGCCCGCCTTCTTGCACGGTCGGACCGCGCCGCCACTGCCTTCCTGCGGCCGGGGTGCGTGTCTCCCGGGCGCGGTAGCCTCCACCGGTGACCCCCAGTCCGCTGCCCGAGGCGTTGCCCGAACACCGGGTGATCCTGGAGAACACCGACTGGGCTTCCCTGATGGCCCCGCAAGAGAGCGGTGGGTTTCTGCCCGAGGCGCTGATGCGACTCCTCGACGCCGACCCCGCGGTCCGGGCGGCCGCCGCGGAGGAGGCGCTGATCGGGCACCAGAACACCATCTACGAAGCCACCGTGCCCGTCGCGCGGTTCGTCGCCGCGATCCTGGATCATCCGGCCGTCGCGGCGGGCGAGGACGAGACCGCGGCACACGGGAGCGCGTCACGCCCGCCGACTCGCGCGGTCCTTCTGAAGTGGCTGGACGACACGGCGTTCGACGCCGACGACGAAACCGTGACCTGCGGCAACCGGGCCTGCCAGGGCCGTTACCTCGACATGCATGTGGACCTGAAGGCCTTCCGGGACCTTCGCCCATGGTTGTTCCGCGCGGTCCGGCCGTTCCTCGACGCGGACGACCCCGCCGTGCGCGACGCCGCCGTCCTCGCCGCCATCCCGCTCGCGGAACACCCCGACCTCACCGGCCACCACGACGAACTCGCCGCGCGCGCCCGTCACCTGCTCGCCACCCGCACCGACCGCTACACCCGCGATCGCGCGCTGGACGCGCTCGAAAGCTGGGGCCACGACATCAGCGCTCTGGAGAGCCCCGACGACATCGAAGCCCGTGAGACCTGGCGCCGCCGGATGTCGATACGGCTCTTCCTCGTGCGTGGTTGGTTGGGGAGGATGCCCGGGTGTCTGTCGACGAGGAATCTTCGCGGGGTGGGTCCGGTGGGTCCGGTGGGTCGGGGCTTTCGGTGAGGAGTACGGATGGCGTTCCGCCGGCGGAACGGTTCGGCTGGTGGGCGGAGTTGGTCGGCCGGCACGTCATGCCCGTGTCCATCCGTCCGCACACGGCCGCGTTCCGCGGTCGGGTCGAGGCCGTGGAGACGCCAAACACCCAGGTGGCCGACTTCGGGTTCTCGCCGATGACGGCCCGCCGTTCCGCCGTGCAGATCCGCCGGCACGACCCCGAGTGCTACCTCCTGGTGCTGGTGCGCGGCGCCCCGATCTCAGTGACCCAACAACGCCGTACCGCGTGCCTGGAGGCGGGTGGGATGGCGCTGTTCTCCACCTCCCATCCCCTGGACAGCGACCTCGTCGAAGTCGGCCGACAGTCCCGACTGACGCTGATGCGCCTGCCGCGGGCCACGCTCCCGCTGCCCGGCGGCCGGGCCGACCGACTGCTCGGCGAACCCCTGCCCGCGCGCACCGGCCCGGGCCGACTCCTCGCCTCCTACCTCGCGCACCTCTCCGAAGCCGCACACGACAGCACCCCCGCGGACCTGGCCCGGCTGGGAGCCATCGGCGTCGACCTCGCCGCGACCGTCCTCGCCGCCGCCCTCGACAACCACCACCTCCTGCCCGACACCACCCGCAAGGCCGCACTTCGGGCCCGCGTCCACGCGTTCATCGAACGCCACCTGCACGACCCCGAATTACGGCCGGCCACGATCGCCGCCCACCACCACATCTCCCTACGCGGCCTCCACGAACTCTTCCGCGACGAACCCGAATCGGTGGCCGCGTCCATCCGGCGGCGCCGCCTTCAACGCTGCCACGCCGACCTGACCGATCCGACACTGCGCCACCGCACCATCGCCGAGACCGCCACCCGCTGGGCCCTGCGCCCCGGTGACTTCAGCCGCACCTTCCGCAACGCCTACGGGACCACACCCCACGAAATCCGCGCGCCGGCCCGGAACGCGGGTGGCCTGCCCTCCGCGCGCTGAGGGCCGACGCGGCCCGCACGGGCCGGGCCCCGCAGGGCCGGCGCGACCGTGGTCGAACACGCGAACGGACCGAGCCCCCATTCCCACTGCTGTGCGCACGATGCGGAGGAATGCTGCGCCGCGTGCGGATGACCCCGGTGTACCGGCTGCGCCAGAGTGAGGGGGCACCGCGAGGCACTGTGCAGGGACCGAGCCCGCCCTACCGACACGATCCGCCGTCCGGCGGGTCGGCCACCGCCCCGATCAGCACTCCTGTGGCGATCAACCGTGATCGTTGCCTGTCGCGAGCTGCCGTCACGCCACCCTTGGGGGAATCATGAAGAAGCCCGGAATTCTTGCCGTTCTGACCCTGGCGCTCGTCGCCGTGCTGAGCCCTGTCCCGACCGCACAGGCGGCACAGGCACCCACCCCCCACGACGCCACCGTGGGTCCCGCCATTCCCGTGACCGGTACGAGCACGGCCCGCACCGACGGCTGCCCCTGGTCCACCCCGGGCGGCCCGGCCGAAGGCACCTTCCTGTGTGGCAGCCGCATTCAGCCGGTGTCCTGGGCGGATGGACGGGACGAATACTTCGGCCTGGGTACCGACCGCCAGGTCTGGCACAGCTACCAGTACAGCGCGGGCGGAGCGTGGTCCCCCTGGGGCAGGCTCGGCAACAGCAACAACGTCCGGGACGGCGTCGACGGGTGGTTCTCCGGCGGGGCCCTCATCGTGCAGGTGCTCGGTGGTGACAACCGGTACTGGTGCAACGTCTACAGCGGCGGCTGGAGCAACTGGGGCCTCTGCACCTGATCGACCCGCTCGTACGCGAAAACCCCGCCTACCAAGGCTTGTCCCGTAAGTGTTGATCGCGGGTGGGATGATCTTGGTGTGGCCGGTGTGATCACGGCGTCGGAGCCGTCCTGGGCAGCCCCGTTCACCGGGCTGAGCCCGCGTCAGTTCGGCAAGCTGGTCACCGCGTTGCGACGCGAGGGTGCCGAGCCGGCCCGGAAGGGCCGGCCATGGGCACTGCCGTTGGAGGACCGGGTGCTGCTGGTCCCGGCGTACTGGCGCACGAACCTGACACTGCGCCAACTCGCGCCGCTGTTCGGCACATCGAAGTCCGCAGCCGATCGCGTCGTCGACCATCTCGGCCCCATGCTCGCCCCCCGGCCACGCAAGCGTTTCCGCAACGACACGTGCTGATCGTCGACGGCACCCTCGTCCCCGCTCGCGACCACACAGTCGCCGAAAAGTCCGAGAACTACCCGTTCTCCACGAACCACCAGATCGTCATCGACGCCGACACCCGCCTGGTCGTCGTGGTCGGCCGGTCTGTCACCGGCAACCGCAACCACTGCAGGGCCTGGGAGTTGTCCGGTGCCAAGGCTGCCGTCGGCACCGCGCGGGTGATCGGCGACGGCGGCTACCGCGGCACCGGCGTCCCTGTCCCCCATCGCCGCGAACGCGGCCAGGACGAACTTCCCGACCGGAAACACGAACACAACACCTCACACCGCAGTGTCCGCGCCCGCGTCGAACACGTCTTCGCCCGCATGAAGACCTGGAAGATCCTCCGCGATTGCCGGCTCGAAGGCGCCGCCCGTCCACCACGCCATGCTCGGCATCGCCCGCCTGCACAACCTCACCCTCGCCCGCTGACCCAGCGAGAAACCCCGATCCACCCGCCCCGAGATCAATTACGGGACAAGCCTTGGATGCGCCGCCACAGGAACGTGTAGTTCGGCGGCTCCCAGCCGGGTCGGGACAGGTGGGCCACGAGGCAGCGGTAGGTCGAGCCGCCGTAGGTGACCTGGTCGCCCACCGCGTAGTTGACGCCGGCCTTCCACGCGCGGCCGGTGGGCGGGGTCGTCGGCGGTGTGCCGTTGATGTCGAGCACGAAGTCGAAGGACGCCTCGCGCCCCGAGCCCACCTGACGGACCGTCATCAGCAGCCGGGGGTCGAAGATGGTGTCGGTGTTGTTGCGCGGTTCGTTCGGGAAGTACGTCTGGGTGGTGAGGATCGGCTTGTTCGGCGCCTGGACCTTCACGTGCAGGTGGCGGGTGCGACCCGGGTACAGACCGGGCACGATCGTGGTGAGCGTGTACGCGCCCTGTGCGTTGGTGAACTGGTGGCCGCGGAAGGCGAACCCGACGTTGTCGTACGTCCCGTTGGTGTCCGCCTGCCAGAAGTCCAGCAGCACGTTGGCAAGTGGCTGACACTGCCGACCGAAGACAAAGCCGGTCACGGTGAGGGGGATGCCCGGGGTGCTCGACGTCGCGAGTACCGTGCGCAGCGGCGAGTTGGGCTTGAAGTACGGCCCCTCCGTCTGCTCGATGGTGGGCGCGTCGCCGTCGTGGCAGAACGGCGTCGGCGCCAGGTCGTTACCCGAGTCGCGGGCGGAGCGGGCCAGTGCGGGGACGCCGCCGATCAGGAACGGCAGCGGCGCCGCCACGATCGCGGCCTTCAACAGGTTCTTTCGGGTGATGCCGCGCGATGCGGTTTCCTCCGGTCCTTCGCTGTACAGCTTGTCGATGTCCGTGTCGTCGATGTCCACGTCGACCTTCCTCGTCGGCGGCGGGCACGGGCGCGTCGGTTCGACGGCGTCGACTCACACCGACACCGAGGTCACCGCCCGCGATCGGTTCGAACCTATGCGGGCGGATGGGGTGGGTCGATACACAGAACACCGCCGTCGTAGTACTTTGCGCGGATGTCTTCGAGATAGTCCCTCGAGGGGCGACGCGTACGTACGGCTCCACGGGGAAGATTCCGCTTCCCGCAGTCACCGCGCAGAACTTGGGCTCCGTCGCTCTGGGCCAAGGGATCGGATCATGGCCGCCGAGGTCTTCATGCGTCACACTCTCTCCCATTGTGCGTACTCCGATTGCCCTTCGAAAATTACGCGGCGATCCCTATCGTCCACATATCATTCGGGCGTCGAGCGCGCGAGGCGAGCGAGAGCACCGTCGGCAGGGCGACGTCGGCGCGGCGGGCCGGCGCGACCAGGTCGCCGCCGGGTACGGGGCCGCAGACGACCACCCCGCCGACCAGGTGGGGAATGCCGGCGCTCCCGGGCCAGGGTGGTCCACTCCTGCGACAGTTGGTCGTGGCGCTGTCGGGCGGTGGTGAGCAGGTCGGTGCAGGCGATGCGTTCCGCGGTGATGGCGGCGACCCGGTCGCGCGCCTGTTCCCCCTCGCTGCGTGCCTGTTCGGCCTGATTCGTGGTTTGTTTCCTCTTCATGGACGAGCCGGGCCAGCGCCTGGGCGGGATGTTCGCGGTCGCCGAGCAGGCCGTCGCGGCGGGCGGCTGCGAATTTGGCCTCTTCGGCTTCACGGGCCTGTTCGGCGTGCGTCGCCAGGCTCTCGGCGCTTCCGAGCGCCGACGTTGCCTCGCCGTGCCGGCGCCTTCCGTCCTCGGCTTGCGCGGCCGATCTCTCGCGCTCGATACGGAGTCGATCGCACTTGGTCGAAAGCCGTGCCATGCCGTCCTCGAGTTTGGCGTACAGTTCCGCGCCGGCATGCGCCACCGCTTCGCGCAGTGGGGCCTGCTCGCTTCGCCCACGGGCCAAAAGTTGTTTGGTCTCGCGGCGTTCGCCTCTCGTGGTCCGCCAAGTCGCGGAGCCAGGGAACCGCCTTCCAGGCATCCGCCTCGCGTTGGGCGCCCGCAACCGCCACGATCCTGGTGGTCGCCCATGCGCATCCCTTCGGCCGTCTCCTTGGCCTCGGCCACCCGTTGCCTGCGCTCGCCGATCCTGCCCACCCGCAGCGACGCGCTCAGCGCGCTGCTGACCCAGGGCGGCATCGCCGTCGCCGCGGTCGGAATGGCCGCGACGCTGCTGGCATGGCTGGTCGCCGGGCGCATGCTCCAACCGTTGCAGCGGATGACCGACACCGCGCGCCGCATCGCGGAAGCCCCGGCGGCCGACCGCAACTTGCATGAACGCATCGCGCTGGCCGGTCCCGAGGACGAACTCAAGCGCCTCGCCGACACGTTCGACCTGATGCTGGAACGGCTCGACCATTCGTTCGACGGGCAGCGGCGGTTCATCGCCAACGCGTCCCACGAACTGCGCACGCCCCTCGCGCTGAACCAGGCGCTGCTGGAAGTCGCGGTCTACCGGCGGGACGCGTCCGACGACGTGCGGCACCTGGGCGAGACCCTGCTCGAGATCAACAGCCGGCACGAGCGGCTCTTCGACGGGCTGCTGCTCCTCGCCCGCTCGGAACACGACGTGGTGGACCGGTCGTTGGTCGACTTGGCGGACATCGTCGAGCACTTCGCCTCGCAGGTGCCGTCCGAAGGCTCCGTCAAGGTCGAAGCCGCCGCCGAGGAGGCCGCGACGACGGGGAACCCCGTGCTCCTGGAACGCACAACCTCGTGGAGAACGGGATCCGGTACAACGTGTCCGACGGCTGGGTGCGGCTGAGCAGCCACACCGCGCCCGACGGATGGGCGGTGGTCGAGGTCGCAAATACCCGGTCGTGCCGCGCTACGAAGTCCCCTCCCTGTTCGAACCGTTCCGCCGCCTCGGCGACGAGCGCCTGGCGCGCCGGACGAAGGCCGCCGGCCTCGGCCTCTCCATCGTCCGCGCGGTCGCGCGAGCCCACGGCGGCGAGGTCACCGCGGAGCCACGCGACGGCGGCGGACTCGTGGTCCGACTACGCCTCCCCGGCACATGACCTCCGGGGTCGATCGAGGCGATGTGCATCATGACACCCCGGACCATGATGCGGAACTCCGCAGCCCGCTTCGCGGCAGGGCAAACCCCGGACAACGGGCCGGGGCGTGCGCCAGAATTTCCCACGGCTCGGCCCCGGGACAACCGTCTCGGGAACTGACGTTGGGTGGGGGACACTCATGTACATACCTTGGCCAAGGCCGCACAGGGCAACTATTTTGACAATCCTCGCGTTACTGTTCGCATTAACCATCGCCGCACCGGGGGCATCCCGGGCGGCCGCGAACGACCCGGCCCCGCCGGCCAGCTGCCCATGCACGCTGTGGGCGTCGACCGAACAGCCCTCCTCCGGTCCCGATCCGGACACCTCCGCCACCGAACTCGGCGTCAAGTTCCAGGCGGACCAGGCCGGTTACATTACTGGCGTACGTTTCTGGAAGGACGCCACCAACACCGGCACGCACACCGGGACCCTGTGGTCGGCGGCCGGCGATCGTCTGGCCACCGCCACGTTCACCGACGAGTCCGAATCGGGCTGGCAACAGGTCAACTTCGCCCAACCCGTCGCGGTCACCGCCGGTACCACCTACGTGGCGTCCTACCAGGCACCCAACGGCAGGTACAACGCCGACCAGGGCGGCCTGACCACCGCGCACGTGCGCGGGCCGCTCACCGCACCCGCGAGCGAGGCCGCCGGCGGCAACGGCGTGTACCTCTACGGCGCCGGATTCCCGAACTCGACCTGGAACGACTCCAATTACTGGGTCGACCCGGTGTTCAACACCACCGACGTCCCCGGCCCCGCGCCGGCTGTCATCGAGATCTCCCCGGCACAAGGGGAGGTCTCCGTCCCGGTCGACACCAACATCACCGCCACCTTCGACCGGGAGGTGCAACCCTCCAGCATCCGGTGGGTGGTCTGGCAGGGTGAGAGCGGCGGCCGGCCCGGCAGCACGACCTACAACGCCGCCTCCCGCATCACCACCTTCGATCTCACCTACCATCTGGCGCCCGCCAACACCTACTTCGTCGACCTGGTGGGCGTGAAATCCCTCGACGGCACCCCGATGCCGACGAAGAGGTGGTCCTTCACGACAGCCGACAGCCCGCCACCGGTCTGCAACCCGTCCTGCACCATCTGGCCGGCGACCGCGACTCCGGACGTGCTCGCGGACACCGACGCCACCGGCATCGAAGTCGGCGTCAAATTCGGCGTCAACACGCACGGGTTCGCCACCGGCCTGCGGTTCTACAAGGGCCCGGGCAACATCGGCCCGCATACCGGAACCATCTGGATGGGCGCGGGGTTTCCCATGGCCACCGCCACGTTCACCAATGAGTCCGAATCGGGTTGGCAGCAGGTGACGTTCGACCAACCGGTCCCGATCTACCCCAACGTCACCTACGTGGCCTCGTACTTCGCCCCCGCGGGCCGATACTCCTCCACCGAGGGCGGATTGACGGACGCGGTCGGAGGCGCGATCATCGCCCCCGCGTCCGGCAGCGTCGGCGGCAACGGCGTGTACAAGTCCGGCGCGGCCGGCTATCCGACCAGCTCGCGGAACGCCACCAACTACTGGGTGGACGTCGTCTTCACCACCAACAGCTAGACCGTTCCTTCATCGCGATCGAATACCCATCGCCTCGCCGGCCGGGCCCGGCCGGCGAGGCGATGGGTCACAACGGCCCAGCCGATTTCGGGATCCGGCCAGGGTGGCCGGAGCGATCTCGACGACGGGCCTTCGCCCCGCCCGCGAACCGCTGCGCGTGGCGAGCCGCCGAACCCCACGCCGATCTCCGATAGTGACAAGAAACTCACTGTGTGTCACATTGATGCGCATGGAAACAACCGCCCCTCTGCACGATCGTCCCGCCGCACATTTGGACGCGCTCGCCCAATCCGAGAACCCGTTCGCACACGAGGCCGCCCGGCGCACACTGGAACACGACGCCACGTTGCGTATCCAACGGCGGATCGCATCGGGAGGGTCGGCCGCGGACGCCCCTGCCGGCACCCCCGCCTAAGGGCCGCGTCGCACCGTCCACGATGCCCGGCACCAGTTCGCGACGCCCGGCGCGAAGGCGCGTGCCGAAAGTGACCAACCCGCCAGGGACCAGACGGTCAACCGCGCATACGCCGGGCTTGGCACGACGTTCGACTTCTACCTCAAGGCGTACGGTCGGCACTCGATCGACGACTCCGGACTGCCGCTCGACGCCACCGTCCACTACGGCGAGCAGTACGGCAGTGCGTTTTGGGACGGCCGGCAGATGGTCTTCGGGGACGGCTTCGGGGACTGTCTCCTCGACCTCACCACCCAGATCGACGTCATCGGCCACGAACTCACCCACGGTGTCATCCGGTACACCGCCGACCTGGAGTACTACGGGCAAGCCAGCGCGCTCAACGAGTCGATCTCGGACGTCTTCGGCTCGCTGATCAAGCAGTACTCACTCGGCCAGAGCGCGGACCAGGCGGACTGGCTCATCGGCGCTGGACTGCTCGGCCCCGCCCTCCAAGGCCGGGCGCTGCACTCCCTCAAGGCCCCGGGCACGGCCTACGACGATCCCCAACTCGGCCGGGACCCTCAGCCGGGACACGTCCACTTCCCAGGCTCTCCTGCATGACGGCTTCCAGGCGGTCGATGCGTGTATCCCCCGGACGTCTGAGGAAGTGCAACAGGAACAGGTAACTGCCGGGTGCAGTGAGGGATTTGTACTTCTCGACGAGTGCGTCGGGGTGTTCCTCGTCGCCGAGGTGGTGAACCACGGGGCCCGCCCTTTATCTCGAGTACGATACGGAGGGGCCCGCCACTTAGCAAGGTCGGAGACAACGCCATGACGGTCCAGCGCGCGGATGCACGGCGCAACTACGCACTCATCCTCGCCGTTGCGGAGGAGGAGGTCGCCGCGCACGGGGCCAACGCCTCCCTGGAGCAGATCGCCCGCACCGCCGGAGTCGGATCCGCCACCGTGCGCCGGCACTTCCCCAGCCGGCAGGCTCTGCTATCGGCCGTGTTCGGCAAACGGATCGACGACCTGCGCGCCCGTGCCGTGGACCTCACCGACGCGGACGATCCCCGGGCGGCCCTGCTGGACTGGCTGAACGCGCTCACCGCGTACGCGACCTCCGCGCGCGGCATGGCCGATGCACTGCTCCAGGACACAGGGGACGACGCGGATCACGTCAACGCGTGCTCGCTGCGGCTCGGCGAGGCGGTCGATCCCCTGCTTCGCCGTGCCGTTCGGGCCGGCGCGGTGGCACCCGGGGTGACCACCGCCGACCTGATCACACTCGTCACGGGACTCGCACTCGCCACGGAGCATCATCCGGACCCCGCCGCCGAGGCGAACCGACTGCTCGCCCTGACGGTACGAGGGATCAGCCCGCGGTCGTGAACGAGCCGGGCCGGACGCGGTCGTCCCGCCGCGTCGCGGACGAGGACCTCGACGGCGACGCGCCCGTGGAACCGGTTCGCGATGCGCCCCCGCGGCTCGTGGGAGACCGCCCGGCGGCACGGTGGCACCTGCCTGCCGTCGGCGTACATCCGCCGGCCGTCGAGTGGGTGTCCCCCATCCCGGCGGCGCGGGCCTGCCCTCGGGCGACGTGCGGGACGGCCGGCCCCTTCGGCCCGGGTGCCCGCCGCATTCGGCCTGCCACGACCGATGCGGTGCGCCGTCGTCGTCGCCACCGCCACCGTCGGCGGCATGCCGGTGGCGGGTTGGCGTGACCGTCGGGTCTCAAGGGGTGTGGCGGCGCAGTGGGCGCCAGTCCTCGGTACTGCCGACCCTCGGGTCGAATCCGGCGGTGTCGCCGATCACATATTCGCCCCGGGCATTGGCCCAGGCGGTCGCGGATCCCGCGGGCAACTCGACGGTCCGTCCCAAAAAGGGGTCGGTGAAGGTGTCCACGCCGCCCAGGATCTCGCGGATCGCGAAGTTCTGCCGGGCCTGGGCGACTTCGCGTTCCTCCCATGCCGCACGGTGCGTCTCGTTCGCGTCCTCACGGTTGCGGCGCATCGTCTCGGCGAGTCGCCGCAGGTCGGCCTGCTCCTGGACGATGCCTCGGCGGAACATGCTCCGCACCTGCTCCAGGTAGGCGTGCCACTCCCGGGTCACTCGCACCGACTGCACAGCCGCCGACAACACGGGTGTGAAGCTGTCGAGTCGGCCCGCCGGCGCCCGCATCGTGTGGCCGTCGCTCCACCACATGCGGGTCCAACCATCGGACGCGGCAAAGCTGAGCACGACCGTCACGTCCTCCTCCCACCGCTGCCCCGCGTCGTCGTGGGCGAATCGCAGTCGTACGGCCCGTACGGTGATGTTCGGCGGCACCCCCCGCGAGATCGCGTCGGCCAGGCTCGACAGGTCGCGGACGTCGAGCAGCCGGGCAAAGGCCAGGTGCGACAATGGCCCGGGGAACAGCACGGTCCGGGCGAAGTCCAGTGGGTCGGCCGGCGGTGGCACCATCACCGACCCGTTCCAGGTGCTGCCGGGTTGTGCGACCAGGCCCGGCAACTGCTGCTCCGGCCACACGAACTGCTGCGCCGGAAGGGTCCGGACCTCCGCGCCGCTCACCGGATCACCGAGCCGCAACAGCAGGTTGGCCTGCATCGACAGATACGGCGTCCACACGAACCCGCCGTCCAGCCGCCACCCCTGCGGCACCAACACGGTGGCACCTTCCATGCCACCGGCCGCCGGATCATGAATCACCGCTGTACGAAACCGAATCACCATAAAAGCCCCCCCGGGCACGACATGCGCCCCAGTATCGCCCGTGCCGACCCGTCGCGCCGGGCAAACGCCGACGTTCGACAACGCCGCGCTCCCCTGTCCTGCGACAGGCGGGGGGTTGGGCCCGAGGGGTGCACCGCGGAATCGTACGGCGCAGCCGTGATGCGGCGCGCGCCCGATCCGTTCGCGCTTCCCGCCGAGCGCGGTGACGGTTGCCCCCTGACCTCGGGGCCGCGTGCGGGTCGGCGGCGGGCGACCGGGCGCCGTCGTTCGTGGGACCGGTCGTCACGTCAGCGGCGGGAGCGGTCGGCCGCGGCGTTCGCGGCGGCGTCGCTCGCACCGTCGGGGTCGGTGGGTGGTTTGACGGCGCGGACGATCGCGGAGTGCATGCCGTCGGCGACGGTGGGTGGGGTGATGTCGACGTCGACGAATCCGGCGGCCTCCAGTCAGGCGCGGTATTCGGCGAAGGAGAGGGCGCCGGCGATACAGCCGACGTAGTCGCCGCGTTCGGCGCGCTGTTCGGCCGTGAGCACGTCGTCGGCGACGACGTCGGAGACGCCGATGCGTCCGCCGGGCGCCAGGACACGGAAGGTCTCGGCGAACACGGCGGGCTTGTCGACGGACAGGTTGGCGGGATGGCCTCGGTGGTGCCCTTGAGGAATTCGACGTTGGTCGTGCCGGCCTTCGCTTTGTTGGCGAAGGCGAGGGCGAGCATCTCCTCGGTCATGTCGAGCCCGAACGCGCGGCCGGTGAGGCCCACCCGACGGGCGGAGAGCAGGACGTCGATGCCGCCGCCCGAGCCGAGGTCCAGGACCCTCTCGCCCTCTCGCGGTTCGGCGACCGCGGTGGGGTTTCCGCAGCCCTGCGACGCGGCGACCGCGTCGGCGGGCAGTTCGTCGCGGGCCTCGTCGGAGTACAGGTCGGCGCCGAATCCGGCGTCGACGGTCACCCCGTCGGACCCGCAACACGCGCGCTCGGCGCCGCCGCCGTCGTCGACGATCATCACCGCTACCGGTGCGTCTCGCCGGCGAGGAGAGCCGGCCTGCACCAAGCCCGCGACCCTCCGCCCGCGTCGATTCTCACTCGCGACGGTATTCGGTCACCGCGGCAAGCCAGTCCCGGTGTTGGCAAGGGCCACTGCTGCCCGCAGCGTGCGCAGCCCGTACCGCGTTCTCGCCAACCCGCACAACCCCAGGACGGCCGCCGTCGCCACGCCCCGGCCGGTGGCGTGCCGTGCGACCCGGTAACCGATGTCGGCGCTACCGTCCTTGAGGTCGTACAGGTGAACCGGCCCAGGATCGAGCCATCCTCGGCGACGAGTACGTAGAAGGCGGAGTCCGGCCTCTTGTTCGACGAGCAGGGCGGCGTGCCGGTCGGCGAAGCGGTCGTAGTACTCGTCGCCGCGATCCGAGACCGAGGCGGCGAAGTAGTCACGGTTCGCCACCTCGAAGGACAGGACCGCAGAGGCATGGTCGGCATCCGGCCGCTTCGATTCCGGCACGACGCCACCCTACGCCGAGGCGGGCTTCGAAGAGGGCCACGTTCATGGGTGCTCGAGGTCCAGTGGGCCCGTGCCGATGTCGCTCGTGGGGTCGGTGGCCCGACGGTCGCGGGAGTGGTCGGTTCCGTCGGTGGTCCGGAACCGGTCCCGGTAGTCGGAGGGTGGAACGCCGAGGTGACGGTGGAAGGTGCGGCGCAGCGTCTCGGCGCTGCCGAAGCCGCAGCGCCGGGCCACGGTGTCGATCGGCTCGTCGCTCTCGACCAAGGCGCGCCGGGCAGCTTCGACGCGTACCCGTTCGACGTAGCCGGCGGGCGGGATGCCCAGGTCGGCGGTGAAGCGACGTTGGAAGTGGCGCGGGCTGAGGCCGCACCGGCGGGCCAACTCGTCGATGGTGTGCCGGGCACCGGGATCGGCGTGCACCGCGTCGACGGCCGGGCGCAGCGTGTACGGGGCGGGGCGGGCACTCCACAACGGCACGCTGAACTGGGATTGGCTTCCTGGGCGACGCAGGAACAAAACCAGGTCACGGGCCACGCGGTGGGCGATCTCGTGGCCGTGGTCGTGTTCGACGAGGGCGAGCGCGAGGTCCATGCCGGCGGTGACTCCGGCGGAGGTCCACAGTCGGCCGTGTCGGATGAAGATGGGGTCGGCGTCGACGATCGCGTCGGGGTGGGCGCGGGCGAGTTCCTCGGCCTGCCGCCAATGGGTGGTGACTCGGTGGCCGTCGACGAGCCCGGCGGCGGCGAGCAGGAACACGCCCGTGCACACGGACGCGATCCGCGGGGCGTGTCGTGCGGTGTCGGCGATCCAGTTGACCAGGACAGGGTCGGCGCACGCGCCGCGTACGCCGGGACCACCCACAACCACAAGGGTGTCTACGTCGTACGGTTCGAGGTCGGCGAGCGAGGTGTCGGCGTGGACCGGAATGCCGCCGGCGCCCCTGATCGCTCCGGCATGGGAGGCGACGATGCGGCTGGTGTAGTCCGGGACATGGGAAAAGACACTGTGTGGGCCGACGAGGTCGAGCGGTTCGAAGCCGTCGAAGATCAGGAAGGCCACGCGGTGTCCGGTCATGGGTCCACCCTGCGTGCTCGACGCCGTGACGTCCAGATCAGGCGTCCCACCGATCGTGCCATTGCGAGGTCGGCTGTCCGGCGTCATATCGGCGGGCCCCAGTGCAGCAGCGCGATCACTGCGGGCGGCAGCGCGGAGGTGTGCGAGAGGTCGGCGGAGCCGGCCTCGCCGCGGCGGCGTCGGCGGCCGGCGAACGGAGCACGGCCGGTCGCGAGTACTTCCGATTCGGGGGCCGGTGCGGGGTCCGGCCCGGCGCCGGGCGCGGGCGACGCGCGTGGTTGCGGCGCTGCGCGGGTTGGGGTGGGAAGAACGGTCGCGGCCGGCGAAATCCGATCCGCTTCGGTTGTCGCTTCGCCGGTAACCCGGGAGTCTCGGAAATCGCGGTCGGTTGTGTGGGTCGTGGGCTCGGGTCGGATCTGTCGTGTGGTCATGCCCCCAGCCTGGGGGTGTTCGGTTCAAGGCGTCTACGACAGGCACCCCACGGATCGCGCCATCACTCGCGCCACCGCGCGGTGAGGGTCTTCTCCGTGCCGGCCAGGCGCGCGGCCTTCTCCTTCCAGTACGGGACCTGGTGGCCCTGTCGGCTGCTGCCTGGCCTCCCCGGAGGCCGGCGTCACCTTCGACCTCGGAACGGTCCTGGGGCTTCGGCGTGCTCAGCGCGTGGCGGTGGGCCTCGGGAGCGCGTCCCGGAGTCGGTCGTGGTGATATTCGCGGATCGCCCGGATGAGCCGGGGCAGGGTCTCGGGTGCGGGCAGGCCGTCGGCCATGTGCCGGATGACGAAGTCGACGAACCGGTCGAGGCCGAAGCTCTCCCCCCGGGGGTTGCGGGCCTCGGTGACGCCGTCGGTGTAGAGCAGCACCCAGTCGCCGGGTTCGAGCTGTTCCTCGTACAACTCGACGGGCAGGCCCATGGCCGTGCCCATCGGGTGTGCGGGCGGGCGTTCCAGGGTGGCGACCCACCGGCCGCTGCGGATCAGCACCGGCGGGTGATGACCACGGGCTCCGGTGGGCAGGGCGAGTTCGGCCAGGATCGCGGTGGCGTACCGGCTGCGGCCGAACTGTTCCAGCAGGGCGGCCTCGATCGCCTCGCTCGTGGCCACCGGACCCGCGCCGTGCCGGCGGCTGCTGCGGCAACCCGCCAGGGCCAGGGCGGCGGTCGGGCCCGCGGAGGTGTCGTGGCCCATCGCGTCGAACACGGCCAGGTGCGCGGTGTCCCCGTCGACCGCGTACTCGAACGCGTCACCGCCCATCTCGTACGCCGGCTCCATCGGAACGCAGGCCCCGGGGGGCGCTTCTCACGGCCGGCGCCCCAGGCCGTCCGCGAAACGGCGTCGAGCCGTGGCGGAACGCCGGGGGTGGGGCGGGTCACGTCGGCCGGCGGGTGGGCTCCGTTCGGGCCCATGCTTCGTCCTTCGATCACGGATGGCGGAACGCGGCGGTTTGTGTCGTCACAAAGGAGAACCCAGACGGGAGCAGGCCCAGGCCAGGAGGGCGCGGTCCGCGTTCATGCCGGGCTCGCGGCGGCGGGCCGCGTACAGATGGGACGTGATCTTCGCCCAGGAACGGAAGTGCCCCGCGCGCACATCTGGTCCGCATGGGCACATCCTCGTCGGCGACGGCATCCCACAACGGGTGGAACAGACCCAGCACGCCCAGGACTTGAGACGCCTCCAGACGTGGCATCTGCGGCCAGGTCAGGACGCGGACGGGGACGCGGCACGGGAGCCCATGCCAGGATGCGCTCGGAGCCCGCCCCGCACAGCACCATGCCGGTGTGGGTGGTGGGGCGTCCACGAGCAGGCGTTGGTAATCCGGTTCAAGAGCGACGACGCGCCGGACATCGTCGACGACCAGGCGCCCGGCTCCTTCGGCGCGTCGACGAGTACGCGGTCGGCCGCGTCCGTGCGGTTCGTCAGGTGGGCGGCCGGCAGGGTGAACGCCGTGAGCAACGCGGCCCGCAACCGGCGCAGGGCCGGTTCACCGGCGCTGGCGCGCCCCGGGACACGGTGTACCGCGACGCGACTCGACAGCAGACGCAACGCCCGGCCGACGGCCACCATCGACACCACGTAGACCCACTTGCCGGCAAGTGGGTCTACGTGGTGTCGATGGTGAGGTGGAAGGTGCAGGCGGCGTTGGGGGTTGTGGTGGCTGTGACTTCGAGGTCGCCGGGGGTGGGGCCGGCGGTCAGGGATAGGGCGGTGGCGGTCCCGTCGGAGCCGGTGATCGCGGTGCAGGTGGGTTGTGCGTCGGGGAAGGTGGCGTTCGCGGTCGGGCCGGATCGGACCGTGAAGGTCACCACCACCCCGGGCGCGGGTCGGCCGTCCTTGTCCCGGGCGAGGGCTTTCAGGGACGCTTCGAACGCGGTGTTCCGGTGAGTGTGGCGGCTGTCGTCGTCACCCTCGGAGGACGATCACAACGAAGGTGATGTTGCCCCGGTTTCACGGACTCGGGGGTGAGGAGATCAGCTTCGGCGGGTGGGTGTCGGTTTCGAACTGTACCGGGGTCATGTAGTCCAGGGCTGAGTGTCGTCGGCGCTGGTTGTAGAACCCTTCGATGACCCTGTTGCCCAATTCGGCTATGCCACGAGTTCGAGAGCCGGCAGGTGTGAGGTTCGGGTGGATGCAAGTGGGGTCCCTATCCACCACGCGTCGAGTCGGATCAGGTTGACGGCTGCGGCTGTGAGGACATGCGCGAGATGGGTCTTGGCGAGGCCGATATATCGGGTCTTGCGGGTGCCGGCGGCGGCGACGGCGACGGTCTGGTGGATGGTGGACTCCACTCCTGCCCGGGCCGCGTAGCGTGTTCTCCAGTCGGCGGTGTCCTGCTCGGCCCGCGCACGTTGGAGCAGGGCGTCTTGATCCCGCGGGCGGACGGTCAGCTGCCGGCCGTACAGTTCGGAGCGAGTGCACTTGTCGCGTGCGGGACAGGGCGCGCAGGTGGTGGCGAGGAAGCGGATGCGGATCGCGGGCCGCCTGTTGTGGTCCGATCCTTCGGTCCAGTAGCGGCTGACGGCACCGTTCGGGCAGGTGGCCCGCTTGGTGTCCCAGTCGATGGTGAAGGAGTCCTTGTCGTAGCCCTCCGCGCGGACAAACTGGCGGGTCCTGTTGCCGCGCACCGGCCCGACGATGGTGACGCCGTGTGTGACGGGCGCGGTCATCAGGAGTTCGGCGGAGGTGTAGCCGGCGTCGAGGAGGTGCTCGCGCGGCATCGGATCCTTGTCGGACAGGCGGTCGTGGACGGTATCGACGACTTTTGCGTCGTTGACGGTGGCGTCGGTGGTGACGACGTGCGTGATCAGGTGCGGTTGTTCGGTGTCCTCCGGGCCGGCGAAGCACTCGCTGACGTGGACCTTGTAGCCGATCCAGGTGAGTTCGCCCTTGCGCGAGTAACGGACGTGGGGGTCGTAGGGCAAGGCGATCAGGGATCCGCCCGGCGGAAGATCGTCCCTTCCCCGCCAGGCCACGTCCTCGGTCCCGTCGGTCACAACCCGGGTGAACTGCTGCAACCAGAGCGTTCGCAGCGTCGACACGGCGGGCATCTCCCGCAGCCAACCGGGCGCCCCCTCCGCGAGGACGGCTTCGAGCAGCCGATACCCGTCGGAAGCCATCTGCCTTGCCAACGCCTCGCGTTCCCGTTCCGCGGCCGGTAGGCGGTAAGCGTCGATCCGTGCTCCGTACCGTCGCCGCCAGGCCGGATCGATCCACCGCCCGAGCCACTGCGGTGCGGCGACCGCCGGCGCTTCCAGGGCCGCGCGAAGCGCCTCTCCGACGAGTTCGAGCCGGTTGAGACAGCGAACCGCCGCCAGTACATGGGTGGAGTCGGTTCGCTGACGGCCGCCGGAGGAGACCAGGCCAAGCTGCACGAGCCGTTCGAGGAGCAGGTCCAGGATCCTCTCCTCCAGGCCGTGCCCCAGTAGGCGGCTACGGAAGCCGGTCAGTACGGTGAAGTCGAAACCCGGGTGGGACAGTTCGAGACCGAGTACCTCCTCGGATCAATCGAACCGAATTCCTCGTGATTCGCGCGGGAATCCTTCCTGAAACCCACCCTGCCCAAGCGCTGCTGTCGAGTCATTGGCATTGCGCGCCCTCCGCTTGGCATTGCGCGCCCTCTGCCGGCGCGAGATGCGCCGGTGCGGATCGCTCCGGGATGAGCCGGCGGTCGGGAGAGGGACCCTGCCGCCGAGACGGCCCAACTGGCCCGCGTGCCGGCCATTGGGGACGACGGCACCGTGTCACCAGTCGATCGTGCCGCCGCGACCGTTCGGGCTGCCGGGCCGGTAGTGGTTCGCCGGATCCGGGAGCGGATAGTGGACGCCGTCGGGGCGAGATGGTCCCGGTGGCACGGTCCGTTTCCACCCGGGCCGAGCCGGAGCCGCCGAACTTCGTCGTGCGCGGGCTCGCTGTCGGGGAGGGGCACCTCGATCCTTGTCGTCCATGGTTGCCGGGTGCCGGGCGGTCAGGCGGTGGTGACGACGATCTTGCCGAAGGCGCCGCGTTCGAGGTGGGCGAGCGCGGACGGGAGATCGGACAGGGCGTACTCGGCTGCAATCGCGGGGCGCGGGAGGAAATGGTCGGCCGCGTGGACCAGGTCCTCCAGGGATCGCCGGTGCCCGACCTGGATGCCGTCGATGCGCAGCTTCTTGCGGGCCAGGTGGGCGACATGGCCGGAGATTTCGTAGCCCTGAAGGATGCCGATGAGGGAAATGCGGCCGCCGACCGCCGCCGCCTCGATCGAGCGGGAGAGGTGGTGGCCGCCGAAGGTCTCCAGGATGTGGTCGGCTCCGTGGTCTCGGGTGAGTGCGTAGACGGTCTCGACCCAGTCCTCGGTGAGCCGGTTGATCCCGTGGGCGGCGCCCAGGTCCCTGGCGCGGGCGAGCTTGGCGTCGTCGCCGGAGACGACGATGACCTCGGCCCCGTGGGCCGTGGCGATCTGTAGGCCGAAGAGTGCGACGCCGCCGGTCCCCTGCACCACCACGGTCTCGCCGGCGTGTACCCGGCCCCGCTCGATCAGGGCGGTCCAGGCCGACAGACCGGCCATGGGGAGCGTGCTCGCCTCGATGTCGCCGAGGTTGTGTGGTGCCCGTACCGCCCAGTCCTGGTCGAGTGCCACGTACTCGGCCAAGACGCCGGGGTGGTGGCCGCTGCCCAGGGCTTCCGGACCGCCGATCCGGGCATTGCCGGGGCCCGGACCCTCGATCCAGCCGGGCAGGCAGGTGGAGATCACGCGGTCGCCCGGCGCGAAGCGATCCACGTCCGTTCCCGCGCCGACGACCTCGCCGGCCATGTCGGATCCCGGCACGAACGGGCCGGCGTCGGGGAAGACCATGGTCAGCCCCTCCTCGATGGCGATCCTGTCCCGGTAGTTGAGTGAGACGGCCGAGACCTTGACCAGGATCTCGCCGGGGCCCGGCTCGGGGATCGGGGCGTCGGTGAGTTCCAGGTTGGCGCGACCGACCGTGTTCATCGTCCATTGCTTCATGGTGCGCAACCCTCGCCCTTGCGAAGATCGGCCTCCAGACCATGGCGTGGATGGTCACCGGCTGCCTGGCACTGCCAGGGTCAGGCGGCCGGGCGAACGCGCGGGCACCATGGGACGCATGGAAACCGGTACCACGCTCGGCGAGTTCCTGCGGACGCGGCGCGGCAGGCTCAGCCCGGAGGACTTGGGGATCGCCTCCTACGGAGCACGTCGTGTCCCCGGGCTTCGCCGTGAGGAACTGGCCCGGCTCGCGGGAGTGAGCGTCACGTACTACACACGGCTGGAACAGGGCCAGAGCCACCGGGCGTCGGAGTCGGTCATCGAGGCGCTCGCCCGCGCGCTGGAGCTGAGCGACGACGAACGCGGCTACCTGCACAACCTTGCCAGACCCCGTCGGGCTCATCGGCGTACGGCGGCGCCCACGACGGCGCGCCACGGCACCCGGCAGCTCATCGGCTCCCTGAACGTGCCCGCCGTCGTCGTCGGGATGCGCACCGAGGTACTGGCGTGGAACCCACTCGGCCACCGGCTCCTGGCCGGTCACCTGGACCCGGACGCGCCGGATCGTACCGACCGACGCCCCAACCTCACCCGGATGTTGTTCCTGGATCCGCACCACCGCGATCTGTACCCGCGCTGGGAAAACTCGGCGTCCTGCGCTGTCGCGTCGCTGCGGCTGGCGGTCGGCCGGCACCGGGACGACATCGAACTGGCCGCCCTCGTCGGTGATCTCGCCATGAAGAGCGAAGAGTTCGCCACGCTGTGGGCCGCCCATCCGGTCGCCGAGCACGCCTCCGGGCCGCGTCACCTGCGACATCCCGAGGTCGGCGAACTCACCGTGGAGCTGGAGACCCTCGTTCTGGCCGACGAGCCCGACCATCGCCTGCTCGTCTACAGCGCTGCGGACGAAAGCCCGTCGCAGGCCGCGCTCCAACTGCTGGGGGCCTGACCCACGGGTGGCACCACGGGGTCCCCGGACCCGGCCGGCAGTGTCGGCAACGTCGGCACGGGATGGCGAGTTCAAGCGGTCAGGTGACGGTTGGCCTCGGGGCTGCCCGGGTACCGGAGGTCCTTCTCCAGTACCCGGGCAGCCCGAGTGGATCTCGGTCAGCGCACGGCGTCGTTGGTGCGGGCGGTCCAGATCGCCAGGGCGGCGAGCAAGGCGAAGGCGCCACCGAGCCAGAGCACGCCTTGGAGCGTGAGCTTGTCGACGATGATGCCGCCGGTCAGCGCGCCGAAGCCGATGGACAGGTTGAACACCGCCACCCATAGCGAGGAGGCGGCTTCGACAGCCTGCGGAGCGGCCTTGATCATCCAGGTCTGGAGGCCCACGGACACACCGCCGAAGGCCAGGCCCCAGACGATCAGCACAATGGCGCCGCCGATCGCGGTCCGGCCGAGTAGCGGGAAGAGGGGCATCGCGGCGGTCATGGCCACGGCGATGGTCAGCACGCTGCGGTGCACGCGGCGGGAGAGCGCCGCACCGGCAAGGAAGTTGCCGATCATGCCGGCCGCGCCGAATCCGAACAGCAGCGGACCGACGTAGCGTTCGTCGATCCCCGACAGTTTCTGCAGCGCCGGGCTCACGAAGGTGTATGCGGCGAAGTGTCCGAACACGAGGAGCGCCGTCGCGATGATGCCGACGCGCACGCCCGGATTGCGGAGTTGCTCCATGAGTAGCTTGGGCCGGATGGCCTGGGAGGCGACCAGCCTCGGCAGTACCGCCAACAGGGCGATCAAGGTCACGAGGGCCAGGGCGCTGAGCGAGGAGAAGGCGATGCGCCATCCGGTCATGTCACCGATCAGGGTGCCGAGCGGAACGCCGAACACGTTCGCGGCTCCCACGCCGCCGAAAATGACCGCGGTGGCGCGAGGTACGTCGGCGGGGGTGACGAGCCGGACCGCCAGGCCTGCGGCAACGGCCCAGAAACCGCCGACCGCTATGCCGACCAGCACCCGGGAACCCACCAGCACCGCGAAGTTCGGCGCCAAGGCGGAGCCCAGGTTCGCGACGGTCATCAGGGCCATCAGCCCGAGCAGCAGGATGCGTCGGTCCAGCGACCCGACGATCATCGGGACCAGCGGTGCCGCGACCCCGGCGACGACGCTGGGCACCGTCACCATCAGTCCTGCGGTCCCCTCGGAGACCGACAGCGCGGACCCCACTGTGGTGAGCAGGCCGATCGGCAGTTGTTCGGCGGTCACCAGCAGGAAGGTGCCGAGAGTCACCACGCAGACCGCCATCCAGCGACTCCTGTCCGGGGTCGCTGGTTCCTGTGTCCGGGTGGGCGTCTGTTCTGCGTTCGTCAACGGATCCTCCTCCAGCGATTCGGGAGCGATCGCTCCCGAATCGGAGACCCTAATATGGGAGCGAACGCTCCACAAGCTGGGTAAGGTGAACCCATGGCACGCCCTCGACAGTTCGACGAGCAGAACGCGGTCAACTCGGCGACCGAGCTTTTCTGGCGGCGCGGTTACCACGCCACTTCGGTGCGCGACCTGGGCGACGCGCTGAAGCTCACGCCCAGCAGCCTGTACCGGACGTTCACGGACAAGCACACACTCTTTTTGCGCGCACTCGACCACTACCGGGCCACCGAGTCGACGCAGGCCCGCAGGCGTCTGGACGCGAGTGACCGCCCGGTTCGTGAGGTGCTGCGGGAATGGATGTTGTGGCTGGTGACCTGCCCGGCGGACGGTGAGTCCGGTCGCGGCTGCTTCGTGGTCAACACCGCGTCCGAACTCGGCACCACGGACGCCCAGGTCCAGGAGCGGACCGAGGCCGCGTTCGCGGTCACCCGGCAAGCCCTGCGTGCGGTGCTGACCGAGGGGCGGGAGCGAGGCGAACTGTCCACCGATCTCGACATCGAGGGGGCCGTGGAATTGCTGTTCACGACAGTTCTCGGCCTGCGAGTCCGGGAACGCGCCGGCCACGATCCGGAGCGCCTGGCCACCACGATCGATCTCGCGATCCGAACCCTGGGGACCACACCCGCGCAACCCGCCTGACGACAGCCGGAGATGCGAGGACAGGTTCGAAGCGTTGATCACCTCCGGTGCATCACCTCCCGGTGAGCCGCGGAGACCCGACAAACCAGCGGTGGGGGCGCCCGGAGCCACTGCTGCCGCCGATACCGCCGATGGCACGCCCGCCCAGGGAGGGCCGCCAGGTGTTCAACGCGATCCGGCGGCGGTCCAGGACCGGCTCGCCGTGGCGCGACATCCCCGAGCGGTACGGACCATGGCGGTGACGCAGCCCAGCGCCGGGTCGAGCGTGTCGGTGTCCCGTTCGTCCAGCCAGTCTTGGGTCCATCCGGCCTGCCGGGAGACGAACGCCCCCTTGGACGCGGCCCGCCAACGGCCGGCGGGTGTGCCGCCGGGCAGGTCTGCGGCCTCGTGCCGGGTGACGTTCTCGTCGATGTCGTAACCCGTAGTGGGAATGGCGCGTCCACTCCGCGTGCTTGCCGACCCGGCCGCCGCGTCCGGCACACCGAGCCGTCGAAGCCGGAAGGCCCGGACAAGCGAGCAGAACTCCGATCCGGGACACGACATGCGGGCCGCGCCGTGGTGGTCGGGGGTGCGCGGCCGAGAAGATGCGGTCCGCCTGGCCGGGTGCCGCGAGCCTTCTGGAAAACGCTTCGCGTCGTCTCGCGGACCCCTCCTCTCCAAGAGCGCGGAAATCCGTGGACGAGCCTGCGGGAGATCTCGTACGGTGGGACTTCACGCCCCGAGATGGACGGAAGGAGGCGAGTGCCGTGCGGTTCGCAACGTTCCAGCGCTCCCTGTTCCGCTGTCCCGGCGTGGTTCGCCAGTTCTGACCGGGAGCGCTCCAAGCAGCCTGTATCCCGGAGGAATCCATGACCGATCCGGTCATCCGCGCGCTCTCCGCGAGCGACGCTCATCTCTTCGACGTACTCCCCGACCCCCTGGGCGCCCGTGAAGCCCATCGACGTACCCGGTTCCGCCCCGACTGGAAGCGCGTCGCGCTGCGCGGCGGCGAAGTCGTCGCCCGCGGCGCATGGTGGGGCGGCCCCGAAGACTCGGAGCCCGTCAACATCAACTGGTTCGACGTGGCCGAGGGCGAGGAGGAAGCCGGGGCCGAACTCCTGCGCTCCGCTCCCTGGCAGGTCGAACTCGAGATCAACCTGCCCGGCAGCTGGCGGGAAGAGGACGACCTTCGCGCCGGCGCCGAGACGCGCTTCGCCGCCGCACGAGCGGCAGGGTACGAACTCCTGGTGGAACGCTTCCTGTACCGATGGACCCCGGACCTGGGTCTGCCCGAGAGGCCCGGACGCCTGCGCTTCGGCGCCGAGCCCGACGACACCGTGTTCTTCGACGCGTTGCGCCTCATCCACTCCGCCACCCTGGACGCCCACGCGCTCAGGGCCATCGAGGAGGGTGGCCTCGACCAGGCGGCCCGGGAGGAACTCGACTTCTTCCACTGGTGCCCCTCCCCACGGGAGTGGTGGCAGACCGCACACACGCCGGAGGGCAATCTGGCCGGCATCCACATCCCGGCCCACAACCCCTCCGGCCCGACCATCGGCTTCATCGGAGTCGTCCCGCAACAGCGCGGTCACGGCTACGCCTACGACCTCCTCGCGGAGTGCACCCACTTCCTCGTCGAGCAGGGCGCGGAGTTCGTCAGCGGAGCCACGGACTGCGGTAACTTTCCCATGGCGGCGAACTTCGCCAGGGCCGGCTTCCCTGTCGTCAGGGAACGCGTCAACTTCCACCCGCCGGGCCGATCGGCCTGAAAGTTGTCGCGGCAGGCTGGTCGCGACAGGCTGGTCGGGGCGTGATGAGCGCGGTGTAGGGGGATGTTCACCGTGTCCCGGCGGTGTTGTGAAACGTGGCGGCGACCCGGGTGGCGTGGTGGAGGGCGTCGCCTTTGACGCAGCGGCCACAGGCCCGGTCCGTGTCCGTACCTCGCCCCGAAGCGAAGAGCTCCGGGGCGAGGACGGACCAAGGCGTCGTCGAGCCGGGCCGTGCCGACGGCGGACGCCATCGCCGGGGATGGGAGCGGTCGTCCGTCTCGGACCTTGGGGGTCGGCCGGCCATGCGGGTATGCCGGGTGGTCTCTCGTGCCGGGCGTCGCGCTTTGGCGGCGACAACCCGCCTTCCGCGACCCGCGGGCTCAGGAGGTCGGTCCGGTGAGGTGATGGGCCAGATCCGGAACCAACGGGGGGTGTACGGCGGCGGCGCCGACAACGCGGAACTCGGTGATCGTGGCGGGACATCCGTCGCCGACGAGGCGTGCCACCGCGGCGAGACGGTGGTTGCCGTCCAGGACGAGGATACGATCGGACGCGACGGCCCAGGTCGCGAGCGTGAGGTGGATGGAGCCGCTGATCGCCCGGGTGGAGTACCAGGTCTCGACCGCGGTGATGCGCGCATCGCGTGCGGGCTCCACAAGTGTGCGGTCGTGGGCCGCCTGTTCGTGTCGGATCGGGTGGGCGCCGGGCGCGTCGTGGTCGACTTCCGCCCGTGACGGGGACGCGGGGTCGTGGTACCAGGGCGAGCGGTAAGGGGCCAGGGCGGCGAGGTCGCAGGGCTCGATCGCCGTCTGCACGCGCTCGATCCGTACCCCACCGTCGTGGGCGCCGACGAGGCCGGCGAGTCGATCCCAGTCGAGCCGGACACGGATCCGATCCCGACCGCGCGTGTAGTGGTGGCGAAACGCGTCGAAGGGCACCCGAGTGCCGGTGAACGCGGCGAGGCGGCGGGCCGCGGGGGCGATCGTGGCGGTCCGGTGCGCGCGCACGATCGCGGATCGGCGCGCGGCCGCCTGCGCGGCTTCGGCCAGACGCGTCACGACGTCGCGGAAGCGGTCCCATTCGTCCGCGGTCCATGTGGCGTGGAGATCCAATGAGGTGGCGAGGCGGCGCTCGATCTCGTCGAGGACGGCGCCGACAGTTTCCAAGTACTCGGTCTGCATGGTGCTCCGGGCCAACGGCAGCAGGGCCATGCCCGCGCGGGCGTCGTAGCAGGCCCGCACGATCTCGCCCGAGGACGAGCGGCTGTGCAGATGCGGAACCTGCGCGGACAACACCGCGACCTTCTCGACCAGTTCGAGGTCGGCCAGTGCCTCCTGAATCAGGCTCTGGCGGCGGGCGAGCAAAATGCCGACGGTGACGGTGACCAAGGCCCCGAGCACCACGCTCGACGCCCAGTCCGCGAGACTCCATGCCTGACCGCGCCAGGCGAGGACCGCGTCGAGCGCCGCCGCCACGACAGGGACGATCGCGAGCGGCCAGTAACTGCTCACGAAAGAACGCACGTTCGACACGCATCCCCCTCGGCCCCCGCCCCGCACGCGTGCGTTCAAGAATCGCAAACGAAGGCGCCCCGGGGAAGCCGTTCGACCTCCCTACCCTGCCTCGGGTCATGTTCCCTCGACAAGGCCCGGCCGTACAGGTTCCGCCGCCCCGAGACCGCCGGCAGGACCGCCGTTGTGTCCGAACCCGCCTCCCGCACGATCACGGGCCAACCCGAGGCGCGATCCCCGCCTGTACCGCGTGCGGTCGCGTGCGCCGGCGACACCACTCACGGACCGCCGGCCCGACGCGGGACCTGGGGGTGCGGTGCCTCGGCCGCCCGCCGGGTGAACGGGACGACGGCTTCCGGATAAATGGCCGCGACAGCAGTACCGCCCCACGCCCCAGGCCGAGGTGGAGCCGTACGCGTTCGCCGGCGAGCGCCATGGAGGCGGCCCGGCCCGGCCGGGGCGGAAGGGCGGGTCGAGCGGGGCCTGGGTGCACGCGAGTGGCATGGAGGTGGCACGGCCCGGTGGTAGGGGCCGGCGTCCCGTCCATCCGGTCAAGGGGGCGTGGCGACCCCCCTGAACGAACAGACGCCGGACAAGGGAGGTGCGCGCAGGATGCCGGCGTACGCGGGAGGGGCCCGCGCGACTGGAGGCCGACCGTGGAATTCGAGTTCGAGGACCATCCGTTGCGGGCGCGGGTGCTGTCGATGCTGGGCGCGGTCCGGGTCGCGGACACCGCGCGGCTGCATCTCGCGTTGACACCGAATCTGGCCTCGCCGGCGTACGTGCGGCGGGTGGTGACGCAGCTGCTCGACGCCGGCCTGGTGGGCCGGGTGCGCCGGGGTCGAGCGTGGGTGTGGCACCGGACCGAGACCGGCCGGCGCGCCCTGGTCGAGGCCGGGGCACCCGAGCGGCGGCA
The DNA here is from genome assembly GCF_044334985.1 of Embleya sp. NPDC020630. Taxonomy (NCBI): domain Bacteria; kingdom Bacillati; phylum Actinomycetota; class Actinomycetes; order Kitasatosporales; family Streptomycetaceae; genus Embleya; species Embleya sp. NPDC020630. Next base: position 43,890 of record NZ_JBIRUB010000025.1, read on the forward strand.
CGCCGCCACCGGCGAGGCGGCGCTGCGCAGCGGACTCGCCGCGCATGCGCTCATCGTGACGGCCACCGCGATCGAGTTCGCCGACATCCCTCCCTGGTGTGTACCAGCACCGGGAGAGACGGCCCTCCCCCTCGCTTCCCCATCCCGGTGGCCCCGGCCGGGGGGTGCGCGGCGAGGAGGGCCGGGAGCAGCGGCGCGCCGGGGAGTTACGGCGCCGTGTGCGGGTCGAGTCGGGTACCGGCGGCGGGGAGCGCGGTCATGTCCTGGGGTGCAGGGTGTGGACGCGGATGCCGGCGGCCTCGGCGACGGCGAAGCGGGTGCCGTCGGGGGCGAAGGCGAAGCGCAGGATGGTGTCGGGGTCGTGGGCCAGGCGGTCGGCGAGCGGGCGGCCGGTGGCCGGGTCCCACAGGCGCACGCCGCCGTGGACGCTGCTGGTCGCCAGGAGTGTGCCGTCGGGGGAGAAACGCATGAGCCGGACGTCGCCGGTGTGGCCGTCGAGCGGGCGGCCGCTGCGGTCGCGCAGGCTGTAGGGGTCGAACAGGTGCACGGCGCCGCCCGAGGCCACGGCGAGCGTCGTTGCGTCCGGGGACAGTTCCACCGCCTCGACCCGGCCGGGGACCCGGAAGGGTTTGCCGATCACGCGCAGGGAGGCCGGGTCCCACAGGTCCACGCCGGAGACTTCCGAGACGGTCACGATCAGGTCGCCGTCCGGCGCCACGATCACGTGTGAGATCTGCTCCGGCCGCGAGGGCGGATAGCTGTCGCGCGGATTCGGCACATCGTGTGCGTACGGGCTCCGGGCCTCCCCGAGCGCGTGCCCGCGGTACACGAACAGGGTGCTGCCGATCGCGAACGCCCGACAGGTCCGGTCCGACGAGTACGCGATCGGGGTGAGCGTGTCGCCGGGCTGCACGATCGCGGTGCAGGTGATCGTCTCATAGTCCCGCTCGTCGACCCAGGGGCTGCGGATCTCCACCCTCCCGTTCCCGTCGGGCAGCGTCACCCACACGGCGATGGAGCCGTCCCGGTCGACCTGGACGTACCCGCGCTCGCCGACCTGGCGCTGCGCCGCTGCGCGCCGGTCGGTCCAGGAGGTGTCCGCGAGCCGGTCGCCGGTCTCCAGGTCCACCACGGCCTCCTCCCCCTTCGCCGTGCCGACGTACACCCGCAAGGGGTCCCGTCCGAAGATCGCGATCCACGCCGGGGGGCCGGCGAAGCCCGCGAGCAGGTGGCTGCCTCCCAGCTGGCCGCCGTCGTGCGGGGCGTCGGTACGGCGGGCGTTGCGGGCCTGGGCGGCACGGGTGCGCGCCTGTTGCCAGAGCCTGGCCCGCTCCGGCGGGACCCGGCACGCGGACAGCAGTTCGTCCAACGGGCCGGCCTGGGGGATCGCACCGGCACGCCAGTTCGCGATGCTGTTCTCCGCGATGCCCGCGGCCCTCGCCAACGCGGCCGCCGATCCCGCCCGCCGCACCGCCCGGTCCAGCAGCGCCCCCAACGCCGCGGTGAAATCCTCCGGCGTACCCACGTCCTCCAGGTCCTCCACAGCGCGCCCCTCCCCCGATGTTGCGCCGCAACTTGCGCCCCAACCCGCTTCCTGAGCCTAGAACCGCACCCGCGCCCCCACCTGCGAATCCCCCAACCTGCCCGGGTGCGGCGCGACTTCGCGCAGGATGCACGGAACTGCGGCGGCGCCCGCCTATCAAGGAAGGACCGGAGGCACCCGCCACCGGAAACACGACCCGCACCCCGGGGGACGCCATGACCTTCACCCGACTGCTCCTCGAACAGGCCACCGTCGGCCTTGCGGCCGGTCTGCCCTCCGCACTCGCCGCCGCCTTCGCCCCCTCGGCCCTCCGCCGCCTCCGCAACCGCCGACACACCCGGCGAGGCGACCAGGCCGAGTGACCCGTCGTAGGAGAAACCGACAGTCGGCGCCGGTCGAGCCGAACTCGACCGGCGCAGCGACCGCGTGATGCGCGCCGCGCTGAACGTGCCGGCGGTGCGCGACGGGGCGCCGGTCGTCAACGTCTGCCGCTTCGACACGCTGCGCGAACACGGACCCGACGCCACGATCCGGACGAACTCCGCCGAACTCCAGCACCGGGGCACCAACCGGTAGCCGCGAGGGTGGGCCTGTGGGTGACCATGACCAGGAGCAGGCGGGCGAAGTTGTCCGGCGAACGGATCGCGGAGTTGGACGTGTTGGGCATGCGCTGGACATGACGAATGTGTGGCTCGTGTCGGATCCGTGTGTGATCCGAAGGGCTGATCCGCCATCGACCGTGTCCGGGCCGGGACTTGGGGCGGTGGGGGTGTCCGGATGCGGGTTCGGATCAGCCGAAGGGGGCGACGACCTGAACGACGGTGACGACCACGACGTTTACAGCATGGCCGTCAGTGCTGCGGGATATTGGTAGACCCCGTCCACGGCGCTCATTTCCGTCGCACCCCTGCCCTGGGCCTTCTTGATCATGTCGGCCACCGGGGCGAAGCTCGCTGCGGAGATCTGCCGGGATCGGACGGTGATCCTGTCCGTGAGGGTTCCCGCCAGACCGGGACCGGTAATCGTCCCGGTGAAGCGGGTAGCTCCAACAGGAGGACTCCCCAGGTCAAAAATGACGATGAAATCTCCGCCGGTGATGCGTCGCATCACCGTCTCGCGTTCCAGCCAGGAGGTCCACCCGGGGCCGATCGGGATCGTCAGACGGTCCGAGAACTTCTCTTCTCGCCGCCATTCCTGGCCGTAGGAGGCGGTGACGGATACGTCAACCACCGAGAACAGGGACGCCTCCACCGTCGTGGAGACGGAGAAGTTCTTGGTGGTCCCCACAGTGACCTCCCCGCCGATCTCCCGTGAAATCGTCTCGGGGGTGTCGTTGAACACGGCCGGCCCCACGGAGATCGGTGCCGCATAGTCGAACGACTGGCGCTCCGAACGGGCGATGATGTCGTTCGGACGATCCCGCAGGTTCAAGCCGAATGATTCGGCGAACCTCGGGTCGGAAAGGTCGAGCGCGCGCTGTTCGTACAGCCGGGCCGGGTCAATGCCCCTGGTGCGCAGCCAATGGTCGACCTGGGTGTTGTCCGCTTGCTGTTCGAGAAGCGTCATCGAGATCTCCCTCGAATCCGGGCAGGCCCCGGACGTTGCCGCAGGCACGGTCGGGCCAAGCATGTTCACGATGGGCCGTCGCACGGCGCCTGTTCGCGGGAACCTGCCTTGAACTCGTTCTGCAGTTGGCCGAACATCCTCCCCCATGCCGGCGGGCGTCACGTGCCGAGGCGTGCCGGCACACGACCGCTGTCCTGACGGACCTTCCCGCCGCCTGCCGCAGCGGACTCGTCCACCACCGCGCCCGGACCTCTACCACCATCCCCGCCCGGCACCACCACGAGAACACGGTTCAAGAACTGCCCGATGCGCTGCGGCTCCGGCTGGTCGGTCGGGTCGGGTGTGCGCGACCGAGCGTTCCACCGCTCTCCGGCCGGCGCCCGCTCCACCAGGCCCACGGCGCGCTCCGTCGCCGCGGCGTGGGATCCCTCGTACTCGTACATCCTCAGCACCCCGTCGATCGCGTGGACGGGGATGGCGTCGCGCAGGCCCAGGCGGGCGGTGCCGTAGCCGTCGCGGGCGGCGGCGAGCGCGGCCTGGACGTGTCGGCGGGCCATGCGGGCCAGGATCACGGGGTACTTCCGCAGCACGTCGTGGTTGCGGTACCCGGGTCGACACAGGTCGAGCAGCCACGCGACGGCGGTGTCCTCCCATCCCGGGTCGCCGGGCGGACGCGCGCCCCGAGGCCATCCGGGCGGCGGTGGGGCCGGTCGGGCGTGGGTGCGTCGCCACTGTCGTCCATATGCCGATTATGGGTGTACATCCGGCATGGCTTCGTGGGCGCCGGCGGGCGGCGTGCCTCGGCCCGCGCCGACCGATGCGCGGCTCATGTTGCGAATCGGTCCGGCGGCGTCGGGATCGTGGGATCGGGTCACGCTCGCACGCGCGGTGTCGGGGTGGATTCGGCTCGGGTGGTGGGGTCGAGGGACATGTATGCGTCCAGGAGGGTTTCGAGTTCGGCGTCGGGCCAGGGGCGGGTGTCGGCCCAGGTGGGGCGCCGGCGGCCGGTGGCGATGTCCTCGTACAGGTCGGTGACCGTGACGTCGGTTCCGATGTCTCGGGTGCCGGCGGGCGAGGCTCCGGTCCAGGCCCAGCGGATCGCCGCGGCGAGGCTGTACCGCTCCGCGGCGTCGGTGAGTTCGATGTGGGTCTCGGGCGGGGTGTCGAGGATCAGTCGGGCGATCTCGGGGGCGGTGGGCTGGTGCATGCCGCCGCGGTAGGGCACGGTCGGGGGCAGGTCGGCGTGTTGGGCGAGGTCGTGGTCGATGAACGCGATGTTCGTCTCGTCGTCGGCGATGAGGATGTTCGTGGGTTGGATGTCGCCGTGGTGCCATCCGGCGGCGTGCAGGGCGTGGAGGGCGTCGAACGCGTGGTGGGTGATCGCGCGCAGGCGCGGTCCGGTGTCCGGGGTGGCGCGGCCCTCGCGGGTGGGCAGGCACCACATCCACAGGGTGGTTCCGGCGCGCCACGGGAGCGCGGTCCACACCCCGTCGCCGACGCGTCCGCGGGCGCCGGTCGCCGGGTGGAGGCCCTGGGCGTGCAGGAGGTCGACGGCGCGGACCTCGTGGAGGAGGTTGGCGACGGGGACGGCTTCGGTGGCGGCTTTGATCTTCCAGTCGCCGACGCGCCAGGCGAGGGTGTGATGCTCGGTCAGCGGCTCGGGAGTGTCGGTGAGGTCGAGGGCTTCGATCGCGGCGGCGAGCAACGGGTTCATGTCCCCATCCTGGCGCGCGGCGGCGGGGTGTCGGTGTCGTTTCGCCCGGCGCGGCCGTGGAGCAGCAGGTCGGCGATCGCCTGTGCGATCGGCTGGTCGGCGAGGGCCTGGACGAACCCGAACTCGCCGTTGGGGTTGGTCTCCAGGTACCACCAGCCCTGCGCGGTGACGACGAAGTCGAGCGCGACGTAGACGAGTCCCAGGTCGCGCACGTGCGCAACGCACGCGTCGGCGACGGCGGCGGGCACGACGAGCGGTGCGTGGTGGCAGCCACCGCGGGGTGACGTGCGCCAGTCGAGGGCCCGATCGTCGGTGGTGATCCGGGCGCCGAACACAGCCCGGTCGACCACGGTCACCCGGGCATCGAAGACGCGGTCCTCGACCAGGGCCTGGAGGTAGTGGACGGTGCCCGCGACGCGATCCAAGTCATCGTCGGGTCTCACCCGGGTGGTCGGCACCAGGGGGAGGTCGCGCTGGGTCAGCGCCTTGACCACGACCCGGTCGTGGTGATCGCGAATGAACGCGCGGGCGCCGGCGGAGACGCTGGTGAACAAGGTGTCCGGCACGGCAAGTCCCCTGTGGTGGGCGGAGGCGAGCTGCGCCGGCTTGAGCGCGGCCGATGCCGCGGCAAGCGGGTCGTTGCACCACACCTTCAGCCGGTGCGCCTTCAGGATTCCGAGGAGCGCGGTGGTGTTCTCGTGGGCGCGCCACCGGTCGACGGAAGCGGCGATCGTCTCGGGTCGGGTGGGCTTGCGCCAGTACACCGCGCACGTGCGGTCCATCGGGACGATGCGGTCGCCGTGGCGCAGGACGCCGTGCCAACGGCCCGCCTGGAACCGCCCGTCGATCTCGAGGTCGTCGCGCAGCCGTCCCGGGTCCAGGCGCACGACGGCGGCGCGACCGCCGAGCCGGTCCACCACCAGGTCGGCGGTGAGATCGTGCTCGGCGGCCACGACCACGACCGAGGGCCGGTCAGTCATCCGTCTTGATGCCCTTCGGCTCCTGGGTGCCGGTGTAGTCGGCGACCAGCGACGGGTCGGCGGCGTGGATCAGCAAAACCCCGTCCGCGGTCACGTTCGCGGCGAGGTCGGGGTCGAAATGGTGCTCGGGCAGCGGCCGTACCGCGCCGGTGGGAGCCGTGAGCGCGCGGTCGAGGATCAACGGTCGAGCCATACGAGGGTTCTCCTGTCCGTGTCCGTGCCGGGTCGGGCCCGTCGGGCCGATGCCGCGGCGCCCCGAACCCACGGTCCACCCGCACGCGGCGGGCCAGGGAGGTCAAACCGGCGGACACTTCACGGACATCACGCGGACATCGCCTCGCCCGGCCGCGAAGACGGTGACGGCCGATCGGGTGCGGTCCTACCGTGGAGGTCGGGTTCGCCGCAGCCGCACGGGAGCGCCCATGGGCAGCACCACCGCGACCACACCGGGCACCGAACGGGTCCCGAACACGCGCCTGCGCCGCGAGGCCGGCGCGCGCGGATGGTCCTCGGCCCGGGAGTTCGCCGCCGGTCTGGACGCCGAGGCGCGGCGCCTGGAGCTGGGGTCGTGTTCGACGAACGCACCGTGCGGCGCTGGTTGTCGGGACACAGCCGCTGCCCCCAACGCGCCCACCGCCTGGCGCTGGAACGGATCCTCGGACTCTCGGGCGCCCAACTCGGGTTCGTCTCGCCCATGTGCGCCGACACGACGGCGTTCCCCGGGCATGCGGCAGAGCCCGCGAATGTCTTCGGCGTGCGGGACGGCGCGGATATCGTGGCGGTGTCGCCGGCGGCGGGAGGCTCGGACGTGGAACGGCGGGAATTCCTTGCCGCGACAGGCGCGGTCCTGGGGCTGCTGTCCCTGTCGGACGCGCCCTCCGCATCCGCGGCGCCGCTCGCGCGCACCGGCACGGTCCGCGTCGGCGCGGGCGACGTCGTTCGGGTGCGGGCCATGACCACGGCGCTGGGCAACGCGGCGGCCGAACTCGGCGGGGGTGTCGCGCGCACCGCAGCCGCGCGGTACCTGACCGACGAGGCGTCACCGCTGCTGGATGGCACCTACACCGACACCACCGGCCGCGAACTCCACGCGGCGGTCGGGGAACTCGCGCACCTGATCGCGTGGATGGCCCAGGACGAGGGCGCCTCCGGCCTCGCGCAACGGTACTTCGCGCGCGCCCACCGGCTCGGCGACCTCGGAGCGGATCGCGAACTCGCCTCGACCGCGCTGCGCGGCATGGCGGTGCAGGCGATCGACGCCGGGCACCGCGCCACCGCCGTGCGCCTCGCCGAGGAGTGCGTACGACACGCGCAACCGCTCGCCGACCCCCGCGCACACGCCTACTACGAGACGACCCTGGCACAGGCCGCAGCCCTCGACCAGGACCGCGCCACAATCGTGAGCGGTTCGTCGGACGGATTCCGGGGCCCGCTGGGAATTGCTCGCCGTGCTCGTGGTGGTGCTGCTTCCGGCGATCTTTCCGGGGAGTCTCCGCACGGGGCTCTCGCCGATCGTCTTCGGTGCTTTGCCTGTTCTTCGTCCACGGCCGACAAGTGAGTGGTCTGATCAGGCAGGGCGTGATCGACATCGTGCTCGACGACGAGGGGTTCACGCGTGATCGACCCGGTGTGGGCACGACGAGCATGCGTTGGTCGGCCACGCGGGATGTGCGGCGGCAGTTCGGCGTCCGTGCCGGGCCGCGCGTTCCGCAACTCCTCGTGGACCCGCGCCAGTCGAACCGCAGCACGTACTCGCGAGGAGCCACCCCCACGTACTCGCGAAACAGGCCCCGTATGCGCGCACCGGTGTGCCCCGGGGGTACGAGTCGATGCGGCGTCAGGAACCGGGTGACCGTGACCGGGTGGCCCCGGAGCCGGGCAGGGTAGCCGCTTGCCGCCACCATGGAGGTCCGGCCGTGACCGGGCAGCCGGCGATCCGTGCCCCTTCGGATCGGTCGAAGCCGACATCGACCACCTCGAGTCGGCATCCGGGGCGGCCGGTGTCGTCAAGACCGTACTGTCGATGCGTACGGGGATCATTCCGCGCCGACCCTGGGCACCTCGCGGCCGGCGGCGGTCTTGCCCCCTGCCGGGGCGGGCGGGCAAGCTGGAGGCGTTCTGCGCGATGGGTGATGGGATCGTTCGATCCGGTGTCTTCCCAGGGGTGGTCGTGGAGGCGTTGCAGTGGGTGGCGCGCGTGTTCGGGGTGATCATGGCCTGCGGTTGGGTCATCTACGCGGGGTCGACGGCGGCGCTGGTGTGGGTGTGCGCGTGTGGGCGTCGCGGCCGGGCAACGGTCGTGGAGGGCCCCTGGTCGGAGGGTGGGGGTGCCGACTGCGATCCGGAATACTACGTGCGCGTCGAGTTCGATCCGGGTGACGGCTCGGGATCACGAGTGCTGCGGCGGCAGTTGGCGTCGAAATCGCAGAGCCGGGAGCTGGCACGCGGTACCGTCGTACCGATCGCGTTCCGGCCGACCAACCCGGAAGGTGCCTGCCTGTTCCCCGACACGAGGCCCTTCCGCGAGATAGCCAACCTGGCGGTCACCGGCGTTTCGGTTGCCGCGTTCCTCATCGGGGGGTTCATCGGCATCGGGTAGGGCACGGGCCCGAGTCGAGATCGACGGGTGCCTCGGCCGACGCCGCCGGGCCGTTGCCCACCGATACAACTACCGATGCCGAATCCGACGATGTCCGGCGCCCACCTTTACCGGTCGGGAACCGCCGCCGCCAGGGCATGCGTGCCGGTGGTCGGGTGGGCGAGGAAGTCGGGTGGCAGCGTGCGTTCCCGGCCCACGGTGCGCCGGCGCAGTTCGATCGGTCCGGTGCCGAACGCGCCGACGGAGGGGTTCGGGTCCGGGAGCATCGCGACGTGTCTTGTTGTTTAACCCATTCTTCGAGGTTTGGTCCCTTTGTTATGGTGGCTGGGTCGGGTGTATGGCTCGCCGGTTTTGACGATGCGCCCGACGTCGTGGCGGGGTGCCGGTCTGTGGTTCCTCGAGCCTGGCGGTCGTCCGGGACCAGGGGTGGAGGGTTTGGGCGCGCCGGCCGGACGTGCTGTCTTCGAGCGGAGGTTCCTGAACCCTCTGCGGACTCGGGCCGGGGTCAGCCGGTTTGGTTCGGCAGGTCTCTCCCAGGGGCGGCGCAGGTCGTCGGTGAGCGGCCGGGCGAGGAACAGTTGCGCGTAGGCGGCGATCACGATCCACGTCCAGCGATCGGCGGATTCGGGGTCGCGGATCTTGGGTGCGGTCCATCCGAGGGTCTGCTTGAACAGGCGGAACGTGTGCTCGATGTCGAATCTTCGCAGGAACGATTGCCAACAGCGGTCGACGTCGGCTTCGGTGGCGTCGGTCTTGGACCACCAGAGCCAGACGGGCTTGGGGTCGCCGCCGGTGGGCAGGTGGTCGACCTGAAGCCGGATGACCGTTCCGGAGATCATCGGCAGTTCGCCGTCGAACCCTTCCCAGGCACTGCGGCGGGTCAGCCGGGGGTGGAGCCGGTCCCACGCGGTCGCGTTCGCGGTGCCATAGCGGGTGGTCTCGGTGGTCGTCGCGGCCTGCGGCTCGCCCCAAGTGCCCGGTTGTCCGAAAACGAACTCGTCGCCGTGCTTGGGTGGTCGGCCGCCCTTGGGGTCGTAGACGCGCAGGCGTCGACCGGCGCATGACGCGGTCCGAGCGCATCCGGCCGAGGACCTCGACCGGCAGGTCCGCGAGGAGGAAGGCGATGCGGGGGACGTCGTAGCCGGCGTCGAGCACGACGAGCGTGTCGGGGTCCCCGAGGTTGTACTGCCCGGCGGCGATCAGGCGTTCGACGACCGCGCGGAGTTGGACGGCGGTGGTGGCCGCGACGTCCTCGCCCGGCGTGAGTCGGATCGCGTCCAGAACCACGGTCCACGAGCTGCGGCCCGGCTCCAGTGCCGCGACGATCGAGTACGGCCAACCGGGCACCATCTGGTGCTTGCCCTCGCCCCGCCCGAAGGTGTGGCAGAAGGAGCGGTCCGGACTGGTGTCCGCGTCCGGCCGCAGCCACGGCGAGACGTCGACCGCGAGCACGATCCGCCCGTCCGCTGTCCTCGGCAGGGGCAGCCCGGCCAGGGCGTCCCTCAGTCGGTCGGTGTCGATCCGGCCGCGGTTGACCGCGTCGTAGAGCGCTCCGTGGCCGCGGCGGTGTTCCGGCGCGAGCGACAGTCCGACGAGTGATTTCACCGGCCCGTCCGCGCACAGCACCGCATCCGCCAGCTCGAACAGTGCATCACCGCGGCGGGTCGGGCAGGCGTGGAACTCGACCCGGAAGCGTGACAGTTCCGCGAACGCCTCGTCCCGTTCCGGACCGTACGGCAGACTCGTCACCACGGTCTTCGCCCCGATCGTTCCGTGCCTCCTGGTCGAAGCACAGGATCGGGCGAAGGCCGCCGACATCACCGGTGATCAGCGAAAGCCCGGACACACGGGCGTCAGGCTGCTACCGAACCAAGCCCAAGCTTGAAGGACAAGCTCAGGCCACTTGGTATTTGACAACGGTGTTACCACATTCGCGGCTGCGGTGCCGGAGAGTCGCCGGCGGAAGAGCTCCACACCCACCGTGACTCCTCGCCACTACCGACCATGGACACCCGAAGCCCCGTCGGCAGCAACATGGGACGCGCCTCGGACATCACCTGCCGTATCGGTCAAACGACAAGACCAGAGGTCGTCCCGGCCGGTGGGGTGTTGTGAGCCACGATGAGCTGAGCCATCAGGTGCATCCCATGCCAGAGGTGGGGGCTGTCGTCCTCGGTGAGCTCGGGCAGGATCTCTTCGAGTTGGCCGAGGATGAGCCTCACGGTCCCCATACCCCGCTCGTGAAGCGAACCACCGCTGGAGACCCACGTATACGTGCAGCCCCCCAGCCTGGTTTCGAGCGACACGAAGTCGACGCCCGCCACTTCAAGGGTGCTCAACCGCAGGGGCGGGAGCCGACGCATCTCGTTGTAGTGGTCCTCCCGCAACCGCGCCATCACGGCTACAGGGTCCTCGGCAGTATCCATGCCCCCATGGTTGCAGAGCCACCAACGCAACGAAATTGGTTAAACGACAAGGTATGCTTGATCTTTAACCCATTCTTCGGGGTTTGGTGCCTTTGTTGTGGTGGCTGGGTCGGGTGTAGGACTCGCCGGTTTTGACGATGCGCCCGACGTCGTGGCGGGGCGCCCGTCTGTAATTCCTCGAGCCTGGCGGTCGCCCCGGACCGGGGGTCGAGGGTTTGGGTGCACCGGCCGGACGTGCGGTCTTCGAGCGGAGGTTCCTGAACCCTCGACGGACACGAGCCGGGGTCAGTCGGTTCGGTTCGGCCGGTTTCTCCCAGGGACGTCGCAGGTCGTCGGCGAGCGGCCGGGCGAGGAACAGTTGCGCATAGGCGGCGATCACGATCCAGGTCCAGCGATCGGCGGATTCGGGGTCGCGGATCCTGGGCGCGGTCCAGCCGAGCGTCTGCTTGAACAGGCGGAACGTGTGCTCGATGTCGAACCTTCGCAGGAACGACTGCCAACAGCGGTCGACGTCGGCTTCGGTGGCATCGGTTCGGGACCACCACAACCAGACCGGCTTGGGCTCGCCCCCGGTGGGCAGGTGGTCGACTCGGAGCCGGACCACTGTTCCGGAAATCATCGGCAGTTCGCCGTCGAACCCTTCCCAGGCACTGCGGCGGGTCAGCCGAGGGTGGAGACGATCCCACGCGGTCGCGACCGCGGTGCCATAGCGGGTGGTCTCGGTGATTGTCGCTGCCTGCGGCTCGCCCCACGTGTCGGGTTGCCCGAACACAAACTCGCCCCCGTGCTTGGGCGGTCGGCCGCCCTGCGGGTCGTAGACCCTCGGAGGTGTGGGTCGGCGCATGACGCGGTCCGAGCGCATCCGGCCGAGAACCTCGACCGGCAGGTCCGCCAGGAGGAAGGCGATGCGGGGCACGTCGTAGCCGGCGTCGAGCACCACGAGCACGTCCGGGTCCCGAGGTGTGTACTGCTCGGCGGCGATCAGGCGTTCGACGACCGCTCGGACCTGGATGGCGGTGGTGGCCGCGACGTCCTCGCCCGGCCCGAGCCGGACCGCGTCCAGGACCACGGTCCACGAACTGCGGCCCGGCTCCAGTGCCGCGACGATCGAGTACGGCCACCCGGGCACCATCTGATGCTTGCCCTCGCCGCGGCCGAACGCGTGGCAGAACGAGCGGTCCGGGCTGGTGTCCGCGTCCGGCCGCAGCCACGGCGAGACGTCGACCGCAAGCACGATCCGCCCGTCCGCAGCTCTGGGCAGAGGCATCCGCGCCAGGGCGTCCCGCAATCGGTCGGTGTCGATTCGGCCGCCGTTGACCGCGTCGTAGAGCGCTCCGTGACCACGGCGGTGCTCCGGTGCGAGTGACAGCCCGACCAACGTTCTCACCGGGCCGTCGGCACACAACACGGCATCCGCCAACTCGAACAGCGCGTCACCGCGGCGGGTCAGACAGGCATGGAACTCGACCCGGAAGCGGGACAGTTCCGCGAATGCCTCAAGTCGCTCCGGCCCATACGGCGGACTCGTCACCACGGCCTCCGCCCCCGATCCCTCTGCGCCTTTTGGTCGAGGCAAAGGATCCGGCAAAGGCCGCCGACATCACACGCGATCACCGAAAGCGCGGACACACGAGCGCCGGACTGCTACCGGCCGAGCAGGAGGTTCAGCATCAAGCTAGAGGAGCCGCCACCGGCGATACACACGGGCCATGCCGCCCGCAGGACGTTCACGATCACCGGATGCACGCTCGACCACGACCCCGTCGTCCTCGGTCCACAGCCGGTCCCCGGCGTGCAAGAACAGCGGCTGCTCCAGTTCGAACACCGAGCACCCGGGCTCGAAGTCCACCCTGTTCAGCAGCAACATCCTCGGGGCCGTCACACGTTCACCAGTCAGCATCACTTCCCCATACTCTCGCAGAGGTCGAGTGAGCTTCCCGAGCGCGCCAGCGGAATCGATGATCGCGACCTGGGTTAAACAACAAGGTAAGTACCTGTTCCTGATCCCCTGGCGCCGGCGGTCCAACGCGTTCCGCAAAGTTGGTGAGGTTGAAGGGCTCTCCGTTTGGCGCGCCGTCGCGTCTGGTCGCGGATGGTGGCGTCGTTAAGCCCGAGAACCGCCGCGTTGTGGCATCCGGATACGTTGACCGGCGATGATTTCATCTGGTGGCAGCAGCAGTTGCCGCTCGTGATGCTCAGTGGGACTCGTCCTGAAGGGCGAAGGTCTCGTGTTGCGTGGATTCATCGGAGCGATGTTCCGAATGAGTGAGTCTGTGACCGGCGAAGGCAGTCCGAGCGTGGAGCCGACGATCTTGACGATCTCGGCGGAGAGCCTGGTCGGTGCCGGGCTGGAGTCGCAGGTCCGGTCGTGGGTCGGTGAGGGCCCCAACGAGCCGATCACCGCCGATCAGATCGTTGCGCTCGTTGGCGAGGATCGGCTCGCCGAGGCCGCCGACGCCTTGGGCAAGACGTCCGGTGACCTGGCGGCGGACCTCGCTGCCGGACTTCCGGAACTTGTCGACGCCGCCGCGTCCGACGACGCAAACGTCCCGAACGGTGCGAGCCAAACACCCGGTCTTCAGGTCAACTTGCGTGCGTTCACCGTGATCGCGCCGAGCAGCGGTCTGACGCTCCTCGACGAGTTGCCGATCGACGGTCACGCAACGCTTGAGCTCAAGTACTTGTAGGACGGCGACCCGGAAGGTGGGAGCGGGCGGAGGTGGTCCGGATGCCCGCCCGTCAGTCTCGGTCGTTCTCGCGGGATGTCGGCTGACTCGTCCGCCGTGACTGCCTGCGGGTGATGCGCCTGGTCATCAGGGTGATCGCGGCCCAGGTGATGAGCGATTCCGAGTGTTGGACGAGCCGTTCGTAGTCGCGGGCGTGTCGGCGGGCGTGCATGACCCAGGCGAGGGACCGTTCGACCACCCAGCGGCGGGGCAGGGCGACGAAGCCGATGGCGTTCTTCGGCCGGCTGACGGTCTTGAGTGTCAGGTTCAGGTGGTCTTTTGCCCAGGTCACGAGCTGTCCGGCATAGGCGGAGTCCGCCCAGACAATGGTGATCTCGGGGTGCATCAGCCGTATCCCGATCTCCGACGAAGGCGCCCACGGCCGGGCAATCACCGCCCGCACCCCCACCGAGAGCGCGTCCACTGGTGGTGCACTGCGGACGGTCACTCGCCGGTCGGGAGGGGCGGTTGTCTCACGTGCTCAGGAGGCTGACGTGGACGACAGCTTCGGGGGAGTCGCTCGCGCCGGCGCCGGTGTGGTCGCGGATTCCGTAGGAGACCTTCAGGTCTCCGTTGCCGGCGGCGAGGATGCTGACGAGTCCCACGTTCACCGTGATGCGCTCGAGCCCCACCTCCCGGATGCTCACGGTGTGGATCACCTTGGCCGAACCCCACCACAGGTGGACGACGTCTCCCGGGACGATGCCCGAAAGCTCGTGAATGGGGATGGACACGGGCACGCCCGTAAGCGGCACTCCGGTCACCTCTGCGGGTACGACGGGCGCGGCCAGGTACCCGCGGGTGCCCAACTGCAGGGACACCCGCAGCCGGACGGTCTCGGACCAGCCGCTCCGGTTCCCGACGACGTCCGTGACCTCGTAGGCGAGTCCGAGGCCCAAGTCGTCGCCCGCCCGCCGGATGGTCTCGTCGGACACGACCACAGTGACGCCCCAGCCGACCTCGTCCGCACCGACGACGTGCTCCAACCGTTGCGACCCCCACGCCAGGGTGATCGTGTCCCCGGCGGTCATGTTCGGGTAGGCGGCGATCCGCACGGGAACGCCGCGGGCGGCCTGTTCGGCGTCCACCCCGTAGTGGATGACGTGCTCGGGAGGTTCGGGCCGGGTCAGGCTGTCGTTGTAGGGCGTGAGCGGGTTCCAGTCCGGCCCGCCCGGCCCGACGGTCTTCACCCGCAGATGGACGGCGTCGGACGACGTTGCCGACGTCTGGCCGACTCGGAGCACCTCGTACCGGAGCGCAAGGTCCGGGCTGTCACCGGTCTCGCGAACGACACGCGCCGGCACGTGCAGGAGGAAGTGGTCCTTGTCGTACTCGTCTTCGGCAACGACGTGAACCACCGCCGGGACCGACCCCGGCCCCCAGAACACGGTGAGGCGGGTGCCCGGGTGCGCTTCAATGGGCCTCGGGATCCAAACGTCGACACCTTCCTGGCGTGCCCACGCGCCCACGCCCACGCCCACGCCTTGCCCAGCCCGGGGCACGAACGGGGGATCCTCCGAGAATTCGTCGGGCGCGGCGGCGGCTCCGGGAGTGTAGGAGGCGCCTGCGGTGGTGGTGTCGAGGACTTCGGCGCGGGCGCCGGCTGTCGCGGTCACGACCAGCATGGCGGCCGACGCCAACGTCACCACGCCGGACGCCACCATGCTGTGGCGACGAGCGCCTGAAGTACTGCTGCTTCTCACGGGGACCTGTCTTTCGGATCCGGGGCCGGGTGCCCACCCCGACGATGAAGGCGTGTCTCGTGCATCGAACGCCGCGTGAGGCTCTCGACGCACGGCGATGTCAGTCGGTCGGGCCGAGCCCGGTCATCCGGTCGCGGTACTGGCCCCGCAGGTATTGAAGCGGGTGCTCGACGTCGGAATGCCCGTCGCGCGCGGCCAGGCCCTCGGCCGCGTGGACGGCGACGTCGGCGACGATCGGGAGAGCCTCGTCGCTGGTGTTCTCCGCAAGCGCGATGCGGTCCAGCAACGCGGCCGTGAGCAACGCGAGATCGCGGCCCGTGGCGTGCTGGAGCGAGGCCAGTTGGTCGGCGATGCGCGGCGCGCCGTCGTACGGGTGCTCGGTCACCACGCCAGAGTGCCCGATCCACGGTCCCACCCGGACCGGTTCCGACGAACTCGCCGCGAAGGCGACGATCGTGGCCCCCTTTTCGCAACCCAGGTCGTCCTGACCTTGTTCTTTATGTTCTGATCCGGTCGCGCTCGATGATGCTCTCAGGGCGCCGGACGGTTTTGCCCACGTCGTAGCGGGTGGCGGGCCGCTGGTTCTTCGAGCCGACTGGCCGACCGGGGCCAGGCCGGGTGGGTTTGGGCACACGGGCCGGGCAGGGCAAGGTCGGGCGGAGGTTCCTGAACCCCCGGCGGACCCGGGCCGGGGTGAGCCTGTGCGGTTTGACCGGCCTCTCCCAGGGCCGGCGGACATCCTCGGCGAGCGGCCGGACGAGGCGGAGCTGGGTGTGCGCGACGATGGTCAGCCACGTCCAGCGGTCCGCCGCTTCCGGTGTGCGGAGCTTGGGGCGGGTCCAGCCAAGCGTCTGCTTGATCATCCGGAAGGTGTGCTCCAGGTCGAAGCATCGCAGGAACGCCTGCCAGCGCAGATCGACGTCGGCGGCGGTCATGGCAGTGGCGGAGGACCACAGCCACAGCGGCAGTGGGTCTCCGCCGCCGGGAAGGCGGTCGACCTCTGGGCTCTGTACGGAGTTGGGTTGGAGGGGGCGGCAGCGCCGGTCGCACGCCACGTGGATCTTGCAGGTCAACCCGCTGCGCCAGCGGCCGAGTGCCGCCGCCTTCAGTCGCGCGCGGCGTCATTCGGCCCGCCCGGGGTCGTCGTCCAGGGCGGGCCCGCCCCCGGCGCGGAACGCGCTGGGCTTGAGTACGTGGAGAAAGTCTCGGACACGCGCCCCGGTCGACGTCCCGATGCGCGTGCCCGTCTGCGCCTGCCGGAGGGTCTACGCGGTCAGGGTCACAGTGCGTTCGGAGGACGTTCGCTTCGTTCCGGCGCGGTCGGTGACCGTGTAGTACAAGTAGTATCGCCTGTTGGTTTCCGGGGTGGGGATCGGGAACGAGATGAGCGCCGCAATCTCCTGTTCGGTCACGGTGTGATCCCCCTGACTCTGGCCACCCCAATAAAGGGTGATCGTGTCACCGTGCTTGCTAGCCGGATACTCGATGTGAACCGTAATCCCGTTGCGTGCTTGCGCTCTGCTGATGATGCCGTCGCGGTTTGCGAGGGGCACGGTCGGTGCGGGAAGCGGCTGTTCGGGCATGGTGGTCTCCATTCTCACGTGCGGCGCCCGGTGGTCCCGGCGCCATGAACCACTATGGCCAACCCAGGAGTCGGGCGGGTGGAGAACATGCAAGTCCACTGTGGGGGCACGGAAGTTCGCCTCCGGGAACCCCGAACGGCGCCTTGTCGCTCGGCGGACCGAACAAGAGAGAGACGAGGCAGAAATCGGCATGAAGGCCCCGCCCGGCAACACGATTGGATTTCGGACCGGGGACTGCGCGCACTGGTGGAGCACCAGCCTTCGGAGAACGCCATTCGACGAAGAGTTGCGGGTGTCCGATGCAGCTCGGCTCCGCTTGCCGCCCTGCACCTCACGGTGCCGGGCGGTCTTGTCGTGCCCGAAAACGGAGGGCACCTGTCGGAGCAAGGTGCGATCCCGGGTCGAACCCCACGACTGTCCGCAGGAGCACACCCGTGACGAGCCCACCCATGTTGGCGTTCTTGGCCCCACCCTCGGAGCCCGAGCCCGCTGTGGCGGTAGCGCCCTCCCGGCCACAGACGACTACGCCCTTCTCGGTTTCCGTGCCGGAACCGGCTGCGCTTGTCGTTGCCGAGCCGGACAGGAAGCCGGTCTACCACGCTGTGTCAGGGCATCTCGTGGGGTGGATCGTGGGCGCGGACTTCGTGGCTGTCGACGAGTAGATGCCGTGCCGAGATACGAGAAAATGGCCCCGGCCGCCCTCTGGGCGGCCGGGGCCATTCTGCGTTACTGAGGTTTCCGGGTTCGGTTGACGGTGTGTCAAATGCGGAGGGAAATAGCTTCCCGACGAGAGCCGATTCCAGAGCCTGTACAGGTTGTTCTTCTCATCCTACGCGAACTCCGTCAGCGACTGCCCGTCCACACCGGCCGCTCCTCTGTTGGCCTTGACTCTCTGATATGCGTTCCACACCAGAGACTTCGGGATGTCAAACGGTTTGCCTACCGATCTCGTGTCGGTCATCCGATTCCTCCCATTCCTGGTTGATCGTCGATCGACACCCAACAACACGCCCCCTTCGCTCCGCTCCCATTACGGGAACTTCGACGCTACTACGGGGCGTTCCGCCCTCCTGGCGCGCGACCGATACTCTGCCGCTCACAGGCTTTCGCCGCTTGCGGCTCTCCCTCTCGCGATCCACCTCAACCAGCGAATCGCGGTTTCGCACCGAGGAGTTCTCCTGTTCCGTTGTGAAGCCCGGACCGAGCTCGCGCCGCCTTCATGCCGGACACCGCCAGACCAGTGGACAGGTTCCCGTCTGGCTTATCCCAGGACAGCATTGAGGCCCTGGTTCTGATGTCGTTTGGCTTAACGACACGTCATCAGCGGTTCACTCACGTTCGCCTTCTCGGCCCACACCTGCCGCATCTCGTGCGACTTTTCCACGACGCTCACCACCACGGCTCATTCACCGCAGCAGCTCGTGGTGGTTTGACACCCGCACCTGCATGCCGATGCCGAAGGACCTACCTTCATCTCCACAACAGCACGACAATGGAAGCTTTGTCTTCTACACCGAACCTCCATCATCTTCAGGACACACCAACGCCATGGCCGAGTCGTTCTTCGGAGCCCTGAAGAACGAATAGCTCCACCGTTACGTCTTCACCACACACGCGAAAGCACGCGGCGAAGTCGTCCGATACATCGAGGGCTTCTACAACCGCCGCCGCCTCCACTCGGGAATCGGCTATCGCACACCCCACGAAGTCCTGCATCCAGAGCGGGAATTGAAACTCGCGGCATAGAACAGAAAACCGCCAAGCTGTCCGGAAAACGTAGGGCCCCTCAGGTACAAGAACCCCGAAAGTCCAGACAAACAAGCCTCGAATCCACTACAGACAGCTACGTGTCGCTTGGTCGTTCTTCGGGAGAGCAGGGCCCTCTCCAGGGGGCTCGCGGTTGAGGGACGCGAATATGACGGGCCGTCGAATTCACGACCGGATGTTCGCGGGGTGGTCTACGCCTCGCGTCGAGGGATCCGATCGCCGAGATCCTCGACCATTTTGTTTACCTCGGTGGGGTACGCCTGGGCCCAGGTCGCCAGGAATGCGCTTGTCACGGTGTGGGCGGAGGTGAAGTCCAGGTCCTCACCAATCTGTTCCCAGATCACGTGGCGGTCGATGTTGGACAGGGCGCGGTCGCGTACCACCCGTGCGACCCTGTCCCGCTGGTTGGTGGGCAGCAGGAGCGAGACTGTCAGTTTGGCGGCGAGTTCGTCCAACCGCTCCAGCACCCTTTCGAAGACATGGGCCTCGGGGTAGGTGGTCCCGGGGAGCACGAGGATGCCGCGTGCGGGGTCGGCTTGGTGGGCCTGGTCGCCGTCCAGGAGACAGACGGACGGGAACGTCGCGGTGGGATCCTGCGCGTGTTGGGCGTTGACGTCCATGGCCGGCTGGGCTCCGCCCATGCCGTGCACCTTGATGGCGTCCATCTCCACTCCGCCGTGGATGCGAAGGGCCGTGGTTACCATGATCTCGGCGAACGCATCCTCCACGAAGATCGCCAACTGGGCGTTGATCTGGCCCGTGATGGTCCGCAGGGCCTTGACGTCGAGCTTGCCCTGGAGCACGTTCCCGCCGTACGCCGCCCAGATCGCGCTGGAGGGCAAAGGCGCCAAAGCATCGTTGGAATGCGTGGTGAACACCACCTGGCAGGACTTCCGCCGGGCAACCCCGATCAGGTACTCGACCATCCGCCGTGTGGCGATGGGATGCAGCCCGTTCTCGATCTCCTCGATCAGAATCAACGCCCCGTCCCCTGCGGCCTCCACCTCTGCGACGATGCGGATGGCGCTTGCCTCCCCCGCGCCGAAGTGGAACTCGGAGTACAGCTCCCCCTTGCGGGTGACACCGGAGAACATCGTTACGCGCCCGGAGGGATCCACGTCGAGTTGCAGGAACCCCTCTATGGGCTTGCCGAGGATCCTCGCCGCGTACTCGGTCACTTCTGCGGGAAGCCGTGCCCCCTTCACGGCGGTGAACTTCGTGCTTCTGGCCTTCTTCGGCTTGGCTCGTTCGGTGGCGGGAAGAGTGCGCTCGACACCGAAGACCAGAACCTCGCGCTCCACCGCTTTGCGGCTCCACTTCGACTTCTTGAAGCTGGCCGTCCGAGCGACAGGCAGCCGGGTGCTGAGCCTCTTCTCGATGAGTTCGTACTCGATCGACCAGTCCAGCATGCTGGCGTCGTACTTGCCGCTCTTGGCGAAGAACCGTCCCGGCAGGACACTCGCGTAAGCCAGCGCCGCAGCGCCCAGGACCGTCGTCTTGCCCCCACCGTTGGAACCCACGAGAGCGGTAACGGGAAAGTCGAAGGAGACCTCCCGGTCGACGAAGCCGCGGACCTTCCGCAGGGTGAGCCGCTTCAGGTACTGTCCGTAGCTGCCCTTCGCGACCTTCGCCTCCAAGTTGTGGATGACGCTGTCGCGAACCTCGCTCTTGTAGTCGGTCATCGATCGAATCCCCCGTCGTCCCGGCGTTGAGCCACCCATCCTTCCAGGACGTTCCCACGGGCAGGGCAAGCTTCCTCGGCCCGTGCCGGATTGTCGGACATCAGGGCGGATGCGGGTAGGGTGCGCGGGTTCGCGGTGGCCAGCAGGACCAGGTTGCTCGGCACGAATCGGGATCGTCTCGGGCGAACGGGCCTCCCCGGCACGGGGGTTCTGGTAGGCAGGTGGACCAGACGCGGCCTCCCGGAGAGGCGACCTCGCGACGCGAGGCCCGTTCCGGCTCCGTGACCGGGCGACACGAGGTGTCCCGGCCCGTGGGCCGGGGCGAAAGGGGGAGCACGATGGGCGATGCCGAGGGTTTCGACGGCCTGGTGGATCTGGCGGACGCGATCACGTTGTTGCGGGAGCAGATCGCCGAGGCCCAGAGCCGGATCGCGGCGCCGGGCGCGGACAAGGGTGTGCGGTTGACGGTGGAGGAGATCACGTTGCAGCTCGGTCTGGAGTTGACCGAGGCCAAGGGCGTCACCGGCGGCCTGCGGTGGAGCGTGATCAGCCTGGGCGGCAAGAAGGACACCGGCCGCAAGACCACCCACACCGTCACCATGAAGCTGGCCTCGCACGGTCCCGACGGCCGCCGCACCCCGGTCCGCGACGTCGAGTGACGCACGCTCTCGTGCGTGGGGCGGGTCGCGGGTGCGGTTGGGGAACCTTGGGGGGTTCGTGGTGGAGTACGACCGGCGGGTGCAGGTCAGGGTCCGGCTCGCGGGCGTCGAGGGTCGGGGTTTCGGATCGGGTTACCTCCTCGCGCCGCGTCTGGTGTTGACGGCCGCGCACGTCCTGGACGGCATGGCCCCACCGGGACCCGACACGGTGACCGTGTCCCGCCCCGACGCGGGCGAACGCGAGTTCCCCGCCACCGTGGTGTGGCGGCGCAAGGACGCGCTCGTGGACGCCGCGCTCGTCGAGGTCGTCGACACCGACCCCGAACACCCCTGGCCGGTGCCGGAGTCCCTCGGTGATCCGATCGCCCGCCCGCCGCAGCGGTTCGGGCACCTGATCGGCACCCGCCCCCATCCGGTCACCCTGCTGGGTTTCCCTCGGATGCAGAAGGACCCGGACGACGGCGACCGCCTGGACGAACAGGTCACCGGCCGGATCCCCCCTGGCACCGGCTCCCTCGCCCACCGCCACGAGATCCTGAGCAACGACCCCCTCCCCGACATCCGGCCCGCGCCGAGCGACGATCCCCTCGCCGGTCCCCGGGCCGCTGCTGGCAGCCCGTGGTCGGGGATCTCGGGGTCGGCGGTCCTGACCGACGACGGCCCCGACGGGGACTTCCTGCTGGGCGTGGTCCGCTACGACCACCACGGCGTCGGCGGGACCCGCCTGACCGCCACCCGCGCCACCCACCTGATCGCCGACGAAGCCTTCCGCGACTTGGTCGAGCGACACACCGGCTGGGAACCCGTCCTGGAACCGGTCGAGCCCGCCCGCGTCCTCGCCCCCGCCGCCCCCGGACGCGACCTGGCCTCGCCGGCCGCGCTCCTGCGTGCCGACGCCGAGGCCGTCACCTTCCACGGCCGCGACACCGAACTCGCCGACTTGTACGCCTGGTGCACCACCGGCTCCCCGGCCCTCGCGGCGCGAGTCCTGACCGGGCCGGGTGGACAGGGCAAGACACGCCTGGCCCGCCGGCTCGCCGACATCCTCGCCCGCGAAGGCTGGGCCACCGGACACCTGCGCTCCGAACTGACCGACCACGACCGTCGCTCACCCGACCTCACCACCCTCGCCACCGCACTGCCGCTGCTCGTCGTCGTCGACTACGCCGAAACCCGCCCCCGACTCCTGCGCGACCTGATCACCACACTCCACCCCTCCCGCCACCGCCTCAGGCTGCTCCTCCTGGCCCGCTCCGACGGCGACTGGCGCACCTTCGGCGACGCCGACCCCGCGGTCGGCAACCTTCTCGGCGCCGCCCCGATCGCCGAACTCGCCCCGCTCGGCCCCCACCGCGCGCAGGCAACCCGCCAGGGCACGACGGACCCGGACGCGACCCGCGCCGCCGCGTTCCACTCCGCCGCCCGAGACCTGGCGCGTCTCCTGCCCCGGGTGCCCACGCTGCCCGACCACGATTGGGCGACACTCGCCGCCGGGCTGCGCCCGCCGGACGATCTGGAGCACCCCCGACACGACAACGCCCTCACGCTGCAGATGGCCGCGCTGGTCGCCCTCCTCCAACACGGACCCGCTCCCGCCGACACCGCCCCCGGGGACTCGCTGGAGAAGGTCCTCCTGCGGCACGAACACCGCTTCTGGAAGGACACCGCCAAGGCGTCCGCCTTCGAACTCGGCCATCTGCCCATCCCCACCCTGGGCGCCGCCGTCGCCACCGCCGCCCTGTGCGGAGCCGATCGCAGGGCCGACGCCACCGCCGTCCTGGGCACCCTGCCCGACCTGCCCACCCACAACGTGAACGGCACCGCGGACTGGGTCAAAAAGCTGTACCCGGCCGAACCCGACCGCTACTGGGGCTCCCTCCAACCCGACCGCATCGCCGAATACCACGCCTCACAAACGCTCACCGACGAAAACCTCACCCTGACCGACCTGCTGCCCGCCGCCACCCCCGGCCAACAGGCCCGCCTCATCACCGTCCTGGCACGCGCCGCCATCGCCCACCACAACGCCGGCCGCACCCGAGACCGCGCCCGCCTCCTGGACATCCTCGCCACCGACCTCGACACCACCACCCTGACGCACACCGTCCTGTGGACCGCCACCGCCGCACTGCCCTACCCCGCACCCGTCATCGCCCCCCTCGCCTTGCGCCTCACCGAAGCCCTCACCCGGGCCGAGCGCCGACGCGCACACGAGGACCCGGCCGCCCACGAACCCGATCTCGCCCGTTCACTGTCCAACCTCGGCATCCGGTTGTCGGAGGTGGGTCGGCGGGGCGAGGCCCTGACCGCAGAGCAACAGGCCGTCGGGATCCGGCGGCGGTTGGCGGCCGAGAACCCGGCCGCCCACGAACCCGACCTCGCCCGTTCGCTGTCCAACCTCGGCGTCTGGTTGTCGGACGTGGGTCGGCGGGGTGAGGCCCTGACCGCGGCCGAACAATCCGTGGAGATCCGGCGGCGGTTGGCGGCCGGTAACCCGGCCGCCCACGAACCCGACCTCGCCGCCTCGCTGTCCGGCCTCGGCGTCCGGTTGTCGGAGGCGGGTCGGCGGGCCGAGGCCCTGACCGCAGAGCAACAGGCCGTCGGAATCCGGCGGCGGCTGGCGGCCGAGAACCCGGCCGCCCACGAACCCGACCTCGCCGCCTCGCTGACCAACCTCGGCAACCGGCTGGCGGCCGCGGGTCGGCGGGGCGAGGCCCTGACCGCGACCGAACAATCCGTCGAGATCTGCCGGCGGTTGGCGGCCGAGAATCCGGCCGCCCGTGAATACGACCTCGCCGCCTCGCTGACCAACCTCGGCAACCGGTTGTCGGAGGCGGGTCGGCGGGCCGAGGCCCTGACCGCAGAGCAACAGGCCGTCGAGATCTACCGGCGGTTGGCGGCCGAGAATCCGGCCGCGTACGAACCCGACTTCGCCGCCTCGCTGTCCAACCTCGGCGTCGATCTGGCGGCCGCGGGTCGGCGGGGCGAGGCCCTGACCGCGGCCGAACAATCCCTCGAGATCTACCGGCGGTTGGCGGCCGAGAATCCGGCCGCGTACGAACCCGGCCTCGCCGCCTCGCTGACCAACCTCGGCAACACTCTGGCGGAGGCGGGTCGGCGAGGCGAGGCCCTGACCGCGGCCGAACAATCCGTCGAGATCCGGCGGCGGCTGGCGGCCGGCAACCCGGCCGCGTACGAATCCGACCTCGCCGCCTCGCTGACCAACCTCGGCAACACTCTGGCGGAGGCGGGTCGGCGGGGCGAGGCCCTGACCGCAGCCAAACAATCCGTCGAGATCTACCGGCGGTGGGCGGCTGACAACCCCGCCGCGTACGAACCCGATCTCGCCGCCTCGCTGCCCCATCTCAGCATCCGGCTCGCGGAGGAAGGGCGGCTGGCCGAGGCGCTGACCGCGACCGAACAATCCGTCGAGATCTACGAGCGGTTGGCGGCCAGACTGCCGCCCCTCCTGCCGTTGCTGCTCCAAGTGCGGGGTTTGCAGGTGGTGTTGCTCGATGCACTCGGGCGTGAGGACGAGGCGCGGGAAGTCCGCCGCTGGATCGACGAGAACCAACCCCCGCCCGATTCTCCCAATTGACCGGTTGTGCGAGGGGCGTTGGGTCGGTCAACTCCCGGGTGATTTGCCCAGGTCGGCTCTCGCGGAACTCCTCTCACAACCGGCGAGTCCTGCGAGACGGTTCCGAGAGGGGGACAGCAGCGGCTCTGACCTGTCAGGCCGGGCGTTCACCGGTCCGAAGGCCGACTCGGGCTCCCGTCCGGCGGGTAACGCTTGCGTCGTCGTTTCCCGGTTTGTGGGTGAATCCGCCTTCGTCGCGGGGCGGTTGGTTCTACCGTGGGTACCCGTTTCCGGACCGGGGGGTACGAGATGGATCCGATCACGATCGGCTTGTTGGCGGCGCTCGCGGGGGGCGCGGGCGGGGAGTTGGGGCGGCAGGCGTGGGCCGGGCTGGGCGCGCTGGTGCGCCGCCCGTTCCGGAACGCGGACGACAGCGCGCCTCCCGCCGACGCGGACGCGGTGCCCGGGTCGGGGGTCGCGGAGTTCGCGGCGCTGGAGGCCGCGCCCGCCGACCGGGACCGCGCGGACGCGCTGAGGACCGCGTTGGCCCGCCGCGCCGCGACCGACCCGGGGTTCGGCGCGGACCTGGCCCGTTGGCACGAGAACGCCCGGCTGGTGGGCACGGGCGACGGCGGGACGCACAACCGGATCGGCGGCGGCACGTTCCAGGGCCCCGTCCTGCAGGGCCGCGACTTCTCCGGGCTGACGTTCACCACACCCCCGCCTCCGGCGGCGGGGCCCGCGACGGAACCGGGGGGAACCGAGGACCGGTGACCGCCGCACCGGCCGAGGGCGACGACCGCGACCGGGGCGCCCCGGGGGTCGGAGGCGTACGCAACGAGGTCGGCGGGGGTGTGTTCTTCCACGCGGTGATCCAGGGTCGGGACGTCACCGTGCGGCTTCCGCCGCGGATCGAGCCGGCGTTGTCCGGGCTTCCGGCGCCGTCGCCGGCGTTCACCGGCCGCGACACCCACCTGGACCGCCTCCTCGAGGACCTGGCTCCCGGCCGGCCGGGGGCGGGGGCGGTGTTGGTGACGGCGGTGGCGGGTCTGGCGGGGATCGGCAAGACGGAACTGGCCGTCCAGGCCGCCGCCCGGGCGCTGCGCGAGCCCGGCTGGTTCCCCGGCGGGGCGCTGTTCGCCGACCTGTTCGGGTACGACCCCGAGCGCCGGGTCACGCCCGCGCGTGCCCTGGACGGCTGGCTGCGCGCCCTGGGCATCCCCGGCGAGCACGTCCCGGCCGAGACCGACGACCGCGCCCGCCTGTTCCGCAGCGTCCTGGCCACGTATGCCCGCGAGGGCCGCCGCGTCCTGGTGATCGTCGACAACGCCTCCACCGCCGAGCAGGCCCGCCCCCTGCTGCCCACCGACGGCACCACCACGGCCCTGGTCACCTCCCGCCACACCCTCGACCTCGACGCCCGCCTCCACGACCTCGACACCCTCGCCGACACCGACGCCGTCGAACTCCTGCGCCGCTCGCTCCTGGCCGCCCGCGGCCCCCACGACACCCGCGTCGACGACGAACCCGACGCCGCCACCGCCGTTGCACACATGTGCGCGGGCCTGCCCCTGGCCCTGCACATCGCCGCGGCCCTCCTCGCCGACACCCCCACCCGCCCCCTCGCCACCCTCGCCGCCGCCCTGACCGGCGAACACACCCGACTGAAGCGGCTGCGCCGCGAGGACCGCGCCGTCCGCGCCGCGTTCGACCTGTCCTACCGCCACCTCGACTCCGAACACGCCCACCTGTTCCGCCTCCTCCCCCTCAACCCCGGCCCCGACATCTCCACCGAGGCCGCCGCCCACCTCGCCCACACCGACGTGGGCGAGAGCGCGCTGTACGACACCGAGGAACTCCTCCAGGACCTCGCCCGCGCCCACCTCCTCGAACCCGCCCCCACCTGGGGCCGCTGGCGCATGCACGACCTCGTACGCCTCCACGCCGACGAACACGGCCACACCCACACCGGCACCGATCAACGACCCCAGGCCCTGATCCGGCTCCACACCCACTACCGCACCACCACCGAAGCGGCCGCCACCCACCTCGAGACCCTGCCCGGCCCACGCGACCCCCGCTTCCCCGACCGCGCCCACGCCCTGACCTGGCTGGACGCCGAACACCCCGCCCTGATCGCCGTCGCCACCGCCACCCCACCCCTCGGCCACCCCGAAACCACCACCACGCTCGCCCTCGCCCTCGCCGAATACCTCGACCAACGGCGCCTGTTCGACGACTGGATCACCGTCACCACCGCCGCCCTCGCCATCCACCGGGAGCTGGGTGATCGGCACAGCGAGGGTGAGGCGTGGAACAACCTCGGGATCGCCCTGCGGGAGGTGCGGAGGTTCGAGGAGGCGATCGACGCCCACACCACCGCCGCCGCCATCCACCGGGAACTGGGTGATCGGCACGGCGAGGGCAGGGCGTGGAACAACCTCGGCCTCGCCCTGCGGGAGGTGCGGAGGTTCGAGGAGGCGATCGACGCCCATCGTCGAGACCTTCGGATCTGCCGGAAGCTGGGTGATCGGCACGGCGAGGGCAGGGCGTGGAACAACCTCGGGATCGCCCTGCGGGAGGTGCGGAGGTTCGAGGAGGCGATCGACGCCCACACCGCCGCCGCCACCGTCCACCGGGAGCTGGGTGATCGGCACGGCGAGGGTGGGGCGTGGAACAACCTCGGCCTCGCCCTGCGGGAGGTGCGGAGGTTCGAGGAGGCGATCGACGCCCACACCGCCGCCACCACCGTCCACCGGGAGCTGGGTGATCGGCACGGCGAGGGCACGGCGTGGAACAACCTCGGCCTCGCCCTGGAGGAGGTGCGGAGGTTCGAGGAGGCGATCGACGCCCACACCACCGCCGCCACCATCCACCGGGAACTGGGTGATCGGCACGGCGAAGGCATGGCGTGGAACAACCTCGGGATCGCCCTGCGGCAGGTGCGGAGGTTCGAGGAGGCGATCGACGCCCACACCACCGCCGCCACCATCCACCGGGAACTGGGCGATCGGCACGGCGAGGGCAAGGCGTGGAACAACCTCGGGCTCGCCCTGCAGAGGGTGCGGCGGTTCGACGAGGCGATCGACGCCCATCGCCGAGACCTTCGGATCTGCCAGGAACTTGGTGATCGGCACGGCGAGGGCACGGCGTGGAACAACCTCGGGATCGCCCTGCGGTGGGTGCGGCGGTTCGAGGAGGCGGTCGAGGCCCACACCGCCGCCGCCACCGCCTTCCGCGAACTGGGCGACCGGCACGCCGAACAGAACACATTGATGAGCCGGATGACGGCCAAGTACGAGTTCTACTGCGGACGGCCGACTCACGGGAAGTAGGCTCGTGCCGGCGCACCGGACACGGTCGTTGACGTGGCATGGCCTTGTTGCATCCGCCGCCTCCACCGGAGCGCGCCCGAGCCCACCGAGGACCCGGGGCACGTGCCGACGGCCGAACGGCAGGCGGCGTTGGAGAGGGCGCGGGTGGCCGGGGGACGGGCCGCGGTGTGGCCGCAGGCCTTGGCGGAAGGGCAGGGTGAGCGGCCGGAGTGGTGGAGGACGATCCGCTGCTCGATCCCGCCGACGCGGTCCGCGCCGCCCCGGGCGGTCGACCCGGGCGACGAGGACGTGCGCCGGGCCGACGGCGAGTGGACCGAAGGCGGTTGCGGGGTGCCGCCGGCGACGCGCCGCCGCCTGTACGCCGGCCCCGTGATTCTCGAGGGCCCGTTCGGCGGGAACCGACTCGGCCCGGCCCGCAACGCCGCGATGGTGGCCGTGGTGGCCTGCGAGGCCATGGCGCCGGACGCCGTCGCCCGGGGCGAGTGCGAGCGGGACCCGCCCCTACTGCCCGACGCCCTCGACCACACCCCTGACGACACCCCGATTCCACCACGCCGAGCTACTCGCCCGGTGCACGTCCGCCCCCGCGACGACGGCACCGAACGCGCCGCCCACGCCGCCGCGCCTGGTTACCCGACCACGCGACCGCCGACATCGCGCAGGAGTGGGAGGCGCGGTTGCGCCGGCCGCCGCGCGGCGATCCGTCGGCGGCCGACGAACTGCGGCCGCAGATGCCGCAGCGGCCGGGGATGGGTGCACAACACCGTCTGCGACGGGGAGTTCCACGTGCCGGTCCTCCGGGCGGAGCGTATGCCCGGAGTGCGTCTCGGCGGTTCGGGGCCTTATGCGTGGGCCGGTGAGGGGGTTCGTGGCCGGTGTGTCCGGGCCGGGAACGAGCCCGGCGGGTGTGGTGACAACCGGAACTCCTCCTCGTTCTTGCCGGAACCGGCGGGTCCGGTGCGGTGTGGGCAGTAGCGTGCGCGGGGAGTGCGAGGTTCGGGGTTCCGGTGCCCGGTCGCGGTCGCGGTCGCGGTCGTGCCCGCCCGACCGGGGCGCCCGCGGTCGGATCCGCGGCGGGTGTCGGGCGTGTGCGGTGCCCGTCGGGGCCGTGGTCCGCGGTTGACGGGGGTGGGGGATGTGCGACGAGGCGGAGTCCGCGTCGGCGGGTGGCGACGTTGTCCGCAACGAGGTGAGCGGCGGTACGCAGGGCAGCGTGTACCAGGGCCACACCTTCACGTGGATCGAGGGGGGTACCCACGTCCATGCGCGGTCCGGGGAGGCCCCGGTCCGGGAGGGCGCGTGGCCCGACTGCCCGTATCTGGGGCTGGCGCCGTTCCTCGTGCGGCACGCGCGGGTGTTCCGCGGCCGTGACGCGTTGGCCCGGCCGCCGAAGCCGACCTCGAGGTCGACGAGGCCGTCGTCGACGCGGTGGTGGCCGAGGTGCGCTCGGGCGACCCGGCCGCGGAAGGCTTCGGGGCGGGCGTGCTGCCCCTGGTCTCCCAGGCCATGTACGCCGCGTGGGAACACCGCGAAGGCGGCCCCGCGTTGGACCTGCGCGCCTACCGACGCGGCGGCGGGACCACCGACGCGGTCAACCGCAGCGCCCAGGCCCTCTACGACGCCCTGCCCCCCGAACGGCAGACGATCGCAGGCGCGGTGTTCACGCTGCTGACCATCGTCTCCCCCGACGGACGGCTGGCCCGCCGCCGCCTGAGCCCCGAGCAGATCCACGCCGCCTGCGCTGCGGACCCGACCGAGACGGACGGGTGATCACCGCGTTCGCCGCACGCCGACTCCTGGTCACCGACGGCACCGGCGTCGAGATCGCCCACGACGTACTGCTGACCTCCTGGCACCAGCTCACCTCGTGGTTGGAGGGCGACCGCCTCGACCGGGCCCTGCACAGCCGACTGCTCACCGACACCACCACCTGGCTCGACCACCACAAACACAAGGCGTACCTGTACCCGGCCGCCCGACTGGCCGAGGCCCGAGCCGCGGCCGACCGCTGGAGAACCGACCCCGAGCGCTATCCGCAACCCACCGCCGACGCGACCGAATTCCTCCTCGCCGGACGGCGCACGGCCCGCCGCGGCACCCGCCTGCGCCACACCGTCATGGTCGTCCTGGCGACCCTGACCGCCACCGCCATGACCCTGGCCGTCATCACCTACCAGAAATCGACCGAAGCCTCCCTGCAGCACGCCATCGCGCTCTCCCGCCAACTCGCCGCGGAAAGCCTCAACATCGACTCCGCCCACCCCGTCACCGCCCGCCGCCTCGCCGCCGCGGCCTGGCACGCCGCCCACACCGACCAGGCACGCAACGCTATGACCCGACTCCTCGACGAGCAACAGCGAACCGGCATGCTGCCCGTATCCGCCGACCGTGTGTCCGGGGTGGCGTTCAGTCCCGACGGGAACCTCCTCGCCACCGTCACCGCTCCCCCCGCCTTCGACACCCCCCGCACCGGCACCGGTACGGACACCGGCACCGTGGGGTTGTGGGACGTGAGGACGCGCACACGCGTCGGCGACCCCATCCCCGCCAATCCGGGCGGCACCGTGTTCGGGGTGGCGTTCAGTCCCGACGGGAGCCTCCTCACCACCGCCATTGCCGATCGCTTCGGCACCGTCACGGTGGGGTCGTGGGACGTGAAGACGCGCACACGTGTCGGCGACCCCATCCCCGCCGACCCGGGCGGCGACGTGTTCGGGGTGGCGTTCAGCCCGGACGGCAACCTCCTCGCCACCGCCACCGCCGACGGCACGATCTACCTCGCCAGGGTGTGGTCGTTCACGGACATGTATGCCGCGCTGTGTTCGGACGTAGGGGCACCCACATCAGGCGAGTGGGAGCAATACGTGCGCGGCGAACCGCTCACCGGCGCCTGTGGATCCTGAACCGCCCGCTCCACCGGTGACCTTCCCGATATCCAGCAGGCCCGAAGCGCGCAGCCGGGCACTCGGAACCCGGGGACTTCCAGCCGTGTCCTGTCGCCGCACCGTGACGTGTTCAAGCACTTGCTCGACGAGGCAGCCGTCGGTGACACGATCCGCATCGCCGACGCCGCGAGGCTGTTCCGGTCGGTGGCGGCCGCCATCGCCCCGCAGCCGGTGCTCATCCGGCGGGGCCCGCACCGGATCCGGAGGCCCCGTCGACCCGCCCGGCTGCTCGCCAGCCACCCGCGCGCCACAGGCGACAGGAGAATCCGCCTCACCTGGTCTCCGGGCGCATCATCCGCTGCGGCCAGGGCTTTTCGGTCGGCCTTACGGCACCACTCGTACTTCACCGCACAGGATCTCACAGCTCGTGTCATGGGTCGTCGCGCTGACCAGCTGGTTCTCGGGCTGCCTCGCGCCGTGGCCAGATGCGCTTGTCTCAGCTTGTGATTTATCCACTCGTCCTCGTCAGTGGAACAAGTGATCCGTGGTGATCATCATGCGGAAGACTGTGTGCGTGACACTTCCTGCTCCGCTTGCCGCTGCTGAAGAGATCCACGATCACCTCGTTGATCAGCTCAACCTCGCCCTGCGCCGGCCCGGGATGTACGGGGGCGAGGTGGCTTTCCGGATCCTGGTTGACCACCTGCTGTTCGTCGAGCGCCGGCCCGAGGCATGGAACCGGCTGAAGCAGAGTTGGGAAGAGCAGGGGATCTGGACCCCCATCGGCATCAGCGGGGCCTTCCGGGATGTCTTCCCCGCGCAGGCTGACTGCTACGAAGTCGCCTCGATATACGCGGAGTTCGCGCAGCGACGCGGCTGGCTCAAGCCCGATCGGTTTCTCACGGGTGAGGAGTACGAGGCCCTCACAGGCCGAGTCCGGGGGTGGGCCGCAGCCGACCGCACCTGGGCCGACGTGACGGCGGAGTTCGGTCCCCCCTCTGTGCCGTTCGGAGGGAACAATCCTCTGTATGGGAAGACGCTCGGCTACCTCTCGGAGGATCCGCACCGGCCGATGGCGTTCTTCCACCTGTGGAACGGCAGCGAACCGGGGGCCGAACCGTGGCCTCCGGAGCATGCGCAACCGTTGCTCCTCGCAGTGCGTTTCGGCGGCGGCTCGTTCCGCGGATCGTTGACCTTCACCCCCGAGGGCGAGCGGAGAAAGCCGACGGTCGAGGATCCTTGCCTGCCGCAGTAGCGGTCCGATGGCGAGCGCAGGTCACCCACATGGGGATTTCCAGAACAGCGGACCCGCTCCCGCATGATTCTGGACCTCCAAGAGGTACAGGACTCGACGCGAAGGCCGTAGTGGTGAGTGTGGTGGAACAGGGCGTGCAGGGCGAGCCGTTCGCGAAACTGTCACGCTTCCGGGGGGTCTTCTACGACTGCCTGACCGGTCGGCGCGACGCGTTGTTCGAGCTGGCCGACGCGGTGCTGTGCACCGACGGTCCGGTGAAGACCCTGGTCGGCCTGGCGCTGGCTCCCGAGCACCGGCGCGGGCACGGCGCCCTGTACGGCGCGCTGAACCGGGGCTGCCTGGACGTCGAGCGGCTGCGGGTCGAGCTGGTCGGCCTGCCGCTGCCCCGTGCCGCCGGCGGACGGTTGGTGCTGGCGGTGGACGTCTCACCGTGGCTTCGGCCCGATGTCGACACGAGCGACGCCCGCTCGTTCTGTCACACCTACGGCCGGGGCGACGCCAGGCACCAGATGATCCCGGGCTGGCCGTACTCGTGGGTCGTCGCCCTGGAATCGGGCCGGACCTCGTGGGTCGCTCCGCTGGACGTGGTGCGGCTGCGGCCCGGCGATGACCTCGCCGCCGTGACCGCCGCACAGCTGCGGGCCTTGGTCGAGCGCCTGGTCGCCGCCGACCAGTGGCGCCCGGGCGAACCGGCGGTGTTGATCGTGGCCGACGCCGGCTACGACGTGATGCGGCTGGCCTGGCTCCTGCGCGACCTGCCCGTGGAGATCCTGGGGCGCCTGCGCTCGGACAGGGTGATGCGCCGCCCGGCACCGACCCGTGCGGAGTTCGCCCTGGCCAACCCAGCCGGCGGACGGCCGCCCAAGCACGGTGGCGAGTTCATCTTCAAGGACAGCCGGACCTGGGGTACCCCGGATGCGGAGACAAAGGCGGAGACCACCCGCTACGGCACCGCGCATGCCCAGAGCTGGGACCGGCTCCATCCCGAGTTGCAAGGGCGCGCCGCCTGGCGGGACCACACCGGCCAGCTCCCGGTCATCGAGGGCACCGTCATCCGCCTCCAGGTCGACCACCTGCCCAGCGGCGGCGACCCCAAGCCGCTGTGGCTGTGGTGGTCACGGCCCGCAGCCGGCCCTGCGGAGACCGATCTGGCCTGGCAGGCCTTCCTGCGCAGGTTCGACATCGAGCACTTCTTCAGGATGATCAAGCAGACACTCGGCTGGACCGCTCCGAGACTGCGGGAAGCCGAAGCGGCGGACCGCTGGACCTGGCTGATCTTGGCCGCCTACACCCAGCTCCACCTCGCCCGCTCTCTGGCTACCGACTTGTGACGGCCATGGGAGAAGCCGGCCGAACCGAACAAGCTCACCCCCGCCCGGGTCCGGCGCGGGTTCCGACACCTGCACGGCAGAACCTCAACGCCGGCCGCAGTGCCGAAACCCTCCCGGTCCGGCCCCGGCCGCCCGCCCGGCTCGAAGAACCGCCGCCCCGCGAACCGCTACGAGGTCGGCCTGCTCCTGGCCACCGGCGAGCCCTACCGCCGACCGGCCGACCACAAGGTCGGCACCAAACCACGCCGCACTGGATAAATCACAAGCTCAGCACGGGTGGCATTTCCTCACGACCGGCTCCAGCGGTCATGACGGCCGGGTCGTGATCCGCCGACGCGCGGTGTCCCAGACTGTTGTCGGACATGAACTTGTCAGTGGCTTTCGTCATGACCAAATGAACGGTGCCTCGCCCATCACCACTGTCAGTGGGCGTGTCAGGTACTCGGAGCGGTGCCCACCGTGGGGTGGGCACCGCTTCATCCTGCTGTTGCCGTCCTGTTCGGTCGATAATCAGGGTCATGTGTCGAGGCTGATCTGTCGCGTGCCGCTCATGCGTCGGCGCCGCCCGATGTGCGGTCAGTAGTCCCAGACGGTTGGTACGAACCGGAAGGCGTTGCCCGCGGCCGCCACATGGCAGGCGGACGGGAAGGGCAGATGCGTGGCCAGCAGGCGCCCGCCGTTCGCCGCCAGCTCCGTCAGGAGACCGAATCGGACGCGGGCCGCCTCCTCGGGGTCGTGGTCGAAGCCGTTGTGCCAGTCGGGCCGGTCGAACCCGGTCTGGAACACGGCATCGCCGGCGAACGTCAGCCGATCGCCGCCGGACTCCAGGCGGACGACGCTGTGGCCGGGGGTGTGCCCGCCGGTGCGCTGCATCACCACTCCTGGCGCCACCTCGTACTCCGTCCCGAACGGCCGCAACCGGCCGCGATACAAGTCCAGGAACTGCGAGGCGGTCCTTCGCAGCACCTCCGGCACCGGTGTCGGCATGACGGTGTGGGAGAAGTCGGGCGCGTCCCAGAAGTCGGCCTCGGCCGCCGCCAGGTGGACTTGCAGGTCCTGGCGCAGCCGGCCCCTCAGTCCCTCGACGAGCAGCCCGCCGATGTGGTCCATGTGCAGGTGCGTGAGCACCACGTCGGTCACGGACGCGGCATCGATCCCGGCGGCGTCCAGGCGCACGGCAAGCTGCCCGGCGCGCGGGAACCCCGGAAACTCCGTCCCCAGCCCCGAGTCGACGAGGATGGTCCGGTCACCGCTGCGCACCACGGCGACGTTCAGTGGCCAGTTGCACACCTCCGGCGGCAGGAACATCTCACGGAGCCAGGCGGCCAGGTCGTGCTCCGCGGCGTTGGTGGCGAGTGTCGTGGTGGTGATCGGCAGCACGCCGTCGCTGATCACCGTCACGTCGATGTCGCCGACCTTCAGCGGGTAGCGCGACGGGACCGGATCGTCCTGCCCCGGTGCGTGAGAGTGCGTGACGTTGACTTCGTCGACTTGGCTCATGATGTTCTCCTCTTGAATCGCGTCAACCGAGGACATCGACGGCGTCATGGGCACACCGTCCAGTCGTCCCAATGACCGGACAACGGTTTGATTTGTGACAGCCGTCCTCGAGCGCTCGATGCCGGTGAGCGAGACGGCATGGCATGAGGCGGATCCTCGATCCGAACCTCCCGGCCCGGCCGGGCCGAAGCGCCCGCCGACGGTGCGGCGCGGTGTCCGGTGCCGCACCGGTGGGGCGTTGAGGAGCGCCAGGGGCGCGTCGGTCACGGCGGGGGTGATCTCGATGACCTCGGCGGTACGACGTCATGGACGACGAACGAGTCTTCGGCGATGTGTGCGTGGAGGTCCTCCGACGTGGAGCCGGTGGCGATCACCGCGCCGCCCTGTCCGGGCCGGGTGCTCCCGACCAGCACGAAGACGCCGTCTTCGACACTTGAGCGGATCCGGCCGTGTCTTCGCGTGGCTACAGCGCTGCGGCCGCGGCTGCCACCCGAGCCTCCGGGGCGGTGCGGCCCCGTCGCCCTCGCGGCGATGGCTCCTCAAGGCCGAGGGGTCGGCTACGCCGGACCGGGGGACTTCGTCGCTCCCCGTGTGCTGCGATGCGACGAACCACCGCAAATCGTGGCGCCGTTCCGGCACGCCGCCGAGTCGGTGCGGCGGACAGGCTTCGACGATGTCGAGGGCCACGGGGTGTTCGACATGGTCGCGTCGATGGTGCGTTCACCGTGGCAGCGCCTCATCGCCCGGTAGTCGGCGAGTGAGTTCCCGGAAGCACGGTTCCGGACCGGCTTGTAGCATGGCGCCGAAGTGGAAGGGGACGACCATGCACGCCGGGGCCGACACCGATTCTCTCGACCAGGCGGCGCGGAACTTTCTCGCGGCGCGCCCGCAACTCTTCGGCGTTGCTTACCGGTTGCTCGGAAGCGCAGTGGAGGCGGAGGACGTCGTCCAAGAGGCGTGGCTGCGTTGGCAGAACGCGGACCGCACGCGCATCGTGGAGCCGACGGCCTTCCTGACCACGGTCACCACCCGTCTGGCCATCAACCTGGCCCAGTCGGCCAGGATGCGGCGGGAGTCCTACGTCGGCCCGTGGCTTCCCGAGCCGATCGACACCAGCGCGGATCCGCAGGTCGGTGCCGAACGAGTCGACGCCCTCGAACTGGCCGTTCTTTTCTTGTTGGAAAAACTGAACCCGATGGAGCGGGCCGCCTATGTCCTGCGCGAAGCCTTCGACTACCCCTATGCGCGGATCGCGGACATCCTGCAGACGAGTGCGGCCAACACCCGTCAACTGGTGAGTCGCGGGCGCAGACACCTGGCCGCCGAGCGCAGGGAACGCGTTGGCACGACCGAACACCGCCGCTTTCTGGAGGTGTTTCTCGCCGCCGCTCGGAAGGGTGATCTGGCGGCACTGGAGAACGTGCTCGCGGCGGATGTCGTCAGCTACACCGACGGCGCGGGCATGCGTGGCGCGTCGCGGATCCCGGTCGTCGGGCGCTCGCACGTCTCCAAGTACCTCGCGGCCTTCGCTCCCCGGTTCTGGCCCGGAACCGAGGTGCGGTGGGTCGAGGCGAACGCGCGTCCCGCCGTCGTGGTCTCGTCCGGCGGGAAGGCTGTGGCCCTCCTTTCCGTCGATGTGTCGGTCGAGGGGATCGACCGGATCATGTGGATGATGAGCCCGGCCAAACTGTCGCCGTTCATGGCATCGCCGGGCGATTGAACACCCTTCGCCGCACTGGCGAAGGCCGGGACGTACCCGGCCCGAGGAGGCCGAGACGGTCCGCCGCACGTAAGCCTCGACGGACCGTCATGGGCTGCCGCCGCTATTTCGTGATGCCCGAGACGTAGAGTCGGGCGTACCTCTCGATCTCTCGGCGGGTTTCGACCGTCCCGTTCTGCGGGCCGAAACGGAACGGCCTCGGCAAAACGTAGTCGGGATTGCTGTTCCGCAGAATCTCCCGCCATTCGTACAGGTAGTGGGAGAAGGACACCGTGCTTGTCTGGAGTTCCCGAGTCTGCGGAGTGTAGATCCGGGCTTCGTTGCCGTCGAACGGCAGGGCCATGGCGTTACCCGCCCGGTCGCGCCAGCTCGTGTAACGTACGCCTTCGCTATAGGCGGCGGACAGGGCGTTCATGGCGTCCGCGACGATCCTGCGAAAACGGGGGTTCTCTTCGTAGGGGATGATGTCGTAGAGGCGGCCTGCCTCGTGAAGGAAATCCGAGGCGTCGTATGCCTCCTGGGGACTGCCGCCGGTCAGTTCGATCTCACGGTTCCAGTCGGCGTACGAACCGGTTATCGCCGCCTCCACCGCGCGACCGCCGATGCTCGAAGCGAAGTTCTGCATCTCCGAGATGGCGACCGGATTCGCGTCCAGGAAATAATAGACGACGTTGTCCCGTGCCATGAAGCCTGCGATGTAAAGCGAGTGGGGATTGATGAGCAGAACTCCTACGCGCTGGTTCGTCACGTTGCGGATGTCGAGTGCGATCAATCCGCCATTGTACGTCTGAGTTTCTCGCAGTGAGCCGGCGACGGGATGACCTGCTACGCGACGGATCTCGTCTATCGTGTCGTAATATATCTGCCTGCCGTCTTGGCCGGTGCTTTGCAGTGTGATGATATGGGTGGTAATCCACGACACGGTGCCGGGGCGGACGTCTGCGGAAGACGGCTGGACGGTACCCTCGAGGAGGATGGCGAGAGAGGCCACCACGCATACGAGTGCACGGGAGACGATTTTACTTCTGCGGATTCTTGACACCATTACTCTGCGGACTCCGAATCTGATCGAAATTGATTTCCGGGCCGGTAACGCACGCGGACGGGAGGCGGTAGCGTGCGGCCGGGGGCTTCTTCTCCCCCGCTGCGCCGACGCGGGACCGTGGATGCCTAGCCGTCTTTGCCCTTGATGCTCCTGACGTGCGTGCGTACGTCCTGCCAGTCGTGCAGCGTTGTGCCGAGTCCCGGTATGTAGCGCGGGGAGGTGGTCGGGTTTTCGGTGACGGCGTGGGCGAAGTTCGATATGTCCTGCCAGGACGACCTCAGTCGCAGAGCCTCGTCGTCGAGATACTGATGGTTGCTGCTGCCGTCCAGGGCTGCGGAGAACTCGTCGCGGTAGTGGGGGAAGCGAGCGGCTTCGGAGAATGCCGCCATGAATTTGAACATCGCGAGGGAGACCTGCTGGCGCATTGTTCCGTTCGCACTCTGGCGGTCGAGGACACTGCCCAGGGTGTATGCGGTGGAGCGCATGTCGTACACGTCTGTTCGAGTCGGCTCCGCCGACACATTTTTACGGAGATCGGCGTATGTTCCCGCCATTCCCAGCACGGCCGGGTCGACACCGCCGTCGTTACGCCGCACTTCGTCCGCCACATATCCGGGGGTGTCCGAGAAGACGTAGGATTTGCCATTCCTCGCTCGAAACCCTGCCGTGTACAGGTTCTGCGGGTTCACGTATAGCCAACACAGTGGGTCGCCGTGAGCGGAGTTCAACTGAAGAGCGACGAGGCCCGCCGTACTCGCTTTCCCCATTGTTTCGTAGACATCACCCCGGTAGACGTGCCCGGCTGCCGTCCGTAATTCCGTGACGGCTGTCTGGTACCGGTCTGTGTTGTATGTGTCCGGGAGTTCGTCGTCCAGTGTCAGAACTACATATCGGGTCGTGTGGTCCGGAGTGTCCGCGCCGGCGGGCGGTACGGGGACGCTCAGCGAAAGCGCCAGGGCACCCAGGCAAAGCGCGACCGCGCGGCGCGGGTAACGGCGCCGCCGAGTTTTCGATGTCATCACTGCTTGATCCATGCTCCAGTCGACGGGGAAGGGCGGCCGGCGAGCGCGGGGACGTGTTGGTCGCGTCATTCGTCTGCGAGTCGTAACCGCGGCTCTCGGGGACGAACTCGAACTCTCCTCCGATCGGCGAGACGACGGTCCGCGTGCCGGTTTCACCCAAGTGACCGTGCAGGCCGTCTACTTGTGACAGGCGAGGCGAGCGCCGGAGAAATGCGGCGTCCGGCAGTGCGGCCCTCGGGTGTCGTGCGGGCCATCGATGAGCCCCGAAGACGTCGTGCTGGGTGGCGGCCCGGCGGGGCCGGGGTCGACCCTGAGGGTGCGGGAAACGACTCCGATGAGCGCGCTGTCCCCGGCACCGCCCGGTCCGCCCGACAGAGATCCGGATCCCGAATCGGTCGGCCAGAGGTGCGTGCCGCCCTCCGGGCCATCGAGCCAAGGCCGTTGCCTACGTGGTGAGTTGGTCATTGCGGTGCATGGTGTGGCAGGCGTTGCCGCCGTGTTTCGGGGTGTCGACGTCGACGGGTCCATCGCGGGTGGCGGGCCGGGGTCCGTTCGGCCGGGCGCGGGGTGTTCTCGTCGGGGGGTTCCGTGCGCCGGCGCATGTATGTGCGGTCCGAGCCGGGCCGGGCCGGGCCGGTCCGGCCGGGGTCGGTGTGCGGGATGGGTGCGTCTCGTTCGGGTGAACCGGGCCTGCGGCGGGCGGGGTTGCCGACAGCGTGGGTCGGTGCCCTTTTCGCGGGGTCCCACACATTCGCCCCGTGGCGTGTTGCGCGGGCTGTGCCCCCCGGAGTCCGGCAACGGGAAGGGGTCCACCACCTGTGCGGTCGGCGCCTTCGCCGCGTCCGGCCGGGGCCGCCGCGGGCCGCTTTCATATTCGCGACCTCGTGTGAAGCCCGACCGCGAGGAAGGTTCCGATGGACGGTGAGGGGGCCGGGACGGAACGGGCCCACGCGCACGCCGGGTTCGCCATGGCGCCGGATGCCGATCTCGACGGCCGCCCGGTCGATCACGTGTTGCTCGGCTCGCTGGTGGGCGCTCCCCGACTGCGGCATCGGCGAGATGACGCACGTAGCGGCTGTGGCTCCACTCGCCCGGTGCACCACACTCCATACAGGCCGTCGCAGCAAGGGAGTTCGTGCGGGCCTGGATCCCGATCACGGGAACCGTGAGATCCGTCGAGGTCACCCGGACGTCGGCCAAGTTCGGTATTGGTTGCGGCAGTTCGATGTGCGCGCCGCCGGCGCCGTTGCCGCGGGTGTTCGGTGGGGCACGGCCACTCGGGCTCGTAGCCGACCCTGCCCGCGTCCGGGCAACGGCCGTCGACAAGGTCGCGGTTGTGCGTGAGTTCGCGGGGCGTGAGGGTGGACGGCGCCTTGCCGCTGCCTCGCGCTCCGCGAGTGGGTGTGTGGATCGCGGTCAGCAGGCGCAGCCGCCGTGGGTGGAAGGTTCGGGTGTGCCGTGGTCGTCGGGGTGGTCGTGGCAGGGCGGTTTCGACTCGGTCGGCTTCGTGGTGTCGTCGGGGTGATGGTGGCAGGGCGGTTTCGGCTCGGTCGCCTTCGCGGTGTCCTCGGCGGTGACGTCGACGCCGGTAGCGGCGTTGGCGGTGGTCAGGACGAGCGGGCCGAAGACGCGGTCGTCGGGGAGGAGGTAGCCGGCCGGGGCACGGGTCTCTTCCCAGTAGTAGGTGCCGGCGGGGACGTTGCGGGTGCAGGTGCCGTCGGTGCCGGTGACGCAGGGCTCGCCGATGGCGGTGTCGGGGTCGGTGCCGGTGGTCTGGAGTCCGGGGGTGTCGTTGGTCTCCTCCCAGAGTTGGAGGGTGGCACCCGCGAGCGGGGCTCGGGTGTCGGCGTCCCGCTTGAGGACTGTCACGTTGCCGGTGACGCCGACGCAGGGCATCCAGGTGAGGGTGACCTCGCCGTTGCCCTGACGTGCTCCGGTGGTGAACACGGCGCTCGCGGGGCCGCTGCTGGAGCCTCCGCCGCCGCCCGCGCCGCTGTTGTAGGCGGTGGGGGACGCGGCCCCGCCGCCGCCGGTGGCTCCCGCGCCTCCGCCGCCGCCCACGCCGCCGTGGGGGTCGAGGATGCTGTTCCCGCCCGCGCCTCCGACCGGTCCGACGGCCGGGCTGCCGTTCTCGCCGTTGGGGTCGGTGTGGGGTGCGTTGACGCCGCCCTGCCCGCCCTCGCCGCCGGGTCTGCCGGGCCTGCCCTCGTCGTCCCCGGGGAGCCCCTGGCCCGGCTCGCCCGCCTTGCCGGCGTTCCCGCCGCCGATGGCGGTGGCGAAGAACGACGCGCCGCCTCCTCCGCCGCCACCCGCCACGACCAGGACTGTCATACCGTTGCCGACCGTGGTCCGGCCCCCGCCGCCGCCCGCGGCGATACCGGAAATCTGGCCGTTGGCGATGTAGGCGCCGCCCAGGCCACCCCCGTTGTAGCCGCCTTGGGCGCGTGCCGGGTCGCCGTCGTCTCCGGAGTGCCCGGCGCCGCCCACGTTCACCGTGAGGACTTCTCCCGGCGTCACGCCGAACGACGCTGAAACCTCCGACCCCCGGCCGCCCACCACGCCGTACTGGCCCTCGCCTCCGGCGGCCCCGAACGCGTCCACGGTCACCGTGCACACGTTGTCGGGAACCGTGACCTGTTCAGGTGCCCCGGTGAAGGTGAAGGTCTGCGGAGCCTGCCGCGCAGTGGGGGCGGCGGCCGCCGGAGCGGTGGCCGGGAACACAACCGACATGGACAGCCCGGCGGCCGGCACCACGCCCGCGAATGAAAGACAACGTCTCAAATGGGAAGAATCAGACGCGGGAGCGAGCGGCGCTCGGTGGGGATCGGCCAAGCGGCCGAACGATGGTCGTGGTCGGCCGTAGCGTGATCGTCGGCAGGTGATCGACGGGGTGTCGTGGCGGTTGCGAAGCGGTGCCCCCATGGCGGGACGTTCCGGCGCGGTACGGGCCCGGGCCCTCGTGGACCGGTAACGGGCAACCCCGGTCGCGGACGTCGAGGCCGCGCACACCGCTTCACCAACCTCCCCACCACCGACTTTCCGAATCCCACCCCGCTATAGGGCGTTCGTTTGACCGCGCCTGCTCGGCCGGCCGCCCGCTGCATCGGCACCTTGGACGATCGAATTTTGTCGAAGATGTGCCGTACTTTGCCCGAACGCACTACGGCATATAAAACTATAGAAGTTTGTAAATCGGAAGAACACGCCCGGAATGGGCAGGTTGACCTGCGCGAATCCAAAATGTTGTTGAAATCGCTGGTTTCATTTGCTTTTGTCTCGTCCATGTGCACGTCGCACCCCGTGGGTTTCCCGGCCTGTTCTTCGAGCCGAGATCCGCGCCTCGGCAGGACGCGGACCCAGCGATTGCCCAAATGCCCGCGCCGCACGGCGCGCGGATGTTGGCGCCCGGCGCGGCACCTGCCTTCGGGCCGGTGCCGCCGTATCGCCCCTCGGGAATTCCGAGAGGAATGCGCATGTTTCCCCGCCACGTTTCCCGCCTCGTTCTTTGCAGCGGCAACGCTCACCACGGCGCCGGCCGCACCCGACGCCTGCGCGGGTTCGCCGCTCTCGACGCGGTACTCGCCCTCCCCGTAGCCGCGATCGCCCTCGGTGCCGCACTCGCGGGCCCGGCCCAGGCCGCGAGCGTCGCCACCTGGGACAAAGTCGCGCGGTGCGAGAGCGGCGGCAACTGGTCCATCAACACCGGCAACGGCCATTACGGCGGCCTGCAGTTCACCCTCCCTACGTGGCGCGCCCACGGGGGCAAGGGCATGCCGCACCACGCCTCGAAGGCCGAACAGATCCGCATCGCCGAGAAAGTCCTCGCCAACCAGGGCCCCGGCGCCTGGCCTACCTGCGGCCGCCGCGCAGGCCTGCGATGAGCCCCCGCGAAACAGCCGCGCACCAGATGCGACCCGCTACCCATGCCGAGCCCGCCGCCGCCAAGACCCGGCACATCGCCGCACGCACCGCGCTGTGCGGCGCTGGGTCCGCCCGCCCGCAGACGACACCGCGACCGGCACGGTCGGCGCGCGCGACTTCCCCGACCACCGCGCCGACGACGCCCCACCGTGCGCCGCGTGCCCGGACGCCCACCACTGGCAACTCGGCGCGAACGACCGTACATCCACCGTCCCGACCACTGCGGACACCTTCGGCCGCACCCCAACCGCGCGACCGCATCCGGCCGCTGAACCGGCGGCGCCGACGCGCCCCGGACCGCGGACCTCCCGGGCCGGGCGGTCGACGCCGAGGCGTGTTCGCCGCGGTGGCGTCGCCCGCCACGGCGGACACGCCGCTCGGCCGTGTCCCGAGCCCGGGGCCGGCGGACCCACCTGGGCCGAACCCGCCCCCGAAGCTTTCGGCACAGACTCCGACACGACCGCCGTCCTCGACGCGCCTGTCGCCGCCCTCGGCGTGCGCGCGCGTCATCGCGATCGCCTCCTCGCCGCGCCCGAGGGCGTGCAGGAACCGGGGCGGCATCCTCGACCGCCGACCACCGACCGGTGAT
Organism: Embleya sp. NPDC020630; assembly: GCF_044334985.1. Classification (NCBI taxonomy): domain Bacteria; kingdom Bacillati; phylum Actinomycetota; class Actinomycetes; order Kitasatosporales; family Streptomycetaceae; genus Embleya; species Embleya sp. NPDC020630. The sequence goes on from NZ_JBIRUB010000025.1 coordinate 87,018, forward strand.
CCCCCGCCATCCCCGCCATGATCGACACGATCCGCGCGTACTCGGGTGCGGGGGCATGAGACGGTGTCGGCGATCAGCTCCAGTGCGGTGGCCCGTGCCAGCGCACGGCCCTGCCGGCGATGCCCCGAAGCAGCAGTGTCGCCATCATCTCCGCCGGGAATATCGGCGCGCCGTGGCCGTGGACGACCCCGTTGCCTTCCAGCTCTCGAACCCGGCAACACTCAGGTCGATCGGCCCTTCGGTGAGTAGCACAGCCGACACCGCACACCGCACACCGCACACCGCACACCCAGGCTTCACAATCCAGACCAACGTTCCCCGTCGGTGCCCCACCCACGGTACGGAGCCGGTCATGCGCCCCTGCGGTAGCGGCCCGGAGCCTGGCCGAACTGACGTCTGAATGCCGTCGCGAAGGCGAACTCCGATGTGTAGCCGACGCGTTCGGCCACGGTCGAGAGCGGCGTCGCGGACTCGCGCAGCAACCGTGCGGCCAGCGTCAGGCGCCACCATGTCAGATACGCCAGCGGCGGCCTGCCCACCAGGCCGGTGAACCGCCGGGCGAACGCCGCGCGCGACAGACCCACCCGGGCACCCAACGACTCGACGGTCCACGGGTGCCCGGGCTCGCGGTGCATCGCGTCCAGCGCGGCGGCCACCATCTGGTCGGACAGCGCCGCGGCCCACCCCGAGACGGATGCCTCGGCCGCCGGCGCCGTGGTGAACCAAGCGCGCAGGATGTACACCAGCAGCGTGTCGAGGAGCGCCGGGACCGCGACGTCCGCACCGGTGCGCGCCGCTTCCAACTCGACGGCCAGCAGGTCGACGGCAGCCCGGAGTTCGGGGCGTGCGCCGACCCGCGCGGGCAGGTGTACGACGTCCGGCAGGTCGTCCAGCAGGGGATGCGCGCGGGCCGGGTCCAAGTGGTATGCGCCACACAGGGTCACCGTGGTGGGTACCGGGCCGCCGGGGGCCGGGCGGGCCCCGGCGGACGGGGCGGCGTAGCGGGTTTCGAATCGGGGTGGATCGGGACGGTCCTCGGGGTCGGGCGCGCGGGGGCCGTTCTCGGGGGCGCCGTTGTTCGCGTTGCGACGGTCGGGGTCACGGCCGCCGGAGTCGCGGTCCGCGCCGTCGTCCGGACCGCACGACGGCTCGGCGAGCGGGCTGGACGGATGCTCCGCCAGCGCGTGTCCGCCGCCGCGCGGCAGGAACACCACGTCCCCGACTCCGAGATGGCGCGGCTCGCCGCCGTCGGGCAGCAGCCAGCAGGGGCCCTCGACGACCACGATGAAGCCCGCGCCGGGTCCCTGCCGGAACCGCCGACCCCACGGCGCGAACCACTCCGCGCGGGCCGCCCGCGGCTCCCCGGCGCGCATCGCGGTGATGATGTCGCTCAGCACGTCCACCCCCGCACCTTAGCGAAGGTGCGCATGGCGAGACGATCACGCAGTTTCCGAGACGGGAACGCATTGGTTGTCTCCCCTTGCGGTCCTACCGTCGAGGCAACGCGCCGAACGGCCCCGTTCGCAGCCCCGCACGACACCACCGGGAGTCCCCGCATGTCCGAACCCCGCCGCATCCTTGTCACCGGCGCCACCGGCACCGTCGGCCGCCCGCTCGTCGCGCGGCTGCTCGCCGAAGGGCACCGGGTCCGCGCCCTCGTCCGCAACCCCGACGGCGGCGCGCTGCCCCACGGCGCCGAACCGGTGCGCGGCGACCTGGCCGTGTCCGAGACGCTCTCCGCCGGAGCCGCCGGAGCCGACGCGGTCTTCCTGGTCTGGCCGTTCGCCACCGCGCAGGGCGCCGACGAAGCCGTGGCCGCGCTGGCCGGCGAGGTCGACCGCATCGTCTACCTGTCGTCGGCCGTGGCCGACACCCATCCCGGGCGCCCGGACGGAGCGGTCGAACGCCTCGTCGAAGCGGCCGCACCGCACTGGACGTTCCTGCGCCCGCACGGCTTCGTGGCGAATGTGCTGCGCTGGCTCCCGGAACTGCGCGAGGCCGGCAGCGTGCACGGCGCCTACGGCCAGGCTGCGACCGCCCCCGTCCACGAAGCGGATCTCGCCGACCTGGCCGCGCTCGCGTTGACGGGTGCGACCGGCGATCGGGACCGCCCTGTCCTGACCGGCCCGGCGTCCCTCACGCAGACGGAGCAACTCGCCACGATCGCCGCCGTCGTCGGGCGCGACCTCCGCCGGCACGAACTGACCCGCGCCGAGGCCCGCGACCGCATGCTCGCCGCCGGCTGGCCGCCCGACGCCGTCGACCCCGTCCTCGACCACCAGGCGGCGCGCGTCGCCGACCCCGAGCGCCCCGTGTCGACGGTGGCGCGCCTCACGGGGCGGCCGGCCCGGACGTTTGCCGACTGGGCCGCCGACCACACTGGGGTACTGCTCGCCGCGCTGGGGGGCCGAGCCGTTGACGAGACTCACCCGCTGTCCCGCACCTCCTCGATCTGACCGACCGGCCGGACTCCCGGCTCGGCGGGTTGGTGGGCGGCCCCTTCCAGGTTGCTACCGGCTCGGATCGCCCGCGTACGGCGTCACCCGGTCGCCATCGTCTACGTCAACGGAGGATTCCACGCCTTCGAGATCGCCACGAACACGTTCGCCTCCGCCGACGAGGCGACCGTCGGCGGCCGACTCACCACCGATCGCCTCCACGTCAAATGGGTCTTCACGAACGACAACCCCACCCGACCCCGTCCATCCGTCCCGCGACGCGGAACCCGATGGGACGCAACAAGCGGTCCCTCGGCGGCCGAACGCGGCAGACCACGAACGACGCCACGGACACCGCCCCGAACCGGCGGATCCGGACACCGCCTTCGACGTCGTCCGCGGCCGTGGGACGCCCTCGCCGGGGCGTCGTGGCAGCCGGTACCCGACGCACACGGCCGAGTACCCGGCCGGCGGCGGGCGATGCGGGCCGGACGTCGCGCACTCCGGGACGGGATCGGGCGGTGGGTGGGGCAACAGCGGTCCCGGCGGAACGGGCCGAACGCGGCGCAGCAGGCACGGCCGGTGACGCTCGGGTCGGCTCCGCTCGCGCCGGTCGACACCGCGGCGGCCGAGGCGAGGCGGCGGTGGTGGTGACGGTGCCGGGCGGACCTTGGCCGAAGCGCACGCGCGAACAGGCATGGACGATCGTGGTGGCCGCCGCCGCGGCGGCGTACCGGGCCCGCGTCGGGCACCTCGAAGTCCCGCGCGCCCACGTGGAGACGGTGACCGCGTTCGACGTTTGTGAGTGGCGACGAGGGAGACGAAGCTGATGTCGAGTTGAACGTTGAGGTCGGGGCGGGCGATGGACGCGGACATGGTCCGTCGCACGCCGTGGTACTCGTCCTTCTCGCGGATGGGCACGGTCTCGACGGTGGTGGGGTCAAAGACGGCGCCGTCGTCGACGTCGGTGGCCACGACAGCGGCGATCCTTCGCACGATTTCCGCTTCGTCGTTGGGGAACGCGCGGCCCGGGACGTCGATGTCGCGGGTGGTGCGGTGGGCGTCGAACCGGGCGAGGAGGAGGCTGCCCTTGAGGACGAAGTACTCCCGTCCCTGGTGCGAGGCCGTGATGCGGTTCCTCGCGTCCGTCGCCGAAGCCGTCGATGAGCAAGCCCCTACCCGGATCGGACCTTCCTCAAGGGGCAGGCATGGGGATACGCCGGTACGTCAACGGTCGGTCGCGGCACGTGTGGCGGACTTGCGTCCGGCCCGTTCCTGCGCTGTGGTGACGGCCACCACGAGCAACACAACCATGGTGTACCCACTTTCACGCACCGCCGGCGTCTCCTCCGAGGCAAGGGCCCACCATGCGATGGCAAGCCCCATCCACAGCAGGCAGATCGGGAGTACGGAGTCGGGCCGGCGTCGGAAGAACGCGACGCCCGCGAACGGCACGAGCACGAGGCACGGCACGGCCCGAAAGGCGTGTCCCGCCCCTTAGAGGTCCATGGTGCAACTGAGGGCGAAAACAAACGACCAACTGATCGTTACACTCAAGCGTACCGACCACAGTAGTACCGACAGGGAGCCGATCGCCGCGACTCCGGCGGCGATGGCGAGCGGGAGGACGGGGTTCGAATCCTCGAACTCGGTGATCTTGATCGCGTATGCCACGAGCAACACCCATCCCAGGAGGGCGATCGCCACACCCTCCGTGCGGCGCAGGCGCGTTGTCGGCGAGGGGCGGCTCTGCGTGCCGTCGGCCCTGGACGTGGGACGGGATTGCGAAGGGATGATCGGCTCACCCGGTTGTGACCCGAGTTCGGGGCGGGCGGACGTACCCCACGTGAGCGTGACGGGGGTCGCGATGGATCCCGACGCGGGGTCTTGGTCCGGTGTTCGCTGCCCGGATCGGCCCGAACGCGGCCGGCCCACGACGGTCGTTCGAGCATGCGGGGGGACAACGGCTGCGGCGTCGAGTTCACGTTGCGCCGATTCCAGCGCCGATCGGAACGCCGCCGCGTCGCCGTATCGCTGATCGGGTGCCTTGGCGAGGGCGAGCAGCGTGACCGCGTCGACCCGTTCGGGGATGTCCGTCCGCAGCGCCGACGGTGCGGGCGGTGTCTTCGTCAGGTGCTGGTTCATCACCGCGAACGGCGAGTCCGCGGAGAACGGCGGTCGTCCGGTGAGCAGTTCGTACAGCAGGCAGCCGAGCGAATAGATGTCGGCGCGTGCGTCGACGGCGTCGCCGCCGATCTGCTCGGGCGCCAGGTACGCCGGGGTGCCGACCATGAGCCCGGTCGCGGTCAGCCGCGTCGTCGTCTCGGCCAGCGCCTTGGCGATGCCGAAGTCGAGCACCTTGACCGCGCCGGACGAGGTGACCATGACGTTCGACGGCTTGATGTCCCGGTGGACCAGCCCCACGCCGTGGCTGTGCACCAGCGCGTCGGCCACGTCGCGCGCTATCGCGATCGCCCGCGCAATGGGGATCGGACCCGCACGCAGGACCTCCGTCAGGGTCCGACCGTCGATGAACTCCATGACCAGGAACGGGACCGCATCGGTGCCGTCGAGGTCCTCTCCGACGTCGTGCAGCGTCGCTACGCCGTGGTGGGAGAGGGCCGCTCCGGTCCGCGCCTCGCGGCGAAACCTCTGGCGGAACTCCTCCTGGCGGGTGAGTTCGATGGGCAACACCTTCACGGCCACGGTCCGGCCGAGCTCACGGTCGACACCTTTCCAGACCTCGCCCATCCCGCCTCTGCCGACCAACTCCAGCAGTTCGTACCGCCCAGCCAGGACCCGCATACCCGAGTGCTCCCCCGCGGCTCGACCACCACTGTCGCAGGCCACCGTATCCGGCTGCCGGGCACCGAGTGGGCTCGGACGGCGGGGTGACGAGGATCCGCGGATATCCGTACCCGGGCCGTACAACGGACGCTCCCCCGGGACCTGACTTCGTTCTCTCCGTCGTCGATTGTCAGTGAGTCGGCGCGGCGCAGGCGGCCGCGACGGTGAGTCCCCCCGTCAGCCGGGAGTCCGCTGCTTCGTGGGACGACCCTCGCGCGCAGCGCTGTCCGCGGCCGGGCGGCCTCGTATACGTCGCGACACAGCTTGACCGGTCGGCCGGGACGCGCGGAGGAGAACGGGGACGCCGTTCCCCGCTATCCCGGCGTCCCCGCCACCGCCCGGATGACGCGGGCACAGATCACCGAGGCCGTCTGCCACACGTACGACCGGGCCGGCGTCCGGTTGGTCCTCATCGACGAGAACTTGTCGTCCTCGACCCGCGCACCACCACCGGTGCGGAGACCGCGGATCTGTTGAAAGACCTCACCGAACGCATCCGGGCGACGTACGTGCACGCGGGCATCGACGTGACCGCCACAGCGTTGTTCGCGGGTGTACGCGGGGCGCAACTCGCCGGACAAGCCTCGCTCGTCGAGTGCGGTGGTGGGGAACCTGCGGGACGTGCGCGTCGAAGTGGATGAACCGGTGGCGCTACCCGCAGGACCGGCCCCGGGGGCCACAACTCCGGCTCCGGCGCGAGGCCGGCAGCGGCCGTGGTCCCGCGTGCGCCCCGGCAGAGACGGGCCGGGGCCTCGAACGAGGGAGTTCGAGGCCCCGGACTCCCGGTCTCGCTGCCGCGGAACGATCCTCAGCGGGTGGTCGTGGTCCGCGACGGCGTCGTGAAGCGGTCGGTGTGTTCGGCCACCCACGCGGCGAATGTGCGCGCGGGGCGGCCGGTCACGCGCTCGACGGTGTCGACCACGGTCCTGGAGTCGTCGCTCGAAGTGGCGTACCAGTCGACGACGTATTCGGCGTCCGGGCGGGAGACGCCGTCGGCGATCAGCCTGTCGACGGCCTGTTCGTGGGTGATCGGGAGGAAGGTCACGTCGCGACCGATCGCCCGGGACAGGATGGCGAGCCGTTCGCGAGAGGTCAGGGATTCGGGTCCGGTGAGGTTGTACGCGCGTCCCGCGTGCCCGTCGTCGAGCAGCGCGGCCGCGGCCACCGCTCCGATGTCGGCCTCGTGGACGAGCGCGCTGGGAAAGTCGTAGGGTTCCCGCACCACGCCCTCGGTCCGGATCGACTCGATCCAGGTCAACGTGTTGGACATGAATTCCTGCGGTTCCAGGCGGGTCCACTCCACACCCGAATCGGCCACGGCCTGCTCGACCGGTCCCATCCAGCCGCCCCACACCACGGTGATGCGTCGTACGCCGGCGTCGACCGCCCGGCGGACCAACTCGGGTCCGACCTCGGCGAGTCCCGCCGTCACGGTGATGTGCAGCCGGCTTACGCCTTCGAGGGCGTCGGCCAACTCCCGTGGGGCCGTGTGGGTGCCGGTCATCACCTCGGTGCCGGGCGAAAACCTCCCCCCGGCGGCGGCCGGATTCCGGGTGAGTGCCCGAACGTGCTCGCCGCGTCGGGCCAGCTCTGTCACCACGTGGCGTCCGGTGTTCCCGGTGGCGCCCGTAACCAGGGTCGTCATGGTGGATCTCCCGATTTTGAAGGGTTGTCAGGTGCTCGACGGCGCGTTGTCGAAGGGTTTGACGTCGCGGCTCTTGCGCAGCATGGCCAGGGCCAGGGCCGCGCTGGTCGCGGTGATGATCGCGCACGCGACGCCGATGGCGTTCAGGCCGTTCGTGTAGGCCTCCGCGGCGGCGGCCCGCAGGTTCTCGGCGGCGTCGGCGGGCAGGTCCCGGGCCGCGGTGACGGCGTCTTCCATGCTTGCCGTGGCAGCGGCGGCGGCGCCGGGCGGGGTGTCGGCGGGGAGGTCGAGCGAATCGCGGAAGACGGCGGTGCCAAGGCTGCCGAGGGTGGCGACACCGAGCGCGTTGCCCAGGTCGCCGCAGATGGAGGACAGAGCCGCCGCGGAGCCGCCGCGCTCCGGCGGCACGGACCCGACGACCAGGCTGGTGCCCAGTGCCCCCAGGGTACCGACGCCGATGAAGATGATCACGAACGCGGCCATCAGCAGTGGCAGTCCGCCGACCGGATCGACGAGGACGAGCATCAGGTAGCCGATCGTGCCGACGAGCAGACCCACGCCGATGACGGTGCCGGGCGCATGCCGCTTGGCAAGGGTCGGCGCCAACTGCGCGGCGAGGATCGACGCGACGGCCGACGGCACCATCCACAGCCCCGCCCGTATGGGCGAAAGTCCCTCGACCATCTGGAGGAAGCCGGAGATGAAGAGGTAACCGCCGCCGGTGGCCAACATCGAGACCATCAGGATCGACAGCGCCGCGGTGAACGCGCCGACCTTGAAGAGCCTCAGGTCGAGGAGCGGGTCGGCCAACGTGCGCTGCCGAGACACGAACAGGGCACCGACGGCGATGCCGACGCCGATGGCGGCGAGCGGCGTCGTCGCGAAGCCGTAGCGCGCGAGTTCCTTCAGCCCGTAGATGATCGACAGGATCGATGCGAGCGACAGAACGACGCTGAGGGGGTCGATTCCGCCGGCGTCGGCGTTCTTGTACTCGGGCAGGACGAGGGGTGCGACGATCAGCAGGACCACCATGACGGGTACACCCAGCAGGAACACCGAGCCCCACCAGAAGAACTCGAGCATCACGCCGCCGATGGCCGGGCCCAGGGCCGTGCCCCCCATGAAGCAACCGGCCCAAACGGCGATGGCGCGGCCGCGCTCGTACGGGTCGTGAAACATGTTGCCGATGAGGGCGAGCGTCGACGGCATCAGCGTCGCGGCGGCGATGCCGAGCAGCGCGCGGGTCACGATCAGGGCTTCCGCGCTGGTGGAGCAGGCGGCCGCGACGGAGGTGATGCCCACGGCTGTGGCACCGATCATCAGCAGCTTGCGGCGGCCGATCCGGTCGCCCAGCGCGCCCATGGTGATGAGGAAGCCGGCGATCAGAAAGCCGTAGATGTCCATGATCCACAGCGTCTGAGTACCGGTCGGCCGGATGTCCGCGGCGAGATGCGGCAGGGCCAGGTACAGCACGCTCTGGTCGAGGGAGATCAGCAGTGTGGGCAGGGCCAGTACCGCGAGCCCGAGCCATTGTCGGGATCCGGCCTTCCGAGGCGGGGGCTCAGGGGTGGTGGTGGACATCGATGACGTTCCTTACTGCTCGGTACCGTTCGGCGCTTGGTCGTTCGTGCCTGGTGCGTGCCGCGTTCGATCCGTCGTGATCACCACCCTGCGCTGCCGCGCTCTCGGTGATCTCTCGGTTCGCTCTCGGTCCGCTCCCGGCCCCCGCCGGCGTCGCGCGGCGGAGCGGTCCGCGCTGTGGGTTAGCCTGGCCGGATGCGTTTCGGGGTGCTGGGCCCTCTGGAGGTATGGGCCGCTGACGGGTCGAAGGTCAGGGTTCCCGAGCAGAAGGTGCGTGCCCTGCTCGCGTGTCTGTTGGCGCACAGGGGGCGACCGGTCTCCGTTCACCGGCTCGTGGAGGATCTGTGGGGTTCAAAGCCCCCGAACAATCCCCCGGGTCTGCTCCAGACGAAGGTGTGGCAGTTGCGGCGGGCCCTGGAGGGTGCCGAGCCGGGTGGGCGGTCTCTGGTGGTGTCGCGCCCTCCGGGGTACGAGTTGCGCGTCGGCCCCGACGCGGTGGACGCCGACCGATTCCGGGAGGCTCTCGATCGTGTCCGGGGGGTTGCCGATCCCCATGCCCGGGCGGCCCTGTTGGCGGACGCGTTGGCGCTCTGGCGCGGTCCCGCGTTCGCCGATTTCGTCGACGAGGAGTTCGCGCACGGCGCGGCGGCCCTGCTGGAAGGGTTGCGGTTGACCGCGATCGAGGAGCAGGCCCGAGTACGCCTGGAACTCGGTGGATACGCCCAAGTCGCCGACGAGCTGGAACACTTGGTGGGAGTCCACCCGCTGCGGGAGCGGATGCGCGCCGCGCACATGCGGGCGCTGTATCTCGTCGGCCGCCAAGACGCGGCGCTCCGCAGCTACGCGGATCTGCGTACCCGGCTGGCCGAGGAGCTGGGCGTGGACCCGGGGCCCGAGCTGACGGCCCTGCACCAGGCGATCCTCACCCAGGACCCGGCGCTGGCCGCCCCGCGGGTCCCCGCCCCGCCGCCTTCCGCCCCCGTTGCGCCGGCCCGTCCGCCGGGCGGTCTCCCGGCCGCACTGACCGAGCTGATCGGCCGTGACGAAGCGGTGGCGAAACTGCGCCATGTGTTGGGCGCGCACCGACTGGTGACCCTCACCGGGCCCGGTGGTGTCGGGAAGACGCAGCTCGCACTGGCAACCGCCGCGCGGCTCGGTGCGGAGTTCCCCGGGGGCATCCACCTCGCGGAATTCTCCGCGCTCGACCCGGTGTCGGCTGCCCAGGCGGGTGGGCATCCCGAGGTGACCGAGGTCGTCGGCGCCGTGCTCGGGGTGCGGGACGACACCGCGCGCTCGGGAGACGGGCCGCTGTCGCCGGTCACGCGGGTCGCGCACGCGCTGGGCGAGGGGCCGGTCCTGCTGATCCTCGACAACTGCGAGCATGTCGTCGCGCCGGTGGCGGAGTTGGCCGAGCAGTTGCTGAAGCAGACCCCCGCGCTCCACATCCTGGGCACCAGCCGGGTACCGCTCGGTGTCACCGGCGAGTGGCTGGAGGAGGTCTCCCCGCTGCGGCGGCCGACATCCGTCGCGGGACTCGGTACCGAGGACGTGCGGGGGTTCGGCGCGGTCGAGTTGTTCGTGGCGCGTGCCACCGCCGCCGCACCGGGTTTCGTTCTCGACGACGGCAGCGTGGACGCGGTCGTGTCGATCTGCCGGCGCCTGGACGGCCTTCCCCTGGCCTTGGAGATGGCCGCGCGGCGCGTGCGCGCGTTGGGCGTGCACGAACTGGCCGCCCGGCTGGACGACCGTTTCCACGTGTTGGCGGTCGGATCACGAGGCGCTCCGGCACGGCAGCGCACGCTGAGGGCCGTCATCGACTGGAGTTGGGAACTGCTCGGAAACCGGGAACAGGCAGTACTGCGCCGTTTGTCCGTACACGCCGACGGCTGCACGCTCGCCGCGGCCGAAGAGCTGTGCGCGGGCAACGGCGTGGCCCGCGCGGACGTTCTCGACCTCGTGTCCCGGCTCGTGGACTGCTCGCTGCTGGTCGTGACCGACGGCGCGGGCGTCTCGGCCGGCCCCCGCTACCGCATGACGGAGTCGGTGGCCGCGTACGCCGCGGAACGGCTGGCGGAATCCGGAGAATCGGTCGAGTTCCGGCACCGGTTCCGCGCCTACTACACGTCATTGGCCGAACAGGCCGAGTCCTTCCTGCGAGGTGACGGGCAGCGCGAGTGGCTGCGGCGGTTGGACGTCGAACACGCGAACCTGCGCTCCGCGTTGGACGGCGCCGTACGGGTCGGGGACGCCGAGTGCGCGCTTCGCCTGGTGAACGCCCTGGCGTGGTACTGGTGCCTGCGGGGGCGCAATGGCGAGGCCCGGCGCTCCCTCGCCTCGGCCCTGTCCGTCGCCGCAGGCTCCCCCGTGGCGCTGGTCGCGCCGGCAACAGCCTGGCTGGGCGGCGTCGAGCTGCGGCTCGGCGGCAGCGCGGACCCGGTCGGCGCGTATCGGGCGGCACTGCGACCGTACGACGGGATCGACGCCCCGCTGGGGAAGGCGCGGTCGCAGTGGTTCGTGGCGTCCAACATGTACGGCATCGGTGATCCGGCACCGAGCCGGAGCCTGGTCGAATCCGCACTCGTGGCGTTCCGCTCACTCGGCGACCGTTGGGGTACGGCGGCGGCGCTGGCCGGCCAGGCGTTCCACGCGAAACTGCACGGCGACTTCGATACGGTGCGCCTTCGTGGCGAGGAGAGCCTGCGGCTTTTTCGGGAACTGGGCGACCGGTGGGGGCAGTTGCAGGCCATGGTGCCATTGCAGACGTTCGCCGAGGTCACGGGCGACTACGAACGCGCCGGGCGGCTGCACCGCGAGGGGTTGCGGATGGCCGAGGAATTGGAGCTGTGGCCCGAGGTATCCTTCCAGCTCTCCGGATTGGGACGCATTGCCCTGCTCACGCGGGACTATCCGCGTGCTCGGGAGTTCCACGAGCGGGCCCGCCGAGTGGCGATCGCACAGTCCGACAGGTTCGGCGAACAGTACGCCGAGATCGGCCTGGGCATGGGCGCACGCCGCGAGGGAGACCTTGACGCCGCCGAAGCCCACTTGGAGAACGTGCTGGAACTGCACCGAAGGATGGGGTACGAGCCGGGCGTGCCCGCGCTGATTCTGGCCGAGCTCGGCTTCATCGCCGAGTTGCGGGGCGACCCGAAGACCGCACTCGCAACGCAGGTCGACGGTCTGACCGCCGCCCGCGCCGTCGGGGATGTGCGATCGGTCGCGCTCGCGTTGGAGGGCCTGGCCGGTGCTCGGGTCCTGACGGGCCACGCCGATCACGCGGCCCGCCTGCTGGCCTCCGCCGCGGCGGCCCGTCGCTCGGTCGGTACACCGCTACCGGAGGGCGAACGGGACGACGTCGCCCGCATCGAGGCGCGGGCTCGCGACATCCTGGGCGATGCGCGGTTCGACGACGCGTACGGCGCGGAGGTGTCCTGGGACGACGCGCCGAGCGTGGAGGCTCTGTTCACGGACCCGTCGCCGACGCGCGAACCCCGGCCCGGCCCCGGCGCGGCCTAGAGCGAGCCGACGACCTTGCGCGGAGTGATGCGGACGACGACGCGTTGGGCGTCGTCGGCGGAGGCGGGGTTGAAGTCCGCGTAGTCCTTGCCCGTGTACTTGCGCGAGAGTTCGTCGATCAGTTCCGCGCCTCCCTCGGTGGTGAGCGTGGCCTCGCCACGCACCTCGGCGTAGGTGTACGGCGCGTGGTGCGGGTTGATCATCACGGTCACGCGCGGGTCCCTGCGCAGGTTCCGCTCCTTCCTGCGGCCCACGGTCGTGGAGATCAGCAGGTCGTCGCCGTCGCGCGCAAGCCAGGTCACCGACAACTGCGGGCTGCCGTCGGGCTGGAGCGTGGCCACCGTCGCGAAGACGGGGGTGTCGTCGATGAGCTTGCCGAGATCGTCGGAGAGTGCGGCGGACATGGGAAGGACTCCTTCGAGTGGCCGTCTCGCACCCCCACGGCAGGGAATGCGACAACGGATCGGCGCCACGAGGTACAACGACGCTTCCCGCCGCGGGTGTCGGGCCGCGACGACCGGCAACCCCGATCCGCCCCGACCGGCCCAGCGCAGATGATCTTGGCGAGCACCCAGCTGGGCACGAACGAGAAGGTGGCCATGGCAAGGATGGCGAGCACCTGCTTGCCGAGCAGGCTCCAGCCTCCGCCGTAGAACAGGCCCTTCCGGCCGCTGATCCGAGCGGTGGCGAACACGCCGACCATCACGAGGCCGGTGATGCCGCCGACGCCGTGCACGCCGACCACGTCGAGCGTGTCGTCCACGCCGAAGCGGTACTTCAAGGTGATGGCGAACGCGCAGACGAAGCCTGCCACCAGGCCCGTGACGACCGCGCCGAGCGTATTGATCTCGCCGCAGGCAGGGGTGATGGCGACCATGCCCGCGACCGCTGCCGAGACCACGCCCGTGGTGATGACCCGCCCGGTGCGGAGTTCCGACTGCCGGTGCCGGATGGTGTCGTTGCCCGTTCCCCCTCGATCCGGCAGTACTCCGCCTCGAGGTTGTCGTTGCCCGTTGCCGCCGAGCAGCCGGCACGGCGTCTGCGCCGGCCCCCACACGTACGCTCGGTCGTCCCCGTCACCGGTGTCGACCACGACGCTGGAGACTGCGTCGCAGGTCGCCCGGTCGGTGTCGAACGGCGCGCGAAGAGCACGTACGAACTCGTCGCGCTTTCCACATGGCTTCCACCGCTCCTCCGCGTGCCGAGGGACCGGGAGCGAACGCGGGTGATGCCCGGCACGAGTGTGCCGGGCATCACCGCTCGGTGTGGCGTCAGCGCATCGGTTCGTCGCGTTCGGTACCCCGGCGATGTACGCCGGTGCCGGTGTGCCGCGCTTCGTCCCGGGCCCGCCATTCGGAGGCGGTGTCGTCCGCGTAGTAGCCCTGGGCGGCGTCCCAACGTACGGTCAGCGCGAACAGGACCACCAGGTCGAGCACGATCACGATGGTGGACCAGACCGGATGCGCGGCCAGAAAGCCGATCTCCCCGATGGTGTTCAACATCACGAGGAAGGTACCGACCACGCGGCCCAGGTCGCACCGGTGAGCAACCCTCCGCCGACAAGCAGCTGCAACCCGCCGAAAATCAGCAGGATGACGCCCCATATGTCATAATTTCACACGAGACGATCACCCGAACGGTTGACGAAGTACCCATCCGAGAACAGGGCCGTGCACCCCTGGATGAAGTTGAGGATACCCAGCACGAGCAGGGTGTATCCGGCGAAAGCCACCCATCCGGAGCAAGCGCTCGACTTGGCGGTTGTGCTGTTCATGACCTACTCCCAACCCCGGCCGGGCGGCCGGGAGGGTCTTGCTTGACACCGCTTGTCCGCCGCCGCGGAGTCCGCAGCCGTGGAAGCCGGTATCCGTCCGTGGAGATCGTGCAGGGCTGTACCGGACGCTTTCGAGTCCCGTGGGGAACCGCGAGGACAGGCCGTCACGGCCTGCCCAACCGATCACACCCCCTTCCATCCCAACTCGCCCGACTCCCGGTGTTCAACGGGGCGGGGCGGTTCCTTCACGCGGGATGCCCGCCGGTGGAAGGGGGTGCCTCTATGTCTTTCGTCAACCGAGATCGGGTCATGCTGCGGCCGATTCGGCGGGTCGGGATTCGTAGAAGGTTTCGTCTCTGAGCATG
>NZ_JBIRUB010000026.1:0-96871 GCF_044334985.1 Embleya sp. NPDC020630
AACGCCGCCATCTGGCACAACTGGCAAACCGGCACCCCAGTCAAACGCTCCCTGACCGCCTACGACCACTAAGCCAAATCACATCAACGATCTAGGTGTTGATAGGCAGACCGTGTCTCGTCGGCGACACCGTAGACAGATCGCCGAGGCCGACCTCCTGCTCTCCCGGTCGCCGCTCTGGTTGCTCGATACGGTCGTAACGGACGCGCACGAGCGTGGGGCGGCTCTCGTTGCGGAGGAGGTTGAGCGGCTGAAAGCCGGTGAGCGGACGCCGCAAAAGCCGCGGGGCCGCAAGGTGGTCGGTCCGACCAGCCGCCAGCACATCCGTGCGACCCTGCGCAAGGCGCTGAACGACGCCATCAAAGAGCAGCTGATCACCTTCAACCCGGCGCGCCACGCGGATCTCGATTCCGCAGCGCGGCCCAAGCCGGTGGTGTGGACGGACGACCACGTCGCCGAGTGGCGGCGTACCAGGGCGAAACCGTCGCTGGTGTGGACCCCGGAGCAGACCGGGCGGTTCCTCGACCACGCCGAGTCGGACCGGCTGTACGCGCTCTGGCACTTGGTCGCCTTCCGGGGCCTGCGGCGCGGCGAGGCGTGTGGCCTGCCTTGGACGCAGGTCCGACTCGATGCGGCTACCGTGACCGTCGCCACCGAACTGGTCGTCCACGGCTGGGAGGTCTACGAGGACGCGCCCAAGTCCGATGCGGGCAAGCGGACGTTCGCAATCGACGGTCCCACGGTCGAGGCGCTCGGCCTGCACCGTGCTCGCCAGGACGCCGAGCGCGCCGAGTGGGGTGACGCGTGGGTCAAGACCGGCCGCGTCTTCACCAAGGAGGACGGCTCCTGGCTGCACCCGGACTTCGTCACGCGGCGGTTCGTCAAGCTGAGCGAGGAGATCGACCTGCCGCCGATCCGCCTACACGACCTGCGGCACGGCGCGGCGACCATCGCCCATGCCGCGGGAGGGGACATGAAGTCCATCCAGGAGTTGCTCGGCCACGCGTCCTACGTGCTGACGGCCAACACCTACACGAGCGTGCTGCCGCAGGTCGACCGGGCCCTGGCCGAGGCCGCTGGCCAGATCGTCCCGCGCGCCCCGAAGGCCGTGGTCGAACCCGCCGCCGAGCAGTTCGCCGAGCCCGCCGGTAATGCCCCGGCCGCTCCTGTGGGACCTGATGCCGGGACGTCCGCTCACGCACCGCTCACGCAAGCGGTCCCGGACCAAAGGTCCAGGGCCGTGAAGAAGACCGCAGTGCGCGGTGTTCGTGCTGGTCAGCAGCCTAAAGCCGGCCCTGACGCGGGTGGGCCGTCAGGGGATCGAACCCTGAACCCGCGGATTAAAAGTCCGCTGCTCTGCCAATTGAGCTAACGGCCCCGTCGGGCGTCCGGCGGTGATCCGCTTTTTGCCCACCGGCAGAGTACCGGTATCGGATCGAACATGCTGCGAGTATCCCCGGACACGCCGTGACCTGCGGGGATGTGGGCTCGTACGGGCGGGAGCACGGGGCGCCGCGAAACGGTCGGAGTGTGCACAATGGACGCACATGGCTGCCGGCCACCCTCTCGTCGGGCCTCGGTGATGGCCATATCGTTACCGTCCGTGGTCGGTCGGTCGATCGGCCGGGCCGGCCGGACTCGTCGCCGTTCGACGACACGTTCCGGGTCCCTACCCGTCGAGTAGGCCGCGCATTGTTTCGGCTGCCCGGGCGGCTGCGTCGGCACAACAATTGTTGAACAACACGTGTATCCGGTCGACGGTTTCGGCCAGCATGCGCACTCGGGGCACCCACTCGGCCAGTTGCGCGCTCGTATAGGTGTGGCGGAACCGTTCTTCCTTCGAGCCGCTTCCCCAGGCCCGGTTGCGGCCGTGGAAACGAACCACCGCCAGTTCGGACGTGGTGGCCACGGCAACCGGGGGGATGGACGTGGGCAGCGACTGCGCCGTGTCGACCGCCACCGCGGCGACGCCGTGGCGTTCGAGGAGAGCCGTCGTCGCGGCGCGATGTTCGTCCTGCCACCAGAGCGGATGCCGGAACTCGACGGCGAGCGGCCACCCTTGGGCCCGCTCGACGCAGTCGCGAAGGAAGCGTGTGGCGGCCGCACCAGGCGCCAAGGACGGCGGGAACTGAAAGAGCAACGTGCCGAGACGTCCTGCCTCGCGCAACGGCAGCAGCGCCCCGCTGAACCGTTGCCAGACCTCGTCCGACAAACGATCGTCGACAGCACCCGGGCGCACCCGTGGCGGCAGCAGGGACCGCAGCTCCGCCGGCAACGAACCCGGCCTGGTGGGATGCCCGGTGAGCAGCGAGAACGCCTTGACGTCGAAGGTGAATCCGTCAGGCGTACGGTCCACCCACAGCAGACTGTTGCGGATGCTGGGCAACGCGTAGTAGGTCGCGTCCACCTCGACCACCGGGAACTGCCGTGCGTAGTACCGAAGTCGGTGTTCCGCGTCCCGGCATTCGGCCGGATACCAACCACTGGAGACCAAGGCGGAGTCGGTCCACGAACAAGTGCCCACCGATATACGACCCATGGTCCACACGCCTACCCCGGTTCCCGGAACCTTCGCCAAGGCAAGGCAGGGCAGGCAGGGCAACCCGAGATACCGCGTGCCCCGAAGCACCGGCGGCAACGACGACGGCGATCGGTCCGGGAGGTGGGTGCCGCGCTTCCCGGGACCGATCGCCGTGAACGCGCGCGTGCTCGCGCGCGGTCGTTCGGTCTAGCCCGGGCGGACGGCCGCGTAGAACGGCATGGAGTCCAGGGGGGCCTCGGTTACGTTCTTGCCGGGGCGGGGGGCGTGGATGATCTTGCCGTTGCCGATGTACATGCCCACGTGCGAGTTGTCCGAGAAGTAGAACACCAGGTCGCCCGGCTTGAGCGCGTCCTTGGAGATCCGCGGGCCGTCGTTGACCTGGGTCCACGTCGTGCGGCTGAGCGAGACGTTGGCCGCTCGCCACGAGGCCTGGGTCAGGCCCGAGCAGTCGTACGAGTCGGGGCCGACGCCTCGCGGCGCGTACGGCTTGCCGATCTGGGCGCGCGCGAACGCGATCGCGGCCGCCGCCCGGCCGGACACGGGAACGTCCTTGCCCGTCGTCGGCGGGTCCGTCTTGTCGCGCGAGCTGCGGTCGGTCTCGGTGCGCGAACCGGCGTCGTTCTTGTGCTCGTTCGAGTCGAGGACTTCCTTCTGCTGCTGCGCGGTGAGCGTGTTCAGCAGGCGCTGCGCCTCGGTGAGCTTGTTCTGGATCTCGCCCTTGTGCCGGTTCAGCTCGGTGCGCAGCTTCTCCAGTTCCGCGAGCTGCGAGGAGGCCTCGGTGCGGTCCTGCTGGAGAACTCGGGCCTGCGCCGCGATCTGCTTCAGCTTCGCGGCCTGCTGGCCGTCGAGCTGGGACAACATCTGCGACTTCTGCAGGTAGCCCTCGGGGTCGCCGCTGAGCGCGAGCGAGAGCGACGGCGGGAGGCCGCCGCTGCGGTACTGGTTGGCCGCCAGGACACCGATCTGGTCGCGCAGCGTGTTGAGCGCGGCCTGTTCCTCGGTAATCCGGGCCTGGGTCTGGTTCGCGGTGCCCTGCTGCTTGGTGATCTGCTCGTCGACGCCGTTGGCGGCTTCGGTGGCCTTGATCGCCTCGCTGTGCAGCTGGTTGACGCGGTCCTTGGTCTGCTGGAACGACTGCGCGGGGTCCGCGCTCGCGGTGCCGGCGAAGGTCATCACACCGGTCATCGTCGCGGCGGCCGTGACCACGGTCGCGGCTGTACGCACGGCGGTGCGGGGCTTGGGCTTGCGGTGCTGCCCGGATCGACGCTGGGACGCCACTGGCGGCGGTCTCCTTCCTCGGCCGCCTACCGGGTTAGCTGACGGGTTCGGGCGGAAGAAGGCGCCCTACGGTGCCGGAGCACCGATTCACCCCAGGGACTGCGAGGGTCCCCGGTTCCGGCTTCGTGTCGCGACGACCGCGGTTGCCCACCGTCACCGAAACCCGTCACCGAATTCGGCGGAGGCGATCGTGTCGACCGGGTGGCCGACGTGGAGCCGCTCGCCTATCGCAGAACGATAGTCACAGGCGTGTCACGACCCTCACCCCGAGTCTCTACATTACCAAATCTTTGCCAAGAGTTCCGTTTCACCGGTCGTCGTATCACAGGAAAAGCACTCGGAATCCCGTAAGTCGATCTTGGACCGATTTGGCAACGATTGGCGGCAAGGATCCGCCGTCCGACCTCCGCAAACGTCGCCGCATCCGCGAAATGGGCCGATCGCGGGGATACCACTCCCGAGGCTCCGCTGTTTCGCCCGGCCTGCCCGTCCTTTTCGAACCGGACATTCACCGGTCCGGCCGAGCCGAGGCGAATACGCGACATCGAGCGACACCGAACAGGTGTGGGCAGACCCCGAACCCGGATTCGAAAATCGCCCCCGGGCCGGCACCGCGCCCACTACCCCGACCTATCCCGACACCGACCGCCCCGCCGCCACGGCCAGGTCGCCTTCCGCTCCCACACGCGCGTCGTACTCCGCCCGCGCCTCGGCGATGCGTTCCTGATGTTCCTCGGTCCAGGTGACCAGCGAGCGGATCGTGGTGTGCAGCGTGGTCCCCATCGGGGTGAGCGCGTAGTCCACCCGAGGCGGCACGACCGGATACACCGTGCGGCGCACCAGGCCGTCGCGTTCGAGCTGGCGCAGCGTCACGGTGAGCATGCGCTGGCTGATCCCGTCGATCTCCCGCCGCAACTCGGTGAAGCGCAACGTACGGCTCTCCAGGATCGCGATCACCAGAAGCGACCACTTGTCGGCGACCCGGTCGAGGATCTGCCGGACCTCGCACCCCTCGCGCACGTCCCACTGGAGGGCGTCGTAGTCCTCCTGGTTACTCGGGCAGGGGGTCGGTTCCTTCGAAGTGCCTTCTTCCATGGAAGTCGATGCTGCCGAAGGATGGGGTCGGTTACAAGAGGGAACCGGGTTCGTCCGAAGAACCGCCCCCGGCACCCCGATCCCACCGCGATCCCACCCACCCGCGTCCCGAGGGGCTGTCGCATGTCCACATCCACGTCCGCACCCGGCAGCGCCGCCGAATCCGCCCCCGAATCCACCCCCGGCGACGCCCCCGCCGGCCGAATGAGCCCCCGCGCCTGGGGCATGCTGCTCGTCCTCTGCGGCGCGATCTTCCTCGAGGGCATCGACATCGCGATGCTCAACGTCGCGCTGCCCACCATCCGCGAGGACCTGGGCATGTCCACCGGTGGCGTGAGCTGGGTGATGAGCGCGTACGTGCTCGCCTACGCCGGCTTCATGCTCCTCGGCGGCCGCACCGCCGATCTGCTCGGCCGGCGGCGGATGTTCCTCCTGTGGCTGACCGTCTTCCTGGTCTTCTCCGGCCTGGGCGGATTCGCCACCGAGGGCTGGATGCTGATCGTGGCCCGCTTCGTGACCGGCGCCTCGGCCGCCTTCATGACCCCCGCCGGGCTGTCCATCATCACCACCGGCTTCCCGGAGGGGCCGCAGCGCAACCGGGCACTGCTCTTCTACGCGGGCACCGCCGCGGGCGGCTTCTCGCTCGGCCTGGTGATCGGCGGACTGCTGACCGCGATCGATTGGCGGTTGGTGTTCTTCGTACCGGTCGCGCTCGCCGCGGTGATCCTGGCGGCGGCGTCGGCGCTGATCCCCCGGGACGAGCGGCCGGAGGCCGGCGGGGGCTTCGACCTCGTCGGCGCGATCAGCGTGACCGGCTCGATGTTGCTGCTGGTCTACGGCGTGGTCCGGCTCGAACACCCCGCCGACGGCCCGGGCCGGACGATCGTGGTCTTCGCGGGCGGGGTCGCCCTCCTGCTCGCCTTCGTGGCCATCGAACGACGCGCGGCGAATCCGCTGGTACGCCTCGGCATCCTGCGCTCGGGCGCGCTGGTCCGGGCGAACCTGGGCGCGATGTTGTTCGCGGGCTCGTTCTTCGGGTTCCAGTTCATCGCGGTCTTCTACCTCCAGGAGATCCGCGGCTGGTCGACCCTGGAGACCAGTTTCGCGCTGCTCGCGGTCGGGGCCGACGCAGTACTCGCGCCGACGCTGACACCGCGACTGGTGGAGCGCTTCGGGAACCTGCGGGTGATCCTCGGCGGGATGGTGGCGGCCGCCGCGGCGTACGCGCTGTTCCTGTCGATCGACGGCGACACCTCCTACATGGCGATGTTCCCGACGATGCTGCTGCTCGGTCTGGCCTTCGCGCTGGCGTACGGCCCGCTCACCATCGCCGCGACCGACGGCATCGACGAGGACGAACAGGGCCTGGCCGGCGGACTCCTGTACACCGCCTTCCAGTTCGGCGCGGCGCTGGGCCTGTCGACGGTCACCGCGGTCCTGGCCGGTGTGGGCGGCTCCGAGTTGGACGGCTTCCGCACGGCGCTGATCGTGCCGCTGGTCGGGGTGGCGCTGGGCGCGGCGGTGACCGCGTTCGGCCTGCGCGGGCGCCGGGCGGCGGCCTAGCCGAGTCGCCCCACAGACGACGAAGCCGCTCGCCGACGGGCGAGCGGCTTCGTCGTCGCATCGGGACTCAGGCCCCGCCCGAGCCCGCCCCCGAACCGGTACCGGCCGCCACCGTCGCGGCGGAGCCCTGCGCCGGCACCCGACCCGACGTTCCCGGACCCGACGCCAGAACGGCCGTACTCCCGTGCGGCTTCGCCCGCCGCACCCCGATCGTCAGCACCGTGATCACGGCGGCCGCGAACATGGCCACCCCCGCGATCGTCATGCAGACGTGCATCGCGTCCACGAAGCTGTCGCCGATCGCGCCGAGCGCCCTGCCCGTGGGCTCGGGCGCCAGACCCAGATGGCCGGCCGCCGACAGCCCCTCGTCCGACACGGCCGCGCGCACGTGTTCGCGGTCGGCGTCGGCCAGCCCGGAGTCGGCCAGGTGGCCCGGCAGGCCCGCGCTGATCCGGCTGGTCAGGACCGCGCCCAGGACCGCCGGGCCGAGCGCGCCGCCGAGTTGGCGCAGCGTGTTGTTGCCCGCGCTCGCCATGCCGGCCAGGTGGTGCGGGACACTGCTCACCGCGATCGAGGTGATCGGCGTCATGACGAAGGCGAAGCCGATACCGATCACCATCAACGGGGCCATCAGCGTGGTGAATCCGGTGTCCTTGTCCAGCGTGTTCAGAGCCAGCATGCCGATCCCGGTGAGCGTCAGGCCGCCGGTCAGCAGCAGGCCCGGGGCGATCCGCCCGACCAGCCGGCCGACCACCGGGCCGAACACCACGCCGAGACCGTTGACGAGCAGGAAGCGGTAGGCGATCTCGAGGGCGCTCAGGTGCTGGACGTTGCCGAAGAACAGGCTGAGCGAGAAGACGATCCCGACCAGGCCGAACATGGTCAGCATGGTCACCACGCCGGCGCCGCTGAAGGCCCGCGAGGAGAACAGGTCCAGCGACAACATCGGCGTCGCCGAACGGCGCTCGACCCACACGAACGCCACCAGGCCCAGCACCGCGAGCGCGAACGCGGCCAGGACCGGACCGTGCGTCCAGCCGCTGGTGCCGCCCTCGATCACGCCGTAGATCAGGCCGGAGATCGCCACGATCGCGGTGAGCTGACCGGGGACGTCGATCGCGCGGCCGTGCGCCGAGCGCGAGTCCTCCAGGAGCACCGCCGCGATCACCGCGCCGATCAGGCAGACCAGCACGGTCGGCGCGAAGATCCAGCGCCAGGAGGCGTGTTCCAGGATCGTCCCGCTCAACAGCGGGCCCAGGGACATGCCCAGGCCCAGGGACGCGGCCCACGCGGATATCGCCTTGGCCCGGGCCCGGAAGTCGGGGTAGGCGTGGCTGATCAGCGCCAGGCTGGAGGTCAGCAGCGCCGCGCCGCCCGCGCCGGAGAGGGCCTGGCCCACCCAGACCTGGGCCACGCTGTGCGCGGTCAGGTTGACGGCCGCGCCGACGGCGAGCAGGCCGAGCCCGGCCAGGAATGCCTTCTTGCGCCCGTACAGGTCGCCGATCAGGCCGAAGGTCAGGATCAGCGCCGCCATCGGCAGGATGAAGAAGTCGCTGATCCACTGGAGATCGCTCGTGGACGCGCCGAGCCCGCGCTGGATGGTCGGCAGGGACACCGCGACCCCGCCGATGGGCACGTACGAGGCGAAGACCCCGAGACAGGCGAGCACCACGGTGAGCGCCGGCCGGGCCACGGCCCCGGTCGGCGGCGGACTCGTTGCGGGCGGGGTGGACTGCGGGGTCGTGGGCATGGTGAGACAGCCTTCCAAGTAATCGAAGGCTGTCAAGTTATCAGAAGCCTGCGAACTTGTATGCATACTTAAAACATGAGTGCCTCCTGCGAATATGCGCGTCGTCTGGGAACATGCACCTCACCTGCGAACATGGACGTCGACGTGGCCCGGCCCGGCGACGGACGTGCCCTACGGTGACCGGTGAGGCACCCACGGGGTGCGCCCCCCGGTACCCCCGGCCGTACGAAGAAGGGAAACGTGTGATGCCCGCCCACCGGGAAGTCGCCGCCGCCGCGTGGAGCGAGCAGCTGCCCCATCTGCTCTGGCGCGCCCAGCAGTCGGTACAGCGACTGCTCAACGAGCGTCTGGAAGGCATCGGCGTCTCGATCAACCAACTGGGCCTGGCCGGTCGGCTCGACGAAAACGGCGCGTTGTCCGCCGCCGACCTCGCCCGCGCGCACCACATCACCCCCCAGAGCGTGACCACCGCGATGCTGGCGCTGGAACGCGTCGGCTGGATCGTCCGCCGCCCCCACCCGGTACACAAGCGGGTGGTGCTTCTGGAGCTGACCGAACTCGGCAGCGCCGGCGTCGCCGAGGGCCGGCGCGTGGTCAAGGACGTCGACGGCATGATCAGCCGGACGATCGGCCCCGAGGCGGCCGAGGTGTTCGCCGAGAACCTGCGCATGCTCAGCGCGATCATCGACGGCCCGGACCTCCCGGCGGGCCGAATGTGGCCGGAACCGCCGCGCTGAGAAGCGGCCGGGCGACCCGGGCCGCCGCGTCCACCGCGGGTCACCCGGGGGCGCCGCCTAACGTGTCCTCGGCTCCTTCGTCGGCCTTTCCTGCGACCCGGTCTTCTCCGCCCCCGTCCCCTCCGCCCCGTGCACACGGAACGCGGGGGCCAACCGGGCGTCGGTGACCACCCGCAGGTACGGCGGGATCGTCGCGGCTGCGGCGACGGCGAAGGCCAGGAACGCCACCCGGATACCGAACCACTCGGCGAGCACGCCGATCAGGCCCGCGCCGACGGGGATCGCGCCCCATCCGAGCAGGCGGGCGGCGCCGCTGTAGCGGCCCATCATGTGCTCGGGGACCAGGTTCTGCGCGATCAACCGGGCGTTGACCGACCACAGCGTGCCGCCCAATCCGCCGACGAACGCCGCGCCGGCGATCGCCCACATCGCGGTGGTCACCGCCGGCACCGCCATCATCACGATCGTGGCGATCAGATCGGCCAGCATCACCCGCCGGTGGCCCAGCAGCCGGTTCAGCCGGCCCACCAGCACCGCCCCGAGCAGTCCGCCGACGCCGAGCGCGCTCAGCACGACCCCGTACTCCCGGGCGGACATGTGCATCGTGTCGTGCGCGACCAGCGGCATCAGCGCCAGCCACGCGCCCCAACTCGCGAACAACACGGTGAGGATCAACGTCATCGTGCGCAGGAGGCGATGCCCCCAGAGGTAACGCAGCCCCTCGGCGATCTGCGCATTGACCGTGGCGGGCGCTTCGGGCACATCGAGCCCATCCGACCCACCCTCGTCCCCGCCCGCCACCCCCGCCCGCCCGACCACCCGAAACCGCCCGGTCAGCAAAAGCAGCAACAGACTCGCGGCAAGGTACGCCACCCACGTCGCCCCCAACGCCAGACCGGTGCCCGCGGCCAGCAACAACCCGCCGACGAACGGCCCCGCGAACTCGTTCGCGGCCGTCTCCGCCCCGGTGATCAGCGCGTTGGCCCGCTCCCGGTCCGCCCTCGGCACGATCACCGGGACCAGCGCCGCGGTCGAGGTGAGCGCGATCACCTCGGCCACCCCGAGCACGAGACCGCCGAGCCCCAGCACGACGATGCCGGCCTCACCCGCCAAAACGATCGCGAGCAGCCCCCCGATCGCCACCAGCCGCAGCCCGCCGGCCAGCCACAACAATCGACGCCGGTCGACCCGATCCACCAGCACGCCCACGTGCAACGCGACCAGCAACCACGGCAGCGACAGGGCCAGCGACACCAGCGTGACCAGCGCCGGCGAATCGGTGGCCCGGGCGGCCAGCACCGGCAACACGATCTTGGTGATGCCGTCGGCCAGGTTGGTGACCACGGTGAAGGCCAACAGGACGGCGGTGTTCCGCGCCCGAGCACCGCCCTCGCGTGGTGCGGCGGACGCGACGGCCCGCTCGGTTCGCACGCCCCGCAAGGCCATCGCCCACCCCTAACCACCAAAGCCGTTTACCGGTTGACCCGCCTCCCGTGGATCCTGGCATCGACCCGCGCGAAGCGTCAACCGGTAAAAGCGATAGCCGGTTAGTCGCAGTAGGGTGGGACCTGCGGCCGAATCGACCCGAAGACGGAGGCGCCGATGCCCGAGGCACCCGCCGCGGCCCTGCTCGTCCAGGCGTTCGTCAACACGGTCGATGTCGAACTCGGCACCGACGACGTGGACACCCCCGCCCGACTCGGCGCATGGCTGGCCGAGCAGGGGCTGCTCGATCCCGACGTCCCGATCGGCCCCACCGAGTTCACCGCCGCGCTCGCACTGCGGGCCGGCCTGCGCGAACGGCTGGGCGTACCCGTCGGGGATGCACCCGACCCGGATCTGCTCCGGCGCGCCGACGAGGTGACCCGCACATTGCCCCTGGTCGTCGAACTGGGCCACGACGAGCACCCCGCCATCCTCGTGCCGAGCCCCGAACTCCCGCCCCTACAGCGGGCGTTGGCCAAACTGGCCATCGCCTGGAGCACCCTGGTCGGCAGCGGCGAGGCGACCCGCCTCAAGCGCTGCCCGGAGCACGGCTGCCACTGGGTCTTCTGGGACGTCTCCAAGAACCGCAGCCGACGCTGGTGCTCGATGCGCGTATGCGGAAACCGCACCAAAGCCCGCCGCTACGCGGCCAGACACGCCGAGTAGAACCACCCGCAACACGAACAAAGCGGCGGCGGGACCCATCGGGCCCCGCCGCCGCTCACCACACTCACCCGAAGCCTCACACCGGAGACCTCACACCAGCGCCTCCACCTTGGCCACCGGTTCCCCCGCCTTCGCAGCCTCACCCACCGCGCCCGAGCCCGCTCGCCGCCCCGGCAGCAGCTGCACCAGCGCCGCAACCACCGCGCAGAAGGCCGTCAGCAGCCAAAGCCCGTTCACGAACGCGTCCCCGAAGGTGCCCGCCGTCGGCGCGTCACCCAGCGTGTCGTAGAAGACGATGCCCACCAGGGCCACCCCCAGCGCCCCGCCCACCTGCTGCGCCGTGGACAGCAGGCCCGCCGCCGAACCGGCGTGCCGCGCCCCGATCCCGGCCAGCACCGTCGCCGCCATCGGGCCCATCACCAGCCCCATCCCGAACCCGGTCAGCGCCAGCCCCGGGATCAGCCACAACGTCTCGTGCGTGTTCGACACCGTCTCCACGAGCGCCACCTGCCCCGCGCCCTGCACCAGCGCGCCGAGCGCCAGCACCTGCCGACCCAGCCCCGCGGCGATCCGCCCCGAGACCGCCGAGGACAGGAAGTACCCGACCCCGAGCGCGATGAACAGCAGCCCCGAGTCCAACGCCGACATCCCGTGGCCCAGCTGGAGGTACAGCGCCAGGATCAGGAAGAACGCCGCGTTCACCAGGCCGTACACCAGCGCCGTCGTGATGCCCACCGAGAACGGCCGCTCCCGGAACAACACCGGATCCACCAGCGGCGCGCCGGCGTTCCCGGCGAGCCGGCGCTGGTACAGCGTGAACGCGCCGAGCAGCAGCGGGGCGACGCCGAGCGACAACCAGGTCCACAGCGGCCAGCCCTGCTCCCGGCCCTGGACCAGCGGCAACACCACGGCGACCAGACCGAGCGTGACCAGTACGGTGCCCACCGGGTCGAGCCGGGTGCCACCCCCGCCGCGCGTCTCCGGAATCACCCTCGGCACCAGCACCAGCGCGACCAGTCCGACCGGGACGTTGATCCAGTAGATGCTGCGCCAGTCGAGCCCGAGCACATCGGCCTGGATCAGCGCGCCCCCGATCAGCTGACCGAACACCCCCGCGAAGCCCATCGCCAGCCCGTACGCGGTGAACGCTTTGACCCGCTGCTCGCCCACGTAGAGCACATTGACGATGCCCAGCACCTGCGGCATCAGCAGCGCCGCCGCCGCACCCTGTACCACCCGGGCCGCGATCAGCGTCTCCGCGTTCCCGGCCAGCCCGCAGCCGGCCGACGCGACGGTGAACAGGGCCAGACCGATCGCGAACATCCGCCGTCTGCCGTAGATGTCGCCCAGTCGACCGGCGGTGATCAACCCGGCGGCGACCGCGAGGCCGAAGCCCGCGACCACCCATTGGATCGCGGCCGGCGTGGCATGCAGGTCCTCCTGCGTGGCCGGGATCGCGACGTTGACGATGAAGAAGTCCAGCGTGGTGATGAAGATCCCGGCGAGCAGGACCAGCAGCGCGCCCCACGACTGCCGGGGCGTCGATGTCGCGGCGTCGGGAACGATGGCCGTCGTGGTGGCGGACATGGGTGATTCCTTCCGAAGACGAGAACGTAAAGAAAGAAGAGACGAAGACCCGCGGGGCCGAGCTACCGTCGCCCGGCCCCGAATCCGACGCGGCGACTCACAACCCCGCCGGCACCTTGTCCAGGAAGCCGCTGACCCGCCCGATCCGGCCGTCCTCGGCGATGTGGATCACATCGAAGCCGACCACGATGGCCTCCGCGCCCGCCGGGCCGAGGTTCCACGTGAAACGCGCCAGGTCGTGGTGCCCGTCGACGGCCCCGCCCAGGGTGAAGACCAGGTTCGGGAACTGGCTCTGCACCGCGCCGAGCGTCGCGTCGATCGCGTCGTGCCCGAAGGCCGACACCAGCGGGTCGACGTACCCGGCGTCCTCCGTGTACAGCCCCTCGACCAGCTTGCGCCGGGCGGCCGGGTCGGTCTCGTTCCACACGGCGATGTAACGCTCGGCCAGGGCGGTGTAGTCGATGTTCGTGGTCATGGCGACCGTCCTTCGTGGGGTGTTCCGGGCTTCCGGCGGTTCCGGCGAGCTCCGTTGCCCATGAACCTACGGAGCCCCGAACCGACGGGAATCGGTCGCGCATAGGTACTTTGGCGCGCAGGAGTCGGTAGGTCCGTACCGGTATCGACGACCACACACCCGGACGGACGGACCGGCCACGGAACGGGTGGACATGGGGGACGCATCGGCATGTTGTACGGACGAGACGCCGAGCTGGGCACGATCAAGGAGCTGCTCGCCGCGGCAGAGGAGGGCCGCAGCGGCGTGCTCGTGCTCCGCGGCGAGCCCGGGATCGGCAAGACCGCCCTCCTGGATCGGGTGGTCGCCGACACCGACCTGCGGGTGATCCGCGGCACCGGCGTCGAATACGAGGCCGAACTTCCGTACGCCGGGCTCAGCCTGCTGCTCCGCCCCGCGCTCGGCGGCCTCGACCGGCTCCCCGACCCGCAGCGCCAGGCCCTCGAAGCCGCCTTCGGCCTGGCCGTCGGCGAGCGCTCGGAGCCGATGTTCGTCGGCCTCGCGGTGTTGTCCCTGCTCTCCGAGTACGCCGGCGACGGACCGCTCCTGTGCGTCGTCGACGACGCGCAATGGCTGGACCGCGCCTCCGCCGACGCGCTGGTGTTCGCCGCACGGCGGCTGTACGCGGAGGGGATCGCGCTGATCCTCGCCGCGCGCGACGACCGCGACGCCTTCCCCGTCCCCGGCCTGCCCGAACTGCGTCTGTCTCCGCTGCCGCCCGAGCAGGCGGGCGCGCTCCTGGACACCCACGCGGAGGATCTGAGTCCCGCCGCCCGCCACCGCGTGCTCGCCGAGGCCCGGGGCAACCCGCTCGCACTCCTCGAACTGCCCGTGTCACTGGCCGGCGAACGGGCGGGGGACACCCTGCGGCCGGGGGCGCTGCCGCTGACCAGCCGGCTGCAGATCGCCTTCCACGGCCGGGTCACCCGGCTCGACGAGCGCACCGGGATGTTGCTGCTGCTCGCCGCCTGCGACGACTCCGGTGACCTGGGCGTACTGCTGCGCGCGGGCGCCGCGTTCGGCGCGGGCGCGGCCGATCTGGCCGGCGCCGAGGAGGCGTCGCTGATCGTCGTCGACGACGACCGGCTGCGCTTTCGGCATCCGCTGATCCGCGCCGCGGTACAGCAGCGCGCGCCGATCGACCGGCGCCTGGCCGCGCACCGCGCGCTGGCCGCCGCGTTCGCCGCGCCCGACCACGCGGACCGCCGCGCCTGGCACCTGGCCGCCGCCGCGACCGGCGTGGACGAGGCGGCGGCGACCGCCCTGGAGAGCACCGGCGAGCGGGCCCGCGAGCGCAGCGGCCACCTCGCCGCCGCGCTCGCCTACGAGCGGGCCGCCCGACTGACCGAGGACGTCGCGGCGCGCACCCGGCGGCTGACCCTGGCCGCCGAGGCCGCCGCCGAGGCGGGCGAGTCGGACCGGGCCCGCACGTTCGCCGAACGGGCGCTGACCGGCGCCGCGGACGACGCCGTCCGGGCCCGGCTGCTGCACGTCCACGCGCTGGCCGACTTCTGGCAGGGGGCGTTCCCCAGCGCACACGAGCTGCTGCGCCGGGGCGCCGCGCTCGCCGCCGGATCCGACCCCGAGCGCGCGGCCCGGATGTTGCTCCAGTCCGTACACACCGCGTGGTACCTGGGCGAGGGGCAACTGCGGGAGAGCATCGACGAGTTGGCCGCACTGACGCTGCCTCCGACGGCCCCGGTGGCGCCGGTCGCCGCGTTCGTGACCGCCGCCTTCCCGGCCGACGAGCACACCACCGAGCCCCCGGCGCTCGGCGACCTGGTCCGGGTCGCCCACGACTTCGGCGGCGACGAACAGGGCGCCCTCCTGCTCGCCTGCGGCGTCGGGCTCACCCTGGGGCAGGACGTCGACGCACACGACCTCGCGACGGTGCTCGCCGCCGACAGCCGACGACACGGCGGCATCGGTCGACTGCCCACGATTTTGTTCTTCCGGGCCGAGACGGAGATCTTCGAGAGCCGGCACACCGACGCGCTGGCCACCGCGACCGAGGCGCTGCGGATCGCCCAGGACACCGGACAGCGGCAGTGGATCAGCCAGTTCGAGAGCGTGCTGGCCTATCTCGCGGGCGTCGCCGGCGACGAGGAGGCGGCACACCGGCACGCCGACGCGGCGCTGACCGGCGGCGTCGGCAGCGCGATGCCGGCCGGCGCACCCTGGTCGGCCTGGGCGCTGGGCCTGCTCGACCTGGGCCTGGGCCGCCCCGACGCGGCGCTCAACCGGCTGGAGCAGCTCACCCGCGAACCGATGCGCCACCACATCTGCGCGACCCGCTCCGTCCCCGACCTCGTCGAGGCCGCGGTGCGCGCCGGCGACCCCGATCGGGCCCGCGAGCCGCTGGACCGCTTCGAGCGCTGGGCACACCGGGCCGGCCGTCCGTGGGCCGACGCCCTGGTCCTGCGCTGCCACGCGCTGCTCGCCGGCGACGACGCGGCGGAGCGGTCCTGGCTCGCCGCGCTGGCCCGGCACGAGGGCGAGCGCCGGCCGCTGGAGCGGGCCCGGACCGCGCTGCTGTACGGGGAGTGGCTGCGCCGCATGCGCCGCAAAACCGAGGCGCGCGACCGCCTGCGCACCGCCCTGGCCGAGTTCGACCGGCTCGACGCCCGCTCCTGGGCCGATCGGGCCCGTACCGAACTGGGCGCGATCGGCGGCAGCGCCACCCCACGCGGCCCGCGACCCGCCGGCGTACTCGCCCTGCTCACCCCGCAGGAACTACAGATCACCCGGCTCGCCGCCCAAGGCCTGTCCAACCGCGACATCGCCGCCCAGCTGTTCCTGAGCCCGCGCACGGTCGGACACCACCTGTACAAGGCCTATCCCAAGCTCGGCATCGTCTCCCGCACCGAACTGACCACGATCCCGGAGCTGACCACCTCGACCGGCTGAGCCGGCCGAACCTCAACCACCCACCCGCATCCGGCGCGGCCATCCCGCCACCACCTCGCGCAGCGCCGGATGCTCGGCCCCACCGCCGGCGCCGATGTGCTCGTACACCCCGCGCAACACCTCCGCGCCGCCGGCCGCCCACAACTCCTCGGCCGCCCGGGTCAACCGGAAGTGGAACCATGCGAAGTTGACCGCGCCGTGCTCGAACGAACGCTCCATGTCCGCGAGTTCGCGCAGCGGGGCGACCTCGACCGGCAGGTCGTCCACGGTCGAGGTGAAGGCCCGCAGGATCGGCAGCAGATCCGGCTCGACCTCGTGCGCGTAGCCCACCATGGCCAGATTCGCGTGCAGCTCGGCAATCCACATGCCGGGATACGCCGGCCAGACCTGGTCCTGGAACAGGTGGGTCAACTCGTGCACCGCCACCAGGTCGAAGTACGGCCGCAAACCGAGCGGTTCCCCGTACACCTCGCGCAGCCGCCGCACCGTGCCGGCGCCCAGGTGCGGCCGCAGCCCCGCGTACAGGTGCGCCCCGAACCAGCCGTCGTCGGCGGCCACCCGCAGGTGGTCCCCGCTCCCCTGCGGCGTCCCGTACAGCGGCACCGTCGCCACCGCTTCCCAGTCGTCCGCGTCCGCCACCGACAACCGCACGCGCGCCGCGAACCCGAGTCGCTCGCCCAACCACGCCGCGGCCCGGTCGACACGCCCGGCCACGAACGCGGCCCGCCGCTCCGCTCCCGGGCTGTGCCGGACCGTACTCGCGAAGCCGTCGAGTGTCGCCATCGTTGCCACGCATACCTCCGGAAGGGATCGGCGGCCACCATAGGCACAGCCGATCCGCCCCCGCGCGGATTCCCGACGCCGCGACGATTCCGCCCGGTCACCGGCGGAATCGAGCCGACCCGCCTCCGCCCGCCCGGCCCAGGGTCAGGGCGTCCAGCGCGGATCCCGCCCCGAGGCGGCCAGCGCCCGCTCGAACGCGCTCGCGTCCGCGAAGCCCGCCACCTCCTCGGCGAAGCCCGCATACTCCCGGTACATCGGCGCGTACTTCGCCACGACGGCCTCGATCCCCTCGCCCAGCCCGGTGGACGCCCGGTAGTCCTGCCCGGTCGCCCGGGCCACGTCCCAGCCGTGCAGGACCAGCTCCGCGAGCAACATCGCGGCGATCTCCGGCGCGGGCATCGTGCCGCCCCCGCCGAAGTCGATCTCGCCCTCCCACACCGCCGGATCGGCCCAGGCCGCCACGCCCCGCCCCAGCTGCGCGGCGTACGCGTCGGCCCAGTCCGGCTCGGCGACGAAGTCGCGCGCGACCAGGTCCTCGGGCAACTCCCGACGCAGCGCCCGATGCTCCAGGCCGTGCGAGGTGTACACCACCCAGTGGTTGATCAGCGCGCGCAGGTCGTAGTCGGTACACGGCGTCGGTCCGGCGGCGGGCGCCGGGCCGACACCGTGCGCGATCCGGTCGGCTTCGGCGGCTGCTTCGACGAACAGGTGGTGAATATTCATGGAAATGACGCTATGGCCCGCTCCCGTGACCGGTCTTGAACATACGCGACAGCCCGCGCCGATGTCACCGGCGCCGGCTACCGTGGCCGGATGAGGCTTCCCTATCGCCCTCGCGGAGTGCTGCGCGCCGACGGCGCGGCCGGCCATCGGGTGAGCCTCTACGAGCCGGCCGCCGACCTGGCGCCGTTCGTCGAGCACCACTGGATCGTGCACTGGGACCTGCGCGGGCGGGCGCCCGTCCGGCAGAAGGTGCTCTCGCACCCCAACGTGCACGTGGTCTTCGAGCAGCCGTTCCCGGCCGTCTACGGCGTGGTGCGCGACATCTTCGAGCGGGAGCTGAGCGGGGTCGGCCACGTGTTCGGGATCAAGTTCCGCGCGGGCGGTTTCCGGCCGGTCCTGGGCGCCCCCGTGGCCACGCTGACCGATCGGGTGGTGCCCGCGGTCGACCTGTTCGGCCCGACGGTCGTGGCCGCCGGCGAGCGGGTGCTGGGTGCCGCCGCCGAACCGGAGCGGGTCGCCCTCGCCGAGACCTGGCTGCGCGGCGCGCTGCCGGCGGCCGAGCCCGATCCCGCGGTGGCCGAGACCGCCGCGATCGTCGCGCGGATCACCACCGCCCCGAACCTGTTCCGGGTCGACGACCTGGCCGAGGAGGTCGGCGTCCCGGTCCGCCGGCTCCAGCGGCTGTTCGCCGAATACGTCGGGGTCGGCCCCAAGTGGGTGCTCCGCCGGGCCCGGCTCCAAGAGGTCGCCGAGCGGGCCGAACACGGCGCCGGCATCGACTGGGCGGCGCTCGCGGCCGACCTGGGCTACGCCGACCAGGCGCACCTGACCCGCGATTTCACCGCCGCCGTCGGCACCGCGCCGAGCCGCTACGCCCGCGCCTGAGCGCCCGCCCGCAGCCGTGAACGCAGCCGTGAACGGGGCCACACACGGGCCCGGCTCGTCCGCGCGCCGCAAATGCAATCCTTGACGAGTGTCCTCCACGCTCGTCGAAACCCAATTCCATGCCGTCCTGAGCGCGTCCGACGACGCCCTGGCGGACGCGATCGACCTCGGCGCCTCGCTGCTCGCGGCCTCCGCCGCCGACTGGCCCGACGTCTCGCGCGCGGTGCTCGCGCTGTACGAGCGCACCGCCGATGGCTGCCGCCGCCGCGGCTGGGAACCCGCCGACGTGGTCCGCGCGGTCACCCGCGACCTGGGCGAGCGACACGCCCCGATCGCCGCCGACCTGGTCGCCGCTCAGGCCCGGGGCTACGCGGGCACCGGCCGCCGCTGGACCGCCCAGGTGCGCGAGCTGAACGCGAGCACCCCGTGGTGGAGCGCCGACGACGCCTACCTCACCGAATTGGGCGCCCGCGAGGGCCTGGACCGCTTCGGCACCGCCGCGCGCGTGCTCGAACTGCTCCGCTCGATCGCCCGGCTGCCCGCCATCGAACCGCTCACCGCCGCGACCTTCCGGGAACCGGAACGGATCCGCCCGGCGACCGGCGAGGAGCGCCAACTCGGCCGCGTACGCGCCCTGTTGGCGAAGGCCGAGTCGACCGAATACCCGGAGGAGGCCGAGGCCCTCACGGCCAAGGCCCAGGAGTTGATGACCCGGCACCGGATCGACGAGGCACTGCTCGGCGTCGGCGCGGACGCGGCACACACCCCCGGCGCCTGCCGGATCGGTGTGGACAACCCGTACGAGGGCGCCAAGGCCCTGCTGCTCGACGCGGTCGCCGACGCCAACGGATGCCAGGCGATCTGGTCCAGCGCGCTGGGCTTTTCCACCGTCGTCGGCTTCGACTCCGACCTGGACGCGGTCGAGTTGTTGTACACCTCGCTCCTGGTCCAGGCCACCGCCGCGATGAACCGGGCCGGCTCGCACCTGCACGACTCCGGCCGGGCCCGGCGCACCAAGACCTTCCGCCAGTCGTTCCTGATCGCCTACGCCGACCGGATCCGCGAACGGCTCACCGCCGCCGAGGAGGAGGCCGTCGCGGACGCGAACGCGGCCTCCGACAACCGGCTGCTCCCGGCGCTGGCCGCCCGCGAGGTCGCGGTCAAGGAGAGCACGGAGCGCATGTTCCCCACCCGCACCACACACCGGCTGCGCGGCCGGGACGCCGACGGCTGGCGGCACGGCAAGGCCGCCGCCGACCGGGCCGACCTCGGCACCCGCGACCGCCTGGAACGCGGCGACCGCGCCGGCGAGCCGAGCCGAGGCTAGACAGCGCGGAACGGACGGCCCCGCTACCAGGGCCCGCGCTGCGCCGGCACCGTCGACGCGCGGGCCCCGCATCGCCCCTCGGCCACCGCCCGATGCGCCTGACGCGGCGTCATGCCCGGTCCGGTCAACGGCTCGACGTCCTCCAGGTGGAGCGGGTCGCCGCATACCGAACAGACCACCTCGGCCTGCGCCTCGTGCCCCTCCGAGCCGCCGTGCCGATAGACCACGGGCGGCCCGTCCTCGTCGGCCAGCCAGGTGTCGCCCCACCGGCCGATCGCCACGAGCACGGGAAAGAAGTCGCGCCCCTTGGCGGTCAGCACGTACTCGTGCCGGGGTCGCCGTTCCTCGTAGGGCACCCGATCGAGCAGACCCTCCTCGACGAGCAGATTCAGCCGCTGGGCGAGCACGTTGCGGCCGATGCCCAGATTCTCCTGAAGATCCTCGAACCGCCGGACCCCGTAGGAGGCTTCGCGCAACACGAGCGGCGTCCATCCGTCGCCGAACAACTCGAGGACGCGGGCGATGGAGCACGGCCAGGTTCCGAACGAGGTCCGCTTCATGCCGCCACATTACTGAGCGGGGCGGGATCGATACGCGATCGATCCCGCCCCGCTCGGTGGTTTGACTACAGCACGATTACCGTGCGATTACACAGCGCTTACGCGTCACGCTTCCAACGCGGCTTGCGGTCGCCCGTACCGCCGGCCGGACGGTCGTAGTGCCCGTCCCGACGCGGCGCGCGGTCGTGCGAACGCTCGCCCGAGCCCGAGCCGTACGACGGACGGTCGCCGTAGGACGGCCGGTCGTTGCCGTAGGTCGGCCGGTCGCCACGCGGGGCGCGGTCGCTGCCGTACGCGGGCCGGTCGGTGCGCGGCGCACGGTCGCCGTACGACGGGCGGTCGCCGCGGTAGCCACCCTCGCGCCGGTCGCCGCCGCCGTAGGACGGACGGTCACCGGTACGCGGAGCCCGGTCCCCGTACGAAGGACGGTCGCCACGCGGGGCGCGGTCGCCGTAGGACGGACGCTCGCCACCACGCGCGGAACGGTCGCCGCCGTACGACGGACGGTCGTTGTACGCGGGCCGGTCGCCACGGGGGCCGCGGTCGCCCTGCGGACGGTCACCCTGCGGACGGTCGCCGCGGTAGCCGCCCTCGCGCCGGTCGCCGCCGTAGGACGGACGGTCGCCGGTACGCGGACCCCGGTCGCCATAGGACGGACGGTCGCCACGCGGCGCACCACCACGACGGTCGCCGCCGCGGTCGCCGTACGACGGACGGTCGCCGCGGTCCCCGCGGTAGCCACCCTCGCGCCGGTCCCCGCGGTCACCACGATCCCCGCGGTCACCGCGGTCGCGGTCCGGGCGCTCGTAGCGCTCGGTGCGCATCGGGACGTCGCCGTTCTTGGCCGCCTCGGCCAGCTCGGCCGCCTTGCGGCGCAGCTCGGCGGCCTCGGCCTTGAGCTCGACGATGCGAACCGCGAGCCGCTCCGCCTCGGCCTCGGCCTCGACCGCGGCGTCCGCCACGGACTGCGCCTTGACCTCGGACAGCGTGCGCGCGCCGGTCAGCTTGCGCATCTCCGGGTCGTTGGAGCCCTGCACCCGAAGGCGGGTCGGCTCGACGCCGGCGTCCTCCATCAGGCGGTCCACCGTACGGCGCTGGTGCGGCAGGGCGAGGGTGACCACCGCACCGGCCTCGCCGGCGCGCGCGGTACGACCCGCGCGGTGCAGGTAGTCCTTCGAGTCGGCGGCCGGGTCCACGTGCAGGACCAGGTCGATGCCGTCGACGTGGATGCCGCGGGCGGCGACGTCGGTGGCGACCAGGACCGGCGTGCGGCCCTCCTTGTACTCGGCCAGGGTGCGGGTACGCGCTCCCTGGGTCATACCGCCGTGCAGCGCCTCGGCGCGGACACCGGCCTCGCGCAGCTGCTGTGCGACGCGGTCGGCGCCGAACTTGGTCCGCACGAAGATCATCGTGCGCCCGCGACGGGCCGCGATGGCCGCCGTGACGTACGTCTTGTCCTTCGGCTGCACCACGAGCACGTGGTGCGACATGGTGGTGACCGAGGACGCGTGCGGGTCCACCGAGTGGGTGACCGGGTTGTCCAGGTACTTGCGGACGATCGCGTCCACGCCCTTGTCCAGCGTGGCGGAGAACAACATCCGCTGACCGCCGGCCGGGATCAGGTCGAGCAGCGCGGTGACCTCGGGCAGGAAGCCCATGTCCGCCATCTGGTCGGCCTCGTCGAGGATGGTGATCTCGACGTTGTCCAGCACGGCCGAACCGCGGTCGACCAGGTCCTGGAGGCGACCGGGGGTGGCCACCAGGATCTCGACGCCGCGCTCGAGCGCGAAGATCTGCTTCGGCATCGACATGCCGCCGGTGACGGTCTTCATCCGCAGGTCGAGGATGCGACCGTACGGCTCCAGCGCGTCGTGCACCTGCATCGCGAGTTCACGCGTCGGGGTGAGGATCAGCGCGAGGGGGCGCCGGGCGCGGGCCTTGCGACCGGAGAGCCGGGTGAGCATCGGCAGGCCGAAGCCCAGCGTCTTGCCGGAGCCGGTACGACCGCGGCCGAGGATGTCCTTGCCGGCCATCGCGTCCGGCAGCGTCGCGGCCTGGATCGGGAACGGGTGGGTCACGCCGCGGCGCGCGAGCGCCTCCACGACGTCCTTGTGCAGACCGAACTCGGCGAAGCTGGGGCCGGTCGGCTCGGGCTTCTCATCGGCCTGAACCTCGACGTCGGCCTCGGTCTCGGCCCGCTCGTCGGCCTCTTCGTCGTCCTCGACGCCCGCCTCGGCGTCGGCGTCGGTGTCCTCGTCGGCGTCCGCCGCGGACACGGTGTCGTCGTCGTTCGCGACGACCTCGTCGGCAATCTCGATGGCGATCTCGGTGATCTCCGAAGCGACCTCGGTCACCTCGGCTGCCTGCGCATCCGCCACACCCTCCTGCACCTCGGCACCTTCGGTACCGGGCATGGGCGTGGCAGTGTCATTGGCATAGGGGGGCATGCAAAACCTTCCGGATGCGGCCCGTCTCGAAGGTCCGCAGCCGAAATGTGGTCGCACGAGAAAGCGACACTTCTGCGGAGCACCAGAACGAGCCTACGAGGCGCCGCGACTCATGGCGGCGCCTGGATATGGGCAAAGCGATTCACCAGCGTACCCGATCACTGCGCGTTTACGCCTATCGGGTGCGTTCGTACTCCACCCTCAGACGTGCGTCCTCGTGCACCACGAGCAGCCTCGGGCGCTGCCACGACCAGTGCTCGGGGAGCAGGAACAGCGTCCCCGGGGCATGCCGCAACAAGCGCAGTCCGGTGTAGCGGTAACGATAGGAAGCGCCGGTTTCTTCCTCGACCGCGATCCCGTCCCCGGACCGCATCCGCAGATCCTGCACCGAGTAGAGCACCACCCCGGTCCGCCGCGGCAGTTGGTGCGCGAAGGCCCGACCGTCGTCCCGCCCCGACACCTTCGCGTACGACCCCGACACCCAGAACAGACACAGCACCACGACCGCGACGGTGAGCAGCGACGGCAGCGACCACGGCCGCCCGCGCGTGGCGGAACCGCGCCGGTGCGCGCCGATCCGACGCGAGAGCAGCACCCCGTACGCGCAGATCGACAGCCCGACCGCGAGCGCCCCGGGCAGCAGCAGCGGCGCCCAGCGCGGATCCCGCACCGGCCACCGGTGTGCGGCGAGCAGAACCGCACCCGGCACCACGAACCACGCGCAGCGCAGCAAACGAATGCACCACCCGGCGATCCGCCGGTGCCGGCGCAGCCACACCAGCAGCCGGGGGTGCGCCATCCGCGCGGCGAGCATCCCGCCGGTGAGCACGAGCAGCGGCCGGTACAGGGCGCGCAGACCGTCCGCCGGATACTCCCGGGCCGGCGTGCCCAGCACGCTCTCGTCGAACCCGAGGTAGTCGGACCGGGCCACGGCACGGGTCCAGCCGAAGTAGTACAGCAGGCCCGCGAGGATCAGCGCGGGCACCACGAAGAAGGTCGCGAACTCCCAACCGGCGCCGGTCGATCGTTCCTCGGGCAGCCCGCGCGCGACCTCGGTGCGGGCGGTCTCGGCAACCCGTCGACCCCGGTGCGCGGACCGGTGCCGCCGCGCGGTCCGCCGCCGCGTCGCCACGGCCTCGTGCTCGACGCGGGGCGCGCTCGGGATCACATCGGGTTCGCCGAACCACTCGGCGAGCATCGACATCGGCTCGCCGTGGGAGACCTCCGCCACCTCCGCCACCTCGGCCGTGAGGTTGCCGTCGGTGCGGAAGAGGGCGAAGTCCCCCGCCGGGTCGCCGATTCGGTCCGGGTGCGGGACCCGGGGGACCGCATGCCCGACGGTCCCCGCGTCCCGCGCCCCCGGTTCCGCGGTCGGGTCCGACCCGAACTCCTCGGCGTCGCCGGGGGCCGGGCCGGGCCGGTCGCGCGGCGGCTCCGGACTCCCCCACGCCTCGCCGGCGACCGGTTCGTACGGGTGTGCGCTCGGTACCGGACGCCGGGCGCCGCGAGCGCGCGGCACGGCCGGCCGGCCCGCGTGCTCCGGCTCGGCCCCGGGCGTCCCGGAGTCGCGCGCGGCATCGGCCGACCGTCGATCGGGCTCGCCCACCCGGGTCAACGATCCGGTTCCGGGAAACTCGGGCTCGTCGTCGGCGAAGTCCGTCATCGGCCCGATGTCCCCCTGCGTGGTCACCGGGTCAGCATGGCCAGGGACCAACTCCCGCTCCAATTCCGGGACACCGCCCGTCACCCATTCGGCGGCGGCGCGTGATGGCACACCGGGAGCGTGCGCGATCCGCCGACGGCAACCGCGGCCGGGGGATCCAGCGCGCGCTAGCGTGGCCGGGTGCCCTCGTTCCGACTCCTCGCCGTGATCTCGCTCGGCGGCGCCATCGGCGCGTTGGGCCGCTGGGGCATCGCGCAGGCGATGCCGCACTCGGGGACCGCGTTCCCCTGGGCGACGCTGATCACCAACGTGCTCGGCTGCCTGCTGATGGGCGTCCTGATGGGCGTGACCCCACCCGACCCGCTGCTGCGCCCGTTCCTGGGCACCGGCGTACTGGGCGGCTTCACCACGTTCTCCACGTTCGCGGTCGAGACGCGCGCCCTGCTCGCGGGCCACGCGTGGCTCGACGCCTGGCTCTACGCGGCCGGCAGCGTGCTGCTCGGCGCGATCGCGGTCCACCTCGGCCTGGCCGCCGTGCACCGCTCGCGGGGGGCGGCCGGATGATCCCGCTGATGGTGGTCCTCGGCGCCCTGATCGGCGCCCCCGCCCGCTACCTGACCGACCGATACGTCTCCACGCGGTGGAAGTCGGCCTTCCCGTGGGGGGTGCTCACGGTGAACGTGGTCGGCTCGCTGATCCTGGGCATCGTCACCGGCCTCGCCCCCGGGGAGCGGGTGGTCACCCTCGTCGGCACCGGCTTCTGCGGCACGCTCACCACGTTCAGCACGTTCGCCTACGCGACGGTGGAACTGCACACTCTGGGCCAACGCCTGCTCGCCGCCCTGTACGTACTCCTGAGCGTCACCCTCGGCCTGACCGCCGCAGCCCTCGGCTACGCCCTGGCCCACTGACCCGCCTCAGCCGTACCCGTGCTCGTGCAACCACGCGTCCCCGATCCCGAAGTGATGCGCCACCTCGTGCACGACGGTCACCTCGACTTCCTCGACGACGTGTTCGTACGTCTCGCAGATCCGCAGGATCGGGTTGCGGTAGACGGTGATCCGGTCCGGCAGCACCCCGGCGTACCAGTCCCCGCGCTCGGTCAGCGGGATGCCCTCGTACAGACCGAGCAGGTTGGTCCCGTGCTCCCCGGCGGGGTCGGGCTCGTCCTCGACGAAGATCGCCACGTTGTCCATGAGCTTGGTCAACTCGGGCGGGATCCGGTCCAGGGCCTCGGCCACCAGTTCCTCGAACTCCTCGCGCGACATCTCCAACACCCCCTCATTCTGCGGCCTCCACCCCCGCCCCGCGGGGCCTCGGTTATCCGCTTTGCAAGCGCCGGCGAAAACCCCGTATAGTTCGGGACGTCCCCGACGGCAACAAGACGCCGGACACGGCCAACAAGCCCCCATCGTCTAGTGGCCTAGGACGTCGCCCTTTCAAGGCGGTAGCACGGGTTCGAATCCCGTTGGGGGCACGCACCAACCCCCTCGGGGGGCCGCAACAAGCCGGACAGCCAGTGCGGTAAGGTTCAACACGAAACACCGCGAGGGAAACCCGGGAAACCGGGAAGAGATCGCAGAGGTCCTGTGGAGCAGTTTGGAGTGCTCGTCACCCTGTCAAGGTGAAGGCCGCGGGTTCAAATCCCGTCAGGACCGCAAGATGGAAGATCGGGGCGCCGAAAGGCGCCCTGATCCATCGAGGCCAGGTAGCTCAGTTGGTACGAGCGTCCGACTGAAAATCGGAAGGTCGGCGGTTCGACCCCGCCCCTGGCCACCAGGCTCATACAGCCACAACGCCCCAAGCGACCAGTTCGCCAGGGGCGTTTTTTGCGTTGCCGGATGGTGCGCTCCCGGGTCGCGTTCGGCGCCGGTGGTTGGGCCGCCCGGGTTCGGGGTGCGGATTCCGGTCGTGTCCGGGCGCTTCGGGGGCGGGCGGATCGTGATACTTCGGACATGAGTGCCGCTGACGGGTTCGGGCGGGCGTTGCCCACGCACGCTCCACACGACGAGGGCATGGGTACCCGGCTGAACTGGTTGCGGGCGGCGGTGCTCGGGGCCAACGACGGGATCGTCTCCACCGCCGGTCTCGTGGTCGGGGTGGCCGGAGCCACCGACGAACGGGCGCAGTTGCTCACCGCGGGGCTGGCCGGGCTGCTCGCCGGGTCGTTGTCGATGGCCGCGGGCGAATACGTCTCGGTGAGCACCCAGCGCGACGCGGAGCGGGCCGCGCTGGTCCAGGAGCGCCGCGAGCTGAGCGACGAACCCGAGGCCGAGCTCGACGAGTTGACCGGGCTCTACGAGCAGCAGGGGCTCACCCGAGCGCTGGCGCGCGAGGTGGCCGAACAGCTCACCGAGCACGACGCGCTCGCCGCGCACGCCCAGGTCGAGCTGAAGATCGATCCGGACGAGCTGACCAACCCGTGGCACGCGGCCGGCGCCAGCTTCCTGGCCTTCACCGTCGGCGCGTTGTTGCCGCTGCTCGCGATGGTGTTGCCGCCCGCCTCGCTCCGGCTGCCGATCACGGTGGCCGCGGTGCTCGCCGCGCTGGTCCTGTGCGGCTGGAGCGGCGCCCGCCTCGGCGGCGCCCCACCGGCCCGCGGGATCGTCCGCACCACCGCCGGCGGGGCCCTGGCGATGGCGGTCACCTACGCCGTGGGCAGCCTGCTCGGCGCCGGCGGAGTCTGACCGGGATCCCGACGCCGGATCCCTGATGTCTGCTTCGCCACAAAAAGCTGCGGATTGATGCCGAAAAATATGTTTAAAGTGGAGCCATGAGCCAACTCTTCGACGCCGAGCCGCCCCGTTGCCCCCTCGCGGGGGTCGTGGACGCGTACCTGCCCCGGCTCGCGGAGTTCGCCTTCGAGCCGGGGCTGGTCGCCGCCGTGGACCAGCACGCCGCGGCGGTGCGCACCTCGCTGGCCGCCGACGGCGCGGGGTTGATCCCGCGTCAGCTGCGCCGCGAGGACCTCGCCGACTATGTGCTGGGGTTCACCGACGTACTGGCCGAAACCGACTGGCGCGAGCCGGTCGGCTACGACTTCGCCGCGTTGCGCCTGACCGCCGTGTGCTGGCTGGTCCGCGAACACGACCTGCTGGGCTGAGCGTCACCGGCGTTCCTCGCGCGTCTGCGCGGGCTGCCCGGCGATCGCATCGCCCCGGCCCCGCTGGTACGCGTTGACGCTGGCCCGCGCGTTGACCGTCTCGCGCTCGGCCACATCCAGCCAGCGGTCCCACCGCTGCCGCATGGGCTGGACCAGGCCGCCGCCGACACCCACGATCAGGATGCCCGCGATGGTGGCGAGCACCGCGGTGAGCACCGGCCCGGTGATCGCCCCGGCGATGCCGGCCTGGCCGAGCGCGGCGATCACGCCGAGCGTCACGATGAACGCCCAGGCGATGGTGCCCATCGTCCTGCCGTAGGAGACCCCGCCGAGGGCCGAGCGCACGATGTCGCGCACCGCGCCGGCAATCGCCATCGTGATGACCACGATCACCAGCGCCACGATGCCGCGCGGGATCCACAACACGATGGTCCGGAGCATGTCGCTGATCGGGTTCGGTCCGAACACCCCGAAGCCCAATTGCAGCGTCATCAGCAGGATCGCGTAGTAGACGACCTTGGCGATGATTCCGGTGGCGTCGTATTTGGACCCCTCCAGGGTCTTGGCCACCCCGCCGCGTTCGGCCACCTTCTCGAAGCCGACCTTGCGCAGCACCCGGTCGAGGACTCGCGCGATCACCTTCGCGACGATCCAGCCGATCACCAGGATCACGAGGAACGCGATCAGCTTCGGTACGAACGTCGCGAAGGAGGACCACGCGTCCGTGAACCCCTTGCTGAAGTCGACCGACAGCGCAAGATTCTGATTCTGTGTCATGGCGTCCCTCTTCACTGAGGTCACTGAGGTTTTCGCGCGTCACAGTGGTCACGCGCCCTCCCTCAAGTGGTAACACCGGGTACACAGGCCCGCACGCGGAGCATCGCCCACCTACGCCACAGTGATGATCGGGCCGATCCCGGCCGCATCGCCCCCGGCGCGCGCGTCGGACCCGGCCGGCCGAGAGTGCTCGCACACAGTCACGAAGGCCGGCGTCGCGGCACGATCCGGATCTTCGCCCGAAACCGCAGATGATCACTCAGCGTGTTCGCTTGCCGATTTCCGCCCCGGCCCGTCGAATCCGTCCCGATCGCCTCGTGCGCCCCGCCCGCGAAGCCCGATCCGGACCGGCTCCCCCGACCCCGCGAAGACCGGCCCGACCAGCGGACGCCACACCTCTCACCACGGCATCGAGCCCGGCCCGGACGGCCTCGACCCCCGCCCCTGGACCCCGAGCCGAGACGCCCGCTCGCGCCGGCCCGGCGGGCACCTCACCACCGTGCCGAAGTGGTCCCGGCCGGCAGAGGTTCGAACCATTGGCGCGAGTCGCCGAGACAGCCTCCGCGAGGGCCGGTGTGACCAAGGTCACTGTTTCGACCGCCGATCGTTTTCATCGACGGCCGGAAATCATCCGTGCATTCTATGTGATATTTTACTGGACATCGTCGTGATTCCCCCGCGAAAGCGCCGCCTCGGGGCACCGTCGGCACCCCGACCGCCCCGGGCCCGACCTCGGCGGAAGCGCCCGGCCGACCTCGCGACACGGTCGCACCGCGACCGCGACCGGCCCGAGCGCACACGGCGGAGGGCAGGCTCCCGACGGACCTTCAGGCGCGGGTACGGGCACACAAAAGAGTGCTGCACCGGACCCGGCGGGATCCGGTGCAGCACTCAGGGGAAAAGCTTTTCGACGCAGCCCTCAGGCTTCGCTGCGCTGCTGCGGAATGCCCGCGAGCAGGGCGCGGACCTCCACCTCGCGGTAGCGACGGTGTCCGCCGAGCGTGCGGATCGACGTGAGCTTGCCGGCCTTGGCCCAGCGCGTCACCGTCTTGGGGTCGACGCGGAACATGCTGGCAACCTCGGCCGGCGTCAGCAGCGGCTCGGCATCAGGCG
The DNA here is from genome assembly GCF_044334985.1 of Embleya sp. NPDC020630. Lineage (NCBI taxonomy): Bacteria > Bacillati > Actinomycetota > Actinomycetes > Kitasatosporales > Streptomycetaceae > Embleya > Embleya sp. NPDC020630. The sequence continues at coordinate 29,506 of NZ_JBIRUB010000026.1, forward strand.
TACGAGCGGTCATGAGCGGCCTCCTCGGGAGAACCGAACCAACACGGTTCTTTCTTCAAATTCTGCACCTTGACCCACGATGTCCTAAATAGTTCACGAGGGCCAAGTCGGTTATAGGACGAACGGCTTGTCCTTCACAGTACAAGTACACCATCCGTCGCACCCGGTTGGTCAAACCGCCGGAATTGGCATCCCAGGGTTCAAGCCACGCGATCCCGAAGGACCAGGCATAGCGGACAGTCACATGACTGTGACGATGAGTCACACGGGCCCGGCCGTCCCCTCGCGTCCACCCCGCCCCACCAGCAACGAAGTATCCCCGATGACCCGACCCGACCAGACCGACTACATCTGGTTTGTCCTTTTCATCATATACGAACCATTCGCTGGCGTATGCACCTTGTTGTGAGTCGATCTCCGACAACCTGGAGAGCTGGGAGTCCCACAACTCGAACCAGCAGGTTGAGAGGCTTTCAGATCACAGGGTGACTGAACACGAAAGAGTGACGACGGTCACGCCGAAACTTCATGAAATGCGGACGCTTGCTCAGCTCGCGTGCTCCAGAGCGCGTACCGATTGCCAACGCTCCGTAATCCTGCGGTAGGCCGCCGATGCTCGCGCTCCGTCACCGGACCCCAGTGCGGCGATGCCCTCCGCGACGTCCGCGACGGAGGTGTCGGCGGTCGGATCGGGGGCGACCAGCCGCACCAGGCCGCCGTAGTCGAGCTCGACCATCGCGCGCGGATGGAACTCCTCCAGCCACCGGCCGACGTTCTCCAGACCGGTGATCAGCGCGCCGTCCTCGACCGTCTCGCGCAGCACCTTCAGCGCCCGGGCGATCCGTCGCCTGGCCTGCACCATGGGGGTCCGGTAATACAACTCCCCGGGCCCCGAGCCGCCCTCGGCCGCGGGCACCACGACCCGCTCCTCCGGCGCGAACAGCACGAACCAGCGCACCGGGACGTGCCACGTGCTGCTGTGGATGTGCGGATGCACGTCGGGGTGCGCCGACTTCCACCGCTCGTGCTCCAGGTGCGCCTGGTCGATCACCAGCCGGGGCCAGAACACGTCCAGGACGGTCGCCGGATACTCCCGGCGCAGTTCGGCCAGCGCGGTCCAGCAGCGCAGCCGGGTCTGCCGGGGGCAGACCACCGTGACGCCGTCCAGGACCTGCACGTAGGCGTCCTCGCTCTCGTGCGGCGGGGCGATCACCGGCGGTGTGGCCAGAAGGTTCTCCAGGCCGCTCCGGTGCTCCTGCGCGGTGAGTCCGGCGGGCGAGGGCGGCTCGGCCGCCGCGGAGGTGCCTGACGGCCGCGTGGCGGCATACGCGGCCCACCGGCCGCGTTCCGGCTCGGGAAACGCCGCCAGCGGCTCGTACACCCGCAGATACGCCGCGTAGGGGGCAACCACCGAAGTCCGCACGAACGCATCTTGGCACGTCGCCGATGTCCCGAGCCGGCGAAGGTCCAACCCGGTGATCCGCTCGGGTTCTAGGCTTGAACCGCCGCGCAGATCCGCGCGGCGCAGTGTCATCACGTCACCACGAAACCCATGGAGTCACCACAGTGACCGACAGCATGGACGGCCCGCACGACACGACGTCGGGCCTGGTGTTCGGCAGGTCGACCGGCCACGAACAGGTCGTCTTCTGCCAGGACCGCGCGAGCGGACTGCGCGCGATCATCGCGATCTACTCCAGTGCCCTGGGGCCCGCGCTCGGCGGTACCAGGTTCCACCCCTACGACACCGAGGAGGAGGCCGTCGCCGACGTCCTCAACCTCTCCCGCGGCATGGCCTACAAGAACGCCCTCGCCGGCCTCGACCACGGCGGCGGCAAGGCCGTGATCATCGGCGACCCGACCCGGGACAAGACCGAGGTGCTGCTGCGCGCCTACGGCCGCTTCGTCCAGTCCCTGGGCGGTCGCTACATCACCGCCTGCGACGTGGGCACCTACGTCGACGACATGGACGTGGTCGCCAAGGAGTGCGACTTCGTCACCGGCCGCTCCCCCGAGAACGGCGGCGCGGGCGACTCGTCCGTGCTGACCGCGTACGGGGTCTTCCAGGGCATGCTCGCCTCGGCCGAACACCGCTGGGGCACCCCGACGCTGCGCGGACGCCGAGTGGGCGTGGCGGGCGTCGGGAAGGTGGGCCGGCATCTGGTCGGGCACCTGGTCGCCGACGGCGCCTCGGTGGTGATCACCGACGTCGACGAGCGGGCGGTGGCCCGGGTGCGGCACGAGCACCCCGAGGTGGACTTCGTGGCCGACACCGACACCCTGATCCGCATACCGGACCTGGACGTCTACGCCCCCTGCGCGCTCGGCGGCGCGCTGAACGACGAAACCGTGCCGGTGCTGACCGCGGCCGTGGTCTGCGGCGCGGCCAACAATCAGCTGGCCCATCCGGGGATCGAGAAGGCGCTGGCCGAGCGCGGCGTGCTCTACGCGCCGGACTACCTGGTCAACTCCGGCGGGGTGATCCAGGTGGCCGACGAGCGGCACGGATTCGACTTCGAGCGGGCCAAGCGCAAGGCCTCCGGCATCCGCGCCACCACCGCGCGGATCTTCGCGTCGGCCGACGAGGAGGGCGTGCCACCGGCCGTCGCGGCCGACCGATTGGCCGAGCGGCGGATGGCGGATGTGGGCCGGCTGCGTGACATCTACCTCCAAAGCTGACCGACAGGGTATCGTCAGACCCGGCAAAGGACCCCAGATCAGGCCCCTGACCAGCTGCAACGGCACAGCCCGGTCGGGGTCCGAGCCCCGCTGTCACCCATGCGACGTACCGTCCGGCAGCGGAAGCAGGTACCGTTAATCCCCTACGGGCCGGTTCTCAAGTGCCATCGAACCGTCTCTGACTATGAACGCGTGTCAAGACCCGGGGCCGTGAGCCCCGTCGTTGAGGGGGTCGAGCCATGGGGCGCGGCCGGGCCAAGGCCAAGCAGACAAAGGTCGCCCGCCAGCTGAAGTACAACAGCGGCGGTACGGATCTGAGCCGTCTGGCTGAAGAGCTGGGCGCGTCGTCGCCAACCGACTTGCCGATCGGCAAGCCCGAGGTTGACGACGACACGAGTGAAGACGAGTTCGACGACCCCTACGCGGGGTATTCGGCTCGCTACAACGATGACGAGGACGAGGAAGACGACGGCCGATCGCGCCATCGTTGACCCCGCACCCCTCGTCGTCGGGCACGGGAGGAAACACCCTCTTCAGCCGGGGTGCCCGTGCACAGTGACACCGCCCGGTCCGGGACCGAGTAGGACGACTACTCGACCCCGGGCCGTTTGGCGTGTTCGCGAACACGCCCACGGCCGAGCCGCCGTCCCGTCGCGGGACGACGGCGGGCGCCGCGGGTGCCTTCGTCATGCCCGGTGATCGCCGCTCAGTACGGCCCGGCCGGAACCGGTGACCACGTCGCCGAGGATCCAGGCCGGCACGCCGCGCTCGGCGAGCACCGCGAGGGCCGCGTCGGCGGCGTCGGCGGCGACCACCGCGACCATGCCCACTCCCATGTTCAGCGTCTTCTCCAGCTCCGACCGGGGCACCTCGCCGAGCGCGCCGACCAGGCCGAAGATCGGGGCCGGGGTCCAGGTCGAGCGGTCCAGGCGGGCGTCCAGGTGGGCCGGGAGTACCCGGGCCAGGTTGGCCTCCAGGCCGCCGCCGGTGACGTGCGAGTAGGCGTGCACGTCGGTGCGCCGGGCCAGGTCCAGGCAGTCGAGCGAGTAGATCCGGGTCGGTTCGAGCAGTTCCTCGCCGAGCGTGCGGCCCAGTTCCGGGACGTCGCGGTCGAGCTTCCAGCCGGCGACGGCGAAGAACACGTGGCGGGCCAGCGAGTAGCCGTTGGAGTGCAGGCCGGAGGCGGCCATCGCGATCACCACGTCGCCCTCGCGCACGCGCTCCGCGCCGAGCAGGCCGTCGGCCTCCACCACGCCGGTGCCGGCGCCCGCGACGTCGTACTCGTTCGGGTCGAGCAGGCCGGGGTGCTCGGCCGTCTCGCCGCCGACCAGCGCGCAGCCGGCCAGGACGCAGCCCTCGGCGATGCCCTTGACGATCGCCGCGACCCGCTCGGGGAAGACCTTGCCGGTGGCGATGTAGTCGGTCATGAACAGCGGTTCGGCGCCGCATACGACGAGGTCGTCGACGACCATGCCGACCAGGTCGTGGCCGATCGTGTCGTGCTTGTCCATCGCCTGCGCGATGGCGACCTTGGTGCCCACGCCGTCGGTCGCGGTGGCCAGCAGGGGGCGCTCGTACCGCTTGAGCGCGGAGACGTCGAACAGGCCGGCGAAGCCGCCCAGGCCGCCGACGACCTCGGGCCGGGTGGCCTTGCCGACCCATTGCTTCATCAGCTCGACGGCGCGGTCACCGGCCTCGATGTCGACGCCGGCCGCGGCGTAGCTCGCGGTGCGGGGGGTGGGGGTGGACTGGTCGCTCACGGCGGCGGCCCTTTCGGGTCGGGGTGGATCCTTGCGGAACGCCCGTCGCGCCCCCGGGAAGGGGGACGCGACGCGGCGCACCGGAAACGGACACTCGCTGGACTGCGCGGACTCGGCGGATCAGGGACGACGGAGCGCGTCCTCCGCGCCGCCGCCGCCGAGGAGGGCCTGCACGCCGTCCACGTCGGTGCGGACGGACTGCTCGATGCCTTCGAGCAGGTGCTTGCCCAACCGCTCGGGGTCGGGCAGCTCGATCGGGTATTCCCCGTCGAAGCAGGCCCGGCACAGCCGGTCCTTGGGAATGGTGGTCGCCTCGACCATCGCGTCGAGCGAGATGTAGGCGAGCGAGTCGGCGCCGAGCGACTTGGCGATCTCGTCCACCGAGAGACCGTTGGCGATCAGTTCGGCCCGGGTGGCGAAGTCGATGCCGAAGAAGCACGGCCACTTCACCGGCGGCGAGGAGATCCGCACGTGCACCTCGGCCGCGCCGGCCTCGCGCAACATGCGCACCAGCGCGCGCTGGGTGTTGCCGCGCACGATCGAGTCGTCGACCACGACCAGGCGCTTGCCCTGGATGACCTCGCGCAGCGGGTTGAGCTTGAGCCGGATGCCCAGCTGGCGGATGGTCTGGCTGGGCTGGATGAAGGTCCGGCCCACGTAGGAGTTCTTGACCAGGCCGTTTCCGTACGGGATGCCGGACTGTTCGGCGTAGCCGATCGCGGCGGGGGTGCCCGATTCCGGGGTCGGCATGACCAGGTCGGCGTCGACCGGGTACTCCTGGGCCAGCCGGCGACCCATCTCGACCCGGGACGCGTAGACGCCGCGGCCCGCGATGGTGGTGTCAGGGCGGGCCAGGTAGACGTATTCGAAGACGCAGCCCTTGGGCTTGGCCTCGGCGAAGCGCCGGGTGCGCAGGCCGTGCTCGTCGACCGCGATCAGCTCGCCCGGTTCGATCTCGCGGATGAACGAGGCGCCGACGATGTCGAGGGCGGCGGTCTCGCTCGCCACCACCCAACCGCGCTCCAGGCGGCCGAGCACGAGGGGCCGGATGCCCTGGGGGTCGCGCGCGGCGTAGAGCGTGGTCTCGTCCATGAAGACCAGCGAGAAGGCGCCCTTGACCTCGGGCAGCACCTGCATCGCGGTCTGTTCCAGGGACAGGTCGGGGCTGCCGGCCAGGAGCGAGGTGAGCAGGTCGGTGTCGCTGCTGGCCTCGATCCGGCCCTGGTAGGGGTAGTTGAGTTCGCCGCGATCGGGGCCCTGCTCGGCGACCAGACGGGACAGCTCACCCGTGTTGGTGAGGTTTCCGTTGTGGCCGAGCGCGATGCTGCCGGTCGCGGTGGCCCGGAACGTCGGCTGGGCGTTCTCCCAGACGGACGATCCGGTGGTCGAGTAGCGGGCATGGCCTACGGCCATGTGCCCGCGGAGCGAGCCCAGAGTGGTTTCGTCGAAGACCTGGGAGACCAGGCCCATGTCCTTGAAGACCAGGATCTGGGATCCGTTGCTCACAGCTATGCCGGCGGATTCCGTCCCGCGGTGCTGCAAAGCGTAGAGACCGAAATAGGTGAGTTTTGCGACCTCTTCGCCGGGGGCCCAGACGCCGAAGACGCCGCAGGCGTCCTGCGGGCCCTTCTCGCCGGGGAAGAGATCGTGGTTGAGTCGTCCATCGCCACGTGGCACGTGATCGAGTCTACGACAGGGCCGGATCGGTCGCGGATCACCCCATCAGTGGCAGATATTCGGACAAGTCGCTGCGTTCGCCACTGGCCAGGACTCGACCGTCTTCGACGGCGTCCGCCCAGGTCAGACGGCCGGTGGCGAGGCGGATCCAGGTCCTTGGGTCGGTCTCGACCACGTTGGGCGGAACGCCCCGAGTGTGCCGGGGTCCTGTGACGCACTGCACTACGGCGAACGGCGGGACGCGGACCTCGACCGCGTGTCCGGGAGCGCGGGCGGCGAGCGCGTCGGCCAGCGCGCGGACCACCGTGCCGAGCGCGTGGCGGTCGTGCGGGAAGGGCTCGCCGGTGGCCCGCTCCAGGTCGTCGCTGTGCACGACGCCCTCGACGAGGCGGGTGACGAGCATGTCGGGCAGGCGCATCGGGCCGATCCGGGTGATCGTCGTGCGGGTGTCCGGGACGTCGTCCAGGGCGGCGATCGCGGCGTCGACGCAGTCGGCGGGGGTGCGGCCGGCCTCGGCCATGTCGTCGGCGATGGCGGAGATCACCGAGGCGTGCGCGGCGGTGCCGTTGGCCCACTGCTCGACGGTGATCGGCGGGCCGGTCGGAACGGGTTCGGCGAGCCAGCGCGGGACCGCCTCGACGCTCGCGGCCAGGTGGCCGACCAGGTTGGCGGTGGACCAGCCGGTCAGCCCGGAGGGGGCGGCGAGTTGCTCCGGGGTCAGCCGTGCCGTGACCTCGGCCATCGCGCGCCACTCGGCGATCAGCGCGCTGCGCACCTTGGCCGGATCGACCTTGCGGGGGCGGGGGGCGGCGGAGCGGTTCGTCATGGGTGCAGGTTAGAGGGCGGGCGGCGGGTGGGGTGGAGGGTTTTCGGCTCGGGTCGGCGGTTTTCGGCCCGGAGTAGGCGATTCGTTTCTGCACGGATGCGGCGCGGGCTCGCCCGCTGCGGCCGGCGTGCCGTGACGCTGGGGGCATGAGCGATTACGGGGATCCCGGCCGGGTCGAGGCGATCGCGGCCGAGTTGGCCGGGGCGGCGGAGCGGGTGCGGCCCGTCTCGACGGCGGTCGACTGGCGCGGCGGGGCGGCGGAGGCGTTCGCGGCTCGGGCGCAGGTCTGGCGGCGGGAGTGTGCGGCGACGGAGCCGGCGGTGCTGGCCGTGGTCGAGGCGCTGCGGGCGCACGCGGCGGCGATACGGGCCGCGCTGGGCCGGATCGCGGCGAACGAGCGGGCGGCGCGGGAAAGGGCGGGGTCGGCGGCGGGGTCGGACGCGGCGGAGCGTTTCCCGGCGTCGGGCAGTGCGGCGTGGTTGGACCAGCGGTGGGCGGCGCGGTGATCGCCGGGTTCGCCGCCGAGCCGGGCGCTCTGGTCACGCTCGCGGGTCGGTTGCGGGCGGTGGCGCGGGAGGTGTGGGGGCTGCGCGAGCGGGTGGCGGCGGTCGATGTCGCGGCGAGCCGCCCGTTGGCGCCGGAGACCTTCGAGGTGCTGCGGACCCGGCTTCGGGAGGCGGTGGAGACGCTGGATCGGGCCGAGCGGGGCGGGGTGGATCTGGCCGATCGGCTGGTCGACAACGCCCGGTCCTATGCGGCGGCGGACCACGGCGCGGCCACCCGACTGCTCGACCTGGCGCCGGCGGGCGGGCCGCGCGCGGGGCTCGGCCCGGCCGACGGGTGGGTCCGCGCGGGCGAGCCGTCGTTCGCGCCGCCGGAGGTGTACGACGGGCCGTTCGCGATCCGGCCGATCGGTCGCGGGGCGGGCGTCGTGCGGGTCGCGGCGCCGGGGTCGGGCGGGGAGGAGATCGTGGCCCGGGCGAGGCGGTGGGCCGACCTGGGTTTGGGCTACAGCATGAGCGGCTTGCACGACGGCTACCGCACGGACTGCTCGGGGCTGGTCTCGATGGCCTGGGGGCTGCCGCCGCCGGGGCTGACCACGGTGACCCTGCCGGAGGTGTCGCACCCGATCGGCCGGGACGACCTGCGACCGGGCGACATCCTGCTCAACACCGCTCCGGGCGCGGCCGGCCACACGCTGATCTTCGCGGGCTGGGCGGACGCGGCGCACACCAGGTACCACGCGTACGAGGAGAGCGCGCGCAAGGGCGCACACTTCGACACGATCCCCTACCCGTACTGGCCCGGGCACGGCACGTTCCGGCCATATCGGCTGGGGAGGTAGGGACGGCGGCGCCGGAAGACGGCGATGCCCGTGAGGGGTGCGCTGGGCACCCCTCACGGGCATCGGGAAGGTCGCCTGCTCAGCCGAACAGGGCCTTCAGGGTCCGCTCGTGGGCGGTGCGCAGTTCGTCCAGCGCCACCGTGAAGTGGCCCTGGAAGTCGAGCGTGTCGCCGTCGACCACACCGATCCGGGCGCACGGCAGGCCGCGCACCTTGCACATGTCGGTGAAGCGCATCTCCTCGCTCCTGGGCACCGCGACGATCGCCCGGCCCGCCGACTCGCTGAACAGCGCGACGGTCGGGTCGAGGTCCTCCGCCAGCACCACCCGCGCGCCGTGGCCGCCGGTCAGGCACGCCTCGACCAGGGCCTGGGCCAGACCGCCGTCGGCGAGGTCGTGCGCGGCGTCGATCATGCCGTCGCGCGAGCCCGCGATCAGGACCTCGGCGAGCAGCCGCTCGCGCTCCAGGTCCACCTTCGGCGGCAGGCCGCCGAGGTGGTCGTGGGCCACCTGTGCCCATGCCGAGCCGGACAGTTCCTCGTGCGTGTCGCCCAGGAGCAGGATGATCTGCCCCTCCTCGGCGAAGCCGACCGGCGTGCGCCGCTCGACGTCGTCGATCACGCCGAGCACGCCGACCACCGGGGTCGGGTGGATCGCCGTCTCGCCGGTCTGGTTGTAGAACGACACGTTGCCGCCGGTCACCGGCGTGCCCAGGATCCGGCACGCGTCGGCCAGGCCGCGCGTGGTCTCGGCGAACTGCCACATCACCGCCGGGTCCTCGGGCGAGCCGAAGTTCAGGCAGTCGGTGACGGCCAGCGGCCTGGCGCCGGTGGTGGCCACGTTGCGATACGCCTCGGCCAGCGCGAGCTGGGCGCCGATGTACGGGTCGAGCTTGCAGAAGCGGCCGTTGCCGTCGGTGGCGAGCGCCACGCCCAGGCCGGTCTCCTCGTCGATGCGGACCATGCCGGAGTCCTCCGGCTGGGCCAGCACGGTGTTGCCGAGCACGTAGCGGTCGTACTGGTCGGTGACCCACGACTTGTCCGCCAGGTTCGGCGAGGCGACCAGGTCGAGCAGCGTCGCCTTCAGCTCCTCGTCCGTACCCGGGCGGGGCAGCCGCTCGGCCGCGTCGGCCTGGAGGGTGTCCTGCCACTGCGGGCGCGCGTACGGCCGCTCGTAGACCGGCCCCTCGTGCGCCACGGTGCGCGGCGGCACGTCGACGATCTGCTCGCCGTGCCAGAAGATCTCCAGCCGGTCGCCCTCGGTGACCTCGCCGACGACGGTGGCGATGACGTCCCACTTGTCGCAGATCTCCATGAAGCGGGCCACGTGGGCCGGCTCCACGACCGCGCACATGCGCTCCTGCGACTCGCTCATCAGGATCTCTTCGGGCGAGAGCGTGTGGTCGCGCAGCGGGACGGTGTCCAGCTCGACCCGCATGCCGCCGGACCCGGCCGAGGCCAGCTCCGAGGTGGCGCAGGACAGGCCCGCGCCGCCGAGGTCCTGAATGCCCGCGACCAGGTGCTCGCGGAACAGCTCCAGGGTGCACTCGATCAGCAGCTTCTCCTGGAACGGGTCGCCGACCTGGACGGCCGGCCGCTTGGCCGGGCCGTCTGCGTCGAACGTCTCCGAGGCCAGGACCGAGACCCCGCCGATCCCGTCGCCGCCGGTGCGGGCGCCGTAGAGGATCACCAGGTTGCCCGCGCCGGACGCCTGCGCGAGGTGGATGTCCTCGTGCTTCATCACGCCCACGCACAGCGCGTTGACCAGCGGGTTTCCCTGGTAGCAGGGGTCGAAGACGATCTCGCCGCCGATGTTGGGCAGGCCCAGGCAGTTGCCGTAGCCGCCGATGCCCGCGACCACGCCGGGCAACACACGCCGGGTGTCGGGGTGTTCGGCCGCACCGAAGCGCAGCGGGTCCATCACCGCGACCGGACGGGCGCCCATCGCCAGGATGTCGCGCACGATGCCGCCGATCCCGGTCGCGGCGCCCTGGTAGGGCTCCACGTAGGACGGGTGGTTGTGCGACTCGACCTTGAAGGTCACCGCGTAGCCCTGGCCGACGTCGACGACGCCGGCGTTCTCCCCGATGCCCACGAGCATCGCGTCGTTCTCGGGCATCTTGTCGCCGAACTGGCGCAGGTGCACCTTGCTCGACTTGTACGAGCAGTGCTCGGACCACATCACCGAGTACATGGCCAGCTCGGAGGAGGTCGGCCGGCGGCCCAGGATCTCTCGGATGCGGGTGTACTCGTCCGGCTTGAGGCCGAGTTCGGCGAAGGGCTGCTCGACGTCGGGGTGTTCGAGCGCGTTCTTGACGGTGTCCAGGCTCATCAGGCGTTCACCAGGCGCTTCAGGATCGAGGTGAAGAAGGGGAGGCCCTCGGTCGTGGGACCGGTCAGCGGCTCCACCGCGTGCTCGGGGTGCGGCATCAGACCGACCACGTTCCCGGCCGCGTTGCTGATGCCGGCGATGTCGCGACGCGATCCGTTCGGGTTGAGGTCCAGGTAGCGGGCAACCACCCGACCCTCGGCCTCCAGCATGTCCAGGGTGCGTTCGTCGGCGACGAAACCGCCTTCACCGTTCTTGAGCGGAACAGTGATCTCCTGTCCGGGCTCGAAGTCCGACGTCCATGCGGTCGACGTGTTCTCGATCCGCAGCTTTTGGTCCCGACAGATGAAGTGGAGGTGGTCGTTGCGGGTGAGCGCGCCCGGCAGCAGGTGCGATTCGCAAAGAATTTGGAAACCGTTGCAGATGCCCAATACCGGAAGGCCGGCCTGCGCCTGCTCGATCACCGATTCCATGACCGGCGAGAAGCGCGAGATGGCTCCGCAACGCAGGTAGTCGCCGTACGAGAATCCGCCGGGCAGGACGACCGCGTCGACCTGCTGGAGGTTCTTGTCCTTGTGCCACAGGGCGACCGGCTCGGCGCCGGCGATGCGCACCGCGCGCCGGGCGTCGTGGTCGTCGAGCGAACCGGGGAAGGTGACGACGCCGACGCGGATCGTCACTTCTCCCCCTCCGCCTCGACGCGGACGGTGAAGTCCTCGATCACGGTGTTGGCGAGGAAGGACTCGGCGGCTTCGCGGATGCGGGCGAGGGCGGCCTCGTCGACCGGCCCCTCCAGCTCCAGCTCGAAACGCTTGCCCTGGCGGACGTCGGTGATTCCGTCGAATCCCAGCCGCGGCAGCGCGCGCTGCACGGCCTGCCCTTGGGGATCGAGGATTTCCGGCTTGAGCATGACGTCGACGACGACGCGTGCCACAGGCACTCCCACTGTGATGGTTCGGGCCGGTCGTCCGTATCGCGGGATACGGGGGGTCGGACCCTGCTGCTGGATCGGGTCGGTCGACGCCGGCACCCGATGGATCGGCGGTATCAGGGTACCGGCCGCCTCCGGGCGACCCGCCCCGGCGCCGAGTTATCCACAGCTTTGAGGTTGTCCACAGGGAGGTCGGCCGAGTCCGGATGTCAATAAATCGCCTCCAAACGGGCACTGCGGCCTGGCTGGGCTCATCCGGCGGTCGATTCGACGTCGCGTTGTCCACAGGCTGTGGATCAAACCGGCCGACACTCGGGACACGCCCGCCCTCGCGCGGCGAGAGGAATATCTCGCGTATCGTGAAAACGAATCGCCGACCGGTAAATTAGCGCTTACCGAACCGGAGAACAGCGGACCACACCGCAAGGGTTCGCGTTTAGCGCTTAGACTCGGCAATGTAGTTTTGTTTTTCGCCTCGGTGCTATCACCCGAGAGGACACCGCCATGGCCCAGCGTGTAGTCGTCAGCCTGCACGACGACATCGACGGAAGCGAGGCCACGGAAACCATCCGTTTCGGCCTCGACGGCAAGTCGTATGAAATCGACCTTTCGGAAGAGCACGTTCAGCAGATGCGGGATGCGCTGGCTCCTTATCTCGCGGTCGCGCGACGTACCGCGCGCACCGGAAAGCCCTTCCGCCAGACGACCGTCACCTCCGACCCCGCGGCGGTACGGGCCTGGGCTCGTGCGCGCGGTATGGACGTACCCGCCCGCGGGCGTATCCCGGCCCGGGTATACGCGGAATTCGAGGCCGCCAACACCGCGAACTGAGCGCACCTCCGCGCCGGCGACCGACACCAGACGTGTCCGATCCGGCCACCTCTCGGCCCCCGTCCCCGCCTGCGGCGGAGCGGGGGCCGGCGTCGTCCCGAAAGAACTTTCCCTGGCAAACCCGGACATCCGTGATGATCCGACTCCGGAGCGTACTGGGCACCCTCGGGGGTCCTATAGAGTTCTCTTGCACCCGGGAAACCGGGGAACACACGCAGGCGTAGCTCAGTGGTAGAGCGCCCCCTTTCCAAGGGGGAGACGCAGTGTTCAATTCCTGTCGCCTGCTCTGCTCGACCCCTCGAACCGAGGTCGGTGGCAACCACCTCCGCGGATCGGGTAGGGTTGGGGACACAACGCGGGGCAACGCCCCGAGTCGTGCGGACGTGGCTCAGTTGGTAGAGCATCACCTTGCCAAGGTGAGGGTCGCGAGTTCGAATCTCGTCGTCCGCTCCACGAGAAGGCCGGATCACTTATGTGATCCGGCCTTTCTGTCGTGTGCGTGGGGTCGGCCGGGTGCGCGTGGGCCGAATACCGCCCCGGCCGCCCCGACGGGTGTCGGGACGGCCGGGAATCGGCGTCGGGCGGGCTCGACCGATCAGGCCCAGCGGTTTCCGGTCAGTCGCTCGTACACCTCGACGTACTTCTCGTGCGTACGCGTGACGACCTCCTCGGGCATGTCCGGCGGCGGGGTGTCGGCCACGCGGTCCCAGCCCGACTCGGGCGAGGTGAGCCAGTCGCGCACGTACTGCTTGTCGAAGGACGGCTGGGCGTGCCCCGGCGCCCAGCGGTCGGCGGGCCAGTAGCGGGACGAGTCGGGGGTCAGCACCTCGTCGGCGAGCACCAGGCCACCCGCCGGGTCGAGGCCGAACTCGAACTTGGTGTCGGCCAGGACGAGCCCGCGCTCGCGCGCGATGTCCCGGGCCCGGCCATAGACGGAGAGCGTGGCCCGGCGCAGCGCGTCGGCCAGTTCCGCGCCGTGCCGCTCGGCGACGTACGCGAAGGAGACGTTCTCGTCGTGCTCGCCGACCTCGGCCTTGGTGGCCGGGGTGAAGATCGGCTCGGGCAGCTCGGAGCCCTCGGTCAGGCCCTCGGGCAGCGCGACGCCGCACACCGAGCCCGAGGCGCGGTACTCCACGGTGCCGGACCCGGCCAGGTAGCCGCGCGCCACACACTCGACCGGCACCATGTCCAGCCGACGGCACACCAGGGTGCGGCCGGCCCAGTCGGCGGGGGCGCCGGCGGGCACGTCGGTGGACAGCACGTGGTTCGGGTACAGGTCCGCCAGCAGGTCGAACCACCACAGCGACAGGCTCGTGAGGATCCGGCCCTTGTCCGGGATCCCGGGCTCCAGGACCCAGTCGTAGGCGGAGATCCGGTCGCTCGCCACCATCACGAGGTTGTCGTCGGCGTCGGTGTACAGCTCGCGCACCTTGCCGGTGTGGATGTGGGTCAGACCGGGGACCTCGACCGGCTCGGGTTTGGTGACGAATCCGCTCACGGAACCAGCGCTTTCTTGGGGTGTGGTGGGGCAGGGTGAGTCTTTCACGGGCCCCACCACGGACCCGAGGGCGTCAGGCCGCCGAACCGTCGGGGTGGACCGGCTCGCGGGTGGCGATGCCGATCCGGGCCAGCCAGGCGCGCAGCGGGGCGTCGTTGCGTTCGTCGACGGCACGGGTGATCAGCGTCGCCAGGTCGACCGCGCGGCCGGAGCCGTCGACCAGGACCGGGCCGTCCAGCCAGTCCACCGCGGGGTGCATCCGGCCGGTGTCCAGGGCCGCGCACGCCACCACCGCGAACAGGTGGTCGGCGGCCTTGCGGTGGTCCTCGTCCGGGTCCCGGCGCAGCACCGCCAGGGCGTCGTCGACGGGGGCCGCGAACGCCGCCGCGCGGGCCCGCCACACCGGCTCGATGACCGCGTCGGGGTAGTCGGCCCAGGAGACCGGTTCAGGGGTGGGTCCGTCGGCGAAGATGCCCGCCGCGAGCCGGGAGATCTCGCCGTCCATGGCGACCGGGTCGGCGAGCAGGTCGCCGGCGGCCCGCTCGGCCAGACGGGCTCCGAACGCGTCGGCGAGCTTGTCCCGCCGGGACAACTCGGTCAGCGCCGAGACCACGCCCGCCATCAGCGCGTCCGGGCGGCGGCCGATGGCCCAGGCGGGGGCGGCGAGCCGGGTCAGCAGGCGGTCCCAGCCGGCGTAGGCCAGGCCGACCTGTTCGTGCGCGGTGGCGCGCAGTTCGGGCTCCAGCGGGATGGCCAGGGCCGCCGCGCCGACCGCGATCTCGCGCTCCATCAGTTCGGCGTGGCCCTGGCACAGGCCGAGCAGTTGGCGGGCGAAGGAGCGGGAGAGCCGGCGGGCCGGGCGCAGCGGGGCCGGGCCGAGTGGGCGGCGTACGTCGGCGACAGCGTCGAGGCGGCGGACCCAGCGGCGGGCGCCGGCGACCACCGGTTCGGCGGACGCCTCGGTGCCCGCCACGACCGGGGCGAGCAGGGCGCGCAGTTCGCCCACCCGCAGCCACCACAGGAACGGCGCGCCGACCACCAGGACGGTGCGTCGGGGTCGGCGGGGGTCGGGTTCCAGCCAGCTGTCGCATTCGGGGCACAAGCGGATGCCGTCGGGCACCGGCACGTCCAGGCGCTCGGCCAGCTCGCGCACCATCGTGTGCAGTTCCGGCGCGTCGTCCGGGGCCAGCACGACCGCCGGGACACCGGTGCGGCGCACCAGCGCCAAGTCGAGCGCGACCCACCCGAGCAGGGCCACGATGGCCACCGCCAGGGCGGCGAGCAGCGTGCCCGGGGCACTCTCGCCGAAGGTGCGCGAGGCCCAGTACACCAGCAGGCCGGCGGCCGTCAGCGCGGCCAGGACGGCGCCGTTGCGCACCCACAGCACCGCGCGCGCCCGCGCGCGTGCCTCGGCCAGCGCCAGTGGTTCGGCCGACTCGCCCACACGCATCGCCCCCATCCGATCCTGGATCCGGGGATCACTCGTCCGGGTCGTCGGTCACGACCCGCGGTGCTCGCACGATAATGCGACGAGTTCTGGTGTTCAGCCGCTTCGGGCCGAACACCATCCCTGCGAGTGAGATCCGGGGCCGGACGGCTGTGTGGGTTTGAGCCGACCGGTAAAGGGGCCGAACGGCCGAATTCAGCCCTGGGGCCGGTAGCCGGCGACCGAGATCTCGCCCCGGCTCGCCTTGGCGGCGATGTCGGTGCGGTGGTGCGAGCCGGGCAGGCCGATCAGGGCCACCCCCTCGTACGCACGCTCTCGGGCCTGCTCCAGGGTTGCCCCGGCGCCGGTGACGGAGAGCACCCGGCCGCCGGAGGACAACACCTCGCCGGCCTCGCCGCGGCGGGTGCCGCCGTGCAGGACGTAGGTGTGCGGGAGCTTGGCCACCTCGGCCAGGCCCTTGATCGGGTCGCCCGTACGCGGGGTCGCGGGGTAGTTCTCGGCGGCCACCACCACGGTCACGGCCGCGCCCTCGTGCCAGCGCAGCGGCTCCAGTTCGCCCAGTCGCCCGGTCGCGGCGGCGTGCAGCACGCCGGCCAGCGGGGTGGCCAGGCTCGCCAGCACGACCTGGGTCTCGGGGTCGCCGAAGCGGCAGTTGTACTCGATCACGCGCGGGCCGCGTGAGGTGAGCGCGAGACCGATGAACAACACGCCGGAGAACGGGGTGCCGCGGCGGCGCATCTCGTCCACGGTGGGCTGGGCGACGGTGCGCACCAGGTCCTCGGTCAGGCCCTCGGGGGCCCACGGGAGCGGGGTGTAGGCGCCCATGCCTCCGGTGTTGGGGCCCGCGTCGTCGTCGCCGACCCGCTTGAAGTCCTGGGCGGGCTGGAGGGCCACCACGTCGTCGCCGTCGCAGAGCACGAACAGCGAGACCTCGGGGCCGTCGAGGAACTCCTCGATCACCACCCGGTCGCAGGAGGCGGCGTGTGCGCGGGCGACGTCGAGGTCGTCGGTGACCACGACGCCCTTGCCGGCGGCGAGGCCGTCGTCCTTGACCACGTAGGGCGGCCCGAACGCGTCGAGGGCGCGGTCGGCCTCCTCGGCGGTGGTGCACACGTAGCTGCGGGCGGTGGGCACGCCGGCGGCGGCCATCACCTCCTTGGCGAACGCCTTGGAGCCTTCCAGGCGCGCGGCGGTGCCGGAGGGGCCGAAGCAGTCGATGCCCCGCGCGCGCACGGCGTCCGCGACCCCGGCGACCAGCGGGGCCTCGGGGCCGACGACGACGAGGTCGACGCCGAGGCGCTGGGCGAGGTCGGCGACGTCCCCGGCGTTGAGGGCGTCGACCTGGCGCAGTTCGGCCACCTGCGCGATGCCGGCGTTGCCGGGCGCGCAGTAGACGGCGGACACCGCGGAGTCGAGGGAGAGCGAGCGGCACAGGGCGTGCTCACGGGCACCGCTGCCAATCACGAGGACCTTCACACGGGCAGCCTAGTGGCACGCCCGGCGGCGGATGCCCCCGCGCTCAGGCGAAGACGACCATCGCGCCCAGGGTCACGCTCTCCTGGGCGGCGGCGTACAGGGTCGCCCAGACGAAACGTTCGCGGGCGAACGGGGCGCCGTCGTAGGTCGGCGTCGGCCTGGGCGGGTCGAGCAGGTCCACGCCGATGTACGGGGCCAGGTCCTCCAGCTCGCGCAGCATGCCCAGGCTGGAGCCGAGCGGTCCGCCCTCCTCGGGCAGCGGGTCGTCCATCAGCGGTTGCGGGAAGTCGATCGGCAGGTAGGCGCCGGCGTGGTCGTAGTGCCACACCAGGTGGGAGAACTGGGCGGCCGCCTCGAAGGTCTCCAGGAGGCGGTCGTAGTCCTCGCCCAGCCGCTCCACGGGGGTGACCGGGAACCCTGTGCGGTGCAGCAGGTAGGCGCGGCGCAGGTAGTGCAGCGACTCGTGGTCGAACGCGCCCGCGAGCCGCACCTCGGCGGTGCCCGGCTGCCAGGTGCGCACCGGCACGGTGGGCAGGCCGTGGCCCACCAGTGCGGCGTCGTAGGCGGCCAGTTCGTCGCGGAACGGATTCTCCGGGTTGTGACACAGCGCGTCCACCAGCGGAACGAGCCAGACGTCGCAATCCACGGTGCAGCTCCCGGTCCTGTCGATCCCACGCGGCGGTTACCGGCGCCACCGTACCGCCACCGCGCCGGCCCGCATCCATGGGCAAGCGTCAGTGCGCGTCCGCGAGTTCGCGGGCGAGCCGGCGACCGGCCGAGGTGTAGTCGCGCATCAGCGCCATCGATCCCTCCGCGTCGCGCGCGGCGACCTTGTCCGCGAGTTCGCGATAGCGGCCCCAGCCCGACGCGGTCGGCGGGGCGTCGCGCAGGTAGGGGACGATGTACATCCAGGCCTGGACCCGAAAGACCGCGAGCACGTCGGCGAGTCGGCGGTTGCCGCTCCAGCGGCCGAGTTCGCCGAAGAACCGCCGGTCGAGCAGCGCGACCTCGGACACGTCGCCGTTCCAGTGCGCGCCGTCGAGTCGGTCGCCGAGCGCCCGCAGCGTCGGCATCGCCTCGTCCGGCGCGGTCCGGGCGATCCGGCCGATCAGCGGCACGCCGAGCAGTCGGCGCGACTCGACGATCTCGGCGAAGTCGGTCCAGGTGAACCGGCAGACCTGGAAGCCGCGATGGTGGCCGCCGAGCAGCAGGCCCTGCGCGGCGAGCTGGATCAGCGCCTCGCGTACGGGGGTCGCCGACACCCCGAAACGTTGCGCGGTCTCGTTGACGGTCAGCGAGGTACCGGCCGGCAGCCGGCCCGTCACCAGGTCGTCGCTCAACACCTCGGCGATCTCCTGGCGCAGGCTGATCCGCCGCAACGGGGCCTGAGCACCGCCGGGATCGGCCGGGCCGAGAAGCAGGCCGCCGTCTAAAACACTGCCCTGTGTCGACTGCACGCGGTCTCTTCTCGCCGGCCGTCGGCACCGTCGCGCCGACGGGCACCCGTCCGATCAAGTCGATCGCGTCGATCATATGAACCGATATCCGATTTGGGGAGCAACGTGCCCATCCGATTTCGCCCGGGACGCCGGGAGTCGGCGCCCGAAGGGGTGATCGGGCGGCGAACACCGGGGGTGGAAACGCGAAAAAGCCGTACCCGCGCCGAAGTCGGCGCGGGTACGGCCCGGTTCGCGAAGGGTTGCACGCAGTGCGAGGGGCTACCCGCAGAACGCGTCGGCGACGGTCAGCGCCTCGTCCAGGATGGCCAAGCCCTCCTTGACCTCGGCCTCGGTGCTCGTGCACGGCGGCACCACGTGGGTGCGGTTCATGTTGACGAACGGCCACAGGCCACGCGCCTTGCACGCCGCGGTGAACTCGTTCATCGGCTGCGCGGCGGGGCCGGCGGCGTTGTAGGCGACCAGCGGCTCGCGGGTCTCCTTGTTCTTGACCAGCTCGATCGCCCAGAACACGCCGAGGCCGCGCACCTCGCCGACGCTCGCGTGCCGCGTCGCCATCGCGCGCAGTTCGGGGCCGATCACGCTCTCCCCGAGCCACTTGGCGTTCTCGACGATCTTCTCGTCGCGCATCGCGGTGATCGTCGCGACGGCGGCTGCGCAGGCCAGCGGGTGACCGGAGTAGGTCAGGCCGCCCGGGTAGGGGCGCTCGCGGAAGGTCTCGAAGATCCGGTCCGAGATGATCACGCCGCCGAGCGGGACGTAGCCGGAGTTGACGCCCTTGGCGAAGGTGATCAGGTCGGGGGTGATGTCCCAGTTGTCCACCGCGAACCACGCGCCGGTGCGGCCGAACCCGGCCATCACCTCGTCGGCGATGAAGACGATCCCGTACTTGTCGCACAGCGCCCGCACACCCGCGAGGTAGCCGGCCGGCGGCACCAGGATGCCGGCGGTGCCGACCACGGTCTCCAGCACGATCGCGGCGATCGTCTGGGCGCCCTCGAACACGATGGTGTTCTCCAGGTGCGCCAGCGCGCGCTCGCACTCCTGCGCCTCGCCGTCGGCGTGGAACGCGGAGCGGTAGGCGTACGGGCCCCAGAAGTGCACGATGCCGGACACGCCGGTCTCGTTCGGCCAGCGGCGCGGGTCGCCGGTCAGCGCGATCGCGTTGGCGGTGGCGCCGTGGTACGAGCGGTAGGTGGAGAGCACCTTGTGCCGGCCGGTGTGCAGCCGCGCCATCCGGATCGCGTTCTCGTTCGCCTCGGCGCCGCCGTTGGTGAAGAAGACCCGGTTCAGGTCGCCGGGCGCCAGCTCGGTGATCAGCCGCGCGGCCTCGCTGCGGGCGTCGTTGGCGAAGGCCGGCTGGACCATGCACAGCTTGTCGGCCTGCGCCTTGATCGCCGCGACGACCTTGGGGTGCTGGTGTCCGATGTTGGTGTTGACCAGCTGGGACGCGAAGTCCAGGTATCGGTTGCCGTCGTAGTCCCAGAAGTAGGAACCCTCGGCGCCCGCGACCGCCAGCGGGCTGATGAGCCCCTGTGCGGACCAGGAGTGGAAGACGTGGGCGCGGTCGGCGTCGTAGACGGCCTTCCCGGCCGCCGGGTCCAGAGTGCTCATGCGGCCACCCTAAGGCCGGGCAAACGCCGTCCGAAGCGACAGATTGTCAACGATCACGGGGTCCTGCCGACAGTGTGTCGGCAGGACCCCGCGCGGTCGCGAACCCGTGCGCTACTTGCCGCGCAGCAGGCTGTTGATCTCGATGGTCTGCGTGCGGCCGGGGCCGACGCCGATCGCCGAGATCGGGGCGCCGGACATCTCCTCCAGGGCCCGGACGTACGCCTGCGCGTTCCCCGGCAGATCCGCGAAGGTGCGCGCGCCGGTGATGTCCTCGGTCCAGCCCGGCAACGTCTCGTAGATCGGCTTCGCGTGGTGGAAGTCGGTCTGCGACATGGGCAGCTCGTCGTGCCGCACGCCGTCGATGTCGTACGCGACGCAGACCGGGATCCGCTCCCAACCCGTGAGCACGTCCAGCTTGGTCAGGAAGAAGTCGGTGAGGCCGTTGACCCGCGTGGCATACCGCGCGATCACCGCGTCGAACCAGCCGCAGCGCCGGTCGCGCCCGGTGGTCACGCCGCGCTCGTGGCCGATCCGGCGCAGCGCCTCGCCGTCCTCGTCGAAGAGTTCGGTCGGGAAGGGGCCGGCACCCACGCGCGTGGTGTACGCCTTGAGGATGCCGATCACGCCGGTGATCTTGGTCGGGCCGATGCCGGATCCGGCGCACGCGCCGCCCGCCGTGGGGTTGGACGAAGTGACGAACGGATAGGTGCCGTGGTCCACGTCCAACAGCGTGCCCTGACCGCCCTCCAACAGGACGACCTTGCCCTGGTCCAGGGCCTGGTTCAGGACCAGCGTGGTGTCGGCGACGTAGGGCCGCAGCTGGTCGGCGTAGCCGAGGTATTCCTCGACGATCTCCTCGACCTTCAGCTCGCGGCGGTTGTACATCTTGACCAGCATCTGGTTCTTGTCCGACAGCGCGCTCTCGACCTTTTGGGTCAGGATGCCCGCGTCGAACAGGTCCTGGACGCGGATCCCGACCCGGTTGATCTTGTCGGCGTAGGACGGGCCGATGCCGCGTCCGGTGGTGCCGATCTTGCGCTTGCCGAGGAACCGTTCCGTCACCTTGTCCAAAGTGCGGTGGTACGGCGTGATCAGGTGCGCATTGCCCGAGATGAGCAACTTGGAGGTGTCGATGCCGCGTTCGACCAGGGTGCTGATCTCGTGCAGCAGCACCCCCGGGTCGACCACGACACCGTTGCCGATGACGGGCGTGCACTCGGGCGTGAGGATGCCGGAGGGCAGCAGGTGGAGGGCGTACTTCTGATCGCCGATGACAACGGTATGGCCGGCATTGTTGCCGCCCTGGTACCGAACCACGTAGTCGACGGATCCGCCGAGCAGGTCGGTAGCCTTCCCCTTGCCCTCGTCTCCCCATTGGGCGCCGACGAGTACGAGTGCGGGCATGAGGCGTACACCCCTTCCAGGCGGGGCATGTTTGACAACGGGAGCCCCGGACGGTCCAAGCCCCTTGACGCGATGCGCGGCAAGGGGCTCTTGCGGGGAGAGGTTACCTGAGGAAGGACGACCGGTGTCGGCCGAGCGCTCGCTGCTCGTGATCACGGACCCTGCGGCTCGCTCGGCGGACGGCGAATCCGTCCGGGTCGCGCTCGATGTTCTGCGGGCCTGCGCCCCCAGCAAGATCGTCATTCCCACCGACCCCGCCGACCTGCAGCGCGCCCTCGCGCGGCGGGGGCGTCGGCGTGTCGTGGTGATCGGCGGGGATGCCGGAGTACACGCCGTCGCGCGGTTACTGGATCGTGCGGGCGAGCTCGGCGAGACCCCGCTGGGCATCGTCCCGATCGACACCGGAGGCGGCCACGGGCTCGCCGAGGCGCTGGGCCTGCCGGCCGAGCCCGCCAAGGCGGCACGCGTGGCACTGGGCGAGAACGAACGTTCCTTCGACCTGTTGTCGGACGACCTGGGCGGTCTCGCGCTGCGCTCGGTCCGGATCGGACACGGCGTGCGGGCCGGCCGCGGCGGGCCGGTCGCGGGCATGTCCGGACGCGGCTGGCGCGGGTTGTGGGACCAGGCCGCGCGGACCGTGTCGAGCACCGTCGGCGCCGCCGTCGGGCCCTCGGGACACCGGCTGCGGATCGAGGCGGACGGCAGGGTCGTGGCCGACACGGATCGCCCCGTGTTGTCCGTGCACCTGGGCTGCGACGGGTCGAGCACGCCCGGCCCGAGGATGACGGAAGTCACAGTGAACGGGTACAACGGCCGAAACGGATCACACGGGACAAACGGCTCGAACGGCGCGGGCACCGCGACCGTGATGATCACCGGCCACCCGGGTACATCCCGCTTCGGCCCCAACCCGGTCCTCGACGCACCGGTACAACTGCGCGCACACGAAATCACGGTCCGCGGCCGCGACTTCACCTACGCCGCCGACGGAATGCCCACCGGCCCGGTCCACCTGCGCACCTGGACGGTCCGCCCCACAGGCTGGCGCCTGTTCGTCCCGGCGTAACCGGCAGCCAAAACAAATCCGAAGCCAAAGCGCCGGCCGGAGCAGAACAACCAGCCCGGCCGGCGCTTGAGGCCAATCAGCCCGGCCGGCGCTTGAGGCCGCCTCGGCCGCAGGCCGGGTGCTCAGCCCTCCAGGGCGTCGGCCCCCGCCGCACTGCTGTCCCGCAGGAAGATGGTGCAGCGCGAGTACTCCTCCTCCTCACCGATCGCACCCGCAGCCCGCGCAAGCGCATGCAGGGAGCGCAGGAACCCCCGGTTCGGCTCGTGCTCCCACGGCACCGGCCCGTGCCCGCGCCACCCTGCCCGCCGCAGCGCGTCCAGTCCGCGGTGGTAGCCCACCCGCGCGTAGGCGTAGGACTCGATCACGCTGCCCCGGGCGAAGGCCTCGTCGGCCAGGTCGGCCCACGCGAGCGAGAAGGTCGGGAACTTCGCGGCCACCTCGGCCGCCGGCACGCCGTCCACGAGCAGCGCCAGCGGCTCGGGCTCCTCGGGCAGGTAGGTGGGATCGGGTCCGCCGAAAAGGTTCTGGTCGATGGTCATGGACCCCATGATCGCCCATCACGCGCCGAGGCCCGCGACCTCGTGGTCGCGGGCCTCGGCGCGGATCGATGCCGATCGCGGGTGCGGACTACTTCATCCGGGTGCCCGCCGAGCGCAGGTCGCGGCAGGCCTCGACGACCCGCTCGGCCATCCCGGTCTCGGCCGCCTTGCCGTACGAACGCGGGTCGTACAGCTTCTTGTTGCCGACCTCGCCGTCCACCTTGAGCACGCCGTCGTAGTTGCGCAGCACGTGGTCGACGATCGGGCGGGTGAAGGCGTACTGGGTGTCGGTGTCGACGTTCATCTTGACCACGCCGTAGTCCAGCGCCTCGCGGATCTCCTCGAGCAGCGAGCCGGAGCCGCCGTGGAAGACCAGGTCGAACGGCTTCTCCCGGCCGTACTTCGCGCCGACCGCGTCCTGGAGGTCCTTGAGGATGCTCGGCCGCAGCTTGACGTTGCCCGGCTTGTACACGCCGTGCACGTTGCCGAAGGTCGCGGCCAGCATGTAGCGGCCCTGCTCGCCCAGGCCGATCGCCTCGACGGTCTCCAGCGCGTCGGCCGCGGTGGTGTAGAGCTTGTCGTTGATCTCGTTGGCGACGCCGTCCTCCTCGCCGCCGACGACGCCGATCTCCAGCTCCATGACGATCCGCGCGGCGGCGCACTTGGCGATCAGCTCACGGGCGATCTCCAGGTTCTCCGCCAGCGGTACGGCCGAGCCGTCCCACATGTGCGACTGGAACAGCGGGTCCTGCCCCTTGGCCACACGCTCCGCGGAGATGTCGATCAGCGGGCGCATGAACCCGTCGAGCTTGTCCTTGGGGCAGTGGTCGGTGTGCAGCGCGATGTTCACCGAGTACTTCTCGGCGATCACCTTCGCGTACTCGGCGAACGCGACCGAGCCCACCACCATGTCCTTGACGGTGGTGCCCGACAGGAACTCCGCGCCGCCCGTGGACACCTGGACGATGCCGTCGCTCTCCGCCTCGGCGAACCCGCGCAGCGCCGCGTTCAGGGTCTGGGACGAGGTCACGTTGATCGCCGGGTAGGCGAATCGACCGGCCTTGGCCCGGTCCAGCATCTCGGCGTAGACCTCGGGAGTTGCGATGGGCATGCGTGTGCTCCTTGTTGCTCGAGCCGGCGGTGATATGAGGGTTTCGGACACGGATGGCCGTATCCCCGCTTGCCGCCCATCCTGGCAGACCGACTTGATCGACACCGCATCCAGTCCGCCACGTTCGGCGCAGCGGACCGAGGATCCGACGGATCATCGAAGCGGTGCCACAGAGGCCGCACCGGACTCGGAAAAACTTCCGCACGAACTTTCACTCGGGGCGCAACCATCCCATCGGACACGCGTCTTGGGTATTGAGAGCAGCAAGCGGAGAGCGGCGGATCACAACGCACGGGACCCGACGGCGCCGGCTTTCACGGCGCCCGGGACTCCGGTTCGTCTTCGTTTTCTTCCCACCACCTTCCCCAGGGGACACCCATGTCATGCACATGTCCGCTATGAGCACGTTTGCGAAGTCGTTCGCCGGATTCGCGCCCGCCGACCCGCGCCTCGCGGCCGGGCAAGGCACCACGAACTGACCTGGCGACACAAGGACTTCGAAGGCAGGCGCAACCCGTGGCGAGTCGAGACGTCTCCATGACACGGGCTGTGCACAAGGGGTGGGGACGGTCCGATGACAGTGAAGGGGGCGGCGGGGCTGTGGCGCTGCTGAGCATGCCGGCATTCGGGGGCGACGAGCGATCGCCGGACTCCGCGCCCGACGACGCGGCGGCCGACGCCGCACCGCGTCGACCGCGGCTTCGCATCCTGCGGGGCGGTCGGGAGGAACCACCCGCCCGCCCGACCCTGACCGAGCTCTACCACGCCCAACGACTGGGCATGGTCCGGCTCTCCATCCTGCTCGTGGACGACCTCGGCACCGCCGAGGACGTGGTCCAGGACGCCTTCACCGCGTTGTACCGCCGCTTCGGCGAGGACTTGGACGACGTCGACAACGCGATGGCCTACCTGCGCACGTCGGTGGTCAACCTCTCCCGCTCGGTGCTGCGCCGGCGCCGCACCGCCCGTGCCTACGTTCCCCCGCACGAGCCGGCCGCCGCCTCACCCGAGGACGCCGTGGTGCTCTCCGAGGAACATCTGCGGGTGCTCGGCGCGGTGCAGCGCCTGGCCCCGCGACAGCGCGAGGTGCTCGTGCTGCGCTACTGGTCGGACATGACGGAGGCGCAGATTGCCGAAACGCTCGGACTCTCCCGTGGAGCGGTGAAGTCCACGGCGAGTCGTGCCATCGACGCCCTCGAAAAACTCATGAAGGACGAACAGTCGTGACCGAACACAATGCGCGCGACGAATCGGTGGAGGACCTGCTGCGCGCGGCGATGGCGGCCCGGGCGGACACCGTCACCGCGCATCAGCTGCGACCGCCGGCCCCGCCGCACGCCGACGGGGCCACACACTCCCGGTGGAAGACCATCGGGCTTCCGCTGTCCGCGGTGCTCCTGGCCGCGGCGGCCTTCGGCGGGGTGTCCCTGGTGGGGGCTCCCACCACGAACCGGAGCACGCCGCTGCAGTCCCGGGTGCCCACGCCGCCGCCCACCGAGTTCACGACCCCCTCCCCCGGCATGACGTCGGCGCCGCCGACGAACGTCGCCGCGACCGACGTCCTCGAGGCGAACGGGGCGCCGGAGTCGAGCACGGCGGAGTCGGAGGACACCCGACCGGACGACCGCCCGACGACCCGGCCGCCGTCCTCGAAGCCGGCGAGCACCGCCCCCGGTTCGTCCACCAAGCCCAAGTCCGACGACGTCTCGGCGGTGAAGTTCCGGACCCCGCCGTCGTGGCGGATCGTGCGGGAGGACGCCCGGCACGAGTGTGTGCTCGCCGACCCCGCGTACACCGGTGACTGCCTGGGTCACGGCGCCTGGGTCAACGTCAAACCCGTCCCGGACGTCTCGGGGAGCTGGCCCTACGAGGGGGCCGTCGACAAGGACGACGGCGGACTGACCCAGCCGTTGTGCATGCGCAACGGCGTCCCCGCCGCGCCTCCGGCGTACGGGGAGTTGACCATGCGGCTGACCGGCAAGTCGACCGTGACGGTCGCCGGCCACCCCGCGAAGTACCGCTCCTGGACCGTGACATGCGCCAACTCGGGGTCCTACGACATCCGGCTGTGGTGGCTGGTCGACCAGGGCGTCTACATCCACACCACTGGGCTCCCTGCCGACTCCGACATCGCCGACCGGGTGGTCGCGTCCCTCGATCTCTCCGGCTACAAGCCGCCGACGAGCTGACCCCCGGCCGGCGGTCGGCGACGAGCCCCCGCCGGCGGTCGCCGGGGCCGATCGCCGGTCAGCGATCCTCGGCGACCTTCTGCGCCGCCTTGCGGGCGGCGACCAGGATCGGGTCCCAGACCGGCGAGAACGGGGGCGCGTAGCCGAGGTCGAGGGAGGTGATCTCCTCGACTGTCATCCGGTGGGTGAGCGCGACGGCCGCGGTGTCGATGCGTTTGGCGGCGCCGTCGCGGCCGACGATCTGTGCGCCCAGAAGCCGGCCGGTGATGCGCTCGGCGATCATCTTGACCCGCATCGACCGCGCGCCCGGGTAGTAGCCGGCCCGGCCGGTGGATTCGATGGTCGCGGTGACGAACTCGAAGCCGGCCGCCGCCGCGTCCTTCTCGCGCAGGCCGGTGCGGCCGATCTCCAGGTCGCACACCTTGCTCACGGCGGTGCCGACCACGCCGGGGAAGGTCGCGTAGTCGCCGCCGATGTTGGTGCCGATCACCCGGCCGTGTTTGTTCGCGTGGGTGCCGAGCGCGATGTGCCGGCGGCGGCCGGAGACGAGGTCGAGCACTTCGACGCAGTCGCCGCCGGCCCAGATGCCCTCGGCCCCGCCGTCGACGCCGACCCGCATCCGCAGGTCGGTGGTCAGCCCGCCGCTCGCACCGAGCGGCAGGCCGGCCGCGCGGGCGAGTTCGGTGGCGGGGCGCACGCCCAGGCCCAGGACCACGATGTCGGCGGGGAAACGGCCGTCGGCGGTCAGTACGGCGCTCGCCCGACCGTCGGTCACCTCGATCCCCACCACCTCGGTCTCGGTCACCACGTCGATGCCCATGCCCTCCATGGCCTCGTGCACCAGGGCGCCCATGTCGGGGTCCAGGGTGGACATCGGCTGCGCGGAGCGGTCCACGACGGTGACCGCCAAGCCCTTGCGGACCATCGCCTCGGCCATCTCGATGCCGATGTAGCCGCCGCCGACCACCACCGCCCGGCGGTGTTGGGGGGCCAACCACTCGATCAGCTCGCGAGCGTCCTCCAGGGTCTGCACCCCGTGCACGCCGGGTGCGTCGATCCCGGGCAGCGGCGGCCGGATCGGCACCGCGCCGGTGGCCAGGACCAGCTGGTCGAAGCCGATCCGGTCGGCCCTGCCCGTGGTCAGGTCGCGGATCTCCACCGTGCGGCGATCCAGGTCCAGACCCTCCGCCTCGACGCCCAGGCGCAGGTCGATCCCGCGCTTGCGGTGCTCGTCGGGCGTACGTGCGATCAGCGCGTCGGGGCCGTCCACGTCCCCGGAGACCAGATAGGGGATGCCGCACGCGGAGTACGAGGTGAACCGGCCCCGCTCGATCACCACGATCTCCAGGTCGTCCTCGCCGCGCCGCCGCCGGGCCTGCGAGGCCGCACTCATCCCGGCGGCGTCACCGCCGATCACCACCAGCCGCTCGTTGCCCACGTGCTACCCCTGACTCTGTGTGCGTACGTGTGTCCGCGCAGGTGCGGACGCCGCCGAAAACGGCCCTCGATCGCCGCCGGACGTCCCGACCCGGTAATGATGCGTGCCCCGGAGTGGGGACGGGTGACCACCCGGGCCGCACGCGCACTACCCTCACAAGGTGGAATTCCAAGCTGTCAACGTCCTCGACGCGACGTCCCTCATCTCGACGTTCGGACTCATCGGCATCCTCGCGATCATCTTCGCCGAGACGGGTCTGCTGGTCGGGTTCTTCTTCCCCGGCGACTCGATGCTGTTCCTGGCCGGCGTCGCCGCGTCCTCGTCGGCGGACGAGATCGTCGGCACATCCATCTCGCTGCCCTGGCTGCTCCTCGGGGCGCCGGTGTGCGCGATCGCCGGTGCCCAGTTCGGCCACTTCCTGGGCGCCCGCTACGGCACGAAGATGTTCAGCAAACCGGACTCGAAGCTGTTCAAGGCCGAGTACGTGACCAAGGCCGAGCAGTACTTCGAGAAGTTCGGCCCGGCCAAGGCGGTGCTGCTGGCCCGGTTCATCCCGATCGTCCGCACCTTCCTGAACCCGGTCGCCGGGGTGCTGGAGATGCCGGCCCGGACGTTCTTCATCTGGAACGTCATCGGCGGCCTGGTGTGGACCGACGGCATCATCCTGCTCGGCTACAAGCTCGGTGACACGATCGGCAGCAGCATCGACAAATATCTTTTGCCGGGCGTTTTCGTCATCGTGCTCATCTCGGTGCTGCCGATCATCATCGAGGTCGTGCGCAGCAAGCGGGAGGCGAAGCGCGAAGCGGCTTCCTCGGGTAACTGAACACATACGCTCCGAAGCGGCGGTGCGCATTGGCGCACCGCCGCTTTTTGTCGTCCCGAAGGACGTTCCGGGTACGACACCGGCAATTGACCGGAATGAAATACGCGGCCGTACAACCTTTCCGCTTCGCCGTGCGTCGGGCCGGCGGACGGTCGGTGCGAGGCGCAATGCAAAACACCCCGCCCCCGGACGGGGACCGGGAGCGGGGTGGCCTCGGAGGGTGCCGAAGGCGAAGGTGGCCGCCGGGTCGGACGGGGAACCGACCCGGCGGCCCGAGGGGAAAGGGCAGAGGTGTTCAACGCCCCGATCGGCGCAGGACGACTCGGCCGCGAGAGCGCGGCGAGCGCGTGCAGGGCGGCATACACGACGAATTCATACTTCCCCCCCCGGGAAGTCCGGTCGGCGGACGCGCCGACGTCGGAACTGGTCCGACAATATCCGAGACGGCGAAAAAAGCAATGGCCGTCCCATGAATGCGCAAGGCATCGCACAGGACGGCCGACGGCGGAATGCGCGGGCGGAGGGCCGCTAATTCAGTTCGAGGTCTTCCAGATGGTAGGCGACCCGATACTCGAGGCCGGCCTTTTCCACGGTGGGCGCGGCACCGCGCTCGACGATCACCGCCACCGCGACGACCTCGGCGCCGGCCTCGCGCAGCGCCTCGACGGCGGTCAGCACCGAGCCGCCCGTGGTGGAGGTGTCCTCGACCGCGAGCACCCGGCGGCCCCGCACATCCGGGCCCTCGATCCGGCGCTGCAGACCGTGCGCCTTCCCGGCCTTGCGCACCACGAACGCGTCCAGCCTGCGGCCCCGCGCGGCGGCGGCGTGCAGCATCGCCCCGGCGACCGGGTCGGCGCCCAGGGTCAGCCCGCCGACCGCGTCGAAGTCCAGGTCGGCGGTGAGGTCGAGCATGACCTTGCCGACCAGCGGCGCGGCCTCGCCGTCCAGGGTGATCCGGCGCAGGTCGACGTAGTAGTCCGCCTCCCGACCGGAGGACAGGACGACCCGGCCGTGCACGACGGCCTTGGTCTTGATCTGTTCGAGCAGCGCATCACGGTCGGAGGTCATGGCACGGGAGCCTATCGCCGCGACCGGCCCGGCCCGTTCAGGCTCGGCCGAGGCGCTCGCGGCGGGCCCGCACCCGGACCAGGCGCCAGAGCACGACCGCGCCCAGCGCCGGGACCAGCACCCGGATCGCCCGGCGCGCGGCACGGCCGCTGCCGTGTCCGACCTCGGACCACAGGTCCGCCTCGGAGCCGGCCTCGGCCGGACGCGGCGGCACGGGCCGGGTGCGCGGCGGCGGCGTCGAGAACGGCTCGGCGAGCGGGCGGACCGGCTCGAACGGCGTGTCGGCCGCCGTCTCGGGCGCGAGTTCGTCGGCCAGCGCGGCGGCGAACAGGTCGGCCACGCGGGCGAACGCGGCCTGCCGCGCGGCCTCGACCGGGCCGAACTCGCCCGGCTCGGCGGCGAACACGATCCGGGTCTCGCCGGCGTGCTCCGCGTCGTCGTCCTCGGCCGCGGCGAGGTCGTACAGCCGCACCATGAACTCGGCGTCGAGGCGGGCGGCCGGCGGCCCCTCGCCCCCGGCCGCGCCCGGCTCCTCGACCCCGACCACGGTCGCGACCAGCGCCAGCGGCTCGGCCGCGGCGGCGAGCCGCAGCAGGCCGCGGAAGGCGACGGTGTCGGCGTCGACCCGCACCCGCCAGCGGCCGGTGAGCACGACGCCCTCGGTACCGCCGCGGACCGGCTCCTCGGGCGTCAGGCCCGGGATACACCGCCCCAG
The DNA here is from genome assembly GCF_044334985.1 of Embleya sp. NPDC020630. Taxonomy (NCBI): domain Bacteria; kingdom Bacillati; phylum Actinomycetota; class Actinomycetes; order Kitasatosporales; family Streptomycetaceae; genus Embleya; species Embleya sp. NPDC020630. The sequence continues at coordinate 59,729 of NZ_JBIRUB010000026.1, forward strand.
GCGTTCGGCGTCGTGGAAGGTCTCCCAGACAGATCGGACCGGGATCGGCACGACGACCTCGTACTGCATCCGTTCTCCCCCGTTCGTGGCGGCGGGCCGCCGTCCGGCGACGCGCCCGCGCACCGACCCGGACGGTCGGTGTGTACCGCCCACCCCATCACACCCGCCGGTGCCGCCCGGTCGGCGCGTCGGGGTCGATCACCCTCGGCATGGCGTCCGGGTCGGGGGCCGGCCGCGCCGGCTCCTCGGGCAACCACAACCGGCGGGCCCTCGGGTAGGCCACGGGCGCCACGATCACCGCGAACACCACGACCGCGCCGGCCAGCGCGACCGCGGCCGCCGGCGGCCCCGAGCCGAGTGTGTGCGCACACCAGCGGGCCAGGAGCCAGGAGCCGCCCGCCGCGCCGGCGGAGACCAGCGCCAAGCCCAGGTGGGTGCGCGCCACCCGGACCGTGTCCAGGCCGCGCAGCCGCCGGCGCAGCACCCGGGCCAGCCACACCAGGCCGATCACCTGCGCGACGCTGTATCCGGCTGCCATCCCGGTGACCGCCCACTTGGCGGGCAGCGTCCAGTAGGCGATCAGCGAGAACAGCGCACCGGCCGCGGTCATCGCCGCGTTGGCCCAGAACGGCGTGCGGGCGTCCTGCACCGCGTACAGGCCGCGCTGGATCAGGTATTGCCCCGAGTAGGCGATCAGCCCGGGCGCGAACGCGGTCAACATCAGGCCCATCGCGCGGGTGTCCGCCTCGGTGGTGACGCCGTGCTGGAAGACCAGCGCGGTCACCTGCGGGCCGAGGGCGAGGAACAGGAACGACACCGGCACGATCACCAAGGCGTTCAGCCGCAGGCCCCGGGAGACCAACGCGCGGACCGTGGCGGGGTGTCCGTCGGCCGCCGCACGGCTGATCCGGGGCATCAGCATGGTCGCGATCGACACGGTGACCACGCCGTGCGGCACGATCCAGAGCAACTGCGCGTTGGCGTAGGCGGTGTAGCCCACGCCGTGGCCGAGCCCGGACTTCACCGCCTTGTCGGACACCTCGACCGCGAGCCGGGTCACCAGCCAGTAGCCCAGTTGCGAGACGCCGACCATGGCGACCGCCCAACCGGCCATCCGCAGCGGCGCGCCCAGGCCGTGGCCGCGCCAGTCGAAGCGGGGCCGAAAGCGCACCCCCGCCGCGCGCAGGTACGGCACCAGGGTCAGCGCCTGGACGACGATGCCGAGCGTGGTGCCCAGGCCGAGGAGGCGGACCTGCGCCGGGGTGATGCCCTGGGCGTCCCGCACGTCGTGCGCGACCAGCAGGAAGGACCCGAACACCGCGATCACCACGACGTTGTTCAGGATCGGCGTCCAAGCCATCGGCCCGAACCGCCCGCGCGCGTTGAGCACTTCGCCGACCAGCGCGAACATGCCGTAGAAGAGGATCTGCGGCAGGCACATCCGGGCCAGCGCGACGGTCAGCGTGCGCTGGGCGCCGTCGTAGTCCGCGTAGGCGGACACGATCGCGGGCGCCGCGAGCACGCCGGCGAGGGTGAGCACCAGCAGCAGGCAGCCCACGGCGGTCAGCAGCCGGTCGGTGTAGCCGGCCCCGCCGTCGGCGTCGCGCCGGGCCGCGCGCACCAGTTGCGGTACCAGGACCGAGTTGAGCGCGCCGCCGACGAGCAGGATGTAGAGGATGTTGGGCACCGTGTTCGCCACGTTGTAGCCGTCGGCGAACAGGCCGGTGCCCAGTGCCGCGACCACGGTGGCGCTGCGGGCGAAGCCGGTCAGCCGCGAGACCGCGGAGCCGAGTGCCAGGTTCGCGCCGCCGCGCAGCATCGATCGGCCGCCGGCCCTTTCGGTTTTGCCCCCTTCGCCCCGATCCGGTGCCCGCTCGCCCGGGCGCGCGGGCCCGGGCGCCGGCGTCTCGGACGCGGGTCGGCGATCCTCCGCACGAGCGTGCCGGCCCCCCGGTCGACCCGAGACGACATGGCTCACAAACGTCTCCAATTCGGCCGCGTTCGGGGTTTCGGACATGCTCCCCCGTTGTCTGAGTGCCTGGGAGGCCACTTCCGTTGCATCCGAATTTCTCGGTGACGAAACCGTTCGCTCACGGGCTCTAAGGGTTTGCGGGGCTACCCCACCCGCATCACTCCGTCCCCTAGGAGACGTCCCGTGGTCACGCTGCTTCCGGCGCCGCCCGCCCGACCGTCCGTTCCCGCCGCGCCCGCCGGCTCCGTCGCGCCCGCCGGGCCGGCCGACCGGGCGTTGCGGGTCGCTCCGCTGACGCAGGACGCGCACCTGGCGCATCTCGACGGGCGCGGCGACGCGGGGTTCCTGCAGTACCCGTCGTGGGCCGTGGTCAAGGAGGCGTGGCGCAGCGAGGGCATCGGCTGGTTCGACGCGAACGGCGCAGTGGTCGGCACGGCCCTGGTGCTGTACCGCAAGATGCCCAAGGTGCCGTACTGGTTCGCGTACCTCCCCGAGGGCCCGGTGATCGACTGGGCCGACCCGAACCCGCAGCGCTGGCTGGCACCGCTGATCGAACACATGCGCGCCAGGCACGTGTTCACCGTGCGGATGGGGCCGCCGCTGGCCCACCGGCGCTGGCAGGCGCAGACCGTCAAGGACGCGGTCCGGCACGGGCTCAAGCACCTGGATCGGGTCACCCCGGACGAGATCGACCCGCTGGGCGCGACGGTCGCACTGCGGCTGGGCGACCTGGGGTGGCGGTCCTCGGGCGACGGCGCGGACGCGCAGCCCCGGTACACCTTCGAGTTGCCGTTCGAGGGACGGGCCCTGGACCAGGTCAAGGCGGGCTTCAACCAAGAGTGGAAGCGCGCGATCACCAAGGCGGGCAAGGCGGGCGTGGACATCGCCGTGGGCGGCTACGAGGACCTGCCCGCGTTCTTCGACCTGCTCCAGGTGACCGAGCGCCGCAACGGGTTCCGGCTGGGCCGCGAACTCCCGTACTACCAGCGGCAGTACCGGGCGCTGAACACCGAGGCGGCGGGTCGGATGAAGCTGTACCTGGCCCGGTTCGAGGACCGGCTCCTGGCCGCGCACACGCTGATCACCGCGGGCGAGCGGGTCTGGTACCAGACCGGCGCCTCCACCGACCACGGCCGAGGGGTGCGGCCCAGCCACGCGCTCCAGTGGCGGATGATCCAGGACGTGCACGAGCGCGGCATACCGGTCTACGACATGCGCGGGGTCAGTCCGGTGATCGACCCCGACGATCGACTGTTCGGCGTGCTGCGCTGGAAGCTGGGGACGAACGGGCGCGTGGTGGAGAACCTGGGCGAGTGGGAGTACCCGGTGCAGCCCGCGCTGCACAAGGCGTTCCGCGCCTACATGTCGATCCGTTGAGCGGGTGGGCCACGGGCGGGGCGGGCTACTCGCGGGCGTAGTCGGCGATGCGCGGGTCGTTCAGGGTGGACGGCGGCACCTCCACCCGCGCCTCGTGCGGCGGGAACAGGCTCGCGAGGGCGGGGCGGTCGGCGGCGAGGAACGGTACGACCGCCGGGTCCGGCGCGTCGTCGGCCGGCCGCAACGCGGCTCCGGGCACGAGCGCGGGCGCGGCGAGCAGGAAGCCGCGATCGGCCGGGCCCGGCACGGTGATCCGGTAGGGCAGCGTGCGCAGCCCCGCGGCGCGCAGGCCCGCGTCGGCGCACCAGAACGCCCGGCGGTGCGCGTCGGGCGCGGGCGCGCGCACCACGATCCGGCCCGCCGGGCGCAGCACGGTGCGGGTCAGGCCGTAGAACTCCTGGGTGTACAGGCGCGCGGCGGCGCCGACGGTGGGTCCGGGCAGGTCGGCGACCACCACGTCGAAGCGCTCGGCGCTCGCCCGTACCCACGCGAAGGCGTCCGCGCCGACCACCCGCACCCGGGGGTCGGCGAACGCGTCGCCGGCGAGGGCGCGCAGGGCGGGATCGGTGCGGGCGGGCGCGGTCTCGCCGAGGTGTGCGACCACGACCACCACGTCGCGCACCGCCGCGTAGCGCAGCACCTCGCGCAGGGCCAGCCCGTCGCCCCCGCCGAGCACGAGCACCCGTTCGTGTCGGCCGGCCATCGCCGGGTGCACCAGCGCCTGGGCGGTCTCGCTCGCCCCCGTGGCCGCCACCCGGCGCTCGCCGGCCACGTACATCTCGGGCCCGGCGGCGGTGTGGGTGACCACCACGTCCTCGTGGGCGGACACCACGTCGCCGTCGTAGAGGGCGTCGCGCGCGGCCCGTTCGAAGGCGGGCGTGTACAGCCAGGTACCGGCGAGCAGTGCGAGCACGGCGCCCACCGCGGCGTACATGCCCATCCGTAGGCGCGCCGGCAGGTCGGCCCGGAACAGCCACAACACCACGAGCGCGCCGGCGACCGCGTTGACCATGCCCGCGAGCACCACGGTGCGCAGTTGGCCCAGGTGCGGCAGCAGCAGGAACGGGAAGAGCAGGCCGCCGACCAGCGCGCCCACGTAGTCGGCCGCGAACAGGTCGGCCACCGCGCTGCCCGCCTCCTGCGGCCGGATCCGCTGGACGAGCGTCATCAGCAGCGGGATCTCGGCGCCGATCAGCAGCCCGAGCACGGCCGCGACGGCGATCATCGGCCAGCGGTAGACGTCGTACCAGGCGAACCCGGCGAACAGCACGGTCGCGCACATCCCGCCGCACGCGGCGAGCAGGATCTCGGCGGCCAGGAACGCCGGTGCGGCGCGGCGCACGAACGGCTTGGCGACGAGCGCGCCGACGCCCATCGCGAAGACCATCACCGACAACACGATCGAGGTCTCCACCACCGGATCGCCGCCCAGCGTGCCGCCGAGCGCGGCCAGCGCGAGTTCGTAGACCAGGCCGCAGGCCGCGCAGACGAGGACGGCGAGCAGGACCACGAATCGCGCGGGCCCGGGGGCGATCGCGGTGGAGGGGGACCGGGCGGCCGACGCGCGCACGATCGTGGCGGTGCGCGGCGCGGGGGAGTTCACCCCGAGCACGCTATGCGCGGAGCGCGCGGGGGTCGCCGAACGCGCCGACGGTTCACCCGATCCGACTACGTGGTCTACGCGGCGCGGGTGGGCGCGCCGGGACCGCGCCGCCGATCGCGCGCCCGTGCGGCCTCACACGGCGCGGCTCCGGGTGCTCACGATCCGGCATTCCTGCGGGTACGTGTGCCACGTGGACCAGACCGCGCCCGCCCCGCAGCGCTCCACGACCATGGCGGTGACCGCGTACGGCAGCCCCGGATACTCGCCGATCAGGCCGTACCGGTGCCCGGTGGCCAGCGCGACGATCTCGCGCACCCGGGCCGCGAACGCGCTGTCGCCGAGTTGCTGGGTCAGGGCGGTGAACTCGTACTCCCACCGACCGAGCCGGGTCGCCGCCCGGGCGGGCAGCGGGGTGGCCGCGCCCGGCACGCACGCGACCGTCTCGGACACCGGCTCGTCCCCGCCCGGCTCGGGGCCGATCAGCACCTGGTGCGAGGCGCCCAGCAGGCGCAGGTCCAACTTCAGTCCTCCGAGGTCGACGTCGCGCGCGGCCAACGCGGGAAGCGGCGGCAGGCCCAGGCACCAGCCGAGGGCGTCCGCGCGGGTGTCGGTGTACGTGGTGGTGAGTGTGGCGTGCATGTCTCGCGCTCATTTGTCCGGGCAACGGGGAACACCCTCGGGAGGCTCCCGGGGCGACAATCGGCTGCAAACCAGGGGACATGACTCACCGTAGGCGCCCGAAGGCACACCGTCGTCACCCACAAAGGTGAAAGACAATCACACGAACGGGTGAAGGGCGCCCTGTGAGCATCGGGGTGTCGCAGGCGAGGATGGGCCCGAAGAGCCGACCCCCGCGAAGGAGCCGTACGGATGAACCGACCCCTGTTGGCCAGACACCTGGACGGCCTCGGCACGACGATCTTCGCCGAGATGTCCGCCCTCGCGCGCACCACCGGCGCGATCAACCTCGGCCAGGGTTTCCCCGACACCGACGGCCCGGCGGAGGTGATCGAGGCGGCCGTCGCGGCGATGCGCGACGGGGCGAACCAGTACCCGCCGGGTGACGGTATCCCGGATCTACGGCTGGCCGTGGCGGAGCACCGGCAGCGCTTCTACGACCAGACGTTCGACCCGGACGGCGAGGTGCTGATCACCACCGGCGCCACCGAGGCGATCGCCGCCGCGCTGCTCGCGCTGCTCGAACCGGGCGACGAGGTGATCGCGCTCGAACCGTTCTACGACTCGTACGCGGCCTGCATCGCCATGGCCGGCGCCCGCCGGGTGGGCGTCACCCTGCGCCCCCCGCACTTTCGTCCGGACCTCGACGAGCTGCGCGCGGCGGTCACCGACCGCACCCGGGTGATCATGCTCAACACTCCGCACAACCCGACCGGCACGGTGCTCACCCGGGCCGAGCTGGAGGCGATCGCCGCCGTCGCGATCGAGCACGACCTGATCGTGGTCACCGACGAGGTGTACGAACACCTGGTCTACACCGGCGAGCACATCCCGATCTCGACCCTGCCGGGCATGCGCGAGCGCACCGTCACCATCTCGTCGGCGGGCAAGACGTTCTCGTTCACCGGCTGGAAGGTCGGCTGGGTGTGCGCGCCGAGGGAGCTGATCGCGGCGGTACGCACGACCAAGCAGTTCCTGACCTACACCTCGGGCGCCCCGTTCCAGCCCGCGATCGCACACGCGCTGCGCCTGCCCGACACGTACTTCGACGGGCTGCGCGAGGACCTGCGGCACAAGCGCGACCTGCTCGGCGGCGGGCTGCGGGCGGCCGGACTGACCGTCTACGAGCCGCAGGGCACCTACTTCACCACCACCGACATCACCCCGCTCGGCTACGCCGACGGCCTCGACTTCTGCCGCAGGCTGCCCGAACTGCGCGGCGTGGTCGCGATCCCCGAGGTGGTCTTCTTCGACAACACGGAGGTGGGCCGCCCCCTGGTCCGCTTCGCCTTCTGCAAGCGCGTCGAGGTCCTGGAGGAGGCCGCCAAGCGGCTCGCCGGCTGAGCCCTGCCCAGGGGATCGTGGGTGTGGCGGTTGCGTGTGGCGGTTGCGTGTGGGGGTCGGGTCTGCGGCCCCCACACGCGCGGGTTCCGCCTATGCCTCGCCGTCGGTCGCCGGCTTGTCCTCGGGGCCGTACTGCTCGGTGATCCAGTTCGCGAACGAGATGCACGTGCTGATCCACGCCCGCGTGGTGAACACGAATAGCTCGCGGTTGATCCCCGGCTCGCAGTCGAGCTGGGCCTCGCCGATCAGCCGCAGCTGTCCCTCGTGCTCGTGCGTGTAGACCTTGGGCCAGAAGAACTGGCGGTGCCACTCGTCCAGCAGCTCCAGGATCCGCGGCCGGTCGGCCGGGTCGAATGCACGGTCCAGGAACATCCGGACCGTGAAGATCTCCTGCTTGTCTCCGCGCAGCATGAAGTAGACGCGGAAGCCATCCCAGGGCGCACAGATGTCGCCCTCCTCGTCGGTGAAATGGTTCACCTGGAGTTCGTCGAGGACCTGGTTGATCAGGTCCGCCGACGGCTTGACGACCGGCGCGGCCGGAACGAAGGTCGACCTCGGAAGCGAGGACGGGTCGATGCTCATGAAGGATCCTCTCCAGACGTATCGACGCCATCCTCTCTCATTCGGCCCAGGGCGGTGGGTCCCGAGGGTGCGCTCATTCGTACTCCGTACCGCCCTTGCGCATCAGGTATGACGCGGAGACGATCTTGCCGATCGCGCGCCCCCCGACCACGGCGCTGTACCGCTCGCGTGCCGGGCGCACCACCAAGCCCTCCCGCAGGTGCGCGGCGGTGCCCGAGACGGTCTCCCGGCCCTCGGCCAGGGCCAGCAGTTCGGCCTCGTCGTAGGGCCCGGCGTACAGGGTCGGTACCACCGGCGGCGCGGCCGTGAGGTCGGCGAGCAGGTCGGCCAACTCCTCGGCGTCGACATGCCGTACCGCGCCGCTCTCGTCCGCGAGCGCGATGTCGAACACCGCGGAGCCGGGCAGCTCGGACCGCCCCTGCGCGCCGTAGCCCAGGTCCTGCACACCCTGCCCGTACACCTCGCCGAACACGCCCACCCGCGCCGCGCCGAACCGCGCGGCCGCCTCCGCGGCCACCTCGGGCAGCCGGTGCGCGAGCACGCTGCGCCAGTACAGGTTGTGCTCGTCCCGGACCAGCGCCTGCGACCGGGCGCCGAAGCCCTTGGAGGAGACGAAGCTCTCGCCGGTGCGGGTGAGGTAGGTGTAGAGGCAGGCGGTGCCGTGGATCTTCTCGGTGGCCACCACCGGCTCGCCGGCCGTGAACAGGTCCGGGTAGCGCCGGATGTTCTCCATGTCGACCCACGGCAGCAGATCGGGCGCGGCCACGATGTCGCCGCTCATGTGCACGGGGATGGGCGGCACCCATTTGACGATGCCGAGCAGCTCGGCGAAGTCCTTGCCGTCGGCGAGCGCGGCGTCGAGGTCGAGGTCGGCCAGGGCGGCCGGCCGACAGACGATGCCCTGCGACAACTCGCCACGCAGCCGGATGGCCCGCACCCGGTTCTTGGCCGAGCCGGCGAGCTTCCCGGTGAGCCCGAGTTCCTCGACGAGGCCATCGGGCAACACGGCCTGCTCCGGGATGTAGAGCGCGACATCGCCGGTGACGTAGGCCCCTTTGGCGACGACGGCCCGGTACAGCCCGACCTGGGCCAGCTCCAACGCATCGGCATTCGGGTGCGGGTGCACCACCAACCGCTCGACCGTGACCTTGAGCGCGGACATGGCTGCCCCCTTCCCCGTGACCGCCGAGGCGGCGGCCGCTTCCCCGTCGGCTCTACGGTCCCAAGGGGCTGGGGGAGGTGGCCAACGATTTACGGACGGGTGGGGTTGGGTGGGATTGGGTGGGGTTGGGTGGGGTGGGGAGGGGCGTGGAGGCGGTGGGGTGGCGCTTTTGCTTTTGGTTGCGGGGTGGGTTCGGCGGGGGGTGAGGTGGGCTCTCGGGCCGGGTCTGCTGGGGACCTTCCCGAGTGGGTCGGGTGCTCCCGGTGAGGGCCGCGCTTTTGGTTGCGTGGTGGCTGGTGCGGGGCTGGTCAGAGTCGTCGAGGTGGGCCGCCGCCGGCGTGCGGGGCTCCGAGGCTCGGGGTTGCCGACGAGACGGGCGCGTTGCTCGGCGGGAAAAGCGGCCGGCAGCGGCGGGCGGGGAGGGCGCTCGGGTCAGGTCCTCCGGAGAGGCTTCCCGGGGGGTCGGGTGCTTCCGGCGAGAGTCGCGTCTTGGTCGGCTGCGCGGGGCCGGTCTGAGTCGAGGGGTGGGCCGCCGCTGGCGTGCGGGGCTCCGAGACCGGGGCTCCTGGCGAGGGGGGTGTGTTGCTCGGCGAAAACCGGCAGGCAGCGGCGGGCAGGGTGACGGGTCAGGTTGAGCGCGCCGAGGGGCCTTCCCGGTGGGTTTGGGTGTTTCGGGAGCGTCTGGAGAGAGGTTGGGGTTCGGAACCGGATCTCGGCGGGTGGTTGTGGGCTTCGAGGCTCGGTGACCTGCGGTTTTGTGGGGCCGGGGTGGAAAGTCGGGTGCCGAGTGCCGGTTTCGTGTGCTTCGACCCTCTCGACTCCGGCATGGGGACCGAAACCGCTCAGTCGGAGCCGATCTCGGGCACTGCGGCCTCTCGGAGGCCGTCGAGAAGGCCGAAACTGCCCTGTGGGCGTCGAAACCGGATCCCGAGGCGCTCGAAAAGGCGGCCTCTTGCGCTGACCTGCGGTTTTCTCTCGTGCGGAGGCTGCGGCGCCCCACGGGATCCGGTTTCGTGAACCTCCGTCACCCACATGCCCACCACACCCCGAAAGCACCCGGCCGCCCGACCCACCCGGGAAGCCTCCTCGGCAGACTCAACCCGAGCCCCACCCCACCCGCCGCCGCCGGCCGCTTTTCCCCCGACCAACGCACCCATCTCGTCAGGAGCTTCGAGCCTCAAAGCCCCGCACGCCGGCGGCGGCCCACCTCGACGACTCTGACCAGCCCCGGACCAGCTACCACGCAACCAAAGACGCAACTCCGGCAAGGCAGCAGGAAGCCCCGCCGACCGACACCGGCCGACGGGGCGTCGGGTCGCACTAACCGCGCAGTGCCTCTGTGAGCGCCGTCCACGATGCCGCAGGGACGACGAGGTACCCCAGGGCAGGGTCCTTCGAGTCACGCACCGGGACGGCGCCGGGGGACGTAGCGACTTCTACGCACTGTGCGCCTTGCTGGTTGCTGTAGCTGGATGTTCGCCAACCGGTGAGGGGTTTCACGGTGGGTCCCTTTCATCACGGACTTGAGCATGACGACGGACTCCCGACACGACAGAGCCGAAGCCCGAAGCTGTTCGAAGGTTAGGCCAAAGCTTGCGACCTCCTCCGAGCCTTCCCATAGCCGCCCGTCGAACGCACCCTCCGTGTACGCGGACTTGCTTCCATCCGGCATCTGAATGAGAGTCAGCGACCCACCCATGGCCGGGTGTTCGCCGATGCAGAAGGGAAGGATTTGGATCTCGACGCTCCCTGCGGTTGCTACTTCCAAGAGCCTCGCGATTTGGTCACGCATCACGGCCGGGCTGCCGGCACTACGGGCGAGAACTGCCTCATCCAGGATGAGGCGGATGTGCGGCGGATGGGCACCACCCAGGATGCGCCCCTGCCGATCCAAGCGGAGTGCGATCCTTTCGTGCAGCTGCTGTTCGCCCGTGAGTTTTTGACCCAGCCTCAGCGTGGCTCTGGCGTACCCTTCCGTCTGAAACACGCCAGGCACGATCTGTGCTGTGTAGAAACGGAGTTCGGTGGCAACCAGCTCTCGGTCCATGTACTCACGCACATAGTCGGGGACCAGTTCCCGCTGGCTCGCCTTCCACAGGTCCGTGAGCAGGTCATCGGCACCCAGCGCGGCATCCAGGCGCCACGCCTGTTCCCACGTCGGCGGACTGCCCGTGCGCCGTTCGATTTGGGTGATGCGCGTGGGGTGCACGTGGATCAAGGCCGCCAGTTGGGCTTGCGTAAGCCCGCGCAACTTACGCAACTTCGTCACGCGGGCGGCGAACATATTTGCGGATGATTGCGTTGGGTCGATCGCTTCGGCCAAGTCGTTTAATCCCTCAAGATCATTTATTCCTGATTGCTGCGCAAATCAGGTTCTCGCCTGGCCGCATCGTAAGGCGGCGGGTTGATCCTGGGATAGACATTCCGTGTCCACAGAATGTGGCCGGATTTCCACCCGCCGCAGCGCGAGAGGGACAGGCATGCCCATGACCGTGACGAGACAACAGCCGCCCACAGAAGCCGACTTGCGGCGTCGCCTGGCGACGTCCGACGAAGTGCGCGTTCGGGACACCCGGAGCGGATACGTGGGCACGCTCTACCGCGTGGCCACCGGCTATGTCGTGGCGCTCACCGCCAACAGCAGCGCCTACACCATTTCCATGGCGCGCCTCGAAGTGGTGGACGACGAAGCCGACATCGGGCAACCCATCGCGGTCGCGCAACGTGTGCGCGGTTTGCGCCGTGTCCGCGGGCCCGGCGAGATCGTGGCGGCGCAACCGCTGCCGGACGAAGTGCGTTTCCCCATGGCCCGGTTCGGGCCGGATATCCAGTGGCGCATGCCCTCCGACACCGTGCGGCCGACCGGCCAACCGGAAGCCGCCCCCTGAACTGCCGTGCCGCCGAATCCATTTGGTCGTGGCTACCGGCGGCGTGGCTCCGAACCCTCTCCGCCTTCCCATGGCCCGGTCGGCGGAGAGGGCCTCAAGTGGCATCCAGTCAGCAGCCAACCGCCAGGGGCCGGCGCTCGCTCGCCAGTGATCCGCCGGCCCCCGGCCTCCCCCACCGAAGCGAGGTCCACATGAAACTACCGATCCCACCGCCGGACGAAACAACCCCGAGCGACTACGGCATCGGGGACAAGGTGAAGCACGCCGTGGACGCGCTCCGGCCCGAACAGCCGCCCGGCGTGGTCGTGCGGGTGGACGACGCCGGCCGGGTGACGGTCCAGCCGTTCGATGCGGCGCGAGCCGAGTGGACCGCCGGCCCGGCGGACGTCGTGCCCGACGACGGCGTCTGGTTCCCCACCGACGGCGCCCGGCCCGACGACCTGTTGCCTTTCCCGATCCCGCCCGGCACGATCACCCCGCTCCGCTACGGCGGCCTACGCCCGAAGCCACGCCCCGGCCACTGACCCGGACGACGGAAGCCCCGGCCCGTCGAGAGTCGGGGCTTCCTTTCGCTTTTGTTACCCCATGAGTTCCACGACCGTGACCAGCAACGAGTTATTCGTGATTTGGTAGACCACGATCACGCTGCCACACGTCGCCTCGCGCCTGTCCTTGTGGTAGGTCGCCGACGATCCGCATCCGTACGGATCCTGGGCGATGCATGCCATGCCGTTGTCCAGATCCCGGCGCTTGTCAGCGGGCAGACTCAGGCGGGCCCTCTCGCAGGCGGGACTGTACGCGATCGAGTACGACACTCCGTTCCTCCCCCATGATCGTCATTGCATCGGCTTCGGCGTGGATCCCTTCGACCCAGTCGTGCGTTCGCTCGATTGCCTCGTCGACTTCCGGGCGGGTGCGGCGGGCCCATCGGTTGAGGGTCAGGGGCAGGTCCCGTGCCGGTGTGTCCTCGATCGCCTTGGTGAACTCCTCGCGCTGCTCGGCGGGCAGGGCGGCCCGAATGCCGGCGATGGTGGCCGGGAGTTCGATCAACTCGCCCGTTGCCCATGTGCGCCAGGTACGCCCGTCCGGCTCCGGCCCGTCCTGGTGCTCGTGTTCGTCGATGTGCTCGTCCATAGGCGTCCTCCACTGTGTCACGACCCGACTACTTACAGTGTGCTTTCCCGGGGCATTCGGCGGAAGCCGCAGGATCGACCCGGCCGAGGCCGATTCCCCCGTCGCCAGGCGAGGCCGTCGACGATTCGGCGGCCTCCTGGGACAGGATGGGGCCATGCCGAAATTCATCGAGAAGCCGACCGTCGTCGAGGCGGCCGGGAACATCCCCAAGACCATTCGCGAGTTCGTGGGCCGGGTCAACACCGGCGACGAGGCGCTCAGCATCGCGCACATGACCAGCCCCGGCGGCTGGGAGGAGCCGGGGCAGCGCCCCGAGTTCGACGAGTACACGGTGGTCCTGCGCGGCGTGCTCACCGTGGAGCACGAGGGCGGCACCCACGAGGTCGCGGCCGGCCAGGGCATCCACACCGCCGCCGGCGAATGGGTCCGCTACAGCACCCGAGGCGAAGAGGGCGCCGACTACATCGCCGTCTGCCTCCCCGGCTTCGCCCCGGACACGGTGCACCGCGACGAGTAGGCCACGGGCCCCGGCGGGTCGCAAGAGCCGCGACCCACCGGGGACACCGGGCGCACCGGGTCAGATCTTGGCGGTGATCGTGGGGAGGAGCTTGGGGAGGAGTTCGCCCTGCCAGCCCTGCCAGGGCGAGTCGGTGCCCTCCTTGCTGAGGGATCCCGAGGCGTCGATCTGGAGGTAGTACTGGCCCTTGCGCAGATACAGGCTGTTCACCGCGACGTAGGCGTCCTCGGCGCCACCCGTGGTACCCAGAGCCTTGAAGTCGGTCTGGACCCGCTGGGCGCCGGTCTTGCTCAGATTCCAGTTGTAGTCGAGTTCCTTGGGAGCATCGATGTTGCGAAACTGGATGGTCAGCTTGATGACGTTGCTGTATCCCCAGCCGCGCTTGGTGTTCACCGTGTACTGGCACGTCGTGCTGCGCAGCGCCGGGCCGCGGGAGGCGTAGGAACCGGACGCCTTGGCGGTGCCCTGTTGCTCCTGGGAGGTGACCTCGGGAATGACCTTGGCCAGCTCCTCCGGGGTGATCAGGTCGCACACGTCCGGCCACGTGGACATGTCGTTCGGCACCGGCGCAAACTTCCCCCCGGACTTCGGCGCCGGTGGGGCCGACGGACGCGAGGCCTCCTTCGACGGGGCCGTCGTCGGCGTGTTGTTCACCGCGTTCGGGTCGAAGCTCTCCAGCTTGCGCACACTCTCCGTGGGCGGGAGCTTTACCGCCTCGTTCTTCTTGCCGTCCGTGCCGTTGATCAGCAGGGCCGCGACCACCGTTGCCGCGGTGCCGCCGGCGACGACGGCCACCCAGCTGAAAATCTGCTTGCGGCGGTTGGGGCGCGGAGGGTGGGGCGGATACGGCGGCGGGTAGCCGGGGCCGCCGTATCCGGGCGGTTGTTGGCCGTAGCCCGGCGGCGGGCCGTACTGGCCCGGCGGCGGCTGCTGGCCGTAGCCGCCTTGCGGCGGGTAGCCGGGGCCCTGGCCGGAACCGGGGCCGGGCCCCTGGCCCGGATACTGGCCGGAGTTCGGGCTGTTGTACTGGCCGGTCATCTCAGTCGTCCGTCATCTTGATGTTGAGGACGCGCACGAGGGCAGGTCCGACCTTCTTGGTCCAGGCGTCCTTCGTTTCGGGGCCGCCCGCCGAGTCCTTGGTGTCCGCCTTGACGTCGATCACCACGTAGTAGGCCGGCGAGTCCGGCTTCGTGCCCTGCTTGAACAGGTTCAGTTTCGTGGTGTCGTTGCGGAAGGCGCTCTGCACGAACAGCTTGTTGGCCAAATCCTCGAAGCCGGTGAACGGGGCCGCCTCGCTCTTCGCCTTCTCGTACATGTCCTTGACCGGTCCGGCGTCGCCGATCGCCTTGATGGTCATGGTGAGCTTGGCCGGCGTCGCGGGATCCGCGAGATTGGGCAGCTTGATGTTGACCGTGCACTCGTAGTTCCTGGGAATCTTGCCGGTCTTGCGGCCCTGGCGTCCGCCCACGATGCTCGAATCGGGGATCGCGTTCTGGATCTCCTTGTCGGAGAGCATGTCGCACGCGTCCGGCCAGGTGCCGGTGTCCCCGCTGGCGCGGAACTTGGCGCCGTCGCTGAAGGCCACGCCCGGCGGCGGGGTGTAGCCGTCGGGGAACGCGATCCCGTTCTCCGCCACCGGCTTGTCGCCCTTGTCGTTCTTCTTGTTGATCTCGTCGACGATGTACGACCCCGCCACCGTCGCCAGCACACCACCCACGACCACGCCGATCCAACCGAGCACGGGCTTGAGCTTGCTGCGGCGCGGCGGCTGGTGGGGCGGCATCGGGCCACCGGGGTACTGCTGCTGGTACATGCCGGGCTGACCGTACGGCTGCTGCTGATGCGGCCCGCCGCCGTACTGGTTCCCCCCGGGGTTCCCGATTCGTACCATCCCCGTGCTCCTCCTGATTACCTGATCCGACGCGCTGTTCCGATGCGCTGTCGCCGCTGCTGCCGTGCCGCGCGGACCGCGGTTACATCCGTTGCATCCGTGTCTACATCCGGGCCACGAGGTAGCCGATGAGCGTCGGCCCGTACTGCTTCACCCCGTCGTCGTCCGCGAGCTTCGCGCCGCCGGGACCGGTCAGCCCGGAGTGGACGTACAACTCCACGAAGTACGGCCCCTTGTAGAAGTAGATGTAGCTGTCGTCACGGAACGCGTCGTCGGTGCCCAGCTTGGTGCCCAGCTCCTCGAACTCGCCGAACGGCTTGCGTGCCCGGTTCTTCTTGGTGTCGCCGTAGTGGCCCTTCGCGGTCGCCGGGGTGCTCACCTCGTGCAGTGTGAGCTCGATCTTGGCGTACGACGGATACTTCGGATTGTTCGGGTCCGGTACGGCCAGGTCGAAGTCGCACTGGTTGTCGGCCGCGCCCGGGAAGTCGTACTTGACCGACACGGTCGTGTCCGGCTTCCTGGTCTTGACCGTGGCGCCCTTGATCACCTTCCCGATCTGCGCGTCGGACAGCATCTCGCACGCCTTCGGCCAGCTCTTGCCGTCGTTGGTCGCATTGAATCCTGGCCCGGCGTCGGCCGGCGGCGCTGCGGGGAAAACCATCGGGCGTTGCAGGGGCGCCGCGCTCTGGCCTCCGGGGCCGCCGCTCTTGCCGCCGCCGGAGGCTCCCGGCGCGACGGGACCGCCGGACGACGGGCCGGACTTCGCGGTGTCCTTCGAGTCGTCGTCCTTCTTCAGGAACAGGAAGCCGCCGACCCCGGCCGCGATCAGCACCAGCACGACCGCGATCCACAACACCGGCCGACTGCCCCGGCGTTGCGGCCCCTGCGGTCCGTACGGCTGTCCGGGCGGCCCGTAGCCGCCCTGCGGCGGGTAGCCCGGGTGCTGGGGTGCGTAGCCCTGCTGCTGCGGGAAGCCCTGCTGCCCGGGTGGGTATCCCGGATGTTGCGGATACTGCCCGGGTTGTTGCGGCTGCTGCTGCCAACCCCCGCTCACAGCTTCTGCCCGACGATCGCCGCCACGGTCGGGCCGTACTGGCGCGCCAACGTGTTGCCCTTGACCGGGTTGCCCTGCGAGTCCTCCAGCTGTGCGGACAGCGTGAGCCAGACCCGGAAGCCGTTCTTGGAGATCTGCACCGTGCGGTTGTCCCGGAACGCCCCGTCCACGCCGATCTTGTCGGCCGGGATGTCGTCGTACTGATCGGGGAACTGCTTGGACGTGCGCTCCTGGCTGGTTTTCTCTTTCGCGAAGGAAACCTTCTCGTCGGCCAACGTCTTGTATCCGTACGAGGTGATGCTGATCGAGGCCGGGTAGTCCGAGGACTGGAGGTTCGGCAGGTCGAACGTGATCTCGCACTCGTTGTCGTTGACGTTGTTGCCGAACATGTTCGAGATGCGACCCATGCGGCTCTTGCGCTCGCGGATCGTGGCGTCGGGGATCGCCGTCTTGATCTCTGCGTCCGTCAGCAGGTCGCAGGCCTTGGGCCAGGTCTTCGGATCGACCGTGATGCCGGTGATCTTCGGCCCGGTGATCGGCGGCAGCGCCGTCGGGATCTTCAGCTCGTTGGACATGTCGGCCTTCTTCGGCGCGACCGCAGCGCTGTTGCTCGGCGCGGCCGTCTTGCCGACCACGATCGGCGCCGGCTTGCTCGCCTCGGCCGCCGGGTCCTTCTTCTCCGTCGGGTCGTCGAAGCCGACCATGGCGACGATCACGGACGCGACGATGGCGCCGGTGATACCGGCGATCCAGGTGCCGATCACCTTGCGGCTGCGCGCCCCCCGCGGCGGACGGCCGTTTGCGTCGAGCTGGATCGGGTTCTGTGCGTACTGCTGGTAGTGGCCGTACTCGCTGTACTGCGGGTACGGGTATCCGCCGGTCTCCTGGAAGCCGCCGGGCTGCCCCTGCTGCTGCGGATAACCTCCCGGCTGCTGCGGATAACCGTCCGGCGGCGGTGGGTAACCCCCCTGCGGCGGTCCGGACTGGCCCGGCGGGCCGGGCGGCATCGGAGGTACGGGCGGATAGCCCTGACCATCGCTCATGGGGGTCCCCCTGGGATCTCGGATTTCGCCCGCCGTCGGCGCGGCAGGCAGCAGGCGCGCGAACATGCTGCCATGTGCACCCGGAGGCCGCAGAGGTCAAGGGTGTCGTTTGTGGCGACATTCACCTAGATAAGTCTCCCGAGGCGCACAACGTTTCGATGACGCCAAGCGTCCGAGACGTTCGGCGGCGTGACATCGCATGGACATGGTCGACGCGCGGAACCCGCCCCCTCACAGCCTCCGAGGCACTAAAGTTGAGCGAGGAATACTCAAGCGATTTGACCCGTTGAACCGGGCAGCTCATGCTTGAGTGACAAGCGCTCAACTCTTCCCATGGAGGAACCGAATCATGGCACGTGCGGTCGGTATCGACCTCGGTACGACGAACTCCGTCGTCAGCGTTCTGGAAGGCGGCGAGTCGACCGTCATCACCAACGCGGAGGGGTCGCGGACCACACCGTCCGTGGTTGCCTTCGCGAAGAACGGTGAAGTCCTGGTCGGCGAGGTGGCCAAGCGCCAGGCCGTCACCAACGTCGACCGGACCATCCGGTCCGTCAAGCGCCACATGGGGACCACCTGGTCCGTGGCGATCGACGACAAGAAGTACACCGCGCAGGAGATCAGCTCCCGCATCCTGATGAAGCTCAAGCGCGACGCCGAGGCCTACCTGGGCGAGAAGGTCACCGACGCGGTCATCACCGTGCCGGCGTACTTCAACGACGCCGAGCGCCAGGCCACGAAGGAGGCCGGCGAGATCGCCGGTCTGAACGTGCTGCGCATCGTCAACGAGCCCACCGCGGCCGCGCTGGCGTACGGCCTGGACAAGGCCGACGAGCAGACCATCCTCGTCTTCGACCTCGGCGGTGGCACGTTCGACGTGTCGCTCCTGGAGATCGGCGACGGCGTGGTCGAGGTCAAGGCCACCAACGGCGACAACCACCTCGGCGGCGACGACTGGGACCAGCGGGTCATGGACCACCTGGTCAAGCAGTTCCAGAACGCCCACGGCGTGGACCTGTCCAAGGACAAGATGGCCCTCCAGCGCCTGCGCGAGGCGGCGGAGAAGGCCAAGATCGAGCTGTCCTCCTCGATGGAGACCTCGATCAACCTGCCCTACATCACCGCCTCGGCCGAGGGCCCGCTGCACCTGGACGAGAAGCTCACCCGGGCCCAGTTCCAGCAGCTGACCCAGGACCTGCTCGACCGCACCAAGGTGCCGTTCCAGAAGGTCATCGAGGACGCGGGCATCCCGCTCTCGGCGATCGACCACATCGTCCTGGTCGGCGGCTCGACCCGGATGCCGGCCGTCGCCGACGTCGTGCGCGAGCTGACCGGCGGCAAGGAGCCCAACAAGGGCGTCAACCCGGATGAGGTCGTGGCCGTCGGCGCCGCGCTCCAGGCCGGTGTGCTCAAGGGCGAGGTCAAGGACGTCCTGCTGCTCGACGTCACCCCGCTGTCCCTCGGTATCGAGACCAAGGGCGGCATCATGACCAAGCTGATCGAGCGCAACACCACGATCCCGACCAAGCGTTCGGAGATCTTCACCACGGCCGAGGACAACCAGCCGTCGGTGCAGATCCAGGTGTTCCAGGGTGAGCGCGAGATCGCCGCGTACAACAAGAAGCTCGGCATGTTCGAGCTGACCGGCCTGCCGCCGGCCCCGCGCGGGCTGCCGCAGATCGAGGTCACCTTCGACATCGACGCCAACGGCATCGTGCACGTGTCCGCCAAGGACCTGGGCACGGGCAAGGAGCAGTCGATGACCATCACCGGCGGCTCGGGCCTGCCGAAGGACGACATCGACCGCATGATGCGCGAGGCCGAGGCGCACGCGGAGGAGGACCACCAGCGTCGCGAGGCCGCGGAGACCCGCAACCAGGCCGAGCAACTGGTTTACACCACCGAGAAGTTCATCAAGGACAACAGCGACAAGGTCCCGGCCGACGTGAAGACCGAGGTCGAGACGTCGCTGACCGAGCTGAAGGACGCGCTCAAGGGCGAGGACCTGGCCGCCATCCGCGACGCCGCGGAGAAGGTCAGCACCACGAGCCAGAAGCTGGGCACCGCGATGTACGCGAACGCCCAGCCGGGCACCGAGGGCGCGGCCGGCGCGGGTGACGCCTCGGCCAACACCGCCGACGACGACGTCGTGGACGCCGAGATCGTCGACGAGGACCGCAAGGGCGGTGCTGCGTGACCGAAGGGAACGGCTCGAACCACGGCGCCGTCCCGGGCGACGCCCAAGAAACCGAGTCGAAGCCGGAAACCGGGACCGCCGCCACCGCGGCGGCCCCGGCCCCCGGGGCGGCCGAACTCGCCGAGCTGCGCAACCAACTCGGCGAGCGCACGGCCGATCTCCAGCGGCTTCAGGCGGAGTACGCGAACTACCGCAAGCGGGTCGAGCGGGACCGCAACGTGGCGGGCGAGTCGGCCGCCATCAAGGTGCTGAGCGAACTGCTGCCGGTGCTCGACGACATCGGTCGGGCCCGGGACCACGGCGAACTGGCGGGCGGCTTCAAGTCGGTCGCCGAGTCGCTGGAGTCGATCGTGGCCAAGATGGGGCTGCAGAGCTTCGGTTCGAAGGGCGACCCGTTCGACCCGACGGTGCACGAGGCGCTGCTGCATTCGTACGCGACCGATGTCACCGAACCCACGTGTGTGGAGATCCTGCAGCCCGGTTATCAAGTGGGCGAGCGGATCATCCGTCCGGCACGGGTGGCGGTCGCGGAACCCACGGCGGAGGCCGAGGGCGGTCCGGAGGAGTCGGGCGAAGCGGCCGGCAGCTGAACCGTCACCGGGAACGAGACGACGAGAAGCGGAGAGGAGGGACGCCGATGCGCGGGTGGTGTGAATCCGGAAACGGGCGCTCGGAGCACGAGGGCACCCCGACCCGATCGGCGAGGGGCGCATGAGTACGAAGGACTACCTGGAGAAGGACTACTACAAGGTGCTCGGCGTCCCCAAGGACGCCGGCACCGCCGAGATCAAGAAGGCGTATCGCAAGCTCGCCGTCGAGTTCCACCCGGACAAGAACAAGGGTGACACGAAGGCCGAGGAGCGCTTCAAGGAGATCTCGGAGGCCTACGACGTACTGGCCGACGACAAGCGGCGCAAGGAATACGACGAGGCCCGGACCCTGTTCGGCAGCGGCGGCGGCTTCCGCGGCGCCGGCGGCGGACAGTCCGGCACCGGCGGCTTCCCGTTCGACCTCGGCGACATCTTCGGCGGCCAGCAGGGCGGCGCGGGCAACACCGGCGGCCTGGGCGACATCTTCGGCGGTCTGTTCGGCGGCGGTCGCCAGACCGGGCGCCAGCAGCCCCGGCGCGGTACCGACGTGGAGTCCGAGGTCACCCTCGGCTTCGCCGACGCGGTCGACGGCGCGACCGTGCCGATCCGGCTGACCAGTTCGGAGCCGTGTCGGCACTGCAACGGCACGGGCGCGGCCGCGGGCACCACCCCGCGGATGTGCCCGACCTGCGCGGGCTCCGGCAACGTCAGCCGGCCGCAGGGCGGTTTCGGCTTCTCCGAGCCGTGCCGCGACTGCAAGGGCCGCGGGCTGCTCGTGGACGACCCGTGCATCGTGTGCAACGGCAGTGGCCGGGCCAAGAGTTCGCGCACGATGCAGGTCCGGATCCCGGCCGGGGTCCAGGACGGGCAGCGCATCCGGCTCAAGGGCAAGGGCGCGCCCGGCGAGCGCGGCGGCCCGGCCGGCGATCTGTACGTCGTGGTGCACGTCAAGGCCCACGCCGTCTTCGGACGCAAGGGCGACAACCTCACGGTCACGGTGCCGGTCACCTTCCCGGAGGCCGCGCTCGGGGCGGACGTCACCGTACCCACCCTCGGCGGCATCCCGGTCACGCTCAAGCTCCCTGCGGGCACGGGCAACGGCCGCACGCTGCGGGTGCGCGGACGCGGGGCGGCACGCAAGGACGGCACTCGGGGCGACCTCCTGGTCACCATCGAGGTGACGGTCCCTCAGCAGCTGAACGACAAGGCGCGCGAAGCGCTGGAGGCATTCCGCGAGGCGACCGTCGCGCACGATCCCCGAGCCGATCTGTTGGACGCGGCGAAGGGGGCATGACATGCGACCGGGCGGCTTGGGTGGTGGCGGTATCGGCGGTGGGCACGGCTTCGAGATCGACGAGACCTCTCCGGTCTACGTGATCTCGGTCGCCGCCCAGCTGTCCGGCCTGCACCCGCAGACGTTGCGACAGTACGACCGCCTCGGCCTGGTCTCGCCGGACCGTACGCCGGGCCGGGGGCGGCGCTATTCCGCCCGCGACATCGTGCAGTTGCGCGAGGTGCAGCGGCTCTCCCAGGAGGCCGGCATCAACCTCGCCGGGATCAAGCGGATCCTGGAACTGGAGAACCAGGTGCTCGCGCTGCGCATGCGCGTGGCCGAGATGGAGCACGCGCTGCACGAGGCGACGGACGCGAGCGCCCGGCGCGAGGCGGCCGTACACGCGTCCTACCGGCGCGATCTGGTCCCGGTCCGGCCGCAGGCGGGCACCGCGCTCGTGGTGTGGAAGCCGCGGCGCGGGCGCTCGGACTGACGGCCGCGACGACGTCGAGGAGGCGGTGCGGCTCCGGCCGTGCCCCCTCCTCGACGTTTTTCACGCGGTCTCGATGCTTCTTCGACGCAGCCTCGACGCTTCCTTGATGCGGCTCGCTACGCGTCAGTAGGGTCGCCGCATGAAGCCGAATCGTCGGGACGTCCTGAAGTACTCGGCCGCGAGCGCGGCACTGCTCGGAGTGGCCGCGTGCTCCGACGACGACAAGGACAAGCCCGACGGGAAGTCGAGCGACGCGCCCAAGTCGGGCGCGCCCAAGCCGGCCGGCGCGGCCGGCACCACGCTGGAGCGCACCCTGCTGCTCGGCCCGCCCGGACCGGGCGGCTACCGCAAGATCGTCGCCGGACCCGGTGAACCGCACCTGCTGCGCAGCGAGTTGGTGCCCGGCGGCGGCTCGGGCGACAAGGCGAAGCGGCGTTCCCTGGTCGCGTTCACCCAGTTGACCGACATCCACATCCAGGATTCGCAGTCGACCGCGCGCGTGGACTTCCTCGACCGACACAGCGACAAGGACCAGCCGTTCGCCAAGCTGCTGCCCTTCCAGTCGGCGTACCGCCCGCAGGAGGTGCTGACCGCGCAGATCGCCGAGGCGATGGTGCAGTCGCTCAACCGGATCGGCAAGGGCCCGGCCCTGGGCGCGCCGCTGGCCTTCACGATCTGCACCGGCGACAACACCGACAACATCCAGTTCAACGAGCTGCGCTGGTACATCGACGTGCTCGACGGCGGCAAGAAGGTCACGCCCGACTCGGGCGACCGCAACAGGTACGAGGGCCCGATGGACGCGGTGGCGTACCACGAGCGCTACTGGCACCCCGACGGCACGCCGCCCGGGCAGAAGGACGACGTGCCGCGCGCCCAGTACGGCTATCCCACCGTGCCGGGCCTGCTGGACGCGTGCCGGCGGCCGTTCGAGGCGACCGGTCTGAAGACCCCCTGGTACAGCGCCTACGGCAACCACGACGGCCTGGTGCAGGGCAACCTGCCGGTCAGCGAACTGCTGAGCAGGGTCGCGGTCGGCGACGAGAAGGTGCTCGACATATCCCCCGGGCAGACCGTGGTCACCCTGGCCCTCGGACTGCAGAGCGGCAAGCCGGACGCGCTGGCGGCGCTGTTGGCCGGCCCCAAGCGCAAGGTCACCGCCGACCCGGATCGTCGCCTCGTGGACCGCGCGGAGACGATCAAGGAGCACTTCAACACCACCGGCCTGCCCAAGGGCCACGGCTTCACCCAGCAGAACCTGGACACCAAGACCGCGTACTACACCTTCGACCAGGGTCCGGTGCGCTGCCTGGTCCTGGACACGGTGAACTCGTACGGCTCGGACTCGGGATGCCTGGACCCGACCCAGTTCGCCTGGCTGGAGGACCAGCTGGCCAAGGGCAGTTCGAGCCATCTCGACGAGCAGGGCAAGGTGGTCCAGGGCACGGGGCAGGACAAGCTGTTCGTGCTGTTCAGCCACCACACCATAGAGACGATGACCAACAAGACCGTGCCGGCCGGGGAGCCCGCGCGGATCCTGGGACCGCAGGTGCAGGCGCTGCTGCTGCGGTTCCCGAACGTGGTGTTGTGGGTCAACGGGCACACCCACGACAACTACGTGAAGCCCTACCCGCGACCGGCGGGCAGCGCGGTCCCCGGCGGGTTCTGGGAGGTCAACACCGCGTCGCACATCGACTGGCCCTCGCAGGCGCGGATCGTGGAGATCGCCGACAACACGAACGGGACCCTGTCCATCTTCGGCACGATCGTCGACTCGGCCGGCCCGGAATCACACGGCAACAAACTCGACTCCCCCCTGGCCCTGGCCGCCCTGGCCCGCGAACTCGCCGGCAACGACTGGCAGGAGCGGGACCGCCCCGACCCGAAGGTCGACGGCCGTCGAGGCCGCCTGGAGGACCGCAACGTGGAACTCCTGGTCCCGGCCCCGGCATGGCTCAAGTAACCGGAAGCACAACCCGCCGAACGGGCTGATCCCACCCCGGGGCCATCTCCGGCCCGGGCCCGGGCCGATCCCAGCCCGTTCGGCGCACGAGGACCGACCGACCCGCGTCGCCGGTCAGGCGCGGGCTCACCACACCACCGTCACCACTCGGGCGCAGCGCGACTTCGAGCGTTTGACCAGTTCGCCGTTGGGGCGGTCGCTGCCCGCGACCCAGGCCATCGCCTCGCCGGGGCTGCGCCCGCCCCGGCGCTGGCGCCTGGTCAGCCGCTCGTCGCGGACCCGGTCCGAGGCGTGTACGTACCAGACCTCGGTCATCAGGCAGTAGGCGTCGGCCCAGCCGGGCGCGTCCAGCGCCAGGTAGTTGCCCTCGGTCACCACGATCCGCGTCCCGGGCCGCACCACGTGCCGCGCGGCCACCGGCTCGTGCAACGTCCGGTCGTAGTCGGGCACGTACACGTCCCGGTCCACCTCCCGCACCACCCGCGCCAGCGTGGTCGCGTAGCCCCACACGTCGAATGTGTCCACCGCGCCCTTACGATGCAGCCGCCCGATCCGCTTGAGCTGCACGTTCGAGAGGTGGAACCCGTCGAGCGGCACATAGGCGGCGGTACCGGACCCGACCCGCTGCTCGATCGCGCGCACCAACCGACCGGCGAGCGTGGACTTCCCGGCTCCCGGCGGACCGGCGAGACCGAGCACGACCCGCTCGGCCTCGGGCGCCGTCGGAATGAGCCGTACCGCCTCATCCGCGAGCGCGTCGAGTGTTTCGAGAGCACCGGACACATCTGGCATGTCCGCAGTGTAAGCATCCCGGGCATCGCATGGTTGAGTGGAATAGACTCAACTTAGTTGTGGTTGCGATAGTCAACGACCGTTCGGGTGCGGTACACGCGCGGCACCAACGGGATGATGGCCGTGACAGCGCGTGCCCGAAGCGAAGGAGACGCACACCTCACATGGATGCACAGAAGCTCACCACCAAGGCCCAAGAGGCCCTTTCGGTCGCCATCCGCAAGGCTGCCGCAGCGGGACACCCCCAGGTGGAGCCCGCGCATCTGCTGCTCGCCCTGCTCGAACAGCCCGAGGGGATCGCCGTCCCGCTGCTCGGCGCCGCCGGTGTGGACGTGCCGCTGCTGAAGGTCGCGGTCGCCCAGATCGCGGATCGTATGCCGAGTGCGTCCGGCTCGACGGTGGCCGCCCCGCAGCTCGCCCGGGAGACGATGCTCGCGCTGGACGAGGCGGAGAAGCAGGCCGACAAGCTCGGCGACGCGTTCGTTTCCACCGAGCATGTCCTGGTCGGCCTGGCCTCCGGCCGCTCCGGCGCGGTCGCCGAGGCGCTGCGCGGGGCCGGGGCCACCCCGCAGGCACTGCTCGACTCCTTCAAGGCCGTGCGCGGCAGCACGCGGGTCACCTCGCAGGACCCGGAGAGCACCTACCAGGCACTGGAGAAGTACGGCCGCGACCTGACCGAGGAGGCCCGGAACGGCAAGCTCGACCCGGTCATCGGCCGCGACTCGGAGATCCGCCGGGTGGTCCAGGTGTTGTCCCGCCGGACCAAGAACAACCCGGTACTGATCGGTGAACCCGGCGTCGGCAAGACCGCCGTCGTGGAGGGCCTGGCCCGGCGGATCGTGGCCGGCGACGTACCCGAGTCGCTGCGCGACAAGCGGCTGATCGCGCTCGACCTGGGCGCGATGGTCGCGGGCGCGAAGTATCGCGGCGAGTTCGAGGAGCGGCTGAAGGCCGTCCTGAACGAGATCAAGTCCAGCGACGGCCAGGTCGTCACCTTCATCGACGAACTGCACACCGTGGTCGGCGCGGGCGCCACCGGCGACGGCTCGATGGACGCGGGCAACATGCTCAAGCCGATGCTCGCGCGCGGCGAGTTGCGCCTGGTCGGCGCGACCACGCTGGACGAGTACCGCAAGCACATCGAGAAGGACCCGGCCCTTGAGCGCCGGTTCCAGCAGGTGTTCGTGGGCGAGCCCAGCGTCGAGGACACGATCGCGATCCTGCGCGGGCTCAAGAGCCGCTACGAGGCGCACCACAAGGTGCAGATCGCCGACTCCGCGCTGGTGGCCGCGGCCACGCTGTCCGACCGCTACATCACCGCGCGCTTTTTGCCCGACAAGGCGATCGACCTGGTCGACGAGGCGGCGTCGCGGCTGCGGATGGAGATCGACTCCTCCCCCGTCGAGATCGACGAGCTGCAGCGCTCGGTGGACCGCTTGCGGATGGAGGAGATGGCGCTCGCCAAGGAGACCGACGCGGCCAGCCGGGACCGGCTGGAGCGGCTGCGCAAGGACCTGGCCGACAAGCAGGAGCAGCTCAGCGGGCTGACCGCGCGCTGGCAGCAGGAGAAGGCCGGGCTGAACCGGGTCGGCGAGCTGAAGGAGCGCCTCGACGCGGCGCGCGGTGAGGCGGAGCGGGCTCAGCGCGACGGGGACTTCGAGACGGCGTCGAAGTTGATGTACGGGCAGATCCCGACCCTGGAGCGCGAGCTGGCCGAGGCCGCGGCGACCGAGGGCGATCGGGGCACCGACGGCACGGCGATGGTCAAGGAGGAGGTCGGCCCGGACGACGTGGCCGACGTGGTCTCGTCCTGGACCGGCATCCCGGCGGGGCGGCTGCTCGAGGGCGAGCGCGGCAAACTGCTGCGGATGGAGGACGAGCTGGGCCGGCGGCTGATCGGGCAGCAGACGGCCGTGACGACGGTGTCCGACGCGGTCCGCCGGGCCCGCTCCGGCATCGCCGACCCGGACCGCCCGACCGGCTCGTTCCTGTTCCTGGGCCCGACCGGCGTGGGCAAGACCGAGCTGGCCAAGTCGCTGGCCGATTTCCTCTTCGACGACGAGCGCGCGATGGTGCGCATCGACATGTCGGAGTACGCGGAGAAGCACTCGGTCGCGCGCCTGGTCGGCGCGCCGCCCGGCTACGTGGGCTACGAGGAGGGCGGCCAGCTGACCGAGGCGGTGCGCCGGCGGCCGTACTCGGTGGTGCTGCTCGACGAGGTGGAGAAGGCGCACCCCGAGGTCTTCGACGTACTGCTCCAGGTGCTCGACGACGGGCGGCTGACCGATGGCCAGGGCCGCACGGTGGACTTCCGCAACGTGGTGCTGATCCTGACCTCGAACCTGGGATCGCAGTATCTGGTGGATCCCATGCTGTCGCCGGAGCGGCAGCGCGAGATGGTGATGGACGTGGTCCGCAACTCGTTCAAGCCGGAGTTCCTGAACCGGCTCGACGACATCGTGCTCTTCGACGCGCTCGGCACGAACGAGTTGGCGCACATCGTCGGCCTCCAGGTGGATCGGCTCGGCGCCCGGCTCAAGGACCGGCGGATCACCTTGACGGTGACCGACGCGGCGCGCGATTGGCTCGCGCTGACCGGCTACGACCCGGCGTACGGCGCCCGGCCGCTGCGCCGGCTGATCCAGACCGCGATCGGCGACAAGCTCGCGCGTGCCCTGTTGGCGGGCGAGGTGAGCGACGGCGACACGGTTTTGGTCGATCTCGACGAAGCGGGCGACACGCTGGTCGTGCAACCTCGAAAGCAGGCCGTCAAGACACTGTGATCGGCCGCCTCGGCGGTCGGTGGACGCGGGCGAAACACACGGCGCCGGGACCTCTTGCGGGTCCCGGCGCCGTGGCATGGCAGCATGCATGTGTACAGATCTGACGGTGCGTCACACAACTGGCGAGCCGGGTGGATCAGTGCGCCGCGTTCGGATCGGCTCGGGAGCCGGTCCGGAGTGGAGTGTGGGGTCCGACAAGATCGTCCGGCGTGGGATAAAGCGGGCAAAACCTGCGAAGCCGATAGCGTCCGGCGTGACAGATATCATCGACGCAGTGGTTAAGTTACCAGTGGGTAAGATGCCCGCACGGCCGTACGCTGTCGGCCGATACACGCCCCGGAAGGGACGTCCCACCGGAGGAGCCGAACGCCCATGCAGCTCGCAGCGATCGTGATCTCGCTGTTCATCAGCGTGATCGGGTTCGCCCTACTCGGGCGCACCGCCGCATACATCTACTCGTTCGTCAAACTCGGACAGCCCGTCCGCGGCCGGACCAACGCGGCCGGCAAGCGTCTGGGCACGATGCTGACCGAGACCGTCGGGCACACCCGGATGCTCCGTTGGGGCATCGTCGGCGCCGCGCACTGGTTCGTCATGGTCGGCTTCGGCGCGCTCATCCTGACCCTGGTCAACGCGTACGGGCAGCTCTTTACGCCCGAGTTCGCGCTGTGGGGGCTCGGCCACTGGGACCCGTTCGAGGTCTTCACCGAGTTCATGGGCCTGATGACCGTGCTCGGCATCCTGGTGCTGATCGTCATCCGCCAGCTCAGCCACCCGCGACGAGCGGGCCGCAAGAGCCGGTTCGGCGGGTCCAACTTCGGCCAGGCGTACTTCGTCGAGTTCGTGGTCGGTTCGGTCGGCGTGTGCATCATGCTGCTGCGCGGCCTTGAGGGCGCGCTGGCGGGGGTGGACTCGTACGAGCCCGGCTACTGGGTCAGCTACCCGCTGGTCTCCGCGTTCGGCGGCCTCTCCGAGAACTCGCTGGAGAACCTGGTCTACCTGGTCGCCACGATCAAGATCGTCATCTCGATGACGTGGGCGATCACCATCGGCCTCACCCCCACCATGGGTGTCGCCTGGCACCGGTTCCTGGCGTTCTTCAACATCTACTTCAAGCGCAACGCCGACGGCACGGTCGCGCTCGGCGCGCTGCAGCCGATGACCTCCGGCGGCGAGCCGATCGACTTCGAGGACCCCGCCGACGACGCGGTGTTCGGCGTCAGTCAGGTCGAGCACTTCTCCTGGAAGGGCCTGCTCGACTTCTCCACCTGTACCGAGTGCGGTCGGTGCCAGTCGCAGTGCCCCGCGTGGAACACCGGCAAGCCGCTGTCCCCGAAGCTGCTGATCATGTCGCTGCGCGAGCACGCCTACGCCAAGGCGCCGTACCTGCTCGCGGGCGGCGGCAAGGACGAAGAGGGCAACGAGAAGGCCACGCCCGAGCAGCTGGCCAAGGTCCCGGCGGCGGCGCTGGCCGAGGCCGAGCGGCCGCTGATCGGCACCGCGGAGGAGAACGGGGTCATCGACCCCGACGTGTTGTGGTCGTGCACCACGTGCGGCGCGTGCGTCGAGCAGTGCCCGGTCGACATCGAGCACGTGGACCACATCGTCGACATGCGCCGCTACCAGGTGCTGATCGAGAGCGCGTTCCCGTCCGAGGCGGCGACGATGCTCAAGGGCCTGGAGAACAAGGGCAACCCGTGGGGCGTGGCCACCAAGGCCCGGCTCGACTGGGTCAAGGAGCTGAAGAAGTCCACCGGCATCGAGGTCCCGATCGTCGGGCAGGACATCGAGCCCGCCGAGCTGGAGTACCTGTACTGGGTCGGCTGCGCGGGCGCGCTGGCGGACGGTCCGAAGAAGACCACCAAGGCGTTCGCCGAGCTGCTCGACATCGCGGGCGTCAAGTACGGCATCCTCGGCAAGGAGGAGTCCTGCACGGGCGACTCGGCGCGCAGGCTCGGTTCCGAAGTGGTCTTCCAGATGCTCGCGGCGCAGAACGTCGAGACGCTGAACGCGGCGCTCGAGGACGCGCCGAAGAAGCGCATCGTCACCACCTGCCCGCACTGCTTCAACACGCTGGCGAACGAATACCCGCAGCTGGACGGGCACTTCGAGGTCATCCACCACACCCAGCTGCTCCAGCACCTGATCGACGAGGGCCGACTGCTGCCGGTCGGGCCGGTCGACGGCCTGGTGACGTACCACGACCCGTGCTACCTCGGTCGGCACAACAAGGTCTACACGCCCCCGCGCGAGATCATCGCGAGGGTGCCGGGCCTGCGGAACGAGGAGATGCATCGGCACAAGGAGCGCGGCTTCTGCTGCGGCGCCGGCGGTGCGCGCATGTGGATGGAGGAGCGCATCGGCAAGCGCATCAACAACGAGCGCATGGACGAGGCGCTGTCGCTCAAGCCGGACATCGTCTCCACCGCGTGCCCGTTCTGCCTGGTGATGTTCACCGACTCGATCAACGCCAAGAAGCAGGCGGGCGAGGCGAAGGAGGAGCTGCAGGTGGTCGACGTGGCGCAGCTGCTGCTCCAGTCGGTGAAGCTGCCGGAGCCGCCGGCCGAGGAGGGCGTCCTGGAGGACGCGGGGGCCAAGTAGCTTTTTCGGGGCGCGCTTCGGCGCGCTCGGTGTGCGGCGAGCGCCGTCGGTTCCCTCGGGGCCGGCGGCGTTCGGTTTTGTGCCCGAATTACCACCGTCCCGCGACGACGGAGGGGGGTGTGGTGCCGGTACCGTCAGGGGTGTGACTGGCAATGGACCCTACGACCCGTACCGGCAACAGCCCCCGCCTGCCGGCCAGGGTTACCCACCACCTCAGTACGGCGGGGCTTACGGCGACGGGCACGGGGGGCAGCAGGGGCAGCCTGGGCAGCACGGGTATGGGCAGCCGGGGCAACCCGGGCAGCACGGGTATGGGCACCCCGGGTACGGGCAGCCGGGGCAGCAGGGGTATGGGCAGCCGGTTCCGCCGCCTCCGCCACCTCAGGGTGGGCAGGGCGGGTCGGGGGACTCGGGTTACGGGCCGCTGTCGTTGCCCGACGAGACGAGTCTGTACATCTACGGCGCGCCGCCGGAGGAGTACACGACGGTGACGCCGTCGGTGCCGCCTCCGCAGCCGCAGCAGTACCAGCCGCCGCCGTACGGCGGGCCGCCGAGGTACCTGCACTGGAAAGAGGTGCTGAGCGGCCTCGTGTTGCGGCCGCTGCGCACCATGAACGAGGCCCGCGACCAGGCGGTGTGGTGGCCGGCGCTGATCATGTCCGCGCTCGGCGGTGTGCTCGCGGTGCTGGCCAACGACGCGTCGCGCAAGGAGATCGTGCACTCGACGTTGAGCACGAGCGTGCCGGCGCTCGGCATCGTCGTGGTCATGGTGCCCGCGTTCTGCGCGCTGCTCGGCCTGGTCTCACACGCCCTGGCCACCCAGTTCGGCGGCAACGGCTCGCCGACGCCGTTCATCACGCTGTCGATGATCGTGGTCTGGATCGCGGACGCGCCGCGCCTGGCGGTGGCGATGTTCGCGCCGGACAAGAACTCGATCGTGACCGGGGTCGGGCTGCTCTCGTTCGTGCTGACGGCGTGGATGTTGACGACGTTGATGATGCGGGTGCACGAGTTGGCGTGGCCGCGTGCGCTCGGGTGTGTGGCGGTCGAGTTGATCGCTCTGTTGTTGGTGTTGAAGCTGCCGTTGACGTCGTGAGGTCGTCGGGGGGGTGTGGCCTTTTCGGACTCGTGAACCGGGTTCGGGGCGGGTGCGGGGGCTGACGCCTGGTCAGGCCGGCGGCAAAGCGTGCCGGCAGTGGACCAAGCGGACCGCAAGCGGCACGGTCGAGCCGCGTTGCGGATCTGTTCGTGCGCCGTTTCGGGCGGTGTACTCGTAGGAGTACCGGGAGTACACCTGCCGGACCACGACACTTCGCCGTGGTCGCGGTCGCGAGGAACGGAACGGACATGCTTGTGCGGCAACGCACCCGGGCTGCGCTCCAGGCCGCCGCCCTCTTCTACGTCGTGGATCGGGGTTGGCCCGTGCTGCCCGGTGCCTACGTCGAGGACGGCCGATGTTCGTGCGGCGACGCCGAATGCCCCGACCCGGGGGCGCATCCCGCCGCCGAACCGGGGCTGACCCGGGCCACCCGGTCGACGGACGACGTGTGGGAGTGGTGGAGCGGTAAGCCGTACACCGTCCTGCTGGCGAGCGGGTTGGAGTTCGACGTGCTGGACGCGCCGGCGCAGGTCGGCTACGCGGCGATCCGCCAGCTCGAGGTGGTCGGCCTGCCGCTGGGGCCGGTGTTGCAGCTGCCGGGCGAGCGGTTGTTGTTCCTGGTCGACCCGGGTGCGCGCAACCTGTACTGGTACACGGTGGACCACAACGACACGGCCCGGTTCGACGTCCGGCACCACGCGGTGGGCCACTTCGTACCGGCTCCGCCCTCGTCCACGGCGTGCGGGGGGCGGACCCGGTGGGCGGTGCCGCCGGACCCGATCGAGCGGGGGCTGCCGGGGGCGGTGGACGTGCTCGGCGCGTTGATGCGGTTCAGCACCCAGGCGCGGTGACGCGGGCGGAAGTCGTCCCGCACCGCGCGTCGCTCAGGCGTCGAGGATCTGGCCCTGGCGGGTGACCACGGGCGGCTCGACGGACCACGGGAAGTTGATCCAGTCGTCGGTGTGCTTCCACACGTATTCGCACTTCACCAGCGACTGCGGCTTCTCGTACACCACAGCGCAGCGCACCTCGGCCACGTTGCCCTCGCAGAAGTCGCGGACCAGGAGCAGCGTCTTGCCGGTGTCGGCGACGTCGTCCGCGATGAGCACCTTCTTGTTCGAGAAGTCCACCACGTCGGGCACCGGCGCGAGCATGACCGGCATGTCCAGCGTGGTGCCGATCCCCGTGTAGAACTCGACGTTGACCAGGTGCAGGTTCTTGACGTCCAGCGCGTACGCGAGCGCGCCGGCCGCGAACACGCCGCCGCGGGCGATCGACAGGATGATGTCGGGCTCGTACCCGTCCGCCGCGACCTGCATGGCCAGCTCGCGCGTGGCCTGGCCGAAGAGCGGCCAGGTGAGGTTTTCGCGCACGTCACTCATGTCCGGGGATGCCTATCTTCTGTTCGGGGGCGTCGGTCGCGGGGGTGTGGGCCGGAGTCGGATCGGAGTCGAGGTCGGGAACGGGGTCGGATCGTCCTTGACGGTCGTCCCGGGCCACCCTCGCTCCCTCCCCCTCCTAATCGCGGACGTTCGTGCGGTGGAAGTCCTTGAACGACCGTGAGGGGGTCGGCCCACGCTGTCCCTGATAGCGCGACCCGTACACCGAGGACCCATACGGGAACTCGGCCGGCGACGACAGCCGGAACATGCACAGCTGGCCGATCTTCATACCCGGCCACAACTTGATCGGCAGGGTCGCGACGTTGGACAACTCCAGCGTCACATGCCCAGAGAAGCCCGGGTCGATGAACCCGGCGGTCGAGTGCGTCAGCAGCCCGAGCCGCCCCAACGAACTCTTCCCCTCCAGCCGCGACGCGACGTCGTCCGGCAGGGACACGACCTCGTAGGTCGAACCGAGCGCGAACTCGCCCGGGTGCAGAATGAACGGTTCGCCCTCCGGCGGCTCGATCATCCGCGTGAGGTCGGGCTGCTCGACGGCGGGGTCGATGTGCGGGTACTTGTGGTTCTCGAAAACCCGAAAGAACCGATCGAGTCGAACGTCCACACTCGACGGCTGAACCATGGCCGGCTCGTAGGGATCGATCCGAACCCGACCGCAGTCGATCTCCGCGCGAATGTCCTTGTCCGATAGAAGCACGGGCAAAGCGTAATCGCAGCCCCCCGGATCCACCCAAACGCTCCCGCACCCACCGCCGGAACGATGCTGCGACCACACGCGGCCATCCGGTAGAGTGACGGTGCAGCGCTCCAAGGAGCCCTGTGTTGCGGGCGTAGTTTAATGGTAGAACATGAGCTTCCCAAGCTTAGAACGCGAGTTCGATTCTCGTCGCCCGCTCGTTTGATGAAGGCCCAGGTCACGGACATGATCCGAGACCTGGGCCTTCGTCGTTTCCGGGGCTCCTACGCCTCGCGTGCCAGATCCGTGCCAGATTGGCGATGATCTTGGGGTCGAGACTTCGTGATCCGCTTCGCGATCGAGTCCGCGATGGCTTGGTCCCGGCCGGCGCGGGCGTGCTGGTAGATGAGCGCGGCTCGCGACGTCGACTGGCCCATGCGATCCATCAGCTCGCGGAGGGTGGCGCCGGTCTCGGCGGCGAGGACGTTCCCGGTATGGCGTAGATCGTGGAAGTGGAGATCGGTCACGCCGAGGTGACGGGTCCCGCGTCGCCACACCCGGGTGAAGTTGCACCGACGCAGGGCCGCACCCTTCGGGCCGACGAAGAGCAAGCCGTCATCCTCCTTCTCGGCGAACCACTCCACGTGCCGACGGAGGTCGAGCAGGATCGGCGCGGGGATGGTGACGGTTCGCTTGCCGGCGGCCGACTTCGGCGGACCGGTGACGCGCTTGCCGTTGCTCATCTCGATGGCGGAGACGTCGACGCGGATGGTGCCGGCGTCGAGGTCTACGTGATCGCGCCGGAGGGCAGCGAGTTCGCCCCAGCGCAGCGAGCCGAAGGCGGCGAGGAGGACAAGGGCGCGGTAGCGAGGGCCGACACCATCCGCGAGCGTGAAGACCTGTTCGAGGGTGAGGATCGGGCGTTCCGGGGCCTTCTCGTCGCCGCCGCCCTTGATGCGGCAGGGGTTGCGGCGGATCAGGCCGTCGTCCACGGCGGTGTTCATGATCGCGCGCATGAGTCGGTACGCCTTGGCGGTGGTCGACAGGCCAAGGCCGCCTTCCAGGCGCATGGCACGCCAGCGGCGCACGTCGGCCTCCTTGATCGCCGGGATGGCTGCGTCGCCGAACGTGGGCTTGAGGTGGAGACGAAGCAGAATGCTGTACAGCTCGCGCGTGCGCGGGCGGAGGTTCGGCCGCTCCTTGATCCAGGCCGTGGCGTAGGTGCCGAAGACCATGTCACCGCGTGGGTCGATCCAGTCGCCGCGGCGCATCTCCGACTCGGTGTCGGTCAGCCACTCTTCGGCGGCCGTCTTGGTGGCGAAGGTCTTGTCAGCCGTCCGCAGTTGGCCGTCCGGCCCGGGGTATCGCGCCTGCCACTTCTTGGACGGAAGTTGGCGGACCGCCCCGAAACGACGGCGCCGTCCCTTGCTGTTGGCCATCAGGCTGCCTTTCCGCATGTCCGGCTGGGCTCGACAAGTCCAGCGCGAATGAAGGCGTCGACCGCGTCCTGTGGAATTCGAACGTGGCGGCCGATCCGAATGAAGGTGATGCGTCGCTCTGCGATGAGGCGACGGACGAAGCGCTCGCCGACGTTGAGCCGGTCGGCGGCTTGGGGGACGGTCAGGAGCCGTCCGGGAGTGCTCTTCTCGCTCACGGGAGCAAGTCCCCTCGCAGGTCTGGACTGGTCAGGTCGCGTCCTGTTGGGCCCGTCTGCGTGGGGACCTCGGCTGGTTGTCTCGACACCGTTGGGCGTTTGGTCGGTGCGAGCCGGCCTGTGGCGGCCGTTGCCGAATATCGGTCGGGTGGTGCGGTGGTCCGGCCGGGTGCGCGGGGAGCGCGCTACGCACCCGACCGGGGTATGTGAGGTCAGGCCGCTTCGTCGTGCGCGGCGAGGTGATCCAGTTCGGCACAGAGGCCGTTGGCGAGGAGCGTGGCCAGGCGGTGGACTGCGTCGGCAGGGACGGGGCCGAGGTTGACCAGGCCGTCACCGTGGACGTTCACTTCCGCCTTGAGTGCTCCGAAACCGATGTTCAGGCCAGCTGTTGTGAGGCGTGCGGCGAGTTCGGTCGTGGCGTTGTTCGCCTTGCTCCAGCCACGAACGTAGGGGATGCCGGCGTGCAGAACCTCGGCATGTGGCGCGCAGGTTCGCGCGTTGTCGGCGGCAGGACGCATGGCGATACCTCCTTGTCAGGTGGGGTTCTTCTCGGCTGCGGCGAGAAGTTCGGCGAGCCGGGTGGCGGCTTCCGGTGTGGTGCGGCCGAGTTCGACGAACCCGTGGCCGAAGGCGTTGACGTCGGCCCGGAGATAGGGGAAGTGCTCGGCGAGGCCGACGGCGATCAGGACGTCCCGCAGGGCGACGACGGCGGACCGCGCTTCGTACCAGGCCGTGGTGTCGATGGGCGACCAAGAGGCCGCATCCGGTTCACTCATCGTCCGTTCCCTCGGCTGCGGCAGACAGGTTGCGCGAGGCAATCAGGAGATGACCGGCCAGCAGCGCGACCGCGTCACGGTCGAGGATGGATTCCTCGGTGGGCTTGCTGAGCCACTGGTAGCGGTCTCCGGTTTCGGCTCCCGGTCCGGGGACGAGGAGGTATCCGCCGGTCGAGAGGTACCGGTACGGCACGTCCCCACGCAGGACCGTCAACGCGCCCGCGAAGAAGGGCTCTCCGACCGGCGCGACGAGGAAGGCAACCTTCCGCGCCCGGTGGTCGATGGCCGACGGCGGAGCCTGGGAGCCGAGGCGCCGGTACCAGTCGACGGCTTCGATCCCCAACCGATCCGCTACAACGACCGCGTCGAAGACGTGGCCGGCCGCCCACAAACGAGGCCCCCGAGGGTATTCGGTCCCGTCCGAGTTGCCCATGGCTGCGAGCAGCCAAGCGCCGGCGGATTCACTCGCCTGACGAAGCGTCATGTTCATCTCCCGAAGCCCGCCGGTCGCTCCGACCGGGCACTACCAAGGTGCGCCGGCGGCACCGGTCCGAGGCAGACGGCAAGGGATGACAAGGGGTGACACGCCCTGTCACCTCAGCGCACGCCAGGCAAGATCAACTCACTGCGACTCTTTGACGACGCTTCGTGTGCGCAAGCATGATGGCTGAATCTGGCTCCGCTTCAGGGGAGGCGATTCGTGGTGCCAACCACCACGCCGTACCGAGCCGACCTTCTGCGCGCGGCTCGTAATCGCCTCGGCTGGAAAAAGCCATGCCTCGTCTACGCCCTCCGCCAGGCCGCCGCGCAGGAGGGGCGCTCCCTGCCGACCGACACATCGCTGTTGCGGAGCATTGCCCGATGGGAGAACGGCCAGACCTACCCCGCCGACTACGTCGAACTGCTGGTGAAGGTCTACGGCCAGCCGGCACACCGACTCGGGTTGGCCGACACCCCAGCCGCTCCAGAGACCCCGGGAACGGTCTATCCGACCACCCCCACAGACAGCGTTGAAGCACTCACGGCGTTGTGGCGCACCGATCTCGCACCCGGTAGCGACATTCAGGCGCTGCCCCCGGACCCGGCCGCCTGGAATGCGGCACCGCTCGCCTGGCTCGTTTCCGGGCAGCAAGAGCAGGTGCCGAATTCGCGAACCCGCACCCAGGTAGGGATGTCGGACGTCGAAGCCGTCCGTGCAACGGTCGACATCTACGCCGACTTGGACAACCGCTTCGGGGGAGGGCACGGCCGCCGAGCCTTGATCCAATACCTGGACGGCGACGTTGCCGAATTGCTGACCGCGCGCAGCACGGAGCCCGTGGGCCGCGCCCTGTTCGGCACGGTCGCCGAAGCCACTCTCCTCGCCGGGTGGATGAGCTACGACAGCGGGCACCACGGCTTGGCCCAGCGCTACTTCATCCAGGCCCTCCGCTTGGCCCAGGCCGCTGAGGATCGCCGTCTCGCGGGAAGCGTCCTGTCCGCGATGAGCCATCAGGCCACCTACCTAGGGCCTGTTCTGAGTTCGGATCACGATCGGGTCATTCCGGCCTCGGCGTCCGGGGAAATGCGGTAGACCGGACGGCATGACCCGGGGTGAT
>NZ_JBIRUB010000027.1:0-95602 GCF_044334985.1 Embleya sp. NPDC020630
GGACGACCTGGCGAAAGCCGTGACCGAGGAAAGGGGGATCCGCGAAAGGGACGAAACGACGCCGCGCCCGAGCCGCCCGAGGAACCGGCCGACCCCGAGCGGGAACGGCGGCGGGCGGAACGCCGGCGCCGCAAAGCCCGCCTGAAAGCAGCCGGCCTGGGCCGGTCCCGTGGCGGGCTGACCAGCAAGGTCCACCTCGCCGCCGACCGGCGGTGCCGCCCGCTGTCCATCGTGCTGACGCCCGGGCAGGCCGCCGACAGCCCGCAGTTCGTCCCGGTCATGGACAAGATCAAGGTCCGAGGGCCCGTCGGGCGCCCGCGCACCCGGCCGGACGCGGCGGCCGGCGACAAGGCGTACTCCTCTCGCGCCAACCGCGCCTACCTGCGCCGGCGCGGCATCAAGGCGGTGATCCCGGAGAAGGCCGACCAGGCCGCCAACCGCAAGCGCAAAGGCCGCCGCGGCGGCCGCCCGGTCAGCCACGACCCCGAGCTCTACAAGCAGCGCAACACCGCCGAACGCTGCATCAACCGGATGAAGGACTGGCGTGGCATCGCCTTCCGGACCGACAAGACCCCGGACAGCTACCTCGCCGGACTCCACCTACGCGGCGCCATCCTCTGGCTCCGCAGCCTCCCCACACGACCGTGATCCGAACTCAGAACAGGCCCTAGCGCCGGTCGCTGAAGCGGATGTCCAGGCTGCGCAGATACGTCTGGAGTCCCGCGTCCTGAATCGGGATCAGGTGCGCCGGGCTGCCCGACTCGTTGTGGTGGGCGTGCCACTTCCCGGGCGGGGTGACGAACGCGCCGCCCGGCTCCCAGTCCACCCGCAGGGGGTCGACGATGTCGCCGCGCTCGTCCAGCCGGTCGCCGAGCAGCGTGTAGCAGCCCGGTTCGCAGTCCAGGATCAGATCGAGCGCGACCGACTGGTGGCGGTGCGGGCGCTGGATCTGATCCACCGGCAGCAGGCCGAACATCGCCCACAGGGTGTGGGTGACGGTCAGCGTCCGGTCCTGGTCGACGGTGTTGAGCAGCACGCTGACCCGGTTCTTGGCGTTGGCGCCGGGCGCCTCGGCGATCCGGGTCAGCTCCTCGACCGCACGATGCCGGGCGAACTTGGTCGGCCGGAACCGGGCCTTGCTCGGCACCACCCCGAGGTAGCGCAACAAGGGTTCGTCGTGCACCCAATAGAGCACGGCGTCCTGGGTCGCGTGGTGGGTGATCTCGCCCAGGTCGGGCAGGACCAGGAAGTCGCCCTTCTCCCACTCCACGGCCTGGCCGCCGACCAGCGACAGGCCCCGCCCGTACAGCACGTAGTACAGCTGCGAGGTGGCGTTGGGCCGCACCGCGAGCCGGTCGCCCGCGTTGATCCGGACGAAGTTGGCCAGCAGCGCCGGACTGGTCGCCGGGCCGCCCTCGATCCGCAGCGGCTCGGCGAGGTCGAGCGGGACCACCCGGGTGTTGCCGCCGGTGTGCAGTTCGGCCGGAAAACGCCGCACCGGGACGGGCGTGGTGTGGCCCGAGCCGATCGGGTTGGCCGCCTTCGTGTATTCCCAGTACACCGCGTCCTCGGCCCACGCGGCGGCGCTCGCCGCCAGCGGGCCCTCGAACCCCAGGCGCGCCACGTCGACCAGGGGCGGCGCCGCGACGGTCGGATCGAAGAGCGTGGATTCCCTTGCTCCGGACGGGTTCCGATCGGCCGTCACCTCAGCCTGCGCAGTCATCCGAGATCCCTTCGCGAACGATTCCCCCCGACCCGGCCATGCTCCCACCGAACCGGTTGCGGCAAACTGCGGAATCGGTCACATTCCGCGCGGTTCGCCCCCGGTCGCCCGGCACACCGTCGCGCGGACAGAAACCGCCGAGCCCGTCGGCGAGTTGCGTGAACGCCTCCTCGGCCTCGGCGACCGCCACCGGGTACACCTCGTCGGCACTTGCCCCGGCGGCCAGCCGTTCGATGGTCCGGGCGATCAGGATCTGCCGCACATTGAGGATCTGGTTCGCGGCCAGGCGGCAGGCCAGGTCCCCCGGGCGGGCGAGCTCCCGCTCGAACTCCGCGGCCAGCAAGTGCTCGTTGCGTTCGCGTACGGCCATCGCGCCGTGCCGCAGCGACGGCGTGTCGAGGATCAACCGGTGCACGCCGAGGATCTGCGGGTCGTCGTTCAGCCCGGCCACCGGGTTCCGCTCGCGCAGCGCGTCCAGGAAGTGCCGACGCAGCGCGTCGACCGGGGTCTCGCCCGCGCCCCGCTCCCGAACCACCTCGGCGGGCTCCCCGACGTGCGCCGTCATCGGGCCCAGAACCAGTTCTTCCTTCGCCTGGAAGTAGTTGAAGACGGTCATCTTGGACACATTCGCGCCCGCCGCGATCTCGGCCACGGACACATTGTCGAACCCGCGTTCGAGGAACAGTCGCATGGCCGTGCGCCACAGCGCGATCCGCGTCTCCATCTTCTTGCGCTCGCGAAGGCCGAGTTCCTGGGTCATGGCATGACTGTACCAGGATGAAAAATTGGTCGGGATTAAAGATTGACCGGATATAAAAATCGCCTCTATGGTCCTGCCATGACGACGACACGGGCATCGGCGCCGAACCCGCCGAAGAAGCCGCCGCAAGCCCTGCCGACGAACCCGCCCGCCTCTGCCATGACCGAGTTCCAACGCCGCGCCGGCACCGTGCTGTGCCTGTTGACGATGGTGTTGGCGATCCTCGACCAGAACATCG
The DNA here is from genome assembly GCF_044334985.1 of Embleya sp. NPDC020630. Taxonomy (NCBI): domain Bacteria; kingdom Bacillati; phylum Actinomycetota; class Actinomycetes; order Kitasatosporales; family Streptomycetaceae; genus Embleya; species Embleya sp. NPDC020630. The sequence continues at coordinate 2,722 of NZ_JBIRUB010000027.1, forward strand.
TTTCCGCCGCGATCGTCCCGATCGTCCGGGATCTCGACCCGGTGCACGGCGTGGACCATGTCGCCTGGCTGGTCGCGGCGTTCTCGCTGGCCGCGAGCGTGGTGCTGCCGCTGTACGGGCGGTTGTGCGACGCGTTCGGCGCCAAGCGGGTCTACTTCGCCGCGATCGTGTTCTTCCTGGTCGGCTCGGTCCTGTGCGGCATGGCGCGGACGATGACCCAGCTGATCGCCTTCCGCGCGGTCCAGGGCATCGGCGCCGGCGGGCTGATGAGCGTGACCATGGTGGTCATGGCGCACCTGCGCAAGCCGGGCGACAAGGCCGGGCCGAGCGCGCTCGCGGGCATCCTGGGCGGCAGCGGGATGGCGCTCGGGCCGTTCGTCGGCGGGCTGTTCGCCGACCACGGCAACTGGCGGATGATCTTCTTCGTCAACGTCCCGCTCGGCGTGCTGATCATCGCCGGCGCGTTGTGGGCACTGCGGCTGCCCCGCGTCACCGCCGCCGAGACCCGGATCGACTTCGTCGGCGCGGCGCTGGTCGCGGTGTTCGCGAGCGCGCTCCTGCTGGCCTGCCAGTGGGGCGGCACCGAATACGCCTGGGACTCGGCCACCATCCTCGGCCTGCTGGTCGCGGCGGCCGTGGGGCTCGCGCTGTTCGTGTACCGCCAGGCGACCGTCGCGGTGCCGATCCTGCCGCTGTCGCTGTTCCGCGACACCTACATCCGCAACGGGTTCCTGCTCCAGGGGCTGACCGGTGCGGGGATGCTGGGCACGATGGTCTACCTGATGATGTACCTCCAACTGGCGCGCGGCGTGGACGCCACCCACGCGGGCTCCTACCTGGCCTTCATGGCCATCGGGATGATGGTCGCGGGCATCGTCGGGACCAGGCTCCCGTGGCGGACCCGGACCGGCCTGATGGTCGGCACCGCGCTCACCGCCGTCGCGTTCGCCGGACTGGCGCTGCTCGGCACGGACACCTCGTGGTGGGTGCTGCGCGGCGAACTCCTGGTGCTCGGGCTGGGGTTCGGGCAGCTGGTGGGGCGGGCGATCGCGGCCGTACAGCAGGCCGCGCCGCCGGAGCACCTGGGTGTCGCGACCACCGGCATCCGGTTCTTCCAGTCGCTCACCGGCACGCTGAGCGTGGCGCTGTTCGGCACGCTCCTGGGCCGCGCGTTCGCGGCGAAGAGCGACGTCGGCGACATCTCCGCGATCCCGCGCCTGGAGCCGGGCCGTCACGCCGACGCGGTCGCGGCGTTCGTCGACAGTGTCGACCTGGTGTTCGCGGGCGCGGCCGGGCTGATGGTGGTCGCGGTGGTGTGCGCGTGGCGGATGCGCGACCGGGAGCCGGCGGCCGAGCCGGCACCGGTCGGCTGACCGGGCCTTCGTCCGTCGAGCCGCTCCCGCACCGCTGTCCGTCGTTCGGTGGACACCCGGCGTCCGTCGTTCGTACGTCCCGGCGCCCGAGCCCGCTGCGCCATCGTCGAGGCATGACAGCGGAACGGACACTCGCCCCGGCGGGCGAGGCGGGCGGCGCCGAAACGGCGATCAGGGTACGCGGGTTGCGGCGCGCGTACGGCGGACATCGAGCGGTGGACGGACTGGACCTGGACGTGCGCCGGGGTGAGATCTTCGCACTGCTCGGCCCGAACGGGGCGGGCAAGACCACCACGACCGAGATCCTGGAGGGCTACCGCTCGCGCGACGCGGGCGAGGTCGCCGTCCTGGGCGTGGATCCGGCGCGCGCCGGGTCGCGGTGGCGGGCCCGGATCGGCATCGTGCTCCAGGAGTCGGCGGACGTGTCCGGGCTCACCGTGCGCGAGAGTGTGCGGCACTTCGCGCACTATTACCCCAGGCCCCGCGATCCCGACGAGGTGATCGAGGCGGTCGGGCTGACCGACAGGCGGGACACGCGCGCCGGCGCCCTCTCCGGTGGGCAGCGGCGCCGCCTCGACGTCGCGCTCGGCATCCTGGGCGGCCCGGAACTGCTCTTCCTGGACGAGCCGACCACCGGGTTCGACCCCGAGGTGCGCCGCCGGTTCTGGGCCTTGATCGCGGGCCTGCGGGCGGCCGGGACGACGATCCTGCTCACCACGCACTACCTGGACGAGGCCGAACACCTCGCGGACCGGGTCGGGGTGATCCGGGCCGGGCGGGTCGTGGACGTGGACACCCCCGAGCGGCTCGGCGGCCGGCACCTGGCCCGATCGGTACTGCGCTGGCGCGACGCCGAGGGCACGCACGAACTCGACACCGCCGAACCGACCGTTGACGTGGCCCGGCTCGCGGCCAGGTTCGGCGGCGAGGTACCCGAACTGACCGTCACCCGACCGTCCCTGGAAGACGTCTATCTCGACCTGATCGGAGCCCGGTGATGTCGATGTCGATGGGAACCGTCGTGGCGGCACGGACCCGCCTCGAACTGAAGATGTTCGCCCGACACCGCGAGCAGATGGCGGTGACCTTCGCGATGCCGGTGCTGCTCCTGGTACTGCTCGCGCTGATCAGCGGCGGCACGGTGGACGGCACCGGTGTGGCCCAGAGCCAGGTGCACGCGGCGGGCATGATCGCGGTCGGCATCGTCTCCGCCGGATTCCAGGGCCTGGCGCTCGCGGTGGCCGCCGAACGCCAGGACGGCACGCTCAAGCGGTTGCGCGGCACGCCGATGCCGCCGGCGGCGTACCTCCTGGGCAAGATCGCCCAGGTGATCGTGGTCAGCCTGGCCCAGGTCGCGCTGCTGCTCGTGGTCGGGGTGGTGGGCCTGGACCTGACCCTTCCGCACGACCCGACGCGGTGGCTGACCTTCGCCTGGGTGTTCGTCCTGGGCGTGACCGTGGCCACACTGCTGGGCCTGGCCGCAAGCGGGCTGATGCGCAAGGGCGCCAACGGGGCGCTGATCATCCTGCCCTTCACGGTGCTTCAGTTCGTCTCGGGAGTGTTCGTCGAGCCGAGCCAACTGCCGCGGGGTGTCCAACAGTTCGCGGCGCTGTTTCCGCTGAAGTGGCTGACCCAGGGGATGCGCTCGGTCTTCCTGCCGGACACATTCCAGGCGGTGGAGCCGGCGGGCTCGTGGGAGCTCGGTCGGGTGGCGCTGGTGCTCGCCGCGTGGGGTGTGGTCGCCTTGGTCGTGTGGATCAGGACATTCAGGTGGATCGAGAACGAGCGGTGACCATGGCGACCGCCGACGCGCAGGACGCGGAGGAGTTGGCCTTCGGGGCCAAACTGGCCACCGTCTACCGCGGCGCCTACTTCCTGCTCGCGGCGATCACCGCGGTCGAGTTCGCCGGACGTGACGCGCCGCCGTGGTGCTACGTCGTGCTGCTCGTCATGCCCGTGTCGTTTTGGGTGATGGTGCCGCCGGGCGTGGACCCGACCCAGTGGGACCGGCGCGGCCGGGCCCACCTCGCGATCGCCTACGCCGCGGTGACCGCGCTCAGCCTCCACGATCCCGAGGGAATCGTGCTGATGTACGTGCTGATGCCGCTGACCTTCACCTTCGTCGAGGCGACGATCCCCGCGATGTTGCTGAGCACCTACGTCTTCGGGATGAACGGCGCGCTGCGCGCCCGCAAGGCGCACTGGGAGCACGGTGCGGTGGCGGGCATCGTGGTGGAAGTCGTCGTCGTGCTCGGCTTCAGCTTCCTGATGGCCCGGCTGGTCCAGTGGCTGGCCGACCGGGTGGAGGAGCGCGGCCGGCTGCTGCGCGAGTTGGAGGCCACCCGGGCGGAGCTGGCCGAGACACACCACCAGGCGGGGGTACGGGTCGAGCGCGAGCGTATGGCGCGCGAGATCCACGACACCCTGGCCCAGGGCTTCACCAGCATCCTGATGCTGATCCAGGCGGCCGGGATCACCGTGGACTCCGACTCCGAGGCCACCCGCAAACGGCTGGACCTGGCCGAGCGGGTGGCCCGGGACAACCTCGCCGAGGCCCGTGCGCTGGTCGCCGCCCAGGGCCCGGCCGAGGGGGCCGAGCCGGCCGAACCGCTCGCCGAGGTGCTCGGCCGCACCGTCGCCGCGCTCGGCGAGGAGTTGGAGGTGGCCGCCTCCTTCGCGGTCGCCGGCACCGAGTACGAGCTGTCCTCGTCCGTGCAGGTGGTGCTGGTTCGGGTGCTCCAGGAGTCGCTGGCCAACATCCGCAAGCACGCCGAGGCGAAGTCCGTGGCGGTGGAACTGGCCTATCGGCCGTTCGCCACCAGGCTGACCGTGGTGGACGACGGACGGGGCTTCGAACCGGGGCCGGGGAAGGGGGGATACGGTCTTCCCGGTATGCGAGCCCGCCTCGCACAGGTCGGCGGAGAGGCCGAGGTGGTCTCGGCTCCCGGCCGGGGCACGACCGTACGCGTGGAGGTACCGCAGTGATTCGGCTGCTCATCGCCGACGACCATCCCGTGGTGCGGGAGGGTCTCGCGGGCATGCTCGCGGCCGAGCCCGATTTCGAGGTGGTCGCCTCGGTCGAGGACGGCGCACAGGCCGTGGACGGGGCCGCCGAACTGCGGCCCGACGTGGTGTTGATGGACCTGCGGATGCCCGGCACCGACGGTGTCGCCGCGACCCGGCGGATCGTGCGCGAGCTGCCCGGGGTCCATGTGCTGATCCTGACCACGTACGACACCGACGCCGACATCGTGCGCGCGGTCGAGGCGGGCGCGACCGGCTACCTGCTCAAGGACACCCCGAGGGTGGAACTGGCCGCCGCGATCCGCGCGGCGGCGCGCGGCGAGACGGTGCTGGCGCCGCCGGTGGCGGCCAAGCTGGTCACCCGGATGAAGGCACCGGTGCGCGACGCGCTGAGCCCGCGCGAGACGCAGGTGCTCGGTCTGGTCGCGCGCGGGATGACCAACGCCGAGATCGGCCGCGAGTTGTACATCAGCGAGGCCACGGTCAAGACGCACCTGCTGCGCACGTTCAACAAGCTCGGCGTCGACGACCGCACCGCCGCGGTCACGGTGGCGATGGCGGACGGGTTGTTGCCGGGCGCCGGCGGCTGAGGCCGAGGTCGCGTCCGGCGGGCTATGCGGCCAGGCGGGCGTAGCGGCCCTTGTGGAACATCAGCGGGGCGGTGTCCCGGGGCAGGTCCAGGGCGGTCACCGCGCCGATCACGATCACGTGGTCGCCGCCGGGCAACTCGTGCGCGATGTCGCACTCGATCCAGGCCACCGCGCCGGCCAGCCGCGGCGCGCCGTTGCCGGCGGGCGACCAGTCGACGCCGGCGAACTTGTCGCCGCCGCTGCGGCCCATCGCCCGGCACACGTCCTGCTGGTCCTCGGCCAGGATGTTGACCACGAAGCGGCCGGCGGTGCGCACCTTCGGGTAGGTCGTCGAGGTGAGCGCCGGGGCGATGGAGATGTAGGCCGGCTCCAGCGAGAGCGACGTGAACGACTGGCAGGCCATGCCCACCGGCGCGCCGTCGTGGACCGCCGTGACCACGGTGACACCGGTCGCGAAGTGCCCCATGACCTGGCGCATCCGCGCCTGATCGATCCCGGCCGACGGCGTCGTTGCGCTGGACATGGCTGCCCCCAGGGGTGCGAAGCTGGATGTGAGCCGGATATGACTAATAGTCGTATCCCTTTTTGGTCCAGCCATTGAACGGCTGATCTGACGAACCGTCAATAACCTGGCGCCGGGTCGCACCCCGTGATCACCGCCACCTTGACGGCCCCTTTCGGGGTGTTCGGGAACTTACGCGTGCCTGCTGCACGTCCGGATCAGTAGCAGTAGCGTCGTCCGCGACGTCAGACATCCTCTGGAAGGACACCATCCATGGCCGTGAGCCTGAGCAAGGGCGGAAACGTCTCCCTCACCAAGGAGGCCCCTGGCCTGACCGCCGTCGTCGTCGGCCTCGGCTGGGACCTGCGCACGACCACGGGCGAGGACTTCGACCTCGACGCGAGCGCGATCGTCGTGAACGCCACCGGCAAGGTCTACTCCGACCAGCACTTCGTGTTCTTCAACAACATGAAGACCCCGGACGGCTCCGTCGAGCACACCGGCGACAACCGCACCGGTGAGGGCGAGGGCGACGACGAGCAGATCAAGGTCAACCTCGCCGGCCTGCCCGCCGACGTGGACAAGGTCGTCTTCCCGGTCTCGGTCTACGACGCGGAGAACCGCAAGCAGTCGTTCGGCCAGGTTCGCAACGCGTTCATCCGCGTGCTGAACGCCGCGGACAACGTCGAGCTGGCCCGCTACGACCTCTCCGAGGACGCCTCCACCGAGACCGCGATGCTGTTCGGCGAGCTGTACCGCGCCGGCACCGACTGGAAGTTCCGTGCCCTCGGCCAGGGCTACGCCTCCGGCCTCGCGGGCATCGCCAAGGACTTCGGCGTCAGCGTCTGACCCGAAAGCACCCCTCGAACGCCGGCCGGGCAGCCGATCACCCCGGCCGGCGTTCGCCGTTTCACCCCGGCCCCCGTCGATGACACCGGGTCGGCCTTCAGCGCCCGACGCCTGGGCACCTTTGGCGTAGGTCAGCGCTTGAGCGCCCGCAACAGGTCGAGCCATGCGGTGGGGCCGACTTCGAGGTGGCCTCGGGCTCGGGCCTTTGTATCCCGGACTGCGGTGGTTGTTGGAAGTGGGGCTATCTCGACGCAATCCTGGTTGTGTTGCGACCACGACGACGTGCGCCACGAGTAGGTCGGCTCTGTGCTCATAGCTCTTCCCATCTACTTGTGATCATTGCCCTTGACGCGACCTCATCCTGCGCGGTCGCACGGTAGTAGTCGAGATCTCGTCGGTAGCGTTTGACCAGTCGTGCGTCTCTCAGGAGTTGCGATCCGGCTTCGTACGCAACGTGCACCACCGCGTCAGGCGCGTCGGGTAGTTCGAGAATGGTGACCGAGCCGAGGAAGGCTGCGGTCGGCGTGTCGAAGGGCACGATTCTCAGCTGAACGTTTCCCATTTCGCTCAGCTTCAACAGGTGCGCGAGCTGCTGTCGCAGCGCCTCGCGTCCACAGAATGCACTGGCCAGCGCGGATTGGGACAGCGTGGCGACGAGCTTCACCTGTCCCGATGTGACCACGTGTTGCCTACGCTGCCGCACCTTCAACAAAGCTTCGGCGTCGTCGGGGTCGGGAACGAAAGGCGATTGCAGGAGAGTTGCGCGAGCGTATAGCGGTGCCTGAAGCAGCCCCGGCACCATCGTGGATGCGGTGTCGATCACGCGCGCATGGGTCTCGAGAAAGATGAGATCTTCATACTCCGGGGTGAGTGCGGATTCGTAGCCGGCCCACCATGGAGCGGCCTTCCCGTCTTCCAGGCCAAGGAGACGCATCACTCGACGCTTGTCTGCCGGTGAGAGGGAGAGCACGTTCGCGAACGCGTCGACGTGATGTCCGTCGATGATCATCCTGCCGGTCTCCAGCCGCGACACCTTGCTTTTGTCCCAGCCCACCAGCTCGGCAACTGACGTGAGGGTCATCTGCCTTGCGATGCGCAGGCGACGAATCTCTTCGCCGGCTTGGCGTTGTGCAGTACCGGATCGTGACGAAGGCATCGAGACCCCACCTCATCGCGCGTCGATGACGAAATGCTGCGAATGACCGTTGAAACGGTTGCGGCAACGAGTGTTGCATGTCACGTTGAGGCAAGCAACGCTCACATCGCGTGATGAGGGTGTCGTAAATCGTGCTTCTCGCAGGCGAGTTGGGCTTCGGGGCGCCCCGGTTGCACATGAACCGGACGGGCGGTGGCACGACGTCGCCGCTTTTTCAAGCGACAGCGGTCGGGCGTCTCGATTCGAGGCGGGCGCCCGGCCGCTGTCTTCCATCTATCCACCGTGAGGCAGGGATGGAGATTCAAGAGTATCGATCCGAGAGTGGGCTGCCGGTTGTTGTCGGGGCTCGGGTGCGACATGCCGAGTTGCCGGAGGGGACCGTCGTTGCGCTGCCCGCCGCTTCCGAGCGGGTGGCTGTCGTGCAGCCGTGCGAGGGTGGGCGGTCGCCGTATCTGTGTCCGGTCGAGCACCTGGTGGTGCTCGATCTCGGGCATGAATTGGCGCGCGCTGTGAGGGAGTTGTGGCGTCTGGATGCGCTTGGACGGCAGGTCGGGGTGGTTGCTCTGCCCCTCCTCGCGGAGCGGAGGGCATCGTGAGTGCGGGGGTGGGATGGGGCCAACTTCCCTGGGGCGTATGCGATTTCGTGGAGAAGGCGGTTGGGGCTGTTGGCACGGTGCAAGCCGTGGCCGGGCCGCATAGCAGTTCCTTTGCGGCTGTTGTCGGCACTGCCGATGGGGCCGTGTTCGTCAAGGCTGCCGAGGAGGCCACCGCGCCGCTTTCGGCTCGGGCGCAGACGAGTGAGATTGCGGCGAGTGCGGTGACGGGGGTGTTGTCGCCTCGGCTGCTGCATTACGGGGCCGTCGATGGGTGGCGGGTGTTGGTGTTCGAGTACGTGGAGGGTCGGGCCGTTCGGTTGTGTCTCGATTCGCCGGATCTGGTGCAGGTGGTCGGTGCGATGGATCGAATCGGGCGGATCCGGCCCGGGCGTAGCGCCGGATTGCCGACCCTGGTCGGGCGGTTGCGGCAGCATCTGCCGCCGGGGCGGTCGGGGCCGCTGTGTGGGGATCGGCTTCTGCATACCGATCTGACCTCGGCCAACATGATCATTCGGCCCGACGGTCGGTTGTCCGTCGTCGATTGGGGCCAGGTGGCGCTCGGGCCGCGGTGGGCGGAGGTTGCCTTCGTCGGGTCGCACCTGGTGGACGAGGGGCACAACCTCGGCGAGGTACGGCGTTGGATGTGGCGCTTTCCCGAGTGGCGCCGTACCCCGCACACGACGCGACGCCTCCTCGCCGAGGCGATGGTCGGTCACACCAACGGCCGGTCGACGTGGTGGCTCAGCATGATCGAGGCCCCGATCGCGGGCTGACGGGTGGCTCCCTGCACCTATCGGAGTCGGGCCGGAGCCGGGCCGGGCGGTCATCCGTGGGATGGCCGCCCCCTCGGTCCGGCCGCTTGTCGCGCGCCCCCGAGCCGGTGTCGAGACCCGTTCGAAAATTCGTAGTCACACTTTTCGCGGGGGCTCCGTCAAGGAAGCAGAGGCCCCGGAAACGAGCCGGGGCGGCTTTCGAAGGAGTCGTCATGAGCGCATCGATCCTGGTCACCGGCGGTACCGGCACCCTCGGCAGCCTGATCGTCCCGCAGCTGCGCGAGGCCGGTCGCGAGGTTCGCGTGCTCAGCCGGCGCGGCGGCACCTCGGCCGACGGTGTCGAGCAGGTGCGCGCCGATCTGCTGAAGAACGAGGGGATCGACGACGCGATGAAGGGCGTCGACACCGTGCTGCACCTGGCCGGCGGCGCCAAGGGCGACGACGAGGCGACCCGCAACCTGGTGCGCGCCGCGAAGGACGCCGATGTGCGGCACCTCGTGTACATCTCGGTGATCGGCGCGAACACCATGCCGATCGGCTACTTCCGCGCCAAGCTCGGCGCCGAGCAGGCGGTGACCGGGTCGGGGCTGCCCTGGACCACCCTGCGCGCCGCCCAGTTCAACGAACTCGTGTTGAAGATGATGGGCTCGATGACCAAGTTCCCGGTGGTGCCCAACCCGGGCGGCCTGCGCTTCCAGCCCGTCGACGGCCGCGATGTCGCGAAGCGCATGGTCGAACTCACCCTCGGCGCCCCGTCGGGCCTGGTCGCCGACCTGACCGGCCCCAAGGTCTACACGATGGGCGAACTCGCGCGCGGCTACCTCGCCGCGGCCGGCAAGCGCCGCCTCCACCTCCCGGTCCGCATCCCCGGCAAGATCGGCCGCGCCTACCGCGCGGGCGTCAACCTGTCGCTCGACAAGGCCACCGTCGGCACCCGCACCTGGGAGGACTTCCTGGCCGAGCACGTCGGCCGCTGACGCCCGACCGGCACACCGACGAGCGCGCCGCCCCGGCGGGAGCCGGAGCGGGCTCGCCGGCGGAGTGTGTCGACCACGCGGCCGGCCATCGACAAAACCGTGATGGGATGGCCCCGTGAGCCGTGCCACCGAGGACACCAACCGCCGCATGTTGCGGGCCCGCGACGCGATGGACCGCGCGTACGCGCAGCCGCTGGACGTCCCGGCCCTGGCCCGCATCGCGCACGTGTCCGAGGCGCACTTCACCCGCACCTTCCGGGCCACCTTCGGTGAGACGCCGCATCGCTATCTCCAGCGGCGCCGGGTCGAACGGGCGATGTTCCTGCTCCGAGAGAGCGACCGCAGCGTGACCGACATCTGCTTCGAGGTCGGCTTCGCCAGCCCCGGCACGTTCAGCCGTACCTTCCACGACATCGTCGGCCGATCACCGCGCGCCTATCGCAAGGAGGCGGTGGCCGCCCGGGTGCCGACCTGCTTCACGATGGCCTGGTCCCGCCCGAGCGGCTGACCGCCCGCGCCCGACCGCCCGCGGCGGAACCGGGCACCGGCGTCGTCAGGTGTTCGGCTGGGTGAACCGGATCCGGTTCCCGAACGGGTCGCGCAGCCCACAGTCGACCCCGTACGGCCGCTCGGTGGGCTCCTCGGTGAACTCGACGCCCTTGGCCAGCAGCGTCTCGTAGGTCTTGCGGCAGTCCGCGGTGATGAAGATGAGCCAGCCGCCCATCGCCCCCTTGGTCACCAGGTCGCGCACCTGCTCGGCCGTCTCGGCGGACATCGACGGCGGTCCGGGCTTTTCGAGCAGGATCTCGCGGCCGGCCTCGCCGGGGATGCCGACGGTCAGCCAGCGCATGAAGCCCATGTCGACGTCGGCCTTGACCTCCAGGCCGAGCTTGCCCACGTAGAAGTCGAGTGCCTCGTTCTGGTCGAGGACGAAGATCTGTGATTGGAAGATCGAGGTGAACATGTCCCCAACGCTAGTTCGCCGCCCGGCCGAAAACTTATCCAAAACTGCTGAGTCGGCCCGTCGCTCCCGGGCTCTCGAACAGGCCCGGAGAGAACATGTTTTCGCTATCCATTGACCTCGTCAAGGAACCTTACCTATCGTTCGGCCGGTGGCCGACCTCGTTCCAAGGCCGAGAGGATGACCGTGTCGACACAGACCGTCAGTACCATCCAGTTCCCCTACAAGCGCACACTCGGGCCGGTCATGGGCCGCTTCTTCTCCGAGTTGACCGCCCGCCGGATCGTCGGCATCCGCTCCGGCGAGCGGGTGATCGTGCCGCCGATGGAGTACGACCCGGAGACCGGGAACGAGCTCGCGCGCGACTTCGTCGAGGTGGGCCCCGCCGGCGCCGTCCGGTCCTGGACCTGGGTCGCCGAACCGATCGCGTCGCACCCGCTGGACCGCCCGTTCGCCTTCGTCCTGATCCGCCTGGACGGCGCCGACACCGACCTGGTGCACGTGCTCGACGCGGGCGCCGAGGACGCCGTGTACACCGGCATGCGGGTCGCGCCGCGCTGGCGGGACGAGCCCGTGGGCCGGATCGACGACATCGTCTGCTTCGTCCCCGGCGAGCGGGTCGAGGCCCCGGAGGGCGAGCCCGGCGAGGCGCAGGAGGTGACCACGATGGAGTACTTCTCCACGATCACCTACACCGACGTGCTCTCGCCCACCCTGGTCCGCTACGCGAGCAACCTGCGCGCGGGCAAGCTGACCGGCCAGCGCTGCCCGCAGTGCAACCGGGTGTTCCTGGGCCGGGGCTACTGCTCCGTGGACGCCATCCGGCTGGGTCCCGAACTGGACGAGGACCTGCCCGACCGGGGCGTGGTGTCCAACTACACCATCGTCACCCCCACCCCGTACCCCGGGCAGAAGGAGACCGAGCCGTTCGCGCGCGCCTCGGTCGTGCTCGAAGGCGACGAGATGGTGATCGCCCAGCAGCAGATCCTGGACCTCCCCGTGTCCGAGATCCGGGTCGGCATGCGGGTGCAAGCGGAGTGGATGCCCGAGGCCGAACGCGACGCCGCGGAGATCACCAGCAAGGGCTGGGGCACCGTCGCGGGCTTCATCAAGGGCTGGCGGCCCACCGGCGAGCCGGACGAGCCCGCCGAGCAATACATGAACCGGGTGTTCTGATGACGACACGTCACATGACGGCAGGTCACATGACGGCGGGTCAAAAATGACGACACGTCAAAAGGCGGGCGAGACAAGGGAGACGGCAGTGCGGCAGGACAGCGACATCGCGATCGTCGCGACCGCGCAGCTCCCGGCGGTACGCCGGCAGGAGCTCACCGAGACCGAGATGTTGCTCATCGTCGTCGACGAGGCGCTGGGCAAGGTCGGGCTGCGGCGCTCCGACATCGGCTTCAGCTGCCAGGGGTCGTGCGACTACATCTCCGGCGGCACGTTCTCGTTCGTGCCGAACCTGGACGCGATGGGCGCCTGGCCGCCGATCCACGAGTCGCACGTGGAGATGGACGGCGCCTGGGCGATGTACGAGGCGTGGGTGCGGCTGCGGCACGGCGACATCGACATCGCGGTGGCGATGGGCTCGGGCAAGTCCTCCACCGGCGACCCGGCCGCCATCTACCCGCTCGAACTCGACCCGTACTACCTCGCGCCGCTCGGCCTGGACCCGGTCTCGCTGGCCGCGCTCCAGGCCCGGCAGCTGATCGAGTCCGGCAAGAGCACCGAACGCGAACTCGCCGAGATCGCCGCGCGCTCGCGCCGGGACGCGGCCGGCAACCCGAACCAGCAGGTACGCACCGCCGAGCAGGACGTGGACAAGCTGCTCGCCGAGGGCTACCTGCGCAACCCGCTGCGCAGGAGCGACCTGCCGCCGATCTCGGACGGTGCCTGCGCGGTGGTCCTGGTGCGCGGCCCGCGGGCCGCCGAACTGACCGAGCGCCCAGCCTGGATCACCGGGATCGACCACCGCAGCGAGGTGCACAACCCGGCCCTGCGCGACCTGACCGACTCCGCCTCCACCCGGCTCGCCGCGGCGCGCGCCGGCGGCGTGGCCGGTGTCGAAGTGGCCGAGCTGATGGCGCCGTTCACCGCGCAGGAGGTGATCCTGCGGCAGTCGCTCGGCCTGGCCGACGACGTCCTGATCAACCCCTCCGGCGGCGCGCTCACCGGCAACCCGCTGATGGCCACCGGCCTGGTCCGGATCGCCGACGCGGCCGAGGCGATCCTCGTCGACGGACGCTCGCGCACGCTCGGGCACGCCACCTCGGGCCCGGCACTCCAGCAGAACCTCGTCTGTGTCCTGGAAGGTGACAACCGATGACCCATGAGCGCGTTGCCGTCGTCGGCATCGGCCAGACCAAGCACAAGAAGCGGCGCGACGACCTGTCGATCGCCGGGCTCGTCCGCGAGGCCGCCCAGCGTGCGCTCGACGACGCACGGATGACCTGGAGCGACATCGACGCGGTGGTGATCGGGAAGGCGCCCGACATCTTCGAGGGCGTGATGAAGCCCGAGCTCTACCTCTCGGACGCGCTCGGCGGCGCCGGCAAGCCGGTGTTCCGGGTACACACCGCCGGCAGCGTGGGCGGATCCACCGCGATCGTGGCCTCCCACCTGATCAGCAGCCGCGTCCACATGCGGGTGCTGGCGGTGGCGTGGGAGAAGCAGTCCGAGGGGAACGCGCAATTCGGCCTGGGCGGCGGCAAGTCCGGCTCGATCGGCGCGGGCGGCGCGTTCGCGCCGTGGATTCGCGCCTACATCCGCAAGTCCGGCGCGCCCGAGCACATCGGCTGGCAGGTGGCGGTCAAGGACCGGCAGAACGCGCTGCGCAACGAGTACGCGCATCTCCAGCTCAAGGACATCTCGATCGACAAGGTCCGCGAGTCGCCGATGATGTGGGACCCGCTGCACTTCCTGGAGTCGTGCCCGTCCTCCGACGGCGCCGGTGCGATCGTGCTGACCGACGAGGCGGGCGGCGACGCGGCGGCGGCCGACGGGCGGGCGCCGGCCTGGGTACTGGGCACCTCGATGCGCTCCGAGCCGTCGTCCTTCAACGGCCGCGACCCGATCCGCCCGCAGGCCGGCGTCGACTGCGCGTGGGACGTGTACCGCCAGGCCGGCATCACCGACCCGCGCCGGCAGATCGACGTGGCCGAGTTGTACGTGCCGTTCTCCTGGTACGAGCCGATGTGGCTGGAGGGCCACGACATCGCGCCGGTGGGCGAGGGCTGGAAGATGGTCGACCGGGGCGAGACCGCCTTCGACGGCGACTTCCCGGTCAACCCGTCCGGCGGCGTGTTGTCCTCGAACCCGATCGGCGCCTCCGGCATGCTCCGCTTCCTGGAGGCGGCGCTCCAGGTCCGGGGTACGGCCGGGGAGCATCAGGTGGACGGCGCGAAGGTCGCCCTCGCCCAGGCGTACGGCGCGGCGGCGCAGTACTTCGCGATGTGGGCGGTCGGCACCGACAAGCCGTAGCGGGGCGGGTGCCGCCCCGGCGCCCCGGCGCAAATGGTAAGGCTCCTTGACCTTGATTTGGTCAAGGAGCCTTCCTATTCTGGGGCCTTCACCCGGTGACCGGAGGTTGTGCCGATGAAGCCCCCCATCTGCGCGAAGCTAGGGATCGAGTTCCCGATCTTCGCGTTCTCCCACTGCCGCGACGTGGTCGCGGCGGTCAGCCGAGCCGGAGGCTTCGGGGTCCTGGGCGCGCTCGCGTTCGACCCCGAGCAGCTGGAGGTCGAGCTGGCCTGGCTCGACGAGCACACCGACGGCAAGCCGTACGGCGTCGACCTGGCGATCCCGATGGCCTACATCGGCAAGGGCGGCGGCGAGGCGGCGTTGCCCGCCAACCTGGAGAAGCTGATCCCGGAGCGGCACTGGAAGTTCGTCGACGAACTCCTGGAGACGCACAACATCCCGCCGCTGCCCCCCGAGTTGGCGGACCGACCGGTCAAGGCGGCCGGGCTGAACGTGGACCTGGAGTCGCGCGCGCAGATCGAGGTCTCGCTGAAGCACCCGCTGGTGAAGATGTTCGTCAACGCGCTCGGCCCGCCGCCGGCCGACATCATCGACGCCTGCCACGCGGCGGGGGTCCTGGTCGGCGCCCTGTGCGGCAGCCCCCGACACGCGCAGAAGCAGGTCGAGGCGGGCGTGGACGTGGTGGTCGCGCAGGGCACCGAGGCCGGCGGGCACTGCGGCGAGATCTCCACGATGGTGCTCATCCCGCAGGTGGTGGACACGGTCGGCCCCGACATCCCGGTGCTCGCCGCCGGTGGCATCGGCGGCGGCCGGCAGATGGCCGCCGCGCTGGCGCTCGGCGCGCAGGGGGTGTGGACCGGCAGCCTGTGGCTCACCGTCGCCGAGGCGGACACCCACGAGGTCTCGGTACAAAACCTCCTGGAGGCCAAGTCCACCGACACCGTGCGCTCGCGCGCGATGACCGGCAAGCCCGCTCGCCAGCTCAGGAGCGCGTGGACCGAGGCGTGGGAGGACCCGGCCAACCCCGACCCGCTGCCGATGCCGCTCCAGGGCATCATCTTCAACGCGGCGTCCCGGCGGTTCACCCGGACGAAGAACAAGGAGCTCAACGGCTGGCCGGTCGGCCAGGTGGTCGGCATGCTCGACCGGGTCCGGCCGACGCAGGAGGTCGTGATGTCGCTGGTCGAGGAGTGGATCGAGACCACGGAGCGGCTGAACGCGTTCCTGGCCGACGACTGAGCCGGACCGCTCCGGCCGAGACCTGCCGGGCCGGGCGCGCGGGAGGACTCGCGTGCACGGCCCGGCGGTCGGCGGGTCACGGGAGTGAGTGACACCGGTCCCGCGCCTATGAATACCGCGAACTGTCCCGGTATTTCAGCAATCTGTGCGTTTTGCGGGCATCAACGGCGCATGTCCGGTAAGGTGCGCCGGTTGCGCCGGAAGCGGGCCCCGGCCGCTACGACGCCACCGAGTCCCACCCCGTGAACCCCGACGGGTCGTGCCGCCCGAACGTGCCGTGCTCGAAGATGCCCAGACCCTCCGCGATCAGGGCGCCGTCCGGACCGAGCAGCCGAGCGGTGGCCACATGGTCGATCACACCGAACGGGATGCGCTTGGCCACCCCGGGATCCTTCTGCTCGTACACCGCGCCGTCGAGGTAGTCCCCGCCCCTCCACTGCCCGTGCCCCCAATCGGGGTCGCCGCCATAGCCCGCGCCGACGTTGAGCGCGATGTACCCGTGGTTCTCCAGACGCAGCGTGAGCGCGTTGCGTTTGCGGTCGGTCAGGTGGATGTCGGCGCCCTCGGGGTGCCGGGTGCCGGGCGTGTACCGCACGTCGAACTCGGGCCAGCCCAACTGCTCGGGCGCCTTCCCGGAGGCGATCGGGTACATCCGGATCGCCTCGGTCAGGAAGCGGTGCCCGTCGGCGGACTCCTGCGCGATGATCATCAGCGCCTGATCGCCCAGGTGCAGCGGGATCCAGTTCCACCAGAACCCGGCGGTCTGCGCGGGCCGTCCGGCCGGCGGCGCCTCGCCCGACGGGCGGATGCCCCACGAGCGGTCGCGCGAGCCGGACCAGGTCCGCGGGGTGACCGTGATCTCCTCGCCGTCCAGGGTCACCGTGCCGGTCCAGTCGCCGATCTGGACGAAGCGCGACGCGTCCAGCATCGGCTTGAAGTCGCTGCGCTGCACGTGTCGAGGTTCCGGCAGCGGTGCGAACGGCGAGGTGAAGGTGAGGTCGATCGTGATGCCCTGCTCCGGCGCGTCGCACACCACGCGCACGCTGGACAGCGGCTCCAACACCTCGATGCGGTACGGACCGACCTCCTGCCGCATCCGGTCCGGGCCGAGCGCGCCCGACATCCGCACCGCGTGCTGGCGACCGTCCCTGCGGACCACCACGTACGCGTCGATCACGCCCAGGTTGGGGTAGACGCCCAGGCCGGTGGCGATCTGTACGCCGCCCGTGCGGTCGTAGGCGTGCATGATGCAGCGGTCGTAGAAGTTCCGGTCGGTCGAGCCGACCTCGCTGTGGAACAGCGGGACCTGGTGGACCGGATATTCGTCCAGGGGCACGGGAGTCGGCATCGGGTTCCTCCTGACCACGCGCCGACGGTGCGCCGACGCGTCGGGCTGGTTGAGACGTCGTGCGAGTCTGCGCCAAATCATTGACGCAATCAAGCGTTATCTCGGGGCCGCCTCGGCCGCTCCGGCCCGCCCCGCCCGACCCGAAGCCCGGATCAGCGTCCGCCGCGGAAGTAATCCCGGGGATCGTTCTCGGTGCGCCGTCGATGCGATACCCGTCCGCCGCCGGCATTCCCGGCCGCGAACGGGGTGCCTGGATTGTCTTGCAACCGGGCCAGCCGGGCGCTGAGTTCGGCTTCTTCCCTGATCTCGTCGGCGGACGGCGACAGGGCCACCATGAACAACGTGATCACCGTGAAAAGACTGATTCCCGTGATCAACGGCGCGAGGAATTGTGTCGCCTCCACACCGTGTGCCAACCCGTGCGCGCCCTCGGTACGCACACTCATCGCCGACATTCCCGTGTAGTGCATTCCGCCGACCGCCAGGCCCATGATCAACGCGGCGCCCCCGGTCGCCGCGAATCCGCTCACGTGCAGCGCGGCCCACAACGCGGCGGTGGCCGCGACCACCGCGATCACGATCGACAACGTCACGCGCAGCGTGTCGTAGTGGATCCTGCCGTCCAGGCTCAGCGCGGCCATGCCCATGTAGTGCATGCTCGCCACGCCGCCGCCGGTGACCACGCCGCCCAGCACCAGACCGACCCATCCCGCGTTGCGTCGACCCGCGATGGCCATGCCGATGCCGACCACGATCACCGCGAGCACGAGCGAGGCGATCGTCTTGGACACGTCGTAGCGGATGGGCGTGCCCAGGACCGAGAAACCGAGCATGCCGATGAAATGCATGACCCAGATTCCGGTACCGCCGATCGACGCCGCGCCCAGGACCAACCAGCGTGCCCTCACCCAACCGCGCACCGCGCGGGCCCGCGTCGTGCACAACAACCCCAGCGCCGAGCCGAGACACGACATCAGGTAGGCGATGACCGGGGTCAACGCTCCGTACTGGAAATGATCCACGTGACCCACGTCGGCGACCGCTCCGTCAGTTTTCGAGCCCCTTCGGAAACGGGAAAACTCGTCCTCGAATCGAAGATGATAGGCCGGCGCCGACGCCGGGCCGCGACCGGGTTTGGGAATTCGCCGAAACGTCACCCGTCGTATCGACAGGTGGAATTCGGATAAAGATCGCGGTACGCCGGCACCGACCCGCCGCGCTTCGCCGCGAGCACCCCGTGCAGGACGGCCCGGCCGAACACGTCCGCCGCCGCGGCGTGCAGCAGGGTCAGCGCGGCGGCCTCCTCGTTGACCCCGTACGGCGTGGTCGGGTCGAGCGCGGGCAGCGGGACGCGGGCCGTGGACACCGCGAAGATCGTGTCGCCGTCGTAGAGGGTGTGTACGGGACGGATCGCCCGGGCCAGCCCGTCGTGCGCGACGCCCGCCACCTTCTGCGCCTGGGACCTGGTCAGCGTCGCGTCGGTGGCGACGATCCCGATCGTGGTGTTGAGCGAGGGCGGGGTCTGCGCCGCGGCCGCCGCGCGGGTCAACGCGGCGGCGTGCTCGGCGTGTTCGGGCGGGGTGAGCGGGAACTCGCCGGGCAGGCCGAGGCCGACCGCGTAGGGCAGCCCGCCGATCGGGTCGACCGGCGACCCGGCAGCGTTGACCACCGCGAGCGCGGCGACCGTGACGCCGCCGGGCAGCACCACGCTCGCGGTACCCACCCCGCCGCGCAGCCCGCCGACCATCGCCCCCGTGCCCGCGCCCACGCTGCCCGTCGGCACCGGCGCGTGCTCCGGTTCGGCGTCCGCCGCCGCGATCGCCGCCCGCCCGAGCGCCGCGTCGGGCCGGCGCTGCCAGTCGCCGCCGCGCCCGAGGTCGAACAGCGAGGCCGCGGGCACCACCGGCACCACCTGGTGCGGCTCGGCGCCGACCGGGAACCCCCGCCCGCGCTCGGCCAGCCACGCCACCGCCCCGCCGGCCGCGTCCAGCCCGAACGCACTGCCCCCGCTGAGCACGATCGCCTCGATCCGCGGCACCAGGTTGCGCGGATCGAGCGCGTCCAACTCGCGTGTGCCCGGTGCGCCGCCGCGCACGTCCACCCCCGCCACGAAGCCGCCGACCGGGCCGAGCAGGACGGTGGTCCCGGTCATCGCTCCCGCGTCGGTGTACGCCGCGTGCCCGACCCGCAGCCCGGCCACGTCGGTGATCGCGTTGCGCGGTCCGGCCTTGAATTCCCCGATGTCGAACATGCAGCCTCCCGAGAACGTCGGACCGTGCCGTGGTCCCTGTTCCCCATGCTGCTCCACACCTACCGACGGGGAGCCGGCGCGACGGGGTGTCGACGCCGGGTCCGGGTCAGGACTCCCGTTCGGAGTACGCGATCAGGCCGAGCAGCAGTACGTCGATCCCGAACGCGAAGCGCTCGTCGCCGTCGCCGCTGGTCAACTCGGCGCCCAGCGAGGCGAGCGTGGGGAAGCGGGACGCGGGCAGGGACAGGAAGTACTCCTGGATCCGCGCGTAGTAGGCGCCGCGCTCGGCGTCGGTCGAGCCGTGCCCGGCCTCCGGTCCGCCCAGTTCGAGGCCGGACATCACGGTGTACATGGACAACACGTCGGCGGCGAACGCGCAGACCCGCTTGGACAGTCCGCCCGCGCGCAGGATGGCCAGCAGCCGCTCCGACGACTGGAGCGAGTTGGGACCGATCGGCACCGAGCCGATCGTGGCCCGGCCCAGGTCGCGGTGTGCCGCGTAGACGTCGCGGATCGCGAACATCGTCTCGCGCAACTGCTCGCGCCAGCGCTCGGGATCGGCGACCGGGACGTGCACCTCACCGTTGACCCGGTCCACCACGAGTTCGACGAGTTCCTCCTTGTTGGCGACATAGGCGTACAGCGACGCCGCCCCCGTCTCGAAGCGCTGGGCCACCCGGCGCATGCTCAGCGCGTCCATGCCCTCCGCGTCGATGATCTCCAGCGCGGCGGTGACGATCGCCTCCTGCGACAGCGCCGGTTTGCGCGGCCCCCGAGCCTTGGGCGTCGTGCGCCACGGCGGCAGGGGTACTTCGGGAGCCTCGGACACGGCGCCACCTCCTCGACCAATCCCACGAATCCTGCGACTTTACGAACACTGTACTTGACTCGAACAGTGTTCGCACCTAAAACAGTGTTCGAGATGGGAACGCTGTTCGGAGCACGAACAGTGTTCGAAAACCGGAGTGGAACCAGAAGGGGAGACGGGGGAGACGATGGACACCGACGTCACCAACGCCGCGCCGGCCGCGGCCGAGACGGGAAAACGCACGCCCTACCGATTGCGCTGGATCGGCCTCGCGGTGGTCATGGGCGCCGACATCATGGACCTGCTCGACGCGACGATCGTCAACGTCGCCGGTCCCGGCATCCGGAACGCGCTCGGCGGCAATTCCACCCACCTCCAGTGGTTCTCCGCCGCGTACACGCTCGCGTTCGCGATGTTCCTGATCACCGGCGCCCGTCTGGGCGACATCCTGGGCCGGCGGCGGATGTTCCTGATGGGGGTGACCGCGTTCACCGTCACCTCCGCGCTGTGCGGGCTGGCCCAGTCGCCGGAGATGCTGATCGGGGCCCGCGGCCTGCAGGGGTTCGCCGCGGCGATGATGGTGCCGCAGGCGCTCGGTCTGATCCGGGACATGTTCCACGAGAGCGAGGTCGGCGCCGCGTTCGCGGTGTTCGGCCCCTCGATGGGGCTGGCCGCGGTGCTCGGCCCGATCCTGGGCGGCGTGGTCATGGACGCCGACGTGTTCGGCCTCGGCTGGCGCGCGGTGTTCATGGTGAACGTGCCGCTGGGCCTGTTCGCCCTGGTCGCCGGCGCCCGCGTGGTGCCCCGGCCCGAGCCGAGTACGACCGCCCGCCGCCCCGGTCTCGACCTCGTCGGCGTCGTGCTGGTCACCGCGGCGATGATGCTGCTCGTCTACCCGCTCGTCCAGGGTCGTGAAGAGGGCTGGCCCGCCTGGACGTTCGGCTGCCTGGCGGCCTCGCTGCCGGTGCTCGGGCTGTTCGCCTGGTACGAGGTGCGCACCACCCGCGCGGGTCGCGACGCGCTGGTCGAGGTCAGCCTGTTCGCCAATCGTGCGTTCACCGGCGCCCTGGCGGTCGGCCTGATGATGTTCGCCTCGATGATCGGCCTGATGCTCGTGCTCGGCGTCTACCTCCAGATCGGCCTGGACTGGTCCGCGACGCACGCGGCGCTCGCGCTGATCCCGTGGTCGCTGGGCTCGACCGTCGGCGCGGGTCTGGCGGGGGCCGTGCTCGCCGCGAAGTACGGCCGTCGGGTGCTGCACGCGGGCCTGGTGGTCGGCCTGCTCGGGGTACTCGGGACCGCGGCCACCATCACGATGCACGACGGCCCGGTGAACACCTGGATCCTGCTGCCGGCGACCGCCGTCGCGGGCTTCGGGTTCGGGTTGCTGATGGCGCCGTTCTTCGGGATCGCGCTGGCCGGGGTGGCCGATCACGAGGTCGGTTCGGCCTCCGGGGTGCTCAACGCGGTCCAGCAGCTCGCGGGGGCGCTGGGGGTGGCGCTGTTCGGAACGCTGTTCTTCACCCACGTGGAGGACAACGCGCCCGCCGCGCACAGCCTGGACGCGGTGCGCGGGGTGTTCGACGACGCGTTCACGGTCGGCGCCCTCGGCAGCGCCGCCGCCCTGGCCGTGGCGTGGGGCCTGGCATTCCTGATGCCGCGCTTCGAGCGACCGCCCGGTGCGGAGGGCGTGGCCGGGCACTGAGCGTGCGGGGGCGAGCACGCGGGAAGGCGCCGCAACGGGATGGTCTCCGTTGCGGCGCCTTCGCTTACGGTGATCGCCCGCCGGGCTCAGCGGCTGCCGGCGATGCCCGCTCGGGACGAACTCGTCCCCAGCGCCGACGCGCCGTCGCGGGCCAGGACCGAGGCCCGGCTGCGGAAGGCGTCCTCGCGGGCCGCCTGGTCCGGGTGGCGCGAGCGCCAGTACGGGTTGTCGTGCGGCAGATGGCCGCTGACCCGCCCGTACAGGCCGAACGTCATCACCAGCAGACCGACCACGAAGCTGAAGATGATGTTCGGCATCTTGAAGGACAGGTAGTTGATGTCGGGGGTACCGATCAGACCCAGGTTCACGAAGCCGCTGATCACGAACAGCGCGCCGACCACGATGTTCACCGTCGAGGCGGTGTTGCCGCCGATGATCGCGCCGATGATCAGGATCGCGCCGACCACGACCGAGATCAGGCTGAGCGCGCCGTTGGTCGACATGCCCGCGACTTCGCGTCCGGTGGTGGAGAAGAAGCCGACGTTGTGCGTGAAGCCCAGGATGCCGAACACGATCAGCGCGAGGCCCATGAAGCCGCCGCCGTACCGGTAGACCTGCCCGAGTCGATGGTCGACCGGCAGCGCCTCGTCCAAGCCCGTCATGGCCGCCTCCCAACATCCGATGTGCGTGAAAACTCCTCTTTGATCCTTTTCCCGGATTTGCCGGGAAGTACCGATTCGAGATCGTCGACAGGGCACGCGCACGGGCTGGGGCGGGGTCGGTCGGTTACGCGGGTTTGAGGACGACCTGACCGTTCGTGACCACGATCGACTTGGCCGCGAGCGGGCGCGGGGCGGGGCCGCCGAGTACGGCGCCGGTGTTCGCGTCGAAGCTGCTGCCGTGGCAGGGGCAGTGGATCTGCCCGCCGGAGACGCTGCCGACCAGGCACTGCTGGTGGGTGCACACGGCGGTGAACGCCTTGAAGTCGCCGGCGGCGGGCTGGGTGACCACCACCTTGGCGTCGTCGTAGACCTTGCCGCCGCCGACCGGTACCTCGCCGACCGGGCCCAGCACCTTGTCGGCGGCCGGGGCCTTGTCCTTGCCGTCGTCGCCGCTGCCGCAGGCCACCAGCGTGACGCCGCCGGCCGCGACGAGGGCGCCGCAGAGCAGGATCCGTCGAGTGGGTTCGGCGCTACTCGTCGACGGGGTGCCCGTCGGGTCGACGGTCGTCGGGTCGGTGCTCGGGTCCGTCGCTCGCATGGGCTGCCTCCGTCGTGGTTCCCGGCGCCGGTCGTTCACGCGGCGCCGACGCAACGGAAACGTACGCGAGGGGTTCGTGGTTCGACGGATCGGTGAAGCGAACGGGTTCAATCGGCTCGGGTTGTCCGTACTCCGGCTCCGCGTTGTCCGGCTCGGTGCCCTCCGGCGCCGGGTTTTCCGGTTCCGTGCCCTCGGGCGCCGCGTCCTTTGGCTCCGTGTGTTCCGGTGCCGCGTCCTTCGGCTCCGCGTCCTCCGCGGAGTGTTCCGGCAGCGTGAACACGATCCGCGTGCCCGCCGTGTACTCGGTGTCCACCGCGATCCGGCCGCCGTGTTGTTCGACGATGCGCTTGGCCATCGCCAGGCCGATCCCGCTGCCCGTGTACGTCTCGCGCGGGTGCAGTCGGCGGAAGGCCGCGAACACCCGTTCCGCCGACTCTGCCGGGATGCCGATCCCGTTGTCGGTGACGGTGATCCGCCATCCCTCCGCGGTCGGTTCGGCGTCGACCCGTACCAGCGGGCGCTCGTACGGGCGGGCGAACTTGACCGCGTTGCCGAGCAGATGCCGGATCAGGGTGGCCAGCAACACCGGGTCGGCGTCCACCACCGGCAGTTCGGCGTGCGCCAACTCGGCGCCGGTGTCCTCGACCCGATCCGCCATGTCCAGCCACGTCTGCCGGACCACCTCGTCCAGGTCCACCGCGACGCTCTCCGCGCGTGAGCGGCCCACCTCGGTCAGGGTGACCATCTCGTCGATCAGCACCTGGAGTCGGCGCGCGTTGTCGATGGTGAAGTCGATGTACTGCCGGCCGCGCCGGTCCAACACGTCCTCGTAGCGCTCCTGGAGCATGCGGCCGAAGGACACGATCCGCCGCAGCGGATCCTGCATGTCGTGTGTCGCGGCGTGGGCGAACTGGTCGAGGTCGGCCTGGGCGAGTCGGGCCCGCCGGTCCTGTTCGTCGAGCCGGGCGCGCAGTTCGTCCCGCTCGCGCGCCGACTCCCGGGCCCGCTCGCGCTCGGCGGCCAATTCCCGGTCCCGCTCGGCGACCACGGCGGTCAGCGCGGCGACGTGCTCGCGTTCCCGGCGGGCCCGGTCCTCCCCGGCGCGGGCCCGGGTGCGCAGGCTCGCCATCACACCGGCGATTGCGCCGAACTCGCGGCTGTCGTAGCGCGCGGCCCGGCTCGGCGGCTCGCTCGGATCGGCCAGCCGGGTCAGCGGCCGCTCCACCGTGCGCCGCAACGCGGCCTCGATCAGCACGGTCAGCCCGACCACGAGCAGCAGGTCACCGCCGAGCACCAGGAGCAGCCCCCGCGAGCGCGCGTCGCCGTCCAGGGTCAGCCCGACCACCAGCGCCACGACCGTGGCCGCCATCACCGCCGCGCACGGCGCCCAGACCAGCCGCAGCCGGGCGCGGACCGTCCACCACGAGTCGTCGGAACCCGCCATCGGTACCCCGCCCTCTCCGGCCCGCCGTCGCCCCGCCGACACCCCGCCGACAACCCCTGCGGAACAAGGAAAGTGTGGCAGCGCCGGCCCCCTCGGCACGAGGGCATGATCGGGCCGCCCGTTGCCGATGGCCACCGGCCCGAGCCCCGGAGGTTCCTTAAGCCAGTCATAAATCACCCATACCGGGGTGCCGTCGGCGACGGGCCCCGGGATACGGTCGCAGGGCCGGTCGGGCGGTTTGGAGAGACGGCGTCGAGCCGGCGTGCGATAACGGGGGTTTCCTGCGACCGTCGCCCCCCTCCCACCTGTTGGGGCGACGGTCGCAAGAACACTTCGTCACGAGCGTGTGACCGTGCGACCGGCGGTCTGATTCGTCCTCACCCGGGTAGCGATCCACCCGGTAGCGTCCGAGGGCCGAGGCCGAATTTACGCCGAGATTGGTGATCGAGTGTCGCGACGAACCGCGGATTCCGAAGCGACCCGAGGAAGGCGCCGACTGCTGGTCGGTACCGCCTTCTGTGTGGCCGCCGTGCTGGTGGTGGCGGGTCTGGCCTCGATGGGCCGGATCTCTGGGCATCCAAGGTCGCGGGCGGGCGGCGACGCGGCCCGGGGCTATCACCTGCCGGATCCGGCCGAGGGCGATCGCATCGCGGCGAGCCTGCTGGGCGGGGCGCCCGCGACCTCGTCGGGGACACCCGTGCCGACGATCAGCTCGGAGGCGGTCGAGCCGCTGCCGGTGTCCGAGCCGCTGCGGGCCGGCGCCATCGCGCCGACGCCGGCGATCGGCGCGCTTTTGCACGTGGGCGACGGCGCGGAGCCGGAGCACTTCTGCACGGCGACGGTGGTGCACTCGCCGAACCGGAACCTGGTGATCACCGCCGCGCACTGCGTCTACGGCGAGGCGTTCGCGTCCGACATCGCCTTCGCCCCCGGCTATCACGACGGGTTCATGCCGTACGGGGTGTGGGTCCCGTCCCGGATCGACGTGGACCCGCGCTGGATCTCGGACCGGGATCCGGCCTACGACGTCGCGTTCCTCCAGGTGCGGCGCCCCGGCACCGGGGACCGGATCGAGGAGGTCACCGGCGCCGAACAGGTTTCCTTCGACTCCCCGGTCGACCGCGCCGCCCGACTGATCGGCTACCCGGACGACGAGGAGCAGCCGATCGGCTGCCAGAACACCACCACGGCCCTGTCCGACACCCAGGTGCGCTTCGACTGCGCGGATTTCCCCGACGGCACCAGCGGTGGCCCGATGCTCACCGACATCGACCCCGCGAACGGCCGGGGCACGGTGATCGGCGTCATCGGCGGCTACCAGGAAGGCGGCGACGACCTCACCTCCTACAGCAGCCGCTTCGGCCCCGACATCGCCGCCCTCTACAACCGAGCCGGCACGGCGGACCCCACGCAGACCCCGACGACCTGACGGCGACGGAGAGGCCGCCGCGCCGGGCGAAATCGGGTGCCGATACCGCCGAATGTCGGCGGGTGTCGGAACGACCGCGCGCGCCGTGTACGCGCCGTGCGCGCAATTGCGCGCGCCTGTGCGGATGTTTAGACGACGCGCCTCGGGGCCTCTCGGGGCGCGCTCTCTCGGGAAAGCGGCGACACCCCGGGACTGAAGTCAGTCCACCGTCAGTTGGGCGTCAGCGCTCTCCGCCAATGTGGTTGGCATGACGTCGCTCTCGGCGGTTTCCGGCTGTCTTCCCGACACTATGTCGATTTCCTTTTTCCGGAAGGGACTTCAGCCGACGGTTGTCCGGCCGAGGCGGTACCGGCGCATCGTCTCGCACCACGCCCGCGCCTTCGGGCCACCGGCCGTGGACATGCCACGATCGCCCTCCCGGTGAGCGCGGACCGCGGCGACATCGGCCGCACGCTCGGCCGGCCGGGTGTCGAGGACGAGAACGGTCGGGAGCGGGTGGAGGTCTGGCGGATATCGCTCGGCGACGAGGACGACCCGGAGCACTGTCCGGCTTCCCTCGAAGGTCTCCTCGAAGATCTCCTCGACGAGGACGAGAAGGCCCGCGCCGAGCGCGGCCTCGTGCCGGGAATGCGGCGCCGTTTCGTGATCGCGCACGCCGCGACCCGGATCGTCGTCGGCGCGCGTCTGGGCCGCCCGCCGGCTGCCCTGCGCTTCGCCCGCGGCCGGTGGGGAAAGCCGGTCGTCGAGGGGGCGGGCCTGCACTTCAGCCTGTCGCACTCGGGCGACATCGCCCTGCTCGCCCTGGCCTCGCGACCGGTCGGGGTGGACGTGGAACTGGCTCGCCCGAACCTGGACACCGAGCGGTTGGCTCGACGCTTCTTCGGTGACGAGGAGCGGGAGTCGGTGGCGCGCGACGGGATCGGCGCCTTCACCCGGCTGTGGACGAGGAAGGAGGCGTGTGTGAAGGCGGTGGGCGGCAGGCTCACCGAGGGCATGGCGATTCCCGTCGCCCACACCGCGCGGCAGGCCACGGTGTACTCGCGCTCGGGTCCGTTCGCGGGACCGTGGAGAGTTGCCGACCTGTTGCTTCCCGAAGGATATGCGGGGTCCGTCGCGCTGCTCGGTGACGGGCCCTTTTACGTTTCACCGAGGATGTGGTACCCAATGTCGCCGACGGAAACCGAGGGCATGCGACAGAGGCCGGGTGTCAAGTAGAAGAAACTCCCCTCAAAAAGGCGTAATCGTACCCGTGGTCGCGTGCCGGAGCGTCGCTAGATTTAAGGGCGCGAGAGCACGATGGTAAAGCACCGGCCGGATTCTTGAGCCAGGACCGTGTTTTGGTGCCGGGTATTCCTTTCGAGGAGGGGGAGGTAATCGTGGAAGGCAGGAACGTGATCACCAAGGCCGCGCGGTGGAGCGCTGTCCACCCCTGGTGGGCACTCGCGCTCTGGCTCGGGGTCGTCCTCGGGGCCCTGGCGGTCGGCGCCGCCACGGGTACCCGGCAGGCCACCAGCTCGGATCTGTCCATAGGTCAGTCCGGCCGGGCGGCCGTCATCGCCAAGAGCGGCGGTCTGCAGGTTCGCGCGGTGGAGAACATCCTGGTCACGCCGTACGTCGGCAAGCTCGATGTGGCCAAGGCCCGGGCCGCGGCCGACGAGACGGTGTCCGGCCTGAAGGGCGACAAGGGCATCGCCTCGATCGGCGAGCCGATCCTCGCCTCGGACGGCTCGGCCCTGCTGGTCCCGGTGACGCTCAACGGAGACCCCGAGACCGCCGACAGCCGGGTGCGACCGCTGCTCGACAGCGTGCAGAGGACCCAGGAGGCGCACTCCGACGTACATGTGGAGCTGGTCGGCGAGGGTTCCATCCGGGCCGGGCTCAACGACCTGCTGGACGACGGCCGCCGCAGGGCGACCGTGCTGAGCCTGCCGGTGACGTTACTCGTCATGGTCTTCGTCTTCGGCGCGATGGTCGCCGCGAGCGTCCCCGTCGTCCTGGGCCTGTCCTCGGTGCTGACCGGACTCGGCCTGTGGGGAGCGGCCTCCCAACTCGTGCCGGATCCGGGCCCGGTGACCCACATCATCGTCCTGGTGGGCATGGCCATCGGCGTCGACTACTCGCTCTTCTATCTCAAGCGCCAGCGCGAGGAACGCGCGCTCGGCGCCAACGAGGTCGACGCCATCGAGGTTGCCGCGGCCACGTCCGGCCACGCCGTGCTGGTCTCCGGCCTGGTGGTGATGGTCTCCATGTGCGCGCTCTACTTCGCCGGGCACATCGCCTTCCAGGCGATGGCCACGGGCGCGATTTTGGTCGTCGCCATCGCGATGGGCGCCTCGCTGACCGTCCTGCCGGCCATGCTGTCCAAGTTCGGGCGTTATCTGGACAAGCCGCGCGTCCCCCTGGTGTGGCGGCTCACGCAGAAGGGCGGCGTCAAGCCTCGCCTGTGGTCGGCGATGCTCAAGCCGTCTTTGCGCCACCCGGTTCTCGCGCTCGTGCTCTCCGTCGGCGTGCTCCTCGTCCTCGCGTTGCCCGCCCTCGGTCTGCGGCTCAAGGCCACCGGCATCGACGACCTGCCCAAGTCGATCCCCGCGATGCAGGCCAACGAGCGTCTGACGAAGTCGTTCCCCAGCCCGGCCGACACGCACATGATCGCCGTGAAGGTCTCCGCCGACCGGGCCGCGGACCTGCGCACGGCGGTGGCCGCGCTGGTCGACCGCACGCGGCACGACGACCTCTTCGTACAGATCCCGCAGCCCCTGGTGCGTACGTCGGCGGACGGCACGGTCAGCACCATTTCCGTCGGCACCCGCTTCAAGAGCAGCTCCGGCAAGGCACGCGAGTCGCTGACGAAGCTGCGCGAGGACATCGCCCCGAACACCCTCGGCGGTGTCGAGGGTGCGGAGTTCGCGGTCGGCGGCAGCGATGTGGCGTACGACGTGGATTACCGGGCGAACGTCGTCGCCAAGATGCCCTGGGTACTCGGGGCGGCGCTGGCCATGACCTTCCTGGTCATGGCCGTCGCCTTCCGATCCCTGGTGCTCGCGCTGATCACGGTGGTCCTCAACGTCCTGTCCGCTGTGGCATCTTTCGGTCTGCTTGCGCTGATCTTCCAGCGGACCTGGGCGGAAGGCATGCTGCGCTTCCAGTCCACAGGTCGGGTGGTGGCATGGCTGCCACTGATGCTCTTCGTGATCCTGCTCGGCCTGTCGATGGATTACCACGTCTTCGTCGTCAGCCGGATCAGAGAGGCCGCGCGCGGCGGGCTCGGCATTCGGGACGCCGTCGAACAGGGCATCACGCGGACGGCGGGCGTCGTGACGGGCGCCGCGATGGTGATGGTCTCCGTGTTCGCCCTGCTCGCGTCGCTGAACTTCATCGAGTTCAAGCAGTTGGGCGTGGGTATGGCGGGTGCGGTGCTGCTCGACGCCACGCTCATCCGAATCGTCGCCCTGCCGGCCGTGGTCATGCTGGTCGGTTGGAAAACCTGGTGGCCCTCGCGGCTCGCGTATCAGCACAGCCCCCGGGGGCCGCGGATGCCGGCCGTGGTCGCGGAGGGGACGTCGGCTCCCTGACCGCTCTTCGCGCACCGGGCTCCGGGTGGTCGGTGGATGGGCTTCGGCCCGCCCCCGGCCACCTTTTTCGTGCGTTCGCGCGCGGAAAATTCGCCGGCCCACGTTGAACCGCCGAGCCGGGGGTTCCGTAAACCGTGTGGGGATTCCGACGGGAAACATAGAATCGCATGCGTGTTCGGCGGCGCATGATCAACTGCCTCGTGGCGGAGGTCTGCGCCTTCCGACGTGCGCACAACCGGGAAGCGGGGCGATCACGGGGGTGACTCATGCACAGCGACAGCGGCCCTGCTTCGGTGCGCTGGCAGACCGAACTTGCCCGAGTCGGGGCGCTCTCCGGGCGCGAGAAACAGGTTTTCGCGCTCCTCGGGGCGGGGCATTCCAACCGCGGCATTGCCACCCGACTGGACGTCACGGAACGAACCGTAAAGGCTCATGTGGCAAACATCCTGGTCAAGCTGCAAGTGGAATCCCGCCTTCAGGCGGGCCTGGTTGCGCAAGTCTACGAAAGCATGTACGAAGGTACAGTATCGGAGCCGTCTAGCGTATCCGATAATTGACCATCGTGAATACCACCTGGATTCTTACCCTCCTTCGGGTCGCCCGGAACGAGTCGACCGTTGTTCCATGTGGCAGGCCCGGCGTTGCAAGCGAACAACTTGTGACTGGAATTCAACGGTAGACGGGGGATTTTGGTGTACATCTCCATATTGGGTCCGCTGCTGTTAGGGGACGGTCAGAAAACCGTCGGTATACGCGCGAAGAAGAACCGGGTGATGCTCACCATGCTGGCGCTCAACATCGGTCAGGTGGTCACCTTCGACGAGCTGATCGACGAGCTGTGGGGCGAGGCGCCGCTCAAGAACACGCGCAACGCGTTACAGGCGAACGTCAAGCGGGTGCGCAGGTCACTGGCCGAGTTAGGGCTCGGCGGGCCCGGTCACGAGCTGATTCGTACGGTGGACAACGGCTACACGCTGAACATCCCCGCCGACGCCGTGGACGCGTACCGCTTTCTGCAAACGGCGGGCAAGGGCGCGAGCCTGGTCGTCAACCGGCCGCACGAAGCCATGGATCTGCTGCGCGAGGCGCTCGGCATGTGGCGCGGGCCGGCCCTGCTCGACACGAGTGACGGCCCCTGGTGCCGGGCCGTGGCGCTGCGTCTCGACGAACAGCGCAAGACCGCGCGCGAAGACCTCATCGCGGCCCAGCTCCAGCTCGGCGAGGCGGGGACGGTTGTCGCCGAACTCAAGCAGTTGCTCGCGCAGTACCCCGAACGCGAGCGGTTCAGCGAGCAGTTGATGATCGCCCTGTACCGCTGCGGACGGCAGTCCGAGGCCGTCGACGTCTTCCACCGCACGCGCAAGTGGCTCGACCAGGAGTTGGGGCTCAAGCCGAACAGTCGCCTTCACCACCTTTACCAGGCGATCCTGATGCAGGATCCCTCGTTGTGAGCGCCGAGACGGCGACTCGTCACTGATACCGGCAGCTCCCCGCGGAGCTGCCGTCGTGCGTTCAGGCCCGGTCAGGCCCGGTCAGGCCCGGTCAGGCCCGGTTCAGGGCCGCGTCGGTGACCGCGCCGATCCGCCGGGCGGCCTCTGGGGAGAGCATCCGCTCGTGATCGCAAGGCACTTCGTGCACCGTGAGTGGTCCGTCCAGGTGCGGGTGCCAGCGAGCCACGAGTTCGGCGACCGGAGTCTCCCGCTGCTCGCCGGTGGCGACGAACAGGGTCAGCGCTCCGGTGAAGCGGCCCGGCGTGAACACCCTTGCCAGATCGATGTGCCGGCGCATGATCGTGGTCAGCCGGCGCAGCTCCTCCTCGGTGATCGCGGTTCCCGCGGCGTGGTGTTCGACGAAGGCGGCGCGGACCTCTTCGTCGGAGGGGTTCGGGTCGTGCGGGGACACGGGGTAGATGTCCAACGCCGCGAGGAAGGCGACGCGTTCACCCGCGGCCTGGAGCTGGACGGCCATCTCGTGCGCGACCAGACCGCCGAAGGACCAGCCCAGGAGGTGGTAGGGACCCCGCGGCTGCACCTGCCGGACGCGCGCCAGATATGTGGCCGCGAGCGCCGGTACGTCCCGGGGTTGCTCCCTCTCGTCCCCGTGCGGCGCGATGCCGTCGGACTGCAGCGCGTACACGGGTCGGGCCGCGTCGATGTGCGGGGCCAACTCCGCGTACGGCAGCCCGAAGCCGACGCCGCCGTGCACGCAGAAGAGGGGCTCCGCGGTGCCGGCCGGTCGGATGGGCAGGACGGGCGCGGTCATGGCGGACGGGAGTGTGGCGGGTGCCCGCGGGGTGGTGGGCCGGGCCGCCGCGGCGAGGGCCGCCACCGTCTTGTGGGTGAAGACATCGGCCAGCGAGAGGGTGAGCCCGGCCTTCGCGGCGCGGCTGACCACCTGCACGGAGCGCAGGCTGTCGCCGCCCAGCGCGAAGAAGTCCCCGTCGACGTCCACCTGTGCGAGGCCGAGGATCTCGCCGAAGACCCCGGCGACGACCTGCTCGGCTGCCGTGCCCGGTGCGCGCACCGGGACGGGGGCGGCGGCGCCGGTTCCGGCCGCCGCCAGGGCGCGGGTGTCGAGCTTGCCGTTCGCCGTCAACGGCAGCGCGGGCAACGTGACCAGGGATACGGGCACCATGTGCGCGGGCAGGGTCTCGGCTGCGAACGCGCGCAGCACCGGCACATCCACGGCCGCGACGCCGGGCACGGGCACGACGTATCCGATCAGTTGGGGTTCCCCGGTGGGCGTGGGCACGACGGCGACGGCGGCCTGGGTGATCACCGGATGGCGGACGAGGGTGGCCTCGATCTCCCCCAACTCGATGCGGAAGCCGCGCAGCTTGACCTGGTGGTCGGAGCGGCCGACGTAGTCCAGGGCGCCGTCGGGTCGCCACCGCACGAGGTCGCCGGTGCGGTACATGCGGGTGCCCGCCGGCCCGAACGGGTCCGCGACGAAACGCTCGGCGGTGGTGGCGGCGCGGCCCAGGTACCCGTGGGCGAGGCCGGCCCCGGCGAGGTACAGCTCGCCGGTGACGCCGATGGGCGACAGGGACAGGCCGGCATCCAGGACGTACACCCGGAAGTTGTCCAGGGGTCGCCCGATCGGCGGCCTGCCCTCCGGAGTCAGCGGGTCGCTCCAGGTGGCGCAGACCGAAGCCTCGGTCGGGCCATAGGCGTTGCGCAGTTCGACGTGCCGGCAGAAACGATTGCTTACGGCGGGCGGGCAGGCCTCGCCGCCGACCAGCAGAGTCATGTCCTCGGGCAACACCGCGGCGTCCGGGATGCCGGCGACGACGGTGGGCGGCAGGATCGTGTGGTTGACGCCGTGCTCCGCGATCAGGTCGGCGAGCAGTTCGCCGGACAGCCGGCTGTCGTCGGTGGCGAAGACGAGGGCGCCGCCGGAGAACAGCGAGGCACACAGCTCCCACACGGTGGCGTCGAAGCTGAACGAGGCGAACTGCAGGACCCGCGTGTCGGGTCCCGCGCCCAGGCCCGAACGCAGGTTGGCGGCCAGGTTCGCGGCCCCCGAGTGCGGCACGGCGACGCCCTTGGGGCGACCGGTCGAGCCGGAGGTGTAGATGACGTACGCGGTGTCCTGCGGGGTCAGTGCCCGGGTGCGGTCCCGGTCGGTGGGGGCGGTGCCGGGGCGCTCGGCCGACTCGGCCAGGACGGCGGGGGCATCCAGGACGAGCGGGACCGCGCCTCCGGGCAGGTCGGGGAGCCGGTCGGCGACCGCCGCGTCCGTCAACACCGCGGCCGGCGCCGCGTCCCGGAGCATGTACGCGATGCGCTCGGCGGGATACGCGGGGTCGACGGGCAGATAGGCCGCGCCCGTTTTGAGGACGGCGAGCAGCGCGACGACCATCCGCGCGGACCGGGGCAGGGCCAGCGCGACCACGTCCTCGGGGCCGATCCCGCGGGCCAGGAGGAGGTGGGCGAGCCGGTTCGCCCGGGTGTCGAGTTCCGCGTAGGTGAGCCGGACGGAGCCGGGGCCGGCGGGTACGCCGTCGGGGGTGATCAGCGCCGGGTGGTCCGGGGCCTGGGCCGCGTACGCCTCGAAGAGGGCCGGCAGCGTGACCGGGGGCCGCGGGACGAGGCGTCCGCTCCGGTCCGACAGGAGCGTGCGGCGCTCTTCGGCGGTGAGCAGGTCGAGGGCACTGAGGGGGGAGTGGGGGGCGCGCGCGGCGGAGCCGAGGAGGGTGGCGAGGGCCCGCGCGAGGCGATCCGCCGTCGCCTCGGTGAACAGGTCCTCGCGGTAGTGCAGGCGAAGGTCGAGGCCGTTCGGCGCGCCGTCCGCGGTGGTTTGCTCCAGCACGTGGAAGGAGAGGTCGAATTTCGCCGTCACCGTGCCGACCGGCTCGACCGCGGCCGAGATCCCCGACAGTCCGGGCAGCGGGTCCGCGTTGTCGAACGCCAGCATCACCTGGAAGAGCGGCTGCCGGGCCATCGAACGCACCGGGTTGAGCTCCTCGACAAGATGCTCGAAGGGCAGCTCGGCGTGCGCGTACGCGGTCAGATCGCTTTCGCGTACGCGCGAGAGCAGGGCGTCGAAGGTGGGATCACCCCCGGTGTCGGTGCGCAGTACGAGCGTGTTGACGAAGAAGCCGACGAGGTCGCGGAGCGCGTCGTCGCTGCGCCCCGCGACCGCGCTGCCCAGCGGGATGTCGGTGCCCGCGCCCAGCCGGGTGAGCAGGGCGGCGAGTCCGGCCTGGACCGCCATGAACAGGCTGGCGCCGCTGCGGTGCGCCAGCTCCGCGAGGCGCACGTGGACGTCGGCGGGCACCGTACACGCGACCTCCGCGCCGCGGTGACCGGCCCGCGCCGGGCGCGGGAAGTCGGTGGGCAGGTCCAGTTCCTCCGGGATGCCCGCCAACGCCTGGCGCCAGTGAGCCAGTTCGGAGGCGACCAGGCTGTCCGCGTCGGCCTTGGCACCGAGCAGCTCCCGTTGCCACAGGGCATAGTCGGCGTACTGCGCGGGCAGCGGCGCCCACAGCGGCGCGCCGCCCGCGAGCCGTGCCGCGTAGGCGTCGGCGAGATCGCGGGTGAGCGGGCCGAGCGACCAGCCGTCGGCCGCGATGTGATGCACCGTCAGCGCGAGCACATGGCAGTCGGGCCCGATAGTGAACAGCCGGACCCGCAGGGGCACTTGGGCGGACAGCTCGAAGGGGTGGACGGCCTCGGCGGCGAGCGCGTCGGCGAGCGCGGCTTCGGTGGCCGCGGTCGGGCCGGCCGGTGCCGAGCCCGGCAGGGTGACCTGTACCAGCCGCGCACCCGCCCGGTCCGCCTCGTCGGGGGAGAGGATCAACTGCGAGGGCAGCCCGTCGGCCTCGGCGAACACGGTGCGCAGGCTCTCGTGTCGGGCCACCACGTCGCGTACGGCGGCCGTCAGCGCCCCGGCGTCGAGCGGGCCGGTCAGGCGCACGGCCAGCGGGATGTTGTACGCGCCCGAAGGGCCGTCCATCTTGTCCAGGAACCACAGGCGCTCCTGGGCGTAGGACAGGAGCACCGACGACGGGCGACCCGGCACGGCGCGCAACACGGGGCGTCGATGACGGGACACCGTCGC
This sequence comes from Embleya sp. NPDC020630, assembly GCF_044334985.1. Lineage (NCBI taxonomy): Bacteria > Bacillati > Actinomycetota > Actinomycetes > Kitasatosporales > Streptomycetaceae > Embleya > Embleya sp. NPDC020630. Next base: position 37,627 of record NZ_JBIRUB010000027.1, read on the forward strand.
GGAGCGCGCGTCGCCGGAGGCCGGCCCTGCGCCGGCCCCGGCGAGGGCCGGGGACAGCGTGCGGGCCAGCGCCTCGGCCGTGCGGGCGTCGAACAGGGAGCGCACCGGGACGTCCACGCCCAGGGCCGCGCGCAGCCGGTTGGTGACCGTGGTCGCGGACAGCGAGTGGCCGCCCAGGGCGAAGAAGTCGTCGTCGGCGCCGACACGTTCGAGCCCGAGCGCCTGCGCGAAGACCGCGCACAGCAGTTCCTCGTGCTCGCCCACGGGAGCTCGCCCGGTGCCCGCGCGCTCGTCGGGCGGCGCGGGCAGGGCCTTGCGGTCGGTCTTGCCGTTCGGGGTCAGCGGCAGCGCGTCCAGGGGAACGTACACGGCGGGGACCATGTGCATGGGCAGCACCGAAGCGACCCGCTCCCGCAGCCGGTCGGTATCGGTCCCCGCCGGTACGACATAGGCGACCAGGCGGGTGTGCCCCGCCCGGTCGGCGGCGGCCGTGACGGCGGCCTGGCGGATGCCGGGTTGCGCGGCGAGCACGGACTCGATCTCGCCGAGTTCGACGCGGTGGCCGCGGATCTTGACCTGGTGGTCGCTGCGCCCCGAGTACTCCAGAGCGCTGCCGGTGCCGTCCCAGCGGACCACGTCCCCGGTGCGGTACATGCGCGCGCCGCGCGGCCCGAACGGGTCGGCGACGAACCGCTCCGCGGTCAGGCCCGGCCGGTCGAGGTAGCCGCGGGCGAGCCCGGATCCGGCGATGTACAGCTCACCGAAGGTGCCGTCGGGCACCGGGCGCAGGGCGCCGTCGAGCACGTACACGCGCGTGTTGGCGAGGGGGCCGCCGATCGGCGGCGGGCCGGGCGCGGTCGGGGTGTCCGCCGTGAGGGGCGCGGCCGTCGACCAGATCGTCGTCTCCGTCGGGCCGTACACATTGGTCACGGACGCGCAGTGCGCGGTGAGCGTGCGCGCCAGCGGCTCGGGCAGCGCCTCGCCGCCCACCAGGGCCCGCAGGCCCGCCAACCGGGGGGCGTGGTCGGCGGCGAGGGACTCCCACAGGCTGGGGGTGGCCTGCATCAGGGTGGCGCCGAGGTCGGTGACGGCGGCGGCAAGGACGGCCGGGTCGCGCACGGTCTCGCGCGCGGCGACGAGCAGTTCGGCGCCGGCCGCGAGCGGTACGAACAACTCCAGGTTGGCGATGTCGAAGCCGAAGGTGGTGACCGCGAGGAACCGGTCCCGGGCGGTCACCGCGAAGCGCCCGACCATGTCGTGGACCAGGTTGGTCAGCGCGCCGTGCGGCACGACGACGCCCTTGGGTCGGCCGGTCGAGCCCGAGGTGTAGATCACGTACGCCGGATGGTCGGCGTGCGGGGCCGGAACAGGCCCCTCCCCGGGGACCACGGGCGCGGTGGGTACGGACCCCGGCTCGTCGAGGGCCCACCACTGCCCCGTGCTCGTCTCGTCGTCGCCCATGAGGAGTTCGCGCACCCGTCGGTCGGTGAGGGTGACCACGGGGGCGGCGTCCGCCAGCATGTAGCGCAGCCGGTCGGCGGGGTAGTCGGGGTCGAGCGGCAGGTAGGCCGCGCCGGACTTGAGCACGGCCAGGGCGGCCACGACAAGGGCGCAGGACCGGTCGAGCGCGATGGCCACCGTGCGCTCCGGGCCCGCGCCCGCCGCGCGCAGCGCACGAGCCAACTCGTCCGCTCTGGAAAGTAGTTCGTGATAGTCGAGCCGCTCGTCGCCGCAGCTGACGGCGGGTGCGTGCGGGGTGTGCTCGGCCCGGGCGTCGAGCAGCGGCGCCAGCCAGTGGCCGGGGAGCGGTACCCCGGTGTCGTTGCGCCCGTCGACGATGCGCGCCCGCTCCGCCCGGTCCAGGATGTCGAGTCGGCCGCAGGGCACGTCGGGCCGGGCGACGGCGGACTCCAGGAGCCGCGCGAAGCGCCGCCCGATCCGGTGGGCCTCGGCGCGTGTGACCACCCCGGGCCGATGATTGACCGCGAGGCCGAGCGGGGTGCCCGGAAAGACCGTGAGGGTGATCGGGTAGTGGGTGGCGGAGCGGATGTCGACGCCGGTCACCAGGGAGCTCGCGGCCGCGGTGTGCGGCATCGGCCCCATCGGATAGTTCTGGAACATCAGCGCCGTGTCGAAGAGTTCGCCGCGTACGGAGGTGAGCTGCTGCACCTCCGCCAAAGGCAGGTGCTCGTGCGGCAGAAGGTCGGCCTGGGTCCGCTGCACCGCGGCGAACAACTCGGCCGGGGTACGGGATGGGTCGACGTCGACGCGGACCGGCAGCGTGTTGGCGAACAGGCCCACCATGTGCTCGACATCGGGGATCTGGGCCGGCCTGCCCGACGTCACGGCGCCGAACAACACCGTGTCCTGGCCGGTCGACCTGGACAGGAGCAGCGCCCAGCAGCCCTGCACCACCGCGTTGACGGTCAGGCCGCGCGAGCGGGCGAACCGGACGAGGTCGGCGGAGACTTCGGGGGAGAGGTCGAGCGGTACCGACTCGGGCAGCGCGCTCCGGTCCTCGGCGTGGGCGTGGCCCACCGGGACGAGCCGGGTCGGCTCGGTGACACCGGCCAGCGCCCGCGCCCAGGCCCGCCGGGCGGCCGGCTTGTCCTGCGCGCCGAGCCAGGCCAGGTAGGCGTGGTAGGAGGCCGAGGCGGCCCCCGTCGGCGAGGGGTGGGCGGACCCCGACTTCGACTCCTCGACCAGCGCGCTCAGTTCGCCGATCAGCGAGACCATCGACCAGCCGTCCACCAGGATGTGGTGCACCGTCCACACCAGGCGGCAACGCCCGTCGTCCGCCCGGATCAGGGTGAACCGGTGCAGCGGCGGCCGGGCCAGGTCGAAGCGGCGCAGCCGGTCCTCCTCGGCCACCCGGTCGAACTCGGCCTCCACCGAGGCGGCCCGTCCGCTCCCGGCACCGACCTCCACCTCGCGCCACGGCAGCGACACCGACTTGGGGATCATCTGGATCGCCTCGCCGTTCTTGCGGTGCCGGAAGCATGCCCTCAAATTCGAGTGCCGCTCCAGCAGCGCGGTCGCCGCGGCGCGCAACGCGGCGGTGTCGGCGTCGGTCGTTTCCCGGAAATCGAGCACCAGCTGGATGGTGTAGACATCCGTTCCCTCGCGGTCGTACTCCGAAAGAAAGAGCAGTCCCTGTTGCAGCGGCGAGAGCGAGAGGACTTCGCTGATCGCGGACGGCCGATTCAAACCGGACTCCTCGCGGAAGAGCTGGACAGGCGGAATGACAAACATAGGCCGATCGCGCTGACACTCAAGTGACCGATAACTGACGAGCCACTGACGCATCTTGCGAGGTGGGCGGGGCGCTCGTGACGCCGCCCTCGTCAGCAGTCCGTCAGCACCTCGTCAGTGCACGGCGAGAGGCTGGCCGTCCAGGCTAATTGGTTGCCGAGGGCCAGGAGTCGCCAGTGCCGGTTATTTCCGCGTCGCATGAATTCGAGGTAAGCGACCTCTTCGTGAATTTACAGCCGCTCTTCGGGCGTCGTCTCTTTCTGAAGGTCGAGGGATTCAACTTCGCCGGATCCATCAAGCTGAAGGCGGCCCGTGAGATCGTCGCGCAGGCGGAGGCCGCGGGTGTGCTCGGCCCCGGCTCGACCCTGGTGGAGTCCTCGTCCGGGAACATGGGCGTCGCCCTGAGCGTGCTCGCCGCGAACCGGGGCTTCAGGTTCCTGTGCGTGACCGACTCCCGGTGCAACGAGGTGACCCGGCGCACGATGGAGTCCTTCGGCGCCGAGGTCCACGTCGTCACCGAGCCGCACGAGACCGAGGGTTTCCTCGGCGCGCGGATCCGGCACGTGAAGGCGCTGCTCGCCGCCGACGACAAGAAGGTCTGGCTCAACCAGTACCTGAGCCCGGGCAACTGGATGGCCCACTACCGGACCACCGCGCCGGCCATCGCCCGCCAGTTCCCCGACCTGAACGTGCTGTTCATCGGCGCCGGCACCACCGGCACCCTGATGGGCTGCGCGCGCTACTTCCGGGAGCGGCGCCCGTCGGTGCGCGTGATCGCCGTCGACAGCGTCGGCTCCGTCACCTTCGGGCGCCCCGCGGCCACCCGGCACATCCCGGGCCTGGGCACCAGCGTGCGCCCGCCGCTCCTGGACGAGTCGCTGGTGGACGCCGCGATCCATGTCGAGGAGGCGGACACCGTCCGTACCTGCCGTGAGTTGATGCGCCACGGGTTCCTCTTCGGCGGCTCCACCGGAACCGCCGTCAGCGGAGCGCTCCACTGGCTCGACGAGCACTACGGCAACGGCACCGGCGCACCCGACCAGGTGACCGCCGTGACCATTTCGCCCGACCTGGGCGAGCGCTATATGGAGACCGTCTACCGCGACGATTGGGTGCGCGATTCGATCGGCCCGGAAGGTCTCACGGCAGGCGTCGAATACGCGGACATCGGGTCCGCATTCACCGCCGGACTCGAAACGATTTCCGGCTGACCGCGGACCGGGCGGTACCAAAGGATCGAGAGTCGATTCGAGGCTGAGCTGAGGATGACGGAGAGCAAAGCGATGGCAAAAAACCGGGGTACTGTCCTTCCGCTCACCGCGGCGCAGGCCGAGATCTGGTTCGACGAGCGGTTCGCCACCGGGCCGCTGGCCTACAACATGGCGGACTACATCGAACTGCGCGGGCCACTCGACGTGGGGTTGCTCGTACAGGCGATGCACCGCCTCGCCGACGAGGCCGAGGGAGTGCGCGCGCAGTTCCTCGAAGAGGACGGCGTACCTGGGCAGATCATCCGTCCACTCGCCCAACTCCCGCTCAAGATCTTCGATTTCAGCGAAAAGGCCGAGCCGTTGGCCGCCGCCGAGCGGTGGATGCGCGCCGACCACGCCGAGCCCCTGAAGGTCACCGACTTTCCGCTGTATCGCGGCGCGCTGATCAAGCTGGGACCCGAGCACCACCTGCTCTACCTGTGCATGCACCACATCCTCATCGACGGCTACAGTCGCGTGCTCCTCTACCCGAGGCTCGCCGAGCTGTACACCCGGCTCGTCGCCGGCATCGCCGATTCGGCAGCGGACCCCGGCGCCATCCCGGCGTTCCACCGCCTCCTGGACGCCGAGCGCGAATACCGCGACTCGCCGCTGGTCGAGCGGGACCGTACCTACTGGACGCAGCGCCTCACCTCCGGCGCGCACGGGCCGGCGCCCGAGCTGGTCTCCCTCTCCGAGGAGGAGCCCGCCCCCGGCCGCGGTGCGTTGCGCCACACCTCCCGCCTCTCCCCCGAGGCCACCGACGCGCTGCGCGCCCTCGCCCAGGACGGCAAGGTCACCATGCCCGTCCTGATGGTCGCCGCGATGGCCGCCTACACCCAGCGGGTCACCGGTGTCGCCGGACCGCTGCTCACCCTGCCGGTGACCGGCCGGGTCGGCGCCATCAGCCGGCAGATCCCCGGCATGCTCGCCAACTACCTGCCGCTCGCCGTGCGGGTGAGCCCGGAGATGACCCGCACCCAGCTGCTGCGCCGGGCCTGGGTGGAGGTGGCGAGCGCGCTCAAACACCAGCGCTACCGCGGCGACCGCATCCGCCGCGACATCGGCCTGCGCACCGACGACCAGCGCGCCTTCGGGCCGTTCATCAACGTGCTCAACCAGGACCCGGAGCTGGCCTTCTCCCACGACTGCCGCGGTTTGGTGGTCAACCTGTCCACCGGCATCGTCAAGGACCTCATCATGACGGTCCTGAACACGGCCGACGGCACGATGGAGATCCACCTCGACGGCAACCCCGAGCTGTACGGCTCCGCGGAACTCGCCACCCACCTGGCCCGTTTCGAGACCTTCCTGGCCGCGCTCGCCGCCATGCCCGCCGACCAGCCGCTCGGCCGGGTCGGCCTGGGCGCGACGGGTGAGCTGCTCGGGCTGCTCGGCGAGTGGGACCCCGCCGCCGAAGGGGAGGCGGACGAAGGGCTCGTCGAACGAATACGTGCCGTGGCGACGGAAACGCCCGATGCGGTGGCCGTGTCCGACGGCGCCGAGAACGTCACCTATCGCGAGCTGGTTACGCGCGTCGCAGGCGTCTGCGTCCGGCTGGCGGAGGCCGGGGTGTCGGCGGGTTCGGTGGTGGCGATGTTCGCCGATCCCGGGGTGCCGTTCGTGGTGGGTGTGTTGGGTGTGTTGGGGGCGGGTGGCGCGTATCTGCCGCTCGATCCGGCCGCGCCGACCGCCCGCAACGGTGCGCTGCTGCGGGACAGCGGCGCGGGCCACCTGCTGGTGGGCGCGGGATACGAGGCATCGGCCGGCGAACTCGCCCGCTCGGTCACCACCGCCCCGGTCACGGTCGTGGGCCTGGCGGACACACCTGCCTGCCGCGAGCTGCCGGCTTGTGTCGGTTCCGGGGCCGACCTGGCGTATGTGATGTTCACGTCGGGGTCCACCGGTCGTCCCAAGGGCGCCATGGTGCAGCGGTCCGGGATGCTCAACCACCTGTGGGCCAAGGTCGCCGATCTCGACCTCGCGGCCGGTGAGTCGGTCGTGCAGAACGCGCCGCTGACGTTCGACGTGTCGGTGTGGCAGATGTTCGCGCCGCTGGTCGTCGGCGGTCGGGTGCGGGTGTGCGGCACCGACATGGCGGCCGACCCCACCGCGCTGTTCGCCCTGGTGCGCGACGAACGGGTCGCGGTCCTGGAGGTTGTTCCCTCGCTTTTGCGGGCGGCCCTGGATGCCTGGGACATCGAGGGCATCGCCCCCGAACTGCCGGATCTGCGGTGGCTGATGACCACAGGTGAGGCGCTGCCGGTCGATCTGTGCCGGCGTTGGCACGCGCGTCATCCGAAGATCCCGCTGATGAACGCGTACGGGCCCACGGAGTGCTCGGACGATGTGACGCATGCCGTGATCACCGCCTCCGACACCCTCGACCTACGGGTGCCGATCGGTACGGCGGTGCGGAACACCCGCCTGTACGTGCTGGGTGACGAGCTGCGGCCGGTTCCGGCCGGTGTGCCGGGGGAGTTGTATGTCGGCGGTGCCGGTGTCGGACGCGGCTACCTGCACGATCCCGCGCGTACCGCGGCCACGTTCGTCGTCGATCCCTTCGCGGGTGGCGGTGCCCGGATGTACCGCACCGGCGACCGGGTCGTGCAACGCGCCGATGGGCAGCTGGAGTTCATCGAGCGTCGCGACCACCAGATCAAGATCCGCGGACGGCGTGTGGAGACCGGCGAGATCGAGGCCGTCATCCGCTCGCTGGACACGGTCGCCGACGCCGCCGTCGCGGTGTTGCCCGACGCGTCCGGGAACCCCCGCCTGGTCGGCTACCTCACCGGGCCCGGCGTGGACGCCGGCAGGGTACGCGCCGAACTGGCCCAACTCCTGCCCGCGTACATGATCCCCGCCTCCTGGGTGGTCCTGGACGCGATGCCGCTGACCTCGAACGGCAAGCTCGACCGCAAGGCGCTGCCGTCGCCCACCACCGCCGATCGGGACACCGCGCGCGGGCCGCGCAACGAGAACGAGCGGCTGCTGTGCGGCATTTTCAACGAGGTCCTGGGCCTCACCGATGTCGGCATCGACGACGACTTCTTCACCCTCGGCGGGGACAGCATCCGCTCGATCCAACTCGTCAGCCGCGCCCGCAAAGCCGGCCTCGCCCTCACCACCCGCGACATCTTCACCCACAAGACGGCCGCCGCCCTCGCACAGGCGGCGGGCAGGGTCGACGCCGAGGCCGCGAGCGGCGCCGGCGCGGGCGCGGACGACGAGGGCAGCGGCCCGTACGAACTCACGCCGATCATGGCCCAGTTGCACGACGACAGCGGCAGCCTCACCGGGCCGGTCGTCAAGTACAGCCAGCACGTCGTGGTGCGCGTTCCCGCCGCGCTCGACGCCGACCGGCTCGACGCGGCCCTGCACGCCCTGGTCGACCACCACGACGCGCTGCGCACCCGGGCCACCGAACCGGCCCCGGGGCTTTGGCACGCGGAGGTCCTGGAGCCGGGCGCGCTTTCCGGCGAGCGCCTGGTCATCGCCGTTCAGGGCCTCGACGGCGGTGCGGACGCCGAGGACGTCCTCGGATACACCGAGCGGCAGGCGGCGGCGGCCCGCGCCCGACTCGACCCCGCCGGCGCCGTCATGGTTCAGGCGGTGCTGATCGGCGCGGGACCCGACGCCGACACCGCCTGGCTGGTGCTCTGCGCCCACCACCTCGTCATCGACGGCGTGTCGTGGCGCATCCTGCTGCCCGACCTGGCGGCCGCCTACGAGGCGCTCGCCGCCGGCCGCGCCCCGGCCCTCGACCCCGTAGGCACCTCGTACCGCAGCTGGTCGAAACTGCTCGCCGAGCAGGCCCGCACCCAGGTGCGTGGGCCCGAACTCGCCCTGTGGCAGGGCATCCTGGCCGGACCCGACCCGCTGGTCGGCACCCACCGGCTCGACCCCGCCACGGACGTGTACGGCACCCGGCGCACCCTCCGCCTCGAACTGGGCCCCGACGTCACCGGGCCGCTGCTCACGGAGGTCCCCGCGGCCTTCCACGCGGAGGTCAACGACGTCCTGCTGACCGGTCTCGCGCTCGCCGTCGCCGACTGGCGCCGGCGGCACGGCCACGCCCGGTACGCGCAGACCCTCATCGAGCTGGAGGGCCACGGCCGCGAGCAGCTCGGCGACGACCTCGACCTGTCCCGCACCGTCGGCTGGTTCACCAGCGCCTTCCCGGTGCGCCTCGACCCCGGCACGCTCGACTGGGACGAGGTGTGGGCGGGCGGCCCCGCCCTGTCCACAGCCCTCAAGCGGATCAAGGAACAGCTGCGCGCGCTGCCCGACCGCGGCGTCGGCTACGGCCTGCTGCGCTACCTCAACCCGCACGCCGCCCGCGCCCTCGCCGGCCTCAACCGGCCGCAGATCGGCTTCAACTACATGGGCCGCTTCGACGCCCGGGACACCCGGCTGTGGGAACCCGTCGCCGGCAACGGCGTCGTCGGCACCGGCGCGCACCCGGGCATGCCGCTGCCGCACCTGCTCGACGTCACCCCCGCGACCGAGGACCGCCACGACGGACCGCACCTGATCGCCAACTGGGCGTGGGCGGGCCGGACCGTGGCCGAGGAGGACGCCCAGGACATCGCGCAGACGTGGTTCCGCGTCCTGGAACTGCTCGCCCGGCTCGCCGGCGCGCCGGGTGCGGGCGGCCTCACCCCGTCCGACCTGCCGCTGGTGGAGCCGGCGCAGGGCGAGATCGAGGAGTACGAGGCCGAGTTCGCGCGGGCCGGCACGGTCCTCGTGGACGTCCTGCCGCTCACCCCGCTGCAGCAGGGCATGCTCTTCCACGCCGACTACGACACCGCGGGCGCGGCCGAGGCCGAAGACGACGCGGACGCGGTGGACGCCGTGGACGTGTACACCCTGCAGATCGTCGCGGACATCGAGGGCTACCTCGACCCCGCCATGCTGCGTGCGGCAGGCCAGGCGCTGCTCGATCGGCATCCGAATCTGCGCGCCTCGTTCCGGGCCCGCGCCACCGGCGCACCCGTTCAGCTCATCCCGCGGCACGCCGAACTGCCCTGGCGGGAAATCGACCTGACGGATCTTCCGGAGTCCGCGAGGGCCGCCGAACTGGACCGGATCGCCGACGCCGAGCGGGCCCGTCGCTTCGACCTCGCGGCCCCGCCGCTGCTGCGCTTCACGCTGGTCACCCACGGCGAGGACCGGCACCGCTTCATCTGGACCAGCCACCACATCCTGGTCGACGGGTGGTCGATGCCGCTGCTCGTACGGGAGTTGTTCACGCTGTGCGCGACCGGCGCGGACGTCGCGCTGTCGGCCGACCCGGCCCCGTACCGCTCCTATCTCGCCTGGCTGACCGCGCAGGACCGGGAGGCGGCCAAGGCGGCCTGGCACGCGGTGCTCGCCGATGTGGCCGAACCCACGCTGCTCGTCCCGGACGATCGCGACCACGCCCCGATGTTGCCCGACTCGGTACAGGCCGAGGTGCCCCGTGAGCTGACGGCCGCCCTGTCCGGGTGGGCCCGCGCACAGGGGCTGACCCTCAACATCGTGGTGCAGGGCTGCTGGGCGCTGCTGCTCGGCCGGCTCACCGGCCGCCGGGACGTCGTCTTCGGCGCCGTCACCTCCGGCCGCCCCGCCGAGGTCCCGGACGTCGAGTCGATGATCGGCATGTTCCTCACCACCGTGCCGGTGCGCGCGCGGCTGCACCCCGGCGCCACCCTCACCGAACTGCTGCACGCCCTCCAGGATCAGCAGACCGCGCTGCTCCCGCACGAACACCTCGGCCTCGCCGAGATCCACAAGGCCGCCGGGCTCTCCGGCGAAGTCTTCGACACCGTGGTGCTCTTCGAGAACTTCCCGCTGGACGAGAACGGCCTCGACACCGGCGCCGACGGCCCGCGTGTGGTGCGCGCCGAGGCCAGGGACGCCCGCCACCATCCGCTGAGCATGGTGGTCTTCCCCGGCGACGCCCTGACCCTGCGCCTGGACTACGCGCCGGACCGGTTCACCCGGGACGACGTCGAGCGGACCGCGGTGATCTTCCAGCACCTGCTGCGCACGGTCGCGGAGCGGCCCGAACTGCCGCTCGCCCACGTCGATGTGACCGCCCCGGCGACCGCGGCCGGCCCCGGTAGGACCGGTGAGCTGGGCGGGCTGCTCGGCACATGGGACCCGTCGATCCCCGAGGAGAGCCTCGGCGTCGTCGAGCGGGTGCGCGCGGTGGCCGCCCGCATCCCCGACGAGACCGCCGTGTCGGACGGCACCACATCGCTCACCTATGGGGAGCTGGTCGCCGCGGCCGGTGGACTGTCCGTCCGGCTGGCGGAGGCCGGGGTGTCGACCGGCTCGGTGGTGGCGATGTTCGCCGATCCCGGGGTGTCGTTCGTGGTGGGTGTGTTGGGTGTGTTGGGGGCGGGCGGCGCGTATCTGCCGCTCGATCCGGACGCGCCGACCGCCCGCAACACGTCTCTGCTCGGGGACAGCGGCGCCGGCCATCTGCTGGTGGGCGCGGGATACGAGGCATCGGCGGCCGAGCTTGCCGCCTCGACGAACACCGTCCCCGTCACGGTCGTCGACCTGGAGGGCGCGCCGATCCCCGACGAGCTGCCGGGTTGCGTCGGCGGTGGGGCGGACCTGGCGTATGTGATGTTCACGTCGGGGTCCACCGGTCGTCCCAAGGGGGCGATGGTGCAGCGGTCGGGCATGCTCAACCACCTGTGGGCCAAGGTCGCCGATCTCGACCTCGCGGCCGGTGAGACGGTCGTGCAGAACGCGCCTCTCACCTTCGATGTGTCGGTGTGGCAGATGCTCGCGCCGCTGGTCGTCGGTGGTCGGGTGCGGGTGTGCGGCACCGACATGGCGGCCGACCCCGCTGCCCTGTTCGCCGTGGCCCGCGATGAACGGGTCGCCGTGCTTGAGGTCGTTCCCTCGCTGCTGCGGGCGGCCCTGGACGCGTGGGACCTCGAAGACGCCGCTCCGGAACTGCCGGATCTGCGGTGGCTGATGACCACAGGTGAGGCGCTGCCGGTCGATCTGTGCCGGCGTTGGCACGCGCGTCATCCGAAGATCCCGCTGATGAACGCGTACGGGCCCACGGAGTGCTCGGACGATGTGACGCATGCCGTGATCACCGCCTCCGACATCCTCGGGTCTCGGGTGCCGATCGGTACGGCGGTGCGGAACACCCGCCTGTACGTGCTGGGTGACGAGCTGCGGCCGGTTCCGGCCGGTGTGCCGGGGGAGTTGTATGTCGGCGGTGCCGGTGTCGGACGCGGCTACCTGCACGATCCCGCGCGTACCGCGGCCACGTTCGTCGTCGATCCCTTCGCGGGTGGCGGTGCCCGGATGTACCGCACCGGCGACCGGGTCGTGCAACGCGCCGATGGGCAGCTGGAGTTCATCGAGCGTCGCGACCACCAGATCAAGATCCGCGGACGGCGTGTGGAGACCGGCGAGATCGAGGCCGTCATCCGCTCGCTGGACACGGTGACCGACGCCGCCGTCGCGGTGTTGCCCGACGCCTCGGGCAATCCCCGTCTGGTGGGCTATCTCACCGGACCCGGCGTGGACGCGGCGGGGGTACGCGGGGAACTCGCGCAACGGTTGCCCGCGTACATGATCCCCGCGTCCTGGGTCGTGCTGGACGCGATGCCGCTGACCTCGAACGGCAAGCTCGACCGCAAGGCGCTGCCGTCGCCCACCACCGCCGATCGGGACACCGCGCGCGGGCCGCGCAACGAGAACGAGCGGCTGCTGTGCGGCATTTTCAACGAGGTCCTGGGCCTCACCGATGTCGGCATCGACGACGACTTCTTCACCCTCGGCGGAGACAGCATCCGCTCGATCCAACTCGTCAGCCGCGCCCGCAAAGCCGGCCTCGCCCTCACCACCCGCGACATCTTCACCCACAAGACGGCCGCCGCCCTGGCACAGATCGCCGCCGAACACGAGCAGGACGGTCCCGAACGCGCCGCCGTGGAGCCCGAGGGCAGCCTGATCTCCCTCTCCGACGAGGAACTGGCCGATCTCGAATTCGAGTTGAATGAGGAATTGTCGTGACCACCGCTCCCGGAGCCGGGTCGAAGATCAGCGAAGTACTGCCGCTCTCACCGCTGCAACAGGGGCTGCTGTTCCTGTCCTCGTACGACCCGGCGGCACCCGACCTCTACACGCTCCAGTTCGTCGCGGACATCGACGACCGGGACACGGACGACGGGCCCCGGCTCGCCGACCGGCTGCGCGCGGCCTCGGCGACGCTGCTGAGTCGACACTCGAACCTCAGAGCATGCTTCCGTAATCGCAAAAGTGGTGAACCCGTCCAGATCGTGCTCAAGGAGAGCGAGGTCGAGCCGGACTGGCACTTCCGGGACCTGACGGGACTGCCCGAGGCCGAGCGGGAGGCCGCGGCGCGGCGGCTCGCGCACGAGGACCGGCTGCGCCGCTTCGACCTGGCGCGTCCGCCGCTGATGCGGTTCACGCTGATCCGGCTCGGTGAGCGGCGGCACCGGTTGTTGTGGTCGGTGCACCACATCCTCATGGACGGCTGGTCCTTTCCGCTCGCCGTCCACGAGTTGTTGCTCCTCGGCGCGCGGCGCGAGCGGGCGGCACCGGCCGCGCCCGCGCCGTACCGGTCCTTCCTGACCTGGCTGAACGACCGCGACCGGGACGCCGCGCGGGCGGCCTGGGCCACGCTGCTCGCCGGGCTGGAGGGGCCCGTGCGGGTGCTTCCCGACGCGGGCCGGGCACTCGAACCGCCCTCGTTCGTCGAGCACGTACTGTCACCGCAGAGCACGGCCGCGCTCACCGGGTGGGCCCGCAGGCAGGGCCTGACCCTCAACAGCGTGGTGCAGGGCTGCTGGGCGCTGCTGGTCGGCCGGCTCACCGGCCGCCAGGACGTCGTCTTCGGCGTCGTCACTTCCGGCCGGCCCGCCGAGGTGCCGGACGTCGAGTCGATGATCGGGCTCTTCGCCAACACCCTGCCCGTGCGGGCCGAGCTGCGCCCGGACCTGAGGGCGAGCGAGCTGTTCCGGGCGCTGGCCCGACAGCAGGTCGAGATGATGCCGCACGAGCACCTGCCGCTCGCCGAGGCGCAGGCCGCCTCCGGCATCCAGGGCGAACTCTTCGACACCGTGCTCGCGTTCCAGAACTACCCGCTGGACGGGGAGACCCTGCGCCGCGAGTTCGGCGGTGAGGTGAGCGCGGCCGAGATGCACTCGGCCACCCACTACCCGCTGAGCCTGACGGTGTTCCCCGGCGAGCGCCTCGATCTGCGACTCGCCTACAGGGACTCGACGCCGGCGCAGAGCGAGGCGACGGCCCGGGCCGCCGCGACACGTGTCCTCCATCGGTTCGTCCGCATCCTCGAGGAGGTCGCGGACGAGCCGGACACGCTCCTCGCCCGCCTCGGCGCGCCGGACCCCGCCGAGCGGGCGCGCCTTCTCACCGAGTGGAGCGGCGCGTCGGCCGCTCCGCGTGAGCCCGCCCGCCGCACCACCATCCCGGCGCTGTTCGCCGCGCAGGCCGCACGCACCCCCGACGCCGTCGCGGTCACCGTGCCCGGGACCGAGGGGCCCGGCGGCACCCTCACCTACCGGGAGCTGGATGCCCGCGCGAACCGGCTCGCCCACCTCATCGCCGCGCGGGGCGCGGGGCCCGAGACGTTCGTGGCCCTCGCGCTCCCGCGCGGCGCGGAGCTGATCGTCGCGGTCCTCGCCGTTCTCAAGGCCGGCGCGGCCTATCTACCCCTGGAACCGGGCCACCCGGCGGACCGGATCACCTACGTGCTGCGTGACGCGGGCCCCGCGCTCCTGCTGACGTGCGCCGACGCCGGACTGCCGGAGTTGCCCGACGCACCGGCCGTGGAGCGTGTCGACCTCGGGGCCGAGGAGACCTCGGTCGCGCTCGCCGCCTGCCCGGACACGGACCCGGGTCTCGACGCGGATCCGGAGCATCCCGCGTACGTCATCTACACCTCCGGTTCCACCGGCCGTCCCAAGGGCGTGGTGGTACCGCACCACAACGTGGTGCGACTGCTGGACTCCACCGACGACCGGTTCGGCTTCGGACCCGACGACGTGTGGACCCTTTTCCACTCCATCGCCTTCGACTTCACGGTGTGGGAGTTGTGGGGCGCGCTGTTGCGCGGCGGGCGCCTGGTCGTCGTGCCGTACGACGTGTCGCGTTCCCCCGGCGCGTTCTTGGACCTGCTCGCCGGGGAGGGGGTCACCGTCCTCAATCAGACGCCGTCCGCGTTCTATCAGCTGATCCGCGCCGACTCCGAGCGTCCGCGCGAACTCGCGCTGCGTCGCGTGGTGTTCGGCGGGGAGGCGCTCGATGTCGGCAAGCTCGCCGACTGGTACGCCCGGCATGCCCCCGACCGGCCGCTCCTGGTCAACATGTACGGGATCACCGAGACGACGGTGCACGTCAGCTACCAGGAGTTGGACGCCGCGGCGGCGGCCGGCAACGGCGGCAGCGTGATCGGGCGCGGCATCGCGGACCTGCGGGTGTACGTGCTCGACGGCGCCCTCCAGCCCGTATCGGCGGGCGTGCCCGGCGAGCTGTACGTCGCCGGTCCCGGCCTCGCGCGCGGCTATCTGGGGCGTCCCGACCTGACGGCGGCGCGTTTCGTGGCCTGCCCGTTCGAGCCCTCGGGTGCCCGCATGTACCGAAGCGGCGACCTGGGCCGGTGGCGATCCGACGGCACGCTCGAATACCTGGGGCGCGCCGACGAGCAGGTGCAACTGCGCGGGTTCCGGATCGAGCCGGGCGAGATCGCCACCGTGCTCGGCCGGCATCCGCGCGTCGCCGAGGCGGCCGTGGTCGCCCGCGAGGACCGGCCGGGCGACCAGCGCCTGGTCGCGTACGTGGTGCTGCGCGACGACGCGGGCGACGGCCCGGAGGCGACGGCCGAACCGGGCGCGGAACTGCGGGCGTTCGTCGGTGAGCGGCTGCCCGACTACATGGTCCCGGCGGCCGTGGTGCGGCTGGCCGCGCTGCCGCTGACCGCCAACGGCAAGCTGGACCGCCGTGCGCTGCCCGCACCCGCGTACGCCACGTCGGCGAGCGCCCCGCGCACCCGCGAGGAGGAGCTGCTCTGCGGCGTCTTCGCCGAGGTGCTCGGACTCGAACGCGTCGGCGTGGAGGACGACTTCTTCGCACTCGGCGGCCACTCGCTGCTCGCGACGCGCATCGTCAACCGGGTCCGCGCCGAACTCGGCGCCGAACTGCGGATACGAGACCTGTTCGAGGCATCGACGCCGGCGCGCCTCGCACAGCGGCTGCCCGGTGCGGAGCGCGGCAGGGCCCCGCTCGTCGCGGGCCCGCGTCCGGCGTCCCTGCCCCTTTCGTACGCGCAGCAGCGGCTGTGGTTCATCGAGCGCCTCGGCGCGCCCGACGGGCTCTACAACATCCCGCTGGCGGTCCGGCTCTCGGGGCCCCTGGACGTCGCGGCGCTCCAGGGGGCGCTGCGGGACGTCGTCGCGCGCCACGAGGCGCTGCGCACCGTCTTTCCGCCGCGCGCCACGGCCGGGGACGACGGTGCGGGTCCGGCCGAGCAGCGGGTGCTCGCGCCGGCCGACGCCCTCGTCCCGATGCCGGTGAGCGAGACGACCGAGGAGCGCCTGCCCGCCGCGCTCGCCGCCGAGGCGGCGCGCGGCTTCGATCTGGAGACCCGGATCCCGGTGCGGGCCGGCCTGTTCGCGCTCGGCCCCGAAGAGCACGTACTGCTGCTCGTGGTACACCACATCGCGGCCGACTGGTGGTCCCTCGCCCCGCTCACCCGTGACCTGACCGAGTGCTACCGGGCCCGACGCACCGGCCGTGCGCCCGAACTGCCGCCGCTGCCGGTGCAGTACGCGGACTATGCCCTGTGGCAGCGGGAACTGCTCGGCGACGCGGCCGATCCGCGCAGCGAACTGGCTCGCCAACTCGCCTACTGGACCGAGGCGTTGGCCGGTCTCCCGGAGGAGCCGGCGCTGCCCTTCGACTTCGCGCGCGGCGCCCGGGCGGGCTTTCGCGGCGGCCACGTCCGCACCGCGGTGCCGCAGGAGCTCGGCGACGACCTGTACCGGCTCGCGGCCGAGTGGGGCGTCAGCGTGTTCATGGTGCTGCACGCCGGGCTCGCGGCGCTGCTCACCCGGTTGGGCGCGGGCACCGACATCGCGCTCGGCAGCCCCGTCGCGGGCCGCACCGACGAGCGCCTCGACGACGTGGTCGGCATGTTCGTCAACACGCTGGTGCTGCGCACCGACACCTCGGGCGACCCGAGCCTGCGGGAGTTGGTCGAGCGGGTCAAGGAGTGCGACCTGGCCGCCTATCGGCACCAGGACGTGCCCTTCGAGAAGCTGGTGGAGGTGCTCAACCCCGAGCGGTCGATGTCGCGGCACCCGCTGGTCCAGGTGATGCTCGGCTTCCAGCAGGCGGCACCGGGCCCGGACGCGAAGACCCCCGCGGACACCGACACCGGGGTCTCGGTGACGCAGGAGCCCGTGCCGGGGGAGACCGCCAAGTGGGACCTGCTCTTCCAGCTCACCGAGGAGGCGGGGGACGCGGCCGGGCCGGGGTTGTCGCTGGCCGTCGAGTACGCCGCCGACCTCTTCGAGCCCGCGACGGCGCGCCGTATCACCGACGCCTACCTGCGGCTGCTGGCCGCCGGGCTCGCCAAGCCCGGTCGGCCGTTGTCCCGCCTGGACATCGTCGACCCCCGGGAGCACGCCGAACTGCTCGCCCTCGGCACCCATCGCATCGGCACCCCGCACACCACGGTCACCGAGCTGGTGGCGGCCCGGGTCGCGGCCGCGCCGGACGCCGTGGCCCTGATCCACGCCGAGCCGGGTTCCCCGGAGCGGTTGGTCGAGATCACGTACGCCGAACTGGACGCGGCCGCGAACCGTCTGGCCCACCTGCTGACCGCCCGCGGTACCCGCCGAGGCGACCTGGTGGCCCTGCTCCTGGAGCGCGGACCGGCCACCGTGATCACGGTGCTGGCGATCGCCAGGACGGGCGCGGCCTATCTGCCCCTCGACCCGTCGTATCCCGCCGAGCGGGTCCACGACATGCTGACCGACAGCGGTGCCCGCCTGCTGCTGACCCAGGAGTCCCTGGCGAGCCGGGCCGCCCTCGGCGCCGAGCGTGCCGGGGTCGAGGTCGTGGTCCTCGACGCCCCCGACACCGTGGCCGCGTCGGCCGCGCTGCCCGCCGCCCCGGGGCCCGCCGTGGTCGTCGAACCCGACGACCTGCTCTACGTCATCTACACCTCCGGCTCCACCGGAAAGCCCAAGGGCGTCGCCGTCTCGCACCGGGCCGCCGTGCGTCTGGTCGGGGGGCTGCCGGAGTTGGCGCCGACCCCGGACGACACCTTCCTGTGCTTCGCGGCGGTCGCCTTCGACGCGTCCACCTTCGAGATCTGGGCGCCGCTCACCCACGGCGCGCGGCTGGCGATCTGCCCGCCGGGGCCCGCCGACCCCGAGACGTTGGAGGCGTTCGTCGGCCGGGCGGGGGTGACGATCGCCTTCCTCACCACCCAACTCGTCAACACCCTCGCCGACACCCGGCCCCGCGCCATGGCCCCCGTGCGGGCCCTGTTCACCGGCGGCGAGGCGCTGTCCGCGGACCACATCGAACGCCTGCGGGCCGCGCTGCCGGACACCGCCGTATTCAACGTGTACGGCCCGACGGAGGCCACCACCTTCGCCACCTGCCAGAACACCGCCCTGGTCGGCGGCGGGGCCACCGTCCCCATCGGGCTGCCGATCGGGGACACCTGCGCCTACGTCCTGGACGAGACGCTGGGACTGGTGCCGCGCGGTGTGGTCGGCGAGCTGTACCTGGCGGGTGAGGGCCTCGCCCGCGGGTACCTCGACCGGCCCGGTGCGACGGCCGACCGCTTCGTGGCCTGCCCGTTCGGGGCGCCGGGCGAGCGGATGTACCGGACGGGCGACCTGGTGCGCTGGGACCGGCACGACCGGATCGACTACGTCGGCCGCGCCGACCAGCAGGTGAAGATCCGCGGCTACCGCGTCGAACTCGGCGAGATCGAGCGCCATTTGAGCGCCCATCAGGCAATCGCGCGGGCCGCCGTGCTGGCTCCCGCCGAGCGCACGGGCCAGCGTCGCCTGGTCGCCTACGTGGTGCCGGCCCCCGGCTGCCCGAACCCGGAACCGGAGGAGCTGAAAAGGCACTTGGCGCGTTCCCTGCCCGGTTACATGGTGCCGGACAGCTATCTCCCGCTGCCCGCGCTGCCGCTGAACGCCAACGGAAAGCTCGACGTCAAGTCCCTGCCCACCCCCGACCGCCCCCGGGCCGGCGCCGATCGCGCGCCGCAGCGGCCCCGCACCGAGCGGGAAAGGTTGTTGTGCGCGGCGATCGAGGAGGTGCTCGGTGTCGACGACGTGGGCCCGGACGACGGATTCTTCGCACTGGGCGGGGACAGTCTGAAAGTGATCAGGCTGGTCGACGGCGCCGCCCGCATCGGTCTGCGGATCAGCCTCGGCGCGGTCTTCGAGCATCGCACCGTCGAGGCCCTCGCCGCGAGCGCGGTCACCGAGGGCGAGGCCGGCGACCCGCTGGGGCCCGTGTTGCCGATCCGCCCGACCGGCGGCAGGCCGCCGCTGTTCTGCGTACACGGCGGCCTGGGCTTCGCCATCCCGTTCGCCGCGCTCGCCGAGCACCTGGACCCGGAGCAGCCCGTCTACGGCCTCCAGGCGCGCGGCATCGCCGAGCCCGGCCCGCTGCCCGAGCACATCGGGGACGTCGCCGACGACTACCTGGCCCGGATCAGGGCCATCCAGCCGACCGGCCCGTACCACCTGCTCGGCTGGTCCTACGGCGGTGTCGTCGCCCACGAGATGGCCGTGCGACTGCGGGCGGCGGGCGAGGAAGTGGCCTACCTGGCGAACCTGGACGCCTACCCCGACGACGCGCACGGCGCCTCGCCGAGCGACGAGGAGTTCCTCGCCGACTTCCTGACGGAGGCCGGTGTCGACCCTGCGGGGTTCGACCGGCTCACCCCGCAGGGTGTCGCCGCGCACCTCGCCCGTTCCGGCGGCCCGCTCGCCGCGTTCGAACAGGGCACCCTGGAACGCCTGTTGGGCATCATGCGCAACAACCTGGAGCTGTTCCGGCGCTTCACCCCCGGCCGCTTCGACGGTTGCCCCTTGACGCTCTTCGTGGCGACCGGGGGCAGCGATCGGGGCACGCGGGACGAGCGCGCGCTCAAGCTCAAGAGCTGGGAGCCGCACGTCGGCCGGGCCATCGACGCGTACGACGTGGACTGCACGCACCAACAGATGATGCGACCCGCCCCGGCGGCGGCCATCGGCCGGGCCGTCGAGCACGCGCTCTCCGCTCTGGCGGCGGCCCGGGCCGCGGCCGAGCCCGCCTGACCCCCGACCACCCGATCACCCGACGCATTCGACGCATTCGAGCACCATCCGAGATCTGGAGAACATCCATGGCCAACCCCTTTGACCGCGAAGACGGCCGGTTCCTCGTCCTCGTCAACGACGAGGGGCAGTACTCCCTGTGGCCGTCCTTCGCCGCCGTGCCCGACGGCTGGCGGGTGGCGCTCGCGGAGACCGACCGCGCCACGGCCGTGGCCCACATCGAGCGCGACTGGACGGACATGCGTCCGCTCAGCCTGCAGCGTCGGGCGGGATGACCGTGGCCTCGTCCGATCTGGCCATCCTCGCCGAAGGGCTGCAGAAGCAGTACCGCGGCCACACGGCACTGCACCGCGTCGATCTGGCGGTGCCGGCCGGCACCGTCCTGGGCGTACTCGGCCCCAACGGCGCCGGCAAGACGACCACCGTCCGCATCCTCGCCACCCTGGTCGAGCCGTCCGCCGGCCGCGCCGTCGTCGCCGGGCACGACGTGGTGCGCGAGGGCAAGGAGGTCCGGCGGCGCATCGGCCTCGCCGGACAGTACGCGGCCGTCGACGAACTGCTCACCGGGCGCGAGAACATGGTCCTGCTGGCCAAGCTGCTGCGCTACGGACGACGCGGCGCGGCCCTGCGCGCGGCCGAGCTGCTGGAGCGGTTCGAGCTGACCGACGCCGCCGACCGCACCGTGGGCACCTACTCGGGCGGCATGCGCCGCCGGCTCGACCTGGCGACCTGTGTCATCGGCGATCCGCAGGTGTTGTTCCTCGACGAGCCCAGCACGGGCCTGGACCCCACCAGCCGAAGCGTCCTGTGGGACGTGGTGCGCGACCTGGTCGCCAACGGCGTGACCATCCTGCTCACCACCCAGTACCTGGAGGAGGCGGACGCGCTCGCCGATCGCATCGCCGTCATCGACGCGGGCCGCGTCATCGCCGAGGACACCCCCGCGGCGCTCAAGCGCATGGTCGGCAGCGAACGCCTGGAGGTGACCGTGGCCCGCCCGGAAAGCCTGGCCGACGCGGTCGCCGCGCTCGCCACGCTCGGCAGCGCCCAGGAACCGGTCGCCGACCCGGCCACCTTGCGGGTATCGGTGCACCTCGACCGGGGCGGCTTGGACGAGGTGGCGCGCGCCGCCGTCGCCCTGCGCGAAAAGGGCGTGGACACCGTCGACTTCGAGGTGTGCAAGCCCACGCTCGACGACGTGTTCTTCCAGCTCACGGGCACGGGACAAAAGAAGGAGAGCCGGCGATGACATCGACGACCGATGCCGTGGTGTCGCCGCCGGCGGCCGTCCCCGCGGCCTCGTCCCCGGTGCCGCGATCCGCGGAGTCCAGGGGCGCGCTGCTCGGCTACCTCGGCGACACCCTCGCCCTGGCCGGACGCCATCTGATCCACCTGCGCCGCTCACCCGGCCGGCTCGTGCTCGTGACGATGACGCCGCTGGTGATGCTCGTCGCCGTCGGCTACCTCTTTCGCAAGTCGATGAACGTCCCCGGCGGAGTCCCGTACGAGGACTTCATCCTGGCGGGCATCGCCGTCCAGGTCGGCCTGTCCGGCGTCGGCCCCACGGCCATCGGTGTCGCCCTCGATCTGCGCCACGGCCTGGTGGACCGGTTCCGCTCGTTGCCGATCGCGCCGAGTTCGGTGCTCATCGGCCGCACCCTGGCCGACCTGTGCGTCGGCGCGGTCAGCCTGACGGCGGTGTCCCTGGTCGGCCTGGCCGTCGGCTGGCGGCCGCACGAGGGCGTGCTGCGCACCGCCGCCGGATTCGCCGTGCTGCTCGCCTTCATCTACACCATGCTGTGGCTCGGAATTCTCCTCGGCACCACCCAGAAGAATGTCGAGGCCATCGACGGCACGGGCGCGCTCGTGCTCGTCGTCTTCAGCTTTCTTTCCAATGCGTATGTCGGTGTGAACGGCCTGCCGGAATGGCTGCGCCCGGTGGCCCAATGGAACCCGGTCACCGCCGTCATCACCACCTGCCGCAGGCTGTGGGGCAACGACCCGTCGGGCGCGGCGGGCAGCGGGTTCGCCGCCGACCACCCGGGCGTGGTCGCCACCATCACCCTGACGACGATCCTGGTCATCGCGGTCGCCGGCAGCGTACGGGGCTTCGAAAAGGCCGTCGGAAGGTGACCGGCAACCGCCGTCAGTGAGCGGTCAGTTGAATGTCATCGGCCCGTCATCGAGGCTGACTAATTTTTGCCGTAAGGCAAATTCGAGAACCTGGGAAACGGAGAAAAAAACATGACCACGGTTGTGCCCGAGCGCCTTACCCGCATCAGGGAAATCATCGCCGAGAACATCGATGTACACACAGAGTTCGCGGACGACACGCTGTTCATCGACGAACTGGGCGCCGACTCCCTGAAACTCATCGACGTGCTCAGCGCCCTGGAGATGGAGTACTCCATCGTCATCGACATGGACGAGCTCCCGAAGATGGTGAACGTGGAGACCACGTACCAGGTGACCGCCGCCGCCGCCGGTTGGTGAGCAGCGGGGGTTCCCGTCCCGGACCCCCCATCCACAGGCACCCCACTGCTTAAGGAGTCCGATGTCCACCGCACAGCCACCACCGGCGCCCCCCGCCCGCGCACCGGCGAATCGCCGCCGGGCCGTCCTCACCGGCCTCGGCGCGATCTCCAGCATCGGCACGGGTGTCGAGGAGTTCACCGCGGCGCTGCGGGCCGGCCGCTCCGGCGCCGGGCCGATCACCCGCTTCGACACCGCGGGGTTCGGCCACAACACCGCATGCGAGGTCTCCGAGTTCGAACCGGAGCGCTGGATCCGCAACGTACCCCTCGACGACATGGGCCGCGCCGGGCAGTTCGCCGTCGCCGCCGCCCGGATGGCGGTGGAGGACGCCGGACTCGGCGAGGCCGACCTGCGTGAGCGGCAGGCGCTCATCAGCATCGGCACCACCGACGGCGAGTCGCACGACATCGGCGTGCTCGTCGAGCAGGAACTGGCCGCCGGGGACCCGGAGGCCATGGACCCGGTCCTGTCCCGCCGCATCAACGCGGGCCGGCTGAGCACCGTGATCGCCCGCGAGCTGCGCATACCGAACGTGGAGGCCACCACCATCACGACGGCCTGCGCGGCGGGCAACTACTCGATCGGCTACGGCCTGGACGCGATCCGCTCCGGCGAGGTCGACATCGCGCTGTGCGGCGGAGCCGACGCGGTGTGCCGCAAGGCGTACCTCACCTTCAAGCGGTTCGGCGCGCTCACCCCGGACGTGGTACGGCCCTTCGACAAGAACCGGCAGGGCATCCTCACCAGCGAGGGTGCGGGCATCCTCGTTCTGGAGAGCCTGGAGTCGGCGCTGGCGCGCGGCGCGCACATCTACGCCGAGGTGCTCGGCTACGGCCTCAGCTGCGACGCCAATCACGCCACCGCCCCGGACCGCGTCGGGATCGCGCGCGGCATTCGCCTCGCCCTGGACGACGCCGGGGTCAAGAAGGAGGAGATCGACTTCATCTCCGCGCACGGCACCGGCACCAAGGCCAACGACCGCACGGAGTCGGCCGCCATCCTCGACGTGTACGGCGACGCGCCGCCGCGCACCGTGGCCCTGAAGTCGATGCTCGGCCACGCGATGGGAGCGGCGAGCGCCCTCGGCGCCATCGCCTGCAGCCTCGCCATCGAGCACGGGTTCATTCCGCCGACCATCCACCATCGGGAGACGGACCCGGCCTGCCCGCTCGACGTGGTGCCCAACCACGCCCTCGACGCGGACGTGCGGCTCGTGCAGAACAACTCCAGCGCCTTCGCCGGCAACAACGCCATCCTGATTCTGGGGACGTACGGAGAGTGAGTCCCACCATGAGTACCGCAGCAGTCACCCCGGCGGCCTCGCTGCCGCCGGAGACGCTCGTCATCACCGGGTGGTCGGCCGTATCCCCGCACGGCGTGACCCGCCAAGCCTTCGCCGCGGGCGTGCGCGGCGGCGCGAAGACGGCCGTGAAGGCGGACGCGGCGCTCGGCACGCTGCCGTCGCCCAACGTCTGCACGGTCCCGGACTTCGACATCCCGGGCCTGCTCGGCCCGACGGGCACGGCCAAGATGGACCGGCTCACCGCGCTGGCCCTGGTCGCCTCCGACGGGCTGCTCCTGGACGCCGAAGGCAACAGGGTGGTGCGGACCGACGAGGCCACCGGTGTGGTTCTCGGCATCTCCATGGGCAGCCTGGAGAACATGACGGACCTCCTGCGTCAGTCCTATACGAACGCGCTGCCCTTCCACGTCGACGCGGGCCGCATCCCCTTCGGCAGCCTCAACCACGCCGCGGGAGCCTGCGCGATCCGGCACGACCTCAAGGGCCCCAATACGACGGTCGCGGGCGGCCGGGTCAGCGGGCTGCTCGCCCTCAACTACGCGCGGCGGCTGATGAGCCAGGGCCGTGCGACGAAGTACCTGGTGGGTTCGGCCGAGGAGTTCTCCGCCATCCACGCCTGGTTCGAGTACACCGCCCTCGCGGCCGGCGACCCCTCGCCGCTGCTCGGCGAGGGCTGCGGGCTCTTCCTGGTCGAGCACGCCGGCGCCGCCGAACGCCCCGCGCTGGCCGCGGTGTTGAGCATCGAGAGCGGCATCGACATCGATGACGACCCGCGGGCCGCCGTCACCGGCTGCGTGCGCCGCGCCCTGAACCGCGCGGGCGTCACCCCAGACGAGGTGTGGGCGGCCGTCCCGTGCGCCGCCCCCACCGCCGCCGGACGGGCCGAGTCGGAGGCGCTGGCGGCGCTGCTGCCCGCCGACGCGCTGACCCGGGTGCCGTCCATGGAGCTGCTCGGCGACACCAGCGCGGCCTCCGCCTCCTTCCAGATCCAGGCGGTGCTCGGGGTGGCCGAGGCCGACCCGACCTCGTCCGGCCGGATCGCGCTGGTGTCCGCCGTCGACCGGGACGGCGCGGTGGCCTGTGCCGTCCTGCGACTGCTGGGGGAGCACGCATGATCGCGCTGGTCAGCGGCGGGTCCCGGGGCATCGGCAAGGCCATCGTGCTGCGCCTGGCCCGGGACGGGTACGACGTCGCGTTCTGCTACCGCTCGAACGACGAGGCCGCCGAGGAACTCGCCAAGCAGGCAGCCGAGTTCGGCACGCGCATCAGCGCCGCCCGCTGCGACGTGTCCGACGCGGCGGACGTGCGCGACTGGTACGCGCGGACCGAGCGCGAACTCGGCCCCGTCGACGTCGCCGTCACCTCGGCGGGCATCACCCGGGACCGGCCGGTGATCCTGATGCCCGAAGAGGACTGGGGCCAGGTCCTGCGGACCAATCTGGACGGCGTCTACCACGTGTGCCGCGCCGCCGCGTTCTCCATGAGCAAGCGCAGGAACGGCGCGATCGTCAACCTGTCCTCGGTCTCCGGGATCCACGGAAACATCGGGCAGGCCAACTACGCCGCCTCCAAGGCCGGGATCATCGGATTCACCAAGTCCCTCGCCAAGGAGTGCGGGCCACGCGGTGTGCGTGCCAACGTGGTCGCCCCGGGCCTGATCGCGACCGACATGGTCGACGACATGTCCGAGGCCGCGGTGGAGCGGATGCTGAAGAACGTGGCGCTCGGCCGCGCCGGCCGCCCCGAGGAGGTGGCGGACCTGGTGTCCTTCCTGGTCTCGGACCGGGCCTCGTACATCACGGGGTCGGTCTTCGAGATCCACGGTGGTGGCACCTTCTGATGGGGACCGGAACGCAGGGGGCCGGGGGCCTTCGGGACGGCTACGACGTGATCGTCGTCGGCAGCGGCATCGGCGGCCTGGTCACCGGCGGCTATCTGGCCGCCGACGGGCGCCGTGTGCTCGTCCTCGAACAGCACGACGTGGCGGGCGGCAACGCGCACGCCTTCCGCAGGCGGCGCAAGTACGAGTTCGACGTCGGCATGCACTACCTCGGCGACTGCGGGCCCGACGGGCTCATTCCCACGATCCTGTCCGGGCTCGGCGTCCGCGACCGGGTGCGCTTTTTGCCCATGGACAACGAGCACGGCTTCGACCGGGTCATGACGCCCACCGCGACCCTGGACGTGCCGGCCGGGTGGGACGCCTACGCCGCTCGGCTCAGGCAGGCATTGCCCGAGGAGGCCGACCGCGTCGACCGTTTCATCGACCTCGCCACGTCGCTGGCCGCCGTGAACCGGGCCAGTCTGACCGGCGATTCGATGGCGCAGTTGTGCCGCAGGTTCCCGGAGGCGATGCGCTGGACCCGCCGTACGCTGGGCGAGGCCCTGGACCACTGCGGCCTGTCCGCCAAGGGGCGAACCCTGATCGCGGCCCAGGCCGGCAACTACGGCTCGATGCCCGACGGGGTCGGCTTCGCCGAGCACGTCAACATCACCGACCACTACCTGCGCGGCGCGTACTACCCCGAGGGCGGCGGACAGGCCCTGGTGGCCGCGTTCGTCGAGGCGCTCGAGGCGTACGGCGGCGAGCTGCGCACCCGGTGCGAGGCACGCCGCATCCTGATCGAGAACGGGCGCGCCACCGGCGTCGAACTCACCGACGGGCAGCGCATTTCGGCGCCGCTGATCATCTCCAACGCGGACTACCGGCGCACCGTCCTCGACCTGTGCGGCGGCGAGGCGGCCTTCCCCGCCGGCGTCGTGGCACGGACCCGCGAGGCGACCATGCGCAATGCCATCGTCTCGGTGTACGTCGCGCTGGACACCGAGTTGCCGGCGCTGCCCAACGCCAACATCTGGTGGCACGGCAGCGACGACATGGAGGGCGCGCACGCGGCGATGCTGGAGCGGTACGCGCGCGACAAAACGATGGACACGGTGTCGCAACTCGCCCTGTTCTTCGCCTCCCTCAGGGACCCGGGGGCGCACGCCGTATGCCCGCCCGGCCACAGCAACTTCCAGCTCATGATGAACTGCCCGTTCGGTTACGACTTCTGGGGGGTGCCGGGCGGACCGGTGGACGGCGAGCCGTACCGCCGCAACCCCATCTACCTCGCCCGCAAGCGGGAGTTGACCGAGGCGATGCTGGACACCGCCGAGAAGATCCTCGGCCCGTTCCGCAGCCGCATCACACACGTGGAGACGGCGACTCCGCTGACCAACGAGCGCTACATCCGAGCCGGCGGCGGCACACCGTACGGCATGGCCACCTGGGGCGGCACGGCCCGGCGGCCCGACGTGCGGACCGAGGTCGAGGGTTTGTACGTGGTCGGCCAGAACGTCCGCTACGGCAGCGGCATCGGCGGTGTGGCGACCTGCGGAATCGCCGCCGCCTCGCGCATCCTCGGCCGCGGGCTGTTCGCCGAGGCGTACACCGGCGCGGTGCTCGGCGACGCCTCCAGACTGCCCGAACGGGCACCGGACTGGGACCCGCTGGTCGTCTCGCGCGGACAGGCGCGGCGGGGCGCGAAGGGCCTGGCCCGCATCGGCTGAGGGTCGGCCCGCCCGCGACCGATCACCTTCCCATCCCGACCGGGTTCTTTCGTCCCACCAGGAGCAGTGTTCCCATGAATCAGGTACCTTCCTTCGCCGTGGTCTCCGGCGCTCAGGTGGACCGAGTCCTCAGCGGGCGTGAGGAAGAGGTCGTCGCGACGATCGAGGCCGCCTACCGGCTGCACGGCGAGGGGCAGACGGTCAACCCCGACTCGTACTTCCTGCGCTTCCCCGATCGTCCGTCGTCGCGGATCATCGCGCTGCCCGCGTCGATCAAGGGCGACGTGGAGGTGCACGGCATCAAGTGGATCTCCAGCTTCCCGGAGAACGTGGCCGCCGGCATCCCGCGCGCCTCGGCCGTGCTCATTCTCAACGACGCCGAGACCGGCTACCCGTTCGCGTGCCTGGAGAGCTCCATCATCAGCGCGGCGCGCACCGCCGCGTCCGCGGCCCTCGCGGCGGCGCGGCTCGGCGCGGCGCGCGGGCAACGCCCCACGCGGGTGGGCTTCTTCGGGGTCGGCCTGATCGCCCGCTATGTACACCGGTACCTCGTGGGCAGCGGCTTCGCCTTCGAGTCGATCGGCGTGCACGACGTGTCGGCCGAGTACGCCGAGGGCTTCGCGGGCTACCTGCGCCGGGCCGAGGGCGAGGACCGCGGGATCACCATCCACGACAAGGCCGAGGACCTGATCCGCTCCAGCGATCTGGTGGTCTTCGCCACCGTAGCGGGCGAGCCGCATGTGAGCGACCCGCGATGGTTCGCGCACAACCCGCTGGTGCTGCACGTCTCCCTGCGGGATCTGTCCCCCGAGATCGTCCTGGACTCGTGGAACATCGTCGACGACATCGAGCACTGCATGAAGGCGAACACCTCGCCGCATCTGGCCGAACAGGCGGTCGGCAACCGCGAGTTCGTCGCCGGCACCCTGTACGACGTGCTCACCGGGGCGATCACCCCGCCGGCCGACCGGCCGGTGGTCTTCTCGCCGTTCGGCCTGGGCGTTCTCGACATGGCCGTCGCGAAGTACGTGTACGACCGCGTGCGCGAGACGGACGGACTGCACACCGTCCCGGACTTCTTCCACGAGCTCAAGCGCTACGGCTGACACCGTGCCGGGCCGGCTGTGCGCGCGCCGCGACGGGGCCATCCCGGGCGACCGCTGACAGCCGGCTGACGGCGCGCTGACCGAACGAACAACCGGCCCCGGAGCACCTTGCCGCGTCCTCGACGCCCACACAGAATCTGCCGCATGAGATCCTTTTCCAGCCTTGAGGAATTCGCCGGCGCGGCCGGCGAACACCTCGGCTACAGCGAATGGCTCGAAGTCACCCAGGGAAGCGTCGACCAATTCGCCGGTGCGACCGGCGACCTCCAGTGGATTCACGTGGACCCCGAGCGGGCGGCGACCGGACCGTTCGGCGGGACCATCGTCCACGGCTATATGACGCTCGCGCTGCTGCCCGCGATGATGCGGGCGATCTTCGCGATCGAGAAGGTGGAGCTGGGCGTCAACTTCGGCTTGGACAAGGTGCGTTTCCCCCGCCCCGTGCCGGTCGGGGCCCGGGTCCGCGGCGGCGCCAGGCTCACCAACGTCCGCGAAACGCCCTCGGGTCACCTGACCGCGGTGCGCATGACGGTGGAGGTCGAGGGCCGGCAGCAGGCGGCCTGCGTGGCGGATACCCTGTCGCTCTTCGTCGCCCCCGGGACGCCTCTGGCCGCGCCCTGACGGAGGTAGGGGAAACACCCCCCTCCGCCGTCCAAGAGGGGAGTAAATACTACCGATTTCGGTGCCCGACCTCCGCCACAATAGCGACACGGCCACTGTGGCCGGGACACTGCGAATGGCAAGAGGAGTGAATACATGGACGGCACGACGCAGCCCGGGGAAAGCCCGTCGTCGGGCGAGATCAAAGGGTTCTCCGTCCCTGCCGGGTTCGTCGGTCTGCGGCGGGCGTTGGTCCTGTGCTGGATGTCGATCGCGGCCCTCGGCCGCTCCCTTGCCGTCTCCTCCGCGATCACCCTGGTGGGTCCGGGCCTCGGCATGGTGCCGCGCGCCATGGAGGGCGTACGCGGGCTGAGCAACCGCCAACGCGTGCTGGCCGCGCGCTGGTCCGGCGTGCGGATCCCGACCCCGGCCGGCCGGCAGCCGCCGGTGCCCGCGGGCGCCTCGGGAGTGATTGCCCGCTACCGCTGGATCATGAACGACCCGCAACTGCGGCGGGAGTTCGTCTGGGTGCTCTCCGACCCCGTCGCCGGCGCCTTCCTGGCCTTCTTCCCGATCGCCCTGCTCCTCGGCGGCGCGTGGGGCATCTTCCTCGCCTTCTTCGGCGTCCCGCTCTCCGAGGAGTGGGACGGCCTCTGGTACTACTTCATCCCGGTCGGGGGATCGGCCACCGCGGTGCTCGCGGGTATCCTCGGCCTGCTGCACCTGCCGCTGGCCCTGTGGATGGCGCCCCGCGCCGTCCACAAGCACGCCCTGTACACCTACGCGATGCTCGCCCCGAGCGAGAACGAGATGATGGCCGGCCGCATCGAGCACCTGGCCACGACCCGCTCGGACGCGGCGGACACACAGATGGCCGAGATCCGCCGGATCGAGCGCGACCTGCACGACGGCGCCCAGGCACGCCTGGTGGCGATGGGCATGAACCTGGACGCCGCGGAACGCCTCCTGGAGACCAACCCCGAGGCCGTGCGCGCCCTGCTGATCGAGGCACGCCAGTCCTCGGCCAAGGCGTTGCAGGAACTGCGCAATCTGGTCCGCGGCATCCACCCGCCGGTGCTCGCCGACCGCGGACTCGTCGACGCGGTGCGGTCGTTGGCCATGGTCTGCCCGGTCCCCACCGAGGTCACCGTCGACCTGCCGGGACGCCCCGAGATGCCGATCGAGTCGGCCGCGTACTTCGCGATCTCGGAGATCCTCACCAACGTCGCCAAGCACTCGAACGCGGACCGGGCCTGGATCGACGTCCGTTACGATCACGGAATGCTGCGCGTCACCATCACCGACACCGGACACGGCGGCGCGGACGCCGCTCGTGGCACCGGTCTGCAGGGCGTCGAGCGACGACTTGCCACTTTCGACGGTGTACTGGCCGTGAACAGCCCCGTCAACGGCCCGACGATGGTGACGATGGAGCTTCCGTGCGAATTGTCCTCGCCGAAGACCACTTCCTCCTTAGGGACGGACTGATCCGCCTCCTGGAGGCACACGGCCACGAGATCGTGGCCGCGGTGGAAAACGGAGCGGACCTGCTGGAGTCGCTCACCGAGGAACGACCGGACGTCGCGATCGTCGACGTCCGGCTGCCGCCGAACTTCACCGACGAGGGCCTGCGCGCGGTCCTCGCCGCCCGGCGCGAGATGCCCGACCTGCCCGTGCTGCTTCTGTCCCAGTACGTCGAGCCGCTGTACGCGCGCGAGTTGCTGAGCAGCGGCGGCAACGGGATCGGCTACATCCTCAAGGGCCGGGTGACCAACGGAGCGCAGTTCCTGGACTCCATCCGACGGGTGGCCGAGGGCGGCACCGTGATGGACCCCGACGTGATCTCCCAGCTCCTGGTGCGCAAGGAGCGCGACGAGAACATGAGCACCCTGTCCGGCCGCGAACGCGAGGTCTTGGTGTGGGTGGCCCAGGGCCGCTCCAACGCGGGCATCGCCCAGTCCCTCTTCATCTCGGAGAAGGCCGTCGCCAAGCACATAAGCAGCATCTTCACCAAGCTGGGCCTACTACCGGCCGACGGCGACAACCGCCGGGTGCTGGCGGTCCTCGCATACCTGGACCAGTGACACCGGATCACGCCGAAACCCCGGCCGGGGCCGGGGTTCCTTGCCTGATCAGGCGGCGTGCCCCCTGCAGGATTTGAACCTGCGACACCCGCTTTAGGAGAGCGGTGCTCTATCCCCTGAGCTAAGGAGGCGGGGCGGGGAACCGGGTCCGGGGGTGATGGGCTTTCCGTCCCCGGGATCGGATCCCGCGCACAGGATAGCGGACGGGGTCGGGTGGACGTCGGAGCGTTTCCGGGCGGTGCCGGCTCGGCTCCCGGGGCGGGCTACCAGCTGGTGGCGTCGTCCATGGACTGCTGCCAGTAGGTGGTCTTGAGGGAGTCGTCGATGTACAGGCCCTTGGCGGGCAGCGACGGGGTGGCACCGCTGCCGACGTTTTGGTTGCCCGAGGGGCCGTGGAAGTAGACGGTGAGGGATTGCTCGGTGTGGCCGGTGCCGCCGTTGCC
Source organism: Embleya sp. NPDC020630 (assembly GCF_044334985.1). Taxonomy (NCBI): domain Bacteria; kingdom Bacillati; phylum Actinomycetota; class Actinomycetes; order Kitasatosporales; family Streptomycetaceae; genus Embleya; species Embleya sp. NPDC020630. The sequence continues at coordinate 69,108 of NZ_JBIRUB010000027.1, forward strand.
GTCCACGGCGGACAAGGTGACGGAGGCGTAGCCGGACTCGCCGGGCTTGAGCGTGACGACCGCCTGCGGCTTCGACTCGTCGATGACCGGGGGTACGGACTGGGCGTCGCCGAAGCGCAGGGCCGGGTAGCCGTAGAGGAAGCACATCTTGCCGCCGGTGTTGGTGACGGTCAGGAGCACGTGGTTGATCGGGCGGTTCAGCGGGGCCGCGACGGTCTTGGTGTTGGAGCCCTCGCAGGTGACCGCGTTGTCGGCATCGGTACGCCCGCCCGAGTCCTGGCCGGAGGCCGAGCCCGGCTTGGTGTTCGAGGAGGCGGGTCGGGAGGAGGGGGCGCCGGCGGGGGCCGTGGCGATCGGCGCCGCGGTCGGTGCGGCGGCCGCGGGGGCGCTGGGCGTGGTGGTCACGGCGGGGGCGGCGGCCGGCTTGGCGTCCTTGTCCGAGTCGTTGTTGCACGCGGTCAGCAGGAGCGCGGCCAGTGCGAGCGTCGTGACACCGGCGAGACGGGTGCGGGAAGTGCGGACGCGGGACATGTGATCGGGCTCCTCGGGAGTTCGGGTGATGCGCTGCTTGAACGATCACGAGCCTGTGACAGGGTTCGTCCCAGCCGCTACGGACAGCGGCCGATTGGGGACGCCGGAACGGCGAAACCGGGTCTGACCAGGGGAAATGCCGGGCCCCTGGAACGCCGGCTTGGGATACGGGGAGATGGAGGAACGGGTGTCGGAGGCAGCGGGAGCAGCGGAAACGGAGGCGTTCGCGCGTTTGTTGCGGGGGCTGAAGGACCGCTCGGGGCTCAGCTACGGGGCGCTGGCCAAGCGGCTGCACATGGGCACCTCGACACTGCACCGCTACTGCAACGGCACCGCGGTGCCGAACGAGTACGCACCGGTGGAGCGCTTCGCGAGGGTCTGCCGGGCGACACCACAGGAGCTGGTGGAGCTGCACCGGCACTGGATCCTGGCCGACGCGATGCGGGGCCGCCGCCCGGAAGCACCCGGCCCACGCACGCCGATGCCACATCCGGCCGAGTCCCCGACCCCGACTTCGCCTCCGGTGGGGGCTTCGCCTCCGGATTCGGCGCCGGCGCCGGCGCCGACCCCGACCCCGACTTTGCCTCCGGCCCCGGCCCCGGCCCCGACTTCGCCTTCGGCGGGGGCTGTGTCTTCGGGCTCGACTTCGCCTCCGGCCGGAGCTTCGGCCTTGGGCCCGACCTCGACCCCGACTTCCGCCGGGGCCCCGGCTCCGGCTGCCGCTGAGGCTTCGGCCCGGCCCCCGGCCCGGATCCCGGCCGGGGGCCAGGCTCCGACCGAGGTCCCAGCGCCGGCCTTGGCGCCGACGCCGGCTCCGGGGCCGGGTCCGGACGGGGCTTCGGCCTTGGGTTCGACCTCGCCCTCGACTTCCGCCGGGGCTCCGACTCCGGCTTCGGCTGCCGCTGAGGCTTCGGCCCGGCCCCCGGCCGGGGGCCAGGTTCCGACCGGGGTCTCAGCTTCGGCTCCGGCCTCGGGGCCCACTGCGGTTGCGGGTCCGGTTGCGGCAGCGGGTGGGTCGGTTGGGGCGGTGGAGGGGGGCGACGCCGGGGCGGTCGAGGGCTCGGCCGGGCAGGCGGGCGGGGATGGCGTGTCGGGGGCGGGCTCGGGAGCCGGGGGCGGGGCTGCCGGGGCTTCCGGCTCCGGAGTGTTCCCGGCCGGCTCGGCGGCTTCGCGCGAAGCGTCCCCGGTCGGCTTCTCGGGCTCGGCCGGTTCGGTCGGCTCGTCCGAGCAGGGGCCGGGGCGCGACGACACGGTGACGGTCGTTGGGCCGCCGCATGCTCCCGCTCCCAACCCCGTGCGGCGTCGCCGTGCCGCGGTTGGCCTCGCCGCGGCCGCGGCCGTGCTCGGCGCCGTGTTGGTCGTCGCGTACCCGCTGTCCGGCGACGACGGCGACGGTTCCGGCGCTCGCACGGCGGCCGACTCCGGCCCCGTGCCCACCGCCCCGCCGGCCGCCGGCGACCGGCCCGCCGGGCCCGCCCCCGCCTCCCCGCCGACCGCCGGTACCGGATCGGCCTCGACCCCGACCGGCACCACCCCGCCCGGAAAGGTCGCGCCCGGCGCCTCGAAGGGCGGCACGCCGAGCACGGGAGCCGCCTCGGGCGACGACCCGCTCGGCATCGCTGTACGCCCCTACGTCTACAGCAATCCGTGCAGCCAACACTTCCTCGTCGACAGCGCCCCCGAGCAGGTCGGCCCGCCCGCCGGCGAGGCGGACGCGGTGCGCTGGTCCGGCGCGTACGGCGCGGTCTCCTCGGACGAGCAGCAGATCGCCCTCACCGTCCAGGGCCGCGAACGGGAAACGATCGTCCTGGAGGCGCTGCACGTCCGCGTCGTCGCCAAGGGCGCGCCCCTCGCCTGGAACGACTACTCGATGGGCGTCGGCTGCGGCGGCGACGTCGACACCAAGTCCTTCGACGTCGACCTCGACCGGGGCAGCCCCACCGTCACCACGAAGAACGGCCAACGCGACTTTCCGTACAAGGTCAGCGCCACCGATCCCGAGGTCTTCTACGTCACGGTGCACACCAAGGCCCACGACGTGCGCTGGGATCTCACCCTGGACTGGTCCGCCGCCGACGGCCGTCGCGGCACCGTCAAGGTCGACAACAAGGGCAAGCCGTTCCGCACCAGCGCCGGCGCGGCCCGCCCCGGCTACGACTACCCGCTCGGCGGCGGCGAGTGGATCAAGCGCCAGGGGTAGTCACCGATGTGCCGACGGTCAGGATGACGGCCGAGTCCTCGACGGCCTCCACCGTGTGCGGCTCCTCGGGGACGACCAGCAGGTCGCCGGAGGTGCCCTCGACGGAGTCGTCGCCCGCGGTCAGCCGGATGTGGCCGGTCAGCACGATCAGGGAGGCCTCGCCCGGGCTCTCCGGTTGATCCAGCGAGTTGCCCGCCGTGAGGGCGATCAGGGTCTGCCGCAACCGCCGGCGGGAGCCGCCGAGCATGGCGGTCGAGCTGCGGCCCGACGAGGTGCTGCGGGCCGAGGCGAGCTGCTCCTTCGTGGCCGTCCGGAGCGAGATTTTATCCATGTATGTCAGTTTCGGGGGCGATCACTCTCCGCGCATGTTCTGGTGGGCGCGGGAATGCGACGCCCGGTGTGCCGGGTGATCCTGGCGAGGGGGCAGAGGGCCGCGACCGAGGAGGTAAACGACTTGCTCGGGCATCGAAGAATGAACCTCATGACCACCGATGAAAGCGTGCGTACGCGCGGAACCGTCTTCGATCGGGACGGGACGCTCGTCGCCGACTACCGGCTCGGCAACCGCTCGGGCCGACCGGCCGCGCTCGACCTGCGGCTGCATCGGCTGCCGGCCGAGGCGGCGGCCCCCGCCATCTTGACCGCGCTCCCCGGATGGGTCGTGTCGGCGCACGCGGAAACCGGTGCCGTGCTGATCGCGTCGGGCGGCCGACTGGTGCGGCATCTGCACCGGTACGCCCGCGAGTTGGATCCGCGGGCCGACGGCCACGCCTGGGCGGATCCGCGCATCGAGGTGCGGCCGGTGACGTCCGTGCCGCCCTCGGCGCTGTATGACTCCTGGATCGCCGCCTATCCGCCCGGACATCCCGACGGCACGTCGCATCCCAATCCCGAGGACTTGGACGTCCTTTACCACGGACGTGTGCTCGGGCCCCTGCTCGACGCGAGCGTGGTGGCGCTGGACGGGGGGCGGGTGGTCGCGGCGGTGCTGGTCAACGACGCCGAACAGCTCGGGCCGTGGATCAGCGAGGTCTTCCGCGATCCCGACCCCGCGTACGCCGGCCTCGGTGCCCGGCTGTTGCGCCACACGCTCGGCCTCGCCGCGCGCGCCGGGCTGCCCTCGATCGGCCTCGCGGTCACCGAGGGCAATCCGGCCCGGACGGTGTACGAGCGCCTCGGATTCCGACACGACGAGTCGTTCATGCACGTCGTACTTCCGGGAGGCGAGCGGTAGACACCCGGCGGGGGAGCGGTGGACGCGTCGATCGAGGCGTGAGACATTTGTGTCTCACAAGAATTGAGGATGTCTCATGACCGGCTCCACCTCCCTTCGTCCCGCCCGTGACCCGCGGCGCTGGGCCGTGCTCGCGATCCTGTCGGGGAGCCTGCTGATCATCTCGATGGACGCGACGATCCTGAACGTCGCGTTCCCCTCCCTGGTCGCCGATCTGCGGCCCGGCTCGGTCGAGCAGTTGTGGATCATCGACTCCTACGCGCTCGCGCTGTCCGGCCTGCTGGTCACCGCCGGCGCGCTCGGCGACCGCTGGGGCCGCAAACGGCTGCTCCTGGTCGGGTTCGCGATCTTCGCGGTCGCCTCGCTGCTCGCGGTGGCGGCCACCGCGGCCTGGCACGTGATCGCCGCCCGGGTGCTGCTCGGCGTCGGCGGCGCGGCGATCATGCCCTCCACGCTGACCATCCTGCGCCAGGTGTTCACCGACGCCCGGGAGCGGGCCTTCGCCTACGCCGTGTGGTCGGCCGTCTTCGGCGGCGGCATGGCGCTCGGGCCGGTGATCGGCGGACTGCTCGTACAGTCGCACGGGTGGCAGTCGGCGTTCCTGCTGAACGTGCCGATCGCCGTCGCGGTGATCGGATTCGGCCTGTGGCTGCTGCCCGAGTCCCGCTCGCCGCGCTCCGGCGCGTGGGACTGGCCCGGGGTGGGGCTGTCCATCGTCGGCATGGCCACGCTCGCGGGCGGCGTCAAACAACTCGGCAAGGGCGGCGTGGCCGACCCCGGAGCCTGGATCCTGCTCGCGATCGCGGTGCTCACGCTGACCGTGTTCGTCCGGCGCCAACTGCGCCTCGCCCACCCGCTGCTCCAGGTCCGGCTGTTCACGAACCGCGCGTTCACGATGGCCGCGACCGCGATCTTCCTGGGCATGCTCGGCCTCGGCGCGGCGCTGTTCCTGCTCAGCCAGTGGTTCCAGTACGTCCGCGGCTACAGCCCCGTGTCCGCCGGACTACACCTGCTGCCCGCGCCGATCGCGCTGATCGTGGCGTCGATGGTGGTGCCGCCGCTGATGCACCGCTTCCCACCGCGCAACGTGCTCGCGATCGGCCTCGCGCTGATGGGCGTGGGACTGGCCCTGCCCTGGATCGGGCAGCACTTCCGGGACGTGGACTACCCGCTGATCGGTGTCTCGCTCGCGGTGGTCGGGCTCGGCGTGGGTACGTTGGCCACCGTCGCGTCGGTGGTGCTGATGTCCTCGGCGCCGGTCGCGGACGCCGGGGGCGCGGCCGCCATCGACGAGACCGCGTACGAACTCGGCGCGGCCCTCGGCGTCGCCATCCTCGGCAGCATGGCCTCCGCGCTCTACCGCTCCAACCTGCCCGCCCTCGACCTCGGCGCGGCCGACCTGTCGGCGGTGCGCGAGTCGATCGGGGACGCGTCGGTGGTGGCGGACCGGCTCGGCACGGGCGGCCTGCTCACCCGGGCCGGCGACGCGTTCACGGCCGGCATGACGCCCACCTTCCTGGCCGGCGGCGTGGTCGCGCTGGTCGCCGCGGTACTGGCCTGGCGGCTGATCCCCCGCGACCTGGAACCCGCCTCCGACACGCACTGACCCGTGCCGACCGCCGGGCCGGGACGGACGCCGGCCGGGCACGGCGGGCCGACATCGGCCGGCCGAAAGTCGTCGGTCGGGCAGTCGCGCGCCGCGTCGCACCGGACCGCCCCACGGTGGCCCAGGCGACGCCCGCCGCCGGGTCGAGGCCGCCCTCCCGGAGTCCGCGCACCCGCTCCCACCCGGGTCTTAGGAACATCCGGGGCCCCTCGGCCGTTGAGCGGATCGTAGGCACTCCGGAGCGTGCATGCGGAGCCCGAGGCCGGGCAGGCGCTGATAAAGGCCGCTATCGGCCAACCTTTCAACAGTACATCTCCGGATGGAATACCACAGGCTTCTCGTTCGTTCGAAATGTTGACGAACGCGAATGAAAGCGAGGGCTAGAGCATGCCGACTACACGTGGTGTGGCCCGACAGGGCGCCGAGCGAGTGGCGGCTTCCCGCACGCGGAAGGCTGCCGACGTCGAGCGCGACACGGTCGGTGTGTACCTGGACGAGATCAGCCGCACGAAGCTCTTGGACGCGGAGCGCGAGGTGGAGATGTCGAAGGACATCGAGGCCGGGCTCTACGCGCAGAAACTGATCGACGAGGACGCCGTACCCGAGGGAGTCGACCGGGCCGAACTCGACGCGCTGATCGCGCGCGGAGCGGCGGCCAAGGAACTGTTCATCCAGGCCAACCTGCGTCTGGTGGTCTCCGTCGCGCGGCGCTACCCGCGCAGCGGGATGCCGTTCCTGGATCTGGTCCAGGAGGGCAACGTGGGCCTAGTCCGCGCGGTCGAGAAGTTCGACTACGCGAAGGGCTTCAAGTTCTCCACCTACGCCACGTGGTGGATCCGGCAGGCGATCACCCGGGCGATGGCCGATCAGGCCCGCACCGTGCGACTGCCCGTGCACCTGGTCGAGGAACTCAGCAAGATCCGCCGCGTGCAGCGCGAGTTCGCCCGTGACCACGGTCGCGATCCCGAGTTTCCGGAGATCGCCGAGATCGTGGGCACCACCCCCGAGCGGGTGGTCGACGTGATCGGTTGGGCGCGCGACCCGATCAGCCTGGACACCCCCGTGGGTGACGACGGCGAGACCGAACTGGGCGAACTGGTCCAGGAGACCGATCCGTTGACCCCGGAGGACATCACGCTCGCGACGCTGCGCCGGGAGCAGATAGCGGACCTGGTGGGTCGGCTCGACGGCCGTACGGCCACCATCCTGCGGGCGCGCTACGGCATGGCCGACGGCAAGGAGCACACGCTCACCGAGGTCGGCAAGCAACTCGGGCTCACCCGCGAGCGGATCCGCCAGATCGAGAAGCAGGCGCTGGTCGAGCTGCGCGAGTTGGCCGCCGCCCAGGGGCTCGAGGCCGCGTGACGCGGCCCGCGCCGGAGCGCCGGCACACTGGTGCGATGGCGGAGGCGCAAGCACGCGAGGCGAACGGACCGGACGAGCCGAAGCGGCACGACCGCTTCGGCTGGGACGACCTGCTGCCCGAGACGAGTTCGGACGAGACCGACACCGGCTGGGGCGAGCACCGGACCGGCGCCGACCCGGCCGACATCCGCCGATTCCTCGACGACAAGCCGCCGCACCACTTCTGAGCCGGGGCGGCCGGCGCGGCACAGGCGCTCGCCCCACGTAAACGAAAACGAACGGCGGGCCCGCACCTTCCCACGAAGGCGCCGGCCCGCCGTTCGACCGATCAGGCGTCCGAACGCGAGGCCCCGGAGCCTCCCGTGGTCCCCGAGCCTCCCGTGGTCCCCGAGGACCCCGACGATCCGGTGCCGCCGTCGCGGCCGGAGTCCTGCTGCGGCTCCAGCCGTTCGGCGAGCAGGTCGCGGATCTCGCGCAGGATCTCGACGTCGCTCAATTCCTTCTCGCCCGCGTGTCCGAGAGCCCGCTTGCGCCGCTCCAGCATGTGGTTCATCGGCAGCACGAGCAGGAAGTAGACCACCGCCGCGGTGATCACGAACGTCAGCGCCGCGCCGAGCACCGACCCCCACAGCAGCTGGACGCCGGTCGTCTCGCCCTTCGCGTCGACGCCGCACGGGCCCTTGATGCAGGTCGTGTAGCTGTCCAGGTTCTTGGTGCCCAGCGCACCCACGACCGGGTTGATCATCCCCTTGACGAACGCGTTCACGACCGCCGTGAACGCGGCGCCGATGACCACGGCCACGGCCAGGTCGACGACGTTTCCGCGCATGAGGAACTTCTTGAAGCCGCCCACTGCTTGATTCCCATCGATCTTGATCGGTCGAGGCTCGACCGGGCGTTCCGAGCAACGATCACCACCACACCAACAGCGGTAATAATCGTAGTAATTGCGGAATAGCCGATGAAGCCGGACAACCCGCACGAGTCTGGTGTTATTCACGATCCGCCGCAACAGCGCCGCTCAGAACCTGCGGATGGTGTAAGTGAGTCCCGGGCCGGTCGCCGCGCCCGCGAGTTCGTTCGCCACGGCGCGGGGAACCTCGAGGATAACGAGCGCTCCGGACCCGGGCGCCCCGAACCCGGAATCGGTCGGGGGCGGCTTGGCCACCACCACGGCGCCGGCGGCGATCGGCCGTGCGGGGCCGGGGTGTTCGGGCGGCGGCGCGGCCAGCACGTCGATCCGGTCGCCGGGGCGCAGTACGGCCACCGCGTCGGCGTCGGCGAAGCGCGCGGGCAGCGCCACCGTGCCCGCGTCGGCCGGGCCGCCGGGCCGGGTCAACCGCACGTCGGTCACCGGCTCGCCGCGCCGCAGCGGACCGGTCAACGCGCCTCCCTCGGCCTGCCGGACCGCGCGCAGGACCCCCTCGGGGCGCAACGCCGTCGGCATCCGCACCAGGGCCAGGTCGGCGGGCCCGGGTGTGCTGCCGGCGGGCAGGTCCCGCGCGGCCACCAGGATCGGCGTGGTGGGCACGGGCGCCGGCCGGACCGCCACGATCACCGCGAGCGTGGCGACCGCCGCCGACAACGCGGCCAACCCGCGCCGATGCCGGGCCAACACGCGGCGCCACGGCGGCCGGGCGGACGCCCCCGGCGACCCGCGAAGGGCCGGCCCGCCGGCCCGGCCGAACGACGGACCGGACGGCGATCCGAACGATCCCGAAGCGGACATCACACCTCCAGCGCGGGCGGCGCACACGGTAGGGACGATGCGGCCCGACCCCCGTCGGAACCGGGGCGGGAAAACGAGGGCCGAGCCGCACCCCCACCGTGCCGCCCGCCGACCCGCCCGCGCCGAACCGCCCGGACGCCCTGTGGATCACCGCCTCCCTGTGGACAACGAATTCACCCACGTGAGCGACACGACTCCCCCCACCGAGCGACCCGCCCCCGAACGGCACGAAGGCCGCCCCCCACCCGGGAGACGGCCTTCGAACACATCACACACGGCCGGACACGCCGACCGCACAACACTCACCGACCGGCGAACCGCCTACGCGGGCCGCTCGACCTCCGCCGTGCCACAGCTGCACGTACGAGTCTTCGGCAACGCCGCCACCACGTCGAACAGCAGCGTGCGCAGCCGGTCGACGTTGGCCGCGAAGACCTCCATCACCTCGGCGTGGGTGACCCCCTCGCCCGCCTCGACGCCCGCGTCGAGGTCGGTGACCAGCGCGATGGCCGTGCAGCACAGCCCCAGTTCGCGCGCGAGCACCGCCTCGGGGTGCCCGGTCATCCCGATGATCGACCAGCCCTGGGCCGAGTACCACTTGGATTCGGCCCGAGTGGAGAAGCGCGGCCCCTCGATCACCACGAGGGTGCCGCCGTCCACCGGCTCCCACCCCGAGGCGCGGGCGCCCGCGATGGCCACCGCGCGCCCGTCGGCGCAGTACGGGTCGGCGAACGTGGTGTGCACGACCGGCGGCACGCTGCCGTCGGCGAGCGGCAACCCGTCGAAGAACGTCTGGGTGCGGCCGGAGGTGCGGTCGATCAGCTGATCGGGGACCACCAGCGTGCCCGGGCCCAGTTCGGCCCGCAGACCGCCCGTCGCGCACGGCGCGAGCACCTGCGTGACCCCGACGGCCCGCAGCGCCCACAGGTTGGCGCGGTAGTTGATCCGGTGCGGCGGGATCGAGTGGTCGCGGCCGTGCCGGGGCAGGAACGCGACCCGACGGCCGGCCACCTCGCCCAGGAAGAGCGCGTCGCTGGGCGCGCCATACGGCGTGTCCACCCGCACCTCGACCACGTCGTCCAGGAAGGCGTAGAACCCGGAACCGCCGATCACACCGATCTCGGCCGGGGCCACCCCCGCCGGCAACACGCCGGTCGTCATCGCTCAGGCCGCCGTCGACGTCGTACCGGACGAGCCGGCCGAGGACGACGAGGACGTCGAGGACGTCGACGACGAAGACGAGGACGACGAACCCTCCGAGGACGAGGAGGACGAACCCGACGAACCCGTCGAGGACGCCCCGGCCGTCGCCGGCGTCGACGACGTGCTCGAGCCTCGGCTGTCGGTCCGGTAGAAGCCGGAGCCCTTGAACACCACGCCCACCGCCGAGAAGACCTTGCGCAGCCTGCCCTGGCAGGCGGGGCACACGGTCAGCGCGTCGTCCGTGAACTTCTGGACGGCCTCGAGGCCCTCGCCACAGGCGGTGCACTGGTACTGGTACGTCGGCACGGTCTGGTCCTCCTTCGACAGACAGGTCAGCTGGGTACTGGCACTCTCACCTGTCGAGTGCCAATGGTGCAGCATCCACCGGAGTTCCGTCCACCACGGTGGTGGTCGTCGGTGTAATGGGTGTCACATCCGCCTTCGGCTTCAGCAGCCGTTGCCCGGCCAGCACCACCAGGAAGCCGATGCCGGCCGAGGCCAGGGTGAGCGCGAACCCGGCGCCCGAGCCGCGCGCGTCGGTGAGCATCCCGGAGAACGTCGAGCCGAGCGCGAGGCCGAGCCCGATCGCCCCGGTCAACCAGGTGAACGCCTCGGTCTTGGCCGCGGCCGGGACCAGCGTGTCGACGAGGGTGAAGCCGGTGATCAGCGTGGGTGCGATCGCCAGTCCGCACAGCAACGCGACGGGCACCATGATTCCCACCGACGGGATGGCCCACAGCGGCGCGGTGCCGAGCGCGAGCAGCGCGAACATCACCACCATCCGGCGGTGCGCGGCCCGCCGCCAGGCGATCGCGCCGTAGACGGCCCCGGCGATCAGGCTGCCACCCGCGAAGACCGCGTACAGCGCGCCCGCCAGGCCGGGCCGGCCGGCCTCCTCGGCGAACGCGGTGACCGAGACCTGCACGGTGCCGAAGACCCCGCCGATGCAGATGAACGCGACCACGAGCAGGCGTACCCCGCCGATCCGCAGCGCGGACGTGTGCGGCGTGTCACCGGCCGTGCGGACCACCCGCCGGGGCGCGGTGCCGCGTTGCGTCGCGAACAACAACGACCCGACCACGGTCAGCGCGGCCTCGACCACCAGGCCGGCCGCCGGATGTACGCCGGTGGCCAGGAAGGTGGCCACCACCGGGCCGACCACGAAGGTGAACTCGTCGGTCACCGATTCGAACGCGAACGCGGTCGGCAGCAGCGGCGACCGCTCCAGGTGCGCCGCCCAGCGGGCCCGCACCATCGAGCCGATCTGCGGCACCGTCGCGCCGGAGAGCACCGCGGTCGTGAACAGCAGCCACAGCGGCGCCTCGGCGAGCGCGGCCACGATCAGCGCGGACACCGCCGCGCCGTGCAGCAGCGCGCCGGGCACGACCACCGCGGCCTGGCCGAAGCGGTCGGCGAGCCGACCCGTCTGCGGGCCGACGAAGGCCAGCGCCACGGCCGCCGCGGCGGAGACCGCGCCGGCCGTGCCGTACGAGCCGGTGGTGTGTTTGACCAGCAGCACGATGCCCAGGCCGAGCATCGCGTAGGGCAGCCGCGCGATCAGCGCGGGAGCCAGGAACCGCCAGGCGGAGGGGGTCCGCAGCAGCGTGGAGTACGTGGAGATCATGCGCACCGCCCCCGGCGGGCGCGTGCGGCGGTCCGATGCGTGGGCATCGTGGGCATCGCGGGTTGTCGCTTCCTGCCACCTGGTGACGCACAGGGGAAACCCCGGTGCGCCGAGAGCTGTCCTCGAAAGCGTCCACCGGGGTAGATACCGAAGCGTTGTGCCTCGGCCGCCGTGCGGTCACGACGCCAGCCCTGCGTCAGGCAGAGTCGGTGTGTGCAGTGGAATCGGCGTCCGGGGCACCCTGGGGTGCCCCGCCGACGATCAACCATACGATTGTATCCCAGGCACATCCGGTCCGGGCCGACGGCGAGGCGCCGCGCCTCAGGTGTCGCCCTTGACCCCGAACCAGCCCGCGAGCTTGCCGCCCCGGCTGACCGCGCGCAGTCGGTCCTCCGTCTCGTCGCGCACCGCGTCGGTGGTCACCACGAGCAGGTCGTCGCCGCGCCGCAGCACGGTGGTCGGCTCGGGGACGAAGCTCCCGTCCTCGCGCACGACCAGGGTGACCGCGGCCCCGCGCGGCAGGCGGAGCTCGCCGACCTCCACGCCGTGCATCCGCGAACCCGTCGGCACGTTCACCGACAGCAGGTGGCCGTGCAGCTTCTCCAGCGGCGCGGACTCCACGCCGAGGTCGGTCGGCTCGTCGGCACCCGCGAAACCGGCCTTGCGCGCTATCCACGGCAGTGTGGGCCCCTGGACCAGGGTGAACACGACGACCAGCACGAAGGTGATGTTGAACAGCCGCTGGGCGTCGGGGATGTCCTTCACGATCGGGATGGTCGCCAGCACGATGGGCACCGCCCCGCGCAGGCCCGCCCAGGACAGGATCAGCTGCTCGCGCCACGGTATGCGAAACGGCGACGTGGTCACGATCACCGACAGCGGCCGGGCCACCAGCAGCAGGATGGTGCCGATCACCAGCGCCGGGACCACCGCGCTGCCCAACTCGTGCGGGGTGACCAGCAGTCCGAGCAGGACGAACAGCCCGATCTGGGCGATCCAACCGAGCCCCTCGGCGAAGCCGCGCGTGGCCGGGCCGTGCGGCAGTTGCGAGTTGCCCAGGATCAGCGCGGTCAGGTAGACCGCGAGGAACCCGCTGCCGTGCGCCAACGCGCCGCCGGAGTAGGCCAGCACGCACAGCGCCATCACCGCGATCGGATACAGGCCGGAGGCCGGCAGCGCGACGTGGCGCAGGCCGAGCGCGCCGAGCCGGCCGACCGCGAGGCCGACCGCCGCGCCTATCGTCAGCTCCAGGCCGATCTCGCCGAGGATCCTGTACCAGGGTTCAATGTGGCTCGTGTGGGCGAACGTGACCACCAGGATCACCACCGGCGCGTCGTTGAAGCCGGATTCGGCCTCCAGCAACCCGGTCAACCGGTGCGGCAGCGGCAACTTGCGCAACACCGAGAAGACCGCGGCGGCGTCCGTGGAGGACACGATCGCGCCCATCAGGATCGCGGTCGACCAGTCCACGTCGAGCACGATCCTGGTGGCCAACGCGGTGACCGCGACGCTCACCCCGACCCCGACGGTGGACAACACCGCCGCCGCCGGCACCGACGGCCTGATCTCCTTCCAACTGGTGGCGATCCCGCCCTCCGCGAGGATCACTATCAGCGCGGCGTAGCCGAGCGTCTGGGTCAGTTCGGCGTTGTCGAAACCTATGCCGAGGCCGTCGGCCCCGATCACCATTCCGAGTCCGAGGTAGAGCAGCAGGCTCGGCAATCCGGTGCGGGTCGCCAGGCGGACCGCTATGACGGCGGACAGCATGACGAGGGCACCCAGGAGCAGGACCTGGTTGAGCTCGGGCACGGACACGTGCGTCACCTCCGGCGGTCGTCGGTCCGGCCACCCCCCAGGCGGCCGCACGGAGTGCTTGAACATGAAGGCAGACGACGACGGGCGAAGCCGGCGCCGCGAATGCGCAGAGAATCAGCGGGCCTTGGAACGGGGGGCCCTGCCGCGCCGGCGAACCGGCGATCAATTACCTACGCCTGGCAAATATTTTACCAAAGCGAAGGATCCATACCCCACAGGGGTCCCGTCTCGTACCGGTGGCTGTGCTGTCGACGACACTCGGCTTTTAAGGTGTCCCTTGCCGCACCGACCGCATAAGGACCTTGATGCCTCCCTCGAAGACGCCCGACCCGGAGCAGCCCCCCGGTGGCCAGGACGCCTCATCCTCCGGGTGGGACGACTGGCCCACGGGCGAGTGGCCCACATCGCAGTGGGCCGCGGCGGATCCGGTCGCGGCCCAGCGGCGCGCGGAAGAACGCGCGGAGCGTGAGCGCCGGGCCGCGCCCGAGCCGTACGCCGAACCCGAGCCGTACGCCCCGCAAGAGCCAGGGCAAGAGCAAGAGCCCTACGTCCAGCCCTACGTCCCGCAGGAGCCGTACGCGCCGCGGCAGGACCCCCATCCGGCGCAGGAGCCCCACGCCGGGCAAGAGCCGTACGCCCTAACGGAGTCACCCGCCCACGAGGAGCCCTACCCGCCCCTGGAGCCGTACGCGGAGCCGGCCGCGGGGTCGGTCCCGCCGCCCGCCGCGGCGCCCGTACCGCCCGCGCCGCGCGCCGCCGAGCCACCGCCGGCCGCGCCCGCGCCCGTACCGGCACCGATCCCGGCACCCGCACCCTCGCCCTCCGCCGAGACCGGCTCCACCGCCGAGCCCGCGCCCGCGTCCGCCGCGCCCGGCGCCCCGGCCGACACCGAGGCCGCCGAGCCCGCCGCCGGCGGCACCGGCAAGGTCAAGGAACGATCGAACACCCCCAAGGGGCCGTCCAAGGCCTGGCGCCGGTTCCGGCTCACCGCCATCGTCTTCGTCGTGGTGCTCGCCATCGCGGCCGGCGGACTCGGCTGGTGGGGCTGGCAGTTGTCCCGCGACTCGTTCCCGCAGACCAGTGGCACCGTGCGGATCGCGGGGCTGACCGGCAAGGTGGACGTGGTCCGCGACGCCCAGGGCATCCCGCAGGTGTACGCCGACACGTCCGAGGACCTGTTCCGGGGGCAGGGCTACGTACACGCCCAGGACCGGTTCTGGGAGATGGACGTACGCCGGCACATGACCGCGGGCCGGCTGTCCGAGATGTTCGGCTCCGGGCAGGTGGACAACGACAAGTTCCTGCGCACGCTCGGCTGGCGCAAGGTGGCCGAGCAGGAATACGCGGCGCTGGCCCCGGAGTCGCAGAAGTTCCTCCAGGCCTACGCCGACGGGGTCAACGCCTATCTGAAGGACCACAAGGGCGCCGACGCGTCGTTCGAATACGCGCTGCTCGGTCTTGTGCACGACGGCTACAAGGCCGAGCCGTGGACTCCCGTCGACTCGGTCGCCTGGCTCAAGGCGATGGCGTGGGACCTGCGGACCAACATGCAGGACGAGATCGACCGCGCGCTGCTGTCCGACAAGCTGACGGTCAACCGGATCGATGAGCTGTACCCGCCGTACCCGTACGACACGAACAAGCCGATCGTGCGCAACGGCGACATCGTCAAGGACGGCAAGACCGAGCGCTTCGCCCAGGACGCGCCCCCGCCGGCGCCGTCCAAGAACGCGCAGTCCGCGCTGGCCAACCTCTCCGAGTCGTTGTCCAAGCTGCCCTCGCTGTTCAGCGAGAAGTCGTCGGGCGTCGGCTCCAACTCGTGGGTGGTGGCCGGCAGCCGCACCACCACCGGCAAGCCGCTGCTCGCCAACGACCCGCACCTGTCGCCGTCGCTGCCGTCGGTCTGGTACCAGATGGGGCTGCACTGTCGCGCGGTCGGACCGCAGTGCCAATACGACGTCTCCGGCTACACGTTCTCCGGCATGCCCGGCGTGATCATCGGCCACAACCAGAAGATCTCCTGGGGCTTCACCAACCTCGGCGCCGACGTGACCGACCTGTACCTGGAGAAGGTCCAGGGCGACGGCGTGCTCTACGACTCCAAGTGGGAGCCGTTCAAGGAGGTCCGCCAGGAGACCATCAAGGTCGCCGGCGGCGCCGATCGCCGGATCACCGTGCGCACCACCCGGCACGGACCGATCCTGACCGACGCGGTCGACGAGTCCGACGACCTGAAGCAGGTCGGCAAGGACGCGCCGATCCCCGACCTGAGCCCCCAGCGCGAGGACGGCTACGCGGTCGCCCTGCGCTGGACCGCGCTCGACCCGGGCAGTTCGATGGACGCGCTCTTCCAACTGGACCGGGCACAGAACTGGAACGACTTCCGCGCCGCGCTGAAGAACTTCGACGCGCCGTCGCAGAACGCGATCTACGCCGACGTCGAGGGCCACATCGGCTACCAGGCGCCCGGCAAGATCCCGCTGCGCCGCAGCGGCGACGGCCGGTGGCCGGTGTACGGGTGGGACCCGAAGTACGACTGGCTGGGCACCATCCCGTTCGAGTCGTTGCCGAACGTGTACGACCCGCAGGAGGGCTACATCGTCACCGCGAACAACGCGGTGACCTCGCCGGCGTACCCGTATCTGCTGACCTCCGACTGGGGGTACGGCGCCCGCAGCGCGCGGATCGAGGAGATGATCACCAAGGCGCCGGGCAAGATCGATCCGGCGATGATGCAGAAGATGCAGGTCGACGACGTCAACCCGGTCGCGCAGTTCCTGGTCCCGGCCCTGCTGGCGGTGCGGATCGACGATCCGTGGGTGCGCGAGGCGCAGGACCTGCTCAAGGACTGGGACAAGCGCAATGACGCCGACTCCACGGCCGCGGCGTACTTCAACGCGGTGTGGCGTCAGGTGCTGATGCTCGCGTTCGGCGACAAGATGCCGTTCTCGGTCCGGGCCGACAACGACTGCGCGAGCAACGCGGACAACACGCACGTGCAGTGCGGTGACCGGGACGACTCGACCGCGCAGCCCGACGGCGGCGACCGGTGGAACGAGGTCGTACGCACACTGCTGGCCACCCCGGAGAGCCCGTGGTGGAACATCTCCAAGAACCCGGGCGCGATCACCACCCGCGACGGGCTGCTGCACAAGGCGATGACCGAGGCGAAGAAGGACCTCACCGCCCGGCTCGGCAAGGACATCGACACCTGGTCGTGGGGCCGGCTGCACACGCTGACCCTGCGCAACCAGACCCTGGGCACCGGGGGTCCGGGCGTGGTCAAGTGGATGCTCAACCGGGGGCCGTACGGGATGTCCGGCGGCGAGGGGCTGGTCAACGCGACCGGCTGGAACGCCGCGCAGGGCTACGAGGTGACCACCGTGCCGTCGATGCGGATGGTGGTGGACATGTCCGACCTGGACGCGTCCCGGTGGATCAACCTGACCGGCGCCTCCGGGCACGTGTGGCACGACAACTACACCGATCAGACCGACCTGTGGCGCAAGGGCAAGACGCTGCCGTGGGCGTTCACGCCGGCGGCGGTGGACAAGGCGGCCAAACACCGGCTGACCCTGCTCCCGGCCGGTCCGGCGGCGCCGGGCAAGGCGTGACGGGCGCCCGCGGCGGTGCTACCGGGTGAACCGGTACACCGCCGCGGGCGTCACCGCGACGTCCACGGGCACGTCGTGCGGCTCGGCCGGCACCCGATCGAGCACCTCGTCGTCGTACAGCAGCACCACGGTGACCGCCGCCTCCGGTACCCGGGCCAGCGCCCGGTCGTAGGACCCGCCGCCGCGCCCCAGTCGCATCCCCCGGCGGTCCACCGCGAGTCCGGGCACCACCAGCACATCGGCCGTGCGCACCGCCTCCGGGCCCAGCCGCGGTCCGATCGGCTCGCGCAGCCCGCGCCCGGCCGGCACCAGCGACGCCGGCCCCTCGTACAGCGCCCAGTCCAGGTCGTTGTCGGCCAGCAGCACCGGCAGCAGCACCCGCCGGGTCGCCCCGGCGGCCAGGTCCTCGGCCAGATCCCGCCCACCCGGCTCGGAGCCCACCGGCACATACGCCGCGACGGTGCCCGCGGCGGCGATCTCGGGGAGCGCGAGGAGCGCGCCCCGGAGCGCGCGACTTGCCGCGACACGCCGGTCCGACCCGACGCGTGACCGTGAGTTCATCAACTGTGACCTCAGCGTGGCCTTGTCGTTGAGGATGTCCTTCATGCTGTTCCCTGAATGACGTGTTTGGACGGGTTACCGAAGGAGTCCGCGCAATCGACACAGTTCGCGCCATCGCACCGGACCCGGATCCCGCATGAGCCTGACTTTCGAACGCCTTTTGATCATCCTGCTCGTCGGCGCGCTCGCGGTCGCGGTCGGCTCGCTGACGGTCGCCGTACGCCGGTTGCGCGCGATCGCCGGCAACGAACTGCCCGAACTGCGGCACGAGGTCACCCGGTTGGAGCTGAACCGGGCCGAACTGGAGCGGCTGTCGGTCACCGACCCGCTGACCGGCGTGTGGAACTACCGCTATCTGCAACTCGTGCTGGACCGCGAGGTGATGCGGGCGACCCGGTTCGGTCGGCCGCTGGGGCTGCTCATGCTCGACCTCGACCACTTCCGCGCGGTCAACGAGCGGCACGGCCACCAGGGCGCGAGCGCGGTGTTGCGCGAGGTGGCCCAGCGGCTGGCCCTGGAGATCCGCCAGGTGGACACCATCGCCCGGTACGGCGGCGAGGAGTTCGTGATCCTGCTGCCCGAGACCGACGCGGCCGGGGCGGCCAAGGTGGCGGAGCGGCTGTGCTACGCCGTACGCCGGGGCACGTTCGGCCCGGCGACCGACCCGGTCCCGCTGACCATGGCGATCGGCACCGCCGTGCTGCCCGCAGACGGCACCCACGCCACGACCCTGCTGCGCGCCGCCGACCGGGCGCTGGCCCGGGCCAAGCGGGCGGGCGGCGACCGGTTCTGCGGACCGGACCCGGCCGAGACCGGGCCGGCGGCCGACAACCGGCCAATCGCCGGGCTTCATGGCACCCCCGGCGACCTCACCCGTTAGTGTGCGGCCATGTCTGCGCGTCATGTGTTCCGGCTCACCAAGGCGGTCGTGCCCGCCGCCGGCCTCGGTACCCGCTTCCTGCCGGCGACCAAGGCCACACCCAAGGAGATGTTGCCGGTCGTGGACACTCCGGCCATCCAGTACGTGGTCGAGGAGGCCGTCGCGGCCGGGCTCACCGACGTACTGATGATCACCGGGCGCAACAAACGCGCCCTGGAGGACCACTTCGACCGGGCCTACGAACTCGAACACGCGCTGGCCGCCAAGGGCGACGTGGACCGGCTCAAGCTGGTCCGCGAGTCGAGCGAGTTGGCCGCGATCCACTACGTGCGCCAGGGCGACCCGCGCGGCCTCGGGCACGCGGTGTCCTGCGCCCGGCCGCACGTGGGCGACGAGCCGTTCGCGGTGCTCCTTGGCGACGACCTGATCGACCCGCGCGATCCGCTGCTCGCCACGATGCTGCGGGTGCGGAGCGAACTCGGCGGCAGCGTCGTGGCGTTGATCGAGGTCGACCCGGCGCAGGTGCACCTGTACGGCTGTGCGGCGGTGGAACCCCTGGCCGAGGGCGTCTCCGAGCCCGGCGTGGTGCGGGTGACCGACCTGGTGGAGAAGCCGGAGACCGGGACCGCGCCGAGCAACTACGCGGTGATCGGCCGTTATCTGCTGGACCCGGCGGTGTTCGACGTGCTGGAGCAGACCCCGCCCGGTCGGGGCGGCGAGATCCAGTTGACCGACGCCCTGCGGGTGCTCGCGAAGCGCGGGCCGGACGAGGGCGGCACCGTGCACGGCGTGCTGTTCGAAGGGCGCCGCTACGACACGGGCGACCGGGCCGACTATCTGCGTGCCATCGTGAAGCTGGCATGCGAGCGTGAAGACCTGGGGCCCGAATTCCGAGCCTGGTTGAGGCAGTACGTGAACGAGGAGATGCACGGATGAAAAGCGTCGAGGACCATCTGGGCGGGATCCTCGAACGGATCGCCCCGCTCGCGCCCCTCGAACTGCAACTGCTCGACGCGCACGGCAGTCTCCTGGTCGACGAGGTGGCCGCCACCGGCGACCTGCCGCCGTTCGACAACTCGTCGATGGACGGCTACGCGGTGCGGCTGGCCGATGTCGCGGACGCGGGCGAGCAGTACCCGGTGGTGCTCGAGGTGGTGGACGACATCGCCGCCGGCGACACCCCGAAGGTCGCGCTCGGATCGGGCACGTGCGCGCGGATCATGACCGGTGCGCCGGTGCCGGAGGGCACCGAGGCGATCGTGCCGGTGGAGTGGACCGACGCGGGGCTGCCGACCGTGCGGATCACGAAGGCGCCGTCGAGCGGGCAGTTCATCCGGCGGCGGGGCGACGACGTGTCGGCGGGGCAGACCGTGCTGGACGCCGGGACCACGATCGGCTCCGCCCAGGTCGGCCTGCTCGCCGCGATCGGCCGGGAGCGGATCCGGGTCCGGCCCAGGCCGCGCGTGGTGATCCTGTCCACCGGCAGCGAGCTGATCCAGCCCGGCCGGCCGATCGGCCCCGGGCAGATTCGCGACTCGAACAGCTACATGCTCACCGCCGCCGCGCGCGAGGCCGGCGCGATCGCGTACCGCGTCGGCAACGTGCCCGACGACCCCAAGGTGCTGATCGACACGATCGAGGACCAGCTGATCCGGGCGGACCTGGTGGTCACCACCGGCGGGGTCAGCGCGGGCGCCTACGACGTGGTCAAGGAAGTGTTGTCCGAGCTGGGCACGGTCGAGTTCGGCAAGGTCGCGATGCAGCCGGGGATGCCGCAGGGCTTCGGGGTGATCGGCCCCGACGAGACGCCGATCTTCACCCTCCCGGGCAATCCGGTCAGTGCTTTCGTGTCCTTCGAGGTGTTCGTCCGGCCGGCGCTGCTGCGGATGCAGGGTGCCGCGGTCACCGAGCGCCCGACCGTGCGGGCGACCTGTTCGACGGCGCTGACCTCGCCCGGGGGCAAGCGTCAGTTCCTGCGTGCGTGGTACACCCCGCCGGTCGACGGCGTGGGCGAGGGCACCGTCGATCCGGTCGGCGGCACCGGCTCCCACCTGCTCGGCAGCCTCGCCCGGGCGAACGCGCTGATCAGCCTTCCCGCCGAGGTCACCGCGGTGGCCGAGGGCGCCGAGGTGTCCGTGATGCTGCTCGGCTGAGCGGGCGGCGGCGCCTGCGTCCGGGCGCCGCGATCGCGGTCCGGGCGTGCCCGTGCATGCGGGGCGCCCGGTTGTGCCTCTAACGTTGCCCCGACATGAAACGCCGGTTCGACGCACACGGAAGTCGGACACGGACGGCACTTCGACGCCCGCCGCAACGGGGGGCTCACCGTATGGGGTGGACAGTTGACGCGCGGCGCCAAGAACCTCACGCACCTCGACGAGGCCGGCGCGGCCCGCATGGTGGACGTCACGGCCAAGGACGTCTCGGTCCGCACGGGCACCGCGTCGGGCCGGGTGCTCGTGTCGCCGCGGGTGGTCGAACTCCTGCGCGGCGAGGGCGTACCCAAGGGTGACGCGCTGGCCACCGCCCGGATCGCGGGCATCATGGCGGCCAAGCGCACCCCCGACCTGGTACCGCTGTGCCACCCGATCGCGCTGCACGGCGTCGCGGTGGATCTGTCGGTGCACGACGACGCGGTGGCGATCACCGCGACCGTGCGCACCGCCGACCGCACCGGTGTCGAGATGGAGGCGCTGACGGCGGTCTCCGTGGCGGCGCTGACGGTGGTGGACATGGTCAAGGCGGTGGATCCGGGCGCGGTGATCACCGATGTACGGGTCGAGGCGAAGACGGGCGGAGTCTCCGGGGACTGGCAGCGGGACCCGGGGGCAGGGGCCACACAACGGGACGGAGGGCAAGTCTGATGCGAGCCATGGTGATCACCGTGTCCACGCGCGCGGCGGCCGGGACCTACCAGGACGAGAGCGGCCCGGTGATCGTGCGCGGGCTGCAACAGATGGGCTTCGAGACGCGCGGGCCGCAGATCGTGCCGGACGGCGAGCCGGTCGCCCAGGCGCTGCGCGACGCGTGCGCGGGCCACTACGACGTGATCATCACCACCGGGGGGACCGGGCTCAACCCGTTCGACCAGACCCCGCAGATGACCAGTCGGGTGATCAGCTACGAGGTGCCCGGCATCGCCGAGGCGATCCGGATGGAGAACTTCGACAAGGTGCCGACCTCGATCCTGTCGCGCGGCATCGCCGGCGTCGCGATCACCCAGGACTCGCATTGGACCTACCGCAGCCTGATCGTCAACCTGCCCGGCTCGCCGGGCGGCGCGCAGGACGGGATCACGGTGCTGGCGAAGGTGTTGCCGCACGTGGTGTCCCAGCTCCAGGGCGGCGACCACGCGCGCGGCGGCGGTTTCGGCGGCGGGGGCGGTGCCGGCGGGTTCGGCGGCGGGCCGCAGCAGGCTCCGCCCGGCGGCGGCGGGTACCAGGGCGGCTACGGCGCCGGCGGCGGCTACCAGGGTGGCGGCGGCGGGGGCGGCTACCAGGGCGGCGGGGGCTACGGAGGGGCGCAGCAGCCGCCATGGGGCACGCGCTGACCCGCGGCTGGCCCGTGGAACTCGCCGAGGGCCGGGTGACGCTGCGGCCGATCCGGGCCCGGGACGCGGCCGCCTGGCAGGAGGTGCACACCCGCAATCGCGAGTGGCTGCGCCGCTGGGAGGCGACCGTGCCGCCTGGGTCGGCGGCCGGGCGGCGGCCGACCTTTCGGCAGATGGTCCGCTTCCTGCGGGCCGAGGCCGGCGCGGGGCGGATGTTGCCGTTCGTGGTGCTGTACGACGGGCAGTTGGTCGGCCAGGTCACCGTCGCCGGGATCACCTGGGGATCGATGTGCTCGGCGCACGTCGGCTACTGGGTCGACGAACGCGTCGCCGGGCTCGGGGTGATGCCGACCGCCGTCGCGCTGGTGTCCGACCACTGCTTCTTCCGGCTCGGGGTGCATCGCCTGGAGGTGTGCATCCGGCCGGAGAACCGGGCCAGTCGGCGCGTGGTGGACAAGCTGGGATTTCGCGAGGAGGGCCTGCGCCCGCGCTACCTGCACATCGACGGCGACTGGCGGGACCACCTGGCGTACGCGCTGAACGCCGAGGAGGTCCCGGAGGGGCTGTTGATGCGGTGGCGGGCCTATCGGGAGAGCCGGGGGTTCACCTGGTAGTCACCGCCGCCTTCGGAATCTCTTCGATGTCGATCCCGCCATATCGACACATCGATCTCGCGATTTCGCTACTCTCCCGGAGATATGAGCGGTGTCACCTCGGCAGACCCCGGAGCCTCCGGGGGCACGGCTGCCCGGTCGGCCTCGGGGGTCTCGACGACCCCGATCGATCCGGTCGCCTCGATGGCCCCGGTAGTCACATCCGTCACATGGGCATCAGAACGGATCGCACGACACACCGTGCCTAATCCGACGATGCGGTGCCCATCCGGCTTAGCGTGTGAAGCGTGAACGGCAGCGGCCTGATCTACGCAGCGATCGTGGGGGCCTGGGCTGCCTATCTGGTGCCCATGTGGCTTCGCCGACAGGACGAGCTGAACGAGGCCCGGCCGACCGAGCGTTTCACCACCGCGATCCGGATCCTGTCCCGCCGCAGCGCCTTCGAGCGGCGCTCGGCGCGGGCGCTGGCCGAAAAGAGCGGTACGGAGGGCGCCGAGCGTCGCGCCGCCGGTGAGTCCGGGCGCGGTCGGCGGCCGTCGGGGACGGCGGGCGCGGGGCCGGGGGCCGGGGCGCAGGCTTCGGGTGCGCAGGGCTCGGGTGCGCAGGCTTCCGCCGGGCAGTCCTCGGATGGCCAGTCGTCGGTGCCGCAGCAGGCGACCGGGTCGGGTGCCGGGTCCGCCGCCGCGGCCAAGGGCAAGGGTGGTGGTGCGGGCAAGCGCCCCGCCGTGCCGGTGCGTCGGGACGAGGGGCGGGCCGCGCTGCTCACCCGTCGCCGCCGGGTGATCGCGAGCCTGTTCGCCGGCTTCACCGCCGGTGCGATCCTGGCCGGAGTGGCCGGCCTCGCCTGGGTGTGGCTGCCCGCCGTGCCCGGCGTGTTGTTGTCGGCGTACATCGTGCATCTGCGGGTCCAGGAGCGCCGCCGCTACGAGGCGGGTCTGCGCCGGCTGGGCCGACCGGCGGGCAAGCCGGGCACGCCGGCCGACGCCGGCGCGGCGAACGAGGCGCGGGTCCGGGCCCGGACGCGTGAGGCCGCCGACGGCGCCACGGCGGATCCCCGGCCCGCGACGCCGCCGACGGCCGGCGACGGGCGGCAGGTCCGTACCCCGCGTTCGGGCCCCGGCGCGCCGGGTGCGTCCGGCGCCGCGGGAGCGGGCGGCTCGGCCCGGGGTCGACGCGAACGTGCGGCGGAGGAGCCCGCGCTGGCCGAGTGGATCGCCGAGCTGGCCACCGGCGACGGCCCCGACCGGGACGCGTGGGACCCGGTCCCCGTCCCGCTGCCCACCTACGTGACGGCCCCGGTCGTCCCGCGCGGCGACACCGAACAGGAGCCGGAGCGCCCGCAGATCCACGCCGTCCCGGACCCGCAACCGGCCGAGGCACTGCGCCCGCCCACCCCGTTGTTCGACCAATACGCCGAGGACACCCGCACCGGCTACGGCGCTTCGGTCGACTCCCTCCCGCTCTACGAACACGAGTGGCGCCGAGCCGGCAACGAGTGAATACCCGTGCACGAGCCGGCTCGGGGAGGTGGTAATGTTTCTCCTCGTTGGGCCTGTGGCGCAGTCTGGTAGCGCACCTCGTTCGCATCGAGGGGGTCTGGGGTTCAAATCCCCACAGGTCCACACATCACGAAAGCCCCGCCGAATCTCCGGCGGGGCTTTCGTCATTTTCGGATTCCACTGCGTCGTCGTTCGATAAAGGTGCGTCGGGCGGCGCTGGACGCTGGTTTGAATCCGGCCGAGTTGTGGGTGCTCGGTGTGTGAACAGTGATCTTTCGGTCGGGATGGGAATGTCCGGGGGTCGATCGGCCTTGCTCGAAAGAGTGCGTTTCGCGTGGTGACATGCGGGGCGCCGCCGCGTGTAGCGGAGTGTGTTCGGGTGGTTATTACGGTCGCGTAGGCGAGGTGAGCGGTGCCAACATCGGGTGACATGGCCGAGCTTGTGAATCCACACGGGAATCTGTCCGAAATCGACTCTTATGTGGCCATTGGCGACAGCTTTACGGAGGGTGTCGGCGATCCCGGGCCCGACGGGAACTACCTGGGGTGGGCCGATCGGTTCGCGGCTCGGCTGGCGGTGGAGCGGCCGGGGTTGCGGTACGCGAATCTCGCGGTGCGTGGGAAGTTGTTGCATCAGATCGTCGAGGAGCAGGTGCCGCTGGCCATCGCGGCGCGGCCCGATCTGGTGACGTTGTGCGCGGGGGGCAACGATGTGCTGCGGCCCGGGAGCGATCCGGACAAGCTTGCCGCGGAGTACGAGGAGGCGGTCGCCGCGCTGACGGCGACGGGCGCGCGGGTGGTGGTGTTCACCGGGTTCGATACGCGGTGGGTGCCGGTGCTCAAGTTGATCCGGGGCAAGGTGGCCACCTACAACGAGTTGTTGCGGGCGATCGCGGATCGGTACGACTGTGCGGTGGCCGACATGTGGGGGCTCACCTCGCTGCACGATCGGCGGGCCTGGAGCGAGGATCGGCTGCACCTGTCGCCCGAGGGGCACGATCGGGTCGCGCTCAAGGTCGGGCGGGCGCTCGGGCTGGCCGTGGACGGTGACCCCGATGCGCCGTGGCCGGCGGAGGAGGTCGCGGTGACGGCGGGGGCGGCGCGGTTGGAGAACGTGCATTGGGCGCGGGAGCACCTGGTGCCGTGGATCGGGCGGCGGCTTCGGGGGCAGTCGTCGGGGGATCACGTGACGGCGAAGCGGCCGGAGTTGGCGCCCTTGAACTTGACTGCGGCGCCGGTCGCGGAGCGCGCGAGCCGGGCGTCGTAGTGGGTGCGGGTGGGCCCGTCCGGCCGGTCCTCAGGCGCCGGACGGGCTGATTGGTCGGCCCGACTCGGTTGTCCTCAGGCGCCGGACGGGCTGGGTTGGGTTGCGTTCGCCGTTCGGGCGGCGGTTCCCGGGCGCCTGCGGCGGGCGTCCTCAAGCGCCGGACGGGCTGGGTTGGGTTGCGTTCGCCGTTCGGGCGGCGGTTCCCGGGTGCCTGTGGCGGGCGTCCTCAAGCGCCGGACGGGCTGGGATTGGTTGGGTCCGGAGGTTGAGGCTGTGGACCCGTGGCGGGGCCGTCAGGGGGTTGTGGCCGCCTCTGTGGTGGTGCCGAGTAGGAGTAGGTGGGTGGCTCGGCAGATCGTGTGTTCCACCTCTGTCATGGTCATTCGGCCGAAGGCCCAGCTGAAGAGGGCGCCTTCCCAGGCGATGCCGAGCAAGTGGACGAACTCGTCGGCGTTGGTCACCTCGTCGGCCAGGGCCGTGCGGAACATCGTGTTCATGATGCGGTTGATTTCGCGGTGGCAGTCGCCCACGCCCGGGTCGGAGGAGCCGAGGGCGTGGATCAGGGCGGCGGTCAGGCGGGGGTGGCGGGCCATCGTGCGGCAGGTGTCGCGCAGGATCGCGCAGACCCGCTCGGCCGCGTTCGCGCCGTCCGGGCGGGCCGCGCCGCTGCGTTCCAGGGCCGCGATCCACTCCAGGTGGGTGGCCGCGAGCAGGTGGTCCTTCGAGGAGAAGTGCCGGTAGATGGTCGCCGAGGAGAGCCGGGACAGGCGGACCACGTCGCGCATCTGCACGCTGTCGTAGCCGCCCTCCGCGGCCAGGTCGCGGGTCGCGTCGATGGCTCGCCTGCGTATGTCCTGCTCCCGCGTGACGGGCACCGGTGCAGCCTCCCTCGGCATCGACGGCGACATCGCGCCGCTAGATCCAGGTGCTGAACCACATGCGGTCCAGCCATCCGCTGCGGGTGATCGTCTCACCGGTGAAGATCGGGTAGAAGTACAGGAAGTTCCAGGCGATCAGGGCGATGATCGCGACCACGCCCGCGGTGCCCCAGGCGCGTCGGCGTTCGGTGGCTCCGGGTGGGCCGAGGAGTGCGCCGAGCATCATCGTCACCGCCAGGCACAGGAATGGGACGAACGCGACGGCGTAGAAGAGGAAGATCGTGCGTTGCTGGTAGGCCATCCAGGGGAGGTAGGCGGCGGCCAGGCC